>NZ_JBHRYJ010000001.1:0-1122500 GCF_042648965.1 Ferrovibrio xuzhouensis
CGCGACGACAGACACCGCTCGGGGCGAAAAACGCTTGCCCAGCGAGCAAAATCAGGCGATCTTGAAGTCAAGCGGCGGGCCACTTGGGGAATGTCGGCTTACATATGCGGGCGAAAGGTTTCTCAGTCGCGCGCGCAAGGCGATCACTCAGATTGGCTATGCCGCCAAGGATGTGGGGGCGATCGGTCGCGGCGAAGAGGGCGTGGTGCGGATCGGCATCTTTTCCTCGCTCGCGTCCGGCTTTCTCGCGGAGTTACTCTTTGCCTACGGCGCCGAACATTCGGGGGTGCGCCTCGATTTTATCGAGGGCGGTCCCGGCGAGCACATCGCCTCCGTGCAGGGTCACCGGATTGATATCGCATTCTTGACGGGGCCGCCTGACGTGGCAGGATGTGACGTAGCGCATCTTTGGAACGAGCGGGTCTTTGTGGCCCTTCCGCAAGATGATGAATTGGCGGACCAGGACGAAATTTCATGGGACGACCTTCGTGGTCGGCACTTCATCGTCAGCGAAGCCGATCCAGGGCCGGAGATCCATGACTACCTGGTCCGACACCTCGCCACGTTTGGCCATCACCCGAGCGTTGACCGACACGGTGTCGGCCGGGATAACCTGATTCAGTTGGTCGCTCTCGGTCGACAATTAACTCTGACCAGCGAGGCAACGACGGCCGCCCATTTTCCCGGTGTCGTCTACCGGCCGCTCGCAACTGAAACCTTGCCCTTCTGCGCAATCTGGTCACCCAGGAACGACAATCCAGCCCTTCGGCGCCTGCTGAGCCTTGCGAGGATGATGTCGGAGAATTTCAAGTCTCGCTCTTTGGCCCGAAAAGCCTAGACTTTTCTCCGAGTGGTCGGGCCATCCGCCGGAATAGTTTTTTGACCGGTTGCAATGCCCCCGATCCCTAGCGATGAAGCGCTCAGCACTAGGGCCGAGTCCGCCACCCATGATGACGACCGCCTAGTCCAAGCAATCGGCAATAGCGCGCGAGACACGATCAATGACACCGGCGAGCAGATGGTCCGCCGCAAGTTGAACATCGCACCGAAGCCAGCGTCACGCTCCCACCCCGTGCCGACATCATGCTGCTCGGCCCTTCGGACGGACTGAAATCAGACCACCTGCGGCCCACGATAGCGTGCAAACACCTCGCTGCGCACCAGGCGCAAAGAGAACGACTTCGTAGGTCTCGGCCAGCGTTCCGAGAACCGTAAGCGTCGTCTGGAAGGCACGGCTTGAGCGTCACATTGCACTTGGCGGCCATAGCCACCAGAGAAGCAAAGCGGCGGTCGTCATCCACGCTGCGAGGACGAGAGCGAGCCCCAAGCGGCTGGTGGGTCGATCGAGCTGCAGCGTTGCCGCCTCTCGGAACTCGGTCATCAGCATCGGTGGCACGAGGCGGACAGCCAGCAGGATGCCGAGCGGCACGATGACGACGTCGTCGAGGTAGCCCAGCACCGGCACGAAGTCCGGGATCAGATCGATGGGCGAGAGCGCGTAGGCGGCGACCGCCGCCGCGACGATCTTGGCGAGGGTGGGCGTGCGCGCATCTTGGGCGGCAAGCCAGAGCGCCAACACGTCGCGCTTCATGCGCCGTGCCCAGTCACGCAGCCTCGGCCACCAGCCCAGATCGCTATCGCCTGCCATGCTCAGGCCACGGCCTTGAGCGGCGCCGGCGCGTAGGCCCAAGGCAGGAGCTCATCGAGCTGGCTCTGCGGGTGGCCTGCGACGATGCGGGTGATGACGTCGGCGAGATAGGCTTGCGGGTCGACGGCGTTGAGCTTGCAGGTCTCCACCAGTGAGGCGATGACGGCCCAGTGCTCGGCGCCGCCGTCGGAACCGGCGAAGAGCGCGTTCTTTCGATTGAGCGCGATCGGCCGGATAGCGCGTTCGACGACGTTGGAGTCGATCTCGACGCGGCCGTCTTCGAGGAAGCGGCTGAGCCCCGCCCACCGCGGAAGGGCATAGCGGATGGCCTCGGCGAGCTTGCTCTTCTGGCTGACGAGAGCGAGCTTCGCCTTCATCCACGGCTCGAGCGCATCGACGATCGCGCGGCTTCTCGCTTGTCGGATATCACGACGCTCCTCGGCGGATCGGCCGCGGATGTCGCCTTCGATGCGATAGAGTTCGGCGATGCGCGCGAGCGCTTCCGTCGCGATCGGCGCGGGACCGGCCTGCGCGAGATCGTAGAACTTGCGTCGGACATGGCTCCAGCAGAACGCCAGGCTGACGGCATTGCGGTCGGCCAGGACCTTGTAGCCCGCGAAGCCATCGACCTGCAGCGTGCCGACGAAGCCTTGAAGGTGCCGGACCGCCTGCTCGGCCTTGCGGTCGGGCGCGTAGAGATAGGCGACGCCCGGTGGATCGCCGCCGCCCCAGGGTCTCTCGTCGCGGGCGTAGGCGAAGAGCTGGCCGGTCTTCGTCCGGCCGCGGCCCGGATCGAGCACCGGCGCCGTCGTCTCGTCGGCGAAGAGTTTTGTCGACGCCTTCAGCCGCTCGAACAGCCGCGCATGGACGGGTCGCAACAGGAAGGCTGCCTTTCCGACCCAGTCTGCCAGCGTCGAGCGGTCCAGGTTCACGCCCTGCCGGGCATAGATCTGGGCCTGGCGATAGAGCGGAAGATGGTCGGCGTACTTGCTGACCAGCACGTGGGCGACGGTCGCCTCGGTGGGGATGCCGCCCTCGACGAGCCTGGCGGGCACTGGGGCCTGCACCACGACCTCCTCGCAGGCCCGGCAGGCGTATTTTGGCCGACGCGTCACGACCACCCGGAACTGAGCCGGCACGATGTCGAGCCGCTCCGAGACATCCTCGCCCATGACGTGGAGCTGTCCGCGGCAGCAGGGGCAGGCCTTGTCGTGGACATCGACAACCTGCTCGACCCGCGGCAGGTGTGCAGGCAGCGAGCCGCGGTTAACGCGACGCTTCCTGGCCCGCTCAGCTCGCTTGGCAAGATCGGCAGCTTCCTCGCCGGCGAGGCCCTCGGCTTCGATCTGCTCGGCCTCCTCCAGCCCCAGCAGCAACTGGTCGATCGGCAGGCTCTCGGCCCGACGGCCGAAGCGATGGCGCTGCAGCTCCTTGATGATCTGCCGCAACCGCTCGTTCTCGGCACGCTCGGCCGCGAGCATCGCCCGAAGCGCGATTGGATCACTGGTCAGTGGGTTGGCCACGTTGCTCACGAAGCCGATTCAATCATGGATTACAGTGGCTTGCCAGCGCTGAGCGATCAACTTGCCGCGACGGGGACCCGCGTCTCGCGCCGCTCATGCACGCGGCGCCAGTCGAGACCTTCAAGCAGCGCCTGCAACTGCGCCGCGGTCAGCCGCACGACGCCATCGGCGATGGCCGGCCACTGGAACTTGCCATCCTCCAGCCGCTTCGAGAACAGGCACACGCCCGTCCCGTCGAAGTAAACCAGCTTGATCCGGTCGGCCCGGCGCGCCCGGAACACGTAGACGGCGCCCGAGAACGGATCGGCGCCCATGCTCTCGCGTACCAGCGCGGCCAGGCCCTCCGCGCCCTTGCGGAAGTCGACCGGCTTCGTCGCGATCATGACGCGGACCGCCCCGGTCGGGCCAATCACGAGCCGCCCTTCAGCGCGCCGATCACCGCCGCGATCGCCTTCGGGCTCGCCCCCGAACCAACCCGCACCACGACGCCGTCGATCTCCAGCTCGATCCCGTCGCTCAATCGAGCAGCAGACCTTCGACGACGCCTGGCGGGTTGCTTGACCGGAGGTGGCGCCGGGGGAGCCGCCTCGATCACCGCGGGGACGAATGGCGGCAGCGTTGCGCCTGCGGAACCCTCGTCAATCCGCGCATCCCGGCGCCAGCCAAAAACTTGCTGAGGCCGCAAGCCATACTGACGTGCCACCTCGGACACGATCGCACCAGGCGCCAGAGTTTCTTCCAGAATCCGCGCCTTCTCATCGGCCGACCAGCGACGCCGGCCGCCCGCACCGTTGATCACCTCGATACGGCGCGGTACCCGCTCAGGGTCAAGCGTAAGGTCAAATCTAGACACAAAAAGATCCCAAATCAGAGATCCTCAGCGTCGCTCTTCAGCGGCGGCGGCGAAAGGTGGGGTTCAGACGACGCTTACCGAGAACCTCCATGCTTGGACAGCCGACCGGCATGTCTGCAACCGCCAGACCTGTCGCCTGTGGACGCTCGGTGAGCAGTCGCGTCATCGCGTAGGCCGGGACATGCCCCTCGATGACGTAACCGCCGACTTCAGCCGTGTGGCAGGAAATCAGGGCCTCGGGCACGCCGAGCTTGGCCTTGAGGGGAGCGAGGTCGGCGGCTTCGACCACGTCGACCGGGAATCCACCGGATATCAAATGCGTGATCCAGCCCCCGCAACCATCATAGCGCACAGCGCTGAGAGAGGACGCTCTGAACTCGCAGCGCCGCATCGAACGCATCTAAGGAGAGGATGGTGCGGGTGGTCGGAATCGAACCGACGCTCATTTCGGAACTGGATTTTGAAGGGAGTCGCATCTACCAACGCCGCTCAGCTCTTTGAGTCGGAATCTTCAGCAAATCGTACCTGGTGCGATCCGCGCGCCTGTGGGCCACCGAGTCGGCACAGAGTGTCACCATCCGATATGCACGCCACAGCCCGCCAATTCCCGATTGGTCGACGTGAAGGCTTCCAACTTTCCGCATCTATTGTTTTCTATCTCCTCACCCGCCTATCAAGAGGAGATGCAACATGAACGCTACGGCGAACACACCCATCAGAAGAACAATTAGACGGCAGCAGTTGCGTGAGATGGTGCCCTTGGCTGACAGCACGATCTACGAAATGGAACAGCGAGGCGAATTTCCGAGACGCTTCGCTTTGACCCCACGATGCGTGGTTTGGGATCTCAGCGAGGTTCAGGCATGGCTCGTGGCCCGTCGCTCAAAACCAATTCTCCGCGCGCCCGGCCCCGACGTGAAGCAACGCCGGGCCCGTCCGGTTAAAGGGCCGGATCGGGCTCCAAGATCGGCATTGACGGTGGGATGAGCGTCGGCACGTACTTCTTGCCATCGACCCACGCATCCAAGATGTCCGACCATTCCTGCATCATGTGTCGACGCTGCACCTCATATTCGGCCTTGTTGTAGACCCCACGCGACGAGCGCCCGTCCTCATGCGCCAGGCACTTTTCGATCCAGTCGCTGTTGAAGCCAAGTTCGTTCAGCAGAGTCGAGCCTGTCCGTCGCAGGTCGTGAACCGTAAACGGCTCCAGGGGCAAACCTTCAGCCTTCGCGCGTTCTACGACTGCGTAGGTCACCCGGTTGAAGGTAGCGCGCGACATCGGAGCATCTGCGTCGTACCGCGACGGCAGAAGGTATCTCGAATTGCCTGCACAGGTTTTCAGGGCGATCATGATGTCAAGCACTTGGCGCGACAGGTAGACGTTATGCGCCTTCGAGCGCTTCATCCGCTCCTTCGGGATCGTCCAGACGGCATTCTCGAAGTCGACTTCTTCCCATACTGCGTCCTGCAACTCGCTCTTGCGCACCATAGTGAGCAGGTAGAGCCGCATTCCCAAACGGATCGTGGGAAGCGTGGCGATGTGCTCGAGCTGCTTCAACATCACTCGAATTTCAGAGGGCGAAAGCGAGCGGTCCTTCGGCACGAAGGTGGCGATCGATGCCGGCCCGACTTCGTCGGCCGGGTTGGCGACCTTTTCACCATGCAGGATCGCGAAGCCGTAGATCTGCTTCAGAATGTCTCGTACGTGGATAGCCGTCGCCGGAGCACCGCGGTCAACGATTTTGCCGCAGTGGGCTCTTAGATCGTCTGGCGTGATCTCCGTCAGGAGACGATTGCGCCAGACCGGCAGAAGCTCGCGCTCGAAGATCGAACGTCGCATGGCACGCGTGCTGTCGGCCATCGGCGCGCCAGTCAACCACGTCTCCCCGAACTCGCCAAAGCTCTTCGCTTCCTTCAGCCGCCGCTTGTCGCGCTGCTTTTCGATCGCGGGCGATCTTCCTTCGCCGATGGCGCGCCTCGCGTCGATGCACTTCTCGCGTGCCCGGGCAAGGGAGATTCCATCGCGTCCGTACCTCCCCAGATAGACGGTCTCCCGACGGCCGTTGAGTCTGTAGTCCAGGCGAAACGAGATCGCGCCGCTGGGCATGACGCGCGCATACATGCCGTCGCGGTCCGCAACTTTGTAAATCTTCTCTTTTGGTTTCAATGCCTTGAGGGCGGCGTCCGTCAGCATCTCTACTGCCTCCTGAAAAGTACCGTCAGCACAATTTCGGAGGCTCGTGGCAGATATTTTCTTTTGATTTCAACAGCTTAAAACGAAAAAAGTACCGTCACGAGCCTCATTGACCGTGACGGTACTTTGAAAAATTCGGTGAAGCAATATGCCGGAGGCCCGTCAGGCGGGCCGCCAGAGCCAAACTCCGCGTGCCGATAGTTGCCGATTGCTCACAGACATATTTATTTTTATTTTCAATGGCTTGTGTCGCAGCCCAGCGCATTTTCGGATACGCACGGATAGGGAAAAATCATTCCCACTCAATCGTGCCGGGCGGCTTCGAGGTGATGTCGTAGGTGACCCGGTTGATGCCGCGCACCTCGTTGATGATGCGGGTGGCGACGCGGCCGAGAAAGTCGTGCGGGAACGGGAAGTAATCCGCCGTCATGCCGTCGGTCGAGGTCACCGCGCGCAGCGCGCAGGCCTGGTCATAGGTGCGGCCATCGCCCATCACGCCGACGGTACGCACCGGCAGCAGCACGGCGAAGGCCTGCCAGATCTGGTCGTAGAGGCCGGAGCGGCGGATCTCGTCGAGATAGACGGCATCCACCTCGCGCAGCAGGTCGAGCTTTTCCTTCGTGATGTCGCCGGGGATGCGGATGGCGAGCCCCGGCCCCGGGAAGGGATGCCGGCCGACGAGGGATTCCGGCAGGCCGAGTTCGCGGCCGAGCATGCGCACCTCGTCCTTGAACAGTTCGCGCAGCGGCTCGACCAGCTGCATGTTCATGCGGGCCGGCAGGCCGCCGACATTGTGGTGCGACTTGATGGTCACACTCGGCCCGCCGTGGAAGCTGATGCTCTCGATCACATCCGGATAGAGAGTCCCTTGCGCGAGGAAGTCGGCGCCGCCGATCTTCTTGGCTTCCGCCTCGAACACGTCGATGAACAGGCCGCCGATGGTCTTGCGCTTGGTCTCCGGGTCGCTGACCCCGGCGAGCCTGCCGAGGAACAGCGCGGAGGCGTCGTGATGCACCAGCGGGATGTTGTAATGGTCGCGGAACAGGCGGACGACTTCCTCGCCCTCGCCCTTGCGCAGCAGGCCGTGGTCGACGAAGACGCAGGTGAGCTGCTCGCCGATCGCCTCGTGGATCAGAACGGCAGCCACGGAGGAATCGACGCCGCCGGAGAGGCCGCAGATCACGCGGCCCTTGCCGACCTGCTCGCGGATCTTGGCGATGGCCTCGTTGCGGAAGCCCTTCATGGTCCATTCGCCGTTGCAGCCGGCCACCTTGCGCACGAAGTTGTGCAGCAGCCTGGCGCCATCCAGCGTGTGCATCACCTCGGGGTGGAACTGCACGGCGTAGATCCTGCGCACATCGTCGGCGATGGCGGCGAACGGCGAGCCGTCGCTGACGCCGACGGCGCGGAAGCCGGTCGGGATCTCGGTGATCTTGTCGCCGTGGCTCATCCAGACCTGGTGCTTCTCGCCCTTCTTCCAGACGCCGTCGAACAGGCCGCAATCGTCCCTGATCTCGAGGAAGGCGCGGCCGAACTCGCGGTGATGCCCGGTCTCGACGTCGCCGCCGAGCTGCATGCAGATGGTCTGTTCGCCGTAACAGATGCCGAAGATCGGCAGCCCGAGCTTGAACGCCTGTTCCGGCGCGCGCGGCGCGAATTCTTCCGTGGTCGATGCCGGACCGCCGGAGAAGATGATGCCCTTCAGCGTGCCGTGGTCATTGACCATGTCCAGGCATTTATCCGCCTTCTGGAACGGCACGATCTCGCAGTAGACGCCGGCCTCGCGCACGCGGCGGGCGATCAGCTGGGTGACCTGCGATCCGAAATCGATAATAAGAATGCGCTCCGCCATCGGCGTCTTGAAACTCCTCTGCGTGAGTTGAACGGGCTGCGCAGGCTCGACGGCTGGCGTCAGCTCGGCTTGGCCGCCTTGAAGGCGGCGATCTTGTTTTTCAGTTCGGTGTATTCGGGGCAGCCGAAGGTGCACAGGCCGTCGAGCGCCTTGAGCTGCTCTTCCGCCTTGGCCAGGTTGTCGGTCTTCAGATAGGCCTCGCCCAGATATTCATGGGCGCCGCGATGCTTGGGGTTGATCTGCAGAGCCTGGTTATAGGCCACGAAAGCCTTTTCATAGTCGCCCTGGTTGCGCAAAGCATAGCCGAGCCAGTTGAAGGCATCGGCGTTCTTCTCGTCGCGGGCGACCACCTTCTGGAACAAAGGCACGGCCGCTGCCCAGTCCTTGCGGTCGATGGCGGCCTTGCCGGCGGTGAAGTCGGGATCGGCCGGGCCGGTGATGGCCGAGGAGCTGTCGCTGTTGCTGCCCATGGCGAAGACCGGCCGTGCCGGCAGCCCTGCGATCAGCAGGACGGCGAGCACGACGGCGGCCAGGACAGCGGCGGAATGGGCGATGCGGAAAGCGGACATGGACAGCTCCTCGACGATCTTCCGGGTTGCGTCAGCTCGGCTTGCCGGCCTTGAAGGCGGCGATCTTGTCTTTCAGCTCGGTATACTCGGGGCAGCCGAAGGTGCAAAGACTGTCGAGCTTGCCGAGCTGCTGTTCTGCCATCGGCAGGTTGTTCATCTTCAGATAGGCCTCGCCCAGGTATTCATGGGCGCCGCGGTGCTTGGGGTTCACGGCCAGCGCCCGGCCATAGGCGATCAGGGCATTCGGGTAGTCGCCCTGGTTGCGCAAGGCATAGCCGAGCCAGTTATAGGCATCGGCATTCTTGTCGTCCCTGGCCACGACCTTCTGGAACAGCGGGACGGCCGTCGCCCAGTCCTTGCGGTCGATGGCGGCCTTGCCAGCGGTGAAATCCGGGTCCGCCGGCGCCATCACCTGGGGGGAATCGCTGCTGCCGCCGGCCGCCTGGGCGAGCGGGGCGGACAGGACTGCGAGGCCGAGGAATGCGGCGGAAAGCAGGAGAAAACCGGGGCGGAAAGCGGTCATGGTGGGGATCCTTGATACGTTGCGAAGTATACCCGCCCGGACCATGGGGCCACCACCCTCAGCCCGCCCGCCGCAGCGCCACGGCGAAAAAGCCGTCGGTGCCATGCCGGTAGGGGGTCAGGGACAGCCTGGTGCCGGACTGTATACGTTGCACGGTTATAGTGTTCCCCCAGACCTCGGACAGCGGCAGCTCCGTAAACTCCCCGTGATGCCCGAGGAAGCGGTCGATCTGGTCGCCGTTTTCAACCGGCAGCACCGAGCAGGTGGCATAAACCAATACACCGCCCGGTTTCACCAGCCGGGCGCCGTCGTCCAGCAGCCCGGCCTGGCGCCGCAGCACCTCGTCCAGGCTGGCCGGGTCATAGCGCCAGCGCGCCTCCGGGTTGCGCCGCCAGGTGCCGCTGCCGGTGCAGGGCACATCCAGCAGCACGCGGTCAGCCCGTCCCTCCATCTCCTGCAGGAAGCGCGGCAGGTCGTCGGCCTGGTGCACCGTCGTGTTGCGCACCCCGGCGCGGGCCAGCCGGACCGGCAGCCGGGCCAGCCGGCGCGGATCGTTGTCGATGGCGTGCAGCTCACCCTGGTTGCGCATGGCCGCGGCCAGCAGCAGGGTCTTGCCGCCGGCGCCGGCGCAGAGGTCGACCACCGTCATGCCCGGCCGCGCATCGACCAGCAGGCCGGCGAGCTGGGCCGCCTCGTCCTGCGGTTCGATCAGGCCGTCGCGGTACAGCATGTTCATTTCCAGCCGCACCTTTTCCGGCACCCGGATGCCGAGCGGCGAAAACGGCGTCGGCGCCGCCGCGATCTCCTCGCCGCGCAGCTGCTCCAGCAAATGCTCGCGGGTCGCCTTCAGCAGGTTGACCCGCAGGTCGAGCGGCGCCCGGCCGTTCAGTGCCGCCAGCTCCATGTCGGTGTCGGACCCGAAGGCGGCTTCCGCCAGCGGCAGCACCGCCGCCGGCAGGTTGCCGCGCGCCCAGAGCGGCGCGTCCTCGTCGGACGGCAGCCGGGCCAGGGTGGCGGCCTCGGCGTCGTCCAGCACCGGCGGGGCATATTTGCCGCCGTCGCAGAGCCGCTGCCATTCCATCAGCGGCGTCGCGGCATCGGCCATCACCAGCAGGCGCGGCGTGACCGCGGCGCCGGCCGCCTCCAGCCGCCAGCGCCGCATGCCCTGGTCGCGCAGCACGGCATAGACCTGGTCGGCGATGGCGCGGCGGTCCTTGGAGCCGGCATAGCGGTTGTGTTTCTGCCAGTCGGCCAGCACGCGGTCGGCCGCCGCCGCACGCTCAAGAATGCTGCCGATGATGTCGATGCTCGCGGCGAGCCGCGCAGCCGGGGTCACGGGCGTTACGACTCCTGCCGGTAGTTGGGGGCCTCGCGGGTGATCGCCACGTCATGCACATGGCTCTCGCGCAGGCCGGCAGACGTGATCCGCAGGAAGCGGCAGTTCTTGCGCATGTCGTCGAGCGTGGCATTGCCGGTATAGCCCATGGCGGCGCGCAGGCCGCCGACCAGCTGGTGCAGGATGGTGCCGACCGGACCCTTGTAGGCGACACGGCCCTCGATGCCCTCGGGCACCAGCTTCAGCTTGTCGCCGACTTCCTGCTGGAAATAGCGGTCGGCCGAGCCGCGGCCCATGGCGCCGAGCGAGCCCATGCCGCGATAGGACTTGTAGGAGCGGCCCTGGTAGAGGAACACCTCGCCCGGCGCCTCGTCGGTGCCGGCCAGCAGCGAGCCGATCATGCAGGCGTTGGCGCCGGCGGCGATCGCCTTGGCGAGATCGCCGGAGAACTTGATGCCGCCATCGGCGATCACCGGGATGCCGGCCTTGTCGGCGACGGCGACGGCATCGGAGACAGCGGTGAGCTGCGGCACGCCGACACCGGCGACGATGCGCGTGGTGCAGATCGAGCCCGGGCCGATGCCGACCTTGACGGCATCGACGCCGGCATCGATCAGCGCCTTCGTGCCCTCGGACGTCGCGACATTGCCGCCGATCACCTGGGTGCGGTTGGAAATCTTCTTGATCGCGGCGATGGTCTCCAGCACGCGGCTGGAATGGCCATGCGCGGTATCGACGATCAGCACGTCGACGCCGGCATTCATCAGCTCCTGGGCGCGCTCGATGCCATCGGCACCGGTCGAGACGGCGGCGGCAACGCGCAGGCGACCCTGCTCGTCCTTGCAGGCGGTCGGATACTGCCGCGCCTTCTCGATATCCTTCACGGTGATCAGGCCGACGCAGGCGAATTTCTCGTCGACCACTACCAGCTTCTCGATGCGGTGCTGGTGCAGCAGGCGCTTGGCCTCCTCCATCCCCACGCCCTCGCGCACGGTGATCAGCGGATCGCGGGTCATCAGTTCGTAGACCCGCTGGTTGTTGTCGGTGGCGAAGCGCACATCGCGGTTGGTCAGGATGCCGACCAGCTTGCCGGCTTCTTCGGTGACCGGAATGCCGTGGATGCCGTGGCGTTCCATCAGCGCCAGCGCGTCGGCCAGCGTGGCATCGGGGCGGATGGTCAACGGGTTGATCACCATGCCGGATTCGAACTTCTTGACCGAGGAAACCTCGCGCGCCTGTTCCTCGATACTGAGATTCTTGTGGATCACGCCGATGCCGCCAGCCTGCGCCATGGCGATGGCCATGCGTGCCTCGGTCACCGTGTCCATCGCGGAGGAAATCAGCGGAATGCCCAGCTCGACGGTCCTGGTCAGCCGGGTCCGGGTGTCGACTTCGGTCGGCAGCACGCTGGAGGCGGCGGGCTCCAGCAGGACATCGTCGAATGTATAGGCTTCACGGAACTGCATCGGTGGCTCCTTCAGGCGAGTCGGGGCGAGGGCGTGTCGTGGTTCTGGTTTTCGGCGGCGGCTTCGGCAGCGAAATCGCCACCCGGCTTGGTGTTTTCCCGGCGCTCTTCCCGCATCAGGTCGGGATAATGGGTCAGCATGGCTTCGCGCCATTCCGCATAGGGCAGATCGGCGAAGCTGCCGCGGTCAGCGATATATTCCATGTGGCGGCGATTGTCGGCATCGAAGGGATGGAAAACCGAGTCCGTTTCGCCGTCGAAATCGAGCGGCAGGACGCGGAATTTCTCGCACAGCTCGATGTTGAAGGCCGGCGTCGCCTTCACCCATTTGCCGTCGAGCCAGAGTTCGGTGAAGCCATGATAGAAGAACACATCGGTGCCCATGCTGGCCCGCAGCCGCGCGGTGGCGAGATGGTTCTTCACATCGGCGAGGCCGAGCCGGGCCGGAATACCCTCGGCGCGCGCCAGCGCCGCCAGCAGGATCGCCTTGTTGACGCAGAAGCCGTAGCCGCGCTCGATCACGCCCGAGGCGCGCATGCCGTCGGTGCTGACATCCACCGAATAGGGATCGTAGAGAAAGCGGTCGCGCACCGCATAGTAGAGCCGGACCGCCCGGGTCCTGGCATCCCCCTCGCCCGCTGCCGCGCGGGCCAGCGCGCGCACGTCGGCATGGTCGCTGTCGATAAAGGAGGTGGCGGCGAGGTAAGCCGGGTCCACCGCAGGATCGGACGGGGCCGACGCGGTCATTGGCAAGGCGACTCCCAAGGGGTGAAAAGGTCTTCCTTGCCGCGGAGGATATAGCCCCTCTTTCCGCCGGGGTCTAGGGCTTGTTTTCCCCTTCTGCGCCGCGGAATCCGGTGGCGATCACATAACTTTCCGCCGAATCGGACCGGCTGGCCGGGGGTTTCACATGGCGGACGGTACGAAAATTCCGCTTCATGGCATTCAGCAGGTCGTTTTCGGTACCACCGCGCAAAACCTTGGCAACAAAGGCACCGCCGGGGGTCAGCACGCGGACCGCCAGGTCGAGCGCCGCCTCGCAGAGCGCCATGATGCGGATATGGTCGGTCTGGCGATGGCCGGTGGCCGGTGCGGCCATATCGGACAGCACCACGTCGGCCTTACCGCCCAGTGCCTCAATCACCCTCTGGTCGGCGCCCGGGCTAAGGAAATCCTGCAGCATCAGGGTGGCGTTCGGGATCGGGTCGACCGGATTGATGTCGACGCCCAGCACGAAACCGCCGCCCTTGTCGCCGGCCTTCACCCGCTGCACGGCCACCTGGGTCCAGCCGCCGGGCGCGGCGCCGAGATCGACCACCCGGCCCCCCGGGCGCAGCAGATGGTACTTGTCGTCGAGTTCGGTCAGCTTCCAGGCCGCGCGGCTGCGATACCCGGCGGTCTTCGCCGCCGAGACGTAAGGGTCGTTGAGCTGGCGTTCCAGCCACAGCTTGGACCCCAGCGGGCGGCCACGCGCGGTCTTGACCCGCACCCGGGCGCGATGGCTGGGACTGCCCGGCGGGCTGCCGCTGTTCTCGCCGCTGCCGGTCATCGCCGTGCCCCCCGGTGGTGGTCGCCGCGCGTGCGGTCGCGGCGCATCAGTTCGACCAGCACGCCCTCGCGCACGCCACGGTCGGCAACCCGCAGGCGGTCCGCCGGCCAGAAGCGATGCAGCGCCTCGAGAATGGCGCAGCCGGCGACCACGAGGTCGGCGCGTTCCTCGCCGATGCAGGGATGCAGCGCCCGGTCGGCGATGCTCTGGCCCGCGAGCTGGCGCGACTGTTCGATCACCCTATTGAAATCCAGCCAGCAGCCATCGACCAGCCGCCGTTCGTAGCGCGGCAGGCCGAGCAGCACGCCGGCCAGTGTGGTGACCGTGCCCGAGGTGCCCAGCACCTGCACCCGGCCCTCGCGCAGATGGCCGGCCAGGCCGTGCCTGGCCTCGAAGGGCGCCAGCGCCTCGGCCACCTCCGCGATCATGCGGGCATAGCTGCCGCTGGCATGATCGCCGGCGCCGTAGCGTTCGGTCAGGTTGACGACGCCGTAGGGCAGCGAAATCCAGTCGATCACCTCGGTGCGCCCGCCGCCCGGCAGGCTGGTCCACAGGATCTCGGTCGAGCCGCCGCCGATGTCGAAGACGATGGCGTGGTCATGGGGCGGTTCCAGCAGCGGCGTGCAGCCGGCCAGCGCCAGGCGTGCTTCCTCGGCGCTGGTGATGATGTCGAGCGCGATGCCGGTGGCACCCTTCACCTCGTGCAGGAACTCGGCGCCGTTGCCGGCGCGCCGGCAGGCCTCGGTGGCAACCGCGCGGGCGACGGTGACGCCGCGGCGGGCCATTTTCTCGGAACAGATCTTCAGCGCATCGATGGTGCGCGCCATCGCGGCTTCCGACAGCCGGCCGGAGCTGCTCAGGCCCTCGCCGAGGCGGACGATACGCGAAAACGCCTCGATCACCCGGAACCCGTCGCGGGCCGGCCGGGCGATCAGCAGGCGACAGTTGTTGGTGCCGAGATCGAGGGCGGCAAAAACCGGCGGCGCCGCCCGGGCCTGCGCTGCGGCAGCAGGCCCGTCGGCAATCGATGCTCCGGTCGTCACAGCCCGGTTCCCGGGTGCGGCGGTATTTCAGGGGCGAAAATCATGGCTGCATACTAGCGCGGCCGGCCCGCCCGGTTAAGGGCGCCGCCGGCCGTCGTTTTTGCGCCGTATCCGGGTCAGTTCTGCGGCTTGGCCGGGGCCGGGGCCGGAGCTGCAGCCGGGGCCGCCGGCTGCCCCGGGGCCTGGCCCTGAGGCTGCGGCTGGCCGGGAACCGAGAAAATCTGCCCCGGATAGATCAGGTCCGGATCGCGGATCTGGGTCTGGTTGGCCTTGTAGATATCGGTATAGCGCAGGCCCTCGCCGTAGATATGGCGGGCCAGGCGCCACAGGCTGTTGCCGGGCTGGACCACCACGCTCTTGCCCTGGGCGTCGAACTGGATGTCCTCCGGCCGCGCCCGGCTGAACGGCATCTCGACGCGGGAGGCGACCTTGCCGCCGGCCTGCTCGACCTGGTCGACACGCAGCGAATAGATGCCCGGATCGACCGACTTCTCGGGCTTCAGCGTCCAGCGGCCATTGGCATCGGCGGTAGCGACGCCGATCGGCTCGTTGTTGAGGTAGACCTGCACCGTGGCGCCCGGCTGGGCGCGGCCGGACAGGATCAGGTTGCCCTTCTCGTCATATTCGATGGCATCGAGCGCGAGGCCCTTGCGGGCCGGATCGAGCTTGCCCTCGTTGGGCCGCTGCAGCAGGCGGCTGGCGCCCTCCAGCGGCGTCAGCACGGCAATCGCCTGCTCGCCGCCCTCGCCGGGCTGGCATTCCGGCACCACGGTGACCACCGAGGCATCGGCCTTGATCGGCTCCTGGTTCTGCATCTGCGATTCCAGGGTGAATTCCTGGTTGCCCTTCTCCAGCGGCAGGTCGGGCACCAGCACCCATTCGCCGCGCACGTCGGCGGTGACGCGACCGATCTCGCGCGTGCCGGTCTTGATCACCACCACCGATCCCGGCATGGCACGGCCGGCGAAGACGGCGGTGCAATTGCGGCTGATGCGGACCACATCGAAGCTGGGCGGCGCCGTGGGAACGGTACCGGCGGCAGGGGCCGGCGTCGGCGGCGGCACCGGCGGCGGCGCCTCCATGTTGGCCTGCGGGGGCATGCCGCGCTTGTTGCTGTCGGCCCCGAAGAAAATCACCGCCAGAATCCCGGCGACGGCCACGCCGAGAAGGATGAAGAAGAAACGACTGCCCCGCACGCGTCCCGCCCCGGCTAGCCAAAAAGTGAACAGGACCGGAGATTAAGACCTCGCCAGAGACCCCGCAACTCCCCTAACCTCCCAGGACCCGGAATTAACCCCGCAAACAGCAGTATTACGCCAGATCAGCAGGCCAGAGCATGACGACATTGCCGCCGACCCGAGACATTGCCGCCGTCCGTGTCTGGGATCTGCCCACGCGGCTGTTCCACTGGACCCTGGTCACCCTGATCACCGTGATGGCGGTGACCGGCTGGACCGGCAGCCTCGACTTGCACATGCTGCTGGGCCAGGCGGTGCTGGCGCTGGTGCTGTTCCGTCTGGTCTGGGGTTTCACCGGCAACCGCTACGCCCGGTTCGGCAGTTTCGTCACCGGCCCGGGCAACGTGCTGCGCTATGCCGCGTCGCTGTTCTCGCCGGCCGGCAGCCAGCGCCATGTCGGACATAATCCGCTCGGCGGCTATGCCGTCCTCGTCATGCTGGCGCTGATCCTGCTGCAGGCCGGCAGCGGCCTGTTCACCAGCGACGACATCGTGGTCGACGCGCCGCTGTACCATCTGGTGCCGGGCCGCGTCGGCAGCCAGCTGTCGACCATCCACCGGCTCGGCATCTGGGCGCTGGTCGCGGTGATCGCCATCCATATCCTCGCCAGCCTGTTCTACCTGCTGGTCAAGAAGGACAACCTCGTGCTGCCGATGGTCACCGGCCGCAAGCCGGCGCCGGCGGGGGCCGATGCCGGCGCCGGCGGCAGCCCTCTGCTGGCAGCGATCCTGCTGCTGGCCTGTCTGGCCCTCGTCTACGGCGGCGTCGCGCTGCTGAAATAACCACCGGATCAGTCGGGTCAACGAAAACGGGCGCGACCTCGCGGCCGCGCCCATCCTGACCAGCGCTTGCCGCGCCGGCTTATTCTTCCTTGAACTGCTTGTGGCAGGCGCCACAGGTGGCGCCGAGCGCACCGAAGGCTGCCTTGACGGCGCCCATGTCGCCCGACTGGCCGGCCGCCGCCAGCTTCAGCGCGGCCTCATGGTTGTTGTTCGCCGCCTTGGTGAAGTCGTCCCACTTCGCCCAGATGTCCGGCTTGGCCTTGGTGTCACCGGTATCCGAGCCCTTGGGGAAATGTGCCGGGATCTTGGTCGCCCAGTCGGCGATCTTCTGCGCCGGGGCCACCACGTCGGCGGCCGGGCCGCCGGCCTCGACGACCTTCTTGATCGCCGCCGCGGCATCCTTGTTGCCCTTGAAGCCTTCCTTGCGCTCCTTGATCACGTCGGCCTGCGCCACCGCATAGCCGCCGACCGAAACCGCCGTCAGGCCGACAGCCAGTGCCAGAACCGCCATATGCCACTTCGTCATGTATATCCCCTGCTAGGTCGCCGGCACCGGGCCGGATAATCCTGTATAGCCGGTCCGCCCGGCACAGACGATAAGTCCTTTCGCGTTCACGAAAAAGTTAGACCAAAAGTTACCCGTGGGTAACATTCGGGGCTTTTCCGCTGGTATCGTGCCGGGGAATCGGCTACCCATCCCCCCTTTCCGAAACCCCAGCCAGCCCCAGCCCGGCCCCAGAGTCCCATGACGTCGATCCGTTCCGTTTGTGTCTATTGCGGCTCCAGCCTCGGCGAGAGCCAGGTCTATACCGCCCAGGCGCAGATCCTCGGGCGCATGCTGGCGGAGAACGGCATCCGGCTGGTCTATGGCGGCGGCCGCATCGGCCTGATGGGCGTGGTCGCCGAAGCCACGCTGGCGGCCGGCGGCGAAGTGGTCGGCATCATCCCCCATCACCTGCATGACTGGGAGGTCGGACATACCGGCCTGACCGAGTTGCATGTGGTCGACAGCATGCATACACGCAAGCGCATGATGGTCGAGATGTCGGATGCCTTCATCGCCCTGCCCGGCGGCCTCGGCACGCTGGACGAATTCTTCGAGATCGTGACCTGGCGGCAGCTCAAGCTGCACGACAAGCCGATCATCGTGCTGAATACCGAAGACTACTGGCGGCCCCTGCTGGCCCTGATCGAGACGGTGGTGGAACGCGGCTTCGCCCGCCGCGCCTCGACCACGCTGTATACCGTGGTCGCCGATGCCGAGGCCGCCCTGGCGCTGCTGAAGGCCGCGCCGGCCTCGGACCAGCCGGCCGCCACGGGGCGGATGTAAGCCGGCTGGCGCTGCCAGACCGTCCCGGTTTGATCTTTTCTCGCCTGCCCTAGAGTTTAAATCCACCCGCGAAACGGGCCGCAAGGCCTTCTCCGGCCGGTCAGGCTTTGCTAGGGTCCGGCCACCTTTTTTGCAATTCCGCACGCGCTCATGAAGGGGGTCCGAATGGACAAGATCAAGGTCAAGAATCCGGTTGTCGAGCTCGACGGCGACGAGATGACCCGCATCATCTGGAAGTTCATCAAGGAAAAGCTGATCCTGCCGTACCTGGACGTCGACCTGATCTATTACGATCTCGGCATCGAAGCCCGCGACAAGACCAACGACCAGATCACCATCGACAGCGCCAACGCGATCCTCAAGTACGGCGTCGGCGTCAAATGCGCCACCATCACGCCGGACGAGGGCCGCGTGAAGGAATTCGGCCTCAAGGACATGTGGAAGTCGCCGAACGGCACCATCCGCAACATTCTCGGCGGCACCATCTTCCGCGAGCCGATCATCTGCAAGAACGTGCCGCGCCTGGTGCCGCATTGGAACGATCCGATCGTCGTCGGCCGCCATGCCTTCGGCGACCAGTATCGCGCCACCGACTTCAAGTTCCCGGGCAAGGGCACGCTGACCATCAAGTTCGTCGGCGAAGACGGCGCGGTGATCGAGAAAGAAGTCTTCAAGTCGCCGAGCGCCGGCGTCGCCATGGCGATGTACAACCTCGACGATTCGATCCGCGACTTCGCCCGCGCCAGCATGAATTACGCGCTGAACCGCGGCTGGCCGCTGTATCTGTCGACCAAGAACACCATCCTCAAGGTCTATGACGGCCGCTTCAAGGACATCTTCCAGGAGACGTTCGACAAGGAATTCGCCGACCAGTTCAAGGCGAAAAAGATCACCTACGAGCATCGCCTGATCGACGACATGGTTGCCGCCGCGCTCAAGTGGTCGGGCAAATTCGTCTGGGCCTGCAAGAACTACGACGGCGACGTGCAGTCGGACATCGTGGCGCAGGGCTTCGGTTCGCTCGGCCTGATGACCTCGGTGCTGATGACCCCGGACGGCAAGGTGGTCGAAGCCGAGGCGGCGCACGGCACGGTGACCCGCCACTACCGCGAGCACCAGGCCGGCCGCGAGACCTCGACCAACCCGATCGCCTCGATCTTCGCCTGGACCCGCGGCCTGATGCACCGCGCCAAGCTGGACGACAATCCGGCACTCGACAAGTTCGCCCATACGCTGGAGAAGGTCTGCGTCTCCACCGTCGAGGCCGGCTTCATGACCAAGGACCTGGCCATGCTGGTGTCGAAGGACCAGTCCTGGCTGACCACCCAGAAGTTCCTCGACAAGATCGACGAGAACCTGAAGAAGGCGCTGGCGTAAACACGCCGGAGCTTTCCGGACTATACTGTTCCGGAGCTAGACAGCGGCGGGGGGCGTTTCGTCCTCCGCCGTTTTTCTTTGCGCATGGCGTTCCTTGGCGGTGGCGGCAATGCGTTCGCGAATATCGGGATGCACGTCCAGCAACCGCTGGAAATCCGCCACGCCGAGCGCCAGCAGGCGGCATTCGGTGACCGCCAGCACGGTGGCGGTGCGCTGGGTGCGGCGGATCAGGGCGATCTCGCCGAAATGCTGGCCGGTCTCGAGGATCACCGGGTTGGGCAGGATCTCGACCTCGACCTGGCCGGCCATGATGAAGAACATCGAATCCGCGCGGTCGCCCTTGCGCACGATCACCGTGCCGGCCGGCACGGCCTGCGCTTTCAGCAGGCTGGCGATCTCGGCGATGCGGCTGGCATCCAGATGCGCGAACAGCGGCAGCGCGGCCACCGCCCGCCAGGTCACCATGAACTCGCGGCGGCGGATTTCCTCGGCAAAGCCGGTGGCCATCAGACCGGCCGGGATGGCGAACATGGCGATGCCGAGCAGCATGACGAAACCGCCGAACATCTTACCCAGTGGCGTAATCGGCACGATGTCGCCATAGCCGACCGTGGTCATGGTGATGATGCCCCACCACAGGCTGTGCGGGATCGAAGAGAACTGCGCGGGCTGGGCCTGATGCTCCAGCACGTACATCACGCTGGACGCCAGAACGACCAGGACGCTGAGGGTGAGGAAGGATGCCACCAGGGCGCGGCTCTGACTGCGCAGCACGGCGGCAACCAGCGCCAGGCCCGGCGCATAGCGGGCCAGCTTGAACAGCGTCAGCATCTCGAGCACGAGATACCATTCGCGCGGCAGCATCTCGAGCTGGTTGACCCAGAACGGCAGGATCACCAGCAGGTCGACCACGCCGAGGAAGGATTTCAGATAGCGCCGCCGCGCCATGCCGCTGCGCACCCGACTGCCGTAAAGATATTCCGGTGCCATCCAGATGCGCAGCACATATTCGGCGGTGAAGAACAGGTCCGTGCCTTCGCGGACGCGGTCGCACCACCAGATCACGTCATCGGGGATACCGGGCATGGTCACCAGCATCACCGCCGCCGCACAGGCGATGATGGCGCTCAGGATAACCGCGGAGATGACGGTATGGCCGGTCTCCGGTTCCGGCTGGCCGTCGGCCAGCAGCTGGAAGACCCGGCGTCGCCAGGCCGTGAACGGCGTTGGCGCGGCTGCGTGCCTCAAGAAGCCAGCCCCATCAAGAAGCTAGGGCCGTGGCGATGGCGTCGAGCGCCTTCTCGGCACCGGCCGGATCGGCGCCGCCACCCTGGGCGAAATCAGGCCGGCCGCCGCCGCCCTGCCCGCCGATCAGCGGGGTGGCGAGCTTGACCAGACTGGCGGCATTGACCCGGTCGGTCAGGTCGGTGCTGACGCCGACGACGACGGCGACCTTGCCGTCGGCCACCGAGGTGAGCGCGACGACACCGGAACCGATTTCCTTCTTCATGGCATCGACCATGCCGCGCAGGTCCTTGGCCGGCACGCCGTCGAGCCGGCGGGCCGCATACTTGATGCCGTTGACGTCCCTGACCTGCGGGCCGGCCGCGCCGCCGCCCCCCCCTGAAACGCCACCCAGGGCAAGCTGCTTACGCAGGTCGGAGAGTTCGCGCTCCAGCCTGCGCTTGTCGTCCAGCAGGGCGGCCAGGCGCTGCGGCACTTCCCGCGGCTGCGCCTTCAGCGCATCGGCCGCCGAACGCAGAATCTCTTCCTGTTCGGCGAAGTAGTTACGCGCCGCCTCGCCGGTCAGCGCCTCGATGCGGCGCACGCCGGCGGCCACCGCGCCCTCGTTGACGATCTTGAACAGGCCGATATCGCCGGTGCGACGCACATGGGTGCCGCCGCAGAGCTCGACCGAATAATCCCGGTCGCCGAGCTTGCCCATGGCGAGCACGCGGACCTCGTCGCCGTATTTCTCGCCGAACAGCGCCATGGCACCAGCGGCGACCGCCTCGTCGGGCGTCATCAGGCGGGTGGTGACGTCGGTGTTCTGGCACACCATCTCGTTGACCTCGGCCTCGACCGCCGACGCCTCTTCGGCGCTCAGCGGCTTCGGGTGGCTGATGTCGAAGCGGAACCGGTCGGGCGAGACCAGCGAGCCCTTCTGGCTGACATGCTCGCCCAGCTTGCGGCGCAGCGCCGCATGCAGCAGGTGGGTCGCCGAATGGTTGGCGCGGATCGCCGAGCGGCGCTTGTGGTCGACGGTCAGCGTCGCCATGTCGCCCGCCTTCAGCACGCCCTCGGTGACCTTGCCGACATGGACATGCAGCAGGCCGAGCTTCTTCTGGGTGTCGCTGACGGCAACCTTCGCGCCGCCGGCGGTGACGATCAGGCCGGTATCGCCGACCTGGCCGCCGGATTCCGCATAGAACGGCGTCTGGTTCAGCACCACCGCAACTTCCGTGCCGACCTTCGCCTCGGTGACCGGCTGGCCGCCGACCACGACGGCATCGATGCGGCCCTCGGCGGCCTCGGTGTCATAACCGAGGAATTCGCTGGCGCCGTGTTCTTCGCGGACGTCGAACCAGACCTTCTCGGTCGCGGCATCACCGGACCCGGCCCAGGCCTTGCGCGCCTCGGCGCGCTGCGCGGCCATCGCCGACTGGAAACCGTCGAGATTGACGCCGATGCCGCGGGCGCGCAGCGCATCCTGGGTCAGGTCGAGCGGAAAGCCAAAGGTGTCATACAGCTTGAAGGCGGTCTCGCCGGGCAGCATGTCGCCCTTCGACAGGTTGCCGGTGGCCTCGTCGAGCAGCTTGAGGCCGCGGTCGAGCGTCTGCTTGAAGCGCGTCTCTTCCAGCTTCAGCGTCTCGGCGATCAGGCTCTCGCCACGGCCAAGTTCCGGGAAGGCGCGGCCCATCACGGAAACCAGCGACGGCACCAGACGATGCATCAGCGGTTCCTTGCAGCCCATCAGCTGGGCATGGCGCATGGCGCGGCGCATGATCCGACGCAGTACGTAACCGCGACCCTCGTTGGACGGCAGCACGCCATCGGCGATCAGGAAGCAGGACGACCGCAGGTGGTCGGCGATCACCCGGTGGCTCATCTTGTGCTCGCCATCGGCATCAGTGGCTGAGAAATCCGCCGACGCCTCGATCAGCGTGCGCATGATGTCGATGTCGTAATTGTCGTGCTTGCCCTGCATCACCGCGGTGATGCGCTCGAGGCCCATGCCGGTATCGATCGAAGGCTTGGGCAGGGCGATGCGCTGCTCCTTGCTGACCTGCTCGAACTGCATGAACACCAGGTTCCAGATCTCGATATAGCGGTCGCCATCGGCATCCGGGCTGCCCGGCGGGCCGCCCCAGACCTTGTCGCCATGGTCGTAGAAAATTTCCGAGCAGGGACCGCAGGGGCCGGTATCGCCCATCGCCCAGAAATTGTCCGAAGTGGCGATGCGTACGATGCGATCCTCGGCTACGCCGATCTTTTTCCAGATATCAAAGGCCTGATCGTCGTCGTGATAGACGGTGACCCAGAGCTTGTCCTTGGGCAGGCCGTATTCCCTGGTGATCAGGTTCCAGGCGAACGGAATCGCCTCGTCCTTGAAATAATCGCCGAACGAGAAATTGCCGAGCATCTCGAAGAAGGTGTGGTGCCGGGCGGTATAGCCGACATTGTCGAGATCGTTGTGCTTGCCGCCGGCGCGGACGCATTTCTGCGAGGTCGCGGCGCGGGTGTAGGGGCGCTTCTCCTGGCCGGTGAAGACATTCTTGAACTGCACCATGCCGGCATTGGTGAACATCAGGGTCGGGTCGTTGCGCGGCACCAGCGGCGAGGAGTCGACCACCTGGTGCCCGGCTTTGGCGAAATAGTCGAGAAAGGCCTGCCGGATATCGCTGGCGGAGGACATTGGCTTCATACCCTTGGTTCGTCGCACCCGGCGGCCGCACCCCGATCGGGGCCCCGGGCAGCTTTGGTACAGTTCCGTATCATGGGCCGGATATCACCTCCGGCGAAGCGACTTAATTAGCGTCCCGCCTCCCCCCTGTCCAGCCAGCCGGCAAGGGGCTAACTGCCTCAGCAAAAGGCGAAAATGCCCCGCCGGACAGGGCCGGAGGGCAAAAAAAACCCCGGCACCGAGGTCCGGTGCCGGGGTTCCCATGGAGGAGAGAACTCATAGGCCGCCAAATAGCGGCCCGAGGGGAAAGATCAATCGGCATCCTCCGTTTCGTCGGCTTCCGCGCCAGCATCGATGGCGGCGGCGACGATTCCGGCGTTGGCCTTGATCGCGGCTTCGATCTTTTCGGCAACTTCCGGATTTTCCTTGAGGAATTGCTTGGCAGCCTCGCGGCCCTGGCCGATCCGCGTGCTGTCGTGGGAGAACCACGAGCCGGATTTCTCGACCACATTGGCCTTGACGCCAAGGTCGATCAGCTCGCCGGTCTTGGAGATGCCCTCGCCGTACATGATGTCGAAATCGACCACCTTGAACGGGGGCGCCACCTTGTTCTTGACCACCTTGACCCGGGTCTGGTTGCCGACCACCTCGTCGCGCACCTTGATGGCACCGATGCGGCGGATATCGAGGCGGACCGAGGCATAGAATTTCAGCGCATGGCCGCCGGTGGTGGTCTCCGGGTTGCCGAACATCACACCGATCTTCATGCGGATCTGGTTGATGAAGATCACCATGGTGTTCGACTTGGAGATCGAGGCGGTCAGCTTGCGGAGCGCCTGGCTCATCAGACGGGCCTGCAGGCCGGGCAGGCTGTCGCCCATCTCGCCTTCCAGTTCCGCCTTCGGCACCAGGGCGGCGACCGAGTCGATGACCAGCACGTCGATGGCGCCGGAACGCACCAGGGTATCGGCGATCTCGAGCGCCTGTTCGCCGGTATCCGGCTGGGAAATTAGCAATTCCCCGACATTCACGCCCAGCTTGCGGGCGTACCCCGGGTCGAGCGCGTGCTCGGCGTCGATGAAGGCGCAGGTGCCGCCCTTCTTCTGGGCCTCGGCCACCACATGCAGGGCGATGGTGGTCTTGCCCGAACTTTCCGGCCCGTAGACCTCGACGATGCGGCCGCGCGGCAGGCCGCCGATGCCCAGCGCGATGTCGAGCCCGAGCGAGCCGGTCGAGACCGACTCGATCTCGACGATCGGGCGCGAGCCGAGTTTCATCACCGAACCCTTGCCGAAGGTGCGGTCGATCTGCGACAGCGCGGCTTCCAGCGCCTTACTCTTATCCATGTTCTCTTTATCCACGAGGCGAAGACTTGCGGTCGACATTGCGGCTGCATCCTTTCATGGGGCTGGTGGAATTGCAACGATACGCTGTTCTGACCCTATATGTTCCCATCTTGTTGCCATTGTCCAGAGAAATCGGCAAGACCCCGTATTCGCTGGATATTTTTGTTCTGTTCCCGCTGAGTACACGAGTGTTTGCCGGAGTTTCCGGTCTGCCGGGCCGGCGGCACAGGAGCGCGAATCCGGCGGCGCGGGAGCGGGATTTCCGCTTAATTTTATAGCAAAAAATCCACCTTCAGTCGTCAATACGACTGGATAATCACTTTTAAATATATGATTCCACGGGCTCAGATGCCCGGGCTCAGACGCCCGGCCGGACCACCTCTCCCATCACTTCCTTGACCTTGCCGGCCAGCTGGCTGAGCGAGAACGGCTTGGGCAGGAAGTTCACATGGGCGGACTTCGCCATGTTGTTGCGCAGGCTGTCCTCGGCATAGCCGGAGATGAACAGGATCTTGAGCAGCGGCCGGCGCCGGCGCAGTTCGGCCGCCAGTGCCGGGCCGTCGAGATTGGGCATCACCACGTCGGAGATCAGCAACTCGACCCGCTCGAGCTGTTCCGCCGGCAGGGCCAGCGCCTGTTCGCCGGACGCCGCCTCGATGACGGTATAGCCCTTGTTGCGCAACGCCCGCGCCGCAAAGCTGCGCACCGCATCCTCGTCCTCGACCAGCAGCACCAGACCCTGGCCGGTCAGGTCGCGCGGATCGCTGCGGCCGTCGTCGCGCGCGACCGCCAGTTCCTCGACCGTCGGATGGTGGCGCGGCAGGAAGATGCGGAAGCAGGCGCCACTGTCCTTCTCGCTGTCGACATGGATGAAGCCGCCGGTCTGCTTGATGATGCCGTAGACCGTCGACAGGCCGAGCCCGGTGCCCGCCCCGACCGCCTTGGTGGTGAAGAACGGATCGAAGATCTTGCCGATATTCTCCGGCGCGATGCCGTGGCCGGTATCGCTGACCTCGACGCAGATATAATTGCCCGGCGGCACCGTCTCGGCACCCAGCGGCATCGCCTGCTCGATATGCCGGTTGGCGGTGCGGATCGCCAGCTCGCCGCCATCGGTCATGGCATCGCGGGCATTGACGGCAAGATTGATGATGACCTGTTCGAGTTGGCCCTGGTCGACCTTGACGAGGCCGAGATCGCGCCCGTGCACCATCTTCAGGGCGATGGTCTCGCCGATCAGCCGGCCGATCAGGTTGCGCAGGTCGGCCAGCACGTCGGTGATATCGAGCAGTTTCGGCACCAAGGTCTGCTGGCGCGAGAAGGCGAGCAGCTGGCGCACCAGGTTGGCGGCACGGCTGGCATTCTGCTTGATCTGCATGACATCGGCGAAAGACTGGTCGCCCGGCTGATGGCGCTGCAGCAGCAGGTCGCAGAAGCCGATCATTGCCGTCAGCAGGTTGTTGAAGTCATGCGCGATGCCGCCGGCAAGCTGGCCGACCGCCTGCATCTTCTGGCTCTGGTGAAACTGGCTCTGCAGGCTGCGCTGGTCGGTGGTGTCGACCAGATAGACGAGCTGGGCCGACTGGCCGTCCTCGCGTTCGGCCGAGGTAGCGGCGATCATCTCCACCATGCGTTCGCGCGGGCCGGCCAGCCCGACTTCGAGCGGCCGGCCGAAGGTCTCGCCACGGCGCACGGCGACCAGATGCCGGGTCAGGGCCAGCGCATCCTCCTCGCGCACCAGGTCGACCAGCCGCTGGCCGAGCCAGTCGTCGCGGCCCCACAGGGCGGCGAAGGCAGCATTGGCCTCGCGGATCGCGCCGCCGCCGTCGAGGACCAGGATGCCGATCGGCGCCTGGTCGAAGAAGCGGCGGAACTCGGCCTCGACCGGGCGCAGGGTGCCGCGCTGGCGCAGTTCGAGGCCCAGGTCATGCACGACGGCGCTGAAGCGGGTGGCATGGCCTTCGGCATCGCGGATCGCCGTCTGGCTGACGCCGACCAGGCGGAAGCCGGCCGCCTCGCCGCTGCCGGCGGGGCGCAGCTTGGCCTCGCCGCCTTCCCATTCCGGCGTCATCGTCTCGCCTTCGCGGGCCTCGGCGTGCTGCAGGATATCCGCCAGACCGGTGCCCGTGGCGACGATGCCTTCCGGGCTGCTGCCCAGCCAGGCGGCCAGCGTGCGGTTGACGAAGACGAGCTGCCCGTCGGGCCGCACCGAATAGAGGCCGACCGGGGCATTGTCGATAAAGGCCGCCAGCTCGTCGCGCTGGCGCAGGGCGGTCTGCAGGTCGTCCTGCCGCGTCGAGATATCCTCGATATCCCAGATCGTCAGCCCCGGCATCTGCGCCATCGGGCTGGCGATCACCTGAAACAGCAGGTCGGCGCCGGCAACCGTGATGCCGATATTCTCCCGCACCGCGCCGGCGGCAGTCTGCATCGCCAGCCGCTGCAGGATCGTCGCCGCTTCGGCATTTCCGGCCAGCAGTTGCCCGGGCGGCGGCAGCTCGACCGCCTCCACCGGCTCGGCATCGAGGCGCGACACCAGC
This sequence comes from Ferrovibrio xuzhouensis, assembly GCF_042648965.1. Taxonomy (NCBI): domain Bacteria; kingdom Pseudomonadati; phylum Pseudomonadota; class Alphaproteobacteria; order Rhodospirillales; family Rhodospirillaceae; genus Ferrovibrio; species Ferrovibrio xuzhouensis. Next base: position 27,076 of record NZ_JBHRYJ010000001.1, read on the forward strand.
GCGCGATAGGCGGCATTGGCGGCAACCACCCGGCCGTCGCGCGTCAGCGCCCGGGCAAACGGCCCGGTCTCGGCAACCAGCTGCGCCTGCCGGCCGATGCCGCCCGCCAGCAACCCGGATAGATGTGTCAGCATGCGTCAGCGCCCCGCCTGGGCCAGCGCTTCAGCGGAGCCCGGCTCCGGAATCGGCTCCTTGCTGGGCTCGTACTGGGCCTGGATACCCTGCTTGAGCCGCATGATATAGGAAATCACCTCCGCCACCGTGCGATAGAGCTCGAAGGGGATCGGGTCGTCGATCTCGACCTTGAACAGGGCACGGGCCAGCGGTGGGTTCTCGACGATCGGGACCTTGTGTTCGGCGGCGATCTCGCGGATGCGCTTGGCCATCAGGTCGGCGCCCTTGGCCACCACGCGCGGCGCATCCATCTTGTCGGCTTCGTATTTCAGCGCCACGGCAAAGTGGGTCGGATTGGTGACCACCACGCTGGCCTCCGGCACCGCCCGCATCATGCGCTTGCGCGAGCGCTGCATGCGTATCTGCCGCAGGCGCGCCTTGATCATCGGATCGCCCTCGGTCTCCTTGTGCTCGTCCTTGACCTCCTGCTTGGTCATGCGCAGCTGCTTGGTGAAGTTATATTTCTGGTACAGGTAGTCGGCGAGCGCCACCACGGCCATGATCCCGAGCAGCGCGCCCAGCAGCTTGGCGATGATCCGCATGGTGATCGGGATCAGCAGGGTGATGTCGAGATCGATCAGTTCTTCCAGCGAATCCAGCTCAGGCCAGATCAGCGAGAACAGGATGATGCCGATCACGGTAATTTTGAGCACGTTCTTGACGAACTCGACCACGGTCGGCAGCGAAAACATCTTCTTGAGACCGGTCAGCGGATTGAGCTTGGTGATATCCGGTACGATCTTTTCCGGCGTGAAGCGCGGCGGATTCTGCACGATGCTGCCGGCCACCGAGAACACCATGAACAGCCCGATCACCGGCGACAGCACCAGCCCCATGCTCATGAAGAGATCGAGGGCGATTCGCGTCAGATGACTGGGATCGATCGGAATCCGCTCCGGCTGCTCGAAAAACACCCGCGTCGAGCTGACCAGCTGTCGCGGCATCAACCCGCTGAACGCCCACAGGCAGATCGATGCGGCCAGGAAAACGAACCAATGGGTGATTTCCTGGGACTTGGCGATATTGCCCTTGTTCGCCGCCTCTTCGAGGCGTTTACCGGAAGGGTCTTCGGTTTTGGAGTCTGGATCGGCGTCTTCAGCCATCTCCCGTCTCCTTTAGCGTGGCACGAGGAACTGGGCCATCAGCGCCTCGAACCGCGTTGTGAACAATAGGCCCATGGCGCCCAGCGACAGGCCGAACAGGATCAGCGACAGGGCGATCTGCGGCGCCTGCATGATGAAGAAAATCTGCAGCTGCGGCATCAGCCGGTTGAGCAGGCCGAGCGCAACGTTGAAGACAATTCCGTAAACGATGAACGGCGCCGCCAGTTTCACCCCCAGCGCGATGCTGCCGCTGACCATATGGGTCGCCACCTCGGCAAAATCGCCGAAGGCCGGCGCCTGCATGGGCGGAAACAGGGTATAGCTGTCATAGGCGGCCTGCAGAGCCAGAAGATGCAGGTTGGTGGCGAACACCAGGGTCACACCGAACAGAATCATCGCGCTGCTGACTATGGCCGACTGCGAACCCTGATTGGGGTCGAAAAACACCGCGGAGGCCAGGCCGGCCTGCAACGCGATAATCGTGCCGCCGACATGCAGGGCGGAAAAGATCAGGCGGGACAGCAGTCCGAGCGCCAGGCCGAAGCCGATCTCGGAGACGACCAGAAAGGCCAGCTGCATCGGCTGGGCCGGCAGCGGCGGCAGCGAGGACGCCAGCACCGGCACCGAGACGCCGGACATCAGCAATGCGATGGTCAGCCGGATGCGCGGCGATACCGAGGCCTCGCCAACGCCGGGCAGCGAGATCATGGCCGCGCCCAGCCGGCAGAAAATCACGATGAAGGCGTAAGCATTGCCGGCAACGAGATCCTGCAGCACCGCCCGCCCCGCTACTGCAGGCCGGCGATGCGCTGCATCAGATGCTGCATCAGGCCGATCATCGTCGTGATCATGAACGGCATCGTCGCCACCAGGGTGCCGAAAATGGCGACGATCTTCGGGACAAACGTCAGGGTCGGTTCCTGCAACTGGGTCAGGGCCTGGAACAGCGAGATCAGCAGGCCGATTACCAGGCTGACAATCATCGGCGGCCCCGCCACCTTCAGCAGGGTCCAGATCGCTTCGCGCATGATGTCAGTGACTTCGACGGCCGTCATCGATTCGCTCCGTGCCGCCAATCATAACCGATTCCACGCTCCGGCCCAATGGAATGGGCCCAACGGATCAGATCGGCCAGATCAGATCGGCATGCGCATGATTTCCTGATAGGCGGAAATCACCCGGTCGCGAACCGCGACCACGGTATCGAGGGCCATCTCGGCATTGTTCACCGCCGTGACCACGTCGGTCACATCGGCCTTGCCGGCCACCGCCTGGGCGGACATCTGCTCGGACTTCTTGGCCGCATCGACGCTGTCCTGCAGGGCGGTGCGCAGCATGTCGCCGAAACCGCCGGCCGCAGCCGTCTGCCCGGTACCCGGTGCCTGGGTGACGGTAAGGCCCTGGAGGGGATTGCCTATACGCAGATCAGCCATGATTCAGAACTCCTTCCCCGGCCATCAGTTCCGCAGCAGGTCGATCGTACGGCTGATCATCTGCCTGGCGGAATCGATAACGTTGAGATTGGCTTCGTAGGTGCGCTGCGCTTCTCGCATATCGGCCATTTCGATGACCGCGTTGACATTGGGCATCTTGACGTAACCGTCGGCATTGGCCGCCGGATGGCCCGGATCGTATTTCAGCTCGAAGTCCGTCTTGTCGGTGCCCGGCGGCTGTGCCTGAACGATTTCGGCGCCGGAGGCGCGGTCGAGCTCGGACCTGAAACTCACCACCTTGCGGCGATAGGGATCGGCGCCGGGCGTGCGGCCGAGCGAGTCGGCATTGGCCAGGTTCTCGGAAATGACCTTGAGCCGCTGGCCCTCGGCACGCAGGCCCGAGGCGGCGATCTTCATTGCATTCTTGAGATCCATGACTGCCTCCGTCTATCTGTCCGCCGCGCCGTCAGCCACCGCTGCCGCCGCCGTTGCCGAGCGCGCGGCGCAGCATGCCCATCTGCTTGCGGTACAGGCTGGCCATCAGGTTGTGATCGCCCTGCGTTTCGGCAACGCTCAGCATCTGCTGTTCGAGATCGACCTTGTTGCCGTTCGGCGCGGTCTCGTAGGGATCGTTGAGCCGCTTGGTCGCCCAGCGGTCGCTTTCGCTGCCCGGCAGCCCGCGGATATGATCCGGCTGGGTCACCCGCGCGGTCAGGCCCGGCTGCGACCCCTTGACCAGATCGCTGAACGAAACCTGCTTGAGATCCTTGGCCTGGTAGCCCGGCGTGTCGGCGTTGGCGATATTTTCCGACAGCACGCGCTGCCGCTCGCCCAGCCACTCCATGCGCCGGGTGATCGCCTTCAGCAGATCGACACGATCAAGATCCATGCACGCCTCGCAACGGTCGGCCCGGCAGATCGCCTGCCCGGCTGTCCTTTACTCCTGGCTCGCAGGGTGGTCCCCGGCCGTAAAGATTCGGTTAACCGGGCCCCGTGTTAGGATGCCGCACCCGACGATTGCCGCCGCCATCGGCGGACAGGAGACAGATTCTTGGCAAATCCGCCAAAAAACCCGAATGATGCGCTCCCGCGCCCGGCGGTCAAAAGCAAGGCGGTCGCCCTGCGTTACGACCCCAAGCGTGAAGACGCCCCGCGGGTGGTCGCCTCCGGCAAAGGGCATATGGCGGACCAGATCGTCCGGATCGCCCTCGAACATGGCGTCACGGTCCGCGAGGATGCCGATCTGGTGGAGATCCTGTCCAAGCTGGACATCGACGCCCTGATCCCGCTCGAAGCCTTCACGGCGGTTGCCGAGATTCTCAGCTACATCTATCGCACCCAGGGCGGCCGCCCGCCGGGATAGCACCCGGCAGGCAATCTGCCTGCGACAGTGTTCCGGCTTGACCCGACTCGCCACCGCCCACCAGAGTGACCCATCGCCGGATATGAGTGACATGGACAGCCTCAGTTATTCCCACATCGCCTTGGCCTTCGGCGGCCTGCTCGTCATGCTGGGCCTGTTCTATTACGTCATGCGCTTCCTGTCGGGCCAGACGCGGCTCGGCAAATGGCGCAGCGGCCAGCGCATCGGCGTGGTGGAGACCGCGCCGATCGACGGCAGCCGCCGCCTCGTGCTGGTCCGGCGCGACAATCTCGAGCACCTGCTGTTGCTGAGCGGCGGAGGCGATCTCGTCATCGAAGCCGGCATTCCGGTCGAAGAGGCCGGTGAAACCCGCAGTGCCGGTCCTGCCGATTCCGGCGGCTGGCCGACCCTGCGGGTCCCGGGCCGCGGCCCCGACCGAAAGTAAATCCGGTATGCGTCGCCTCACCCTGATCGCGGTCGCCACCATCACCCTGGCGGTACTGCTGCTGCCGCAGGCGACGCTCGCCCAGTCGGTTACTCTCGATCTCGGCCAGGGTGGCACCCTGACCGGCCGCGTCATCCAGCTGATCGCGCTGATGACGGTGCTGACACTGGCGCCATCGATCCTGGTGGTGATGACCAGTTTCATCCGGATTTCCATCGTGCTGTCGATCCTGCGCAGCGCCATGGGCACGCAGACGACGCCGCCGAATACCGTGCTGGTCAGCCTGGCATTGTTCCTCACCTTCTTCATCATGCAGCCGGTGCTGGAAAAGGCCTATAACGACGGCATCCAGCCCCTGATCGAGGAACAGATCGACGAGCGCACGGCGTTCGACCGCACCATCGCGCCGTTCCATGAATTCATGCGCAGTCAGGTGCGCGAGAAGGACCTGGCACTGTTCGCCGGCTTCGCCCGCGAACCCCTGCCCGCCACGCCGGAACAGGTTTCGCTGCGCATCCTGATTCCGGCCTTCATGATCAGCGAGCTGAAGCGGGCCTTTGAAATCGGCTTCCTGCTGTTCATCCCCTTCATCGTGGTCGACATGGTGGTCGCCTCGGTGCTGATGTCGATGGGCATGATGATGCTGCCGCCGGTGATCATCTCCCTGCCCTTCAAGCTGATTTTCTTCGTGCTGGTGGATGGCTGGAACCTGGTCTGCGCCGCGCTGGTGCAGAGTTTCCTCGGCGGCAACTAGGCAGTCCGCCCTCGCCATCAATTAATTGATGGCGCTAAGACCACCCTTGGCGACCCGCTCGCGATAATGGCTCATGAAGGCCTCGTACTGCCCGATCTGGGCAATCGTGGCCGCCAGCTGGCGCGGATCGCCGCTGTCGCGGGTGATCGTGCTGGCAATGGCGGAGAAGGTCGACGCGTCCGCCGTATCCTTGAACTTGTCGTCGTATTTGCGGCGCAGGTCGACCAGCGCCGCCGTATCGTTGCTCAGTGAATAGGCCACCGCCAGTTTGAGCACGCGATTGCGTTCCTCGGGCGTCAGCGGCGCCGGGTCCGCATAGCGGTTGCCGAGCATCTGCGTGGCATTGCGGGCAAAGGCCAGCCAGTCCTTGGCCCGCCAGTTGATGTCGGCGCGCAGGTTCATCGCGTCCGGGCTCTGGTCCTGGCCCAGCAGGTTGAGCGCCTCGGCGTAGCGGTCGAGATCGGCAAGCGCCCGCGCCTGCAGCAGCCGGCGTTCCTGCGCCACCGCCGGCGGGATATTCGGCATCTCGGTGTTCTGCAGCGACTTCAGCGCGGCATCCGGGTTGCGGTCGAGCAGATAGACGACCGCCAGCCGGGCGCCGGCCTTGGCGCGGGCATCGCCACGCAGGCGATAGGTGATCTGATGCTCGATCAGTTCCGCCGCACGGTTCAGCAGATCGACCGACACCAGCCGGTCGGCCAGCTTGCTGATGATCTCGTCGCCCTCGGGACCAGGCGGCGTCAGTTCGCGGTAGTCGTAATAAAGCGCCAGCGCCGTCAGCGGCGGCAGCGACTGGGCGCCGCCATCGAGGAACAGTTTGGCGAATTCGTCGCTCATCTGCTTGGTCAGCAGCGGCACTTCCGGCGATTTCGGGAAATACTTGACCAGCTGGCGGAAGATGGTGATGCCGCCACGCAGGTCGCCGACCGAGAACTGCAACTCGCCGAGCCGGCGCAGCAGGTTGAATTCATACGGGCCGCCGCGCCAGGCGAAGCGCAGCTTGTCGAGTTGCTCGATCGCCTGTTCGTTGTTGATCAGCTTGCGCGACAGCAGCAGATCGGTCTTGGCGAATTCGGCCAATGCTCGGGCGCGGCGGTCACCACTGCCGGATGCCTGGTCGAACAGGCGGATCGCGTCTTCCGGCTTGTTGGTGGCTTCCGCGAGCAGGCCGCGGACGTAGTTGCCTTCCGCCGCCTCGCCGCGGGTCATCTCGTCGTCGCCGAGTGCCTTCAGTTCGGCGGTGGCCGCCGCCACATCGCCGCCGGCCAGCCAGGCCCGCGCCATCTCGAGCCGGATCGGCGTGCGCAGGTCGGGGGGAAACTTGGCAACCGCGGCACCGGCCAGCGAGAACGAGCGCCGCGCCGCCGGCCAGTCGTCGCGTTCGGCCGCCAGCATGCCGCGATAAGCCAGAATGTCGGGATCGTCGTCGAAGATCTTGGAATCGAGGTCCTCGCCGGCCTCGTTCAGCCGGCCGAGCCGCAGGTTGGCGACGCCGCGCAGCGCGCGATACAGCTTGTCGCGTTCCAGGTCTGGTTGCTCGGCCCGCGCCCGGGCCAGCACGCCGAGCGCTTCCGGCATCATGTCATGGGATGCTAGGAATTCCGCCAGCGCCAGCCGCGCCGCCTGCCGCTGTCCCGGCGGCGACATCGACAGCTTGTAGAGCAGGTCGTCCTTCTGCTCGAGATAGGTCTTGCCCGGCACCTTGCGCCAGTCGTCGTACAGCAGGATTTCGGTCGATCCGCTTTTCGGATTGGCACCCCGCGGCGACGACAGGGCCATGCCGTTGGGCGTGCCGATCTCGACGCCGCGCGGGAAGCGGCGGATCTCGAGATTGTCGCTGCGCGGCTCCAGCGCCAGCCCCTGATAGCTCGGCAGCACGCTCAGCTCGATGAAATCGCGCCGCACCGGTACCCCGCCGTTCGATCCGGCGAACGGCACCACGGTCAGGGTCTCGCCGGTGTCGGGATCCGGCACCGACAGCGGCGTGGCCGGATCGTTGGCGGCAAAGAACAGCTTGGCGCCGCCATCGGCATCAAGCTGGCGGCGCACATCGATCTCCGGCGCCCGGCCGTTCTGTCCGTTCTGGGCATTCTGCCCCGGCGGCCCGCCATCGTCGGCCGCGGGCGACGCGCTTTCCCTGGGTACCAGCTGTTCGGGCTGGATCGTGTTGATGCCGACCTGCCAGCCGGCATTGCGGCGCACGAAGCTGGCCGTCGTACCGCTCGGCACCGCCAGCCGCAGCACCGTCATGCCCGCGACCGGCAGCTGCTCGATGCCGTTGATGGCCCCACCCCAGTCGCGCGTGGTGATCGGCCGCAGGTCGACACTGGCGGGACGGTCGAAGACCAGCCAGAGATTGCCATTGCGCTGGAACGCCGCGGCCGCCACCGGCCGCGACCAGGGGAAATTCAGCAGCGGGCCGGTGCGGCTGGAATCAACCGACGGCACCAGCGGCGGGCCGCTGATCGGGCCGGTCGGCGGCGCCGGCATGAAGGTGCCCAGCGGCGCGGTCTGTACCGATGCAAGCGGCGCCGCAGCCGGCACGCCGTCCTTGCCGGCCTGCGGATTGACAGCCGCAGCGGCGGCGGGCGGCATTGCGGCAGCCGGCTTCGGCGCAGCGGCCGCAGTCGTCTTCTCTGCCGGCTTCTCGGCCGGTTTTTCGGCGGCCTTCGGTGGCTCGGCGGACTTTGCCGGTGCTGGCGGCGCGGCCTCGGCCTTGCGCGGCGCTTCTGCCGGCCGGGCGGCCTCGCCCTTCGGTGCCTCGGCTTTCGGTGCCGCGGCGGCCTTCGGCACCTCTGTTTTCGCGGTATCGGCCTTCGCGGCCTCGGGCTTCGCCGCGGGATCGGCCGCCGGCTGGGTGACGTCGGCCACCACCTTGGTGCCATCGCGCCAGGTCTTCAGGGTCGCACCGGACGGGATGCTAAACGTGACCTCGGTGGCGCCGCCGTCGCTGCGTGTCTTCAGGTTGCTGACCCCGCGCGGCGGAAACTGCGGCAGGCGGCCGAGGGCGACCGGCCGCGGGTTGGCGAAGCGGATATTCGCCTCGCCGTTCTCGGCACTGGCGGTGTATTCGACCCGCTCGGGCCAGTCGAACACCATGCGGGTGAAGGTGGGATGCTCGCCGGCACGGACGGGGACAGCAGCCGATGGCACGGCGCCGGAGGCCGGCTGGGCGGCGGCCGGGCGGGCGGCAGGTGCCGCCGGCGGGATGGCCGGCTGGGGTGCCGGCTGCGGGATCTGCGGCCGGCCGGCGGGGGGCGTGTTGATCTGCGGGACGGTCTGGCCGAGGGCGGTGGCGGAGACGATGGCAGACGACAGAATGCCCAACGCACAACCACGCAACGCGCCGGCACGCAGCGCGCCGGCACACAGCATGCCGGTCACACCGGGAAGGCGGAACATCTCCTGATCCGCCGGTTTCCGCTGCTTCCGCCTCTCCGCCATGCTCCCTGACTTCCGCAGCACGGGAATCGCGCTGTTCAACACCTGATTATAGAAGCGTGTCAGGATAACGCGAGAGCGTTAACAGTCTGTTTGCACATCAAAATCAGCGCTTGCCCGGCGCCGGCAGCCGGCCGGCCGGAGGGGCGCGGGCCCCGTCCGGAGCGCTAGCCAAACAGATTCAGCAGGTAACTCTGCGACGAGCCGGTGCCATCGGCATCCTTGAAGGTCAGATAGCGCAGGACCAGCTTGTCGATTTCGCCCTGGTCGCTCTTCAGGTTCTTGAGGTCGACCCGCTTTTCCAGCGCGGCGATCTGGGCATCGGTTTCCTGGTAGGCCAGTTCCTTGGGGATATTGTTGGCCACGGTGACCACCTCGCGCAGCACCGAGTCGCCAAGCAGCTGCACCGTCTGGGTCACGTCCTTGATCCGGCGCTCGAACTCGATCGCTGCACGCACGCCGGGCGCCTGGTCGTCGAGATACTGCTCGTAGGAGGTCTGCTGGTATTTCTTGACGATGTCGTCGGTGGTCGACTGCAGAGTCAGCTTGCCGGTGCCAAGGATATTAACGCTGAGATCTTTTGTCAGCTGCTGGTACCGCGGGTCCTGAAAACGGTTGGCCAGCGAATTGACATCGCTCAGATCGCTTTCGATGATCTTCCTGATCTTGCCGGGATACTGCGCCTCGCTCTCCAGACCATAGGACTTGAGCACGAAGGTGAGCAGACGCTGGTTACCAAACAGGTCGTCCAGCGACTTCACGCTGCCGATATTTTCCCTGTAGTAATCGACGTCCTTCTGCAGGTCCTTGCGCTTGACATAGGTCTGGTATTCGGTCCCGTCATATTCGTAATAGGACGGCGCCGCAGACGGATCCGGCGCAGCCTGTTCCTGCAGCAGCGGCTTGGTCAGCGCCTTCGAATAGGCCGCCGCATCGTTGCTGGCCACATCCGGTCCGGCAATCAGCTTGCCATTGTCGCTCGGCTTGGCTGCACCGCTGACCACCAGGGCAGTACCGTTCAGGTCGACCGCCAGTCCCTTGAGCTTGGCGAGGCCGGCCGGCAGGTCGGTGGCCTGGCTGCCGTCATTGACCAGCTTGCCGCTGGCATCGATGCCGACAATATTGCCGTTGGCATCCAGCTGGGTGCCGCTGGCGCCGAAATTATATTTCTTGGCGAACTCGAGCTCCTTCAGCGAGCCCTGATAGGCCGCCGAGGCCGGGTCCGACAGGTCGCTGGTCAGGATATCCTTCAGCTTCTGCTTGTCGGTGCTGAAGAGATCGCCGAAACCGTTGGCGTTGGCCAGCACGCGGAGGAACCGGTCGTCGTTGATCAGCTCCGACACCGTGGTCGCGGAGTTCACGCGGTTCTTGAAATAGATGACGTCGTTCTGGACCTGCGCGTTGCTCTGCTTGTATTGCGAGTTGCGCAGGCGAGTAGCGGCGTTGTTGAACTCGCGCACGACGGACTTGGCCTGCTCCGCGGCACTGTCGGACGCATGCTCGGCCTTGTTCTCTTCGGCGAGTTTCTGCAGCTTCTTGAACATGGCCAGCGGCGACACAGTCGCCGAACTGACGTTGCCTCCAAGAAGCGCACTGAGATCGATTGCCATCCTTGCACGCCTCCTGCGGCACTGACGGTGGGGCGATATCCCGGTTCTGGGACGCCGCACTGAAACATTGTGTAGTGTACCACGCCCCAAGAGCGCGGCAATACGGGAAATTACCTGCGTTTTCAGGCAATTAACCCTCTGTTAATAATGTTTCAACGGTCCTCTGGCGGCGCTATTTCGCCGCCGCGGCAGGCGCTGCCGGGGCCCGCGCGCCAGCCGTGCCTGCGGCTGGTCCGGCCGGGGCTGCGGTGGATTGCGCAGCACCGGCCCGCAGGCTGGCCGGAATCTGCTTGCGGGTTGCCAGACGCACCGTCAGGTCCTGGGCGGTGGCCGGCGACATCTCGGACAGCACGGCGGCCACCTTGGCCTCCTTCATCCGCTCGACGACATTGAGCAGGACATCCGGGTCCAGCTTCTCGAAGATGCGCGCCGCATCCTTCGGCTTCATGTTCTCGTAGACCTTGACCAGGCTCTGCAGGTTTTTCTCTTCCTGCTGGTCATACTGCTGGACGATCTGCTTGATACTGGCCTCGAGCTTCTTCAGCTCGGCAATGCGCTCGTCGATGCGCTTCTCGGCCGCCGCCATCAGGCTCTCGCGCAGATCCAGTTCACGCGAGCGCTGCTCGAGCTGGTCACGGCGCTGCGCCAGATTGGCCAGCAGTTCGATTTCCGACCGCGTGAAGGTGGTCGGGTCGCGATCGGCGAGCGATTTGATCGTGGACGAGCCCGGCGCAGCGGCCGCGCCGCCCGAACCTTCCCCGTTGGACGTTTCGGCTTTGGGCGCCTCGCCCTGGGCTGCCGGGGCCGGCTCGCCATGGGCCGGCGTCGCCTGGGCCAGCTGCTGGGGCCGTGCCGTCGCCGGTGGTGATGCCGCGCCGGCGGGCTGGTGCGGTGCCACCTGCATCGGCTGGCCGGTGGCCTGCGGCGCAGCCTGCTGGGCGCCGGCGGCCGTGACGAACAGTTCTGCCCGGCCCTCCCACAGCGCGCCGATTTTCAGGCCCAGCAGCAAGGCCACGGCCAGAATGGTCAGGGGCAGAATCCGGACACGACGGGCCAGCGACCGCCGTATCGTTTCGCCCGTCGGCGTCGTGGACTGCGTCTGCCGCGCGGCAGCCTTCATCGCGCCTGCCTCAGGGCCATCAGCAATTCACGTTCTGCATCGGAGCGCGGCTCGATCCGGAAATCACGGCCGGCACCGGCCGCTTCGCCGGCCGGCTTGCGCGCGGCAGGGAACGGCGTCACCGCCTCCTGCGTACGCTCCTGAGCGCGCGGCGCGGCCTGTTCCGCCCGGGCCGCCGGCGTCCGTTCCTGCCGCTGGCTGCGCGAGCCGGCGGCCTCGCCGGCCAGCCGGTCGGCCAGCCGGTCCGCCGTCTCGACCATGAAGCCGAGTTCGTCGCGCAGGGTGCGCGCTTCCTTCATGCGTTCCTCATGTGCAGCATCCGCCGCCGCCGAGGTGGTCTTCAGCTCGCCCAGGCCCTGACGGGCGCGCGACAGCGCCCTGTCGAACTCGACGATCAGGCGGCGCATCTCTTCCTGGTTGGCCCGCAGGTTGCCGAGCCGCCGGTTGAGGACCAGCGAAATCGACAGGGTAATCACCAGCAGGACGGCGACGACGATTTCCACGATCATGGACAGGGTCATCACATGCCTCCCAGGTTTTTCAGGGTGCGGTCGATCTTCACGGCGATGTTGTTGCCCATGCGGCCCATGCGGCCTTCCACCATGGAAACGCCGCCGCAGCGCATCAGCACCACCGATTCCGGGGTGGCATTGAACATGATGGTCTTGCCGACCTCGAGGTTCATCACCTGGCCCAGCGTCATGATCTGCTCGTCCAGCACCGCCTCGATCTCGACATCGGTCGACCACAGTTCGGTGGCCAAGTGATTTTCCCAGATCGAGTCGCGGCCGAACTTCTCGCCCATGAACATCTGGAGCAGCAGTTCGCGAACCGGCTCCAGGGTGGCATAGGGCAGCATCAGTTCGAGGCGGCCGCCGCGATCCTCCATGTCGACGCGCAGGCGGGCAAGAATTGCCGCATTGGCCGGGCGGGCGATGGTGGCGAAACGCGGGTTGGTCTCGATGCGGTCGTAGGAAAAATTGACCGGGGCCAGCGGCTCGAAGGCGGCCCGCATGTCGTCGAGTACCACGTTGACCATGCGCTCGACCAGGTTGCGCTCGATCGTGGTGTAGGGGCGACCTTCGATGCGCATCGCCGCCGTGCCGCGCCGGCCGCCCAGCAGCACGTCGACGATCGAATAGATCAGCGAGCTGTCGACGGTCAGCAGGCCGTAATTGTCCCATTCCACGGCACGGAACACACTGAGGATGGCCGGCAGCGGGATCGAATTCAGGTAATCGCCGAAACGGATCGACGTGATGTTGTCCAGCGAGACTTCGACGTTATCCGAGGTGAAATTGCGCAAAGACGTCGTCATCAGGCGCACGAGGCGGTCGAACACCACCTCGAGCATCGGCAGACGCTCGTAGGAGACCAGCGCGCTGTTGATGATCGCGCGTATACCGGCCTTGTCCGCATCGTCTTCGACACTGGCGTCGAAGCCAAGCAGGCTGTCGATTTCATCCTGGTTCAGGATGCGGGTGGAGCCACCGTCGCCACCAGCATCGCCTTCGGCCCAGGCTGCGTCGCCGTCTTCGGGATTATCCGCCATGACCGCTGCGCCTCATCACTGGATCAACATCTCCTTGAACAGCACATCGTTGATCTTGATCGGGGCAACCGCCTGATTGACACGAATCAGCAGTTCCTCTTTCAGCCGGTACAATCCGGCCGAGCCGACCAGATCATCGGGGCGCAGTTCCCGGAGATAGATCTGGAAATTGTCGATAATCCGCGGCAGCAGTTCGTTCAGTTTCGGCGTTGCCAGCGGATCGTTATGCTCGAGCGATACCTTCAGCTTGAGATAGGAGGCCTGGCGGCCGCTCGAGTTCAGATTCACCAGGATATCGGGCAGATCGTAGAAAACCGTCACTTTCGGAGGCAGCGGCTTGACCTCTTCCTCATGATGCTTGCCGGCAAACAGGAAGAAATACGCCGCCCCGCCGCCGCCGAGCACCAGCAGCAGCACGACGCCGATAATGATGAACAGGATCGCGCGCTTGCCGCGCTTCTTCTTCCCGCCCTCGCCGGCGCCGTCTTCGCCTTCGAACTGGCCTTCGGTCTCGTCACTCATGCCTGCAGCATCCTTCGGACCCCCGGTCCGTCCTAGACTGCCATTGGTAAGCGGCCTCAGTTAACACTTTGTCACCGCCCGGCAGTTTTTGCCGGGTGACGTCCGAATGGTGTAATCGGGACCGGGCCATCCGCCTAATTAATTCGAATTTTTTGCCGATTTACAGCCAAATTATGACTTGGCACGGGCTCTGCAACAGGAAGGCCAGAAACGGCTAACCGCGAGTTTGGAGCCATGGAGAATACGACCTATATCGGACTGTCCCGCCTGTCGACCATGCGTCGTGAGATGGACGTGATCGCCAACAACATGGCGAACATGAACACCAACGGCTACAAGGGCGAACGGGTCATGTTCGAGGAATACCTCAAGGGCCCGGCTTTCGGTGAAAAGACCAGCTTTGTCACCGACTTCGGCGTGCTGCGCGATACCCGGGTCGGCAAGATCCAGGAAACCGGCAATACCCTCGATATCGCCATCAACGGCAGCGGCTACATGGCCGTCGACACCCCGCAGGGCCGCCGCTACACCCGTGACGGCCACCTGCGCATGGACGCCGACCGCCGCCTGGTGACCTCGGGCGGGCACCCCGTCCTCGACGACCGTGGCCGGGAAATCGTGCTGCCGGCCGGCAGCCAGGATGCCCCCAACATCGCCACCGATGGCACTGTCACGATGGGCCAGCAGCAGCTCGGCAAGATCGATCTGGTGTCCTTTGCCAACCAGCAGGAACTGCGCAAGACCGCGCAGGGCCTCTACGCCACCACCCAGACCCCGACGGCGGCGCCGGCCACCAGCACCCTGCAGCAGGGCGCGCTGGAAGACTCGAACGTCGAACCGATCACCGAAATGAGCAGCATGATCGAACTCATGCGCCAGTATCAGAGCACCCAGGATCTTCTCGACAGCGAAGACAGCCGGGTGCGTAACGCCATCCAGCGGCTCGGCAAGAGCGCGTAACGGATCAGACGAGGAGACCGCACATGCGTTCGCTCAATACCGGTGCTACCGGCATGCTGGCCCAGCAGCTCAATGTTGAGGTCATCTCGAATAACATCGCCAACATGAGCACCACGGGGTTCAAGCGCCAGCGCGCCGAATTCCAGGACCTGCTCTACCAGAACCTGCGCCGCCCCGGCGTCACCTCGTCAGATGCCAACACCATCGTGCCCTCGGGTATCCAGATCGGCGTGGGTGTGCGTGCGGCCGGCGTCTACCGCATCAACGAACAGGGCAACCTGACCTCGACCGGCAACCCCTACGATATCGCGATCAGCGGCAAGGGCTATTTCCAGATCACCCTGCCGTCGGGCGAGACCGCTTACAGCCGCGCCGGCTCGTTCCAGCTTGATCCGACCGGCAACATCGTCACCGCCGACGGCTATACCCTGCAGCCGGGCATCACAGTGCCGCAGGGCGCCCTGTCGGTGAACATCGATGCCACCGGCATCGTCGAGGCGCAGATCGCCGGCCAGGCGCAGCCGCAGCAGCTCGGCCAGATCCAGCTGGCGACCTTCGTCAACGAGGCCGGCCTCGATGCGCAGGGCGACAACCTGTTCCTCGAGACGGCCGCCTCGGGCCAGCCGACGGTCGGCAACCCGAACGCCATCGGCTTCGGTTCGCTGCGGCAAGGCTACCTGGAGACGTCGAACGTCAATCCGGTGCAGGAAATCACCAATCTGATCAGCGCCCAGCGCGCCTATGAAATGAACTCGAAGGTGATCACCACCTCGGACGAAATGCTGCAGGTCTCCAGCCGGCTGAAGTCGTAACGACGGGTCGCCTGAAGGATCGGGAGAACGGACATGACATCGCTTCGCACTCTGGTTTTCGCCGGGCTGGCCGCCACCATGATCGGCCTGCCCGCCGGCGCCATCGCCCAGACCCGGGTCGCGGCCGTGCAGGCCGTCCCCGCCAGCCTGCCACGCTTCATCGGCGAGCAGGAAATCGGCCACCGCATCGCCGAGCTGATCACCCAGCGCAACGGCGGCCAGCGGGTCGAGGTCGCCTTCCACGGCTATGACAACGCCATCGAGGTCCCCGCCGGCAGCCCGGCGACCCTGCAGGTCATCGCCTTTTCCTACGATGCCCGCAGTGGCCGCTTCATCGCCGACCTCGCTTTCCCCGGCAGCAAGGACTCGACCCGCGTCAGCGGCCGCGCCACGCCGATTGAATCGATCCCGGTGCTGAAGAATCGCGTCCCGCCCGGCGATACCATCAGCCGCAGCGACATCGAATGGGTGCAGGTTCCCGCCGGCCGCTACGGTGGCGGCTATGTCGACAAGGTGAATGAACTGGTCGGCCAGAGCCCGCGGCGTCCGCTGCGCACCGGCGAGCCGATCCGCAGCAGCGACCTGGGCCGCCCGGAAGTGGTGTCGAAGAACGGCCTCGTCACCATGATCGCCCAGGGCCCCGGCCTGGTGATCACCACCACCGGCCGCGCTCTCGATGCCGGCGGCATCGGCGACGTGATCCTGGTGATGAACGTCCAGAGCAAGCAAAAGGTGCAGGCCACCGTCATCGGCCCCGATCAGGTCGAAGTGGTGACCGCGCCGCGCGTGATTGTCACGAACTGATCCCGGCAGACTGCTAGACAAGGACTCCTGCCATGACCCGCCACTCGATCCCGCTCCGCCTGGCAACCCTGACCGGCCTCGCCCTGATGCTCGGCGCCTGCAACCTCAGCCGCCTCGCCGATCTCGGCCAGCCGCCGCAGATGACCAAGCTCGACAACCCGACGGAGGAGCGTGGCTATCGCCCGGTCAGCATGCCGATGCCGGCCGCCGAAGTCGCCCCGCGCCAGGCCAATTCGCTGTGGCGTCCCGGCGCCCGCCAGTTCTTCAAGGACCAGCGCGCCGCCAGGGTCGGCGACATCCTGACGGTGAACATCAATATCCAGGACAAGGCGAACGTGCAGAACAACACGACCACGTCGCGCGACAACAGCGAAAGCGCCGGCCTGACCAACTTCCTCGGCCTGGAAACCGGTGCCATCAGCCGGATCTTCAACGGCGCCACGCCATCGACGCTGGTCGACGGCTCGGCCGCCTCGCAGGTGCAGGGCAAAGGCCAGATCAACCGCCAGGAGCAGATCACGGTGAATGTCGCCGGCCTGGTCACCCAGGTGCTGCCGAACGGCAACCTGGTGATCCAGGGCCGCCAGGAAATCCGCGTCAACAACGAGATCCGCGAGCTGCTGGTGCAGGGCATCGTGCGGCCGGAGGACATCAGCTCGACCAACACGATCAATCACACCCAGATGGCCGAAGCGCGGATCTCCTACGGCGGCCGCGGCCAGCTGACCGATGTACAGCAGGCCCGCTGGGGCCAGCAGGTCTACGATGCGATCTTCCCGTTCTGATTAAGTGCAGAGTGCGGCCCTGCCCGGATGATCCGGGCACGCCAGAAGGAGCGTCAGGCCCGCAGAATGTGGGCCGCGGCAGAAGCCAGGGCACGAAGAAACGCAAAAGGCCGGTCAGAAGACCGGCCTTTTCGTTTTGGCTTCGACGGGAAGCCCGGACTACATGTCGTCGCGGTGGGTCCGCTCACGACGCTCATGGCGCTCCTGCGCCTCGATCGACAGGGTCGCGATCGGGCGCGCCTCGAGACGCTTCAGCGAGATCGGCTCGCCGGTCTCCTCGCAATAGCCGTAGGAGCCATCCTCCAGCCGCTTCATCGCGGCATCGATCTTGGAGATCAGCTTGCGCTGGCGGTCGCGGGTGCGCAGTTCCAGGGCCCGGTCGGTCTCGACCGAAGCACGGTCCGCGATATCCGGCTCCTGGGTGGTGTCTTCCTGCAGATGCTGCAGGGTCTGGTTCGATTCCCGCAGAATGTCGTCTTTCCAAGCCAGCAGCTTGCGGCGGAAGTATTCCTTCATGCGCGGGTTCATGAAGGGTTCACTCTCGGTTGGTCGATAATTTGCCTTCAACTGGATTCCCATGCGAGACCCTCCAACGGCGCCGCGACGACTCCGGAATCCCCGGCCGCGGCGCGCGGAGTATATGAATCGACTCCGATCCGGGCAAGAACTACTCGCGATCCGGAAGTCTTTGATTTTATGATAAAAATGTGTAAGTCGCGGGAAATTCAGAGGCCGAGCTTGGCCAATTCGACCTCGCAGCGCAGCTCGATCTCGCCCAGAAGTTCCGCCAGCTGGGGATCCTCGACCGCCATTTTCTCGCTGCGGAGCGCCTTGGCCAGGGCCTGCAGCTGGCTGGCCGGGATGCTGCCCTCGAGCAGCCCGTGGCGGATTTCGTCGAGCTTCTCGAGCAGGGTCGAGCCGCGGCGGAAGGCACGCTGGCGGTTCTGCCGGCCACCACCCTGCTCGTCCACTGCCTGCACCACCAGCATGGCATCCAGCGCCGCCATCGGCGCCGCCTGGTTGACCTGGCCGGAGGACTTCTCGGTTTCCTTGAGCAGGCTGGCAAAGCTGGTGCCACCGGTCGCGCCGGTACCACCGGCGCGTTTGGGGGCTCCCGGCTTAACGCCGCCGGGGCCATCTATCTTGTTGATGCTCATGGAATTCTCTAATCGTCCTGCCGCGCATGGTGCCTGATAAGACTGCCTAGGTAAAGGCGGCATTTTTTGCCGCCCGGCAGGCCCATTAACAATAAATATCCCTTTAAAATCAATGAATTGATATCTGGCACAGAACTCGCATCACCGGACACAGGAATTGCCGGCCATGCCGGAGTGTTTTCAGAGGCAGATGCGATGATGACCCGCTTCATCCGACCGTTGATCACCGGCCCCGCCGCCGCGCTGCTGGCCGCCGCTACCGTCCTGATCGGGCTGGCCGGCCCGGCCCAGGCCGGCTCGCGCATCAAGGATATCGCCGATTTCGAGGGCATCCGCGACAACATGCTGGTCGGCTACGGCCTCGTGGTCGGCCTCGACGGCACCGGCGACAGCCTGACCAACGCCCCGTTCACCAAGCAGAGCCTGCAGGCCATGCTGGAGCGCTTCGGCGTCAATATCCGCGACGCCGGCACCTACCGCACCAACAACCTGGCCGCCGTCATGGTGACGGCGACCCTGCCGGCCTTTGCCCGTCAGGGCAGCCGCATCGACATCAGCGTCTCCACCATGGGCGACGCGAAAAGCCTGCAGGGTGGCACCCTGCTGGTTACCCCCCTGCTCGGTGCCGATGGCGAGGTCTACGGCGTCGGCCAGGGCGCGGTGGCGATCAGCGGTTTCAAGGCCCAAGGCGCCGCCGCGACGGTGACGCGCGGCGTGCCCACCTCGGGCCGCATCGCCAACGGTGCCATCGTCGAACGCGAGGTCGGCTTCGACCTCGCCTCGCTGCCGGTGTTGCGGCTGGCGCTGCGCAACCCCGACCTGACCACGGCCCGCCGCATCAGCCAGGCGATCTCCACACTGGCCGGCGTGCCGACCGCGCGTGCGCTGGATCCGACCACCGTCAACGTCGACATCCCGCCGCGCTGGCATAACGACGTGATCGGTTTCATGACGGAAATCGAGCAGCTGCAGGTCGAGCCCGACCAGATGGCCCGTGTCGTCATCGACGAACGCTCCGGCACCATCGTGATGGGCCCGAACGTCCGCATCGACACCGTCGCCATCGCCCAGGGCTCGCTGACCGTCCGCATCACCGAGACGCCGCAGGTGTCGCAGCCGCTGCCCTTCTCGCCGGGCGCCACCGCCATCCCGGGCATCGCCGGCACCTCGGCGTCGACCGGGACCGTGCAGGTGCCGCGCATCGGCCCCGACGGCCAGCCGGTCAAGGACGCCTCGGGCAACTTCGTGTTCGACACCATCACCCAGGCCGTGCCCGGCACCGGCACGCCGACTGTTGCCGGCGGAGCTGCCGGCGGTGCCTCGACCGTGGTGGTGCCGCGCACCGACATCCAGGTCGACGATCAGTCCAACCGTCGCCTCGGTATCCTGCCCCGCGGTGTCTCGCTGCGCGAACTGGTCGATGGCCTCAACGCCCTCGGCGTCGGCCCGCGCGACATGATCACCATCCTGCAGGCAATCAAGGCCGCCGGCGCGATGCAGGCCGAACTGCAGGTGATGTGAGGCCGCCATGACCGACGCGATGCTCGCCTCTCCCGCCGTCAACAGCTACGCCGTAGCCCAGGCGCGGGCGCAATCCGCCCGCGGCGGCCAGCCGGTCGCCGGCAGCAGCGAAGACAAGGCCCGCAAGACCGCACAGGACTTCGAAGCCTTCTTCATGTCGCAGATGTTCGAGTTCATGTCCGCCGGCATCAAGACCGACGGCCCGTTTGGCGGCGGCAAGGGCGAAGCCACCTGGCGCTCGTTCCTCAACGACCAGTACGGCCGCGAGATGGCCAAGAATGGCGGCATCGGCATTTCCAAGATGGTTTATTCCCAGATGCTGAAGATCCAGGAGGCTGCCCAATGAACAAGCCATCCCATCACACGGCGCCGCATCGCCCCGAGCAGGCCCAGACCGCGCGCCCGCGCATGACCGATAACCATGGCGCCGGCGCCGTGCCGCCAACCGTGGAAGAACTCAGCACCCTGGTGATCCAGCTGCGCGACCTGATGCAGCAGGAAATCACCATCCTCAACACCCATGTCTATGACGGCCTCGAGAAGCTGACCGACCGCAAGCGCGTCATCGCCGGGCTGCTGCGCGAACGGCAGCAGGTGCTGAAAGAAAATCCGGAGGCGTTGAAAACCGCGCCCGAGGCCGACCGCCAGAAGCTGGAAGACCTGCTGGCGGACATGAAAGCCATCGGCAAGAAGAACGAGATGGCGGTCCGGGTTGCCCGCGACGCCAACAAGATGCTGCTGGATGCGATCATCCGTGGTGCCACCAAGCAGAGCCAGCTCGGCACCGGCTATGGCCGCACCGGCGCCATGACGGCGCTGACCGCCAATTACGGCGCCCGCCAGCCGGTCTCGCTGTTCAGCAACGAGAGCTGCTGACGCGAAAAGGCCGCCCGGCAGGAACCGGGCGGCCCTCCTGTTTTGCCGTGATGACTACTTGGTCATCGTCGATGACGAGCGCGCCGGCGAATCCATCGGCTGCGTCGTGGCCGCCCGCTTCGGCGGCTGATATTCCGGCATTGCCTTGAGCTGGTCCTTGGTCGCCGAGGCAACGGCAACCACCTGATCGCCGTTGCGGCTGATCGTCAGGTCGTCCCACGGCAGGACCACCTTACGGTCGCCGACGCCGAGGAAGCCGCCGACCGAGACCACCAGCCCCTGCACCTGGCCGGACTTGTTCAGCAGCAGTTCGTTCACCGAACCGACCCGCTCGTTCGAGGTGTTGGTGACATCGGCGCCGACCAGCTTGTTGGCGGGGATGGCCTGGCCGGCCGCATCGGCGGTCATCGGCGTGGTCATGCCCGACGGCGCCGAAGGCGCGGTCTGGGCCCTCTCCTGCGCGGCCGCAAGGCCGGACGTGGCAAGGGCGATGGCCAGCGTGGAGGCGACAGCGAGTGTGCGTTTCATCTTTTTGACTCCATCGTTGTGACGGACAGGACCGCTTTACGCGATCCCCTCCCATATGGGGTCGGTGATATTGTGCCATGCGACAAAACCATGCGGTCTGTGTGACCTGCCGTGACATTCCCGTGACGACAGGTCACAGGGGGCGCATCACAGGGTCAGGCTGCAGGTGCTGCAAGCCGGTGGTTGACGCGGAAGATGTTCCCCTCGGGATCGGCCAGCACGGCCTGGCGGGTATTGTAGTAGGTCAGGTAGGGTGCCTTGCAGATACGGCCGCCCAGCGCCACGCATTGCGACGCCAGCGCCTCTACCACCGCAGTGCTGCCGACCTCGACGGTAAAATAGCAGCCCACCGGCATCGGCCAGTCACTGTCCGGCGAACGGCGGTCCGCCAGCGCCAGCAGGTCGTAGGCCGCGTCGGCGTTGAAGCCGAGCTCGACGCCGCCGGCATCGAGACAGCGGTAGATCGGCGAGCGATGCGCCACGATCTCCGGGAAGCCGAACAGATCCTTATAGAAATGCGCAAGCCCGACGAAGTCGCGGGCGAACAGGTTGACATAGGCGAGGCGAACTTCGGCCATGGTGCTAGCCGGCCTTCCGGCCGTAGGAGCGATTGAACATCTCCATCATATGCTCGCCGGCAGTGCAGGGCTGATAGCGCGGCGGATTTTCCATGTCGCTGCAGCCCGGCAGGCAGTCGATCCGTGCATGATGGTCCGGCGTATAGAAGAACGGCACCGAATAACGGTCGCGCCCGCTGCCCGCACCGCGATTGAGCACCCGGTGCATGTTCGAGCGATAGCGGTCATTGGTCCAGCGCTGCACCAGGTCACCGAGATTGACCACGAAGGTGCCGGGCAACGGCGGCGCCAGAATCCAGTCACCCGCCGTGTTCATCACTTCCAGGCCGCCGGCATCGTCCTGCGCCAGCAGGGTGATGCCGCCCCAGTCGGTATGCGCTCCGGCACCGAGCTGGTTGGGACGGGCGCCGGTTGGATGCGGCGGGTAATGCAGCAGGCGCATTACGGCTTCCGGGCGCCGGTACATCGGTTCAAAGAAACCGGCCGGCAGGTCGAGCGACCGCGCCAGCAGCCGCAGCAGCCGGTCGCCAAGATTGCACAGGGCGGCGTAATAGGCCCGCATCTGTGCCGCAAAGCCCGCGGCGTCGAAACCGTCCGTCTCCGGCGGCCACTGGTTGCCGCCATAGCCGCGAATGCCGGCCTGCACATAGGGATCATCGTCCGGCAGATCGGCCGTGTAGTAATAGCCCTCCTTCAGGTCGGGTGGCGACTCCGCATCCAGTGTCTGGCCGGCCATCGGCTCGTAGCCGGCAAAGCTCCGCGAACGGTTCATGTGCAATGCCAGTTTTGCAGGCAGCGGCAGGGCAAAAAACCGGCGTGCCCAGTCGAACTGTCCGGCGATCAGTGCCGCCGGAACACCATGGCCGGCGACATAGAAAAAGCCAGTATCGCGGCAAGCCTTGTGGATCTGCCAGGCAACCGCACGGCACGACTCGTCATCGGCATCGCCGAGACTCGGCGCAATGTCGATGACCGGCACTTCCCGGGCGGGGCCCGGCGGCGTGTAGAGAACCATGACAACCCTGTAACGTGATACTGGCATCCTGACAGGCAAGATCGATGCCAGAATCGCCGCGCGATCGTCAGACCGCCTCCATCGCCATCAGCGAGGCATTGCCGCCGGCCGAGGTGGTATCGGTCGACACCACCCGTTCGGTGGCGAATCGCCTGAGATAGTTCGGCCCGCCGGCCTTTGGTCCGGTGCCCGACAGTCCCTCGCCGCCAAAGGGCTGCACGCCAACCACGGCCCCGATCATCGAACGGTTGACGTAGATGTTGCCGACCCGCGCCTGGCGGCGCACCTGCTCCACCGTCTCGCCGATACGGCTGTGGATGCCCAGCGTCAGACCGAATCCGGTGCCGTTGATCGCAGCAATCACACGGTCGAGATGGCCGGCCTGCCAGCGCAGGATATGCAGCACCGGGCCGAACACCTCACCCTGCAAAGCCGACAGGTCGTCGAGCCGGATCGCCGCCGGTGGCACGAACCAGCCGGACTCCTGCGGCGCCGCCAGCCGGTGCGCCAGCCGGTCGCTGAAACGTTCCAGATGATCGAGCAGCCGCTGCTGTGCCGCCTGGTCGATCACCGGGCCCATGTCGGTGGCCAGCCGGCCGGGATCGCCGAGTACAAGTTCGTCCATGGCGCCGAACAGCATGTTTTCGACGCGGTCGGCGATATCCTCCTGCACGAACAGCACGCGGGCCGCCGAACAGCGCTGGCCCGCCGACTGGAACGCCGAGACGATCAGGTCGTTCACCACCTGCTCGGGCAGGGCCGAGGAATCGACGATCATGGCATTCTGGCCGCCGGTCTCGGCAATCAGCGGAATGATCGGGCCATCGCTCTCGGCCAGTTGGCGGTTGATGCGTTTCGCCGTCACCGTCGAGCCGGTGAAAGCGACGCAACGGACCAGCGGATGCGCCAGGATCGCGGCGCCAACCTCCGGCCCGCCGGGCAGCAGATGCAACACATCGACCGGCACCCCGGCCTCGTGCAGCAGGCGCACGGCATGCCAGCCCATCACCGGTGTCTGCGGCGCCGGCTTGGCAACCACCGCATTGCCGGCGGCAAGCGCCGCTGCCACCTGCCCGATGAAGATCGCCAGCGGGAAATTCCACGGGCTGATGCAGGCACAGACGCCGCGCCCGACAAGGAACAGCCGGTTCTCCTCGCCGGTCGGACCCGGCAGCTCGACGGCTGCGAAATCGGCCTCGGCCCGTAGCGCGTAGTAGCGCAGGAAATCGACCGCCTCACGCACCTCCGCCACGGCATCGGGAATGGTCTTGCCGGCCTCGCGGATCGCCACCGCCATGAACTCCGTCATGCGCTGGTCCAGCAGGTCGGCGGCACGACGCAGGCAGGCGGCGCGACGGGCGGCACCGGCCGCATCCCAGCCCGGCTGCGCGGCGGCAGCGATATCGACTGCCCGCGCGGCATCCCCGGCCGTCGCGGCACGCACCTCCGCCACCAGCCGCCCGGGCGCGGCCGGATCGAACAGCGGCACGGGCGCCGCGCCGGTTTCACGCCCATCCACCAGCGCCGCAGCAGCCCACGGTTTTTCCCAGGCTGCGGCCAGGCCGGCGAGCAAAGGAGCCGCGACGGCATCGTCACTGAGGTCGAGGCCGGTGGAATTACGCCGCTCCGTGCCATAGAGCGCGGCCGGCAGCGGAATGCGCGGATGCGGCTGCGCCTGCATCGCGGCCACCTGCGCCACCGGATCGGCGAGCAGGGTATCGAGCGACAGATGCGCCTCCTGGATGCCATGGACGAAGGAGGAATTGGCGCCGTTCTCGAGGATGCGGCGCACCAGATAGGCCAGCAGCTCCTCGTGGCTGCCGACCGGCGCATAGGTGCGACACGACAGCCGGCTGTCGCCGGCCAGCAGGGTCTCGTAGAGACCCTCGCCCATGCCGTGCAGGCGCTGGAACTCGAAATCGCGGCGCTCGTCCGCCCATTCGAGCAACGTCGCCACCGTCAGCGCGTTATGGGTGGCGAAGGCCGGATAGAGATGTGGTGCATCAAGCATGCGCCGCGCACAGGCCAGATAAGAGACATCGGTGGCCGCCTTGCGGGTGAAGACCGGATAGCCGGCGAGGCCGCGTTCCTGGCTGCGCTTGATCTCGCTGTCCCAGTAGGCGCCCTTGACCAGCCGCACGAAAATCCGCCGGCCGGTTTCGGCGCCCAGTGCCTCCAACCCGTCGAGCACCGCCGGCGCACGCTTCTGGTAGGCCTGCACGGCAAGGCCGAGCCCGTCCCAGCCCCGCAGTTCCGGTGTGCGGGCGGCCAGTGCAAACAGTTCCAGCGACAGCTCCAGCCGCTCGCTTTCCTCGGCATCGACGGTCAGCCCGATCCCGGCATCTCGGGCCGCCACGCCGAGCGAGACCAGCACGGGGCCGAGCTCGCGCAGCACGCGGTCGCGCTGGGCCGGCTCATAACGCGGATGCAGCGCCGAGAGTTTCACCGAGAGACCGGGACTGCCCAGCAGGTCGCCGGGCTTGGCGTGACGCCCCAGCGCCGCGATGGCCTGCCGGTAATGATCGAGATAGCGTGCGGCATCGGGGGCGGTCTTCGCCCCCTCGCCCAGCATGTCGAAGGAATGCCGGAAGCCCCGCGCCTCGAAGGCAGCGGCATGCTTCAGGCCCTCCTCTATCGTACGGCCCATGACGAACTGGCCGCCCATCAGATGCATGGCCATGCGCACCGCGCGGCGGATCACCGGCTCGCCGAGCCGCGCCACCATGTCCTTAAGGATGCCGTCGGTCTCGCCGCGCGACAGCAGCCGCCCGGTGATGGTCAGCGCCAGGGTCGAGGCATTGACGAAGAACGCCGAGGACTGGCCGAGATGCGCCTGCCAGTCGGCGGGGCCGAGCTTGTCGCGGATCAGGCGGTCGGCAGTCTCGGCATCGGGGATGCGCAGGAAGGCCTCTGCCAGACAGAGCAGCACGACACCCTCGGTGGTCGAGATGCGGTATTCGTTGAGGAACTGCGCCAGCCCGCCGGCTGTGGCGGCGGCCTTCTGCATGGCGGCGACCAGCATGCCGGCACGCGCCACGATGCGCTGGCGGGTGGCCGGATCGACCCCGGCCGCCCGCATCAGCGGCAGCAGCAGATCGGGTTCGGGGGCGCGGTAGGCGGCACTGATCGTCATGGCTGGAATCTCCGGGGGGACGGCTTCGGAGTAGCATTGGCCATGCAAAATGTGCTTCGTATTTTTTCTTATTTTCCTTAGTATTTTTGATTATAATGCCGTTCCTATCAGTGTTTCTTCGGAAAAATCATGGAAATTCCGAATATTGACGAATCGGACCGGCGCATCCTCGCCGCCCTGCAGGATGACGGCCGGATCAGCAATGCGGCGCTGGCCAAGCTGGTGGGTTTGAGCCCGGCGGCCTGTTTCGAGCGCGTCCGCCGGCTGCGCCAGCAGGGCCTGATCCGTGGCTTCACCGCGCTGCTCGATCCGCAGAAGCTTGATCGCGGCCTGCTGGTCTTCGTCGAGATCGTGCTCGACCGCACCACGCCCGACGTGTTCGACCAGTTCGCCCGCGCGGTGCGTGAGATGCCCGAAGTGCTGGAATGCCACATGGTGGCCGGCGGCTTCGATTACCTGATCAAGGTGCGGGTGCGCGACATGGAAGCCTACCGGCAATTCCTCGGCGCCTCGCTGACCAGCCTGCCCGGCGTGCGCGAGACCCACACCTATGCGGTGATGGAAGAGGTCAAGCACAGCATGCGGCTGCCGCTCTAGGCGGTGCGCACATCACTCTCGCCGTCGATGCCGGCGGCAGCAACCACAGCAGCAAAGCTGCGGCCGACGCCGATCAGCACCGGTGCCGCGCTGTCGCGGAACGGTGGTACTTCAAGAAGGTCACGCAGGCTGCCCTGCCAGCGCTGCTCGTCGGCACGTGATACCGAGGCCAGCGCCACCACCGGCGTGCCGGCCGGCAGGCCTTCGGCCAGCAGCCGCGCAGCGATCTCCGGCGCGGTGCGGCCACCCATGTAAAAGATCGTCGTGGTTTCCGCATCGGCGATGCCACGCCAGTCGAGGTCCTCTGGCAGGCTGCCGTCGCGGGCATGGCCGGTGACAAAGCGTACCGAATGGGCATGGTCGCGATGGGTCAGCGAGACGCCGAGCCGCGACGCGGCGGCGATGCCGGCGGTGATGCCGGGCACCACCTCGACCGGAATACCGGCGGCGCGCAGGCTGGCGATTTCCTCGCCGGCGCGGCCGAAGATCATCGGATCGCCGGATTTCAGCCGCACGACATGCTTGCCCTGGCGGGCCAGCCGCACCATCAGCGCGTTGATGTCATCCTGGCGGCAACTGGCGCGACGGCCGCGCTTGCCGACCATCATGCGTTTCGCCTCGCGGCGCGCGAGTTCGAGCACCTCGGCCGAGACCAGATCGTCGAACAGGATGATGTCAGCGGCCTGCAGCGCGCGCATGGCCTGCAGCGTCAACAGCTCGGCATCGCCCGGGCCGGCACCGACCATGGTCACGCGACCGCCGGCTGCACCATCGCTGCCGGCCAGAGCCAGCAGCGCATCATCCGTGGCGGCACCCGGCAAACCGGCGAAGATGCGCTCGGACGCCCTTTCCCAGAAGGCCCGCCGGGCCGCCGTGGTCGGCAGCAGGCGGGCGATGCGGCCGCGGATGCGCGCCGCGGCGGCGGCCCAGGTGGCAAGGTCATGCGGCAGCAGGGTTTCGATGCGCCGACGGATTGCCTGGCCCAGCACCGGCGCCGCACCGGCGGTCGAAATCCCGATCACCACCGGCGAGCGGTTGACGATAACGCCGAACTGGAAATCGCTGTGCGCCGGCGTGTCGATCACCATGGAGGGAATCCCGGCAGCCTGTGCCGCGGCACGAAACCGGACCGCAGCGTCGTCATAGGCGCAGTCGGCAATCGCCAGCGCCATGCCGGCGAAATCCGCCGGCTGCCAGTCACGCTCCACGACGGCGACGCTGCCCGCATCGAGCGCCTGTGTCGTCAGCGCCAGCAGAACGGCGCCGGGTGCCGTGGCGAAGACCGTGACCCGCGCCCCGGCCGCGGCGAGCAACTCGGCCTTCCAGGCCGCGGCATCGCTGCCGCCGGCGACCAGCACCGGGCGATCCTGCAGGTCGAGGAAGACCGGCAGCCGCGTTAGCGGGCGGATACGGGCGGGCGCGGCGTCAGCCGGCGTTCTGGAGCTGTTGTCTGGCATTGATCAGTTTCCGGATCTCGCTGCGGCAGGAGCCGCAATTGGTGCCGGCCTGCAGCGCGGCGCCGACTGCCTCCACGCTGTGGCAGCCCTGGGCGATCGCCGTGGCGATCTGATTCACGCCGACCTCGAAGCAGCTGCAGACGACCACACCATGATCGGCGCCTGCCTCGCCGGCCCGGCCGGCCAGCAGCCGCAGGCGGTCGCGCGGATCGGCGACCTTTTGCCCAATCCGGCCAATCAGCCAGTTGCGCGCAGCCGACACCGGTTGCGGCGCCACGAACAGCGCACCGCTGAGGCAGCCGTCACGGAATGCCGCGTAGCGATGCTGCCCGGCCGCACCATCATGATAGGCGAGCATGTCACTGTCAGCCGCACCTGTGCTGCCCAGCAGCTCGCCGGCAAAGACGTCCCAGTCTTCCGGCGTGGTCGTATCCGCCAGCTCGATGCGCCAGCCGCCACCCTTGACCGGCGCGACCGCCCAGTAGGCCGTGGCGAGGCCCGACGGGCGTGCGGCCACAAGGGCGAAGCCATGCCAGGCGGCTGCGAACGGCCGCACCCGCACCGGGGTGAATTTCAGTTCCGGCTGGCCCGAGACCGGATCGGTATGGGCGTTGACCACCGCATCGATGCGGCCGGCAGCGCTGAGCTGGTCGGTCCAGTGCATCGGCACGAAAACACTGCCCGGCCGCTGCGCCGGTGTGATGTCGGCCCGCACGATGACATGGCCATGAGCGCTTTCGACCACCGCCAGCCCACCCGGCGCGATGCCACAGGCGGCGGCATCGTCGGGATGCAGCTCGACGAAAGGCTCGGCGATATGGGCCATCAGGCGCGACGTCTTGGCCGTGCGGGTCATGGTGTGCCACTGGTCGCGGATGCGGCCGGTGTTGAGCACCAGCGGAAAGCGCTCGTCGGTCGCGCCGCGCGCCGGGCGGAACGGGGTCGGCACGAAACGGGCGCGACGGTCGGGCGTGAAAAAGCCGCCGGCAGCGAAGAAGCGCTTCTCGCCATCGATGCCGGGCTGCCCTGCCGCAGGCAGCGGCCACTGGAACGGGGGCAAGCTGTCATAAGCATCGCGGGTGATGCCGGCATGGGCCGAAATGTCGAAGTCGCGCGTGCCGGCATTGCGGAAACCCGACAGCGCGGCATATTCGGCGAAGATTTCGGCGGCATTGCGGTAGGCGAAGGCCTCCGCCCAGCCCATGCCGCGACCGACCGCGGCAAAGATCCACCAGTCGGGCTGCGCCTCGCCCGGCAGCGGCAGGAAGCCGCGCTGGCGCGAGATACGCCGCTCGGAATTGGTCACCGTGCCGTCCTTCTCGCCCCAGGCCGCCGCCGGCAACAGCACATGGGCCAGTGCCGTGGTGTCGGTATGGCGGGCGACATCGGAAACCACCACGAAGGGACAGGCGGCCAGCGCGGCGCGCACGCGATCCGCATCGGGCAGGCTGTCGACCGGATTGGTGCCCGCAATCCACAGTGCCTTCACCTTGCCGGCGCGCACTGCCTCGAACAGGTCGACCGCCTTGAGGCCCGGCCGCGACGCCATGCGCGGCGCCTGCCAGAAATCCTGCACGATCCGGCGATGCTCGGGGTTGTCGAGCTCCATATGGCAGGCGAGCTGGTTCGCCAGCCCGCCGACCTCGCGCCCGCCCATGGCATTGGGCTGGCCGGTGATCGAAAACGGCCCCATGCCGGGCCGGCCGATGCGCCCGGTATAGAGATGGCAGTTGATGATGCTGTTGACCTTGTCGGTGCCGGCGGAAGACTGGTTGACGCCCTGCGAATAGGCGGTGACCACCTTCCCGGTGCGGCGGAACAGGTCATAGAAAGCATTCAGGTCGGCCACCGGCAGGCCGGTGACCGCAGCGGTCTCGGCCAGGCCGGCGCCATCGAGTGCCGCCAGCGCCGCATCGAAACCGGCGGTATGCTGCGCGGTGAAAACGCCGTCGACGGCCTGCGATGCCGCCAGATGCGCCAGCAGGCCGTTGAACAGAGCAACATCGGTGCCGGGCTTGAGCGCCAGATGCAGGTCGGCGGCTTCCGCCGTCATGGTGCGGCGCGGATCGACAACGACGATCACCATCTCCGGCCGGGCCGCCTTGGCCGCCAGCAGCCGCTGGAACAGCACCGGATGACACCAGGCGAGGTTGGAGCCGACCAGCACCACCAGATCGGCACTGTCGAGATCGCTGTAGGTGCCGGGCACCGTGTCGCTGCCGAAGGCGCGCTTGTGGCCGGCCACCGAGGAGGCCATGCAGAGTCGCGAATTGGTGTCGATATTGGCCGAGCCGATGAAGCCCTTCATCAGCTTGTTGGCGACGTAGTAATCCTCAGTCAGCAGCTGACCCGAAACATAGAAGGCAACTGAATCCGGACCGTGCTCGGCGGTGGTCTGCGCAAACCGGTCGGCGACCAGATCGATTGCCGTGTCCCAGCCGACCTTCTGGCCGTTGACCAGCGGATGCAGCAGCCGGTCGTCGAGCGACAGGGTTTCCGCCAGTGCCGAACCCTTGGAGCAGAGCCGGCCGGCATTGGCCGGATGATCCGGATCGCCGGCCACGCTGACCGCGCCATCCTCAGCCGCGCGGCGCACCACTAGACCGCAGCCCACCCCGCAATAGGGGCAGGTGGTGCGCGTCTTGCTGGCGATGCGCTGCAGCATGGCGGTCAGGCGCTCCGCTGCAGCAGGTCGGCGCGAGCGAGCTGGATGCGGTCGCCGTCGAGCCGCACGGCGATCCGGTGAGTGCAGCCCTGGTCGGCGCCCTGTGCCTCGCCGGTTTCCAGGCTGATCAGCCAGTTGTGCAGCGGGCAGGTGACCGCATGGCCCTGCACGATGCCCTGCGACAACGGCCCGCCGCTGTGCGGGCAGCGGTCGTCGAGGGCGAAGACCGCATCGTCCATGGTGCGGAACACCGCGACATCGCCGCGCGTCGTCTTCACCAGCCGCGCGCCACGGCGCGGAATATCCTCGAGGCTGCCGACCTCGATCCAGTCGCTGTCCGTCATAGTCTCCGTATCCGCACGTGTCAGGATCAGGTTCATTCCGCGGCCTCCCGCAGGCGCAGGTCGGCCATCGGCTTGTATTCATGGGCATGGGCGCCGCCGGCGCGTTCGGCCCAGGGGTCGATCTGGGCGAAGCTCTGGGCATGCACGAAGCGGCTGAACAGCGCATGCCGGCGTTCGGTATCCGCGACGATCTGCTGCTTCACCGTGTCGAGGCCGACACGGTCGACCCATTTATGAATACGGTCGAGGTAATGCGCCTGCTCGCGATAGAGCTGCATGATGGCACCGGTATATTCCAGCACCTCATCCTCGCTGGCGACCTTGCACAGCAGGACGGTTGCCTTGACGTGCAGGCCGGCGGCACCGGCGATATGCAGCTCATAGCCGGAATCGACGCAGACAACGCCAATATCCTTCACGGTGGCCTCGGCGCAGTTGCGCGGACAGCCGGAGACCGCCAGCTTCACCTTGTGCGGCGTCCAGCTGCCCCAGGCGAATTTCTCCAGCTTGATGCCGAGCCCGGTCGAATCCTGGGTGCCGAAACGGCACCATTCGCTGCCGACACAGGTTTTCACCGTCCTGAGCGCCTTGCCATAGGCATGGCCCGAGACCATGCCGGCCGCATTGAGGTCGGCCCAGACGCCGGGCAGGTCTTCCTTCTTCACGCCGAGCAGATCGACACGCTGGCCGCCGGTCATCTTGACAGTGGGGATGTTGTATTTATCCGCCACATCGGCGATGGCGCGCAGTTCCTTGGCGCTGGTCACCCCGCCCCACATGCGCGGCACGACGGAATATGTGCCGTCCTTCTGGATATTGGCGTGGGCGCGTTCGTTGATGTAGCGCGACTGGCTGTCGTCGACGTATTCGCCGGGCCAGCTGGCGATCAGGTAGTAGTTCAGCGCCGGCCGGCATTTGGAACAGCCGCAGGAGGTCTTCCACTCCAGTTCCTGCATCACCGCCGGGATCGACTTCAGTTCGCGGGCGACGATCAGGCGGCGCACCTCGTCATGGCCGAGATCCGTGCAGCCGCACATCGCCGTCAGTTCGGCCGGCTTGTAGCCATCGCCGAGCGTCAGCGCCAGCAGTTGTTCGACCAGCCCGGTGCAGGTGCCGCAGGAGGCCGAGGCCTTGGTATGGGCACGCACCTGGTCGAGGCTGGTCAGCCCCTTGGCGGTGATTGCCGCGGTGATCTTGCCCTTGCAGACGCCGTTGCAGCCGCAGATCTCCATGTCATCCGACAGGGATGCAACGGCCGCCACAGGGTCCTGCGGGACGCCCCCGACGAAGCCGCGGCCGAAGATCAGCGTGTCGCGCATCTCGGAGATGTCGGCCTGTTTTTTCAGCAGGTCGAAAAACCAGGCCCCGTCGGCGGTGTCGCCATAGAGCACGACACCGATGATGCGGCCGTTCTGCAGCACCAGCCTCTTGTAGATGCCGGCCGCCGCATCGCGCAGCACGATCTCGTCGCGGTCCCTGGCATCGGCAAAATCGCCGGCCGAATAGAGGTCGATGCCGGTTACCTTCAGCTTGGTGGCGGTGACCGAGCCGCCATAGGCGGCGCCCTCGCCGACCAGGGTCCGGGCCAGAACGCCGGCCATCTCGTAGAGCGGCGCGACCAGGCCATAGGCGACGCCGCGGTGTTCGGCGCATTCGCCGAGCGCAAAAATGTCCGGGTCCGACGTGCGCATCTGGTCGTCGACGACGATGCCGCGGTTAACGGCCAGGCCGGCTGCCTTGGCAAGCGCCCCGTTCGGGCGGATGCCGGCCGCCATGACTACGAGGTCAGCCGGGATGCGGCTGCCGTCGTCCAGCTCCACCGCCTCGACGCGGTTGGTGCCGATGATCGCCTTGGTGTTGGCGGCGGTCAGCACCTTGATGCCACGCTGCTCGACGGCACGCTTCAGCAGGTAGCCGGCAGCCGGATCGAGCTGGCGCTCCATCAGGGTCGGCATCAGGTGCACGACGGTAACCTGCATGCCCTGTTCGGCCAGGCCGGCAGCCGCCTCAAGACCAAGCAGGCCGCCGCCGATCACCACGGCATTGCCGCGCGCCTTCGCGGCAATCAGCATGGCATCGACGTCGTCGAGATCGCGGTAGGTCAGCACGCCGGGCAGGGTATGGCCAGGCACCGGGATGATGAACGGCAGCGAGCCCGTGGCGATCACCAGCTTGTCGTAAGCCTCGACCTGGCCGTTCTCGGCCGTCACCGTCTTTGCCGCGGTGTCGATGGCGGCGATGCGCATGCCCTTGTAGAGGGTGATGCCATGCTCGATGTACCAGCCATCGCCATGAATGACGATCTGCTCGTAGGTTTTCTCGCCCGAGAGCACCGGCGACAGCATGATGCGGTCGTAATTGACCCGCGGTTCGGCATTGAAGATGGTCACGTCATACCGGTCCGGCGCGACTTCCAGCAGATGCTCCAGCATGCGCCCGGGCGCCATGCCATTGCCGATGATGACGAGTTTCTGTGCCATTGCCGCCTCCGTCACGCCGCCCGGCCGACGACCGCATCGCCGGGCTGTTTCGCCTTCTGTTTGCCATGGGCGCCGCCTTCGTATTCCTCGAGAAAGGACAGAAGTTCGGCGCGGTAGTCGTAATAGCGCGCATGCTCCAGCAGCGCCTTGCGGCTGCGCGGCCGCGGCAGGTCGACCTGCATGATGTTGCCGATGCGGGCCTGCGGGCCGTTGGTCATCATCACCACACGGTCGGCCAGCAGGATCGCCTCGTCGACGTCGTGGGTGACGCAGATCGCCGTTACCTGGGTGCGCGACCAGACATCCATCAGCACCTCCTGCAGGCTCCAGCGGGTCAGGCTGTCGAGCATGCCGAAGGGCTCGTCGAGCAGCAGCAGCTTGGGCGACAGGGCAAACGCGCGGGCGATGCCGACGCGCTGGCGCATGCCGTTCGACATGTCGGCCGCCGGCTTGTCCATGGCATCGCCCAGTCCGACGCGGGCGAGGTAATATTCGATGATGTCGCGCCGTTCGGCCGCGCTCGCCTTCGGATAGACCCGGTCGACGCCGAGCGCCACGTTGTCGCGCGCGGTCAGCCAGGGCACCAGCGATGGCGCCTGGAAGACGACGGCGCGTTCCGGTCCCGCCCCCCAGACCTCCTTGCCGTCGAGGATGATGCCGCCGCCGGAAATCTCGCTGAGACCCGCCACCATGGACAGCACGGTCGACTTGCCGCAGCCGGAATGGCCGATCAGCGAGACGAATTCACCCTTTTTCATTTTCAGGTCGAAGTCCTCGACCACGGTCAGCGGGCCCTTCGGCGTCGGATAGATCTTGCGGACCTGCGAGAAATCGACATAGCGGTCCTGGATCGGCGAGGCCGCGGCGGCCCGATAAGCCCGCGGCGGGCGGGAGTCGAACACCACCGGCGCGATATCGGGCAGCGCTCGGCCGTCGTCGGCCGCCGCCGCCTCGCGTGCCATGGCCAGATCCATCAGGTAGGCGGTGACCTCGTGTCGCAGGGCCTTGAAGCGGGCATCGCTGTTGATGGCGGTGCGGTCGCGAGGCCGCGGCATGTCGACACGGAATTCGCGGCCGAGCGTCGCCTTCGGGCCCGGTGTCAGCGGGATGATGCGGTCGGCCAGCAGAATCGCCTCGTCGACATCATTGGTGATCAGCAGGACGGTCTTCCTGTCCTGCTGCCAGATCGCCTCGATCTCATCCTGCAGCTTGGCGCGGGTGAGCGCATCGAGCGCCGAGAGCGGCTCGTCGAGCAGCAGGATATCGGGGCTCATGGCGAGCGCCCGGGCCACGGCGACGCGCTGGCGCATGCCGCCGGACAGTTCCGCCGGGCGGCGATCTGCCGCGTGGCCGAGGCCGACCATCTCGATATAGCGCCGCGTGCGGGCCGCCCGCTCGGCCTTGCTCTCGCGGGTGAAGACGGCATCCACCGCCAGCGCCACATTACCGGCAACGGTCAGCCAGGGCATCAGCGAATAGCTCTGGAACACCAGGCCGCGATCCGGTCCCGGTCCGGTGACCGGTTTGCCCTTGAGTGACAGGCTGCCGGCATCCGGGGCGATCAGTCCGGCGACCAGCGACATCAGCGTGGTCTTGCCCGACCCCGAGAATCCGACGATGGCGATGAACTCGCCCTCCTCGATCTTGAGATTGATGTCGCTCAGCACCTCGGTACGGCTGGCGCCCGCGCCGTATCCCTTGCTGACGCCGTTCAGTTCGAGGAATGCCATTGCGCGCCCCTCTCTGTTCAGCGGTTGGTCGAATAGGTGAAGGCCGCCTGCAGGGCATACATCAGACGGTCGAGCAGGAAGCCGATGATGCCGATGGTCAGCACGGCAACGATGATGCGGGCCAACGACGAGGACGAACCGTTCTGGAATTCGTCCCAGACGAATTTCCCGAGGCCCGGATTCTGCGCCAGCATCTCGGCGGCGATCAGCACCATCCAGCCCACGCCCAGCGACAGGCGCAGGCCGGTAAAGATCAGCGGCAGCGCCGACGGCAGCACCAGCTTGGTCACCGTCTTCCAGGTCGGCAGGCGCAGCACGCGGCTGACATTCATCAGGTCCTTGTCGACCGAGACGACGCCGAGCGTGGTATTGATCAGCGTCGGCCACAGCGAGCAGAGCGTTACCGTGATCGCCGAGATCACCAGCGATTTCGGAAAGGCATCAGACGTATCGATATAGAGTGCCGAGACCGTCATGGTGACGATCGGCAGCCAGGCCAGCGGCGAAACCGGCTTGAAGATCTGGATCAGCGGGTTGACCGCGCCGTTCACCGAGCGCGACAGGCCGCACATGATGCCGACCGGTACCGCCACCAGGGTCGCGATGATGAAACCCAGCGCCACGGTCTTCAGGCTGGTCAGGATCTGGTCGAGATAGGTCGCCTTGCCGGTGTAGTTGCGCCATTTGACCCGGTCGGCCTTGCCCTCGGCGACCAGTTCCCGGTTGCGCTCGTCCTGGCGGGCGTAGAAGGCCGCTTCCTTGGCACGTTCGGCCTTGTGGTCCTGGTAGAGATTGACCGCCTGCTCCCAGACCTGGGCCGGTCCCGGGATGGCACCGAGCGAGGTATGCACCTGCGGCGCCAGCCCGGCCCAGAGTGCGAGGAAGGCGGCGATGCCGACCAGCGGGATCAGCAGCTGCTGGCGCAACTCGCGCAGCTGGTGGCGCGGATGGTCGCCGGCGGCGATCTTGAGAAGCGGCACCAACCAGCCGAAACCGACGACATTCAGGTAGGTCGCGGTACGGTTGATCCGGGCGAACAGCTTTTCCTGCCGTCGGCGCCGCATCTCGTCACCGGTGATCCCCGCATATTCGCTTGCCGTGCTCATGCCCTGCTCCACTGACTGTGCTCTTCTGCCGCGGAATGGCCGGAGCCGCCGCAACGGCGACCCCGGTGATCCGTCAGCCGCCGGTGACGTCGGTTCCCTCGACCACCTGCTTGCCCTTCAGGCCGATCGGCAGGCTGTCGATATAGGCGTTGGGCTTGCGGCCGTCGTAAGTGATGCCGTCGATGAACTCGGCGGTCGGCTTGCGAAAGCCATCGCTGTCCCAGGGGAAGTCGGGCTGCTTCGCCTTGCCTTCATCGACCAGCATCTTGGCCGCCTTCAGGTAGATGTCGGGGCGATAGACGCTTTTCGCCGTCTGGGCATACCAGTCATCCGCCTTGAATTCGGTGATCTGGCCCCAGCGGCGCATCTGGGTCAGGTACCAGACGGCATCCGAGTAATACGGATAGGTCGCGAAGTAGCGGAAGAAAACGTTGAAATCCGGCACTGGCCGCTTGTCGCCCTTCTCGTATTCGAAGGTGCCGGTCATCGAGTTGGCGATCACCTCCGGATCGGCACCGACATATTCCGACTTGGCCAGGATCTTCACGGCTTCCTTGCGGTTGGCATCGTTATTCTCGTCGAGCCACATCGCCGCGCGGATCAGCGCCTTGGTCAGCGCCAGCGTGGTCTTCGGGTATTTCTCGGCGAATTCCGCCGTGATGCCGAACACCTTCTCCGGATTGTTCTTCCAGATCTCGTAGTCGGTGATCACCGGCACGCCGATGCCCTTGAACACCGCCTGCTGGTTCCACGGCTCGCCGACGCAGTAGCCGTTGATCGTGCCGGCCTCCAGGGTGGAGGGCATCTGCGGCGGCGGCGTCACCGACAGCAGGGCGTCGGCCTTGATCTGGCCGGAGATATCGCTCTTCGAGTAATAGCCCGGGTTGATGCCGCCCGACGCCAGCCAGTAGCGCAGCTCGTAGTTATGGGTCGAGACCGGGAAGACCATGCCCATCTTGAAGGGCTTGCCCTCGGCCTTGAACTTGTCGACCACCGGCTTCAGCGCGGTGGCCTTGATGGGATGCTGCGGCCTGCCGTCCGGACCGTTCGGAATATGGGCCTTCATCATCTGCCAGACTTCGTTGGAGACGGTGATGCCGTTGCCGTTCAGGTCCATCGAGAACGGCGTGACGATATGCGCCTTGGTGCCGAAGCCGATGGTGGCGGCAAGCGGCTGGCCGGCCAGCATATGGGCGCCGTCGAGTTCGCCTGTAATCACGCGATCAAGCAGGACTTTCCAGTTCGCCTGCGGTTCCAGCGTGACGTAGAGGCCTTCGTCCTCGAAGAAGCCCTTCTCCTTGGCGACCGCCAGCGGCGCCATGTCGGTCAGCTTGATGAAGCCGAATTTCAGCTCGTCCTTCTCGACATCGAGCTTGGCCGCCTGCGCCATTCCGGCCAGGCCCAGCGTCATCGTGGCAACCGCAGCCAGCAGCAGCCCGCGGCGGCCGATCGCACCTGCAGCCTGCTTCTCTTCTGCCCATCCTGCACTCATCGTCCTGCCTCCATCTGTCCCGTTCCGGTCTGTCGCCTGTCTCGGCTGCTGCCCTGTTGCCTGTCCTGCCGTGCTTCAGACACAAAAAAAACGCTCCCGATTCCCGGATTCCGTCGACCTGAGGTCTTCGGTTTCCTTCATCGGCAGCGTTGCCTGCGCCCGGCAGCGGGCGAATTACCTGTATGAAGCCAGCTCCGGCTTCGCCTGTATCCTTGCACGGCCCATGCCAGTCTCTGGCGCCAGACCGGACCGGGCGGATATCAGTATCTTATGTCCGAAGATGCGGCGGCCTTTCGGTGCTTCGGATCATCCGTCCTGCCCGTTTTGAGACCGAATGCTGCCCAATTGTGCAGCGCACCCGATTCGGGCTCAGGTCGGCAGGATGCCGGCTGGCAGATCGGCGCGCATCTGGAATCCGGCAATGTATTCGTCGAGCAGAGCCGGATCGAAGGAGGCGCCGTCGAAAAAGCCGTCCGGCCCCAGCACCAGCTTGCCGGTCGACGAGGCGACCGGCCGGGCGGCGGCAAGCGCGCCTTCGACCTTGGCATTGGCGCTGGGCATGGCGACATCGAGGTCGCGCAGCGCGGCACGATAAAGGTCCGGCCGGTAGGTGTGCTGCGCCACCTGCACAGCCACAGCCGAATGCGCGGTCTGGCCCCAGCGCACCATCTGGCTGTACAGCCAGAGCGCATGGCTGACCCAGGGAAAGGTCGCGGCCTTGGCGGCATAGACCAGGAAATCGGGAATGGCGGTTTCCTGACCCGGCACCAGTGCGAGCCGCCCCGTCAGGCCGCGCAGCAGCACCTCGCGCGGCCGGTCGAGATACCGCGCATCGGCCAGCATGGTGGCGAGGTCGCCGTGATGGGCCGGGTCGTCGCACCACAGCGACGCCCGGTGCAGCGCGCGCAGCAGCGCATTCACGCGTTCGGGGTGCTGTTCGGCCCAGTCGGCGCGCATGCCCAGCACCTTCTCCGGGCTGTTGTGCCAGATCCCCGCCTTGGTGGTGGCAATGGCACCGACGCCGGCCGCCACCGCCAGCGAGTTCCACGGGTCGCCGACGCAGAAGCCGTCGATCTGGCCGGCGGCCAGGGCATCGACCATGAACGGCGGCGGTATCACCACCAGCCGGACATCGCGGTCGGGATGGACGCCGCAGGCAGCGAGCCAGTAGCGCAGTTCGTAGTTGTGGCAGGAAAACGGGAAGACCATGCCGAAGGTCAGCGGGTCGCCGCCGGCCTGCCGGCGGGCCGCCACCACACGGGCGAGCGCCGGACCATTCACTGCCGGATCGCCCTGCGCGGCGGCACCGGCATCCTGCATCGCCTGCCACAGCGCGTTGGAGACGGTGATGGCATTGCCGCCGAGATTCAGCGCCATCGGGACAATCATCGGCACGGTCAGATGGCCGATGCCGAGCGAAGCGGCAATCGGCAGCGGCGCCAGCATATGGGCAACATCGAAATGGCGGATCGCCAGGCGGTCGCGGATATTGGCCCAGGATGTCTCGCGGATCAGTTCGAGGCGGATGCCTTCCTGCGCGGCAAAGCCCAGTTCTTCCGCCGCCACCAGAATGGCGCAGTCGAGTAGCGGAATGAAACCCGCACGGATCACCGCCACGTCCTTGCCGCCACCTTCGCCGCCCTGTTGCCGGATGTTGCTCATCAGCATGTCCTCACTCCGCTCCCCGGTCGCCCGACGGCCCCAGCAGGCCGGCCGCGGTCACCACGCTCTGCGCGATATCGGCCAGCCGCCGGTTCTGGTTCATCGCGGTCTTGCGCAGCAGGGCGTAGGCCTCGCCTTCCGTCATGTTCCGGGTCGACATCAGGATGCCCTTGGCCCGCTCGATGGTCTTGCGGTCGGCCAGCTCCGATCTGGCGCTGGCTAATTCCCCCTGCAGGCGGGAGAACACGTTGAAACGCCGGATCGCCATGTCGACGATCGACTTGACGCGCTCCTTCTTCAGGCCATCGACGATATAGGCGGAAACGCCGGCGTCGATGGCGGCCTCGGTCATCGCCGTATCGGACTGGTCGACGAACATCGCCACCGGGCGGGCGACCACGCGGGAGACCTGGAACATCTGCTCGAGGACGTCGCGGCTGGGGTTTTCGAGATCGATGATGACGACGTCCGGTTCCAGATCGACCAGCCGGCGCAGCAGGCTGGTCATTTCCGAGATCACCGTCACCTCGCTGTAACCGGCCATGCGCAGGCCGTCTTCGAGAATCGCGGCGCGGACGTGATTCTCGTCGATAACCGCGACTTTCAGGCGGGTTTCAGCCATGGCGATGGCGAGGCGGGTGGAACATCATCATTACCATTGCCCAAGCAAGAAGCAGGCCAGCCTGTTGCCGGTCATCGCCACCAAATTGACACATAGCCTGCACGCTTGGTCACCAACAAGCCTTGCGAAGAGGCGAAGACTGCGAATAACGGCGACGGGAGCGCCGGCCTGACAACGGAAAACACGGCCATGCAACAGACCCTGAATACTATGGACGTCCATCTGATCCGGCTGCTGAACCAGTATGCCGGGCTCAACCCGGCCCTCGATCACCTTATATATACGTTGTCCGATTCCGGGCTGCTGAAGGGCGGCCTGTTCATGGCGTTCCTGTGGTGGCACTGGTTCCGCCGCGATGACGCCACGGAAACCCGCCGTGGACAGATCATCATCGCCCTGACCGCCACCGCCATGGCAGTGATCGTCAGCCGCGTCCTGCAGGTTGAACTGCCGTTCCGCGACCGGCCCATGCACAATGCCGCCCTGCACTTCATGCTGCCCGATGGCGTCGGCTCCGGCATGCTGGATGGCTGGAGTTCGTTCCCGAGCGACCATGCCGTGCTGTTCTCGGGCCTGGCGGTCGCCGTCTGGATCCAGAGCTGGCGCGGCGGCCTGCTCTGCGCGATCTGGGCCCTGGTCGCCGTCTGCCTGCCGCGCGTCTATCTGGGCTATCACTATCCGACCGACATCGCCGCCGGCCTCATCCTCGGCACCGGCATCGTGGTTGCGGCCCATCTTCTGGTCTCTCCGGACAGGCTGACCGCACCCCTGCTGCGCTGGGAGCATATGCACCCGACGTCCTTTTACTGCCTGGCCTTCCTGGCCAGTTTCGAACTGGCCGTGATGTTCCGGGATATCCGGCAGCTCGCCGCCGACGGAGTCCATCTGGCCGGCGCGACCGCCCCCGCCGCAACCCTGGCCACAGAAGGATCACTCCCGTTCCGCAGCAATGCCACCCATGCTGTGTCCAGCAGCATCGCTGCCCCGCCCAAAACAGAATGACCGACATGCCATGATGCTACAGCCCCTGAAACGATGGATCCGCAGCACAAGCCGCTCGCTCGGCTATGACATCATGCCGCTGCGTGACATCAAGGACCGCGATTTCGCCATCCACCTCGGCCAGCTGTTCCGCCACCTCGACATCGACTGCGTGCTCGATGTCGGCGCCAATACCGGCCAGTACCACGATTTCCTGCGCGAGCAGGTGCCTTATGCCGGCCGCATCATCTCCTTCGAGCCGGTGCGGCAGAATATCGAAATCCTGCGGCAGCGCCAAGCGGCCGACCCGAAATGGACAATCCTCGGTCATGCGCTCGGCAGCAGCCGCAGCCAGGCAACCATCAATGTGATGAAATCCGACCAGTTCAGTTCGTTCCGTATGCCGGACAATACGGCGGTTCCGGAATTCGAAGGCCTGAACGAGACGAGCCACAGCGAACTGGTGGAAATCCACCGGCTGGACGATATTCTGCCTGACCTGCAGGCCCGCCATGGTTTCCGCAATATCTATCTGAAGGTCGACACCCAGGGCTTCGATCTCGAAGTGCTGGCCGGCGCCGCCGCATCACTGCCGGCCATTCGCGCCCTGCAAACCGAGGCATCGATCATCGGCATCTATCGCGACATGCCGGACTACATGCAGACCATCCGCTATCTCAACGAGCGCAATTTCGATATCTCGGGCCTCTATCCGATCAGCCGGGACCCGGCGATGCGCCTGATCGAGTTCGATTGCGTCATGGTCAACCGGCATGCCTCTGCCGCCGGCGCAGGGCATACCGGCGCCGGCTAGGCCTTGCGGCCGTCGATCAGGCGGCAGAGTTCCATGGCATCCTCGCCACCGACAAAGCTGCTTTCCGGCATGTCGAGAAGCCGGCGGCGTTTCTCCTCGTATTCGGCATCGTCGAGATTGAGGAAAAAGTCGTAAAGCGAGCGTTCGTAGGGCAACTCGAAACTCCAGCCGATCCTGCTGTCCTCGACGCGCTCGCCGACCTCGAAGCCGGCCGCCGTCAGGCAGGGCACACCGAAAAAGCCGGCCTCGTAGAGCCGGCAGGGCAGCAGCCAGCGCGAGTTGTGCTCGCTGTTCTCCAGGTCGAGACCCCAGGCGAAGTCCACCGAGCGATAGATGGCGGGCAGGTCGCGGGCCGCCAGATAGGGACCCGCGTAGACCAGGTTCGGCAGGCGACGGCTTGCCTCGTGAAAGCCGGGAAGATCGACTGTTGTTACCAGCCCGTGGAAGCGAAACTCGACAATGCCTTGCAGGCGCTCGGCCAGCCGGACAATGAGATCGAATGTCTGCTGTCCCCTGATCACGCCGCAATAGGCAACCACCCAGCGCGTGCCGCCGCTTCGCCGGCGCCGCTGTGGCACTGCGATTTCCGCAGGGCGCTCAAGCCCGGAAAAGGCAGGCGGCAGTTTGTTTTCCAGCAGAAACCACGGCCTGCTGTATCGCTGTACCGGCCGGTAATAGTGTTTCAGGAATCCGGGAGACGACAGGACCAGCATATCGACACGCCGCAATGCCCAGCGCTCGGCGGACCGCAACAGCCGCGACAAGACGCCGTTGCCCGTGAAGGCAGGCTGGACATCAAGTACCTCGTAAACGACCCTGGGGCGCCGCCGCGCCAGTACGCAGGACAGCAGCGCGAGAAACAGCTGATCGATATTGCGAGCATAGAAGATGCGGGCGCCTCTGATCGCATGCCGGTTCTGAAACAGTTTAGGCAGAGCCTTCAACAGGGCAAGGATACGGTGAACATATCGCCCCTCCTGGGTCTGCCCCAAGAGGATGCAATCCCCACCCAGGCCGCCAGTTCTGCTGTAGCGATCGCGACGGAAGCCGAATGTTGTGAGGCTGTACCCGTAGTCCCTGAATGCCTCCGCCCGGGTCGCCGTCACATGATCGGCGACATCCGGCGCAAAGAAAACCAGCTCCGGTGAACTGCGACGGATGCGAAACTGCATTCCTGGCTCCTGGCTGTCGATGGCGGCGCCTCAACCCGGCAACGGATACATCATTGAGTGGCGGCCATAGTACAGAGCCCTCCGCATACCAAGTGTGATCAATCTGTGCTGCGGAACCACGCTGGAACCGCGGAATGCGGACACAGGTTGATCACTGGCCCATGCGCGGGCATTCGGCTTTCCTGCCTGCAGGATATCCCGTAACCCTACGAGGCCCCCTTGACCGCCAGCGCCATCCAGGCCAGCCCGTATTCGCCTGATCCGTCGTCCCATGCCCGTCGCTTCGACCGCGTCGCCATCAGCAGCGTTTTCGGCGATCCGCTGGACCGCAGCACCTGGTCGGGGGCGCCGGCCAATGTCGGGCGCTGCCTGCAGAAGATGGGCATCGCCGTCGAAGGGGTCTGCTCCGGCATCCGCCGCGGCGAACTGCGCCTGCTGGCCCTGCAATACATGCTGATGGGCTACGGCCGGCCGCCCGGCAGCGAAGCCGTGCGCCGCATGCAGGCCGCCCGCCGGCGGGCCGGCGAGCAGCTGGAGGAAACGCTGCGCCGCCGGCGGATTCGCCATGTGCTCCACATGGGCACCCTCGACCTTCCCGCCCGCATGCCGGACAGTGGCATCCGTCACTATCTGTATTGCGATCATGACTGGGCCCTGTCGCTGGCCCATCGTCCGGACCGTCACCACTATTCCCGTTCGGCCATCGCCGCCTTCGAGGACCTGGAAAAACAGTCTCTCGACTCGGTCGAGCATATCTTCACCTTCGGCGCCTACGTCCGGGACCACATCATCAGTCACTATGGCGTGGCACCGGATCGC
This sequence comes from Ferrovibrio xuzhouensis, assembly GCF_042648965.1. Classification (NCBI taxonomy): domain Bacteria; kingdom Pseudomonadati; phylum Pseudomonadota; class Alphaproteobacteria; order Rhodospirillales; family Rhodospirillaceae; genus Ferrovibrio; species Ferrovibrio xuzhouensis. Next base: position 70,703 of record NZ_JBHRYJ010000001.1, read on the forward strand.
GTGACTGCCGTGGGCTCCGGGATGGGCGATATCGAACCCTATGCCGGCGCCAAGGATTATGACCGGCCGCACCTGCTGTTCGTCGCCAAGCACCTGTTCGCCGCCAAGGGCGGGATGCTGCTGCTGGACGCCCTGCGGATTGCCCGCGCCCGCCGCCCGGATATCCAGCTGACGGTTGTCGGTGACAAGCGCAGCCGGCCTTTCGTGCCGGAGGATCCGTCGATCCGTTTCTACGCTCATCTGCCATGGCGCGAGCTGCAGCGCCTGATGCGCATGTCGAGCCTGCTGGTCCAGCCCATGCTGAACGACCCGTGGGGACAGGTGTATCTCGAAGCCATGGTGTCCCGCACGCCGGTGATCGGCCTGAACCGCAACGGGCTGCCGGAGATCACCGAAGGCGGACGGCATGGTTTTCTGGTCGACCGTGCCGACCCGGAACAGCTCGCCGCAGTCATTCTCGATGCCCTGGCCGACCCGAAGCGGCTCGCCGGCATGGGACGCAGCGGCCAGGCCCATATCCTGCGGTCATATTCCTGGGACGCGGTCGCCGACCGCATCGCGCATCACGCCTGACCGCCGAACATCAGACCCAAAACACCCTGAAAACAAGGACCTCCCCATGACCGACAAAGTCGCGCTGATTACCGGGGCCACCGGACAGGATGGCGCCTACCTTGCCGAGATGCTGCTGGACCGCGGCTATACGGTGCATGGCATCAAGCGGCGCTCGTCCTCGATCAACACCCGGCGTGTCGACCATCTCTATCAGGATCGCCATGAATCCGACGTCCGCTTCTTCCTGCATTATGGCGACATGACCGATTCCACCTCGCTGATCCGCCTGATCGACACGGTGCAGCCAACCGAGATCTACAATCTGGCAGCGCAGAGCCATGTCCAGGTCAGCTTCGAGACCCCGGAATACACCGCCAACACCGACGCGCTCGGCACCCTGCGCCTGCTGGAGGCGATCCGCATCCTGCGCATGCAGGAGCGCGTCCGCTTTTACCAGGCCTCGACCTCCGAGCTGTTCGGCAAGGTCATGGAAACCCCGCAGCGCGAGACCACGCCCTTCTATCCGCGCAGTCCCTACGCCGTCGCCAAGCTGTATGCCTACTGGATCACGGTGAATTACCGCGAAGCCTATGGCATGCATGCGTCGAACGGCATCCTGTTCAACCATGAAAGCCCGATCCGCGGCGAGACCTTCGTCACCCGCAAGATCTCGCGTGCCGTCGCCGCCATCGAGCATGGCATGGAGAAATGCCTGTTTCTGGGCAACATCGACTCGAAGCGCGACTGGGGCCATGCCCGCGATTATGTCGAGGGCATGTGGATGATCCTGCAGCAGGAGCAGCCGGACGATTACGTTCTCGCCACCGGCGAGGTGCATTCGGTGCGGGAGTTCGTCGAACTCGCCTTCCGCCATATCGAGCGGCCGATCGCCTGGAAGGGCAAGGGCCTTGACGAGAAGGGCGTCTGCCAGCGCACCGGCGATACACTGGTCGCCATCGACCCGGCCTACTACCGGCCGACCGAGGTGGATTTCCTGCAGGGCAGCCCCGGCAAGGCGATCGACCGCATCGGCTGGCGCCACAAGACCACCTTCGAGGAACTGGTCGCCGAAATGGTCGCAGCCGACCGCCTGTCCATGCAGCAAAACGAGTTCCGCAATGCCTGAACGAAACCAGTATTCCCTGGCCGGCAAGCGCGTCTGGGTTGCCGGCCACCGTGGCCTGGTCGGCAGCGCGATCCAGCGGCGCCTGCAAAGCGAGAACTGCGAGGTAATGACGGCGCCGCGCCAGCGCCTCGACCTGCGCGATCCGGCGCAGGTCGACCTGTGGATGCGCGAGGTCCACCCCCATGCCGTCTTCGTCGCCGCGGCAAAAGTCGGCGGCATCCATGCCAACGACACTCGCCCGGGTGAATTCCTCTACGACAACCTGATGATCGAGGCGAATGTCATCGACGCGGCACGGCGGCACCGGGTCGAGAAGCTGGTCTTCCTCGGCTCGTCCTGCATCTATCCGCGCATGGCGCCGCAACCGATCCCCGAAACCGCCCTGCTGACCGGGCCACTCGAATCGACCAATCAGTGGTATGCCATCGCCAAGATCGCCGGCCTGATGCTCTGCCAGGCCTATCGCCGGCAACATGGCTGCGACTTCGTGTCGGTCATGCCGACCAATCTCTATGGACCGGGCGACAATTTCGACCTGCAGAACAGCCATGTGATCCCGGCCCTGCTGGCCAAATTCCACACCGCCAAGGTCAGCGGGTCGCCGACCGTCAGCGTCTGGGGCAGCGGCCGCGCCCAGCGGGAATTCCTGCATGTCGATGACGCAGCCGATGGCATCGTCTTCGCCATGAAGCAGTATTCCGACGAGCCGCCGATCAATCTCGGCACCGGACAGGAAATCCCGATTGCCGATCTGGCCGAACTGACCGGCGAGATCGTCGGCTACCGCGGACGCATCACCTTCGACACCAGTCGGCCCGACGGCACGCCGCGCAAGGTGGTCGACACCAGCCGGCTGCGCGGCCTCGGCTGGCAGGCCCGGATCAGCCTGCGCGACGGCCTGAAGGAAACCTATGCCTGGTATGCGGAAAACCATGACAGCGCCCGCCAGGGAGCACTGGCTCATCACTAGGTCGCCCGTGTCCGCCACCGCCGACGGCCTCGATACCAGCCACCTGCAGCGCGATCTCGGCCGCCGCTCCCTGCGCGGCGGCACGATCGCCTTTGCCAGCCAGCTGGTCCGCTTCGCCGCGCAGTTCGCGGCGACTGCCCTGCTTGCCCGCCTGCTGACGCCGGAAACCTTCGGCCTCGTCGCCATGGCCGGCTCCATCGCCATCATCCTCGACATGGTGAAGGAATTCGGCCTGTCGGCGGCCACCATCCAGCGCGAGGAGATCAGCCAGGCACAGGTCTCCACCCTGTTCTGGATCAACATCGCGATCAGCCTGGGTATCGCCGCGGCCCTGATGCTGGTCGCGCCGCTGCTGGCAGCTTTCTATGGCCAGCCGGAACTGACCGGCATCACCCGCTGGCTGGCCGCCGGCTTCATTGCCAGCGGCGCCACCGTGCAGCACTGGGCATTGCTGCGCCGGCAGATGCGGTTCGGCACCATCGCCCTGCTCGAGACCAGCGCCGAACTGACCGCCGCCGCCATCGCCATCGCGCTCGCCTGGCACGGCGCCGGCTACTGGGCGCTGGTGGTGCAGCGGCTGCTGGCGGCCGCCCTCATGCTGATCGGCAGCTGGCTGCTCTGCGCCTGGCGGCCCGGCTTTGCCGTCACCACGGCCGGCCTGCGCGACATGCTGGGCTTCGGTGCCTCGGTGACCGGCTTTGGCCTGATCAGCGTCGCCGCCCGTAGCGTCGACCAGATCCTGATCGGCTGGCTGTGGGGTCCCGTGACCCTCGGCCTTTACGAGCGGGCGGCCAAGCTGCTGCTGGTGCCGGTCAACAACCTCAATGCGCCGCTGTATGCCGTAGCGATGCCGGCGCTGAGCCGCCTGCAGGACCAGCCGATCCGCTATCGCAACGGCTTCCTACTGGTGTTCGAAAAATTCGCCATGGTGACGATGCCGGTGGCCGCCGGCGCCATTGCCACCGCCGACTGGATCGTGGTTCTGCTGTTCGGCCCGCACTGGGCTGCGGCGGCCGTCTATGTGGCCTGTTTCGCCGCCGCCGCCGCGGTGCTGCCGGTCACGCTGGCAGCCGCCCTGCTCTACCAGACCCAGAACCGTTCCGGCGAGATGCTGCGTGCCGGACTGGCCGATGCCGTGCTGGTCGTCGGCGCGATTGCCGCCGGCCTGCCTTTCGGCGCCACCGGAGTCGCCGTCGCCTATGCGGTGGCGGGTCCGCTGCTGCGCCTGCCGGCCGCCTTCTGGCTGGCCGGACGCAAAGGCCCGGTCAGCACGGCGGACCTCTTTGCCGGCATTGTGCCGGCCGCCGCTGCGGCCGTGGCCACGCCGGTGGCGATCTGGTGGCTGCGGCAGACCACAGCCTTCTCCGGGCTCGGGGCGTTTGCCGGACTGATGGTGGCGATGGCCGTCGGACTGATCGTCACCGCGACGGTCTATCTGGCGCTACCGCGCAGCCGGCGGGCCCTGACCACCGCCTGGCAGCTGATGCGCAGCCACGCCGTGGCCGGAGCCACCGGCCCGGGCTGACGCGTCACACGCCGACGGCGGCGCCGTCGTCGTCGCGTTGCGGTGGTGAATCCTTGATGCGCAGGCGGCCGCTGCGATCGACCCAGAGGTGGTAGTCGCCAAGGCGCAACTGGTTTTTGCTCTGCCAGCCGGCACCGCAGCGCAAGCCCCCACCGGCGCCGTCATTGCCCAGTTCGGTGCCTTCGAACCCGCCCTGATAACTGATCCTGCCGCTGCAACCGACCACTGTGGCTGTCGCCTTGCCGTCACCCCGCAGCCGCGCCAAGCCGGCCTGCCGGGCGCCGGCATCGCCACTGCCGGCGCAGCCGACCATCACCAGGCGGCCGGTGACATAGGCGTCGATCAGCCGCTGCTGCTTGAACATCGAATAGGCGGTGCAGCCGACCAGCGTGGCAAAACCCTGCAGCGAGATGCCGGCGCCGCCGCCGGCGAAGTCACGGGCGGCCTCATGGTTGTTCTCGAAACCGCAATGGGTCAGCAGGGTACAGCCGTTTTCCGCCTGCAGGCCGAACCGCCCGCTGAGCAGGAAATAGCAGCCGTGAAATCCGACGTCGTAGCAGCCCTGGATCATGGCCACGCCGTTCTTCGCATTCTCGCCGAACACGCAGCCCATGACATGCATGGCGGACAGGATACCGGCGCGGCGGCCGTGAGCGAAGGTGGCTCCGTTGCCGCCATTGTGCCGCAGGTAGCAGTTGATCAGCTGGCCCTCGAAGACGTTGCCTTCAAGATGACAGCCATCGCCGCCGCAGTTCTGCACAACGACATCGCGCAGGCAGAAATTATACAGGTAGTGTTCCTTGCTCTCGCAAAGGACCTCGATGCCGTGTCCGTCCTTGCCGTTGCCGAGAATATCGAGTCCCTCGATCAGCATGAAGCGCGCGGTGGCGGCACTGTCGATGCGCAGGACACTGACTTTACCCCGGATCTCCGATACCAGCCGGGCGCCATGGGCGATGATGCCGTGCTGGCGCGTCACCTCGCCGGTCAGCGTCACCTGCAGGCCCCGGGTGACCCGGTAATCCCCCGGCGGGATCGTCAGCAGCGCGCCGGCGCCACTGAAGGCCGCGGTCAGGGCGTTCTGCAGGGCCTGTGTGTCGTCGGCGCGGCCATCGCCCACTGCACCGAAATCGGTGGCCGACAAACGCATCCCCGGCCGCCCCGCCTCGCGCGGACTCGCGGCGGCCGGGGGTGCACCCAGCCAGCCGCCGGCCATCGCGCCGGCGCCGGCCAGCAGCAGGCTGCGCCGGCCCGGACCGGGCCGGTCAGGCGGCTGCATGGCGCACCCCCGGCAACGGCCGCCAGTAGGCCCGGCGTGCGGGCGCCGCCGGCGCGACCGGCTGGCGCCGCGCCAGGATGGTGAGGCCGGCCGATAGCAGCAGCACGGCCCAGGTTTTGGGACCGACGTAGGCCCCCGAGGCCTGGCCGAATACCGCCCAGGCGATCCAGCAGAAAGCGAGGCTGGGCGCGCCGAGCTGCCGCAGCCAGACCGACAGCGCCACGAAGATGACCGAGCCCCAGACCAGACCGAGATAGATCCAGTGCAGCCAGAAAAAATTGGTCAGCACGTCGGCGATGCGCGTGATCTTCCAGCCGGCGGAGAAATTCGCCGACTGCACATACACATTGAGTACCAGATCGGCGATGAAATCTGCTCCCGTCAGCCCGGCGCCGGCCCAGGGGTACTGCTCGATGACATGTCGCGCTACCAGGGCAGGCCCGATCACCCGGTAGAAGAAGCTCGGGTCATTGCCGGCCAGGATGAAGCTCAGGCGCTCGGAATAGACCGTCAGGCCGATGGTGACAAACACCACCAGCAGGATGGCCGACAGCATGATGACGGCGATGCGCCGTGTCGCGCTGCCGCGGCCAGCATCGACGAACAGATAATAGGCCACCAGCACCGGCAGGGACAGCAGCAGCGTCGGGCCGGGCATGGCGAGCAGGCCGGAGGCCAGCAGCACGGCAAACAGCGGCAGCTTCCAGCGGCTGGTCGAAACGATGAACCACGACAGGGTAAACAGCGTATAGGAAAAGGTGACAGCCGAGGGTTCCGAGGTGAACAGCTTGGGCCGCACCTTGCCGTAAAGCAGTCGGTCGCGCAGGTCGGCGTCATAGATGCCGGAATCGTAGATTGCGAGCCGCACCTGGTCGCTCAGCCGGTCGAGACCCGCATAGGTCTCAAGCAGGCAGCCGATCACGATGAAGAGCGAAAACCCGAGGAAGAACCGGGCGAGCTGGCGCCGCGTCGCCAGCAGGACGGTCAGCAGCATGGCGTAACCGATCACCAGCGAATAGACGAGCTGGACGAGGCCGGTGAATCGCTTGGGCAGATAGGTATAGTCCGGTGCCGACAATACGGCACCGACATAGAGCAGGATGATGCCGAACAGTCCGGCCAGATGCATCGGCTGCATCTGGTCGCGCCGGCGCCACAGCAACACCAGGCCGGCAAGCCCCGAAGGCGCCGAGGGCAACGGTATGGAGGGACTGATATGAATCGCCACCTCCAGATAGATACCGATGAAGAAGACTGCCAGCAGGATGAAATCGAAGGCCGCCAACCCTGGAGCCGCCGCTGCGCTGCGGGCCATCCCGGCGCGGGTCATAGCGCCCCGATGGCCGTCGCCAGCTGCGTCCCCCGGCTGGTCCAGTGAAAACTGTCGCGGCAGGCATCGTAGGCGCGATCGTGCAGGCGGTTGAGCTGCTCGAAATCGTCGATGACCTGCAGGGCGCCACGTGCCAGCGCAGCATAGTCCGGGTAGTAGAGGATGCTATCCTGATGCTGCAGGGGCACTCCGGCCACCGATCCGCTGAGCGCCAGGATCGGCATGCGATTAAAGATATAGTCCAATACCTTCAACTTGAAACCGCCGCCGAACCGTTCGACGACCAGAGCCACGCGCGCCTCGCGCATGAAATCGAGCACACCGTCCACCGTGCCGGTGAAGCGCGTGGCAGACACCCGCCCGCGCATGTAACGCAGGAAATCCTCGTCTGCGCTGCCGACGACCTGCAGCTCGGCGTTGTTGGCAGCGAACAACGGGTCGGCAACGGCAATAAACTGCTCGAGATTGATCCGCTTGGCGATCCAGTCGAAACTGCCAAGAATAATAGCCCGGCGCGGCTGCGCCTGCGTGATATGCCGCGTCACCGCTTTCTGGCCACTGTATCCTGGCGTCAGCACTTCCACCCGGCGGTCCGGCCGATCCGCCAGATACAGCATCCGGTCCTCGGGCGTGATCGCCGTGACCATGTCGACGGCATCGAGCATCCGGCTTTCGAGCCAGCCGGTCTTCAGGGCATCAAACCGCAGGACCTGGCGTTTGACAAAATTCGGATGGTTGCCGGCGATCTGTACCCGCAGGCTGCGTTCGTGGTTATGCGAAATATAGATCAGACGCGGGCGCGACGTCCGGTCGGGATAATGCCGCAGCACCAGCGGCAGCGCCCAGCCGACCGAAATACCGTCAAGGACAATGGCATCCCACTTTCTGGCGCCCAGACGCTCCTGCAGCCGGCGTCGCAGCTGCGGCGTCCAGGCACGGTCCGCGATGCCCGGCAGCACCGACAGCAGGCTGCGCCAGCTCGAGCGCCGCAGATTGTCGCTGAGCCACCAGCTCGCATTCGCCGCCGTGTTGCGGGTCGGCGGAATATCCCGCGACCGCGCCAGTCCCAGAATATCGATGTGGGCACCGGTTTCGATCATGGCGTCGATCAGTCCGCCGGAATAGATGAACTGCCCGTTATGGCGCGGCTCGGGGTCCGCCAAGGTCAGCCACAGATACTGTGCCGGGGCTTCATCCGTTTTCCGATTGGTCAGTTCAGTAAGCATTTTCACCGGTAAATCCGCTCGTCATGGTCCGCAGGATGATTTTGGCGTCCATCATGATGGACCAGTTGTCGATATAATAGAGGTCATGTCGTACGCGCTGTTCGATCTGCTCGACAGCAGCCGTCTCGCCGCGCCAGCCGGAGACCTGGGCCCAGCCGGTTATGCCGGGCTTCATGCGGTGGCGTTGGTCGTAATTCTCCACCGCCTCCTGATACAATAATCCACCAGCCTTGGCGGCAAGCGCATGCGGGCGCGGACCGACCACCGACATGTCGCCGCGCAGGACATTGAAGAATTGCGGCAGCTCGTCGAGGCTGGTCCGCCGCAGGATCCGGCCGATCCTGGTAACCCGCGGGTCATCGCGGCTGGTCTGCCGCTCGGCATTCTCGTCCCGCGCATGGTGATACATGGTGCGGAACTTGAACACCTCGATCAGGCGGTTGTTGTAGCCATGGCGCTTCTGCTTGAACAAGACCGGTCCCGGGCTGTCCAGCTTGATCAGCAGCGCGATCGTGGCCAGCACCGGCGCAATCAGGACCAGAACGAAAGCGGCAAACAGGCGATCCTCGACTTCCTTGGCGATGCCCCGCCAGTCGCGCAGCGGTCGCCGTTCGACCCAGAAGACGGGAACCCCGGCCAGCGTGTCGCCATCACCCGCCGCGATGTCCGGGCCGGAAGCCTGGAAGCCGTATTGGTCCAGGCACACGCCGATATCGATGGCCGCATTGCGCAGGCGATCCACCACGGCGGTAACGCGCCGGTCTGCCGCCAGCGGCAGGGCAACGATCACCCCGTCGATCCGCCCCTTCCGTGCCTCGTCGAGAAGATGATCGATATCGCCCTGGATGCGGTGACCCATGCAGTGGTCAGGCAGGCGCGACAGGCGTTCGTCATAAACGCCGACGACCCTGGAATCGTCGTGCTCGGTCAGCACGCTGAGCTTGCGCAGCAGGTGCTGGCCGATCGGTCCGGTACCGAATACCGCGATCCGTCGCTGCAGGCGGCCCGCGTGCCGCCAGCCATCGACGCGCGCGGCCAGGATCGCCCGGCTCACCAGCGGCATGAACAGGCCGATGGTCAGCCACAACAGCAGCCAGGTGGTATTTGCCGCCAGCGAGACGCCGCTGACGGCCATGGCCACAACAGTCACCCCGGTCGCCAGACACCAGGACAACGCCACCTGCATGATCGGCAACGAGGACCGCCGCAGAACGGCCGGCCGATATACGCCGGCGACATACAGGGTGTTAACAAACGCCAGCGCACCGAGCAGCGACACCAGAATGTAATACTCCGCAGGCTTCGGCAGATCAGGACCGACCAGCTGCAGCGTGATGATGCCGGTCAGCAATGCCATGGCGGCATCGCCGAAACACAGCAGGCCACCCACCACCCGCATCGATACGGGTGGCGACGATGGCGCCAGTGCCCGGCCCGCATCGCCGGCCGGTGCCGCCTCACGTGCAGCGATGTCCCGAGCCGTGATATCGTGGGCGATGGCATCGCGCACAGCGGATGTCGGGAAATGCCGGATTTCACCCCGTCCCACCACCTGCCGCGCCATTCCCTGGGCCCTGGGGGCGGGAGTCTTGCGGGACTGCGGAACGCGGAGCAATTCCATCGTCATCGTGCATCTCCGTGGCGGCGGTGTTCCCCCTTGCCTGGCCACCGGAATCGCCGGCTGGCCCCGCGCGAAGGAACTCTATCCGCCTACCGGTGTGCCATATCGATGCGGCTCAGTCGTGTGACCAAGCTGGGGCGTGTGACCAAGCTGGGGCAGCTGTCAGGCGGCGGCCGCACTGCGAAAAATGCCGTCGGCAAATGCGGCTGGCGTATGCGCAGCGACGAAATCTGCCATGCGCGCGGCATCGGCGAAACGCGCCGGACCTTCCTGCACCATGCGGGTAATTGCCGCCGCGAGGCGCGTCGCATCCGTGGTGTCGACTGTCAGGCCGAGGCCGTGATCGGCTGTCAGCCTGCCCACCAGTCCATAATCCTGCGCCAGCAGCGGCCGCCCCCGGCTGGCCGCCCACAGCAGGACGCCGCTGGACCCGACGAACCTCTGGTAGGGCGCCAGCACGACATCGCAGCGATCGACGAGAGCATCGATCTCTCCGCTGGACAGATGCCGGTTCTTTGTGTGGAGCCACAGGTCCGGTCGCGCACGGCCGATCTCGGCGATGCGGCGGGAAACGTCTTCGGCAATCTCGGTGGCCACCTTGCCGGCGATGATAACCGCCGTCCGCGCCGCGATATCGGGCGGCAGCAGCAGCAGGGCATCAAGCAGCCGCAGGATTCCCTTGCGCGCGGTCAGGACGCCGAAAATGAGAAAGGTAACCCGTTCCGGCGAGGACTCCGGCAGCGTCGCCGCGTCGGAAGCCACCGAAGCCGCATAGGCCGGATCCGGCAGCGCGACGACTTTTTCTCCGCCGGCATAGGCCTGCGCCGCATAATCGGGAAAGAACGGGTCGAGCGTCAGCACCGTCCGCAAGTCGCGATTCCGCAACATCCGCGGATAGAGCAGCGACTTGCGCCAGTCGCGCAGCCGCTCCTGCCAGGTCGGCTGATGGTCGGGGAATTCCGCATAATGCACGGAGGGCCGGAACAGGATGCCGCCGACCGTGTGGCCGCCCATGCCGAGGCCCAGCGCCAGCGGCAGCGACAGGTGATCCAGCGACAGGAAATAGCCGATATCAGGTGCCACGCGCGCAAGATAGCGCCGCATGGTCCACCAGCGGGCAAAGCCGCTGACCGCCAGGCGTCGGTGCGTGCACAGGCGGTACTCCCGCGGTTGCAGCGTGATGACATGCACCCGCCGGCCAAGCTGGTCGGGAATATCCTGCAAAGCCGTCTTTGCCAATCCCGGGGCCAGCACCAGCCAGATGTCGTCCACGGTCGTCTGTTCGAGGGCGTGATTGAGCAGATGCTGGATCCATTCGCGCGGGTGGCCGTCCTCGTCCGGCTCGAAGACCAGCAGGCTGCGGCTGCGGCCGGCGATCTCGCCTTCACGGGACAGGTCGGCGAGCCACCCGGCGAATCGCGCCAGCAGTTTTGATTTTGCATGAACCTGCTCGACGTAATGCCGACCGTTCGCCGCCAGTGCGCGGCACAGCTCCGGGTCGTCGACCAGCCGGCCGGCGGCTGCCGCCAGCGCGGCCGTGTCATGCGGCGGCACGCAGAGAAACCCGCCGGATTCGCGGCGCATCAGGTCCAGCGTGCTGCCCGGCTGGGCCGTGGCCACGAAGGTACGGCCAGCCGCCATGATGCCGAAGACCTTCGAGGGCACGGCGAAATCGGCGCCTTCGGGATTCTGCGGCACCAGATGGACGGTACCCTGGCCAAGGCCGGCCGCCAGTTGCTCTCTCGGCAGCAGCGGTTCGACCTGCAGATTGGACAGGCCCTTCGCTTCCGCTTCCGCCAGCAGACCGGCGCGCCCCGATCCGGCGCCGCGCACCAGGACCGTGATATCCGGCCGGCTCTGCTGCAGCGTCTCTGCCAGTGCCACCACCTGCCCCAGTCCCTGCTTGCGTCCCAGATTGCCGCTGTACAGCAGCGTCGCGGGGCCGGCGAAGGGCGGCAGCGGGCGGATGGCCTCGGTATCGACCCAGATCGGCAGCACCTCGATCGGCACACGCACACCCAGGGCCCGCAACTTCGCCCGCATGGCAGCAGTCAACACGACGACAAGATCGGTGCGATTGAGGACAAGCCGTTCACAGAACCGCATGACACGCAGCAGCAAGCCGCTGCGCACCATGCCGAGGCCGCCGGCCAGGCCCGACTGGATGTCGTGCACCAGCGCAACATGGCGGCCGCCCCGGCGCGTCGCCGCAATGCCGAGCAGGACCGTCAGGATCGACGGGCACAGCGACACGACCAGCTCTTCCCGCCGCGCATGCCGGGCCAGCAGCGCCCGCAGCCCCGACAGTAGGAAACCCAGCTCGCCGGCGATGCGGCCGCGCACGCTACGGCTGGTGCGGCTGCCGCTGCGCAGCCGGGTGACGGAAACCCCGTTGCGGGTCTCATGATATGGCGGCGCCGCGTTGAAGCCGGCAAAGGCCGCCGGGTCCGGATAATGCGGCAGGCCGGTCAGCACCCGCACCTCGCCGCCGGCCGTCACCAGCCATTCCGCGATATCGACGCAATAGGGCGCCGAGCCGATCTCCTCCGGCCAGTAGTTCTGGGTGACGATCAGCACGGGGTCTGCGGACACGTCAGTTCCATTCGGCTGCCTTGGCCAGCATCGGTCGTTCGTATTCGTAGATCAGGTGGCCGGCCGCATATTTGCGATAGCCCTTGGGATCGACCCGCGTCATGACAACACCGGCGATGTCGGCATGCACGTCGACCAGGTCTTTCAGGGCCTCCATGGCGACATCCCGCCGGGTATGTCCCCAGCGGATCACATAGGCCACCTTCTCGACCATGCGCGACAGGGTGAGGATTTCCGCGCCGACCAGGACCGGCGCGCTGTCGAGCAGGATCAGGTCGTAGCGCTGGGACAGCGCATCCAGCAGCAGCCGCATGCGATCGGATGTCAGATACCGCATCGCCTGGGCGGTAAACTGACCGGCCGGCAGAATGTCGACGCCGGACAGGGTGTCGGAGACGATATGCGGCTCGACGCCGATATCTTCATCGGTCAGCAGGTCGGCCAGGCCGGTGCGATTGCCGCAGCGGAACAGCCGGTGCAGCCGCGGATTGCGCCAGTCGCAGTCGATCAGCAGCACGCGCCGGCCGTGGCTCGCCAGCATGCGGCCGAGGGAACTGACCAGCACCGACTTGCCCTCTTCCGGCACCGCCGAAGCGAACAGGACCGTCTTCGGCGAATGGGTGGCTTCCGACATTTCCAACCCGATATTCAGCTTCCGCAGCGCTTCGCTGTAGGGCGAGATCGGCCGTCGCAGCACATGGGCGATCGGCGTGATGCGCCCGGTCAGCACCGGCACCATGGCCAGCACCGGCAGCCCGGTGGCAGCCTCGATCTGATCGCCACGGCGGAAACTCGAATCGATGCTGTCCTTCAGCAGGGCGATGGCCATGCCGAGCAGCAGACCGCCGACGGCGCCGAGAAACACGATCAGCGTCTTCGGCGGATACCCCGGGCGTGCCGGCGGCGATGCCACCGAGATCAGCTTGGCATTCGGCCGCTGCAACTGGTCCTGGCCGATCGATTCCTTGGCCCGACTCATCATCTGCTCGAGCAGGTTGCGGTCCACCGTCGCCTCGCGCTCCAGTGCCGAGAGTTCGATGGATTTCTCGTTCACGCCGCCGGTCTGCTTCTTGAGTGCCTCGAAATTCTGTCGCAACGCCTCATAGCGTGCCTGGGCGGTGCGGGCCTCGTGACGCAGCCCGTCCACCGTGCGGGAAATCTCCAGCCGGATCTTGCGGCGGATATCCTCGACTTCGGCGCGCGCCCGCACGATCCGCGGATGCTGCGGACCATAGCTGCCGGACAGATCGGCCAGCCGCCCGGCCGCCGTCGCCTCCTGTTGTTTCAGCGACTGGATCAGCGGCGATTGCAGGACCACCGGGATACTGTCGCCCTGGATGCCGGTCTTGCTCAGCGCCTGCGCCTCGCCCAGCCGGGATTCGGCCTCGGCCTTGGCCGTCTGCGCCGAAATCAGCTGGGTGTTCAGCTCGGTCAGCTGTTGCGTGGTGACGCCCACGCTGGCGCCCTTGTACAGTCCGTAGCGCTGGCGGTATTCCTCCACGGCGCGGTCGGCCTTGTCGGCCTGGGCCCGCAACTCGGTGATCCGGTTGACGAGGAAGGTTTCCGCCTCGTCATTCGCCGCGACCTTGTCCTGTTTCTGCTGCGCCAGATAGCGATCCGCGAAAGCGTTGGCCAACGCCGCCGCCTTGTCGGATTCGGCGGCCCGCATCTTGATGCTCAGCACATGCGACCGGCCGAGCACCGAGACGTCGAGGCGCGAGAGCAGTGCGTCGACGACGGCATCACGGGCATTGCCGCCATGGGGCACCGGCGCCGCCGGCGCTGCCGCGCTATCGTCTTTCCGCAGTTCCGCCGGAAGCTTCTCGCGCACGCCACTGATCAGGCGGTCGGCGCTGGCGAGCAGGCGGCTCCAGAACGATGGCGGCGCCAGGGTCGGATTGAACTCCGGATCCTGCATCAGGCGCTGACTGTCGACCACCTGACCGGCCACCGCGCGGGACTGCACGACATAGGCCTCGTTTTGAATCTGGTCGGCATCCGGATTGAGGTCGGCAAGAACGGATTCGATATTGAGAACGCGCAGGGCCGGCACGCCGACCACGACGCGGGCCTCGGCGATGTAATAGGACGGCATCGCGCGCACGGCGACGATTGCCGCAATGGCGCAGGCCACAAGGCAGCCCATGACCAGCAGCCGGTGACGCCACAGCCGGCGGAACAGATCGACGAATTCCGGCTGCTCGGGCGGCGGCGGCGCGGCGTAATACGGTGGCGGCTCCGGTGCCCGCAGGGCCGGGCCGGTACGCAGCGGGCCGACGGCGGCGAAACGATCGGGAACAGCCATCAGAAATACCGCTCGCGTACGGTGATCACGTCACCCGGCAGGACCGGCGCATTGGCCGAAGCCGTCAGGCGCTTGCGGTCGCCCGGGCTGGCGCGGCGGGTGATGTAGAAATCGTCCTCGCGGGCGCGGTAGGTATAACCACCGGCCAGGGCAACGGCATTGATCACCGTCATGCCCGCAACATAGGGGTAGCTGCCGGGCGCGCGAACTTCGCCGACGATATAGAACGGCCGGTAGGTGAGGATTTCGGCACTGACGCTGGGATCGCGCAGATATTGCGGCTGCAGCTTGTCGACCAGTGTCGTCTGCAATTGCGATGCGGTCAGGCCGCCGGCATGAATCTCGCCGACCAGCGGAAAGGCCAGCATGCCGCCGCCATCGACCGTGTATTCGCCGGTCAGATCGGGCTGACCGAAAACCGTGATGCGGACATGATCGCCGGCACCCAGCTTGTAGGCATCGGCGGCAGAGGCGACCGGCGGGGCATCAGATGGCTCCGCCGGGGCGCCGCAGCCCTGCAGCAGGAAGCCGGCCACGGCCAGAACCGTGAACAGGCCAAGGCATCGACGCAGCGTCCGGAAAATTCGATCCTGGATACGAGGCATGGCAGCGCCCCTCCTGAGTTGCGCTGTCGCCCCGGGGCGACAGCTCTCAGGCGTCTTGTATCAAGATCGGTCAGATCGGGGTGTGACCAAACAATGGCCTCTGAATGCGGCTGCGTGGCTCAGAGATGGCTGCTCAGCCGCAGAAAAACCACATTCTCGCTGAAGTCGGAATTGGCGGCATCCGAGTTGCGCGTCCGGTAACCATAGCCTGCGGACAGCGAGAAATTCCGGTTCAGCAGGTACTTGGCCCCGAGAGTGCCGGTGTAGTAGCGGTCGTTGCGGCCGATGCCTTCGAAGTCGTCGTCTTCATAACCGACCGATGCATTCAGCAGCAGATTGCGCAGCAGTTCGTGATCCGCACGCAGATTGGCCACGGTGGCGAAATAACCGGAGGCGTTGGCCAGCGTGGTTTCCTCGATCTCGCGCGACAGCGTGCCGGTGATCGTGGTCAGGCGCGTCACATTCCAGGTCAGCTTGCCTTTGCTGGTCCAGCCGCCGATCGAGTCGAGACGCGCGTCATCGTAATTCTGCTCGCGATAACCGGCATAGATATCGACGATGATGACACCATCGATGTCATAGCTGGTCCCCAGCGCCATCAGATAACCGTCGGAGTCGCGGGCAAAGCCGCCGGAATCCAGCGTATTGTCGTAACGGCGGTTGTTCGCCGCGCCGAGCGCATAGATCTGCCGGTGCGGAGCGAATTCATAGCCGCTGCGCAATGACAGCTCGCTCTGGTCGCGGTCGCGGCCGGACTGGCTGATGGTGGTGCCGTTGGCAGCAGCGACGTCCTGATAGACGTATCGTTCGGCTTTGCCATCCAGGCGCATGACCAGGCGGTTGAAGGTTTTCTCGACCGCCGCATTGACCGAGGCGACGCTGTATTCCGTCGGCTCGACGCCACCCTGGTTGTCCGGCGAGGACCGTGGCTCGTGACGCACCTGATACCCGGCGCCGCCGAACAACTGCAGGTCGCGCAGCACATCGAGGCGGCCATCGGTCGCGAGGGTATAGTCGTTGTAGTTTTCCGAATCATGCGTCGTGTAGCGCACGATGGTGCTGTCGGCGTGCAGATTAAGGGCATGACTGCCCCAGTCCGACCGCAGGTCAACCTTCGGCGACACCGCCGTGATGAAGTCGCTGGCCGGGTTGTTCTGCGTCGCGTAGATATTGCTGTTGAAACTTTCGGCGACGGTCAGGTCGGGCAGCAGCAGGAAGCCGCCCAGCCGCACGCCCGGCGGGTCGTAGTCGGGCCGCGGCCGCTCGGCGACCGTGGCGCCGCGGGGCACTTCATCGGGCGGCAATTCGCGTGTTGTGCTCTGCGCCGAGGCGGCGCCTGACGTTCCGATCAGGCCGGCAATCGCCGCCGTCAGATACAGTTTCGGGAGGAGCCCCCGGATGGAAACGGCCATCTGCATCCTCACAAGCCAAAAAAACACATTTATTCATTACTATAGGCTTGCTTCCGATGCAAAATGCTTTGATGCCAGCGCCAGGCCGAGGCCACGATGGTCTCAAGGTCCGATACCGCCGGCTGCCAGCCCAGCACACGCCTGGCGCGTGTAGCGTCCGCCAGCAGGATCGCCGGGTCGCCCGGCCGGCGCTGCTCGATCCGGGTCGGGATTTTCCGGCCGGTCACCTGCCCGGCTGTTGCCAGAACCTCGCGCACGGTCGCCCCCTGGCCATGGCCGAGATTGAAGGCATGGGCGCCCACGGCCTGCTGCAGGTATTGCAGCGCCAGCACATGGGCATCGGCCAGGTCGCAGACATGGACATAATCGCGCAGGCAGGTACCGTCCCGGGTCGGATAATCCGCCCCGTAGATTGACAGGGCCGCACGCTCGCCGGCTGCCACCTCCAGGATCAGCGGCACAAGGTGAGTCTCGATATGATGGGCCTCGCCGATGTCGCCGCAAGAACTCGCGCCGGCGGCATTGAAATACCGCAGCGACACCGAATGCAGGCCATAGGCGCGGGCATAGTCGCGCAGGATCGTTTCGACCATCCGTTTGCTGTCGCCATAGGGGCTGACCGGCAGTTGCGGATGCTGTTCGGAGATCGGGCTGACCTCCGGTTCGCCATAGACGGCGGCGCTGGACGAAAAGACGATGCGCTCGATGCCGTTGCGGCGCATGGCATCGAGCAGGCAGAGCGTGCCGGCCACGTTATGGGCGTAATACAGCGCCGGATCGCGCACCGATTCGCTTGAGATGATCAGGCCGGCCAGATGGATGACCGCGACCGGACGGTAGCGGCGCATCACCTCGTCCAGACGTGCCGGATCCTGCAGGTCGCCGCCTTCGAGCGGCCCCCAGCGCACCGCCCAGGCATGACCTGACATCAGGTTATCGTAGGTAACCGGCAGATAGCCGGCCTCGGCGACCGCCTTGCAGACATGACTGCCGATATAACCTGCCCCGCCGGCGATCAGCAGGGCCGGACGGTCCTCCTCCTCAAAGGCGGCCATAACTGTCCGCCAGACGCACGATATCGTCTTCGCCGAGATAGGAGCCGGACTGGACCTCGATCAGGTGCAGCGGCAGCTTGCCGGGATTGCCGAGCCGGTGTGCGGCACCGATCGGGATGTAGACGGACTCGTTTTCGCGCACCAGCATGCTCTCGCCGTCGCGCTCGACCATGGCCGTGCCGTGTACGACCACCCAATGCTCCGAACGATGGAAATGCTTCTGCAGGCTGAGCTTCTCGCCCGGCTTGACGGTCAGGCGCTTGACCTGGAAGCGCTCCCCGGTATCGACGGACATGTAAGAACCCCAGGGGCGGTTGGTCTTGCGGTGACCGAGCGATTCCTGGCGGTTGCGCTGCTTCAGGGCCTCGACGATCTGCCCGACCTCGCCGACCCGGTCGGCGGCGGCAACCAATACCGCATCATCGGTATTCACCACCACCACATTATCGAGACCAATGACCGCCAGCAGCTTGCCGTCGGCCCGCAGGTAGGAGTTGCTGACATCATGGGCGATCACATCGCCGGAAATGACATTGCCTTCGGCATCGGCGTCGCCGACCTCGTGCAGGGCCTGCCATGACCCGAGATCATTCCATGCCATGTCAACGGGGATGACCGCAGCCTGAGCGGTATGCTCCATGACGGCCCGGTCGATCGACAGGGCCGGCGCATTCGCGAATGTGCCGCGGTCAAGGCGGAAGAATCCAAGATCCTCCTGCCCGCGCTCCACGGCCTGCTCGCAGGCCTCCAGCATGGCCGGATGCAGCTGGCCCACCTGATCGAGATAATGGCTGGCCGACATCAGGAAGATGCCGCTGTTCCACAGGAAGGCGCCGCTGTCCAGGTAGCGGGCCGCGGTTTCTGCATCCGGCTTCTCGACGAACCGGTCGACATGGCGGACATGGTCGGCCCCTTCAAGGACCGGGCCGATCTTGATATAGCCATAGCCGGTTTCCGGGCGCGTCGGCTTGATGCCGAACGTGACCAGCCGCCCGGCATCGGCCGGCGACAGGCCGGCCTGCACGGCCATATGCAGTGCTTCCACCGCGCCGATGGCATGATCGGCTGGCTGCACCAGCATCATCGCCCCGGGTTCGCGGCGGTTCAGCAACAGGGCCGCCGCCGTCAGCGCCGGTCCGGTGTTGCGGCCGACCGGCTCGAGAATGATCTGCTGCGCGGAAACACCGACCTGCTGAAGCTGTTCCTCGATCATGAAGCGATGATCTTCGTTGCAGACGATGATCGGTTCGGCATATCCGGCATCGGACAGGTTGCGCAGGACCGTCTCCTGCAGCAGCGTGTGCTCGGAGGTCAGCGGCAGCAGCTGCTTCGGGTAGGACGCCCGCGACAGCGGCCACAGGCGCGTGCCTGAGCCGCCAGCCAGAATGACGGGATGAATGCGAAAGCTGGTCTGCTCCAGCAGCCGGCTGGTATCCGTCACGGCATTCATTGTCGACCTCGCTGTCATATGTGCAACGATCCGACTATCTTCGGGCCACGCCGTATCGGCCAGTGATCTTCCTGTGTCTGCAGACTCAACTATCCTGCAAGAGGCAGCTTGATGCGCATGCTGAGGCCGCCGCTGATGCGGTTGATCGCTTCTATGCTGCCGCCCAGGGCCTCGACATTCCGGCGCACGATCCACAGGCCGAGGCCGGCATGAGCGGCGCCTTCACCGGACTCGCGATCGCGCCGCGGCCGCAGCGAAAAATAGCGATCGAACACATGCTCCAGTTTTTCCTGCGCGATGCCCGGCCCTTCGTCATCCACATGCAGGTGCACCCAGCCGTTGTCGCGGAACAGGTAGACTGAAATGCCGCTGCCTGCCGGCGAAAAGCTGATCGCATTCGACAGGATATTTTCGAATGCAATATCGATGACACCGGCACCGGACCAAACGAGTGCGTTTTCCTCAAGCACCCGGATCAGGCGGATATTGCGGTCGCCCAGCGTTTCGCGATAACGATACAGGATATCACCGACCACATCGGTTACGTTGACCGCCATGCGCGGCGCATCGATCATGTCCGCCGTATCGTGATCCAGCCGTTGCGCGGCATTCACCATGGCATACAACCGGCGTACCGACGCATCGACCAGCCGGATGGCCCGCTGGCCCCGCGGATTTTCCGCCGCCACCATATTCCGGATCGGTTCCATGGCCGACTGGATCGTGCTGATCGGGCCCTTGAAGGAATGGGCGTTGTCTTCGGCGGTCTGGCGGATGTCATGGGCCACCCGGCGCAGGTCGCGCACCAGATAATCGAAATCGACTGCCACACTGGTCAGTTCGGGGACCACGGCCCGGTTGGCGAACGGCCGGGCCCGACCGCGGCCCTGGCGGATTTCGCGGGCGACGCGGCGGAAATGATGCAGGCTGCGCCACACGCTGACCGCGACCAGGGTCGCCAGCAGGGCAAAGGCCAGATAGATGGCCGCGGCAATCCGTACCTCGCGGGTCTGCCAGTACGACCGTCCGATCGAGATATTCAGGAATTCGGTGGCCGGATGCGACGAGACCAGCACCCAGCAGCCCCAGCGGGACTGGATCGGCAGCACTGCGGTCAGGATTTCCTCATGCCCGTCCGGCTGCCGGTAGCGCAGGTCGAGCGGCGTATTCCATTCGCAGCTGTCGGCCAGCTGTCGCAGCACGCCGTGCTCGGCCAGGCTCTGGAGTTCCGCCCCGACCCCGTTGGCGGCCACTTCCGGCGCCGATGCGATATAGTAGAAGCTGCCGCCGGCCGCCGTGCCGGCCGGGCGGAACATCAGCTTGAGAAACGTGCGGCCGTCGTTGAATCGCGCCAGCATCTGATTCATCGCCTTGTGCGGCAGACCATCCGGGCGATCAAGCAAGGGGGTCAGCGCCTGGGCGATCAGCCAGCTGCGCTGCTGGATGCCGCGACTGACCAGTTCCCGGCGCTGGGTGTCGGCACTTTCGAACTGCCCGTACAGGACGATCGGCAGCGCGATGAACACCCCGATCAGCAGGACCAGCTTGAGCGTCAGCGAATGCGCCAGCCGGCGGACAAGCCGAAGGCGCCTACGCCATGGACGTTTCGCTCCGCCATCTGTAGCCGAAGGCCAGGAAGTTTTCGATTTCGGAGAAGTCCGGATCAATGGCGCGGAACTTGTTGCGAATTCTCTTGATGGAAGAGCGGACATTGGTTCGGTATCCATTCTCTCCGTCTCCGGCTATGAAACCCGCATGATGCACGCAGTCATAAATCGCCCGGTAGGTGACATACTCGTCGACATTCTGCACCAACAGCCGAATGATGTTGAATTCGACCACGGTCAGATTCAGGTCCTGGTCCCGCCACACGGCGCGGCTGACTTTCGGCCGCAGCACGAGTTCGCCGCAAGCGATCGTTTCCTCATGCCGCTCCGCCGGCGGCAGCTTGCCTGCTTCGCAGATCAGGCGAATCCGTTTTGCCAGGATGGCGGCGCCGCGCGACTTGTTGACGAAATCCATCGCGCCGCCATCAAGGGCGGCATTCTCGTAGGCCGCCGCCGGCATGCCGGTCAGGAAGACGACGGGGACGGCAATGCCGCGCCTACGCGCCTGGCCGAGCAGATCGAGGCCCGAGGTACCCGGCAGGCGCCAGTCCAGCACTACCACGTCGCTGCTGTTGCCGGCCGCAAAATAGTCCAGCATCGACGGCCCGTCGGGCAGGCCGGTAACGTGGAACCCGAGGTCTTCCAGCTCGGCGCCGATCGCCTCGCGGAAGTCGTCGTCGTCGTCGACCAGCACGATGCGCAGGGCATCGCCCGCTTCCGACGATATCAGGTGCTGCGGCGGCGCAGCACTATCGGTGCGCCCAGGAGCGAAGCCTGGCGGTACATTGGCGTTTGCTCTGATCAGTGCCGTCATCTCCGTTTACCTCATAGCTGAGTGAGTGAAGCGTGTTGGTGTGAACATCGGGATAGAGCGAAATATCAAGGGTGCAGCGACCGTAGCGATAGCGCCAAACCTCGGCCGGCGGCTCCTGCTCCTGCTCGGCAGGCGAGCCGAGCATGCCGCGCAGCTGGTCGGCATTCAGGCCGACCAGTATGGGATCGCCGGCATTGTCGGACGGTGACCGGCCGGCAGGCCCGAGCGAGGCTGTGGCTGCGGTGCGGGGGGATTTTTCCGGGGCTGTCGGCGTGGCCGCTCTGCTGCCGGACTGCGGTGGCAGCCGGAAGTCGGCACCCAGCGGCCAGCGGCGTGAATCGCAGGCCGAGAGTGTTGCCAGGCAGGCGCACAGCACCATCCATGTACCGGCCCCTTTCATGATGCTCCCTGTTCGCGGTTTTATCGGGGTCTCAAAATCAACTGCCGCGTCTGGCACAATAGTCACACGAACGCGGCGCCTGACGACGCTACGCCTCCTCTTCGCGTTTCCCCCTGATTATGGAATCACTCCGTCAGCCATATGACCGGCCGGAGCGGGCTTGTCCGCCGCAATAAGGCGGATAACGAACGCCAGTCCGCAGATGCCTCCAGTCGCGAAGCCGCGGGACTCTTGTTCGCACCTGCAAAATATGAACAGGCATTTGCGGCGGTTCAAGGGCACAAAGACATGCCGGTGGCCGAACCACAGAATAGTCACATGCAAATCGATTCTTTGTCATACCGGCCAGTGGATCGGGCCGGACACGCCTTTACCACACACAAGACCGGCGCCTTTCCTCTAAGAGCGAGGCATCGGTTGTGCGGCACAGGAGAAAAGGCCATGTCGAGGCAGAAGTTCGATCACAGCATCCTGCGGGAATACGACATCCGCGGCATCGTTGGTACGACGTTGCGCCCGAACGATGCCCAGAACCTCGGGCGGGCCTTCGGCACCATGGTCCGGCGCCACGGCGGCCAGACGGTTGCAGTCGGCCAGGACGGACGCCTCAGCTCACCCCAGATCGCCAACCGCTTCGCGCGCGGCCTGCGCAGTGCCGGCCTCGATGTGATCCGGATCGGCGTTGGTCCGACGCCGATGCTGTATTTCGCCGAACGTCACCTGAAGGCCGATGCCGGCGCCATGATCACCGGCTCGCACAACCCGCCGGACTACAATGGCTTCAAGCTGGTGCTTGGCGGCAAGACGATCTACGGCAAAGCGATCCAGGAACTGGGCGAAATCATCGACAGCGATGCGATGGAAACCGGCCAGGGCAGGTCGACCCGCCGCTCGGTGCTCGGCGCCTATGTGAAGCGGCTGCTGCAGGACACCGATCTCGCCCGCCCGCTGAACGTCGTCTGGGATCCCGGCAACGGCGCCGCCTGCCCGGTGGTGGAACGCCTCGTGCGGGCGATCCCCGGCCGCCACATCGTACTGAATGGCGAGGTCGATGGCGAATTTCCCGGCCACCACCCGGACCCGACCCTGCCGGAAACCCTTGAACAGTTGCGCCGGGAAGTGCACCGCCAGCATTGCGACCTCGGCATCGCCTTCGATGGCGACGGCGACCGCATCGGCGTGATCGACGACAGCGGCGACATCCTCTGGGGCGACCAACTGATGATGCTGTGGGCCGAGGACGTGCTGCGCGCCCATCCGGGCGCCACCGTCATTGCCGATGTCAAAACCAGCCAGGCGCTGTTCGACACCGTGACGCGATACGGCGGCAAGCCGCTGATGTGGCGTACCGGCCATTCGCTGATCAAGGCCAAGATGCGGGAGACCGGTGCCCTGTTGGCCGGCGAGATGAGCGGGCATATCTTCTTTGCCGATCATTACTACGGCTTCGACGACGCGCTCTATGCGGCACTGCGGCTGCTGAACATCATCGCCCGCAACTCCCGCAGCCTGTCGGAACTGCACGCCCGCCTGCCGGCCATGATCAATACGCCGGAACTGCGCATCGACTGTCCGGAATCGCGGAAGTTCCCGGTCATCGAGGAGATCAAGGCGCGGCTGCGGTCGAACGGCACCGCACTCAACGACATCGACGGCATCCGGGTCAGCACCGACGAGGGCTGGTGGCTGCTGCGCGCCTCCAACACCCAGGACATTCTGGTGGCACGCTGCGAAGCAAACGACGCCGAGGGCCTGGCGCGCCTGAAGGAAACCGTTGCCGGCCAGCTGCTGGCCAGCGGCATCCAGCCCGGGCCGATCCGGACCGCCTTCGGCGAACTCTGAATCCGGCCGGACTGGGCCGGTCAGTCCAGCCGCTTCTTGTCCAACTTGCGCGCCAGGGTACGCCGGTGCATGCCGAGCCGCCGGGCGGTCTCCGAGATGTTGAAGTCCGCTTCGGCGAGCGTCCGGTGGATCAATTCCCATTCCAGCGTCTTGATGTTGCTCGGCCGCTCCACCACGGGCGCCTCGGCATCCCCGTTCCGCTTGTTGAACGCCGCCTCGATATCGTCCGTATTGGACGGCTTGGCGAGATAATGGCAGGCCCCGAGCTTGATCGCCTCCACCGCGGTGCCGATGCTGGCATAACCGGTCAGCACGACAATCAGCATCCCGGGGTCATGTGCATGCAGGGCCTCGACACAGGCCAGACCCGAGGCGCCACCGAGCTTCAGGTCGACCACCGCATGGCTGGGACTGTGCGTCTTCAGGATCTCCTGCATCTGCTCCAGGCTGTCGGCCACCCGAGCCTCATAGCCACGCCGTTCGAAGGAGCGCTTCAGGGTGCGTGCAAAATCCGCGTCGTCCTCGACGATCAGCAGCCGCGGTCCGCCGGACATCTCGTCAGGCATGCTGGCCCTCCGGGATCTTGAGCGCTGCCAGAGGCAAGGTGAGCATCACCACGGCACCGCCCTGCGGCAGGTTGCGCGCCGCAACCGAACCACCCAGCTTGCGGACGACATTCACCACCAGAAACAGGCCAAGCCCGCCACCGGCCCGGCCCTTGCTGGACTGATACGGCTTGCCGATCTGCGACAGCATGGCCGGATCGAAGCCAGGCCCGGCATCATAGACGCGCAGGACCAGCATATCCCGGTCCTGATCGACGGTGAGCCGTACGTTCTGCGGCGATGCCTCGAAGGCATTGTCCAGCACGTTGAAGATGGCCTGCCTGATGACGGCATCGGATGCGACGGGAAGCTCCGCATCGTGAATGCCGTTTTCCAGCGCGAAGCCGGCCGTCGCACGCAAGCCACGCCATTCAAGGACGATCCCCTCGATAAAGGCGTTCAAGGTGGTCGCCTCGGAGGCTTCTCCCCGCGTCTGCCCGGCCGACAGCAGAATGCCGGTCACGATCGCCTTGCAGCGCCGGACCGCCGCCTGCATCTCCTCGAGCTCCTGCGCCATTTCGGTATCGCCGACCACCGCCGGCATGCGCCGCCAGTCACCAAGAATGACCGAGAGCGAGGAGAGCGGCGTGCCCAGTTCATGGGCGGCGCCGGAAGCCAGCAACCCCATCCTGACGATATGATTTTCCTCCGCCGCATGCTGACGCATAGCGGCGACATGCGCGTCGCGCTCCCGCAGGTTCCGGCTCACCCGGGTCACGAAGACGACCAGAAGGACGGCATCGAGCAGGAAGCAGGCCAGCATGCCGGTCAAGTGCAGGGAAAACATGTCGCCGATTGACGGGTCCGGCAGCGCCAGCGGGCGGTGCCAGAAGGTCAGGCCGACCACGCTCAGGCAGGCCAGTACCACAATGATCCAGGTCGACAGGGCATCCAGCAGCACGGCCCCCAGCGTGACCTGCAGCAGGAACAGCGATATGAAGGGATTGACCGCGCCGCCGCTCAGCCAGAGCTGCACGCTCAGCGCCGCCACGTCGAAGACCAGCACCAGCAGCAGGGCCCGCCCGGTCACCGCCCGGCGCAGGCGCAGCCACACGCCGGTTGCGATGTTCAGCGTGATCAAAGCCAGCAACACCAGCGCCATCTGGGCCAGCGGCAGGGCGACACCGAGCCAGGCTTCGACCACCACAATCGTGACGACCTGGCCGACGATGGCGATCGAGCGCAGCTGGATCAGCAGCGCCATGTTCCTGCGGTTGGTGACGTCGGGATCTGGCACAGTATGAATGCCCGCGCCCGACCCGCTGTCATCGGCGAACAGGGTCAGCAGCCGCTGCAGCCGGTCGACCCACGTCTGCCAGCCAGCCCGCACGCGTTCCCGGGCGCCCACGACAGCATATCGGTCAATCGTTCGGCGAGTGTCGTCCGTCATGTCGCCCTTCTTCGCGCCATGCAAAGACTATCGCACAGGACAGCATGAGGGCCAATCCGAACCAGGTGATGGCATAGACCAGATGGTTGTTGGGAAAGGCAATCACGGTCAATCCGCCCCGCGGCCAGTCGCCCGGGCCGGCGGTTCCTGCAGCCGCATCGACAAAATACGGCGCGACATCCGGCAGGCCGCGGGCACCGGCGATGGCGGCCACATCGCGCGAGTACCAGCGGTCCTGCGCAGGATCGTTCTTACGCAGAAACCCGCCCCCGGGCTCGCTGATGCGCAGCAGCCCGGTGACCTGCGTCTCGCCGGTGACCTGTTCGGAGCGACGGCTGTCCGGGTCGCGCCGGTCCGGCGGCACGAAGCCGCGGTTGACCAGCAGGGTGAAGCCCGCATCGACCCGGAACGGGGTGAGCACCCAGTAACCCGAACCAAGCTCGGTCGCGGCCCGGATCAGGGTCTCGCGGTCGTTCAGGAAACGGCCGCTGGCGGTCACCCGCAGATACTCGTCGCGGGCCCGCGTCACCGCCGGCCAGTCGGCCGGGCCGGGCGCAACAACGGGGGCGGCATGGACACGCTGGTCCACCCGGTCGATCAGGCCCAGCTTCCAGGCCCGCCGCTCGACCTGCCAGACACCGAGGGCAGACAGCAGGGCAATGCCAAGAACGGCAAAAACGGTCAGCACGATCAGCCGGCGCGACGGGCGCGACCAGCCTCTGCCCGCCCGCACCATGGCAGCCTGACGGAGCGCGGGCCGGATCACCGGCCGCGTATCCGCCGCAGACGTCACGGCACCCGGCTCATGTCATGCATGGTCGGCATCATGTTGGCGTTGAGGTGGAACATCACCCACAGCGAGCCGGACATCGCGATGCCCACCACGATCAGGGTGAAGATCAGCGCCATCATCGACCAGCCACCCTCCGACCGTGCATCCATATGCAGGAAGAAGATCATGTGGACGACGATCTGCACCACGGCAAACACCATGATGGCAATGGCGGTCGCCTGCTTGCTGTCGAGCACGCCCGACATCACCAGCCAGAACGGAATGGCCGTCAGGACGACCGACAGGCCAAAACCGATCAGGTAGCCGCGCAGGCTGGCATGGGCACCGCCGGTCTCGTGATCGTGGTGACCACCCGCATGGGCCGCGTCGTGGCCTGCCTGTGCATTCGCACTCATCGCAGCATCCCCATCAGGTAGACGAATGTGAAGACGCCGATCCAGATGACGTCGAGAAAATGCCAGAACATGCTGAGGCACATCAGGCGGCGACGGTTCGCCGTGGTCAGACCGTGGCGGCCGACCTGCACCATCAGGGTCACCAGCCAGAGCAGGCCGGTGCTGACATGCAGGCCATGCGTGCCGACCAGGGTGAAGAAGGCCGACAGGAAGGCGCTGCGCCCGGGCCCCGCACCCTCGGCGATCAGGCCGGAAAACTCGTGCAACTCGATGCCGACGAAGCAGAGACCGAAAACGGCGGTGATCGCCAGCCACGCCTGCGTCGGCACGACCCGCCCCTTCTGCATCGCCAGCACGGCAAAGCCGTAGGTGATCGACGACAGCAGCAGCATCGTGGTGTTGACCGCCACCAGTGGCAGCTCGAAGACATCCTTTGGCGACGGGCCGGCGGCGTAGTTCCCGCCGAGGACGGCATAGGTGGCGAACAGGATCGCGAAGATGAGGCAGTCGCTCATCAGGTAGATCCAGAAGCCGAGCATGGTGCTGTGCCCTTCGGCATGCGGATGCTCGTCCGCCACATAAAAAACCGGCGCGTGACCGGCGGCGTGGGTTTCGGTGATGGCTGTGGTCATGGTTCAGCTCCGGGCGGCAAGAAGCTGCGTCCGCCGGTCCTCGGCCCGCACAACTTCATCCGCCGGAATATCGAAATCCCGGTGATAGTTGAAGGTATGGCCGATCGCGGTGACGACCAGGGCCAGGAAGCTGAGCGCCGCCAGCCACCAGATGTACCAGATCATGGCAAAGGCAAACACGACGCTGAGGCCGGCGAGGATCACTCCGGTGCCGGTGCTCTTCGGCATGTGGATGGGCTTGAACCCCGTGAGCGGGCGAACATAGCCGCGCCGTTTCATGTCCCACCAGGAATCCCGGTCGTGGATCACCGGCGTGAAGGCAAAATTGTATTCCGGCGGCGGCGAAGAGGTCGACCACTCGAGGGTGCGGCCCTGCCACGGATCACCGGTGGGATCGCGGAGCTGTTCGCGCTTGCGGATGCTGACGGCGATCTGGATCAGGAAACACAGGATACCGAGCGCGATCAGGAAGGCACCGAAGCAGGCCACCACGAACCAGACCTGCAGCGACGGATCGTCGAAGACCCGCACCCGGCGCGTCACCCCCATCAGGCCCAGCACATAGAGCGGCATGAAGGCGAAGTAGAAACCGATCACCCAGAACCAGAACGACAGCTTGCCCCAGAAGGGATCGAGCTTGAACCCGAAGGCTTTGGGGAACCAGTAGCTGATGCCGGCGAACAGGCCGAACAGCACGCCGCCGATGATCACATTGTGGAAATGGGCGATCAGGAACAGGCTGTTGTGCAACACGAAATCGGCCGGCGGCACCGCCAGCATCACGCCGGTCATGCCGCCGATCACGAAGGTGAGCATGAAGGCGACCGTCCACATCATCGGCAGTTCGAACCGGACGCGGCCCCGGTAGATGGTGAACAGCCAGTTGAACAGTTTGGCGCCGGTCGGGATCGAGATGATCATCGTGGTGATCCCGAAGAAGGAATTGACGCTGGCGCCGGAGCCCATGGTGAAGAAGTGATGCAGCCACACCAGGTAGGACAGCACCGTGATCACCACGGTTGCATAGACCATCGAGGTATAGCCGAACAGCTTCTTGCCCGAGAAGGTGGCGGTGACTTCCGAGAAGAC
This sequence comes from Ferrovibrio xuzhouensis, assembly GCF_042648965.1. Lineage (NCBI taxonomy): Bacteria > Pseudomonadati > Pseudomonadota > Alphaproteobacteria > Rhodospirillales > Rhodospirillaceae > Ferrovibrio > Ferrovibrio xuzhouensis. Next base: position 99,321 of record NZ_JBHRYJ010000001.1, read on the forward strand.
GCCGAACAGCGGCAGGATCAGGATGTAGACCTCCGGGTGACCCCAGATCCAGATCAGGTTCACGTACATCATCGGATTGCCGCCGAAGTCGTTCGTGAAGAAATTCGTGCCGACATAGCGGTCGAGGGTCAGCAGCGCCAGCACCGCCGTCAGCACCGGAAACGAGGCGACGATCAGCACGTTGGTGCACAACGCGGTCCAGGTGAACACAGGCATCTTCATCAGCGTCATGCCCGGGGCGCGCAACTTGATGATCGTGCAGATCAGATTGACGCCAGACAGCAACGTGCCGAGGCCAGCGACCTGCAGGCCCCAGATGTAATAATCCACGCCGACATCGGGACTGTAGGCGGTTTCCGACAGCGGCGGATAGGCGAGCCAGCCAGTGCGGGCGAACTCGCCGATGAACAGCGACATCATGACAATGACGGCGCCGCCCACCGTCATCCAGAAGCTGAAATTATTCAGGAACGGGAAGGAGACGTCGCGGGCACCGATCTGCAGCGGCACGACATAGTTCATCAGTCCGGTGACCAGCGGCATCGCCACGAAGAAGATCATGATGACGCCATGGGCCGTAAAAATCTGGTCGTAGTGATGGGCCGGCAGGTAGCCTTCCGAGCCGTTGAAGGCGATGGCCTGCTGCAGCCGCATCATGATGGCATCGGCGAAACCGCGCAGCAGCATCACGATGCCCAGCACCATGTACATGATGCCGATCTTCTTGTGATCGACGCTGGTGAACCACTCCTTCCACAGGTAGCCCCAGAGCCGGAAATAGGTCAGCGCGCCGAACAGCGCGACACCACCCAGCGCGACCACGGCAAAGGTGCCGACCAGAATCGGCTCGTGCAGCGGCAGTGCATCCAGCGTCAGCCGCCCGAAAATGAACTTGAGCATGGAGGAATCCATTGGAAATGCCTCAGGAATTGGACGGCCGCGCGGCGGGCGACGGTTCGGGCCGGCGCAGGCCGACGGGCGAATAGGACGGCGATGCCGGAGCTGCATCCCGGGCGGGTCGGGACAGCGGGGCCGCGAGCGCCTCGATGCCGGTCTCCTCCGGCGGGATCGCACAGAGGCCGGCAACCGGGCGCGGCCTGGTGCCGAAAACCGTGCTGCCGCGACGGGCATACTTGTCGTATTCCAGCGGCAGCAGGTTGTCGATGCCGGCCAGCCCCAGGCCGCCCCGGGCATCCACCGACATCATCTCGCTCATGCACATCTTGCCCGGCTGCACGCACATGTTGAGGATGGCGTTATAGAGCGATTTGTCGACGGCGCCGAACGTCCGCACCGGCACGTTCTCGCTCGGGCGCTCAAGTTCGAGATAGCGGGCACGACTGAGTGCGTCGCCGGCCGTCCTGATATCACTCACCCATTTGTCGAAACCGGCGTCGTCGACGCCATGGAAGGTGAAGCGCATGCCGGAGAAGCCGGCGCCGCTGTAGTTGGCGGAAAACCCCTTGTAGGCGCCAGGCTGGTTGATCACCGCGTGCAGCTTCGTTTCCATGCCCGGCATCGCATAGACCTGTCCCGCCAGGGCCGGGATATAGAAGGAGTTCATCACCGACGAGGCGGTGATGCGGAAGGTGATCGGCCGGTCCACCGGGGCGGCCATCTCGTTGACGGTGGCAATGCCGTATTGCGGATAGATGAACAGCCATTTCCAGTCGAGCGCGATGGCATCGACCTCCAGCGGCGTGGCGCTGCCGGGCACCGGACGGCCGGCGGCGATGCGGTCGAGCGGGCGATAGGGATCGAGCAGATGGGTGCCCATCCAGGTCAGCGCGCCGAGGCAGATGATGATCAGCAGCGGGGCGCCCCAGATCACCAGTTCAAGCTGCATCGAATGATCCCAGTCGGGTTCATACCGCGCAGACTTGTTACTGTGCCGGTAGCGCCAGGCGAAGAACACCGTCAGCGCCATCACCGGCACGATGATCAGCAGCATCAGCCCGGTGGCCTGCAGCAACAGGTCGCGCTGCTGGGCTGCAACATCCCCCGCAGGGTCGAGGACGACGGCTTTGCAGCCGCCCACGGACAGGACCAGAGAGGTTAAGGTTATGATGCGAAAGAGGCGCAAGGGGAAATCCGCCGGGTCATGGAAACAGACGGAGGCGTAAATAGCGGTTTTTCCGCGCCAGGAGGATGAGGCAAGTTGCCCTTGGACAATTTGTCCATGAGGCAATATGTCCACGGACAATTTTCCATCTCCTCTTGGCGCCGGTCCGGGAGAGAATATGATGGGTCAGCCGGGCGGCAAGCCCCTCCGATGCACGAAAGATATTCGGTTACTCCATGAACACTGCCACATCAGCATCGTCGAGCCTTGAGCGGGACATGCCGCCCGCCGACGCGCATCATCACGGCAGCGTGGGGCCGGCCGAGACAGCCATCGGTGTGATCATCGGCCGCACCTCGGAGTTTTTTGACTTCTTCGTCTATGCCATTGCGTCGGTTCTGGTTTTCCCGAAGCTGGTGTTCCCCTATGCGGACCCGCTGACCGGAACGCTGTATTCCTTCGCCATCTTTGCGCTCGCGTTCGTCGCCCGGCCGGTCGGCACCGTCGTGTTCATGACGATCGATCGCGCCTATGGCCGCGGCGCCAAGCTGACCGTCGCTCTTTTCCTGCTCGGCGCCTCGACCGTCGCCGTAGCCTTCCTGCCCGGGTTCGAGACGATCGGGGCTGCCTCCGCCCTGCTGCTCGCTCTGTTCCGCATCGGTCAGGGCCTGGCGATGGGCGGGGTGTGGGACGGCCTTGCCTCGCTGCTGTCGCTGAATGCGCCAGCTGGGCGGCGCGGCTGGTTTGCTATGATCCCGCAGCTCGGCGCGCCGCTCGGCCTCGTCGTGGCCAGCGGCCTGTTCGCCTATTTCATTGCCAACCTGTCCCCTGACGACTTCTTCAGCTGGGGCTGGCGCTATCCGTTCTTCGTCGCCTTTGCCATCAATGTCGTGGCCCTCTTCGCCCGGCTGCGGATCGTGATGACCGTCGAATACGGCAAGCAGTTCGAGAACCGCGATCTCGAGCCAACACCGATCATCGAAACCCTGCGCATGGAAGGCCGCAACATCATTGCCGGCGCCTTTGCGCCGCTGGCCAGCTTCGCGCTGTTTCACATGGTGACGGTCTTCCCGCTGTCGTGGATTTTCCTGTTCACCAGCCAGCCGCCGGCGCGCTTCCTGACCATCGAGCTGATCGGCGCCGCCGTCGGCGTCGCGGCGATGCTGGCGTCGGGGCTGATCGCCGACCGCATCGGCCGCCGCCAGCTGCTCGCCGGCACGGCCGCTGCCATCGCCGCATTCAGCGGCTTCGCCCCGCAGCTGCTGGACGGTGGCGATGTCGGCGAGACACTGTTCATGGTGCTGGGCTTCATCCTGCTCGGACTGTCGTTCGGACAGGCCTCGGGGGCTGTCGCCTCGAACTTCTCGCGCACCTACCGCTATACGGCCTCGGCGCTGACCTCCGACCTGGCCTGGCTGTTCGGCGCCGGCTTCGCGCCGCTCGCCGCCCTGCTGCTGGCCAGTCATTTCGGCCTGATCGCGTCGGGGGCCTACCTGCTCTCGGGTTCGGTCTGCACGCTGGTAGCGCTCGCCCTCAGCCGGTCCGGGGCATCCCACTGACGCTCCGGCCGGGCTGAAAGGCCGGGCCACACCGGACCTTTTTCTGAAATCTTACGCCCCTGCTGCGACAAGGGCCGAGTCGCGGGACTCCGGATCACCGGTACAGATGGGCGGGGCTGTCAGGGGGCGAAGTCCCCAACCGGGCATCCGGTAAACAGGCCGATGCCCTGCAGTATGGGGAAAATGGTGCGCTCGAAGAGATTCGAACTCCTGACCCCCAGATTCGTAGTCTGGTGCTCTATCCAGCTGAGCTACGAGCGCACGTGCCGCGAAACCGCGACGGGGGCGGAACCTACTCAATTCGACGGGGGCACGCAAGGGTCATATCGCCGCCGGCCTGAATTGGCACAACCCTCGGATTCTACAGGAAGATGGTGCTTGCGGGGCCGCCATGGCACCCCTAGAATGCCAGCGGTTGCGGCAGGTCTGTGCTGACGGGGGGAAATCCTGTCTGGCGTGCTTGCTGTGACCGGGGGGCCCACAGGCCACAACGCACTTGATTTTATCAACCGAGATGGCGCGGCATGGCACATCCTGTTCGTAACCCGGCGCAACGACGCGGGGCTCTGTTTTCGACGCGGGCCCTGGGCTCAGCGGGGGCGGTCAGTCTGATTCTGCTGCTGTCCGGCTGCTCCTATGTCTCCGACGAGCTCTGGCCTTCGCTGGCCGGTGAAGATCCGAGCGGCACGAACAGCCCGGCCACGGTCCGGCAGCAGATTCCGCCCTCGCAGGCCGAGGCCAATCCGCAGCCGACGCTGAGCCCGCCGACCATGGGCACGACCAATTTCGTCGTTCCCGGCGTCACGCCCGGCCAGCCGACCGGCACCTATGTCGGCCAGAAGATCCAGCAGATGCGCGGTGAGCTGAGCCAGTTGCAGTCCGCGATCACCCAGCGGAACCAGCAGCTGCAGTCGATCCGCGCCAATGCAACCAAGAACTCGCAGGATTACCACGGCCTTGTCGCCGCGGTGAGCACCCGGCTGCAGATGGGCACCACGCCCGGCAACCCGATCCTGGTCAGCCAGTGGAATTCGGCCCAGGTCGATCTCGACAAGATGTCGGCCGATGTCGCCCAGCTGAGCGGCCTTGGCAACCAGGTCGCCTCCGATTCGGCGATGTCGACCTACCTGCTGCAGACCATCAAGTCGACCTATGGCCTGTCGGGCGCCATCGACGAGGACCACCGCCAGCTTGCGGTGCTCGAGGACGAGACCTCGAAGACCGTGGTGCTGATCGACCGCCTGCTCGGCGAGCTGAGCCAGGATGTCGCCCGCCAGTCGAACTATATCGGCAGCGAGCGGGCCAACCTGACCGCGCTGGCCACCGGCGTGAAACAGGGCGAGATGCTCGGCCCGGCGCTCGGCACCCGCGCCAATTACTATGCCGGCAACCAGCAGTATGCCGCCGCGGCCGCCGGCCCGACGGCCACCGATGGCCGCACCCCGCTGGTGGTGATCCGCTTCGACCGCGCGGACGTGCCCTATCAGCAGGCGCTGTACAACGCCGTGTCGCAGGCGCTGGCCCGCAAGCCGAATGCCATGTTCGACGTGGTGGCCGTGGCCGCCGGCGGCAGCCAGGCCCAGACTGCCAGCAACCAGAACCAGGCCCGCCGCAATGCCGACCGGGTGCTGCGCTCGCTGGCCGACATGGGCCTGCCCGCCAGCCGGGTCAACGTCACCGCCGGCAGCAATGCCCAGCTGGCGACCAACGAGGTCCACGTCTTCGTGCGCTGACCGCCACGACAGACCTGATATCACAAAGGCCCGCCGGAGCGATCCGGCGGCCCTTTTCCGTATCCGCCCCTGCGCGGCCCCGGGCTACTGCTGCCAGGATACCGCCGAGAGGTCGTTGACGAAGATCGGCGCATTGGTCCAGAAGCCGGTCAGGCCGGCCTTGTAGACGCCGATGCGCGGCAGGTTGTAGAGGAAGCCGACCACGGCATCGTCGGCCAGCAGGCGCTGCAGGTCCTGCAGCGCCTTGATGCGTTCGTCCTTGTCGAGCGTCGAGCCTGCCTTGGCGATCAGCGCCTGCGCGGCCGGGCTGTCATACTGCCAGTAATAATTCGGGTCGGCGAACTTCACATAGTCGTTCGGCTCGACATGGCTGATGATGGTCAGGTCGTAGTTCTTGTTCTTGAACACGCCGTCCAGCCATTGCGCCCATTCCATATTCTCGATCTTCGCCGTGATGCCGACCGCGGCGAGCTCGCTGGCGATCAGCTCGCCGGCGCGGCGGGCATAGGCCGGCGGCGGCAGCTTGAGGGTGAGCACGAGGTTGCTCACCCCCGCCTCCTGCAGCAGTTCCCTGGCCTTGGCCGGGTCATGCGGATAGCGGCCGGTCATGTCGACATAAGCCGGATCATGCGGCGGAATCCAGCTGCCGATCGGGATGCCATAGCCCGAATTGACGCCGTCGATGATCGCCTTGCGGTCGATGGCATAGGAAATCGCCCGCCGCACCCGGACATCGTCGAGCGGCTTGCGCTTGTTGTTGATGGTCAGGATCGTCTCGCCCTCGGTGGAACCGATGGTGACCCTGAACCGCTTGTCCTGCTCGAACTGGGCAACATTCTCGCCGGTAATGCCGATCGGGATCGCATCGAGATCGCCGGCCAGCATGGCGGTGACCATGGCGCCGGCATCGGAGATAAAGCGGAACTTCGCCGTCCGGATATGGATCGCCGACGGGTTACGATAGCTCTTGCTGGCAACCAGGGTGACCGAATCGCCCTTCACCCAGTCCTGCAGCACATAGGGCCCGGTGCCGACCGGTTTGGTGGCATTGGTCGCCGCCGATTCCGGCGCGGTAATCACCGCCGTGTTTTCGCCCAGGCTGAACAGCAGCTGCGGATCGGCGGACTTCAGCATGATGACGACGGTATCAGCGTCCGGCGTCTCGATACTTGCCATATTGGCGAAGACCGCCTTGCGCTTGTTGGTGCTTTTCTCGCCGCCATAGGTCTCGAAGGCGTATTTCACGTCAGCCGAATCGAATGTCGTGCCGTCACTGAACGTCACGCCCTTCAGCAGCTTGAAGGTGAAGGTCTTCATGTCGGGCGACACGGTCCAGCTTTGCGCCAGCAGCGGCGCCACCTCGCCGTTCTCGCGGATTTTGGTCAGACCCTCGAAGATGTTGAGATGGGTGATCTCGCCGATCGCCGCGGCCGGCGCGATGGTCGGGTCGAGCCCCGGCGGCTCCAGCGCCATGCCGATGACGACGCTGTCGCGCACTGCCGGCTGCGGCGCCCCGGCCTGCTCGCCCACCTGACGCGTGGTAAACCACAAACCGCCCGCCACCACGAGTGTGGCGACGACCAGCGCTGCTAGCCACTTGTTCATCGGTCTGTTCCCTCGTTCAGTTGTTCCCGGGCCGATTTCAGATGCCCGAGTGTATCCGCCGACCATACGCCGCGCGCCACGGCGCGTGCCACGCAATCCGCGGCAATGCTGCCGATCCGGGCGATCAGCCACGGCCTGGCGGCATCCCCGCCGGCCGGCCCCTGCCAGTCCGCCGTCGCTATGGCGAACAGCGTATCCCCATCGAATGGGGTGTGGACCGGGCGGATGGCCCGGGCGAGGCCATCGTGGGCCATGCCGGCCACATGACGCAATGCCGTCTTGTCCAGCACCGCATTGGTCGCCACCACGCCGATGCAGGTATGGCCGCCAAGATGCGGGGTGGCGGTCTGTGGCGGAGCGATGCGCGATTCGGCGGCGATGCCGAGATCGATGTTGCCCGCCCCGGCCGCCGGCGCAATGGCGCCGAATTCACCGGCCTGCTCGTAGGGCGCCGCCCAGAAGCCGCGGTTGCCCGGCGTCAGCACACTGCCGACGGCATTCACCGCCACCAGAGCCGCCACGATCAGGCCGTCATCCTCGACCCACGACGCACTGCCGAGCCCGCCCTTGAGCCGGCCCGCCGCAGCGCCGTAGCCGGCCCCGGTATTGCCGAGCGGAAACGATGCCGGACCGGCCGCCGCACAAGCCGCCCAGCCAAGCTTGCGATAGGGTGGCTCCGCCCCCCAGGCCTTGTCGCCGCCATTGTTGAGATCGAACAGGATCGCCGCCGGCACGATCGGCACGCGATGCCCGCCGACCGCGTAACCGCGGCCCTGCGCCGCCAGCCAGTGCATGGCACCCGACGCGGCATCCAGCCCGAAGGCCGAACCGCCCGACAGGCAGACGGCATCCACCGCCGGCATCGTGGCCTCGGGCCGCAGCAGATCGGTCTCGCGGGTGCCGGAACCGCCGCCACGCACATCGACCGAACAGGCGGCGCGATGCGTCGGCAGGATGACAGTGACGCCGCTGCGCAGCCGCGCATCATCGGCATGGCCGACATTCAGCCCGGCAATATCGGTGATCAGGTTGTGCGGCCCGGGTTTGCCCATCGTTCTGTCCTGTTCGGCCTGCCGCCGCCGGCAGAGAACACGCCGACGGCAGCCGAAGCCTAACCAAGGATACGGCGAGGGACCAGTGGTTCAGCGCCTGGGCACTTCAGAGGCTGACCGGCCCCTGCCCCGGCGGATAGCCGTAGACCTGGTCGAGCGGCATGGCGGTGGGGTCGACCGCATGCACGGCGAGCTTGCCGCCCATGCAGGCGCCCTCGAAACTGCCGACATTAAGTCCGGTATAGATCCAGTCGCCGGCCAGCACGAGATTGCTGAACCCCGAATTCCAGGCCTTCAGGCGGTATTGCGTGCTGCCCGGCGGCGAAGTGGTATAGCGCTCGGTGGGATCGATGTTGGGTTTCCAGAACTGCTGGTCGAGCCGTGCCACACCCAGGGTGGCCGCGTCGTCTTCCAGGCAGACCAGTTCGGAGAAATCGAAACCGATCGGATCGCCGGGCGGATGGACGACGTTGCTCACCGCCTTGGGCAGCAGGGCGCCCATGCAGGCCTGCAGATACTGCTGGGCCTGGTATTTCACGCGATCATATTCGCGGGCCGGATAGTCATGGTCACTGAACGGCGGCTGCGGGCCGTACTGCGGCGTCGCGCCGGAAAAATACAGCAGCGACTGCGGCATGTTCGCCGCCGGCCAGGTCTCCATCGGGATCAGGTCGGAAAAATCGGCGACGCCGTCGATCGGATTGACGAAGGTGGCGCCGATCAGGCGGTCATAATTCTTGAAGTCGAACGGTAGTCCCATCTGCTTCAGGCTGCGCTTCATCCAGACCTGCAGCGTCTGGGTCTGCACGGTCTTGATCGCGCCGACCATCTGGGGCCATTTCGGATTGGCCGCCATCAGCCCGGGCGCCAGATACGGCAGCGCGCCGATGGCAATGCCGCAGATCAGCGTGTCGAAATCGCGGCCGGCCTTGAGGCGCTTCTCGCCGACCGGCTGCCAGGATGTCCAGTAGGATTCGAGATCGACGTCGGCGGCCTGCAGGCGGTCGCCCTCGGCCAGCTGTTCGTAACGCGGGCGATCCGGCCAGACCGGCAGGGTCTTGCCGCCGAATTTCGCCAGCGGCAGATCGATCAGCGGATCATAGCCGGCAGTCGCATCCTTCGGCGTCGCCTGGACGTCGATCACCACCTCGTCGACGGCATCACCGGCGGCATTGGCAGTGATCTCGCGCACCTTGTGGAACAGCTCGAATTTCACACCGAGCCGCTTGAGCACGAGGTAGAGCGGCGCCACCACGGTATCGCCGGTGCCGGCGGCAAACAGCCAGCCGAATGACCCGAGATAGGCAAATTCGCGCAGGGTCCAGTGCAGATAGGCGCCGGCCGCCATCTGCGGCGAGCGGGTCGTGTCGCCATCCGGATACTGGTAGGACAGATTCGGCGTGTTCATGCTGAGCGGCGACGAGATGGTCAGCATCGAGCCGCCATGACGGGCGAACCAGTCGGAGAAATTCTCGCCGTCGAGCTGGTCGAAGCCCTTGTTGATCACGTCATCCTTGATGATGCCACGCAGCATGGTCAGGAAATAATCGAGCGTGACATAGAGATGCCGCAGCGCATCGCTGTTCTCGACCAGCTTTTCGACCTGTCTCTTGAACCAGTTCCAGAAGTCCTCGATGGCGGTCAGCAGCGGGCCGCCCTCGCCGCGCGCGATGGCTGCCGCATGGCTGGTCATGGAGTGGACCATGCCGCGCGCGATGCTGCCATCGAAACCGACGGTGGCAAACGACGGTGCGTGATGCTCGAACAGCCGCCCCATGAAACCGATCACCGCCTCGATCCAGTGCCGCAGGGTCGGCAGCGACTGCGGCTCCCACGGCTTGAGGTCGTTGCGCGGCATGGTGAGTTTCCAGTTCACCCAGCGGTAATCGCGGAACTCCCAGCAGAGGATGGAATCGATCGGATAGAAGGCATCCTCGAAAGTCGCCAGCGGCTCGCCGGGCTGCCGGCCCAGCTGGTCATAGGCGGAGGACATCATCGACAGCGTGTTGTAGTACGACCCGAGAAAACCGTGGATGCCGTGCTCTTCGATGCGGTTGCCGAATTCGGGATTGCGTCCCGTCGCGCATTTGCCACCGAGACGCCAGCCGATCGAATAGACCGTGATCTCGTACATCTCGGCCGCACCTGGCCGGCTGGCGAGATAGAAGGCACTGGTCAGTGCACCGACGCCACCGCCCAGGATGGCGATCTTCCGCTTCTTCTGTTCCGACATGCTTCCCCCTGAAGTCTGATGCCTGCATCAGGAGTAGCATGTTTTACGGAATTGGTTACTTGCGGATGAAGACGTAGTAACGGTTTGGCGGAATGGGCACCGGAGCATCCTGTAGTAGTAAATCGGGATGCTCAAATCGCTGGTCGCTGAGGATGATCGCCCCTGAGGCCGCCAACGCCGGCACCATTGCCGCCACCTTGCGGACCTGAATGACATTGGCGGCCGGGTCGCCCAGGCCGGCATCGGCATGAATCAGCACGGCCTGGCCGGGACGCTGCCGGGCGAATTCCGGCAGCGTATCGAAGAAATCGCCGAGCAGCAGCCGGTCCGGCGGCGGCACCGAGGCCGGGTTGGCGTTGTTGGCGCGGTCGAAGGCGTAGATGTCGCGGCCGGGCAGTTTCTGCCGCAGGTGGTCATACGTCCGGCCGTTGCCGAGGCCGACCTCGAGAACAAGGCCGGGCCGGTCGCCGATCGATGCGGCGGCCCAGTCCAAAAGGCTGCGCTGCGCCTCAAGGCGCCGGATAAAACTGTCTAGTCGACTCATGTCCGGGGAATGCTTTCTGGCTTTCAGGTCTTCAGTTTGGCAGAGACTTCACGCAAGTCGGTGGTCGTGCGCTCCAGGCGATGCGCCAGCACCCGCATGATCTCGATGGCAATCTGCGGGAAATCGTTGACCAGACGGAAGAACAGATCCTTCTCGATGCGCAGGGTTGTGACCTCCGTCACGGCGGCCACGGTCGCCGTGCGCGGCACCTCGCAGAGAATGGCGATCTCGCCGACGAAATCATTCTGCTTGAGATGCGCCACCGTCAGCGGACCGGACGGCGTATCGACACTGACATCGGCCTCGCCGTTGACAATGACAAAGGCCGCGTCGCCGGGATCGCCCTGCCGGCACAGCACATCGCCCGGCTTGTAGGTCAGCCGCTGGCTGGTAAAGGCCAGAAGTTTCAGTTTGGACGGTTCGATCTTGGCGAACAGCGGGATCCGCCGCAGCAGTTCGACTTCTTCATTCAGGCTCATGGTGAAACCCCGTGATTGTCATCGGCGCCCTCAAGCATGTTCGAGAAGCTGCCTGAAACGGCCCTGCCTGCCAGACAGGTCTGAATAGCTGCCGCTTTGCACCAGCTTGCCGCCTTCGATCACCAGGATTTGATCGAAGCCACTGCAATCGGCGGCACGTTGCAGCGACCAGACAAGGCCGCGGTCCTTGCGACGCTCCAGGACTTCCGCCATCACCGCCGCCTGGCTGCGCGGATCGAGCGCCGCGGTTGCCTCCGACAGCAGCAGCCAGTCCGGCTGTTTCACCACCGAGCGGGCGATCGCCAGTTTCTGCCGCTGTGCCGCAGTCAGCCGGGCGCCGGCAATGCCCACTTCGAACTGGAAACCAACGGCGATGATCGGCTCGCGCAGCTCCATCTGCGCCACCACATCGGCCATCACCCGGCCGATCTTCTCCTGCGCCTGCGCCTGCCCGTAGGCAACGCGACCGAACAGGATGTTGTCGACGATGCTCGACGACACGGTGAACTGTTCCGGATCGAAAAAAGCGATGGCATTGCGGCGGTCGTCCGGCAGGGTGCGGGCGAAAATCTCGCGCGCGCGCAGGATGGCTTCCCGCTCGGAGGCGTCGAAATGGCCGAGGCGATGCCGCGCCAGCACCAGCTTGAACGGCAACGACATCAGCCGGACCCGGTCGGCTTCCGGCAACTGATCGAGCGCATCGGGCCGGCTGCGCAGCAGCAGATCCTTGTAATCGGGCAGGTCGTCCGAGGCGATGAAGCTGAACTGCTGGAAGAACTCGTGGTCCGGCGGCAGGTCGGCAAACAGTTCGACCATGGTGCTGGCGACTTCATGGCCGATTTCGAGAAAGCGCCGCCGCAGACCGACCATATCCAGCACGGACAGGATATGCGGATCGCGCGCCAGGTTGTCATCCTGATAGATGCTGTTCCGCGCCGTCCCGAACATCAGGTTTTCGGCCACCGTGGCGTTGGTGTTGTATTTGGCGGGGTCCCAGCTTTCCACAAGGTCGGCCAGCGCGCCGTTGGTCAACTCGACGCGAAAGGCCCGGCGCGCCTCCAGCACGCGCTGTGCCATATCGGGCTGGACTTCCGGATCGATACTGCCGCGCATGCCAAGCTGGAAGACATCCTCATCGAAAGCCGCGGCTCTCAGCGCATCGATGGCCCGGACGGTCAGGCTATCCGGAGCATCGGCACCGGCCGCCTTGTAGTCGGTCCAGTCGGCTTCCGGATCGAACGGGCAGTTGCCGGAGGCGATCGCCTCGCCGATCTCCTTCTCGAAGCGGCTTTGCTGGTCCGGCGTCCGTTCGGGCGATTTCTGCGGACGATGCCGCAGGCCGAGAAAAAGGTTGTCGCCGAGCGTGGCATTGAAGATATGCGACGTGCTGCCGACATAGGCCAGTCGCCGCCCGGTCACCGTCTCGGGCAACGCGCCGGTGTCCTGGCCATTGATCAGGATCTTGCCGCGATCAGGTTCCAGCGTACGCGCCAGCAGCTGCAGCAGCTCGTCACGCCCCACGCCGCCGACCACGGCGACCCGCGCCGGCCATGGCACTGTGATGGTCAGGTTGTCGAGGATGGCGTTCTCCTGGTCGTCGTGCAGCGACACCCCGGAAACTGAAATAGCACCGCCGAGATCGACCGGGGTTTCCGGCTCATCGAGCTGGTATTCGGGCGGCAGCATACGCTCCTGCTCGAACTGGGTGACGACCTGCTCGTATTTCTGCTTCGAATCCTCGCGGTTCTGGTAATGGTTCAGCAACTCCTTCCACGGCGCCGCCATTTCCTTGTGCGCGCTGACCGCCGCCACCACGGTACCGACATCGAGCTGACCGCGGATCGCCAGGTAGCCGCCGATGGCATAGAAGAAAAACGGACCGAGCTGCTGGATGAAGTTGTTCAGGAACTTGATCATGAACTTGCGCTGGAAGATTTCCACGCGGATCCAGTAGCTGATCCCCAGACGCGCCGTGAATTCCGCCTGCATGCGGCTCGAGACGTCATGGGTATGTACCTCGACCATGCCGCTGACCGTCTCGCCGATGCGGTCCGACAGACGGCGCTGGTTCCTGATGCGCTCGCGCCCCAGCGCGCGCACCTTGGCCTGCATCTTCGGCACGAAATAGAACTGGATCGGATACAGCGCCACCGCGGCCAGCGCCATGAACGGATTCTGGACCAGCAGGAAGGTGAAGATCACCAGCAGCATGCCGCCCTGGAAAATCGGCAGCGCAAAGCTCTCGCCGATGAATCCGCCGATCGGCTCGACCTCGGCGATGATCATCGGAATGATCTCGCCCTGGCTGGTGCGCCGGAAGGTCGGCAGTGGAAAGCGCAGCATCTGGGCGTAGAGGTCGTATCGGAGGCGCCGTAGCATCCGCTCGCTGGTCACGCCCTGGAAGAAGTTGATGACGTATTTGAACGCCTGCTGGACCAGGACCAGCCCGAGAAAGCCGACGCAGAGCGCCAGCAGATAATGGGTATGGTCGAGCCGGATCAAGCCAAGTCCCAGCAAGTCGACCGGGAATTGGATGTCCTTCCCCTGTATGCCCTGGTTGACGATCGCCTTGGGCATGCTCAGGTAGTAGTAGTATGGAATGAACGAGGCCAGAGACAGCAGAGTGATGGTAATCTGCTGTTTCAGGCTGTGTTTCAGGATAAACCGGTAAAGATTCTTCTCCACGGGCACCCCCTCGTCCCGCTGAACCTTAACCCACTCGGAGCGGGGCGCCAATGCCGCAACGGATGCAGAACGATTTGCAGAAACATCCGCGCCTCAGGCTCTTGGCCTAGGACGGATGGCTGTGCCATAGTCCGGGCCGAAGTGGTCCCAAGGGGGGTCCCGGCATGGTTTCGCGCAGCGACGGCACCCGTGTGCTGATTTACAGCCACGACACTTTCGGCCTCGGCCATTTGCGCCGCTGCCGCACGATTGCCCATGCCCTGGTGGAACGCCACAAGGACCTGTCGGTCCTGATTCTCTCCGGATCGCCGATCATCGGCAGCTTCGATTTCCGCAGCCGGGTGGATTTTGTCCGCATTCCCGGCGTCATCAAGCTGCGCGACGGGCAGTACACCTCGCTGAACCTGCCGATGGACATCGAGGAAACCCTCAAGATCCGCGCCGAGATCATCCAGCATACCGCCCGGATTTTCGATCCGGACATCTTCATCGTCGACAAGGAGCCGCTCGGCCTGCGCGGCGAGGCGCTGGAGACCATGAAGATGCTCAAGGCCCGCGGCACCCGTCTGGTACTGGGCCTGCGCGACGTGATGGACGAGCCGAGCCTGCTGGCCCCCGAATGGGAGCGCAAGAACGTCATGCCGGCGCTGAAGACCCTGTTCGACCAGATCTGGGTCTATGGCCTGCCGCAATTCTGCGACCCGCTGGAAGGCATTGCCCTGCCCGACCGGGTCCGCCGCAAGGTGGTCTATACCGGTTATCTGCCCCGCACCTCCGGCGAGACCCCGTCGGAGCACCAGTTGCCCGAGATCACCCAGCGGCCCTTCCTGCTGGTCACCCCGGGCGGCGGCGGCGACGGTGAGGGTCTGATCGACTGGGTGCTGCGCGCCTATGAGAGCAGCGAAATCCTGCCCTATCCGGCCCTGCTGGTGCTGGGCCCGTTCATGCAGCGCGAGCGCCGCGCCGAATTCCTCGGCCGGGTCGCCCGCCTGCCGCGCGTCGAGGCGATCACGTTCGACGCCCATATGGAACATCTGGTGCAGAATGCCGTCGGCGTAATCGCCATGGGCGGCTACAACACTTTCTGCGAGATCCTGTCCCTCAACAAGCGGGCGGTGATCGTCCCGCGCAAACGGCCACGCATGGAACAGTTCATCCGTGCCAGCCGCGCGCAGGAACTCGGCCTCGTCCGCATGCTGGAAGACAACGAAATCTACGATCCGGCCGAAATGGCGGCGGCGATCCGCAACCTGCCGCGCCAGCCGCTGCCCTCCGAGGTGGTGATTCCGGGCCTGCTGGAAGGGCTCGACAATGTCGATCGCCTCGTGCAGCCGTGGCGCCGCCCTGCCTCGACGACCACCAACGTGGTAGAGTTGCGCGGCTGAATTCCCTGCCCCGTCACGTCGAGTCATCCATGTCGAGTACACCGCCGGAACCGGTCGCCTTTGTCCTGAAAGGCTATCCCCGACTGTCCGAAACCTTCATTGCGCAGGAAATCGCCGCTCTCGAAGCGCGCGGCCTCGACATCCTGATCGTTTCCCTGCGCCATCCGACCGATCGCAAGCAGCATCCCCTGCACGACCGGATCCGGGCACCGATCCTGTATCTGCCGGAATATCTCTACCAGCAGCCGCTGCGGGTGTTGCGCGCCTGGTGGAAGCTGCGCCGGCAGCCGGCCTATCGGCAGGTCTGGCAGAGCTGGTGGCGCGACCTGCGCCGCGACCTGACGCCCAACCGCGGCCGCCGCTTCGGCCAGGCCCTGGTGCTGGCCGCCGAACTGCCGGCGCAGTATCGCCGGCTGCATGCCCATTTCATCCATACGCCCGGATCGGTGGCCCGATATGCCGCGGCACTGCTCGGCCTGTCCTGGAGCGCCTCGGCCCATGCCCGTGACATCTGGATCACGCCGGACTGGGAGAAACGGGAAAAGCTGGCTGACTGCAGCTGGGTGGCAACCTGCACCGCGCATAACATGACGCATCTGTCGGCGCTGGGCGGCCCCGACAAGGTCTCGCTGGCCTATCACGGCCTCGACTTCGACCGTTTCCCCGCACCGCAGCGCCGCCCCGCGCGCCGTGACGGACAGGACCCGACCGAGCCGGTCCGGTTGCTGTCGGTCGGCCGCGCCGTCGAGAAGAAAGGTTTCGACATCCTGCTGGAGGCGCTGGCCCGCCTGTCGCGCGACCTGTTCTGGACCTTCACCCATATCGGCGGCGGCCCGCTGCTGCCCGACCTGAAACAGCAGGCCCAGCAGCTCGGCATTGCCGACCGCGTCACCTGGCTCGGTGCCCAGGCCCAGGATGAGGTGCTGGCCGCCTACCGCGGCGCCGACGCCTTCGCGCTGGCCTGCCGGCGCGACCGTGACGGCGACATGGACGGCCTGCCCAATGTGCTGATGGAAGCGCAGAGCCAGGGCCTGCCCTGCGCGGCGACCGCCATCTCGGCCATTCCCGAACTGGTGGTCGACGGAGAGACCGGCCTGCTTGTTCCGCCCGATGACATCGAGGCAATGAGCGTCGTCCTCAACCGCCTGATCGTCGACCCTGCCCTGCGCGACCGGCTCGGACAGGCCGGTGCCGCGCGCGTCCGGCGCGATTTCGCCATGCAGGCGGGGATCGATCTGCTGGCGCGGCGGTTCGGCCTGCAGGCCTGACCATGCGGATCGGCTTCTATGCGCCCCTGAAGCCACCGGATCATCCGGCGCCGTCGGGCGACCGGCGCATCGCCCGGCTGCTGATGCAGGCCATGACCGGTATGGGACATGAGGTCTTCATCCTCTCGACCCTGCGCAGCTACAACCGCGACGGCGATGCAGCGCTGGAACGGCAGACGGCGGCGGCGGCGGCGGCAGAAGCCGGGCAGATTGCTGCAGCCTGGGAAACCGGTGCCGTGCCGAAGGCCGACCTTTTGTTCACCTATCACGTCTACCACAAGGCCGCCGACTATCTGGGCCCGGCCCTGAAGCAACGCTGCCACCTGCCCTATGTCATTGCCGAGCCATCCGTGGCCCCGAAGCGCGAACATGGCCCTTGGGCCGCAGGCTATGCCCAGGCCGGCATGGCGATCCGCCGGGCCGATGTCCTGCTGGCCGTCACGGCGCTCGACCACGCCTGTCTCGCCAGTTTCGCCGGCCCGGCCCGTGTCACGCTGTTCCCGCCCTTCCTCGATCCTGCGCCTTTCGCGGCGGCGGCGGCGCGCCGCGATATCTGGCGGGCGACACTGGCAGCACAATACGGCCTTGCCGCCGACCAGCCATGGCTGCTGGCGGTGGGCATGATGCGCAGCGGCGACAAGCTGGCGTCCTTCCGCCGGCTGGCCGAGGCAGCCGAACTGGCGCGGGACCTGCCGTGGCAGCTGATCCTCGTCGGCGACGGCCCGGAACGGCCCGCTGTCGAGTCCGCCTTCGCGTCGCTGGGGGACCGCGTGCGTCTGGTCGGCCAGATGGATGCCGAACCGCTGGCCGGCCTTTACGCGGCCAGCGACCTCTATGTCTGGCCGGCGGTAAACGAGGCCTATGGCATGGCGCTGCTGGAAGCACAGGCCGCCGGGCTGCCGGTGCTGTCGGTCAATACCCGCGGCGTCCCCGATGTCGTGCGCCATGGCGAGACCGGCTGGTTGGCAGCCGATGATTCTGCCGCCACGCTGGCGCAGGCCCTGCGGCAGCTGCTGCCCGATGCCGCCCGCCGC
Source organism: Ferrovibrio xuzhouensis (assembly GCF_042648965.1). NCBI lineage: Bacteria > Pseudomonadati > Pseudomonadota > Alphaproteobacteria > Rhodospirillales > Rhodospirillaceae > Ferrovibrio > Ferrovibrio xuzhouensis. Next base: position 116,960 of record NZ_JBHRYJ010000001.1, read on the forward strand.
AGCGGCATGGCCCTGGCCGCGCGGCGCCATGTCGCGCGGGACCTGTCGATGACGGCCGCGCAGGAACGCCTGGCCGCAACTTTCATCCGCCTGGGTCTGCGACCGTGATCCGGCTGGCCCTGCTACGCCATGGCGCGACCGCGTGGAATGCCGAGCATCGCCTGCAGGGCCGCTCCGATATCCCGCTCTCCGAGGCGGGGCTTGCACAGCTGCGCGGCCGGCATCTGCCTGACGATTTCGCCGGGCGGCGCTGGCTGACCAGTCCGCTGCAGCGTGCCGTCGCCACGGCGGAAGCACTCGGCATTGCGGCGACAGTCGAGCCAGCCGTGACCGAAATGCACTGGGGGGTCTACGAGGGCCATACGCCGGCCGAACTGCAGGCCATCCATGGCGCCGCCTTCACGCAGAATGAAGCCCGTGGTCTCGACCTGCAGCCACCGGGCGGTGAAAGCCCACGTGCCGTGCAGGCGCGATTGCAGCCCTGGCTGCGTCGGCTGGCCGCCGCAGGCACCGATGCCGGCGCGGTGACCCATAAAGGCGTGATCCGGGCCCTGCTGGCGCAGGCCTGGGACTGGCCCATGCTGGGCAAGCCGCCGGTCAAACTGGATTGGCAATGCCTGCATGATTTCCGTATCACTGACGATGGCCGCCCCGAACTGCTGGCCGCCAATATTCCACTCGCCTGAAGCCGGAGCCTGCAATGTCCCGTTCCCCCCGCGTCATGATCTATGTCCAGCATCTGCTGGGGGTGGGACATCTGCACCGGGTTGCCGCCATCGCCCGCGCCGCCCATCGCGGCGGCTGCGAGACCCTGCTCGTCTCGGGTGGCATGCCGGACCCGACCCTGCATGGACTGGAGGGCGTGCGCTTCGTCCAACTGCCGCCGACGCGCGCCAAGGATGCCTCGTTCCGCATCCTGCTGGACGAGAACGGCGATCCGATCACCGATGCCTGGCGGGCCATGCGTATCTTGCGCCTGACCACGCTGTTCGATGACTTTGCGCCGGATGCCGTGCTGACCGAGCTGTTTCCCTTCGGTCGCCGGCCGATGCGCTTCGAGCTGCTGCCCCTGCTTGAGCGGATGCGGAGTCTGTCGCCGCGGCCGCGGGCCTTCTCGTCGGTACGCGACATTCTCGTCGACCGGACCAAGCCGGAGCGCGATCTCGACACCATTGCCTGGCTGCAGAAATTCTACGACGGGGCTTTTGTTCATGGTGATGACCGGCTGGTGCCCTTCGAGAAAACCTTCCCGCTGGCCGAGCGCATCGCCGGCCAGTTGCATTACACCGGCTATATCGTCGAACAGCATGCCATTCCGGAAACCGCCGATGGTGCCGGCGAGGTGCTGGTCTCGGCCGGCGGCGGCGCCGTCGGCATGCCGCTGTTCCGCTGTGCCGTCGCGGCCAGACCGCTGTCGGCGGCGCGCGAGCTGCCCTGGCGCATCCTGGTCAGCCGGCAGGAAGATCCGGCTGAGGTCGCGGAATTGCAACAGCTTGCCGGCCCCGGCGTCATCGTCGAGCCGGTCCGGCCGGACTTTCCCGGCATGCTGCGCCGCTGCCGGCTGTCGATCAGCAAGGCCGGCTACAACACCGTGATGGAAACCCTGGCCAGCCGGGCGCAGGCCGTGGTCGTTCCCTTCGCCGGCGGCGAGGAGACCGAGCAGGCCCTGCGCGCCAACCTGCTGGCCGAACGCGGCCTGCTGCGGACCGTGCGCGAAAGCGGTCTGACCCCGGAGGCCCTGGCGCGCGCCATCGACGAGGCGCTCGTGATGCCGAAAGCCCCGGAGGCCGCGATCCGGCTGGACGGAGCAGACGAGACTATCCGCCTGATCCGGCGGTTTCTGGCAGAGCGGCCATGACCGCGGACGACCGCTGGCGCCGGCTCGATGCCGAACTGGTGGCCTGGCAGGACAGCGGGCGGACCGCCTGGTTCTGGTGGCGCGATGACGATGCCACCGAGGTCACCCCGGCCCTGACGCGGCTGCTGGATCTGCAGCGCGAGACCGGCGCACCGCTCACGCTCGCCGTCGTGCCGGAGGGGGCCACGGCAGGATTGGCCGCGGTGCTGTCCGGAGCGACCGGAATTGCTGCAGCGCAGCATGGATTCTCGCATCGCAACTTCGCACCGGCCGGGGACAAGAAGTCCGAATTTCCGCCCGGCCGCCCGGCAGAGGACTGCCTGGATGCCCTTGCCGCCGGGCGGCGGAAACTGGCGGCGCTGCTGGGCGAGCGGCTCCTGCCGCTGCTGGTGCCGCCATGGAACCGCTGTGCCGACGGCCTGCTGCCGGCGCTGCCCGGCCTCGGCTTTACGGCAATCTCCACCTTCAGGATCGCTGCGTCCTACTGGGCAGCACCGGGCCTCGCCCGGCTGAATGCCCACCTCGACCCGGTGGACTGGCACGGACGGGGGGAGGCCGCCGCAGGTGCCACGGCCTGTCTGGACATCGCCCTGGACCTGCTGGCCGGCCTGCGCACGGGCCGGCTGCCCGCACAGCCGCTCGGCCTGCTGAGCCACCATCTGCGGCACGACAGCGCAGGCTGGGACTTTCTGGCCGCCTTTCTGGCCCGCACCGCGAAACACCCGGCCGTCCGCTGGATCGATGCCGGCGCGGCGCTGGAAATCGGCAAACCGCCGTCCGCTGTCATGCCCCGGTCATGACCCGGCTGTACTACCCGCTGTCCAGCCTGTGGCCCGACTACCTCCGGGCGGGGATCGGATTGTCAATCAGCGCCGGACTGCAGTTGTTTGCCTCGCCCCAATCTGTCATTTTTGTAGTGCTCACCGGCCTGAGCCTGCTGTTTGCCTGGCTGGCCGCCAGCACTGCCTGGCGCCAGCAGATCGAGATCGAACTCGACCCCGCAGGCATCGTGCAGACTTCCCGGTGGCGCTCCGGCTGGCGTCGGGTGGTGCCGTGGTCCGATATCGCGTCGGTATCACTGCGCTATTTTTCGACCCGCCGCGACCGGAGCCAGGGATGGTGGCAGCTGACGATCAGGGGACACGGGGGATTGGTGCGTGTCGATAGTGGTTTGACGGGCTTCCCGTCTCTGGTGCGACTGGCTCTTGCCGCGGCCGACCGTAACGGCGTTGCGACGAGCGAGACCACGCGCGCCAATGCGGTACAGATCGGCATGCATGCCTTCCCGCCGGAGGAGCGGCTGTGAGCGGCAGTGTTCTCGATGTCAGGGACCTGCGCGTGCATTTCGATCTTCCGGAAGGCCTGATCAAGGCCGTCGACGGCATCAGCTTTAACATCCCGCACGGCGGCACCGTGGCGCTGGTCGGTGAATCCGGATCGGGCAAGTCGGTAGTCAGCCAGAGCATCATGGGCATCCTGCCCAAGATGGCCCGCATCGCCAGCGGCCAGATCCTGTTCGATGACCCCGCCACAGCCGATGCGCCGATCGACATTGCCGCCCTGCCGCCGCGTAGCGCGGAGATGCGCCACCTGCAGGGCGGCCGCATCTCGATCATCTTCCAGGAGCCGATGACGTCGCTGAGTCCGCTGCACACCATCGGCGACCAGATCACCGAAGCCCTGCACCTGCACCGCAAGGTCAGCGCCGAACAGGGCCGCGAGCTCGCCAAAGAAATGCTGCGCCTGGTCGGCTTTCCGGACCCGCAGCGCGCCCTGCGCACTTATGCCTTCGAACTGTCGGGCGGCCTGCGGCAGCGTGCGATGATCGCCATGGCGCTGGTCTGCCGCCCCGCGCTGCTGATCGCCGACGAGCCGACCACGGCCCTCGATGTCACCATCCAGGCGCAGATCCTGAAACTGATCAAGGACCTGCAGGCCGAGCTGGGCATGGCCGTGCTGATGATCACCCACGATCTTGGCGTGGTTGCCAATATGGCCGACGAGATCGTCGTCATGTATCACGGCGAGGTCATGGAACGCGGCGGCCTCGACGACATCTTCCGCGCGCCGCGGCATCCCTACCTCAAGGCCCTGTTGAACGCCGTGCCGCGCTTCGACATGAAGCCGGGCGAACGGCTGGTGCCGATCCGCGAGATCAAGAGCGAAGTCGGCCGGCTGCTGCGCCGCGATTCTTCCTCCTGCGAACAGGAAATCGGCAAGCCGCTGTTGCAGGTCGAGCATATCAGCAAATCCTTCCGCCTGCGGCAGGGTGGCCTGTTCAGCGCCAGGACCAGCCGCGAGATCCTCGCGGTCGACGACATCAGCTTCACCATCCATCGCGGGGAATGTCTCGGCCTGGTCGGGGAGTCCGGCTGCGGCAAGACGACGGCCAGCAAGATAATCATGCGGGCGATCCAGCCCGACAGCGGCAGCCTGCAGTTCGACAATGGCGAGCGCATGGTCGATGTGCTGTCGCTGCAGGGCGACGCGCTGTTCGCCTATCGCCGCAAGGTGCAGTTCATTTTCCAGGACCCCTTCTCGTCGCTCAATCCGCGCATGACGGTATTCGACATCATTTCCGAACCGCTGATCATCCACGGTATCGGCGACGAGGAAGAGCGGTTCGAGCGCGTCAGGGAACTGATGACGCTGGTCGGCCTCGACATCCGTTTCCTGCGCCGTTACCCGCATTCCTTTTCGGGCGGCCAGCGCCAGCGCATCGGCATTGCCCGCGCGCTGGCCCTGCAGCCCGACCTGCTGATCTGCGACGAGCCGGTCTCGGCACTCGACGTTTCCATTCAGGCCCAGGTGCTGAACCTGCTGAAGGACCTGCAATCGGAGCTGAACCTCACCTACCTGTTCATCTCCCACAATCTTGCCGTTGTCGACTATATCGCCGACCGCATTGCCGTGATGTGTGCCGGCCGGCTGGTCGAACTGGCGCCGCGCGAGATGCTGTTCCGCAATCCGGTGCATCCCTACACACAGGCCTTGCTGTCCGCCGTGCCCAAGCCGGATCCCGACAGCCGGCTCGACCTGCGCCTGCTGATGGAAGGCAAGGCATCGGTCCCGGCGCTGTGGCCCGCCCCCTTCACCATCGACGGCAACACCAGACCGCGGATGGTGGAAATCGCCGAGGGACATTTCGTCCGCGCGGCATCCGATGCCGATTTCCGGGACCTGGTCGCATGAAAGCGTTGCTTCGCCTGCTCCTACTCTGCCTGACCATCGTCACAGCCCATACGGCCGCGGCACAGGCGCCCGACTACAAGGAGACGCCGTTCTTCACCAGCATGGTGTCGGCCGGCAAGCTGCCGCCGGTGGCGCAGCGTGTGCCCGAACACCCGCTGGTGGTCGACCTGTCGCCACCGCGCCAGATCGGCCAGCCGGGCGGCGACCTGCGCACCCTGATCGCCCGCTCGCGCGACATCCGGCTGCTCAGCGTGATCGGCTATACCCGGCTGGTGGTCTATGACGAGAAATTCGAGATTGTTCCCGACCTGGTCGAATCCTACAACGTCGAGGACGGCCGCATCTTCACCTTCCATCTGCGGCCCGGGCATAAGTGGTCGGACGGCCAGCCCTTCACGTCCGAAGACTTCCGCTACTACTGGGAAGATGTCGCCAACAACAAGGAACTGAACCCCTCGGGGCCGCCGGTCGATCTGCTGGTCGAGGGCGAGCCGCCGCAGGTCAGCTTCCCCGACGCGCTGACGGTACGCTACGCCTGGAGCAAGCGGAACCCGAACTTCCTGCCCCGGCTCGCCGGCACCGCGCCGCTCTATATCTACCGGCCATCGCATTACATGAAGAAATTTCATGTCAAATATGCCGACCCCGACACCCTGAAGCGCGAGGTGGCGGCGGCCAAGCGGCCGAACTGGGCGGCTTTGCACAACAAGCTCGACAATATGTACGAAGAGGATAACCCGGACCTGCCAACGCTGGATCCGTGGATCATCACCACGCGGCCGCCGGCGATCCGCTTCGTTGCCGAGCGCAATCCGTATTTCCACCGGGTCGACAGTGCCGGGCACCAGTTGCCCTATCTCGACCGCATCATCTTCAGCCTGGCCGATGCCAAGCTGATCCCGGCCAAGGCGGGCTCGGGCGAGGCCGACCTGCAATTCCGTAACATTGCCTTCAACAACTTCACCTTCCTGAAAGAAAACGAGAAGCGGGCCGGCTACAAGACATTGCTGTGGCGCACCGCCAAGGGTTCACATTTCGCGCTGTTCCCCAACCTCAACTGCAACGATCCGGGCTGGCGACAGCTGCTGCGCGATGTCCGCTTCCGCCACGCCCTGTCGCTGGGCATCGACCGGCAGGGGATCAATGAATCGCTGTTCTTCGGCCTCGGCATCGAATCGAACAATACCGTGCTGCCCGACAGCCCGCTGTTCAGGCCGGAGTATCAGACCGCCTATGCGACCTACGACGTGGCGGCGGCCAACAAGCTGCTCGACGAGATCGGCCTGACCAGGCGCGACAGCAACGGCGTCCGCCTGATGCCGGACGGCCGGCCGATCGAGATCGTCGTCGAAACCGCCGGCGAGGATACCGAGCAGACCGACATCCTCGAACTGATCGGCGAGAACTGGGCCAAGATCGGCATCAAGCTGTTCTCCAAGCCAAGCCAGCGCGACATCGTGCGAAACCGCATCTTCTCGGGCGCGGCGATCATGTCGGTCTGGACCGGACTGGAGAACGGCCTGGCCAACGCCAACACCAACCCCGAGGAGCTGGCGCCGACCTCGCAATACGGCCTGCAATGGCCGAAATGGGGCCAGTGGCACGAGACCCATGGCCTGTCCGGCGAGCCGATCGACATGCCGGCCGCCAAGGAGTTGTATGACCTCTATGATGCCTGGATGAACACCACCGACAAGGCCGAACGCACGCGCATCTGGCAGAAGATGCTGCAGATCAATGCCGAGCAGACCTTTACCATCGGCGTGGTCAGCGGCGTCTTCCAGCCCGTCGTGATCAACAAGCGCCTGATGAACGTGCCGAAGGACGGGGTCTTCAACTGGGACCCCGGCGCCTTTGTCGGCATCTACCGGCCCGAAACCTTCTGGCTGCGGCAGTGACGGCAGGATTCACAGCATGCTGATGTATCTGGCCCGCCGCCTGCTGCTGATGATCCCGACCTTGCTGGTGATCAGCCTGCTCATTTTCGTGATCATCAAGCTGCCGCCGGGCGACTATCTCAGCAACCAGCTCGCCGAGCTGCGCGCCCAGGGCGAGGCCTCGGCACTCGACCGCATCGAATTCCTGCGCCACCAGTATGCCCTCGACCGCCCGGTGATCGAGCAATACGCCATCTGGATGGGCTTCTGGCCTGGCCCGAACGGCCTGTCCGGCCTGCTGCAGGGCGACTGGGGCTGGTCGTTCGAATACAACCGACCGGTCGGCGAGCTGATCGGCGACCGGCTGGTGATGACCGCGCTGATCAATCTGTTCACCATCCTGTTCGTCTATGTCGTCGCTTTCCCGATCGGCGTCTATTCGGCGACCCGGCAGTATTCCTGGGGCGATTACGGCTTCACGCTGTTTGGCTATATCGGCCTGGCGACACCGAATTTCCTGCTGGCCCTGGTGCTGCTCTACTATGTCAACATCTGGTTCGGCGTCAGCATGGGCGGACTGGTCGATCCGGAGCTGATCGACGCCCCCTGGTCGCTGGTGAAAATCCATTCGCTGCTGATCCACATGATCGTGCCGGTGATCGTGATCGGCACGTCGGGAACCGCCGCGATGATCCGGCGGCTGCGCGCCAACCTGCTCGACGAACTGCAGAAGCAGTATGTCACCACCGCACGCGCCAAGGGTGTGCCGCCACTGCGCCTGCTGATCAAATATCCGATCCGCATGGCACTCAATCCGTTCATTGCCGATATCGGCAACCTGCTGCCCTCCATCGTGTCAGGCTCGGTCATCGTCTCCGTGGTGATGAGCCTGCCGACCGCCGGGCCGATGCTGCTCGGCGCCCTGCAGTCGCTGGACCAGTATCTGGCCGGCTCGTTCCTGATGTTCCTCGCCCTGCTGACCGTATTCGGCATGCTGGTTTCCGACATTCTGCTCGCCCTGCTGGATCCGCGGATCCGGCTGACCGGCGGCACGGCAAAGTAGGCGCGCGCCATGGCTGACATACAGGCGGGCGGCAAGCCGGAACACTGGGTCAATCCGGAACCCTTCGATCCCTATCACACCGAAACCCTGACCCCGCAGCAGGAGCGTTTCTACAGCGCCTCGCAATGGCAGATGATGTGGTGGAAATTCCGCCGCCACCGGCTCGGCGTCTGGTGCGGTCTCATCCTGCTGCTGATCTACGGCTCGACGCTGATCTCGGAAGTGGTCGCACCCTATAACCTGCAGACCCGCAATCCGCGCGCCATCTACGCGCCGCCGCACGCCATCCATCTGTTTCACGAGGGCAGCTTCGTCGGCCCCTTCGTCTACGGCTATCGCTTCAAGATGAATATCGAGACCCTGAAGCGGGAATACACGCCGGACCCGGGCAAGGTGCAGCCGCTGCGCTTTTTCTGCCGCGGCGATGCCTATGACTTCTGGGGCCTGGTGCGGGCCGATTTCCATCTTGTCTGCCCGGCCGCGGATGGCCAGTTCTACCTGCTGGGCACCGACCGGCTCGGCCGCGACATCTTTTCCCGCATCGTCTATGGCACCCGCATCTCGCTGACCGTTGGCCTGCTCGGCATCATCATCAGCTTCCTGATCGGCATCACGCTGGGCGGCATTTCCGGCTATTACGGCGGCTGGATCGACACCGTGATCCAGCGCCTGATCGAGATGATCCGCAGCCTGCCGGAACTGCCGCTGTGGATGGCGCTGTCGGCCGCCCTGCCGGTCACCTGGTCGCCGATCCTGGTCTATTTCGGCATCACCATCATTCTTGGCCTGCTCGACTGGCCGGGCCTGGCCCGCGCCGTGCGCTCCAAGCTGCTGTCCCTGCGCGAGGAGGATTTCTGCACGGCGGCCGAACTGATGGGCGCCTCGCCGGCCCGGGTCATCGGCCGGCACCTGCTGCCGAGCTTTGCCAGTCATCTGATTGCCTCCGCCACCCTGTCGATCCCGTCGATGATCCTCGGCGAGACCGCGCTGTCCTTCCTCGGCCTCGGCCTGCGGCCACCGATCACCTCCTGGGGCGTGCTGCTCAACGAGGCGCAGAACATCAACGTCGTCGCGCTGTATCCCTGGCTGATGGCACCCGCCCTGCCGGTGATCGTGGTGGTGCTGGCCTTCAATTTCTTTGGCGATGGCCTGCGCGACGCCGCCGATCCCTACCGCTAAGACCGTCAGCCGCTAAGCCAGTCAGGCCGTCCGGCGCAGCCACAGGCTGGCCGGGCGGGCCTCCGGCGAGACCGGCAGTCGTCCGGCGATGCTGCCGGCCACATCGGCGGCCAGCCGCGTCGCCGCATAATGGCTGGCGAACAGGATGTCCCACCCGCCGGCCAGCATCGGCCCCAGCACCTGCTGCTCGTTGTAGCCGCGCCAGGCCCAGTCGGCCGGATAGTCGTCGGGCAGGAAGATATCGTGGACATGCACCAGCACGCCGGCCGGCAGGGCCGGCAGGATGCGGTTGAACAGCCAGTCGACATCAGTGCCTGGCATCAGGATATGGCTGGAATCGATGAACAGCACATCGCCGGGCTGCAGCGCGGCGAAAACCGCCGGATCGGCGGTCTGCATCACCGCCGGCACAAACCGCACCGGCAGGCCGGCAAGGCTCGCCCGTGGCGCCGGGTCGATGGCGGTGATTTCGGTCCCGCGCCCGGCATCGGCCACGGCGCGGGAGAGAAACCTGGTCGAATGCCCGGAGCCGACCTCGACGATCCGCCGCGGCCCGTGCCGGCGCACCAGGGTATAGGCCGTCACGGCATCCAGCGTCGGGAACCAGCTCTGGGTGAAGCGCGGCGCCGGCGGCGGTGCCTTTGCCTCGGCGATACGGGCAAGGTCACCGGCAAAACCGTCGGCGGCGGCCAGCACGGCACGCATCTGCCCAGCCGCCGCCGCGAACCGCTGCTCCAGTGCCGCGTAGACCGGCTGCGCCGCGGCGACCGTATCCGCATAGCGATAGGGAATGAAAAAGCCCTGCCGGCGCAGGCCGACGGTCGGGCCCAGCAGGGTCTGCAGCCCCATGCGGAGCCGGCGCCGGAACGGTGACGACATCAGGGGCGCAGGATCATGCCCTCGCGGGCAACCACCGAACCCGGCCGCTGCGCCGCGACCTCGGCGGCGATCTTGTCCATGAACACGTCGTCGTGCTCGGGATCGTGATGAAAGACGACGAAGGTCTTCACCCCGGCCTCGTCGCACAGCCGCGCCCCGGCCTGCCAGGTGGAATGGCCCCAGCCCTTGCGGCAGGCATATTCCTCGTCGGTGTACATGGAATCGTAGATGACGATGTCGGCGCCGCGGATCAGCTTCAGGATATTCTCGTCAAAGCCCTCGGCCGGGTGCTCGGTGTCGGTCAGGTAGCAGATCGACTTGCCGCCGTATTCGACCCGATAGCCGGTCGCCAGGTCGGGATGGCTGAGCGGGCCGGTGCGCACGGTGATGCCCGGCTGCGGGTGCAGGGCCTCGCCCTGCTGGAAATCATGGAAGCTGAGATCGGCCTGGAAGATTTCCAGCGGCACCGGAAACAGCGGCGAGCACATCATCTGCTTCAGCACGCCCTTGATGCCCATGCCGTCGGTGACATGGCCGGCATGGATGCGGAAACTGTTGCGCGGATCGAAAGCGGCGCAGAAATGCGGCAGGCCGCAGACATGGTCGTAATGCGTATGGGTCAGGAAAAGATCGGCGTCGACCCGTCCCTGCTTTTGCAACGCCATGCCGAGCGCACGCAAACCCGTTCCCGCATCGAACAACAGCAGATGCGAGCCGCAACGGATTTCCAGCGACGATGTATTGCCGCCGTATCGCATGACTTCCGGTGAGCCCACTGCAATGCTGCCGCGGACTCCCCAGAAGCGGACATAAAACTCTTCTACCCCCACCACCTGGGCCTCCTTTTTCCCGTCAGCGTCGAGGAACGGAGCGCCTCTTGTGCCGCAGCCCTTGCTGTCAGCCGGGGCAATACGGAAATATGTCGTACACTCAGATTAAGGGCGGTGTGTCGCATGTCTCAAGCATTTATTGAAGAAATCCGGGATTTTCGGGCGGCCATCACATTTAACAGGCCTGACAAGCATAATGCCTTGGAAATCAGCGACCTGGAGGCGCTCGATGCTGCACTGCTGCGCATTGCTGCACTGCCGTCGATCCGCGTGCTGATCCTGCAGGCAACCGGCAAAAGCTTCTGTGCCGGCGTGGATTTCGGCGCCGTCGCCAGCCATGACTGGCGCGACAGTCCGCTCGAGCGTGTTGCCGACCGGCTTGAAATCCTGCCCTTCCCCACGCTCTGTGTGCTGCAGGGCGGTGTTTATGGTGGCGGCACAGACCTCGCGCTCGCCTGCGATTTCCGGCTCGGCGTCACCGGCATCCGGACCTTTGTTCCACCGGCGAAACTCGGCATCCAGTATCATCCGCACGGCATCCGTCGTGTGGTGTCGCGGCTCGGCCTTGGACCCGCCAAACGTCTTTTCCTGCTGGCGGAAACCTTTGATCATAATGAAATGCTGCGCACCGGGTTCCTAGACTGGATTACCACCCCCGATGAACTGGATGCTCGCAAAGAGGGCATCGCCGCGACCATCGCCGGTCTCGCCCCGCAGCCGCTGCGCGGCATGAAGCAGAGTCTGAACGAGATCGCATCCGGCCTGTTCGACGAGCGCGCCGCGCGCGAGCGCTTTGCCGCCAGCTTTCACACCGATGATGCCATCGAGGGCCGCGCGGCCATTGCCGCGAAGCGCGCGCCGGTCTTCACCGGTCGCTGATCAAGGGCCGCTGACCCTAGGCCGCTGAGCCTGCTCAGGGCTGCAGGCGGTAGCCGCCCGGATCGGTGACCAGCAGCGCGGCATCGCCGGGATTGCGCTCGATCTTCTGTCGCAGGCGATAGATATGGGTCTCCAGCGTGTGGGTCGACACGCCGGCATTGTAGCCCCAGACCTCGGTAAGCAGCGTCTCGCGCGGCACCGGTTTGGTGCCGGCGCGCAGCAGGAATTTCAGGATCGCCGTTTCCTTCTCGGTCAGGCGCACCTTCTTGCCGGCCTTCTCGTTGTCGAGCAGCAGCTTGTTGGCCGGCCGGAAGGTATACGGCCCGATGGTGAAGACGGCATCCTCGCTCTGCTCGAACTGCCGCAGCTGGGCGCGGATACGCGCCAGCAGCACGCCGAGCTTGAACGGCTTGGCGACATAGTCGTTGGCGCCGGATTCAAGGCCGCGGATGGTGTCGGTATCGGCATCGGCCGCCGTCAGCATCAGGATCGGTGCCCGCACGCCCAGCCGACGCAGCTCCTTGCAGACGTCGCGGCCATCCATGTCGGGCAGGCCGACATCCAGCAGCACGAGGTCGAAATGATCGTTCTGCACGATGTCGATCGCCCCGGCGGCATCGTTCACGCAGATCGTGGTGAATTCCTTGGTCGTCTCGAGCTGTTCGGCCAGCAGCGACTGCAGGGTCCGGTCGTCATCGACCAACAGGACTCGCTTGGCTCCGCTCATCGGATTCTCCTTATTGTATCATCGCCGCCAGCGCGGCCTGTATCGCGCTGCCCGGCTGTGCCAGCTCGTCGACGATATTGAAGTGATGCCGCTGCGGCGCTGTGATGCCAGTCACCCTTGCACCACGCTCGGCACAGGCTGTCACGAAATCGTGTTGCTGGCCATGATAGGCTGCCGTCTCGTCGGCGCCTACAGCGCAGACCAGCGTCACCAGGCCGCCACGCCACTGCGGCAGGATCATCTGCGGGCTGTTGCGGATCGCCGTCACGTCGGTCATGCCGAGCCGGTCGTTCAGATAGCAGCGGCGGATCGGCAGCAGATCATAAAGTCCGGATACTGACAATCCACCCTTCACCAGGTCAGTCGGGGCCGCGCCATCCAGCGCCGCCCAGTCGGTCAGGCCGGCCATGGCGGTGAGATGGCCGCCGGCGGAATGGCCGGTCACATAGATGCGGTCGCGGTCGAAGCCGAGCGGTGCCGCCTCGCGCCACAGCCACACCAGCGCCCGGCGGACCGAGGCGACGATGCGGTCCATGTCGGCCTCCGGCGCCAGCGGATAACCGAGCACCGCAACATTGGCGACCTGTCCGGCCGTCTCGGCGGCAAACCCCTCGGCGACAAAGCTGAACGACGACTTGTCCAGCGCCTGCCAGTAACCGCCGTGGATGAACACCACCAATGGCCGGTCCGGCTGCGGCACGGTGAAGAGATCGAAGACCTCGCGGGGATGCGCCCCGTAGGGCAGGTCGAGCCGGCCGGCGAGGCGGCGGCGTGTCTCGGCGCTGGCCGTTGCCCAGCGCTCCATGTCCTGCGCATGCGTCGGCACGGCGGCGCGGTTGTTGTAGAGCCTGTCGAGTGTCTCACGATCCAACGGACATCCTCCCGACCGGCACCATCTTACCGGAGGCCGGGCCGTCTACTTGAAGGCGACGGAGACGATTTCGTAGGCCTTGGCGCCACCCGGCGTCGTCACCTCGACGTTGTCGCCTTCCGCCTTGCCGACCAGGGCACGCGCCAGCGGCGCCGTGATCGACAGCAGGCCCGCCTTGATGTCGGCTTCGTCGGCACCAACGATCTGGTAGGTGCTTTCCTCGCCGCTGTCCTCGTCGGCCAGCACGACGGTGGCGCCGAACTTCACCTTGTCGCCCGACAGCTTGGAGACGTCGATCACCTCCGCCCGGCGCAGCTTGTCTTCCAGCTCCAGGACGCGCGTCTCGATCCAGCCCTGCCGCTCCTTGGCGGCATGGTATTCGGCGTTCTCCGACAAATCGCCGTGTTCGCGCGCTTCGGAAATCGCACGGATCACGGCCGGTCGCTCCACCGACTTCAGATGCTTCAGTTCGGTTTCCAGACGCTGGTAACCGCCCGCGGTCATCGGAATCTTCTGCATAACGCCCCTTCCTAGCTGACCGTTAAAAGTAAGCCTGCAGCGGCGAGACGGCAAGGCTTCCCGCCCGCAGCGCCTCGATGGCACGGACGGCGGCCTTGGCTCCCGCCACGGTGGTGAAGTACGGGATCTTGTTCATCAGCGCGGTATGGCGCAGATCGAAGCTGTCGCGGATCGAAGCCGCGCCCTCCGAGGTGTTGAATACCAGCTGGATGGCGCCGTTCTTCATGTCGTCGACGATATGCGGACGGCCTTCCATCACCTTGTTGGCGCGCTTCACGGTGATGCCGTGCTCGCCGAAGAACCGCGCCGTGCCGCTGGTGGCGACCACCTCGAAACCCATGGCGACCAGCCGGCGGGCCGCCTCGACCAGCGCCGGCTTGTCGGCGTCGCGGACCGAGATGAAGACGCTGCCCTGCAGCGGCAGCAGGGTGCCGGCCGCCATCTGCGCCTTGGCAAAGGCGGTGCCGAAATCGCGGTCGATGCCCATCACCTCGCCGGTCGACTTCATTTCCGGCCCGAGGATGATGTCGACGCCGGGGAAGCGGGCGAAGGGGAACACGGCTTCCTTGACGGCGACATGCCCGAGGGGTTTGTCGCTCAGCGCGAAGCTGGCCAGCGTCTCGCCGGCCATCACCCGCGAGGCGATCTTGGCCAGCGGCGTGCCGATGGTCTTGGCGACGAAGGGCACGGTGCGCGAGGCACGCGGATTGACTTCGAGGATATAGACCGTGCTGTCCTTGACGGCATACTGCACGTTCATCAGGCCGACCACGCGTAGCGCCCGGGCCAGCGCGCGGGTCTGCTCCTTGATGTCGGCGATGACATCGGCCGACAGGCTGTAAGGCGGCAGGGCGCAGGCGCTGTCGCCCGAATGGATGCCGGCTTCCTCGATATGCTCCATCACGCCGGCGACGAACTGCGTCTCGGCATCGGCCAGGCAGTCGACATCGACCTCGATGGCATCCGACAGGTAGCTGTCGATCAGCACCGGCGACTTGCCCGAGACCTTCACCGCCTCGGTCATGTAGCGCTCGAGCTGAGCCGCACCGCGCACGATCTCCATGGCGCGACCGCCCAGCACGTAGGACGGCCGGATCACCACCGGATAGCCGATGCGTGCCACCACGGCACGCGCCTCGTCTTCCGAACGGGCGATACCGTTGGCCGGCTGCTTGAGATTCAGCTTCTGCAGCAACTGCTGGAAGCGCTCGCGGTCCTCGGCGAGGTCGATGGCATCCGGCGAGGTGCCGAGGATCGGCACATTCGCCGCCTCGAGCCCGGCCGCGAGCTTCAGCGGCGTCTGGCCGCCGAACTGCACGATCACGCCGTGCAGCTTGCCCTTCGACTGTTCGACATGGATGATTTCGAGCACGTCCTCGACGGTCAGCGGCTCGAAATACAGGCGATCGGAAGTGTCGTAATCGGTCGAGACGGTTTCCGGGTTGCAGTTGACCATGATGGTCTCGAACCCGGCTTCCTTCAGCGCATAGGCCGCATGCACGCAGCAATAGTCGAATTCGATGCCCTGGCCGATGCGGTTCGGGCCGCCGCCGAGGATGATGACCTTGGTGCGATCCTGCGGCTGCGCCTCGCATTCGGCGCCCGGGCCGAATTCATAGGTCGAATACATATAGGGCGTATGGCTCTCGAATTCGGCCGCGCAGGTATCCACCCGCTTGAACACCGGCCGCACCTTGAGACTGCGCCGATGCGCCGAGACCGCGGCTTCGTCCATGCCGGTCAGCTCGGCCAGCCGGGCATCGGAAAAGCCCATGCGCTTCAGCGCCTGCAGGCCATCGGCATCGCCGGGCAGGCCGTCCTTGCGGACACTTGCCTCGACTGCGATCAGCTCGGCGATCTGCTCGAGGAACCACGGATCGTATTTGCAGGCCGCATGCACCTCGGCGACACTGAGGCCATGACGGAAGGCCTGGGCGATCACCAGCAGGCGGTCAGGCGTCGGCTTGGCCAGTGCCGCGACGATGGCTTCCTTGCCGTCCGGATCGTCGGCGTTCGGGATCACCATCTCGTTGAGGCCGGTCAGCCCGGTCTCCATCGAGCGCAAAGCCTTCTGCAGGCTTTCCTGGAAGCAGCGTCCCATCGACATCGCCTCGCCCACCGACTTCATCGATGTGGTCAGCAGGCGCGCGGTGCCGGGGAACTTCTCGAAGGTGAAGCGCGGCATCTTGGTGACGACATAGTCGATGGTCGGCTCGAAGGAGGCCGGCGTCACCCCGGTGATGTCGTTCATCAGTTCATCGAGCGTAAAGCCGATCGCCAGCTTGGCGGCGACCTTGGCGATCGGGAAACCGGTCGCCTTCGACGCCAGCGCCGAGGAGCGCGACACGCGCGGGTTCATCTCGATCACCACCATGCGGCCATCGGCCGGATTGACGGCGAACTGCACGTTGGACCCGCCGGTCTCGACGCCGATCTCGCGCAGCACCGCCATCGAGGCGTCGCGCATGATCTGGTATTCCTTGTCGGTCAGCGTCAGCGCCGGCGCCACGGTGATGCTGTCGCCGGTATGTACGCCCATCGGGTCGATATTCTCGATCGAGCAGATGATGATGCAGTTGTCCTTGCGGTCGCGGACAACCTCCATCTCGTATTCCTTCCAGCCGAGCACCGATTCATCGATCAGCACTTCGGTGGTCGGCGAGGCATCGAGGCCGCCGGCAACGATCTCGTCGAATTCCTCGCGGGTATAGGCAATACCTCCGCCGGTGCCGGCCAAGGTGAACGACGGCCGGATCACCGCCGGCAGACCCACATGCGACAGCAGCGCGCGTGCCTCGTCCAGCGTGTGGGCAGTGCCCGAACGCGGCATGTCGAGCTGCAGGCGGTTCATCGCCTGGCGGAACTTCTCGCGATCCTCCGCCATCTCGATGGCTTCGCGGGTCGCGCCGATCATCTTGACGCCGAATTTCTTCAGCACGCCCTGCTCGTCGAGCTTCATCGCCGTGTTCAGCGCGGTCTGGCCGCCCATGGTGGGCAGCAGGGCGTCCGGCCGTTCCTTCTCGATCACCTTGGCGACGATCTCCGGCGTGATCGGCTCGATATATGTCGCATCGGCCAGCCCGGGATCGGTCATGATCGTCGCCGGATTGGAGTTGATCAGGATGACCCGGTAGCCCTCTTCCTTCAGCGCCTTGCAGGCCTGGGTGCCGGAATAATCGAATTCGCAGGCCTGGCCGATGACGATCGGGCCGGCGCCGATGATCAGGATACTTTTAATGTCGGTACGTTTGGGCATGATTCACCTGTGGGCAGCACGCGGGGCGCGTCAGCTGCGCTGCTGCTCCATCAGTTTGACGAAACGGTCGAAGAGATAATGGGCGTCCTGCGGGCCGGGCGAGGCTTCCGGGTGGTACTGCACCGAGAAGACCGGCCTGTCGGTCAGCTTCAGGCCCTCGTTGGAGCCGTCGAACAGCGAGACGTGCGTGCGCACCACGTTGGCCGGCAGGGTTTCCTCAAGCACGCAGAAGCCGTGATTCTGGCTGGTGATCTCGACCTTGCCGGTCTCGAGGTCCTTGACCGGATGATTGGCGCCGCGATGGCCGCGATCCATCTTTCCGGTGCGACCACCGAGCGCCAGCGCCATCATCTGATGGCCGAGGCAGATGCCGAACACCGGCTTGCCGCTGTCGATCAGGCTCCTGATCACCGGCACGGCGTATTCACCGGTCGCCGCCGGATCGCCGGGACCGTTGGACAGGAAGACGCCGTCGGGCTTGTGCCGCATGACGTCTTCCGCGCTGCTGTTGCCCGGCACCACGGTGACCTTGCAGCCGGCCGAGGCGAGGCTGCGCAGGATGTTGCGCTTGATGCCGTAGTCGATGGCAACGACGTGGAATTTCGGTGCCGTCTGCCGGCCATAGCCCTTGCCGAGCTGCCAGCGGGTCTCGTCCCAGGTATAGGTCTGCCGGCAGCTCACCTCGGCGGCGAGATCCATGCCCTCCAGCCCCGGCCAGGCCTTCGCCTTGGCATGCAGCCCGGCGAGGTCGAACTTGCCGTCGTGGCGATGGGCGATCACGCCGTTCGGCGCGCCGCCATCGCGGATGCGCCGGGTCAGCGCCCGGGTGTCGATGCCGCTGACCCCGACCAGCGCGCGCAGCTTCAGCCAGTCATCGAGGTGGGTGTGGCTGCGGAAATTCGACGGTGCGGTGATCGGCGCGCGCAGGATCAGGCCGCGGGCGGCGATCCCCTGGGTCTCGATGTCCTCGAGGTTGGTGCCGACATTGCCGATATGCGGAAAGGTAAAGGTGATGATCTGGCCGGCAAAGGAGGGATCGGTCAGGCTTTCCTGATAGCCGGTCATCGAAGTGTTGAAACAGACCTCGCCGACGGTGTCGCCCTCGGCGCCCAGCCCGTGGCCCCAGAACACGCTGCCATCGGCCAGAACCACGACCCCGGTATACCCGGGCCCGGGCGGTGCGGCATAAGTCTGTGTCTGGGCCATCTCCGGCTTCTCCATACGCGGGGCCGGGGACGGAACCCGGCCGAAATCTGGCATTCTGGCCGCAGAAAACCACCGGAGGGCGATGCGGTGAACCCAGCTCCGGCGGTACGGGACAGATTATACGATGATTGCGACAGCGCGTTCACGCCGTGGCGACCGGGGCGAGACGATACCAAATCGCGGCATAAGGTCAAGTCCGGCAATTTCGCCAAATGTTGTTTATTATCATATGCTTATGCCCTTTGCGCGATTCCGCTTCCTGGAGTATGCTGCGCGCCTTCCAAAAAACCCGATTCCGTATACCGCTGGGGGATTATCGATGCTGCGCGAGACGCTGAGCCAGGCGCTCAAGGATGCCATGAAGGCGAAGGATGCCCGTCGCACGGCGACTTTGCGCCTGATCCTGGCCGCCCTGAAGGACCGTGACATCGCGGCCCGCACCGATGGCGCCGACCGCACCGGTATCCCGGAGACCGACATCCTCGCCATGCTGCAGACCATGGTGCGCCAGCGCCGCGAATCGATCACCGCCTACGAGCAGGGCGGCCGTCTCGACCTGGTCGAGCAGGAGAAGGAAGAAATCGCCATCATCGAGGCTTTCCTGCCCCAGCAGCTGTCGGAAGCCGAGGTCGAGGCCGCCACCCGGGCCGCCATCGCCGAGGTCGGCGCCCAGGGCATCAAGGACATGGGCAAGGCCATGGCGGTGCTGAAGGCCAAATATGTCGGCCAGATGGACTTCGCCAAGGCGGCGGCCGTCCTGAAAGGGCTTCTGACCTAGGCGGTTCCTTGCTAGCCTTGGCGGCTTATCGGCCCAGATCCTGAGTCGGGTCCGGGGAAGAGGATAGATGGCTTTTCCCGATTCCTTTCTGGAGGAACTGCGTAACCGTGTGCCGCTGTCGGGCGTCGTCGGCCGCTCGGTCCGGCTGATCAAGCGCGGCCGCGAATTCACCGGCCTGTGCCCGTTCCACAATGAAAAAAGCCCGTCGTTTACCGTCAACGACGACAAGGGCTTCTTCCACTGCTTCGGCTGCGGCGCCCATGGCGACGTAATCGGCTTTGTCATGCGCAACAGCGGCCTGGCCTTTCCGGAAGCCGTCGAGCAGATCGCCCAGGAAGCCGGCCTTGCCGTGCCCCAGGTGCGCCCGGAAGACCGCCAGAAGGCCGATCAGGTCTCGACGCTCGGCAAGGCCATGGAAGAGGCCGCCCGCTGGTTCGAGGCACAGCTGCGCGCCGGCGCTGGCGCAACCGGCCTTGCCTACCTGCAGAAACGCGGGCTCAAGCCCGAGACCATCGAGCGCTTCCGGCTCGGTTTCGCGCCGGCCAGCCGCACGGCGATGAAAGAGGCCCTGCTCGCCCGCGGCCTGCCGGAGCCCCTGCTGGTCGAGGCTGGCCTGCTGATCAAGCCGGAAGACGGCGGCGCCAGCTATGACCGCTTCCGCAACCGGGTGATGTTCCCGATCGGCGACCGCCGTGGCCGCATCATCGCCTTCGGCGGCCGGGCCCTCGACGCGGACGCCCCGGCAAAATACCTCAACTCGCCGGAGACCCCGCTGTTCCACAAGGGGCGCAATCTCTACAACCACGCGATCGCCCGCGAGGCCGCCCGCGAGGCCGGCACCGTGGTCGTCGTCGAGGGCTATATGGACGTGATCGCCCTGGCCCAGGCTGGCATCGCCCATGCCGTGGCGCCGCTGGGCACCGCGCTGACCGAAGAGCAGATCGCCCTGCTGTGGCGCTTAAGCAACGAGCCGATCCTGTGCTTCGACGGCGACAATGCCGGCTGGCGGGCCGCGCTACGCGCCGCCGACCGCGCCGTGCCGCTGCTGGAACCCGGCCAGTCCTTCCGTTTCGCCACCCTGCCGCCCGGTCAGGACCCGGACGATCTGGTGCGCAACCAGGGCCGGGCCGCCATGGACGAGATTCTGGCCACCGCCCAGCCGCTGGCCGATATCCTGTGGCGGCGCGAGACCGAGGCCCGGCCGCTGGATACGCCGGAACGCAAGGCGGCCCTTGAGGCTGCCCTGATGGGTCTGGCCAACCAGATCAAGAGTCCGGCGGTCCAGAACCACTATCGCGAGCATTTCCGGAACCGGATGCGCACATTGTTTGCGCCGGCCCGCAAGGCCTGGGTCCCGGGCAGCCGCAACTGGCCCCCCGGCCGCATGCGCCCCGGTTTCGGGCGGCCGCAGCAACCGGAAGGCGACCTTGGGCCTGTAACCAGCCAGATTGACCGTACGGAACGGGCCCTGCTGACCGCTGTGGTGACCCATCCGTGGCTGCTGGAAGAGCATGGCGAGGTCTTTGCCGCCCTCGCCTTCCCGCAGGCTGTGCTTGACAGCCTCAAGAGCCGGATTCTAGAAGAAGCCTCCCGCCATCCAGGTCTTGACGGCGAGGCCTTCGCAGCCCATTTGAGGCAACAGGGACTCGGCCCCCAGCTTGACCTCGTGACCGGCGAGACCGGGCGGGTGTTCGAGCCGTTTGCGCGTGCAGGCACCGCCCCGGACAAGGTTGAAAAAGGGTGGTGGCAGGCCGTGCAGCGCTACCGGTTGGCGGAACTGGAACAGGAGCTGGCGGCGGCCGAGGCCGATCTGGCCAGCAACACGAACCCAGAGGCATGGCAGCGGTTTGTCGCCCTTCAGGCAGAAGTCGGTTCGGCACGCAGCCAGGTTTCTGCATCGGATACCGATTGAGCCGTTCCCCGACGGGAACGGCTTTGCGTTTTTCACAGATTTGGTTTTCACGGACAGGACGAGTTAGGAACCGGCATGGCGAAACAAGCAGCGGCCCCTGACACCGCAGAAGCGCCCGAAAAAGAAGAAGTCGCCGACACCCCTTTGATCGACGCATCGGTTGCTGCGATCAAGCGGATGCTCGCCAAGGCGAAAGAGCGCGGCTACGTCACCTACGACGAGATCAATGCCGTACTGCCGCCCGAGCAGGTGTCGTCCGAGCAGATCGAGGACACGATGGCGATGCTGTCCGAAATGGGCATCACCATCGTCGAGTCCGAGGATCAGGACGAGGCCGCCGGCGAGAAGGAAGAAGCCGAGGCCGAGGGCGACCAGGAGGCTGCCGAGACCGCTCCGGCCAAGGCCGAGGTCGACCGCACCGACGATCCGGTGCGCATGTACCTGCGCGAGATGGGCTCGGTCGAGCTGCTGTCGCGCGAGGGCGAAATCGCCATCGCCAAGCGGATCGAGGCCGGCCGCGAGAAGATGATCGGCGCGATCTGCGAAAGCCCGCTGACCATCCAGGCCATCGTGCGCTGGCGCGACGATCTCGTCGACGGCAAGATCCTGCTGCGCGACGTGGTCGACCTGGAAGCCACCATGGGTGGTGGCGCCGGCCCCGAGCCGGGCATGGAAGGCGACGAGGACGAGGATGCCGATCCGGTCGCCGCAGCGATGCCGGCCGTCAAGGCCGAGGCCAAGCCGGCCAAGGCCGAGGCGCCCGCCCCGGTGAAGATCGAGAAGCCGAAGGCCAAGGCCGGCGAACCGGGCGAAGCCGAGGCGCCGCCGGCACCCGAGGAGCTGGACGAAGAGGACGAGGCGAACCTGTCGCTCGCCGCCATGGAGGCGCAGCTCAAGCCGCAGGTGCTGGAAGCCCTCGACGCCATCGCCAAGCATTACAAGAAGCTGCAGAAGACCCAGGAAGAGCGCCTGCAGGCCGCCCTCGTGCATCAGGACATCGATGCCAAGAAGGACAAGGCCTATCAGAAGCTGAAGCACGAGATGGTTGGCCTGATGGAGGCCGTGCATCTCAACAACGGCCGCATCGAATTCCTGGTCGAGAACATGTACGGCCTGAACAAGCGGCTGATGATGCTGGAAGGCCGCCTGCTGCGCACCGCCGAAGGCTGCAAAATTCCGCGCGAGGAATTCCTCAAGCAGTACGAAGGCCAGGAGCTTGATCCGAACTGGCTGCCGAAGGTCGGCAAACTGAAGACCCACAAGGGTTGGGCCAAGTTCGGCGAGACCGCGGCGCGCGAAGTCAATCCGATCCGCGAGCAGATCGCCGGCATCGCCACCGAGTTCGGCCTGCCGATCTCGGAGTTCAAGCGCATCTACAAGCAGGTGCGCGAGGGCGAGCGCGAGGCCGCCGTGGCGAAGAAGGAAATGGTCGAGGCCAACCTGCGCCTCGTCATCTCGATCGCCAAGAAATACACCAACCGCGGCCTGCAGTTCCTCGATCTGATCCAGGAAGGCAACATCGGCCTGATGAAGGCGGTCGACAAGTTCGAATACCGTCGCGGCTACAAGTTCTCGACCTATGCCACCTGGTGGATCCGGCAGGCGATCACCCGCTCGATCGCCGACCAGGCCCGCACCATCCGCATCCCGGTGCACATGATCGAGACGATCAACAAGCTGGTGCGCACCAGCCGCCAGATGTTGCACGAGATCGGCCGCGAGCCGACTCCGGAAGAGCTGGCCACCAAGCTCGGCATGCCGCTCGAGAAAGTGCGCAAGGTACTGAAGATCGCCAAGGAGCCGATCAGCCTCGAAACGCCGATCGGCGACGAGGAGGATTCGCATCTCGGCGACTTCATCGAGGACAAGAACGCCGTGCTGCCGGTCGATGCCGCCATCAACTCCAACCTGCGCGAGACCACGACGCGGGTGCTGGCGACGCTGACCCCGCGCGAGGAGCGCGTGCTGCGCATGCGCTTCGGCATCGGCATGAACACCGACCATACGCTGGAAGAGGTCGGCCAGCAGTTCTCGGTCACCCGCGAGCGTATCCGCCAGATCGAGGCCAAGGCGCTCAGGAAGTTGAAGCATCCGAGCCGCTCGCGTAAGCTCCGCTCGTTCCTGGATACGTAAGGACCAACGCCCCGGCCGGTCCGGGGCGTTTCCTTGTGCATTTCCCGGGTGAGTGTCCCGTGGGCCTGTAGCTCAACTGGTTAGAGCCGGCCGCTCATAACGGTCTGGTTGCAGGTTCAAGTCCTGCCGGGCCCACCACTCCCCCCTGTTCAGACTGTCGATAGTGCCATAAAGTGGCACTACGAGCCATAAAGTGACACTAGTGCCGTTTTATGGCCCGTAGCGACACGAGAGTTCTTATCTTTATTTCTGTATCGGAAAATATTTAGAGAGTTCGGTCCGAATCTTCTCTGGACGGGCTACTTCACTGTCGATGACAGTATAAAACAAGTTTTCGGCCCTATCGTGGGTTTAAACTCACGATAGGGCGATTAAATACTGTCCTCGTCAAAGCTAAAACTAGCGTTAAATCTAAACCTACCGTCAATCTCTATTTGCCGATATAACACTACCGGCTGCTTCTAGGAGTGATCTGGATTCGTCCGCGCGGACGCAACTGGACCAACCGATTCCGATAGCGTTGCAAAATTCTATCGTGGAGGTTTGCCATCTTCCTATTTCGAAGAGTGATTATAAGCGCAAATCGAATATTCCCGCGCCGACTAGCGTTGTGGCCATGGTTCCTAGAAAAATACGTTACATCGAACGCTGGATCATTTAGAGAGGATGAACGTTTTATTTTCGTTGCTTTCAGTGTCGTCTCCCATTTTTGCGCATCCCGCCTGCGGATAACTTCAGTGTGATAGAAGTCAGCCGCTCCGAAGAATGAATCTGACGGAGGCATAGTGGGAATAATCTGCTCGCCTTCCTCATTCAGATAAGGCTTCTGTGTTTTGTGTGTATCAGGCCTAAAGGTGATCTCGAGACCGTCACGTGTATAATTCAAAGAATCTTCAGGATTCACTTCACAATAGAAGCAGAAGGTCGCCGTAATTTCCACATTCCCATCAACGCCTTGAGGCATGGGAATGTACATTCGTACAGCCCCCGTTTCTGGCATCTGCCTTTGATAAATTACGTGAGCTTCGCCGTCACCAGTAGTGACCAGATCCTCCAGCTGATGGGAAAGTCGCCCCCAACCAACTTCTGTCCGCGGTAATCCAGCGTCATTTGCATGGTGAACCAGCAAAGCTTTGACAGTTGGTGCATATAACTCTTCTTGAAAATTTGCACGAATTCCGACACCGCATCGCAGAGCGAGCGGGGAGGCAAAGCTGGTTCCGTTGGCCCCACGCGCTAAACTTTGGCGCCCTCCGCCGAGAACAAAGAACGGCGCCGCTGGCGACCCACCAAAAGCGAGAAAGTCTGGCTTAACGTACCCTGGGCTACGCCCTGGTCCTACGGCACTATACGGAGCTCTTCCCCAACGCTCATCTGGCCTATCAGCTGCGCCAACACCCAGGATGTTCACTCCGTCGGACGGAACCTGAACTCTATTTAGCTTATGTTGAGCGCTGGAAAGGCCATTATTTCCACAAGCCACGGTCGCAACCGTGATGCCATCCGAAAATTGATTATCCAATGTAGAAGTCCAGCGGTTAACGTCATCATCGTCAATCGAGGTCGCAGGCCCAAGACTAATATTTACGAACTCATATCTTCTCGATTCGAGGATGTTCTGAATACGATCCAAAACATCATATAACTCGAAGTCGGTGTTCCGTGTATCTGCACCAACAACTCGCCAATGATCGACATTCGAGAACGGCGCAGATAATGATCGCCCGTCCAATAATGGCCCGAACAAAAATGCCGAAGTCACCGCCAAGCCATGACTTTGGTGGGAAGCCACAGGCACGCCCGTGCCTGGCGCATCAAATTGTTTTACCCATCTGTCTAGGCCATGGTCGGAAGGTAGCCCACCGTCAAAAATAGCTACATTTAGCTCTTGAGAAGCAGCATCCGCATCAGGCAGTTGCACACGAAACCCTGGCGTGCTGCTACGCAAAAAAGGGTCTAGTGCGACCAGTTCTGGCATCTGCCGCATCGCTCGTAAGAACGTAAACTCCAGAAATTCTTTGGCTCTGTCCAAAGGTGCATGCATTGGTACAAAGCAAAGTCCACCCACATGCCTGCGGCGGCTTGCATCAACCTTTGCATCAACAGATTGCGCAAACTTCGAGAAGCCCTCAAGAATATATCTGTCTTCAGGCTCTGCTGACGCGTGCAGAACAACCTCGAAAGGAAATCTATCTAAATCCTTTCCTTTTTTATCGACGGTTGGCTTCAAACGGCTCTCACTTAATGGCTCGACCCTTTCGATGCGCCTGAATTCTTCAGCCATTTTCGCATCTGGATGCCATTGCTGAATATTTCGAGCGAATTCATCAATCGCATTCCGTTTACCCGCCACGAAGATTTGCGGAGCCGGAGATGGTTTCGCCTTTGCGGCCTCCTGAGTTTTCGATGCCCCAGTCACTCGTTCGGGGACAATAAAAACACCCCGACTTCCTACGTGCCGTAACTCCAGTCCTCGCATCAAAAAGCCTGGATAGTAGGCTTTGGCCAAATAAGCAGGGTGTAACGTTACCGCGATAACAGCCTCGCCGTCAGGACAACCAATCTCCGGCAAACGCCGCAGCCAGCGAGCAGTGTTTGCCCAAAGAGGAGTTAAGCGTCGACGGGCGGTAATAAAATCATATGGATGAACTTTATTTGGAGGATTCCTTCCCGGACGATCGGTTTCCAGCGACAGTTTTTCCCCGCCGCCGATGAGATATCGAATTTCCGACATTTTTTGCCTCCACCCCAACCTTGGGCTCTGTTCCCCGCCAAAATTTTCGCAGAGTATCGCGCGAGTGGCCAGTAATTATTCTAATTTTACGATCAGATACGCCAAGGGAGTGCAACTTTTTAGCTAAAATATCTCTATCTTGGGTTCGGCTTCGCTGCTCATTGCCGAGAATGCTATCTTTCAATGCATCCTCAAGTGTCATCCGGTTTACAACCGCGTGGCGACGAATACGGCGCAAAGCGCGGGTAATAAAGCTGAACGACTCTCCCTCCCACAAATGAGCCAAAACCTCCGGCCAAGTCTCAAGGTCACTAATCTCACCTCCTAGGAGCCCACGAATAGTCGTGAGGCGCAGGTCAATAGGGGGAAGATCGAATTGGAGAACGTCATCGAAGCGCCTCCAGACCGCCGGATCCAAAAGATCTCCGTGATTAGTTGCCGCAATCAACAAACTTGATTCTGGCCATTCATCAACCTCCTGAAGGAGCACGGTAACCAGCCGTTTAAGCTCTCCAATTTCCGTGTCGTCATCTCGGCGCTTTGCGATGGCATCAAATTCATCAAGCAACAACACTGAGCGTCTGCTTTTCGCATAATCGATGACACTGCGAATATTCGCTCCGGTTTTACCTAAGAAGCTACTCATTACGGTAGCTAGATCTAATACTAGCAAGGGCAGCTCGAGCTTCTGCGCCAGCCATCGGGCAGACGCTGTCTTGCCTACACCTGGTGGACCAACAAATAGAAGAGAGCGGGTAGGGCCGAGGCCTCGACGCTCAAGCGCAGGGATGTTCTGCCTCTCCGCCACGACCTGCTCCAGCCGCGCTTCTAGGTCAGGAGGAAAAATAAGGTCCTCCGTCAAGACAACAGGGAATTCCTCGCGAAGAAGGGACAGCCTCGAATCAGCATCCACTGGAAGCATATTCGCGGCGGCATCGCGCAGCACCCCGGCCTGGTTTGGCGCAGATGCCAAGACACTCGTAAGTGCGTCCACCAGCCCCTTTTGTTCTGGCCCGGCCTTACGGATGAGCTTCCGCAAATAGGCATGCACATCTTGCGCCCGCCCCAGCAAAGCCAATTGTGCCAGCTGGACTATTTCATCGTCTTTTATGATCATTTAGTCCACCACGTATAGTAAACTATTGTTTCTACTTGATAACAAAATCATTCTAACATGGACTAGTTTATGGTAAAAGCCTTTCATCTAGTCCAGTTGTGATTTTTCAGTGTCTCAACCACCAAACAAATGAGGTATCCAATGAACAAGACTTTCAAGCCGGGCCAAACGGCCTCGCGGTCTGGGCAATATGGGATCGTCGGCACCAGAGGCGGCGACACGGGCAAGGAGCGCACTGTGGTTCGGGGTGAACCGCTGCCCCCGACTCCGAAAGCGGGACAGAGCTACCGTCTGGTAGATCCGACCAAGAACAAGAGCGGACGCCCGTGATCTGGGTGGGGAGATGGCACCTAAGCGCGCCGTCTCCCCGGCCTGCGAAATACAGTTAGTGGGTCAAAAATTATTCGGATGCATTTTGTTGCCGCCAACATGGAGGCGATCTTGGACCTATTGCTTCGATAGCATTGCTCAATAGCCTAGGATTTTGCTGAATTTCTCTTGGATATCTTCATCCTTCTGAACTTCCTGCCAACGGACATACCAGCGGTCAAAATTTTCCCGGATACCCATTGCGTTGGCCAGGCGTTTCATACGCGGCATAGAGAGGCCATCCATATCTGTTTGGTCTGGCGCTGGTTCGAGGCTCCATCCATGCTCGCCATATCTCACGCATGGCAAAGTAGATCCAATCACAGACGGCCCGTTCAGCTGTGGCGCAAGTAAAGCGCCCGAGTGCGTCGGAATGTGGGGCGACGTTGTCATCCTCACCTCCAGCATGAAAGATCGCGCTGGGCATACCGCGGATATCAAACTCCCCCAGATCCGTTAGCACATTTCGAGCATCACCATCCGGTTCGACAACCGAAAAGGCTCCGGGGAGCGAAGAATACACCGGCCCCTCACAGAGGACCCAGCGCCAACTCAGGCGACCGCCGGCCACTAGAAATGGAAGTAGCTCCGCACCATGAACAACAGGGCGAGCCCTGTTGTTGGCATAAAGTGTCGCAGTGACTTGGGTGTAGGATGGAAGACTGCCTTCTAGTACTGCCCTGTCGACCGATCTACGCGCATCCAGTATCCACAGCATTGGTTTTCTTCTGACCATGGGATCACTCCACCTGCCGTACATATAGGTATATGTCGACCGCAGAAACAGCCGATACACTTGTGTGCCGGCCGGAAAAACCAATTTTTCTATTCAGAATCTATTCAGCTTCTATTCAGTTTCTATTCACCGCGCAAAGACACATCGATTGTTTGATTTTCCCTATGGCGAGATATTCGTCGGAATCGCTCCCCTCTTCTTGACATTTTCTTTTCGCCGCCCATTTCCCGCTGGTTCAACGACTCAATCAAAGGCGCTAACAGGGCGCCTGCGGTAACAGCTTTCACATCCAACGACGAGGGCAACATGCCTGCGAAACGCGGCCGCACGGGCGGCTTACGCGGACGGAGCCTTGCATCCTTCTCGATCGGCCTGCCGACAGGTGTCACGCCGGCGAGCCGCAAGGTCGTGACCAGACGAACCAAACGTGTCGTCGGATACTTCCAGAGCATGAAGATGCAGTGCGCATTCCCCTGGGAATCCCAGATTGAGCGCGACTATCTCTACTGTCTCGAGTTCGATATCGATGTCCTGGCTTTCTCCGCACAATCGGCAAGCCTGAACCTCCTCGTTGAAGGCATACCGCGGAACCATTTTCCCGACTTCCAGGTGCAATTTCGGTCGGGCGAGATGGCTCTCCACGAGGTCAAGACGGACCGCGATGCTGCGGCACCAGAACGCCAGCCTCTCTTTGAGGCCGCCAAGGCCCACTGTGCCGGAAACGGCATCTCCTACAGGGTCGTCACCGAGAGCGAAGTCCGCCGGCAACCCCGCCTGCAGAACTGCCAGCTGCTGATGCACCTGCGGCGCCGACCGGTCGCCCTGGACGATGCCCTGCTGGTCGCGTCCGCCCTGACAGACGGCCCGGCCACACTGGCCGACCTCCTGCAGCGATTCGGCGACGATAGGGCCGATGCCGATGCGGTGATCTTGACGATGGCTGCCCGGGGGAAGATCGGCTTCCCCCTCGACGCCCCCCTGACCGAAACCACCCGTTTCCAGCTCCTCCCGAGCCCATGAACAGGAGGCCCACATGTTCCGTATCCCCCTCGGTAAGACCGTCCATGTCGATGGCGCCCCATACCGGATGCATGTCATCACCACCGGGAACGACTATGTCCTCGAGAACAAGGCTACCCGGGCTCCCATAACCCTCAGCAGTGAGGAATTCTCGGCCCGGCTGGCTGCAGGCACCCTGGAACTGGACCCTGGTCCGGCGACCGAGGGAGGGTTCGACCCCGTCCAGGCGGACTTCCACAGCCTCCCGGACGGCCTGAAGGCCAAAGCCGACCGCCGGCACCGCTATGTGGAGGCCATGCGAGGGCATGCCATCCCCAAGACAGAGGCGCGGCTCAAGCCACTCCTTGCCACCCTGGCGGCTGAATTCGGGGATACAGCCCCGCCGAGCCCCAGAACAGTCATCCGTTGGCTGAGCCGCTGGGAACAGGCCGGCGGCCGGGATGTCCGGGCCCTGGTGCCCCGAACCCACCGCCGCGGCAACCGGACCCGCCGGGTCGACAGCGACGTGCTGGACCTGATCGAGGCGGTAATCGATGAGTGCTACTACCGGCGGGAGAAGATCACGACGATCGCCGTCCACGAGCTCGTCTGCGGCCGGCTGAAAGCCCATAACGAGAAGCGGCCCCCGGTCGAGCATTTGCCATTTCCGAGCCTGGCAACGGTCCGGCGCGCGATTGCCGACCGTTCCCCTTACGAGGTGATGGTCGCCCGAAAAGGGAAACATGCCGCCGACCGGAAGTTCATGCCGGTCCAGGCCGGCCCGGTCGTCGCCAGGCCTATGGAGGTCCTCGAGATCGACCATACCCCGCTCGACATCATCCTGGTCGACAGTGCCACAGGCAGCGTGATCGGCCGGCCGAACATGACGGCCGCCATAGACAAATATTCAAGGATGATCGTCGGATTCTATATCGGCTATGAGCCGCCGGGCACCCATACGGTGATGCTCTGCCTTCGGCACGCAATCCTGAACAAGCAATATGTGCGGGAGCAATATCCGGACATCCAGAATGTCTGGCCCTGCGAGGGCCTGCCGACCACCATCATGGTGGACAACGGCCCCGAGTTTCACAGCGACGGCTTCCGTAGTGCCTGCGCCCAGCTCGGCATCAACATCACCTATGCTCCCGGGCGGTCGCCCTGGTTCAAGAGCGCCATCGAGCGGTTCTTCGGCAGCCAGAACACCAGCCTTCTGCACCAGATCAGGGGCACCACGTTCAGCCGGTCGGCCGATCGGGGCGATTACCCCTCGGAGAAGCAGGCCGCGATCTCCCTGACCGACCTCCAGCACATCGTCCATATCTGGCTGATCGACTACTACAGCCAGCGGATTCACCGCCTCCGTGGCCGATCCCCGATCGAGACCTGGAATGACGGCGTCCGGCTGCACGGCCTGACGCCGCCGCGATCGGCTGCAGATCTCGATTGCCTGATTGGCGGCTATGCCACCCGGCACCTGACCCGCCGCGGCATCGAGCTGTTCAATCTGGCTTACTGCGGAGAGAAGGTCTTCGACCTCCTGAATCGGCCCCACAGGCCCGACATGGTCGAGGTCCGCTATGATCACGGCGACCTGAGCTACATCCTGGTCCTGGATCCGTTGACCCGAACCTATGTCAAGTTGCCATCGACGGAACCTGAATACACCGCAGGCCTGACCCTGGCGCAGCACAAGATCATTCTGGATCAGACCCGCAAGCGCATACAGGGGCAGATGAGTATAGGTGATCTCTGCACTACCCGCCTCGCCATCCAGACCAAGATCGACGAGATGGTAGGCCGAACCGCATCACTGCGGCGCCAGACTGCCAAGAGGATCAAGCGGTTCCAGAACACTGAATCCGACCAGCCCGGCTTCCCGCGGCAACAGATGCCCGTCATCACCCCCACACCCTCCAATGATCCGGAAATGCCGGCCGAGACGCCGAAGCCGGTCCGCGACTGGGTCGCCATCGAAACGGAGGACTGAAATGTCTGAGCCAACTACCTCCGCCCTCGATGTTCTTGATGATTCCCGCATCCTCGGCTTCCGCAAGATCTTTGTGAAAGACCCGCCGCTGATGGAGATACTCACGGCCATCAGCTGCCTGCATCGGACCGGGAAAGGCATCACGCATTCCCAGTGCATGGGTCTCTTCGGTCCATCGGGGTCAGGCAAGACGCGGCTTGTCCAGTATTACAAACACGGCTACCTCAAAACCCAGCCTATATCCACATACGAACTGGATGGCATCGAAGTCACAACCTTTCCCATCCTTATCGTCGAGTGTCCGGCACACGCCACCATCAAGGGCCTTGCCGAGACCTTATTAACGGCACTAGGCGATCCGAAGCCGTGGCGCGGAAGCCAACAGGAGATGACGCAGCGTGTACTTTACGGTCTTCGTCTGCGGCGCGTCAGCCTGATTGTCCTTGATGAATTCCAACACCTGTCCAACCAGGTTCGAAGTAATTATGCCGCCTATGAGACAGCCGATTGGCTCAAAAGCCTGCTGAACGCAAACATCTGCCCTATCCTTCTTGTTGGAACAGAAGCGGCTGCGAGTGTCCTAAGAGTCAACGAGCAACTCCAACGTCGCTCGTTTGCTGTTCATCGGTTTCAGCCATACAGCATCACCAACCGGACAGATTTTCAAATCTTCAAAGCCATGTTGGAGGGCCTTGAGAAGGCCATGAACCTTCCTCTTCCTTCTGGTCTTGCAGATGAAAATTTAGCATCGCGCATCCATGCGGCTACAGAGGGCCTGATAGGCCGCATCACCGGACTTCTCGATCGAGCCCTTCTGTTGGCTATCGAGCGGAAAGAAAACTGCATCACCAGACAAACGCTACACGATGTTTACTCGCGTATTTTCAATGTCACCGATTCTGGCCTCAACCCGTTTTCTGCCGGTGATCAACCAGAACCGTCCTCACATCAAGGAGATATCAGTACCCGGGCCATCCGGGCCCGAGGCAACAACAACCACGCCGCGTTGCGAATAAAAGACTTGCTTGGATGAGCTACACGTTATTTCTCAAATCCGACCCGATCCCTGGCGAGAGCATTTATGGCTACCTCACCCGCCTCGGGCACGTCCTTGGCTATCGATCGCCAGCCTGGATGT
The DNA here is from genome assembly GCF_042648965.1 of Ferrovibrio xuzhouensis. Taxonomy (NCBI): domain Bacteria; kingdom Pseudomonadati; phylum Pseudomonadota; class Alphaproteobacteria; order Rhodospirillales; family Rhodospirillaceae; genus Ferrovibrio; species Ferrovibrio xuzhouensis. The sequence continues at coordinate 149,202 of NZ_JBHRYJ010000001.1, forward strand.
ACGACGTTTTTCCCGATGCATTTCCATCCGAAAGCGTTAGGCATCTTCTAGTTGCCCAGAACTTGGCCTTTCTAGCCGAGAAACTCCGAATATCGCTCTCAAGCCTGGATGCGATGCGGCTCCCGCAGCGAGATGACGGATCACACATGTGTCGCGGACAGATGATTGCCCGCCACGACATCAATGCAATGGAAGAATATTTCTGCCCGTCCTGCACCCGGGAAAGAAAAACTCATCTCCTAGTCTGGCATCTTGCATTCGTGACGGTCTGTCCCATTCATAACTGCCGGCTGGTATCCCGGTGTGAAACATGCTTCCACCGCTTGAATCTCGGCTCGGTCCTTGAGGGCATTTGCGCAGGATGCGGCAAGAGCATTCATCCGTTAGCACCTAACTCAGAACAGTCTGGCCCAATTGTCGGGAGGCTGCTATCGCTTATTGGCGGCATTGACGGCACGACTGTTCCACAAGACGTGCCAGAAGTTCTGCAGGGGATCGGTTTGTCAGATGCGGTGGCGTTGATTCTGTGTTTCGGTCGAGCCATGGAACCTATCCGCAAGAGAGGCCGCAACACCGCGCGCCGCAAAATGGAGCAAAGACTGCTGATCGGATTCGAGATATGTGAAAATTGGCATAGTTCGATTTCGAAGGTACTGGATCAGGAATTCAGTCGCCCAAAATCGGCGAAATCTATGAAATCTGGCGCTTTTCACAAACACTTCATTCGAAGCAAGTATCCACACGTGCGGCGGATGGCTATTGCTGCACTGTGGGGCTATGAACGACAGCACCAGATAGCACAAGCCAGAAACGGTTCTGCGGTAAACCTCGAAGAATACGAAAATCTGGCTGACGTCGCACTACGGTTGGGGATTTCGAAAATTACATTGACCAGAAGACGAGAATATCCAGGCAGCCTGTTTCCGCGCATAAAATGGAAGCGATCAATTTATATCCATAAATCCGAGGTCGAATGGCTTAATCGCTGCCTTAAAGAATGCATATCTGCTCATGAATTGTCCGAGGCCTTGAACATAGCAGATCGCCATCAAATTCAGGCGTTCTATAATCATCATGTCTTTGCACTCGCAGATCCTTCCTTACAATTGGATCATCGCATGCAGCTCTTTCACAGACCAACCGTGGAAGCATTCCTCAGATATCTGGAGAAACTGCCAGAGCGTGAGACCTATAGGCCAGAAGTCGAAGTCGAATGGCGCACAGCAAAGGCAATGTTCTTGTCCAGACGTCACTCTTCGATAAACTTTGTCAAAGCGATAACGACCGGGAATCTACGTCCCACTGGACGCTTAAAAGGCAAATGCGGACTACTAAGTTTAGTGTTTGATAGGAGTTCGGTTGGGACCTGTGCTTCCAGCGGTACCCAATTCAGATAATGTCGCTCTCAACGCCCGTATCGATTGGCATCCGTATCGAACATTCAGCCGCCGCACAAGTTCGGCGATTTCATCAGAGTTCATCTACTATCCGAATTTTTCTTGCAGGCCTTGGTTAAAAATCGATTGGAAATGACAGCCGGACGGTGAGGCCTGGCTGATTGTCTTCGAGCGATATGCGTATGCGGTGCAGCTCGGCGACCGCTGCGACTAGTGCCAGCCCCAGACCGTTGCCGGGAGTGCTCCGGCTACCTTCCAGACGATAAAACCGCCTGAATACCTTCTCTCTTTCCGCCGGCGGTATGCCGGGGCCGTCATCGACAACCTCTGCTGTAGGCACGCCATCCAGCATGCGAAGAACCAGCGAGACAGACGCACTTTGGTTGGTGTGCCTGAGTGCGTTCTCGATAATGTTGACGAACATCTGGGTGAGCAGCTCGCGATCGCCTTGGATGCGAACAGCTGGCGTCAATTCTGTCGAGATTGTCTTTCCGAGATCCTCGGCTACCGGACCATAGGTGGCGGCGAGATCGGTAAGCAGTTCACAAAGATCAATCTCGGTAAACTGCGACCGCCTAGTGCCGGCTTCTATCTGAGCGATCCGCAGCAGGGCGCTGAATGTCGTCAGCGCCTCGCTGGCGTCCTGAAGGGCCAACCCTGTGGCGATCCGATAGCCTTCCCGTGTCGTGTCCGCGGCCTGCACATCCTCCAGTCTTTGCTTGAGACGACTGAGCGGGGTTCGCAGATCATGTGCGATGTCGTTCGATACCTGACGTAACCCCTCCATCAGGGCCTGCAGCCGATCCAACATCTCATTGAGATTGGAACTGAGGCGATCCAGCTCGTCGCCTCCCCCTATAACCTCAATGCGGCGGCTCAGGTTGCCATCCATGATAGCCTGGGTCGCCCTGTTTATGGCGTCGATGCGACGAAGAAAGCCGCGGCTGAGCAGCAGGCCACCAATGAGAGCCAGGATCAGACCGGCAGCCGCAGCCCAGGAAAATGCACGGATGATTGCTTCCTTCGCCTCTCTTGACCGATAGGTGTCGACGGCCACGGACAGCAGGTCCCCGGACGGCAGCCGCGAGGTCAGGCCGAGCAGGCGTATGGTATGCTCGTCCTCGTCTTCGGGCGGGTAGCTGGTGAGTTGGCCGACCGGATAGGAGAATTTATGCCAGCCGGGTTGGAGGCGCAGGGCCGGTAGGTTCCCGCTCAGCTTGTTTCCGGCACTGGTCTCCAGGCGATAGTAAAGCGGTCGGTACTTTCCCTCCTGTAAGCGCCGGTCAATCTCCGTGGCAACACCATTGGCCGAGGGCGGAGCAACCCCTTCCGTGAGGGCCGCCACTTCGTTCTGCAAAATCGTGACGTTTTGCTGCTGCAGAACCTGTGCGGCGATCCAGTACACAATACCAAACAGCAGACCGGTTGAGACGACGAACAGCCCGGCGTAGAGCATCGACAGGCGGAAGCCGAGCGTCCGGAAATGTCTAGGAATGATCACGCAGGCAGTATCCCGCTCCGCGGATCGTGTGGATCAGCGGAAATTCAAAATTGGCATCGATTTTGCCGCGCAGGCGGCTGATATGGGTCTCGACTACAGTCGTCTGCGGATCGAAATGGAAGTGCCAGACATTCTCCAGCAACATGGTCCGGGTTACGACGCGATCGGCATTGCGGAGCATATATTCCAGCAGCTTGAATTCCTGCGGCTGCAAATCGATGGTCTTGCCGCCGCGCGCCACAGTGCGTTTCAGAAGGTCCATTTCCAGATCGGCAATACGCAGGGCGGTCAGCTGCTCGGCCGGCGCGGGACGCCGCGCCAGCGCTGTGATTCGTGCAAGCAGTTCGGCGAAGGCAAATGGCTTGACCAGATAGTCGTCGCCGCCGGCATTAAGCCCTTCGACGCGATCATCTATGCCGCCGAGAGCGGTCAAAAACAGGATTGGTGTCTTGACACCGCTGCCGCGCAATGTCTTCACCACATTCAGGCCATCGAGCTTGGGCAGCATCCGATCGACAATAATGACGTCATAGGGTTCGCTGGCTGCGAGGAACAGTCCATCCCGTCCATCTGCGGTCTGGTCCACGATGTGTCCATGCTGCTGCAGGCTCTTGGCGATGTGCCCGGACATCTCCGCATTATCTTCAATAACCAGTATCTTCACCGTTCGTTCCTGAATTTTCGATAATATTTAAATATATACTGCAACCCACGACTATGGGAGGTGTCTTCCGCCGCCGGCCGAGCCGGCCAGCGACTGAGTATCGACGTCGCGTCGCGATATCGTCAGATAGACGACCAAGCCGATAATGACTGCCAGGAACAATGCGGTTGTGTATATCGTGCCGAAGCCAAGTCCGCCGTCGCTGATCGGCTGAGACAGCAGGTCGCCGCAGGATGCTCCAAGCGGGCGGGTCAGGATGTAGGCGATCCAAAACGACAGAACGGGATCGAACTTCTGGAAAAAATGCGCGCCGGCGATCAATGCGATCAACGCGGCAAAGATCACCGCCGACTGGCCGAATCCAAGATCGAGACCTTCCGCCGCCAGGTCGCCAGCCGCCGTTCCAAGTGCAAAGGTAAACAGGATGGCCAGCCAGTAGAACAGTTCGCGCCGGGTCGTATAGATGGTGTGGATCGAGAGTGTCTTCTCTATGGCGTACCATGTGGCAAATGTCAGCAGCAAGGCGACACCGAACGCAGCCGTCGTCGTCTCGAGGCTGACGCCAAGATCGTCGACTAGTTTGTCGGTAATGAGTGTGCCGGCAATGCTGATCAGGACCACCGACACCCAATAGGCCCAAGGGACGTATTTCCGCTGCAACAGCTGATACACGAGAGCGGCGGCCAGCAGGGCAGCCGTGATGTACGACGTATTGCTGAGGCCGAGGTCCAGCCATCCGGAAAAGAAGTCGGCGGCAGTCTCACCTACAGTTGTCGCCAGCACCTTGATAATCCAGAAGAATATGGTTACCGCAGGCACCTTGTTCATCATTGCCGATACAGTGTGACGATCTGACTCCGTCATGGGTCCACCTGTCCAATCCTGCTCATGCTGGGCCGCGCTGCCGGCGGCCGATCTCTGGCCGACCCTAAGGGTTGCAGGCTGTTTTCGCCTTTGCCCGAAGTTTAACTTTTTGTAAGGAAGCGGGAGTCAGCGCGAGAGAGCAAACTTCGGGCCGACGCTTCAGGGCGCGATCGGCGCCGGAAACCGGACGGCTTCCGACGCCGATTTCAGGCGGCAGCGAGGAGATGCCAGCTTCGTTAGTCCGCGGTCCCCTCGAACTGCTCGGACACGCGTGGGGCCTTCTCGCGGCGGCCGGCCCGGCCATGGACCAGCATCACCACGATCAGAATGGCCAGCAGGATCGCCGTCGCGCCGGTCGTGCCAAAGCCCATGCCGCCGTGGTCGGGACTTTTGGTCAAAAGATCGCCCATAGTGGCGCCGAAGGGACGCGTCAGAACGAAAGCACCCCAGAAGAGACCGGTCCGGGAAAATGGCGTGACGAGGTAAGCAAGCAGGATCAGCAGAATGGCACCGGAGATCACCAGGTTGCTGAGGCCGTAGCCAAGCCCAGAGCTGTCCGCGAGATAGTCCCCGAGCGCCGTTCCCAACGTGTTCGAGACGAGGATAGCCATCCAGTATAACACCTCGGTCTTCGGGTCCTGGATATGCCGGACCGACAGCGATCCAGTGCTCAGCCGCCAGACTGCCAGCACGAGAACCAGCAACATGATCAGGATGGAAGAACCGATCGCGTAGCCAAGGCCCAGCGACCTGTCCATGAAATCGGAGATCGTGGTGCCGGCAGTGCTGGTCGCCAGAATCACGGCCCAGAACAACAGCGGATGAAAGGACTTGGACTTCAGCTGGGCGATCAGGGCAACAATAAAGAAGCTGACGAGGATGATCGAACTGGCGGCGTAACCGACATTCAGCGTCATCGAGAGCAGGTCGCCGCCCGTCTCTCCAACCGTCGTGGCACAGATCTTCATGATCCAGAAAGCGAGCGTGACTTGTGCCACCTTGTTGGCTGCGGGAGCATGGTCAAACGCGGAAATCGAACTGGGTTGAGGCTTCATTTGTAAGGTCTCCTGGGATGGGGAAGCACAGACATCAGGCACTCCAGGTAACGTGCCGGATATAGCCTTGGAGGAACGTCGGCGGAGAGTTAAATATCTGTAAGGTGTCGTAGCTTCACATGTCCGCAATGAGGTGATGCAGCGCGCGGTCACTGGTCTGCCCGATATTGGCACATCGGTCTCGCAATCCCGGCGCCGGCAGTGTGTCTTGCTGACTTTCGGCCTTCAGCGGATTACAGCGCCGATCGCTGATGTCGACTGTCACTACGAGCAGACAGATGCGTGTGCAGCCTATCCCTCAACGAACCTTACGAATTTGTAATCTGGCGGTATGCCGGGGCCGATCCCGATCCTTTTGCTTCGCCAAAGACGGGTGGGCAGACGAAGTATCTGGAAGATAATAGAAAATTCCGTTCATTTCTGCGCCGCACAATCTTTGCCAGTCCGAAGGACGCTTGCCGTGGCGTACACTATGTCGCATGGCGTTGTAATTGGCGTGTCGCACCGGCTGCGCCTAAAATCTTTTCTGCGACATATCCAACGCTAGAAAGGCGATATCCCATGTCGATCAGTTCGATCTCCTCTGGCACGACCTACCAAGTGCCTGTGACCGCGCAGGCAAAAGCGGACGATGAGCGCACAGAATCTGCCGCCACCAAAGCCCGTGAAGCGGCGACTGGCAAAGACGTTGCCGCTCCCGTCCAGAGCAAGTCCAACAGCACCGTCGATATCCGCGCCTGACTTCCCTCTCATGGCGATCGGGTGACCGCCGGCCCTGCTGCGACAGGTGGCAGGGCCGGCGAGTGCCGCTTTAGCGTTGCGGCTCTTTCCGGCTGCAATTGCCAAGTATGAACCAACTGCCTCAATATAAATGGTTGATGCCGCCGCAGTCGCGCCAGCGGCGTTTCAGCCAGATCACGCCGATCATGTCGACAATGCCGGCTTTCAGCCGTCCCCAGGTGCCGTAATGCGAGGCGCCGCCGCCGCGCGGCCGGTGATTGACCGGCACCGAGCGCACCTGCCCGCCCATGCGCAGCACCAGCGCCGGCAGGAAGCGATGCATGTGATCGAAGGCCGGCAACCGCAGAAACAGGTCGCGGTGCAGCATCTTGACGCCGCAGCCGGTGTCGGGCGTGGCATCGCCGAGCAGGCCCGAGCGCACCGCGTTGGCGATCTTCGACGACAGGCGCTTGATGGCACTGTCCCGCCGGTGCACGCGATGGCCGGCCAGCAGCAGGCCGCGGCCGCCATCGGGCGCCGATTTCAGGGTCTGCCACAGCGCCGGAATATCGGCCGGATCATTCTGGCCGTCGCCGTCGAGCGTGACGATGACCGGCGCACGGGCCGAGCGTACGCCCGACAGCACCGACATGGACTGACCGGCATTCTGGCGGTGGCGCAGCGCCCGCAATTCCCGCATGTCACGGCGGGCCGCCTTCAGAATGGCTGGGGTCTCGTCGGTCGAGACATCATCGACGACGACGATCTCGAACCGCATGCGGCCACGCAGCGCGGCACAGACTTCGTCCAGCAGGCTGCGGATATTGGCGGCTTCGTTGTGCACCGGAATGACAACCGACAGTTCCGGAGCCTCGTCGGCTCCGGCCTCGATGCCGGTCACCGGCTGGGAAGGAGAGTCGGTTGCACGTTCGTGGAGCGGGTCGGTCGGCATTTCAGAGCCGGCCGCCATGAGGTGAGGGATATAAGGCGGGCATTCGGAATTGCTGTCGACCCGATCTTCAAGGCTTGGCAGCGCGTTAGATGGGATGACAATCATCACACGGTTCTTTATGGGTTATCCTGGGAACCTAATCCGCGGCTTCTGTCGTAGCGCATTCTCCAAGCTTACGAATTTGTAAGCGGGCCAGCGGTGATGCGCGCCTGCGAATGAGACTGCCAATAATTAGCGTCTCGCCGTGCTCCCCGGCGGGGGCAACCAATGCACAGAAGCTTTCCGGACTAATCGCAAAAATGTCCCTTACAGCAGACTTCTGCTCTGAAGCCAATGACACGATCCCTCTGGGTCGTGCAGCCAAGGGGTTCTTTGGCTTCGTGGTCGGTGTGGGTGCCGCCGCAGTTGGTGAGGCCGCTTCCTCGGAAGCAGTCGAGCTCGAGCGCCGGCTGATCGAAATTGGCTTTGTCGAAGGCGCGCATGTCGAAGTTCTGCATCAGGGCCCGATCGGCGGCGACCCGATCGCCGTCCGTGTCGACGACGCGACGATCGCCTTGCGCCGCCGGGACGCCAACCTCGTCCTCGCCAAAATCGAGCGCTGAAAACAACCAATGACGACACCAACATTTCCTGTGATCGCCCTGGTCGGCTGCCCGAACTGTGGCAAGACGGCTTTGTTCAACGCCCTCAGGAGCAGCCACCAGAAGGTCGCCAACTATCCTGGCGTTGCGGTTGAATGGAAAGCGGGCAGCTTCACCACCAGGGCCGACCGAAGCGTCGACATCCTCGATCTGCCAGGGGCGTATTCGCTACGCGCCAGAAGCCCCGACGAAGCCGTCACACGTGCTGTTGTCCTCGGGCGCTCATCTACATGGTGACCCTTGCCTATGTCGCCGCCTTTTGACCTTTCGCGTGACTTGTGTCTTTTGTCGTAATCGTGCAGTCGCCTTCGCTATGATATATTCCGGAAATTCGCTCCGTATATCGGCGTGAATTATGAACGGCGACTCGGCCAGACCGCCTCTTATGTCAAAGAGGGTGCCGAAGACCCGGGCAACCTGAGCTTCGTCATCGGCGTGCGCTTCTGGTTTTGAGGCCGACAGCCAGCAGCGGCCAGCGAATACACTCGCCGGCTGTTCGCATAGTGCTCCGGCCTACGATGCCGGCTCCGACCTGCATCCATGCCCATGACGATGATGAAGGTCCGGGTAATGTGGGTGCCGGTGCACCATGGCGACGTGCCGGTGGGCATGTGCATGCGGTTCGCCGGCTGGGTCGCCGGGACCATGGGCATGTTGGTGATGCGGATCATGGACGTGGGCATGATCGTGCAGCACTGCCTCGTGACGGTGTTCGTGCTCATGCCGCTCGGCCAGGTGAAGGTACAGACCGATGGCCATCAACAGGCCGGCAACGCCGAGCTGCAGGGAAACCGCTTCGCCGAAGATCGCAATGGCGACGACGGCGCCGATGAATGGCGCAGTTGAGAAATAGGCGCCGGTCCTAGCAGAGCCAAGATAACGTAGGGCGTAGATGAACAGCACCAGGCTGATGCCATAGCCCAGGAATCCCAGAAGCAGCGTGACGAGCAACGGCCCTGTTGCCGGCAGATCGTCGCCTCGCCACAAGAGGCCGATCAGCAGGTTGACTGCGCCGGCTACAAGCCCCTTGATCATGGCAATCTGTTCCGGGTCGGATGATGACAGCTTCCGGGTTAGGTTGTTGTCGATGCCCCAGCAGAGGCAGGCGCTGGCAATCGCCACGGCTCCATAGCCGGCATGTCCGATGCCGCCCTGCCAGGATAGGATGACTGCGCCCAGCAGGATGGCCACCGCACCGATCCCGATGCGCAGATCGACATTCTCCCGATAGACCAGCCATGCTATGGCGAGCGTAGCCAATCCTTCCAGATTGAGGAGCAAGGCCGTTGTCGAGGCCGCTGTCGCCACCAGTCCCAGCATCAGCAGCACCGGCCCGGCCACCCCGCCGAACAGAATGATCGCTGCCAGCCAGCCCAGATCGGCGGCTTTCAGGGGCGCTTCCGATCCCGGCTTCCCGCGCCACCGCGACAGCAGCCGTGCCGCCGCAAGGCCGATCCCCGCACCAAGATACAGCAGACCGGCCATCAGCCAGGGCGAAATGCCGCCCAGCAGAAGCTTGGCCAAGGGCGTGCTGGCGCCAAACAGGGTGGCGGATCCCATGGCAAAGCCTATCCCGGACATGGATGAGGCACTGTTGGTCATTGTGGCCCCCAGCTAGATGATCCGTGTTGTCCACACACAGCTCTCACAACGCTTTCCATTTTTGGCTGGAAACGGCTCGCATCGCTGCACCGCCCAGGGTCTGCACTTCGATTAACGCGGGTTCACAATAGTCTGGTCAGAAATCGGTCGGCCAGGGTTCCTTCGCGATAGAGATTTCGCACAAGTACGGCTGCCGCAGCGCCGGTCAGCGCACCACCGAGAACATCGCTCACGTAATGCGTCCCAATATACACGCGTGAGAGCATTATCAGTAGCGCCGCCGCAAAATATCCGGCCGCGGGCCGCCATGCCCGGTGCACGAAAAACGCCGCAGCAATGGCGATGGTTGCCGTCGCGTGATCGGAGGGAAATGAAGGATCGGCGCTGGGTCCGATCAGAAGATGCGAAACGCCTACATCGTAAGGGCGCACCCGGTTGACGAGGAGCAGGATCAGTTGGTTGAGCCCCAGCCCGAGCAGAAAAGAGAGGCCGGATACAACGAGGACATGGCGCATATGAAACCGGTCGGCACGGCGCCACCATTGCGCGGCGACGGTCAGGACAAGTACCGGAACACCGATCTTCGAGGTCCAGATCATCAAAACATCGAGCAGGGCGACATGGCCTGCGAGGCCATTAATGGCCTGCGTGAACAGAACATCGAGGGGATATAAATTAGACATGCTGCTCCGGACTCTCCATTTACGGTGCCCGCATCATACGGCCGTTTGATCGTTGGACCGGCCGGCGAGCCTGCCGCGGACGGGCAGCAGCCCGACCAGGGCAAACCCGGCCAGCCCCGCCCCGGCGAGGAATGTCGTTCCCGGCCCCGCCACATCCCACAGCGCCCCGGCCAGCACGCTGGCGACAAGCATGGCTAGGCCGCACAGCAGGTTGAGCATGCCGTAGGCCGTACCGCGCAGTTCCGCCGGCGCGGTGTCCGCCACGAGTGCCGCGAGCAAGCCCTGGGTCATCGCCATGTGCAGACCCCAGAGCGCAATGCCGATCCCGACGACAGCAAGATTAGGCGCGAAGGCCAGAACCAGGTCGGCGGCGATCAGCACGACCAGTCCGAGCGCCAGCATCGAAATGCGGTTCATGCGGTCCGACAGCGCGCCCAGCGGATAGGCGGCACCGGCATAGACGACGTTCATCACCACGAGGACCAACGGTACCAGCATGATCGGCAGGCCCGCGCCCTGCGCCCGCAGCACCAGGAACGCCTCGCTGAACCGAGCCAGGGTGAAGACCGTGGCAACGGCGACAACCCACCAGTATTCCGCACCCAGCCGCCACAACTGCGCCCGGCTCAGCGGACTGCGTGCCTTCGATACCCGCGAGCGATGGTCGTCCGGTTCATGCACGGCGAAGATGATCAGCCCGGCCGCCATGAAGGCCGGGATGACGGCGATCCAGAAGACGGCAGTGAAATGGTCGGCCGTCAGCCACATCAGGCCGATGGCCAGCAGCGGCCCCAGGAAGGCCCCGATGGTGTCCAGCGACTGGCGCAGGCCGAAACTGGCACCGCGCAGCGCCGGTGGCGCCATGTCGGCCACCAGGGCGTCGCGGGGGGCACCGCGGATGCCCTTGCCGACCCGATCGATGAAGCGGGCGGCGACCAGCCAGGCGACGGTCGGTGCCAGCGGGAAGATCGGCTTGGTGCAGGCCGCAAGCCCGTAGCCCAAAGCCGCCAGCAGCTTCCGTTTGCCCAGCCAGTCCGACAGGGCGCCGGAGAAGACCTTGGTGATCGAGGCCGTCGCTTCGGCGAGTCCCTCGATCACACCGACCGTCAGCATCGAGGTTCCCATCACTGAGACCAGATAGACCGGCAGCAGGGCATGGATCATCTCCGACGACGTGTCCATCAGCAGCGACACGAAGCCCAGCGCCCAGATGCCGGACGGAATCTGCCGCAGGCTGGCAAGCGCGCCATTATCCGTGCCGTCAACGGTAGTATCAGCGGTTTTCATCATGAGCATCGAACACGCGCTGCGCATAGGCATCGAGCAGGGCCTCGCAAGCGCGCAGTTGGGACCGTGCGTCCTCGCGCAGCGGGGCGCCGTAGAAATCGAGCTTCTCGATCTTCTGCAGCCAGCCCTGGAGTTTCTTGAGGTCTGTATCTTCTTCCTCAAGCTCCGCATAGGTGAACTTGTTGATAGCGATCTCTTTGGCGATCTCGGCCTCGAAATCAGCGCAGCGACCGAGGAACTCGCGGTATTCCTCGTTGCGGTCGGCCTTGAAGCGGGCCAGCACCTTCTCCTCCTGCCCGCGGTCCAGCGCCACGGTCTCGAGGATCACAGCCTCGCCCTGCATCCCGGCGATGTCGTTTTCCAGCATCTTCAGGCGACGGACATGGTCGTCGGTCTTGGGCAGCAGGCAGACCCCACTCTGCAGGTAGACAGCCCCCATGCCCTTCAGGCGCCGCCACAGCGCCACGCGGCCCTTGGCGGGCTCGGGCGGCACCTTGTAGGTCAGCAGCAGCCAGGAGCTTGGAGACATGGAACGAATTAAATGTAACGACTGTTACATGTCAACTGATATAATACCATTCACACCACGTTCTGCGGCCAAGCTGCCTCCTTCCAGCTGGAGACGCTGACCAGCCAGCATGTCCAAAACCCGGCCTGGTGCATCACTGAATCGCCCACCGCCATGACCATGGTCGGGATCGGCAATTCAGCGACGCGCCAAGTCCATAGGATCGGTCACAAGTCGCTGATCGGGTGACCAACGCGAGGTCTGATGCTGGTAAAAGCTCAACCGCCCGCTATCTTCCTTGGCGAATGTTTCGCATAGCTCGCATCTTGACCCTTGCCGCCGCGCTGTCCCTCGGACTGGCGCCGCTTGCCCCGGTGTCGGCGCAATGCATTAGCCAGGATCACATGAATTCGCCTGTCGGCGGCGCCGAGGCTACTGCCAGCGCAACGGGCATGCCGTGCTGCCCCAACGGCAACCCGGCCACATCGATGGGCTGTAAAACCGCCTGCCCGCAACTGCAGGGCATGGCCCTTTCCGCGCCTCTACCTTCGGTCCGGCTTGAACCAGTGGTTTTCACCAACCGGCCGGCCGCCTTTTCCAGCTGGCTGACGCCCCCCGTAACCGAGCCTCCGCGTCCGTCTCTCGGCAGTTGACCGCCGGCCCGCATCGCGGGCCCTCATTTGCCATTGACGGAGTTGATCATGTCCACCGCCAGCCTGCGGTGCGCGCATGTATGCGCCACCTTGCTTCTTTCATTGTGGGCCGGGAATACCCTCGCTCAAGCTGCGCTCGGTGCCGACCTCGGCGCCATGCTGGCCTATGTCCGCAGCCAGCACCCGGACGTTGCCGCCGCGACACTCGAAACCGATGCCGCAGCCGCCCGCGCCTCCGCCGCCGACAGCCTGCCCGACCCGGAGGCGATGATCGAATTCAACAACAATACCTGGCCGGGATCGGCCTGGTCGAACCAGGACAGCAACCGCACCTACAAGATCGAGCAACGATTCCCCCTTGGCGGCAAGCGGACCTTGCGGCGCGCCATTGCCGATGCCGAAAAGGATGAAACCGATGGCCGGCGTCGCTCGCTTGCCGAAGACCTGGCTCTGCGGGTCAAAATTGTGCAGGCAAGGCGCTATGCGGCCGTCGCCCGCATGCGATTACTGCAGGAACAGCATGCGTTGCTGCGACATATTGTCGAGCTGGCCGATCACGCCTACGCACAGGGGCGCGGCACCCAGAACACGGCCCTTGCCGTTCGGCTCAACCTGAGCTGGAACGAGATCGAAACAAGCCGTCTGGGGGGCGAACAGCGTCAGCTGGACGCCCGCCTCAGCGGCCTGCTGGGACTGGACTCCGCAACCGGGCTACTGCCGCCGCCGGGATTTGCACCGCTTCCCCTTATGGACGGCATCGACGCCGACAGTCTTCTGGTACTGGCACGCGAGCGGAATCCCGACCTCGCGCAGCAGGCGACTCGCATCGCCAGCGGCGAGCAGAAAAAGCGCCTGGCCGATGCCGAATGGATTCCTGATGTCAGTCTCGGGGTAAGAGCCGTCGAGGAAGATGGCAGGCCACGGGCTTACGAAGGCATTGTGTCTTTCAACATCCCGCTGCGCTGGGGCTTGCGTGACGCCAGGCAGGCCGAGGCAACGGCAGAGACCTCCGCTGCACGGGCGCGGCGCACTGCAATCGATCTCGATCTTGCGGCCGGCTTGCGCGAGGCACTGGCAGCTCTCGCCACCCAGCGCCGTATCGAGATCCTGCTGATGCGGCAAGCCTTGCCGCAGGCCAAGGCCGCCACTGAAACGGCCTTGCGGGCGCTTGAACAGGGCGACGGGCAGGTGACCGATGTCCTGCTGGCGGAGAGCCGCTGGCGCGACCTCGGTCTGGAGCAAGTTCAAGTGCAGTCCGCCCAGCGCGAGATGCTGGCACAGATCGAGCGCGACGTTGGAGGCGAGCTATGAAGAACTCCCATTTCCTTGTTGTTGGTGTTGCGGCAACTCTCACGGCTGCGGCGGCCGGCTACTGGGCCGGAAACAACCATCCGATCGCAACCCGCGTGACGGAAACGACCCGGCCGCCGGCTGCGATAAGCGATACAACGGCGGCAACAGCTACGTCACCAGCAACGGAGAACAAGCCACTGTATTACCGCAACCCGATGGGCTTGCCCGATGTGTCGCCGGTTCCGAAGAAGGACTCAATGGGAATGGACTACATCCCTGTCTACCAGAGAGAAGCGGCCGGCAATGCCGGCACCGTCACCATCAATCCTGAACGCGTGCAAAATCTGGGGGTTCGCACGGAACCGGCGGAAAGGCGGAACCTCATGCGGCCAGTTCGCGCGTCGGCGACGGTCCAGTTCGACGAGCGGCGCCAGATGGACGTAACCACAAAATTCGAGGGCTGGATCGAGAAGCTGCCCGTTGCCGCTACCGGCGCACCGGTGAAGGCAGGCCAGACTCTGACACTGATTTACAGCCCCGCTCTCGTCCAGGCGCAGGAAGAATACCTCATCGCCAAACGGCTGCGGGACGGAACCCAGCAAGGAGATCCGGGGCAGATCGATGCCGACCGGCTCGTCGCTGGCGCATTGCTGCGGTTGCGAAACCTTGATGTTCCCAAGACTGTGCTCGACAGATTGACCAAGGAAGGCACCGTCAGCCGCCAAATCCCCCTTCTTTCTCCCGTGCAGGGGATCGTTTTGGAAAAAGCCGCCGTTGAAGGCATGCGCCTGATGCCGGGTGAGCGCCTGTATCGGCTTGTCGATGATCGTGAGGTTTGGGTTATGGCGGATGTTTTCGAGCAGGATCTTGGCCTTGTCAAACCTGGAGATTCCGTCAACTTCACCGTCAACGCCTATCCCGGTCGCCGTTACAGTGGCCGTGTAGACTACATCTATCCGGGCCTCAACGCCGAAACCCGCACCGCAAAGGTCCGTATTGAAGTTCCAAACCCCGATGGCGCACTGAAAATCGACATGTATGCCACCGTTGAATTGCAGACAGCGGCAGCGATCGACGCAATTACGGTTCCTCAAAGTGCTGTCCTTGATACCGGAAACCGACAAGTGGTTCTGGTGGACCGGGGGGGCGGTAGATACGAGCCGCGTGAAGTCCAGCTCGGTGCCCACGGCGATGGATACGTCACCATACTGCAAGGTCTTGCTGAGCACGAGCCCGTCGTCGTCAGTGCAAATTTCCTGATCGATGCCGAATCCAACATAAAAGCTGCGCTGAGCCGATTTACCGAAGGCAACGGAAACGTCGAGGTGACGAAATGATCGCCGCCCTGATCCGTTGGTCGACACGCAACGTCTTTCTTGTTCTGTTTGCCTGTGGATTTCTGGCCGCTGCCGGCGTCGTGGCCGTCAGCCAGGTTCCGCTCGATGCAATTCCGGACCTCTCCGACACGCAGGTCATCGTCTACACCGATTATTCCGGCCAGGCGCCACAGGTCGTGGAAGACCAGATCACCTATCCGTTGACATCCGCATTGCTCAACGTTCCACGTTCGAAGGTCGTACGTGGTTTCTCGTATTTCGGCGTCTCGTTCGTCTATGTCATCTTCGAGGAAGGCACGGATCTCTACTGGGCCCGCAGCCGCGTGCTCGAATACCTCAATTTTGCAGCCCGGCGCCTGCCTGCCGGGATCACGCCTTCGCTGGGCCCCGATGCTACCGGCGTCGGTTGGGTCTATCAGTATGCCGTGCTTGGTGTGCAACTCACATTGGCAGAATTGCGCAGCCTTCAGGATTGGACCATACGCTACCAGCTTGCCAAGGCTGAGGGCGTCGCCGAGGTCGTGTCCGCCGGTGGCTTCGTTAAGCAATATCAGGTGGTCGTCGATCCGCGAAAGCTGCAATCCTACGGCATTCCACTTGGTCGTGTCGCCGAGGCGATCCGGCAAAGCAACCGGGATACCGGCGGCCGGGTCATCGAAATGGCCGAAACCGAATTCATGATCCGTGGCCGGGGATACCTGCGTGGCCCGGCCGACCTTTCCAGCATAGTCCTCAAAGCCTCGGATGGAACACCCGTCCGGCTCAGCGACGTTGCACGCGTCGAGATCGGGCCGGACGAACGCCGGGGCATTACCGAATTGAACGGTGAAGGCGAAGTCGTCAGCGGTACGGTCGTACAGCGGTTTGGCGAGAATGCCCTGTCGGTCATCGCCAATGCCAAAGCCGAGCTTGCCAAGCTGAAGACCAGCCTGCCGGAGGGCATCAGTATCGTCCCGGTCTATGACAGGTCCGATCTTATCCTGCGCGCCATAGAGACCCTGAAGCGGGCGTTGACCGAGGAGTCCATTGTCGTGGCACTCGTCTGCATCCTGTTCCTACTGCATGTCCGCTCCGCGCTGGTGGCCGTCATTACCCTTCCCGTCGGCATATTATTCGCCTTTATAATGATGCGGCTCTTCGGCATAACCTCGAACATCATGAGCCTTGGCGGCATTGCCATTGCCATCGGCGCCATGGTCGATGCCGCCATCGTGATGATCGAGAATGCTCACAAGCGGCTGGAACGGGCCGGACCGGATGCAAATCGTGTCGCAGTCCTGACCGAAGCGGCGGTGGAGGTCGGCCCGTCTCTTTTCTTCAGCCTGCTCATCATCACAGTCTCCTTCCTGCCGATCTTCTCGCTGGAAGCGCAGGAGGGCCGGCTGTTTAAGCCGCTGGCCTACACCAAGACCTTTGCCATGGCGGGCGCCGCGCTGCTTTCCATCACCCTGGTGCCGGCATTGATGGTGCTGCTGATCCGCGGCCGCATCATTGCGGAACGACGCAACCCGATGAATCGGCTGCTTATTGCGATATACCGACCGGTCATTGCTGCGGTCCTGCAGGCTCGCTTTGCAACCATCGCATTCGCCCTCGTCGTACTGGGGCTGAGCTGGATTCCCCTGTCGCGGATCGGCACCGAATTCATGCCGACGCTGAACGAAGGTACGATCCAGTTCATGCCCACGACCCTACCCGGCCTCTCGATCACCAAGGCGGCGGAACTGGTGCAGACACAGAACAAGATCATCAAGACCTTTCCGGAAGTGGCATCGGTATTCGGGAAGGCAGGCCGAATCGGCTCCGCTACAGATCCGGCGCCGACCGAAATGTTCGAGACTGTGATCAATCTGAAACCTCCCGGTGAATGGCGCCAAGGCATGACGGTCGATCGTCTCGTCCAGGAAATGGACCGGGCATTGCAGCTGCCCGGCGTCAGCAATGCCTGGACCATGCCCATCAAGATGCGTACCGACATGCTGTCGACAGGTATCCGAACACCTCTTGGACTGAAGATCTTCGGCACCGAGCTTGTGACGATGGATCGGTTAGCCAAGCAAATCGAGGGCATTCTGCGAACGGTACCTGGAACCTCCAGTGCTTTTGCCGAGCGGGTGATCGGCGGCTATTACCTGACGGTCGAACCAGACCGCACAGCGCTCTCCCGTTACGGAACGACCATTGGCGAATTTCAGGACGTCATTGCCATGGCACTCGGTGGTGAAACCGTGACCACCACCGTCGAGGGGCGCGAGCGGTACAGTGTAAACCTACGCTATCCACGCGCTCTGCGCAGCGACCCGCAATCCATCGCCGGCCAGGTCCTGGTCCCGACAGCAAATGGCGGCATGGTGCCGCTCGGTCAGGTGGCGTCGATACAGCTCAGCCAAGGACCGGTCAGCATCCGCACCGAGAACGCTCAACTTGCCGTTTATGTTTATATCGATGTCCAGGGTCGCGATATAGGGTCGTACGTGGCTGACGCCCAACGGGCCATCGCCGGTCAGGTGCAGTTGCCCAAAGCTTCCCAATTGGTGTGGAGCGGCGAGTTCGAATATCTGGAGCGCGCAAAGGCGCGACTGACAATCGTCATTCCGGTAACGGCCGCCCTGATTTTCCTGCTGCTCTACCTCAACTTCCGACGCCTCAGCGAAACCCTGATTGTCATGCTGTCTCTACCCTTCGCTTTAACGGGCGGTTTGTGGTTGATGTACTATCTTGGCTACAATTTCAGCGTCGCGGTTGCCGTCGGCTTCATCGCCCTGGCCGGAGTGGCAGCCGAAACCGGCGTGATCATGCTGATCTATCTGGATCAGGCTCTGGCCGACCGGCGGCGGCGCGCCGCCGCCGAAAACCGCCCGATCACTCGCAGCGACCTCGATGAAGCGATCATGGACGGCGCCGTAGACCGGGTCAGGCCGAAGGCCATGACAGTCGTCACTATCATGGCGGGGCTGCTGCCGCTGCTGTGGATCGAGGGAACCGGATCAGAAGTGATGCAACGCATCGCGGTCCCCATGATCGGCGGCATGGTGTCGTCAACGCTGTTGACCCTTGTCGTAATACCGGCAATCTACGCGCTCGTTAAAGGAAGAACGATCGGCCGGCCATGACTGCCCTTGAGGAACGAGACTCGCCCTCTATATTGATCTGCGGATCGTTATCTTCCGTGAACCGAAAGGATGCCGCCCGGTGCCGGAGCAACTGAGCAAAGGTCATTGGACCGATGTCTACAACCGCAAAGCCGAATCTGAGGTCAGCTGGTTCCAGACCTCGCCCAAACAGTCTCTCGACTGGATACTGCCCGGCGCCGATCCGGCCACAACCGCAATCACCGACATCGGCGGCGGTGCATCGCGTTTGGCCGACGAACTGCTCGACCGCGGCTTTGCCGATGTCACTGTCCTCGATATTGCCGACAGCGCCCTGGCCCAGTCACGGAAGCGGCTCGGGGAACGTGCCGACAGGGTCCGCTGGGTCATCGCCGACATCACGGCATGGTCGCCGACCCGGCAATACGATGTCTGGCATGACCGGGCGGTCTTCCATTTCCTGGTCGAGCCTGCGGGCCGTACGGCCTATCTGGCAGCCCTGAGCCAAGCAACGAAGCCCGGCAGCCGCATCGTGATCGCAACCTTCAACCTCGACGGACCGGAACGGTGCAGCGGCCTGCCGGTGCAACGCTACAGTCCGCAGACGCTCTCGGAGGCCCTTGGCAGCGATTACAGCCTGATCCAGTCAACGACCGAAGCGCACAAGACACCGGGCGAGGCTATCCAGCGGTTCCAGTACAGTCTGTTCGAGCGGCGCTAGTCGTACTTTACACAAATCGATCCGCGACTTCGGCGTCAGCTGGAATTGTGGATACTATTCGCTGCAAGCCGGGCACGAGGAGACTACTTCCAATTTCATGCTGCTTCTTCTGGGCCACGTGTTCCAGGCCGATGCCGCCGCCAGAAGGGCGACGCCGGCGTACATGGCAACGTCATTGTCGAAGCCGAACTTCCCGATCAGGATCGCTGCGGCAGCCATGGCGCCAAGCCAGAAGGGTCCATAGCCGCGCCGGTTCGGCGCCCGCCAGGCGAGCGCCAGAACCGAGACACTGACGAAGACAACCGTCAAGGGCAGCAGATAAGGGGTGTAGTCCACAAATCCGATCCCGAAGCTGCTCAGCAGTCCGGCATAGGCGGGCCAGCATACCGGGCAGCTCAGCTTGGGAAGCAGCGCTGCTCCAACGACCGGAAGGACCGCAGCATTGAGGCGGAAGCTTCGCGGTTGCTCGGCGCTTTTTGAGCTGACGACAAGAGCCGCGACGACGGCGTCCAGTGGCGGCACGCCGCGCTCGTCGCCATTCAGCGCATAAATCCTGCAGCACGAGCCCGCGTCTTCATCTGGCGATGCCACAATATCCTTCCCGTTGACCAGGATGGTCGGCGAGCCGAAACGCCGGACATGCTCTGGTGCCTGCGGATTGCCGACTTCCCATTCCGACCAGACCGGCGCGATACCGGCGGCCCGGAATGCCTCCGCCAGCCGTGCCCTCGCAGCTTCGACATTTGGACAGGTGTTTTCGTAAACGAGTTCTACGGACGGCATTCAGGGTTCCTCACGCGCTTCCAAGGCATCAAGGATCGGACATTCCGATATCGTCGCGGTATCGCGACATTCTTCCGCCCATGTCGCCAGGACTGTACGCATCCTGGCCAGCGCGGCGATTTTCGCGTCGATCTCGTCGATTTTGAGCAAGGCAAGCTCACGGATGTCGGGGCAGGATGTCGTGGGGCTGGCCCGGAAGGACAGCAGGCCGTTGATATCCTTGAGCGAAAAGCCGGCCTCCTGGGCACGCTTGATAAATTGGACGCGCCGAACCGCTTCCTGTTCGAAGCGTCGATACCCGTTCGCATCACGGCCAGCCGATACAATCAGTCCTTCACGTTCATAGTAGCGCAGCGTCTCGACGGTGACGCCACTTTGGCGTGCGACACTCCCGATGTTCATGGCATCTATCGCCTCCTCGATCCAACCTAACCCCTGAAGTCAACTACAAGGTCAAGCGGAATTTTATCCAGGTTCAGACAATCACCTTGTCTGCAAATCTCCGGGGCAGCGAAAATTGCATTCTTGCAGAGCCATCTCGAGCGATATTCTCTCTCACACCCCACACTTACATCGACAGCCGCCTGATGCGTGACTTTCGGCCCCAGGCGTTCAAGCGCCGCCCACGCCACATCGCCGACCCCGGCCCTCTCTGCCATCGCAACGATCGTCGTTCCGGTGGCCTTTAAACGAATATTCAAATTCAGAGGCACATCGGTCGCGCTGAGAAACCTCTCCGGCCATTTCCGGTCCAGACCATTGATCCGGTGGCGAAGCTGATCTCGCCGATTCCAGGCCGGACACCTTGCAGGCAGGAAAGGCCTTCTCAGCCTTATACTGAACAAGAATGCAATCCAGGCAGCCGCCTCTAGCATGAAATCGAATAATACAGTCGGCAATGTAGAAAGGTGAATTGAAGGGACTTGTAACAATCCGGATAGAAGAGCTTGTGAACTTTTATGGCTCGAGGCATTACACCTTCGCCTGCGCAGGGGAGAACTGGGAATTTCTATCAACAAACCACGCTGCCGCCTGCGCCCTGTTCTGGACACTGAGCTTTGCGAATATCTGCCGCAGATACATTTTCACGCTTGCCTCGGTAAGCTCACATGTTGTGGCGATCATTTTGTTGGAATCACCCTGGGCCACCAGCGCGATAATCTCGCCCTCCAGATCGCTGAGAACGGCTGGTTGCAGCGTCGATCCCGATGCTTCATCTGCGGCGGCCACCACGATCTCACCCTGTCGGATTTCCGTCGCCAACCGGGATGGCAGGACTTTCTCGCCGGCCTTCAACAACTCGATGGAGGCAAGGAAGCCGGCGGCGGTCATGTCGGCATGGAGATAGCCGTCGGCGCCAGCGCTGATGCAGGTTGCGAGAAAATCGGGCTCGGATCGTGTCGTGACGACGAGAACGCTGGTGCCTGGATAATCCTCACCGAGCCAGCCGATCAGTTCCGGCTGGCAGGTCGTCTCGGTACAGAAGAGCAGGACCACAATGTCGATGACGGCGGGAGCATCAAGCACACATTGCTGGGCTGCTTGCGGGTCGGCAGCGCGGCCGACTACCTCATAGCCATTCGCCGAGAGCAGGCCCTCGAACAAATCCCCGATCAGCTCATACGGCGAAATCACCAGACACGATGTCTTCGGCACAATACCCCTCCCGTCTTCCCGAGACAGGAGAGGTAATGCCGCGCGGCGGGATTTTCAGGTTGATTTCCGGTAATCCCCGTCAAGCCTTTGATCTTATGGGGTCGTAATCGACATCGTATCGCCGGTCTGCTCCCGGATGCTGACCGCCTGGGCACTCTGGTCGCCGACACTGTCCTGATGGGTCAGGACGTCGACATCGCCGGTAGCGCCGTCATCGAGCACGACGGTGATGATGCTGTAGTTGGCGGTCGAGCCGAAACCGCCTGCGCCAGTACCGCCTGCGCCGATACCGCCGACGGCAGCGCCTCCTGCTGTAGCGGCGGCAGATTGCTGATCGGCCTGCTCGGCCTGCCAGATCATGGCCGCGCGGCTCATGGCCGAACTGCTGCCACGGACATTGTAGCTCCAGGCGCGGCCATGCAGTTCGCCGGCCATCAGCTCGGCGGCCGGGGCCACGGCGACAAAAAAGGCGGCTGCAGCAGCCAGATGATTCTTCAACATGAGCGGTTCCTTTCGTGGTTGCTGGCGGCGAATGGCCCCGGCGGCGGGGGAGAGGCAGATACCGCCGGGGCCATCAGAGCCGGGACTGTCTGGAGAGACAGTCCAGCCCCGTGGTGTCGCCAGTTACGGCGCGACCGGATCGGTCAGGTTGCCGCCGACCGCAACCGATGCCGTCGACAGGTTGCCGATCGAGGTGGCGTTCACCCGCATGATCGGTCGATCCAGCGCGCCGAGGTTCGACACATCGCCGATGGTCTGGGCGCTGCCCAGTGCCGTCGTCCGCACGTCGCCCAGGCTGAACTGGGTGACATCGGCCGTCATCAGGGCGTCGGTCAGCAGCGGATAGCTGCCACCGACGGCCGGATCGATGGTGGCCGGATCGAGCGCCTCGGCCGGTTCCGGCGTCAGGGTGAGCGACGAGGAATTGCTCACCGCCCGGGCCTCGACATCGACCAGGGCGTCCTTGATGCCGACGGCATCGGCGCTGGCCGTGGTCTGGTGCGGCGTGATCAGGCCGGTGGCGGCCTGGTTCATCAGGGTTTCCATGACCAGCCGGCTGGTGTTGCCGCTGGCGGCGGCCGTGGCATCGACGGTCAGCGGATCGGTCGCCAGCGGGTCGGCCGCGGTGGGATCGATGCCACCGACCTGGAACTGGCCGATGCTGCCATTGAGCGCCACGGTGGAATCCGAGGCGTTGACGTTGCCGTAGGCGGCCGCGCCGACCTCAACGGTACCCAGATCCGTCATGGCATCGGCCGGATCGAGGCTGGCCGGCAGCGTCACCTGGCTGTCGGCGCTGGCCTGCGCGTCCGGGTTGCCGACATAGACCTGCATCTTGTCGATGCTGGCGAGGCCGGTCGGCAGGGCGTTCAGGGTCGCCTGCCGGGTGGTGGTGCTGTCGTCGGTCTGGGTGACCGACCATTCCCAACGCGTCTGGTCGAAGGCCATGGCGGCGGGAGCGGTCGCCAGCAGCGCAACGGCGGCCGCGCCGGACAACAGGGTCAGATGGGTCTTGGTATTCATGTAAGCCTCCTGATTTCAGTTTCTGGACTGGGGTTGAAATGCGGCGTCATCCACCGCGACAGCCGGCACGTGATGCGCCGGACTGACCTCGCAATCGGTTTCATTGGGCAGGGACAGAAAGTCGGTCATGATATCGAGTACCGACATCTCGACGACCGACCGCAGGCCGAGCTGCAGCGGCTCGTTGCGGATGTGCCCGGCATCGGCCTCGATCAGCGTGCTGCCGAAGAAGCGGAACACATTGGCCTCGACCTCGTAGCCGACAATCTGCTTCTGCAGGCTGCTGACGTAGACGATCTCGAGGCTGCCAGTATCGATGACGCGCAGGTCGAGGGCGACGTTGATGATGACGCCGCGCATGCCGGCGCCCATGCCGGCAACCCATAGCCCGGCGCCGCCGGTCAGGATGTTGTAGTTGAGCTCGGTGACGGCACCGACCAGCAGGAAGTCGCTCGGGCGCACCGCACCGTCGACGACGGCACGGCCGGACATGCTGTTCTTGCTGAATTGCAGTTCAGCGTTGACGAGGCGCAGGTCGAAGCGTTCGACCAGCCGGGCCTTGCGGGTCTTGTAGAGGGCACTGATCACCATTTCGGTGGCGCCCTGGCTGATCACGAAGCCTTCGTCGCCTGCGGCGAGCTTGCCGGTCTTGTCGACGACGGAGCCGACGGCGAAGGTCGGCAGGTTATCGTAACCGGACAGCGTGCCGAGCTTGGCCAGGCAGCGCGAGTAGGGTGTATCGTTGCTGGTCACCGGATAGGTGATCAGCGGGGTGATGCCCGTGTTCTGCGTGTCGCCCTGCTGCGGCATGCCGCCGACGCAGGCGCCGAGCAGCAGCGGCAGAGCGACGGCCGCGAGAAATGGCTGTATGCGAGTGGCGTAGGTCATGCTGCCTACGCTAACGGGATCAAACGATTATCCCAGATATCTTGCGATTATCTTCCGATCCCGACGTAGATGTATAGGCTAGGAGGACAGCACTCTGGTGCTGCAGAGCCATCTTGAGCGATGTTCTTTTTCGTACCTCAGACTAGCAGCAATACGCGATTGCATCGACCGCCATCATCACCAGGGCAGGAAGTCTCGGTGCGTAACCCGGACCCCATAAGACTGTCCCTGAAGCCGAGTCAGATCGCCCGTAGAACCTCTGATTTCTATTGAGCCGACAACAGGGCGTATCAGCTCCACGCACTGGTTGAGATTGCTGATCCCAGCCAGGCCAGCATTCGAAACACGGGATATCGCGATCGGCCACCATGCCCACCGGCTTGCATCGACTGCCGCCTGATGCGTGGCTTTCGGCCCCAGGCATTCAAGAGCTGTCCACGCCACATCACCGACCCCGGCCTTCTCCGCCATTGAAAGGATCATCGTCCCGGTGGCCTCTGGCCGAAGACTCAGTTCCTGGGGCACATCAGCCGCACTGGACACCCTCTCCAGCCATTTCCGGTCTTGGCCATTTTGCCCGGTATCGAAACTGACCTCGCCGATTTCCACCCGGCTTGTAAACTCCGCCACCGCCAGCCTGGGGGACAATCCGCTCTCCTCGATTCGCGCGAGGGATAGGCCGTGCAGCGCCTCAGCCACAAGGTCCCATCCTGGACACCCATTGGCAGTCCATTCCTCAACAGGCCGGATCAGCAAGCTCCGGGCCTCAACATGGTCGTCTTCCACCCAGGCCCACCCCAGCTCGACGGGGAAACTGAGAGGACCGAGGCCGGAAGCTTCGAAATCCACGAAATAGATGGTCATGGGTGTAACCCTACGCCACAGGCCGCGGACCGAATTTCCCACGCCTGGGGTCTTCTGAATCAGTGATAAACACCGATAGCTCTCCGAGGGCATTTTGCATATACCGCACGAAGCGCTCGTTGCATCCGGCGCATATCCGAGGTGTTGCGAAAGAGGCGAAACAAAGCGTTCATCACCACAGGATCAATTGCGGGAAGGTCCTCCGGACGAATGCCCAGGGTGCCCGCGATACGACACTTCGATCTTTCGAGGATGCATTCAAAATGATGCTCCTCCGGAGCGCTAAAGCCGATCACGCGAAAGCGGGACTGAAGCGCAGGGGAAATTCCGTTTAAAGAGTTTGCGCCCGCTATCCAGTTGATGTGGGACAAGTCAACGGGCAACCCGATGAACTCATCCAGATAGCTTCCCGCAGAGTTCGGCTCGATCATAACTAATAGTGTGTCTTGCAGACGTCCATTCCGGCTGTCGAAGCTCGCCTTTTCGAGTTCATCTATGAAGATAATTGGATTCGCGGCCGCTGTTTTGGCCATAAATTCCGCCGGAAAGCATGGTGCGGCGGACGACCAGCCTCTGGCGGTACCTGTGAGAAAGCGATTATCTGCAGAACCGGCAGCTGAAAGAATCGCACAAGGCAGCTGTAGGTGATTGGAAAGTAACTTCACATAGCTGGTCTTCCCGCTGGCCGGTGGCCCAACAAGTATGGTGGGGGCAAGGTGGAGTTCGGGAGAACCGGAAGCGGCAGAGAGGAAGAGATCGTCAAAGATCGCATTTGTTACGTCTTCCGCCCAGGGAAACTCCAAAGCAAGAACCTGACGGATGCTCTCCAGATTCTTTGGCATGTTAACGACGGCCACACCCGTCCGGAGTATTTCAAGCCCGTCCAATGCCTTCTGGTCGTCTGCGCGCCGACCAACGGACAGACCGCCTGCCGATTGGATCAACTTGATGCAACCATGACGATCTGTCGTAGTTAGTCGCGGTGAAGCAATGCCAGACTGCCCCATGGGTCGATACACGTCGGGCGCACTGATCATCGACAGCCAATTATCCAGGCTCTTGCTATTGATCAAATCTTCCAACGCAGTATTGCCGAAGCAGTTCGGAAACGCGGCGGCCCGAGCCAAACGGCGATAGCGAGAGCGGTCGCGGCAACCAATATCACTTGCTTCACGCAACAAGCGGCCTGCCAAGGCGAGCCCCGCAAATTGCTCGCCCGTTGCCGCAGCAATCCAGACCCAAGCCCACACAAGATCCTCGTCACCGCCGTTTGCCACAAGTATTCCGATGAGATGAACAGAGGCGCTCCGGAGCCCCTTATGGGACTTCTCAGACATCGGGATATTATCCAGCTCCCTGTTATCTGGCAGGTGATATCGGGTCAGATCAACCAGATCGCGGACATCTGATGCCGTGAAATGTTTCGGGTCAGGTGCAACGTTTCGCCAACGGCAATGGATGCTAGCTTGAAGGTCAATGCCTTCGATCTTTTCGGGCATGATACACCTCTTCGATTCGCCCATTTGGCCGTTGAGGCCTCTGCGGGCGACCGCCTTGGTGCCGAATGGCCTCGACCTCAGCGTATCGCGTCCGGTGGAACTGGCATCAGGAAGAAAATTCCAATCGCACCGACAGGCGCCAGCAGCCCCCAATGATTTGCCTCTCAAGATTCGGCTGGAAACAGTGTCTTCTACAGCTGTCGCAGGACATTCGGCGCGTAGCGGATATGGCAGATATGGTCATAAGCAATCCTGACGGTGCATGGAGATTCGAGGTCTCTGACATCCGGGAGATATTGGCAAAGACCAAAATCGATGGTTTGATATTAGGAATGAAGTCGGAATAGGCGGAGTTTTCCCATGCCTATCGGACCGAAGGTCAAGCGGTTTGCCAAAGCGGACTGTGTCCTGCAATTAGCGGAAGAAATGCAGGCGACGCGCTCGGGAATATCACTTTCCGACATAGAACAGCGCTTTGCCGTGTCGCACCGAACCGCGCAGAGGATGCGTGATGCCGTTGCGCGTCTTCATCCTGAAATCGAGACGATGATAGATGATCATCGGCGCCTACGGTGGCGATTACCGTCTTCCCAGTCGGCCGCTATCGGCATCTCGCCGTTGGAAGCCTCTGATCTGGAGTTCTGTATTCAGCTTCTGATGCAGCATCACCAACGCGGACGCGCCCGCAATCTGCGTATGCTCCTGTCCAGACTGCTTGCCGCTCAGCCGGAAGCTGTAATTCGGCGACTTGAGCCGGATATCGAGGCGCTTTTGGAAGCGGAAGGACTCGCATCCCGACCGGGCCCACGCCCGGTCGTAAGGGAAGAAGTCATCCAGGTCATTCGACAAGCAATCCTCGTTTCGCGCGAGATCGAAATATCCCATGTCAGGCGCATGGACGGAGAGCAAACCAGAAAGTGTGTGCAACCCCTGGGGTTCCTGCTCGGGACGCGGCATTACCTGGTCGGAATGGAATCGCGCGATAAGAACAGGAAAGTCAGGCTCTATGCACTAAGCGGCATTGGAAAAGCTGCAGTATTGCAAACTACCTTCCAGCGACCTACGGGCTTCTCCCTGAAGGATTATGCTGCACGATCGTTCGGCGTATTCCAGGAGCCTCCGGTATCGGTCGCATGGCGGTTCAGCCCCGCGGCGGCACCGGCCGCAAGAGAATATCTGTTCCACCCCAGGCAGGACATGCGGCTCAATCGCGACGGGAGCCTCACCGTGTCGTTTGTTGCCGGCGGCCTCATGGAAATGGCGTGGCATCTTTTTACCTGGGGGCGCGATGTAACAGTGCTGGAGCCGCCGGAACTACAGGCCATGTTGCAGAATGCGGGACGGCATTCTGGATTTCGTATCGCACCTGCCGAGGCAGATCCGATCGAGAGCGCGCCCCGGACATCATGAACCGTGGATTTGTTTTGTCTGGCCGCCGCCTTATTGTTGAGCAGCTTTGGTGAAGGCTGCGGCTTAGCGTCGCTCGAACAGGCTGTACTGGAACCGCTGGATAGCCTCGCCCGGTGTCTTGTGCGCTTCGGTCGTTGACTTGATCAGGCTGTAATCGTTGCCAAGGGCCTCGGAGAGCGTCTGCGGACTGTAGCGTTGCACCGGCAGGCCGCTGCACCGTTCCGGTCCGTCGAGGTTGAAGGTTGCGATCACGATGTGGCTGCCGGGCTTCGTCGCTTGGCTCAGGGCTGCCAGATAGGCCGCACGGCCCGCAGGCTCGACCAGGAAATGGAAGACCGCCCGGTCATGCCAGACGTCGTATTCCCGGGACGGCGACCAGGCCGTGATGTCGGCGACGACCCAGCGGACCCGGTCGGCACGGTCTCCGAGCCGCTTCCGTGACTGGGCCAGGGCGCTGTCGGCGATATCGAGGACAGTAACATCGGCAAAGCCGCGGTCGAGCAGTTCGTCGGCCAAACGCGATGCGCCGCCACCGATGTCGATGACGGCTGTCGTCGCCGGATCGGCGCCCGGTAGTATCCAGTCGAGAGACTGCCTGGGAGAGGTCTGGAACCAGCTGACCGCGGTCTCCGCCTTCTGATTGTAGACGCCGGTCCAGTGCTTTTTCCGTGCCGACTCGATCATGTTGCCTGCCCTCCACCCACAAGTTCTGTTGCCGCCGGTTTCGCAAGTGGTGCTGCGGCCATCTCTGTCAAGATGCTGCTGCCTGACGGACCGGAAGGCTTTGCCATTATTTATTTGTCCATCATTGTTTCCTGCCGCTCGAATCACTTCAGCTCGCGCCCCGCGTTCGCCGTCGATCAGCTTGACCCATTGCCCGGATCGCACGGCCTTGCATTCGGGGCCATGCCACCAGGGCTCGCGGACCACCATGATGCGCCACGCCGGTGCCTTGGGATGTTCGACGATCAAGGTCTCCAACTGGAAGGAAGCGGCCTGACCCCAGAACCCGTGGCGCTCCCGCAGCCAGGCAGTGTCGCCGAATGTCCAATGATCGACTTGCAGGTTGCGGTTGCCAGCTGTGAGCCGGCGGGCGAAGGCGAGCCATGCGAGGAGACAGATTCGTCCAATCGTCGCAACAGGACGTTATATGCTAGGATAACATTGCTAACAGGCGTTACGACTTAGGCTTCGATCGTGTTCCTGGTGGCTTCTTCAGGCTGGCCAGCCGCTCGGCAAGTGCAGCCGCTTCCCGTTCCGCTCTGATTCGCGCCACCCTCTCCTCATCTCGCAGCAATTGAATATGACCATCGGTTTACAAAACTGACCGTCTGGTGAGTACACATCATGCCTTCGTCTTACACGCGTCAGGGGCTCTACGCCCTCATGTGGGCCAAGCCCAAGAAGGAGGTCGCCACCGACCTGGGCATCTCCGATTACCATCTGCTCAAGGCCTGCCGAGAACACAGCATCCCGATCCCTGAGGTCGGCTATTGGCAGCGTAAGGCCGCCGGCAAGCCCACCTTCCAGCGGCCGCTGCCGCCCCGGCAGCCCGGCCATGCCGATGAGATCGATCTCCCCGGTACCAGCCGGCCAGAGTTCGACCCGCTGACCGACCCGATTCCGCCGGCGCCGGTCTTCCCCGAGGAACTGGCCCAGGTTGAGGCCCGTATCCGAAAGACCCTAGGCAAGCTGACCTGCCCGCCGCTGCCGGCCCATCCCCATAAGGAGATCGCCAAGCTGCTGGCCAGGGACCAGGAGCGTCTGGCCGAGTTCCACCGCACCGGCTACGATTGGCGGCGCCCCAAGCTCGACAATCCCCTGCGGCAACGCTGGCTGCGGCTCCTGAACGCCCTCTTCATCGGCCTGCAGCGCTTCGGCGCCCGACCATGGCTGTCCAACAGCGAATACGCCGACCGTGACCGTGAAGAGATCCGCGTCAGTCATGTCGGCAAGCAATACCTGTCCTTCACGCTCGGCCCGATAACGCCCCATTATGGCAAGGACGCGGAGAAACCCAGCGGCCCCTTGCGGCTGAAAATGGAGACCCGGCGGCAGCGCGGCACAAAGGAGCGGCAATACCTGGTCTGGGAGGACCAGGGGAATGCCAAGCTCGAGGGCTTGGTCGACGAGATCGTGGTGGCAATGATCCTCGAGGCCGAGATCCGCTACCGTAACGGTGCGCTCGGCCACCACGAATGGCTGATCGAATACAAGGCCCGCGAGATCGAGGCGGAGAAGCAACGCATCATCGAGGTCGAACGCCAGGCGATCGCCCGCAAGAAGCAGGAGGAACGCGACCGGCTGGCTAGGCTGTTCAGCCAGGCGCGTTCGCTGCACCAAGCCGAGACGATCCGGTCCTATATTGAGGCCGTTAAGCTCCGGTCTGTCGAACTGACATCAGAACCGGCGGCTGTGCAACGATGGATCGACTGGGCGGAATCTGAAGCGCGACGGATTGATCCGGTCCTGAATGGAACAATCGACAAAGCCATTGGAGAACTCGAGTAGTGTCAACTTCAGTATACCTTTAGAACCTCGCGCTTGCCGGCCTATTATTGGTCATTCGGACAAAAGTAAATACAGATGGAATCTGGCAATGCCCGTTTGCATATATTGCGAGAAAGAAAAGCCGGCTTCTGAGATGACGCTCGAACATGTCATCCCGAAGTTCCTTGGCGGCGCTTGCGCACCGGATCGCCTTAAAACCAATAGGGTTTGCCAGAAGTGCAACAACGATCTTGGGCTGTTTGTCGACGCTAGTTTTGCGAAAAGCTATTTGGTGGAGGGTTGGCTCAATCAGCAAGCCTTCAGATGCTATGACCCCAAGAAACCGACAGGACTGCCACTAATCTTTCTCCACAAGTTGAGACTGGAACTACCTGGCATATCTGAAATTGAAGATTGCGACCTGTATTCAGGGCCGCTCGCGGAACGGATCATATGGGTTCGTCACAAGGATGAGAGACTCTATTGGTATACAGGTGGAAATCCCCGGACGGCCAAGGATCGGGAGTCTCGCGCCTACTTTTTCTTATCAAAGAGATCACATCAGGATTTCGACGTGGTGTGGAGAACTTTCCATGCTGCATTCAAGGGCCAGAAGGTTAGGAAGGTCTTGGCCGCTCAAATCGAAGGGCTAAACCCTATAGATTTTGGCTTTTCTCCACCGGACGCATTGGACCAACAGAGAATCGATTTCCTCACTGAGCCCAGGAACTTCGTTGCAGAACAGCCTAAAGGTCAGGTCGCTCTCAATCTGCACCACGACTTCCGCTTCCTGGCTAAGCTGGCACGCGGTATAGGCTTCTGCTTGGTTGGCGATAAAGCCCTCACTGGTAGATATGCAGAGGAGGTCAGTCAGGCACTACGATATCGTGCAGGAAGTGAAATGCCCGCACTTCGCGGGGTAGGCTCCTTACACCTTGCTGTAGGCACCGCAGGGGAGATCATCGGTCACGAGAGTGCAGTCGTGGTCATTCTGAGCCAAATACCTGAGGGAATCGGCATCAGCTTACACATAGGTCCGCGGGTAAGTTCGGCCGTACTGTGCTTGGAGGCGGGCATTCTTACAGATGGCGACCGGAAATCGATCGGGAACGGCGTAGCACTGATACTTTTCCCGTTCCTGGGGCGAGCGGTAGAATTGCCACTGCTCGATTACCTCCTTCATCGTCTAGGGCAGTTTCGACACCCAGATTTAGCGCAAATAGAAG
This sequence comes from Ferrovibrio xuzhouensis, assembly GCF_042648965.1. Taxonomy (NCBI): domain Bacteria; kingdom Pseudomonadati; phylum Pseudomonadota; class Alphaproteobacteria; order Rhodospirillales; family Rhodospirillaceae; genus Ferrovibrio; species Ferrovibrio xuzhouensis. The sequence goes on from NZ_JBHRYJ010000001.1 coordinate 180,512, forward strand.
ATCAGATAGGCCAGAACAAAGATTACTTCGGCAATCTGGCCGCAATCAGCCGACAACAGCACAACACTTTGACGGAATAAATTTATGGAAGAACTCATCCCTAGTGCAAATGTGGAGGATCACCCCCGTGTTGCGGAGTTGAAGAGATCATTTCACACAGGGCCAGTTGATTTCCTGGAGACCACCACGGATTTGAACGATGACGATTATGCATTGATGGGAAAACTCATTCAGCTGTATTGCTTCGCCGATCTGAATGCGAGACGTATCATTGATGCGATCCATCATGCGACCCTTGGAGCAGATGCTCGAAGCGGATCTAGATTGCGGGATGCAGAGGTGTTTCCCAGGCTTCAGGGATTGGTAAATCGGTGGATCCCAGATTCACCACTTAAGGAAGGCCTCCTTAAAGCCGCCCGCACCGTTGAGATTCATCGAATACATCGCCACAATTTTGCTCACTGGGCAGCTCGAAAGGTTAAGGAAGGAGACGCCTTTATCCTTTTCACAAAAAACGCACGGGAGGGGGAGCGGCGCGACGGCACCCCACAAAATTCGGACGAAATGAAATATGCGATTGTCTTACTGGCGCCACTGAAGCCCGAGATCGAGAAGCTGATTGGCCATTGCGCCTATCTGGCCAACCAGGCAGCCCGTTTCGAACATGGCTTTGAGGAATTCAAACGAGCAATTTCGGTTGACGGCGCGTAGCCATTGATACTTATGGTATCTGGCTGAATATCATTGCCCCGCTCTCTCCGCATCAAGAACGGGTTGGAGTTGCTCGTGCTCCCGTAGCTTTTCCCATTCCTCTTTCAACCAAGGCAAATCCCCTATATCCACACGGTGGATGGGAACCCAGTTTATCTCTCTCAATAGCCACCCCTCCCAATCTCGAGGGACGTCGTGGCTTGTCACGAATACGTGAAATAGATAGCCAGAAAGGATCACTCGAGCACAGCGATGCCCTTCAATCCTCTCGATGCTTGGACTGCGAATAAGGTCTTTTAGTGCGTCGGGGCCAGCCATAAGTCTGTATATTAATGTCGGATAGATTTGCGCAGGTATCGCATCATCTAACAACAACGCATTGGCCATATTTTTCTCGTGCTTATCTCCAATATCGATGTGATAGAAAGGAGCAGAACTTGAAACAGAGCATCGCCACACCACGGATAATATGAAGCGCTTTATTTTTTGCGCATCGACACCATTAAGAGCGTAGGCAAATTCTCTGTCAGCGTCCGGAGCCCGTCCATCTGTTAGAATGGGCTTTGCGTAACTCTCAAGCAAAGAGAAGCGCTGCTCGCAATTTTCGCACAGAAGGTATTCCTTATATCCATCTTGCTCAGGCTTCAGCCGGAGATCCGGTGTCGCAGCCACTTTCAGCTGATGCTTCTTATTGAAGCTATTCTGATAACACCATTTAGGTATTACGTGAGAATTGCATAGATTTGCGACTTGGCCGCAAAGTCTACATAGGGCATGCGGGCGCTTGGTCATCGACTATCTCGTCCAGCTCAACGGCTATGTTATACGTGCTTTCGATCAAGGCGCGTCTAAACTGAATGAACAGGGGCATTTTCATTGTGGCGCTTCTTTCTTGACTAGTTTTACGGATAACCGTCAGACGGAATATCCCTCTTCGGGCTCATCCAACAAAAGAGAGGCGATACTATGCCTTAAAATGAAATGAGCACGGCATCCAGACGCACGCCATACCGACGGATACAATGACAACTTGCTCTCGGCATCAATATGGAAGCGCCAAATGGGACGCGGTCCTCGCGGCGACACACTAAGTCGGATCTCTTCGCCGCAGCCGCAAGGACATTTGAATTGAATCCGCTTCGGCCCCGTTTCACCCACGATGATTGAAATCACTCCAGGCGACTGCAGGACAGCCGCCGATTCCGCCTGATTCCTAACTTGGTGAACCGAGCTGTAAGGAACCTCTTTCCAGACACGACTGTGGCGTCTAGGAGAGGCATCTTGCTCGAGAACTCTTGGCGCTTCCTCCTGCCGAACAGGCAGGAAGAAATCGAGCAAGCGGGTAAAAATGCCTTTCATTCCTCCACCTCCGTCACCCTCTGGCCATCCTGGGTCGATTCCAGGGCGCGGCGCCAGATCATCTCCCATCGGTCGCCTTTAGCCAAAGCCCAGTCGGGAGAACAGACAAGGCAACCATCAAGCGGAGCAGGCCTGACTGGACGCACGCTCCCGTCCATGATGCGGTAAACCAAATGCCGTGCGGCGCTGGGGATACCGACCGTCGCGGCCAAGAACATCGTCACGGCCATAGATGAGACCGTCGAGTTCAACGAAATCACTGCAGGCTGCGGGATATTTTCCTTGGGAATATAAGGGTCTGCACGACGCTCTTCCTCCGATAGAAAATCCCGACGAACTTGCTCCGGATTTAGCGTTTCCTCGCACTGCAGGCAGGACAGACCTGGTGCCAGCATCTGGACCCGCCCGCTCATGGACTTGATGACACCATCCTCGGCGTGAATGCGAACGCCTATGTCAATGACTGGTATCAGATATTGATACGCTAGCTGATTCAGTACAGCCCGACTGCCATGCGAGTCCGTGCAGCAGAATATGAAATCGCAATCCAAGAGTTTCCGGGCGACCTTCTCATCGAGGATGCTGCCCCGTATCTGAATCACATCGCACTCAGGCAATATCGACCGCGCATGAACAGCAGAAACCGTCACCTTTGGTAGGCCAACATACTCTTGCCTGCTACCGACTACGCGGTTCAGGTTTGTATCCTCCAGCGTGTCAAAATCAAGATGTACCTGTGATTGTGTGCCGAGGTGAGAGATGTTCTGGATAACGACAGAGCCTGTTCCACCGCCGCCGACAACACCGACCTTCATCGTCTTCACTACTGCCTGGCCGTCCTTACCGAATGCACGGACATTCCGGTCATAGATTGCCTCGACGGGCTCAGCCAGTCGCGCTGTCGGCCAGTGAACAGATACCACTCGACTGACATCGACAATCTTGTCGACCGGAGCGACGCGGCCCTCCGCAAATCGGAAGCGCCCCTGGAATCCCTTGCGGCCGATAACAAGTGCGCCATGCGGGCCATCTGGCGCCCTTCGGAAGAAAGCCGGTATCAATGCCGCTTCGCCGCGGTCATCAATTCTTGAAAAACTCGGGTAGTCCTCGGATGCATGGGGGTGCGTATGCACCAAAACCAGTGAAAATCGCCCCCCTCTGGCCCGCTTCAGTACAGGCGCAATGAACTCAGGCCTGATTTTGAGGCTGTTCGGCGTCTGCTCAAGGTACGCATCTGATGGCACATAAACTATTTCATGAACCAGGAGGCGCGGATTGCTGCCCGTGCTTGCTGAAGCGCAAACCAGCAAGGCAGCGGCCTCGTTCGGCGCATCCTGGAGAAGTCTCTCCTTCAATGCGCCGAACTGGCCGCTGTGGAATACCAGCGAGGTCACCGCAACTCGCGGAAGCGGGCTTGGATGACATGCACATAGGTGAGCAAGCCATCCCGGTTCGGATTCCACGCCTTTGTGTGCCAAGAAAACCACACAGCCGGTTCAGCGCCGTGGCCGACATGTCCCGACTGGGAGTTATCCGGCTGCTTGCCGCTTGCCAGGCGAAGGTCGTTGTCAGCCCAGAAGCAATCCGGCTGTGCTGCCGGATAGCCTGCAGGGGCAATGAACCAGATGGTGGTCCGTGTCTTGTTCCAGCCAGCCGGAAGATCCAACTGGAACCGCACGAGGCGCGTACCATCAGATCGCTCCGTGACTTCGACGGTATTATAGCGCTCAAACAGCTGCTTGAGCTGAACATCGAGGACCGACCCGAGATCTGCCGGAGGCAGCGAGTAGAAGACCATCCCGTCCTTCAACTTCACTTCTTTACCGTCCGGGATCGGCTCGTCATCACCCGGCCGCTCCAAGAAGAGGCGGTAGGACGGATCAACGCTGCCCAGCTGCTTCAGCTCGGCACCACTCATTTTCTCCTTGCGGACCTTATAGGTGTTGGAGTCGATCACGATCTCGATGAGCTTCGGGCCTTGGCCGCCGCCGGGGTCCCCACCGCCATGATCACCACCGCCGTGGCCAGGGTTGCCGTGGTCCGGGTTACCCTGACCGGGGCCGCCATGGTCGGAGCCCCCGCCATGGGCATTGTTGCGATTATCGTCCTTTTCCTGGTCTGCCATATCCGTTCTCCGTTAAGTCCAGGGTGGCAAAAATGCCGGCTTTCGGCCTTCTGATCGGGCAACTACGCCTTTTACTTGACGAATCACGGCCCAGCGTGATTCCCTGTCTCTGTTGCAAGACGTTGCGAACCATAGACACAACGTCTCATATGTGAGACAAACCACACCTTAAGCCGAGCCCCCGGGGTTTGGCAACAAGAAAAATCTATCCATTCCGGTGAGACACGATGCCCCTATCGATCTCTGATCTCGGCCGCCTGATCCAAGCGAAGCGTGGATCAAGGGGGGTCCGAGCAGCCGCCGCTGAAGCAGACGTCAGTTCAGCCACACTTTCTCGGGTCGAAAACGGCCACATGCCCGACCTGGCGACCTTCGCAAAGCTATGCAAATGGTTGGAGGTGGATCCACGCGAATTCCTGGGACTACCGACTGAAGCACCCAGCCAACCAAACGCCGTCGTCCATTTCCGCAAGACCAAGACTGTCTCTCAAGAGACTGCTCAATCGCTCGCTGAACTGATTCTTTCCGCCCAGCGCGCCCTCAAAGCCAGAAGCAGCCTGATCAGCCAATAAAGTGCGCCACGGATTCAAAGCTAAAGCGGAACGCCTTTCGGCCGCCGCCCGGGAGGAATTGTCGCTTGGCCCTTTGGAACCCCTAGACCCATGGGCATACGCAGACTCTAAAGGCGTCATTGTCCTGGAATTTGATGCTCTGGACCTAGGCGCCCAGCACAAAACTCATCTCACCCAAGTCGATGGCGATAGCTGGTCCGGCTTGACCATTCAGCAAGATGGGTTCACGGCGATCCTTATTAACCCTAGTCACGCTAAAACCCGCCAGCGCAGCACGCTAACCCACGAACTCGCGCACCTTCTGCTGCTACACGTCCCCGCAAGGGTGGAAGTCTCTTCAACGGGCGTCCTCCTGCTCAGTGACTATTCCGAAGAACAGGAAAGCGAGGCGGATTGGCTTGCTGCTGCACTGCTGCTGCCGCGGGAAGGCCTACTGCGCCGACGCAACAGAGGGGAAGCCAGCATCGAAATAGCCAACTACTACGGTGTCAGCGAAAAGCTATGCACTTGGCGCATCCGTATGACTGGTATCGATGTCCAGTTGAGGCGTTCGCGACGCTGATCGCGACGTCCAAATCGAATAAGGCAAGCAGACGCAGATTATGCCCGCTGGCTGTCTGGCAAAGTCATTTTATGCTCAATTCAAAATCAAATTATGTCTCACGGTGACGGCATAACCGCTTGAATTTACTTGGACGTCGGTGTCACTTTATGGGGTCACCGACACAGACGTACCTGTTCAGACCTATCGGACCCCGTGATGTCAAAAACCACGCCGGCGACGAAAATGCTGACCGATGCGGGGGTCGCCTTCTCCGTCCATACCTACGACTACGACCCCGGCGCCGACCGGATCGGGCTGCAGGCCGCCGAGGCCTTGGGCCAGCCGCCCGAGCGCGTGCTCAAGACCCTGATGGCGCTGGTCGACGGCAAGCCGGTCTGCGTCATCCTGCCGTCGGACCGGGAAGTGTCGATGAAAAAGCTCGCCGCAGTCTTCCGCGGAAAATCGGCGCAGATGATGAAGCCTGCCGATGCCGAGCGGCTCACCGGCTACAAGGTCGGCGGTATCAGTCCCTTTGGCCAGAAACGGAAAGTACCGACCGCCATCGAGGCCGGGGCCATGGCGCATCCGCAGGTTTTCATCAACGGTGGCCAGCGCGGACTGCAGGTCTGCCTCGCCCCACTGGCCGCACAGCAGGTGCTGGGTGCCATCGCCGCCGCCCTGGTGACCGAACAGGGCGTCTGATCACAAAAGCGGCGGATTCCCCCTGCATGGCTGCCGTTACCCGATGTATACTGGCGGCCAGAGCGAGATGACCATGACCGATGCCGCCGCCCCCAACCTGCGCCGCAAGCTGACGACGATCTTCTGCGCCGACGTGCAGGGCTACAGCACCCTCGTCGAAGCCGATGAGGTCGGCACCGTCAACCGCCTGAAACAGTATCGCGCAGTGATGACGGCCGAGATCGAGCGCCATCACGGCCGGGTCATCAACACCTGGGGCGACGGCCTGCTGGCGGAATTCGGCTCGCCGGTCGAGGCGATGTTCGGCGCGGTGGAGACCCAGCGCCGCGTCGCCACCCTGAATGCCGGAACGACAGACGCGCCACCGATGCAGTTCCGCATCGGCATCAACCTCGGCGACGTGATGATCGACGGCGACGATATCTACGGCGAGGGCGTCAATATCGCCGCCCGGCTGGAATCGCTGGCCGATCCGGGTGGCATCTGCATCTCGGGCACGGTGTTCGAGCAGGTGCGCAAGAAGCTCGATATCGGCTTCAGCTTCATGGGGCCGCGCGAGATCAAGAATATCGCCGAGCCGGTGCCGGCCTACCGCGTGCTGCTCGACGGAGCCGAGGCCGCACCCCGGCCGGCCGAGGCGACACCGGCACCCGGGGCCGCCCCTGTACCGACGGAAAAGCCGAAGGATATTGCCGCGCGCCTGCATGCCTGGCGCCGCCTGGTCTGGCGCTTCGGTGTCATTCTCGTTTTCCTCGTCATCATCAACCTGGTGACCAGCCCGAGCCATATCTGGTTCTTCTGGCCGATGCTCGGCATGGGCCTCGTCCTCGCCCTGCGCTATCCCAGCGAGGCCTTCCCCGAGGGCCTGCGGCGGTCGCGTCGCTCCGGCGACTGACCCCTGCCGGGCCGAACGATTTTCCAATAAGCCGCCCGCCCCGGCGGGCTATGCTCGGCCGATGACGTCTTCCACTTCAGAATCCCCACACGGTTTTGCCGGCAAGGCCGTGCTGGTCACCGGCGCCACATCCGGCATCGGCGCTGCCACCGCGCTGGCATTTGCCCGCCGCGGCGCCAACCTGCTGCTGGTCGGCCGCGACCGCGACCGTGGCGCAGCGGTCTGCCGGGACTGCACCGGCCATGGTGTGCGGGCGCTGTTCCATGCCGCCGATCTCGCCCGGCCCGAAGAAGTGCGCGGCGCGGTTGCCGCCGCCATCGAGGCCTTCGGCCGGCTCGATATCGCCTTCAACAATGCCGGCTACCAGGAGCCGCGCGCGCCACTCGCCGCGCAGCCCGATGCGGCCTACGACCAGGTCTTCGACACCAACCTGCGGGCCTTGTTCCATGCCATGAAGGCTGAGATCGCCCAGATGCTGCAACAGGGCGGCGGTGTGATCGTCAACAACGCCTCGGTCAGCGGCCTGCGCAATCCCAATCCCGGCCTGTCGCTCTACGCCGCCTCCAAGGCCGCGGCGATCTCGCTGACGCGTTCGGCGGCGATGGAATACGCGCCCGCCGGCATCCGCATCAATGCCATCTCGCCGGGCCGCGTGGTCACGCCGATGATGCTGGGCTCGAAGATCGCCGACATGGCGGCCGTCGCCGCCGGCCTGCCGCTGCGCCGCATGGGCCAGCCCGAGGAAGTCGCCGAGGCCGTGTTGTGGCTGGCATCCGACGCGGCCTCCTTCGTGGTCGGCCACAATCTCTGCGCCGATGGCGGCTTCATGGCGCAGTAACCTGCCCCGTTACGGCATTGTCCTGAAGGCTTCGATCTCACGGTGCCGGCCGGTCACGAAGCCGACCGCCTGATGCACCACGCCATTTTCCCAGCTGCCCGGCATCAGCCAGAGCAGCAGCGCGAAACACCAGAAGCCGACCGCCATCGCCATCGCATAGACGGCATAGCGCAGATAGATCTCGCGCAGGGTCCCCGTGATGAGGCGCTGCGCCTGTTCCGGCCGCAGTTCGATCTGCCGGTTCAGCAGCAGCCAGACCTCGGTCTTGCGGTACGAGACATGGAGCACCCGGCCGGCTTTCAGCAGCAGAACGCAGGCCGCCATCATGGTGAGGATCGCACCGGCCTTGGTCGATTGCAGCGGATCGGCGATCAGGCCGATCATCACGCACCAGATCGCCAGGGCGGCGAAGAAGCAGGCGCGCCCGACCGATTGTGACGCCAGTGCCCGGACCCGCTGTTCGATGGGTTCCGGCATGGCGCGGCTCCGTCAGGCCAGACCGGGCAGGGTCAGCAGGATGGCGGCGCCGAGCCACACCAGCATCGAGACCACGTCGCTCTGCTGCCGGCCGGATACCCGCTCGAACAGGGCAGCCGGCACGCCGGACAGCACCAGCGTCGCGACCGACACGATCAGCGAGGTGCCATAGAAGACGGCGATCGCCGACCGCGGCGCGAATTCCGGCATCCAGACCGGCGACAGCAGGAAGACCACCGGCACCGCCGGCGACACGAAGCCGTTCAGCAGCGTGACGCCCAGTACGGCAATGAACAGCATGCGCGGGTTCACGACGCACCACCGTTCAGGGCCGGCGCCATGCCGTTCACCGCAAAGGCGAAATGCGCCACATACCGCAGGGCGAAGGCCCAGAAGGCCGTCACCAGTGGCATGAAGCGCGGATTGACGAAGCGCGGGGTGATGAAGTCCGTCAGCCATACGGCCCAGCCGGTCAATTGCCTGAACCAGCGGAAGATATAGTTCGGGTGGTCCGGCGGCAGGAATGCCGACATCAGGAAGCGGCCGATGCAGGTCCAGCCGACAATCGCCAGGCCATAGGCAACCACCCAATAGGGCAGGTAACTCCAGAAGAAATCCGACTGCGCCGCCATGCCGAAACCGCCTTTACACCACACAAAGAAAGACGGCGGGGATCATAACGATCCCCGCCGCCCCTGAACAGGCCGCTGGAACTAGTGGCCGACGGCGTCTTCGGCGCGCGCCAGCTTCACCTCGCCCCGCGGGATGCGGATACTGTCGATGAAGTCCTGCATCTCCTTCGATGGCGCCGTGGTCATCATGCTGACGACATAGGTGACGATGAAGGCCGCCGGAATGCCGAACAGACCGCAGGAGATGTTCTTGATGCCGAACCAGAGCGGTGCCCCGTAGAACTGGGTGGTGATCAGGTAGTAGAGGCAGACGCCATAGCCGGCGACCATGCCGGCAACCGCGCCGGCGTTGGTCGTCCGCTTCCACCAGATTCCCATGACCAGCGCCGGGAACAGCCCCGAAGCGGCAATCGAGAACGCCCAGGCCACCATCGCCAGGATCGTCGACGGCTTGGTCGAGGCGACCCAGGCGGCGAGGATGGCCACGACGACCAGCAGCGTCCGGCTGATGATCAGCCGGCGCTTGGTCGGCGCATGCGGATCGATCATCCGGTAATAGATGTCGTGACTGAGGGCGTTGGCGATGGCGAGCAGCAGGCCATCGGCGGTACTCAGCGCCGCCGCCAGGCCACCGGCGGCGACCAGGCCGGCGATGACATAGGGCAGTCCGGCAATCTCCGGCGTCGCCAGAACGATGGCGTCGGCGGCGATCTTGAACTCGCTGAGCTGCAGGATGCCGTCGCCGTTGCCGACGACGCCCTTGCACATCGCGTAGATAGTAGCCGCGTTCGGTGCGTCGCAGGCACCGACCAGGCCGATATCACCCCACGAATGTACCCATGCCGGCAGCGAGGCCACCTGGGCACCGATCACGTTCTGGTACACTTCCAGCTTGGCGAAGGCCGCATAGGCCGGCGCCGTGAAATACAGCAGGAAGATGAAGAACAGGCTCCAGGCCACCGACTGCCGCGCCTCACGCACGCTCGGCGTGGTGAAGTAGCGCATCAGGATATGCGGCAACGACGCCGTGCCGACCATCAGACAGAGGATCAGCGCGAAGAAGTTGACCGCATCGATGAAACTGGTTTCGCCCTTGGCATTGGCAAAGACCGCCGTATGGCCCTTGACCACGCCGATGGTTTTTTCCAGTACCTCGATCTTTTCCAGGGCCTGGCCGTACATCAGCTGCGGGATCGGCACGCCGGTCACTTTCGCCGACAGGATGACCACCGGGATCAGGTAGGCAACGATCAGGATGATGTACTGCGCCACCTGGGTCCAGGTCACCGCCCGCATGCCGCCGAGCATCGAGCAGACCAGGATGCCGGCAAGCCCCACGAACACCGCCACCTCGAAGGAGATGCCGAGGAAGCGCGAGGCGATGATGCCGACGCCGAAGATCTGCGCCGTCACGTAAGTGAACGACGCCGAGACCAGCACGATCACGCCGCAGAAGCGGGCCAGGTTGCCGCCGTAGCGGGCGCCGAGGAAGTCGGGCACCGTATACTGGCCGAACTTGCGCAGGTAGGGCGCCAGCAGGATCGACACCAGCAGGTAGCCGCCGGTCCAGCCCAGCACGAAGGCGAGGCCGTCGTAGCCGAGCAGGTAGAGCGAGCCGGCCATGCCGATGAAGGACGCCGCCGACATCCAGTCGGACCCGGTGGCCATGCCGTTGTAGAAGGCTGGCACCTTGCGGCCGGCGACATAGTACTCGCCCATTTCCGCGGTGCGCGACAGGATGCCGATCAGCGCGTAGACGCCGACCGTCAGGAACACGAACAGATAGCCGATGATCCGGTTCGATACGCCCATCTGTTCGAGGATGGCGAGGAAAATGACGAAGGCGGCAAAGCCGCCGGTGTAGATGCCGTAGATCTTGCCGAGGTTGTCGATAAAACTCCGACCCCCGCCTTGTGTATTGTTTGCCATGATGGCGTCCCCCTCCCTATTCGTCTTCCGCGACGCCGAATTCCTCGTCGATCGCGTTCTGCTTCGAGGCGAACCAGAACAGCGAGATGACGAAGACGATCAGCGAGCCCTGCGCGGCCATGTAGAAGCCGAGCGGAAAACCGATGATGCGGATAGTGTTAAGCTGCGGCGCGAAGAAGTGGATCACGAAGCTGAAAAAGAACCAGATTCCCAGCATGGTCCACATCAGGCCGGACGTTCGTGTCCAGTAGGCCTGTGCTTTTTCGGGTGATAGGTCAGACATGCAAGCGCTCCTGCCCCTTTGAGTTATCGTTATGGCGGAACCTGCGATCTGATTGATTCGCCTGCCCCGCATCTGACAGAATGAAAAATACGGGATAAACGTCAGGCCTTCGCATTAGACAAACGTCGAAGGCGCCGGAGGGAGCAGTCAGGATGGGCGTTACACAACCAGGTTTGCTGCAGCGCACCAAAGCGTTCTTTTTCCCGCCCGGCGTCGCCAGCCTCGCGGAACTCGAAGCCTTCGTGACCGGTGAGGCCGCCTATCTGGCGCAGAAGACAGTCTTCGGCTATTGCCGCGTCAAGACGGTCACCAATTTCGAGAAGCTGATGACCGAGCCGGCGTTCCGCGACGGCGTCGAGCTGTGCCGCTGGGAGGCCTATGCCGGCACGCTCGGCGATACCCTCGTCCTGGTGGAAGGCTATCTGCGTCCGGACGACCCTGCTTTGCGCGAGGCGCTCGCCGACCGCATCGCCGGCCTCTATCCATTCTGGCTCAATGGCCATGTGCCGCCGCATCGGACCGACTGGACCGATCGCCTGGAAGCTTTTGCCGCACGCTTCCGTGCCGCACGCATCGCGCCGCCGGTGTCGCCCGATGCGGCGGTGCAGGAGACGGCGGTCCTGATCCACACGACCGTACCGCTGCATGACCGCCTCAAGCGCAACGACCGCGAGGTCATCCTCGGCGACCTGCGCCTGCATGCCCTGGCGATGCACAGCCAGATGCTGAAGCGCTTCGACCGTGCCGCGCTGACGGCGGCCCTGCTGGCGGACGGCGGCAGCTGACGCCATGCGCCAGCGGCTGATCGGTGGCATCGGCCGCCTGCTGGCCGGCATGCGCAGCCCGCCGCGCGCCCTGCCCGCGCATCCTCTGCTGCCGGCCGACGAGCCGCTGGCCAGCCTGCCGGTCGTGGTGCTGGATACCGAAACCACCGGCCTGAACGTGCGGCGTGATCGCATCGTCTCGCTCGGCGCCCTGCAATTGCGCGGCGGCCATCCCGAAGCCGTGCCGGCGCTCGACTATCTGGTACATCCCGGCGTGAAAATCCCGGCCCGCTCCAGCGCCATCCACGGCCTGACCGACGCCAGCATCGCCTTTGCGCCGCCGTTTGCGCTGGTCGCGCCGGCCCTGCTGGCCTACTGGCAGCGCCGCGTGCTGGTCGGCCACAACATCGCCTTCGATCTCGCCATCCTGCGCCATGAGGCCGAGCGTGTCCGCCTGCCTTTCCGGCCGCCGGCCGCCGTGCTCGATATCGGCCTGCTCTATGCCGGGCTGCGACCGCGGGTTGCCAGCATCACGCTGGAAACCGTCGCCGAGGATTTCGGCGTCGCCATCGACGGCCGCCATACCGCGCTCGGCGATGCCGAAGCGACGGCCCGCATCTGGACCCGCCTGCTGCCGGCACTCGGCCAGGCCGGTGTTGCCACGCTCGGCGCCGCACGCGCCCTGATGGCGCGGCAACGCGACCTGCTGCACAGCCAGGGACGGATCGGCTGGGCCGTCGACGACCTGCTGCCGCCGGGCGGTCCACGCCATGGCTGACCATGACCCCATGATGCCGGTGCATCCGGCCGACCTCGAACCCTATCGCCGCCGGGTCGCCGAGGTGATGCGCAAGCCCGCCTGCGACATCGCCGCGGATGCGACGCTGGCCGAGATCGCGCAGCGCATGGCCGATGACGAGCGCGGCGCTCTGCTGGTGCGCAACCGCTATGGCCAGCATGCCGGGATCCTGACCGAGCGTGACGTCACCCGCGCGCTCGGCCGCCACGGCGATGCCGCCCTGCGGCTGACCGCGGCCGACATCATGACCGCCGATATCGTGGCGATCAGCGAGACAGCCTTCGTCTTCCGCGCCATCGGCCGCATGCGGCGGCTGAACCTGCGCTACCTGCCGGTGACCGACGATGCCGGCCGCTATACCGGCATGGTCTCGGCCCGCGCCCTGCTGCGGCTGCGTGCACTGGAAGGCCAGGTGATTGCCGATGGCCTCGATGTCGCGCGCAACGCCGCCGAACTGGCCCGCGCCCGTGCCGCCCTGCCCGATCTGGCCGCCACCCTGCTTGGCGAGGGCAGCCGTGCCGTCGAGATCGCCGCCGTGATCAGCGGCATCTATGCCGATATCACCGCGCGCGCCGCTGCCATCGTCGAGGCGGAGATGACAGCGGCCGGCGAACCGCCGCCGGCGCCCTGGTGCATGCTGATCCTCGGCTCCGGCGGCCGCGGCGAGAGCCTGCTCAGCCCCGACCAGGACAATGCCATCATCCATGCCGGCAGCACCGAGGATGACGGCTGGTATGCCCGCGCCGGCGAGCGCATCGCCGCCCTGCTCGACGAGGCCGGCATCCCCTACTGCAAGGGCGGCGTGATGGCGAAGAATACCGGCTGGCGTGGCAACCAGGGCCAGTGGCGATCCCGCGTCACCGACTGGATCCGCCGCCCGGCGCCGGAAGCCCTGCTCAATGTCGACATCTTCTACGACCTGCGGCCGGTGCATGGCGCGCTCAGGCTCGGCGAGGCTTTGCGCAACGAGGCGCTGGCCGCTGCCCGTGGCAGCCGTGCCTTCCTGCGCCTGCTGGCCGAACAGACGGCGCAGATCCATCCCGCCATCGGCCTGTTCGGCCGCCTGCGCGAGAAGGAAGGCCGCGTCGACCTTAAGCTCGGCGGCCTGCTGCCGCTGGTCAGCGCCGCGCGGATGATGGCGCTCGCCCGCGGCATTGCCGAAACCGGCACCGGCGCCCGGCTGCGCGCCGTCTGCGCCGGCCCGCGCAGCCCGCTCGGCGACGAGGATCTCTCACGACTGGTCGACGCCCATGAACTGCTGCTGACCCTGGTGCTGCGCCAGCAGATCGCCGACCTTGCCGCCGGCCGCGCACCGGGCAGCCGGGTCGATACCGCGGCCCTGCCGAAACGCGACCGGGCGCGACTCAAGGCGGCCCTGAAGCACATCGCCCTGCTGCCCGAGATGGTACAGGACGTGCTGACCGAGACTCCGGTCGCCGGCTGAGTCACCAGCCGACTCGCGTCGAGCCGGTTGTATCAGCCGTCCCGGAACGCCCGCACCGGCAGCGGACGGCAACCGGAGCTTGCTGCTGCGAAAAATCCGTTTCCATCCCATCTTGTATTTGCCGCCGCTCCGGCGTTTCCCGATGGACGGCCGGCCGTAACACCACATAAAACAAAGGAAAGCGGCATAATCGCTGCTGCCCGAGGATATCGAGCATGACCGACTTTCTGGCAATTCTGGGCTTCTGGCTGATCGGGATTCCCGGCATCGTGCTGGTCGGCCTGATGGCACGCAGCGCCGAGCGCCGCCGCAGCCTCGCCTATGAATGGAATACCGGCGAACTGACCCGGCGCAAGAAGCGCATGGAAACGATGGAAGTCGAGACCCGGGAATACCATCGCAAGATCGCCGAACTGATGCTCGACATCGCCCGCCTGGAAGCCCGCGTCGGCAAGCTGAACGACATCGTCAACGAGCGCGGCAGCATCAAGAAGACAGCGACCAGGCCCGCCGCGTAATCCCGCCCCCGTCCCCGGGCCGGCCAGCGCCGGGATATCCCGGCAATAAATCCGCGGACCAGGGGGGACAGCCTTCCCTGATTGACCCGTATCAAGGCCCTGCCGGCGCCAACCGTCATGATGGGCTCCGGATCTGACCACCGGGGCCGTCCATGGACCTCTCCTTCCTGACCGAACGCCTGATTGCCCTAGCCGGTGAAACCGGTGCCGCGGCGCTTGGCGGCCTGGCCATCGGCATGGTGTTCGGCATCGCCGCCCAGCAGAGCCGGTTCTGCCTGCGCGCCGCCACGGTGGAATTCGGCCGGGACTGTCTGAAGGCCGGGCTGCGGCCCGGCGGCATCGGGCCGCGCAGCTCGGTCTGGCTGCTGACCTTCGGCACGGCCCTGTTCTGGACCCAGGCGCTGCGCGTCGCCGGCCTGCTTGATCTCTCCGAGGCCCGCATGCTGGCGGTACCCGGCTCGATTTCCGGCGCGCTGATCGGCGGCCTGATGTTCGGCTGCGGCATGGTGCTGGCGCGCGGCTGCTCGGGCCGCATGCTGGTGCTGGCGGCGACCGGCAACCTGCGCTCGCTGCTGTCCGGCCTCGTCTTTGCCGTCACCGCGCAGATGTCGCTGCATGGCCTGCTCGCCCCTCTGCGCGCCACCATCGCCGGCTGGTGGACCACGGCGTCCTATACCGGCGGCCGCAATATCGAGATCGCCGCCTGGCTCGGTCTCGGCGACAGCGCCGGGCTCGCGCTCGGACTGCTCGCCGCCATCACCGCGCTGATCTTCGCGATCCGCAACCGGGTCGGTATCCGCGTGCTGGTCATGGCCTCCGGCGTCGGCTTTGCCATCCCGCTCGCCTGGGTCTTCACGACTGCGCTGTCGCAGGCAAGCTTCGATCCGGTCACCATCGAGGCGATCACCTTTACCGGCCCTTCGGCGGAACTGCTGATGGCCGTGCTGGAGCCCGCCCGCCGGCCCGATTTCCAGACCGGCCTGGTGCCCGGCGTCTTTCTCGGCGCCTTTCTCGCCGCCCTGGTCACCCGCGAGCTGAAGCTGCAGGGCTTCGAGGGTGCCGCCTCGATGCGCCGCTATCTGCTGGGTGCGGCGCTGATGGGCATGGGCGGCATGCTGGCCGGCGGCTGCGCCATCGGCGCCGGGGTCAGCGGTACGTCCGTCCTGTCGCTCACCGCCTGGATCGCGCTCGCCGCCATGTGGGCCGGCGCGATGGCGACCGATGCACTGGTGGATGCGCCAGCCGCGGCCATTGCCATGCCATCCTAACGCAAGCCATCTGGAGTACCCCGATGACCACGCCCTATGAACTTGTCAGCCGTCATGTCGCCGCTCTGCTGGCGGAGGCACAGGCAGCTTCGATCCCGCCCGAGACCGTGGCCGGCACCCTGATCACGGAAGCGGTGCGCATCCTCAAGCAGCATCGCAAGCCCGACGACATCCGCTCGGAACTGATGTTCGTGATCGACAACCTGGAAGACCGCGACTACGAGTTCATGCGACCGTAAGCCGGCTCTCGGCGGCCGGCGCCGCTATTCGACGATCACGACACCCCGCATGCCGCCCTCGAAATGGCCCGGAATCAGGCAGGCGAAATCGACCTGCCCCGGCCGGGTGAAATGCCAGAGCAGTTCGCCCTCGTTCCACGGCGATACGGTGACCGCATTGACTTCCCGGTGCATCATGCCGGGGTGCCGGCGCATCTGCTCGGCATGGGCCTGTAATGCGGCCATATCGCCAATGACGAATTCATGGTCGCGATAATCGGAATTGCTGAACACGAAACGGACGGTTTCGCCGCGTCGGACCGTGATGCGGTCGGGGATAAACCGCATCGGTTCCGCCATCTCGATCCGCACGACCCGTGCCGGTGTGCCGGGGCGTCCGGGCTGACCGGTCGGCGCACCACCATGGGGTTCCGGCCCATGCGCCGCGACCGGCCCGGCGAGCAGCAGGCCAGCGACAATCGCGCCGGCGGCAACCAGGCGCCGCCGGCTCATGACCCGGTCCATTCGCGGGCCACGGTGCCCGGCGGGTGCTTGTACCAGCCGGGATCGCGGTAATCGCCGGACGCGAGCCCGTCGCGCACCTTCACCACGCTGAACATGCCACCCATCTCCAGCGGTCCGAACGGCCCGGTGCCGGTCATCATCGGCAGGGTGTTTTCCGGCAGCGGCATCTGCATCGCCCCCATATCGGCCATGCCGCCGGCGCCCATTGCCATGTAGCCCGGGATCAGCGTCGCTGCCTTTTTCATCGCCGCCGCTTGGTCGACGCCAATCATGGTCGGCACGGTATGGCCCATGGCGTTCATGGTGTGATGCGCCTTGTGGCAGTGGAAGGCCCAGTCGCCCGGCACATCGGCATCGAATTCCACCGCCCGCATGGCACCGACCGGAATGTCGGTGGTGACCTCGGGCCATTGCGCCGAGGCCGGAACCCAGCCGCCATCGGTGCCTGTCACCGAGAAGCTGTAACCATGCAGGTGCATCGGGTGGTTGGTCATGGTCAGATTGCCCATGCGGATGCGCACGCGGTCGCCGCGCCGCACCGCCAGATGGTCGATGCCGGGGAACACCCGGCTGTTCCAGCACCACATGTTGAACTCGGTCATCGTCGCCACCCGTGGCGTGTAGGTGCCGGGATCGATGTCGAAGGCATTGGCAAGAAAGGCGAAGTCGCGGTCGACGCGGCGCTGCGCCGGATCGCGCGGATGCACGATGAACAGGCCCATCATGCCCATCGCCATCTGCACCATCTCGTCGGCATGGGGATGGTACATGAAGGTGCCGGCGCGGCTGACGGTGAACTCGTAGACGAAGGTTTTGCCCGGCGGGATCTGCGGCTGGGTCAGGCCGCCGACGCCATCCATGCCGCAGGGCAGATGCAGGCCATGCCAGTGCACCGCCGTATGCTCGGGCAGCTTGTTGGTGACGAAGATGCGGAGCTGGTCGCCCTCGACCGCCTCGACGGTCGGCCCCGGCGACTGGCCGTTATAGCCCCACAGGTTGGCGGTCATGCCGGGCGCCATCTCGCGGGTGACCGGTTCGGCGACGAGATGGAATTCCTTCCAGGCGCCGTTCATGCGCCAGGGCGCCGACCAGCCGTTCAGCGTGACGACCGGGTGGAACGGCCGGCCGCTCGGCGGCGTGGGCGGCGGCGCCGTGCCGGGCCCGACCGGATAGGCCGGCTCGGGCAGGGCTGCCAGGGCGGAACGGGCGACAGCCGCGGCGCCGAGCATGGCGCTGCCGGCGATCAGATTGCGACGGGTGATCATGGCGGAGCTCCTCGGGATCAGTTGCGGGCGGCAAGCGACAGGGCGGGAGCGCTGTCGGGGCGGCCGGTATCGGCAAGGGTGACGAAGCGCAGGCTGGTCTCGGCCAGCCAGAAGTCGCGCTGGGCGGCAATCGCCTCGGTGACGCTGTCGACCTGCTCGCGGGCATCGCCCAGCAGGTCGAAGGCGCTGACCAGCATGCCGTTGTAGCGCAGCAGCATCTCGTCGGAGATTTTCTGGCGCAGCGGAATGATCTCGTCGCGGTAATGCCGCGCCAGATCCCAGGCGGTCTGGTATTCGCCGTAGCTCTCGCGCAGTTCCGAGCGCAGGTTGACCGCCTGCTCGGCCAGCCGGTCGACCGCCTGCATGTAGGTCTGCTCGGCATGGGCGACCTTGGCATCGCCCCAGTCGAACAGCGGCACCTCGAGACGGATTTCATAGCCGGTCTGGCGCGACTGGCCGGAGAGGCTGTTGCGGTAGTAGCTGGTCTCCAGCACGTTGATGACCCGCGTGGTGCGGGTCAGGCCAAGCGAGGCGGCCAGCCCGGCCACTTCCGCCCTGCCGGCCCGGATATCCAGCCGTTCGGCCAGCGCCCTGGCTTCAAGATCGCCGGTATCCTGCAGCGCCGCCGGCAGGTCGGGCAGGCGTTCGGGCAGGGTGAAGGCAAGATCGCCGCCATACAGCCCGAGCAACCGCACCAGCCGTTCGCGTTCGGCCGCCGCCGAAAGCTTCGCCCGGGCGATGCGGGCCACCGTCTCGGCATAGAAGGCCTGCTCACGCGCATAGTCGAGCAGGCTCCAGTTGCCGGTGCGGCGCATGCGACGGGCAAGATCGACGCGGGCCTCGGCGGCATCCTTCACCTGCCCCACATAGACGGCCGCCTGCTGCGCCGCCACCGCGCGGTACCAGGCCTGCCGCACATTAGCGGCGGTGACGAGAATGTCGTTGGCGGCTTTCAGCTTGGCCTGCTCGAAGCGGCGCTTCTCGATGGCATGGCGGATCGGCAGGGTCAGCACGCCCATGGCGTCGAGGCTGAACTGCCGCTCGATATCCAGATCTCCGTTGCTGCTGAGCCGCTTGAAGCTGAAACCCGGATTGGGCAGCCGGCTCGCCTGGGCAAGATCGGCGGCGCTGAGGCCGAGCTCGGCGTAGCGCGCCTGCAGGCCGCGGTTATTGAGCAGCGCGATCTCGACGGCGTCGTCGGGATCGAGCGGCTTCTGCAGCAGGGCGGCGACGCGGGCCTGCGCCTTCGCGCGATCCTCGTCGCTGCGGATCCAGACCGGCTGGCGGCCGAGCGCGGCGCCGGCGGTCTGCGCCGCCTCGTCAAAGCCTTTGCCGGCAATGCTGTCGGCGCAGCCGGCCAGCAGGGCGGCGGCCAGCAGGACAAGGCCGAGCCGGCCAGCGGTGGGCCGGGGCGCGGATAGAGACACCCGTATCATGGCGACCTCCCTAGTGCCGGTGTGGCCGGTGCCATCGGCATGGTCATGGGCATTTGCATCGGCATGTTCATGCCGGGCTGCATTGCGCCGTGATCCATCATGCCGTGGTCCATCGGCATGGCCATGCCGTCTCCGGCAGTCTGGGCCTGTTGCCATGGATCGCGCGCGTCCGGCGCAAAGGCCTGATAGCCGGCAAAAGCGGAATCCGGCGCCGACACGGCCGGACTGGCGGTGGTGGTCCGAAGTTCAGGCAGGGCGGGATCGGCGGCGGCACAGCCGGCCGCGACGAGGGGCAACAGCAGGGCGGCGGCCGCCAGACGGCGTGCGGGCCCCGCAGGTTTACGGAAAACGGGCATCACTGGCCTCATGCATCGGTGAAACGACGGAATGCCGGCGCGGAATTGCCGCCGGCAGGCGGTCGGTCAGATGCTGGGCGGACGCAGGGGCGGATGACTGCGCCGGGTCAGGCGCAGGCCGGGGACATCGGCCGGTTGCACAACGGCGGCCAAGCGCGGCCGCAGCGGCACGGCGGACGGCAGCAGCACCGCCTGCACGAAGATGCAGGTATCGCAGGCGGCACAGCCGGTCTTGCAGGGATGATCGGCGGCCTTCACCGGCATAGCCGGGCGGACGGCCGCATCAGGACCGCCGGCATGATGGGCGGCACAGTCATCCGCAGCTTCATGGCCGCCTTGCATTGTGGCCTGCATTGTGGCGACCGCCACCCCGGCCGACACGGCCAAGGCCAGCGGCGGCACGACAACCAGCGCCAGCAGCACCAGAGCCAACAGCAACGGGGCCGCCAGCACACGTGCCGCCAGTCTGTGCAGGGCAAACCGTCTATGCAGGGAAAGCCGCATCATCCGATCAGCATAGAGCCTGCCCATATGGGAAGGTCAAGAGCCTCAGAACAGCCGACCCTGCCGGGCGTCGGCCGGCGGCGGCCGGAACAGGTCGCTGCGCAGGCGCAGCCGGCGCTCGTTCATGCCGAGCCTTTTGACCGCCAGCGCGAACCGCTGGGCCAGCAGTTCGGCATAGACGCCCTCGCCGCGCATGCGGCCGCCGAACTGCGGCACATAGTCCTTGCCGCCGCGTGCCTCCTGCACCAGCTTCATCACCCGGCTGGCACGGTCGGGATAGTTCACCTGCAGCCATTCGCGCCACAGCTCCTTCAGTTCCCAGGGTAGGCGCAGCATCACCCAGCCCGCCTCGCGGGCACCGGCGGCATGGGCCGCCTCGAGGATGCGTTCGAGTTCCATATCGTTGAGTGCCGGGATCATCGGCGCCGTCATCACCCCGGCGGGAACCCCGGCTTCGTTGAGCAGCCGGATCGCCTCCAGCCGTTTCGGCGGCGTCGACGCCCGCGGCTCCATGGCGCGCGCGAGTTTGCGATCGAGCGTGGTGACCGAGAGGAACACCTTCACCAGGCCGAGCTTCGCCATCTCGGACAGGATGTCGATATCCCGCGTGACGAGGAAATTCTTGGTCACAATCCCGAGCGGATGCCGGGTCTCCAGCAGGACTTCGAGGATGCTGCGGGTGATCTTCTGCTCGCGCTCGGTCGGCTGGTACGGATCTGTATTCGTCCCCATCGACAGCGTCGCCACCTTGTAGCCCTTCGCCGCCAGTTCCTGGCGCAGCAATGCGGCCGCGCGCGGCTTGATCACGATCTGCGTCTCGAAATCCAGCCCGGGCGAGAAGCCGAGATAGGCATGGCTCGGCCGTGCAAAGCAGTAGATGCAGCCATGCTCGCAGCCGCGATAGGGATTGATCGAACGGTCGAAGGGAATGTCAGGCGACTTGTTCCAGGCGATGATGTGCCGCGTGCTGTCTTCATGCAGCACGGTCTTCAGCGGCTCGGCCTCCTCCAGATTGTCCCAGCCGTCATCCTCGGCCTGGCGCGTCTCGCTGTCGTAGCGACTGCGCACACTGGAGATGGCGCCGCGGCCGCGCCGGGCATCAGGATGCGCATGATCGGCGGCGGTGGAAATGGCGCGGGCGACGACCTTTTTCATGGCCGTGACCCTGCCATAGCAATGAGAACATTTCAAGAATAATGATTATAATAGGATTTTCACCCCATGCTTTCCCTTGATCTGCCGCAACCACGGCCGATCCCGTTGGCGCTAGCCTGCTCTGCATGGCCAAGCTGAAGCCCCTCCCCCTCGGCAATGTCTACCAGCTGCTGGAACCCGGTCCCGTGGTGCTGCTGGCCACGGCGACGAAAGCCGGCCGCCCCAATGTCATGACCATGTCGTGGCACATGATGATGGAATTCACCCCGCCGCTGGTCGGCTGCGTGGTCTCGAGCGGCAATCACAGCTTCGCGGCGCTGCGTGCCACCAGGCAATGCGTGATCGCAATCCCCGCACGCCGCCTGGCAGCCAAGGTGGTGAAGGTCGGCAATTGCTCGGGCCGCGACACCGACAAATTCTCGAGCATCGGCCTGACGCCGCTGCCGGCGGCGCAAATCACCGCGCCGCTGATCGGCGAGTGCTTCGCCAATCTCGAATGCCGTGTCGTCGATACGCGGATGGTCCCGCGCTACAACATGTTCGTGCTGGAAGTCGTGCAGGCCTGGACCGATCCGGCGCAACAGAATCCCAAGACCATCCACCACCAGGGCTGGGGACGCTTCGCCGTCGATGGCCGCGTCATCACGCTCAAATCCGACAAGGCCTGAAGGCGGCGCCTACAGCTCGATATTGTAGCGCACGAAGGGCGCCCGCTTGGCGACGCGCTCGTACAGGCGCCGTGCCGTGCCGTTGAATTCCTCGGTCTGCCAGTAGAGCACGGCGGCACCCTTGGCCTTCGAGGCCTCGGTGACCGCGGCGATCAGGCGGCGGCCGATGCGCTGGCCGCGCGCCGCCGGCACCACGAAAAGGTCCTGCAGATAGACATTGCCGCCGATGCTCCAGGTCGACGCATGATGCAGATACTGCACCAGGCCGAGCGCCGTGCCGTCCGCAGCCACCGCCAGCAGCCCCTCGATGGGATTGGCGGGATCGAGCAGGCGCTTCCAGGTGAATTCGGTGGCGGCCTGCGGCACGGTCTTCTCGTAGAAGGCCAGATAGCCGAGCCACAACGGCTCCCACAGCGTGCGGTCACTGGCGGCGACGGGACGGATCACGATATCGGACATGGATCGGGACTTTCCTGAACTGGACTGAAGCGAGCTTCCGATTACCCCAGCAGCGGCCCCCATGTCAGCGCCAGATTGCGCGAAACCCGTAGAGCCAGTTCATAGGGCGGCCGGCGGCCGTTACTTGCGGCGCTCGTGCTCGCGCAGGCGCGGAAACAGCTCGACGAAATTGCAGGGCTTGTGGCGATAGTCGAGCTGGTCCTTCAGGATCATGTCCCAGGCGTCCCTGCAGGCCCCGGTCGAGCCGGGCAGCGCGAACAGATAGGTGCCCCTGGCCACGCCGGCGGTGGCGCGCGACTGGATCGTCGAGGTGCCGATCTTCTGGTAGCTGAGCATGCGGAACAGCTCGCCGAAGCCGGGGATCGATTTCTCGTACAGGCCCTCGAAAGCTTCCGGCGTCACATCGCGGCCGGTCACCCCGGTGCCGCCGGTCGAGAGCACCACGTCGATGGTCTCGTCCCCGATCCAGTTCATCACCTGGGCGCGGATTTCCGCCACATCGTCGCGCACGATGGCCCGCGCCGCGAGGATATGGCCGGCCCCGGTCAGCCGTTCGGCCAGCGTGTTGCCGGATTTGTCATCGGCTTCCGTGCGGGTGTCGGAGACGGTGAGCACGGCAATGCGCACCGGCACGAACAGCCGCCTGCCGTCGACATCGATGAAAGACCGATCACTTGAAGATTGGGGAGCAACGGTCACGGAAAACCTCCTGCCGGTAAGACCGGCAGAGTTTACTTCCGCTGCGCGGTGCGTGTCACGTCGGGATCAAAGGCGCGGTAGACCGGCCAGCCGCCGGTCATCGCCTGGGTCACGCTGGTGTCGGGCTGGCCGATGCGGATGCGATAGATCCAGTAGTTGGTCAGCACGCGCTCGACGAAAACCCGCGTCTCGCTGAGCGGGATGGTCTCGATGAACAGCAGCGGATCGGCCGAGATGTCGGGATTGGCGCGCAGCCATTTCTGCAGGTTGCCCGGGCCGGCGTTATAGGCCGCCGCCAGGTACATCAGGTTGCCGTTCACCATCGGCATTTTCAGCAGGGTCTGCAGATAGCGCTGGCCGAGGTCGATGTTGTATTCCGGCGCAAACAGCTTGTGGCGGCTGCGCTTGCTGCGCAAGGACCGGTCGCCGGCCACCGCGCCGGCGGTATTCGGCATCAGCTGCATCAGGCCGGCGGCGCCGACCGGGCTCATGGCACGGGCGTTGAAGGCGCTTTCCTGACGCATGAAGGCGAAGACGAGCGCGCGGTCGACGATATAGCCGTCATCCGGCTCCCACGGCGGCAGCGGATAGAGCGCATGGTCCCAGCTCTCGCCCTTCACATTGTACCAGGCGACGCCGATGCGCATGGCGGCGGCCGGGGTCTGCATGCGGCTGACCAGGGCGAGCAGGTTGCCGGCCAGATCGTCGCTGGCCTGGGCGAACAGGCGGGTCATCTCGCGGTCGGCCAGCGCGGCCTCGCCGATCTCGCTGAGCGCGGCGGCGCGGCGCACGGCGGGAATCTGCATCAGCTTCTTCACCTGCGCATCGTCGAGCGGCGGCGGCCGCCACGACAGCGGCGAATCCTCGCCGAGCTGGGCCAGGCTGAGCTGACCATAGAAGGTGCGCTCCTCGCGGGCGCCGACTTCGAGCAGGCGGATCGCTTCCGACGGCTGGCGCAGGCGCAGCATCACCCGCGCACCCCACCAGGCACCGGCGGCACGGTCCCAGCCGAGCGCCGCCTTGTTGAAAGCGAGATGCTCGAAATGATGGCCGGCATTGTCGTAGCGGCCGAGCCGCCAGGCAGCGAGACCGGCGACCCAGTCGGCCTCCGGCACCAGGTCGCGCGAGCGTTGGGCGGCCGGCGCGGCCAGCGCCAGCGCCTTCTCGTCGTCGCCTTCGAGAATCCACATCCAGGCCAGCCGGCGGCGCCAGTCGTCGTACTCCGACTTGCTCATCTTGGCGCGCAGGCCACGCTCGTCCAGCATCTCGCCGGCGCGGGTCAGCTGGTCGCGGCGCAGCAGGTCATTGAACTGCCCCGCCGCATGGGCGATGGCGCGGGCATGGGCGGGATCGCGCTCCTTCGGCTGCGACCGCCGGCGCGTGGTGGCGACGAGGCCCGGGTCGCCGTCGAAATCGCCGAGATCGGCGCCGACGGGCGCCAGCGGCGCCCTGTCGCGGCGGCCTTTCTTCTTCAGCGCGAGATGATAGATCTCGTCGGCGCCGGGCAGGTTGCGGTATTCGCGCAGCCAGGCAGCCAGTTCGCCATAGGAACTGTAATAGGCGGTCGGATGCATGTAGCGCTGATGCAGCACATGGCCCATCAGCAGTCTGTCATGCAGCTGGTGGATGATGCGGTCGGCATCCTTCCAGTCGCCATCGGCCTGCAGGTCGAAAATGCGCTGGTAGCGGTCGATGTCGGCATCCGAGAGGACGGACGGCAGTTGGTAGTCGGCGGCAGCAGTGGCCGTCGCCGGCGCGGGCGACAGCGTCTCGCGGGCCACCTGCTGGGCAGAGGCGCCGGGAATCGTGGCAAGGCCAAGGGTGGTAACTGCGAGACAGGCGAGCACACGGGCACCCCACCCACCTCCCCGTCCACCCCGGCGGGTCTGGCTGGCAGTCAGTCGCATCGCTGCCTCGGATAGCCCAAGAATGGTTAAGGAACAAGTAATTACGGCCTGTCGCGACCAGAAACAACCTGTGGTTTTATTGGAACAGTGACGGTTCAGGTCGTCAGCCGCGCCGGCAGGCGCGCGACGATGATGGCGGCAACGAAGCAGCCGGCGGCGCAGACCACGATCGGCCAAGTGTAGCTGCCGGTGGTATCGAAGGCCCAGCCGGCCAGCGTCGGGCCTGTCAGCGTACCAAAGGCCACCGAGGTATAGAGCACGCCGATCACCGACGAGGCCGCGCGCAGGCCGAACAGGTCGACGGCGTAGGCCGGCACCAGGGCGACGAAGCCGCCGTAGAACAGCCCAAAGGCCAGCGCGAAAATTGCCAGGGTCCAGAAGCCGGTGGCAGTCAGCCAGTAGAGCAAAGCCAGCCCGGTCAGCAGGATCACCAGGGCGACCGCCCGGCCCCGCCCCATGCGGTCGGCGGCGCCGCCGAGCACGAAACGGCCAAGCGTGCTGCCGACCCCGATCAGGCCGACCAGCCAGACGCCTTCCAGCCGGCTGAGGCCATGATCGCGGGCAAAGGGCGCCAGATGCACGAAGGGCACGAAGGTGCCGAGGCAGCACAGGCCGGCCCCGAGATAGAAGCGCCAGAACACCGGATGGCGCAGCACGACGCCGAGCGGCAGGCCCGGCGGCGGTCCGGCCGGGGTGGTGGTCTGCGGCGGCTGCGCCGCGCCGTCGGGCAGCAGGCTCATCTCGGCCGGACTGCCGCGCAGCAGCAGCACCGCGACGGCCCCAAGGAGCAGCACGCCGATACCCAGCACCACATAGGCATTGCGCCAGCCGTACTGGTCGATGACGAAAGCAGCCAGCGGCGGTGCCGCCATGGTGCCAATGCCGATGCCGGCGACCGCCCAGCCCGAGGCCTGGCCGCGGCGCAGGATGAACCAGCGCTGCACCGTGCCGATGGCCGGCACATAGGCAAAGCCGACACCGACGCCGATGCCGATGCCGTAGAAGACCACGATGGCGGCGAGGCTGTCGGCGAAACTGGCGGCGATCATGCCAAGCCCGGTGCAGGCCATGCCGAAGCCGACCACAAGACGCGGGCCGAAGCGGTCGGCCAGCGGGCCACTGACGGCGCCGAGGATGAAATAGAGGAAACCGGCGGCCGAGAAGACCAGCGACACGGTGGCGCGCGAGGCGCCGAAGGTATTGCTCAGCGGCAGGAAAAACGCCGGAAAACTATAGGCGGCGCCGAAGGCGCCGAACATCACCAGGAAGGCCGCCAGCACCACCAGCCAGCCGTAGAACAGCGGCCGGGCGCCGCCGAGGCTGACCTCGCTCATCTCAGCGCTCCAGCTCGGCGAGCTTTTCCGCCAGCATCAGCATGTCATGCCAGGCCTCGCGCTTCACGCCGGGCTGGCGCAGCAGATAGGCCGGATGCAGCAGCGGCATCGCCGGAATGACCAGATCGTCGCGGCGGTATTCCTGCCAGCGACCGCGGATGCGGGTGATGCCCTGGGTGGTGCCGAGCAAGGTGGCCGCAGCATGCTTGCCGGCACAGGCGATCAGCTTCGGCCGCACCAGCGCGATCAGCCGTTCGATGAACGGTTTGCAGGCAAGGATTTCCTCGGTCGAGGGGTCGCGGTTGCCCGGCGGCCGCCAGAACAGGATGTTGCTGATGTAGACGGTATCCTCGTCGCGGCCGATCGCCTTCAGCATGCGGTCGAGCAGCTGGCCACTCTCGCCGACGAAGGGCTTGCCCTGCGCGTCTTCATCGCGGCCGGGCGCCTCGCCGATGATCATCAGCGGTGCCGCCGGATTGCCGCGCGCCATCACCGTGTTGGTGGCGGTGGCCTTCAGGCTGCAGCCGTCGAAGGCTTTGATGGCGGCTTCCAGTTCGGCAATGGTATTGCAGGCCGCCGCCGCCCGGCTGGCCGCACTTTCCGCCTCCTGGGCGGAGAGTACCGCCCGGGCTGCCGCGGCGGGCGGCATCGGCGTGGGCCGACCGGCCGCCGGGACGGGTGCGGATGCTCGCGCCCCCGCCACGGGACCGCCACGATCTGCCGGCAGACTGGTGGCTGCCGGGCGGGCCGCCGGCGCAGGTAGACTCGTCCGGTCGACCGGCTGGTCGCCGATCGCCTCGTCGCAGCCCGCCTCTGCATAGAACAGCAGCACGTCGAGCAAACTGGGCGTCAAATCAGTGGCTTCCGTTACGTTCATGGGGCGGGACAGGGTGTGGCGCCGTTGGCTTGACCCCCATAGTCTGGTAAGCAGACAGGCAGCGTCAAGCAAAGACGCCCTGAATAAAAAAAGACCCGCTGCAGAGGTGCCCCGTGTCCGAACGTGAATCGATGGAATATGACGTGGTGATCGTCGGTGCCGGCCCGGCCGGGCTGGCTGCGGCGATCCGCCTGAAGCAGCTTGCTGCCGACCAAGACCATGACGTTTCGGTCTGTGTGATCGAAAAGGGCTCGGAAGTCGGCGCCCATATCCTGTCGGGCGCGGTGATCGATCCGGTCGCGCTGAACGAGCTGATCCCGGACTGGCAGGCCAGGGGCGCGCCGCTGAACACGCCGGTCACCGATGACCGCTTCATGATCCTGACCGCGGCGAACCATATCGGCATTCCGAATTTCGCCCTGCCGCCGCTGATGAGCAATCACGGCAACTACATCGTCTCGCTGGGCAATGTCTGCCGCTGGCTGGCGAGCCAGGCCGAGGAGCTCGGCGTCGAAATCTTTCCCGGCTTCGCCGCCGCCGAGGTGCTGTACGGCGACAAGGGCGAAGTGGTCGGCGTCGCCACCGGCGACATGGGCATCGGCCGTGACGGCGAACACAAGGCGAGCTATACGCCGGGCGTCGAGCTGCGCGGCAAATACACCCTGATCGCCGAGGGCGTGCGCGGCTCGCTGGCCAAGGGCCTGATGCAGAAATTCAATCTGCGCGACGGCGTCGATCCGCAGAAATTCGGCATCGGCATCAAGGAGCTGTGGCAGATCGATCCGGCGAAGCACAAGCCCGGCCTGGTGATGCACACCCAGGGCTGGCCGCTCGACAATATGACCGGCGGTGGCAGCTTCATGTATCACCTGGAAGACAACCAGGTGGCGGTCGGCTTCGTCATCCATCTGAATTACCAGAATCCGTATCTCTCGCCGTTCGACGAATTCCAGCGCTTCAAGACGCATCCGTCGATCGCGCCCTTCTTCGCGGGCGGCAAGCGGATTTCCTATGGTGCCCGCGCCATCAACGAGGGCGGGCTGCAGTCGATCCCGAAACTGACCTTCCCGGGCGGCGCGCTGATCGGCTGTTCCGCCGGCTTCGTCAACCTGCCGCGCATCAAGGGCAGCCACAATGCCATGAAAACCGGCATGCTGGCCGCCGAGGCCGCCTTTGCGGCGCTGAAGGCCGGTGCGGCCGGCGGCGATGAACTGGCGGCATATCCGGCGGCTTTCCGCGCTTCCTGGTCCTTCAAGGACCTGTGGAAAGTGCGCAACGTCAAGCCGGGCATGAAATACGGCATGTGGATCGGCACCCTGCTGGGCGGCATCCATATGTGGCTCAACGACCTCGGGCTGGGCTTCCTGGTGCCGTGGACGACGCATCACACCAAGGCCGATCACGAGAGTTTGAAGCCAGCGAAGGACTGCAAGCCGATTGCTTATCCCAGGCCGGATGGCAAGATCAGCTTCGACAAGCTGTCATCGGTCTTCCTGTCGAATACCAACCACGAGGAAGACCAGCCGATCCACCTGAAGCTGAAGGATCCGACGATCCCGATCGCCAAGAATCTGCCGCTCTACGACGAACCGGCGCAGCGCTACTGCCCGGCCGGCGTCTACGAGGTCCTGCGCGACGACGACGGAAGCCATCCGCGCTTCCAGATCAATGCGCAAAACTGCGTCCACTGCAAAACCTGCGACATCAAGGATCCGGCGCAGAATATCAACTGGACCGTCCCTGAGGGGGGCGGCGGTCCGAATTACCCGAACATGTGAGACCGATGGCCACAGATCGCAGCACCCATGACTTTCCCCTCCGTCCCACCGATCCGCGGCCGCGCCGCCTGAGGCAGCGCCCTGCCCTCGGCAAGGCGCTGCTGCTCGGCGCCTTGCTGCTGCCGCTCGCCGCCTGCGGCGGCCATGGCGGCATGATGACCGGCTCGCCCCGGGGCGGCGATGGCCTCGAATCGCCCTACGGCAGTTTCCTTGCCGCCCGTCACGCGCGCATCACCAACGAGAACGGCCTGGCCGCCGATTATTACCTGAAGGCCCTGCAGGAAGACCCGGACAGCTCGCTGCTCGCCCAGGGCGCCTTCCTCGCCCTGCTGGCCGACGGCCGCGTCGCCGAGGCCACCACGCTGGTGCCGGCGCTGCGCCAGCATAATCCCGGCGACTATCTGCCGCGCATGACCGACGCCGCCTCGCACATGCTGGCGCGCGATTATGATGGCGTGCTGAAGCTGGTGGCCGACGGCCCGAATACCGGCATCCATGCCGCCTTCAATCCGCTGCTGGCGGCCTTTGCCTATGCCGGCAAGGGCGACGCCGACAATGCCATGGCCAACCTGCAGAAGCTGGAGCGGCATCCGCTGCTCAGCGGCGTGGTCGCGCATCTCAAGCCGCTGATGCTCGACATGCTGAACCAGGTCGAGCCGGCCGATGCCGCCTATCGCGAGGCCATCGATGGCACCGAACGGCCGGGCACCCGGCTGGTCGGCGCCTATGCCAGCTTTCTCGAACGCCATGGCCGCGCTGGCGACGCCCGCCAGTTGCTCAACCAGCAGCTGGCGCTCAATCCCGACAATCCGATCCTGCTGCATGCCCTGAAGCAGTTCGAACCCGGCAACAAACAGGCGCCGGTGCCGCTGCTCAGCAACGCCGTCGACGGTCTCGCCGAAGCGATGTTCGCCTCGGCGTCGGCCTTCGGCCGCGGCGACGGCGGCGAGCTGGCCGAGCTGCACCTGCAGCTGGCGCTGTTCCTGCGCCCCGACCTCGACGACGCCCGCATGCTGCTCGGCGACATTTACGAAAGCCGTGACCGCTGGCAGGACGCCCTGCGCGCCTACAGCGCCGTCTCGACGAACTCGGCCTATACGGAGACCGCCAGGCTGCGCGCCGCCTGGTGCATCAGCGAGCTCGGCCGGCCCGATGAAGCCGTGCGCGTGCTGAAGGCGGCGGCTGCGGCCGATCCGAAAAGCCCGCGGCCACTGCTGACGCTGGCCGATCTCTACCGCCAGCGCGAAAGCTGGGACGATGCGGCGAAATACTACACGGCGGCACTTGCCAATATCGACCATGTCGAACCGCGGCACTGGACCATCTTCTTCGGCCGCGGCATCGCCTATGAGCGCGCCAGGCAGTGGGACAAGGCCGAAGCCGACATGCTGAAGGCGCTCGAGCTGCAGCCGGACCAGCCGTCGGTACTGAACTACCTCGGCTATTCATGGGTCGACATGCACCGCAACATGGAGCAGGCCACCCGCATGATCGAGCGGGCGGCGGCGCTGCGCCCCAATGACGGTGCCATCATCGACAGCCTCGGCTGGGCGCTGTACCGCCAGGGCCGCTATGGCGACGCGGTGAACCAGCTGGAGCGTGCCGTCGAGCTGCGCGGCGGTGACGCCGTGATCACCGACCATCTCGGCGACGCCTACTGGCGGGTCGGCCGCCACGAGGAAGCCCGCTTCCAGTGGCGCCGCGCACTCGGGCTGAAACCCGAGCAGGAGCTGCAGCTGCAGCTGCAGCGCAAGGTCGACAGCGGGCTCGATCCGGTCGCGGCCAAGAACTGAGCCATGCCGGCGGCGGGGCTGAGCCGGCTGGCACCGGCGAAGATCAACCTGTTCCTGCATGTCACCGGCCGGCGCGACGGCACAGCAGATCATGCGGGCTATCATGCGCTCGAAAGCCTGGTCGTCTTCGCCCAGGATGCGGCGGCCTGCGACCGCCTGACGGCGGCGCCGGCCGACCGGCTCGAGCTGACCGTTGCCGGACCGCAGGCGGCGGCCCTGCAGGAAGCCGGCGACGACAATCTGGTGCTGCGCGCCGCCCGCCTGCTGCAGCCGATGAACATGGCCGCCGGCAATCCGCGCGGTGCCGCGCTTGCCCTGCACAAGACCCTGCCGGTGGCGTCCGGCATCGGCGGCGGCTCGGCCGATGCCGCCGCCGCCCTGCACTGCCTGCGCGCCCTGTGGAACGTCGCCATCGACGACGAGGCGCTGGCCGCGGCGGCGCTGCAGCTCGGCGCCGACGTGCCGGTCTGCCTGCAGGGCCGCGCTGCCATGATGACCGGGATCGGCGAGACCCTGGCGCCCGCGCCGCCCCTGCCGCCGTTCTGGCTGGTGCTGGCCAATCCCGGCGTGGCGCTGCCGACCCGCGAGGTCTTTGCCGCGCTGGCCGGCCGCTTCGGCCCGCCGATGCCGCTGGACCGCCGCCCCGGCAGTGCCGCCGACCTCGCCCTGCTGCTGCGGGCGCGCCGCAACGACCTCGAGGCCCCGGCCCGCTTCCTCGCGCCCGAAATCGACCCGGTGCTGGCCGCGCTGTCGGCCCAGGGCGGCTGCCTGCTGGCCCGGCTGTCGGGCTCCGGCGCCACCTGCTTCGGCCTGTTCGCCGGCCAGCGCGAGGCGGAGATCGCCGCCCGCAGCCTCGCCCGCGCCCATCCGCAGTGGTGGGTCGCCGCCACCGCGGCCGGCTGATCCTCAAGGAAAATTAATCCGGCCGGCAATTGCCGCAGCCGCCTTCGCGCAGGATTCTGGCCGCACCGCCGTGTGGACACGGTAACGACCTTCAAGCCGGATGCCTGCCATCATGTCCGCCCGCACCGATTTCGCCGTTTTCCTTGCCATCATCGCCGCCACGCTCGGTGTTGCCATCGCGGTCGGCCCGGCACCGGCAGCCCGCGCCGACGAGATCGTGGTCTGGCATGATGCGCCGCCGCCCTACTGGCACCGGCATCCGC
The DNA here is from genome assembly GCF_042648965.1 of Ferrovibrio xuzhouensis. Lineage (NCBI taxonomy): Bacteria > Pseudomonadati > Pseudomonadota > Alphaproteobacteria > Rhodospirillales > Rhodospirillaceae > Ferrovibrio > Ferrovibrio xuzhouensis. The sequence continues at coordinate 212,512 of NZ_JBHRYJ010000001.1, forward strand.
CCTATTACTACCGCCATCCGCCGCGCCACGAGGTGGTGGTGATCGAACCGGCCCCGCCGCCGGTGGTCGTCGCGCCGGCGCCCCCGCCGGTCGTCGTGGCACCTGCCCCGGCGCCCGCCGTGGCTGCTGCACCCGAGCCCTACTGCCGCGAATATCGCAGCACCAGCACGGTCGACAGCAAGCCGGTGCCGAGCTACGGCAAGGCCTGCCGCCAGCCCGACGGCAGCTGGAAGATCGTCAGCCAGAATCCCTGAAAAACCGCGCTGCCGGCAGCAATCCTGACACTGGAAATTGCCGCCGCCGCCGATTATTGTCCGCCCGCGCCGCGCCCTGCGCAACAAAGGGCGCCTGCTGGGGCGTAGCCAAGCGGTAAGGCAGCGGTTTTTGGTACCGCCATGCGGAGGTTCGAATCCTCCCGCCCCAGCCATTTATCCCGCATCTGTCGCGACGACATTACGCGCGGCGCAACTGCGCGCGGACGCGGCGCGCCAGCGGGCCGAACCGGCTGTGCCGCACGGTTTCCATCAGCCGGCGCTTCAGCGAGAAGGTCCAGGGTTGGGTACCGTAGATATCGACCGCATGGCCGAAGATCTGCGCGGTCTTCTCGTAGTGATAGCCGTTCTTGTGCCGCAGCGCCGAGCGGTAGAAATCCGCCGCACCGTCGGCGCCGGCGAAATAGGTCTTGTTCGGCGTGATCGCAAACGGCCTGAGCCGCGCCGCCGGATCGCTGCAATAGCGCGCCACACCGGATGCCACCTCCGGCCAGAATTCGTTGAAATAATCGTCGAGGATCACCACGCCGGCCGGCGCCAGCACCGCCTGCATCAGATGCAGGTCGTTGACGACGCAGTCCTCGGTATGGCCGCCATCCACCGAGGCGAGCCGCACCGGCCCGGTCGCCGCGAGGATGTCTTCCGGCCGCACCTCGAGCGACGAACGCTGCAGCACGGTCACCGTTTCCGGATTGCCGAGCCAACGGCTGACGTTGCCGAGGAAAATCTCGCGGTCGCCGCGCCCCGAGGCATCGCGATTGAGATGCTGGTCGCCGAACACGTCGACGGCAAAGGCACCCTCGCCGGCCTGCCGCGCCAGGGCCAGCAGGATGAACAGCTTGCCGTGATGCACGCCGATCTCGCCGACCGACCCGGCAATCCCGGTATCCCGCTGCAGGGCCGCCAGCGAGCGGATGAAATCGACGCTGTAGGGAAACAGCCAGCCATCGACCCGTTTCAGGCCCTGCCGGACATAGGTCTCGTCGGTCTGCATGTCTTCTCCCGTCCTGCCTGCATGCCACTGTCCAGCCGCCAGTAAACCGCAGTCGCCAATAAACCGCAGTTAGCAGCCGGCCGGGGGTGACCATGCTGTGGCCGCGCCGTGACCTTGATCTCCCTCAAGGCAGTGGCCGGCACGACTGCCTAGGCTGGCCGCAACCAAACAGGAGATGCAGGCATGGCCCAGACAATGAAGGCCGCCGTCGTGCGGCAGTTCGGCAAACCGCTCACCATCGAGCAGGTGCCGGTGCCGCAGCCCGGTCCCGGAGAAGTGCTGGTGAAAATCGTCGCCAGTGGCGTCTGCCATACCGACCTGCATGCGGCCGACGGCGACTGGCCGGTCAAGCCGAAGCTGCCGTTCATTCCCGGCCACGAGGGCGCCGGCATCGTCGCTGCCATCGGTCCGGGTGTTACGGGCCTGAAGGAAGGCGATGCGGTCGGCGTGGCATGGCTGCATGATGCCTGCGGCCACTGCGAACACTGCATCACCGGCTGGGAAACCCTCTGCGAGTCCCAGCACAACAGCGGCTATGGCGTCGACGGTACCTTCGCCGAATACGCCGTCGGCGCCGCCGACTATGTCGGCCTTCTGCCGGCGAACCCGGATTTCGCCGCGCTGGCGCCGATCCTCTGCGCCGGCGTGACCACCTACAAGGGCATCAAGGAAACCGAGACGCGCCCCGGCGAATGGATTGCCATTTCCGGCCTGGGCGGCCTTGGCCATGTCGCCGTGCAGTATGCCAAGGCGATGGGGCTGCATGTGGTGGCGCTCGACGTCGCCGCCGAGAAGCTGGCGCTGGCCCGTTCGCTTGGCGCCGATGTCGCCGTCGATGCGCGCGCGCCCGACGCGGCGGCCCAGGTGATCAAGGCCACCGGGGGCGGCGCCCACGGCGTGCTGGTCACCGCGGTCTCGCCGGTCGCCTTCGCCCAGGCGCTCGGCCTGGTGCGCCGCAAGGGCACGATCAGCCTGGTCGGCCTGCCGCCCGGTGACTTCGCCACGCCGATCTTCGATGTCGTGCTCAAGCGCATCACCCTGCGCGGCTCCATCGTCGGCGGCCGCAAGGACCTCGCCGAGGCGCTGGCCTTCGCCGCCGAAGGCAAGGTGAAGGCCCATATCCATCACAAGAAACTGGAGGATATCAACGCCATCTTCGCCGACCTCAAGGGCGGCCGGGTCGACGGCCGCATCGTTCTGGATATCGGCTGAGCGGCAGTCAGTCGTCGTCAAACCAGCCCTGCGCCGCACCGGGATGACAGGCGAGGCAATTCGACTTCGTCATCACCTTGGGGTCCTGCCAGGTCCGCGGGCTGAAATCATGCTCACGCAGGAAGGCCGGATTCTCGGTGATACGGCGTGGCGTGCCGGCGGGTGCCACCCAGCGCATGTAATCGCGCAGGCCGCGGCCACCCGATGCACTGCCGACAGGGGCGTCGCCGGCATGCCCTGTCAGCCAGGCACGGATTTGGGCTGCCTCACCGGGCGGTAACGCAAGGTCCTCGCCGAAATGGTCGGCGGCGCCGTCAACCAGCGCGGCCCAGGAGCGCGCCGGCAACAGGCCGGGCGGAAAGGCCAGGTGGCATTCGCCACAGACTTTCTGCGTGAGCGGGTCGGTAACCGGCTCCAGCCGCGTGCCGGCCAACAACGGCGGACTCGCCACCAGTCCGGCCAGCACCATGACGGCGGCAACCAGCCGCATGCATCTTTCCACCTCACTGCCCCGTCATGAAGGTGATGTAGTCGCCGCTTTCCTGCGCCGTGCAGGGGCGTCCCATCACGCTCTTGCAGTCGCGCTGGAAATGCTTCTCGACCAGCGCCGGATCGGTATAGCGCTGCGGCTCGGCCGATACGGCGGCCGGGGCGATCGGCCGGCCGGTCTTGGCATTGCGGCCGGGCTGGCGCGGATCGGCGGTATGGCAGGAGGTGCAGGACGGCGTGCGCGCATCGCCGCCGCTCCGGCTGCCGCGGAACAAGACCTCGCCACGCGCCGCCGCGAAGCCGGCAAAGCCTGGATCGGCGGCGCGGGCCTGCGCCGCATAATCCGACAGGATCGCAGCTCGGCCGGCATCGGCAGCCAGAGCGACGGGCGGCGGGACAAGCATCGCTGCGGCGACGACGGCCGCCAGCACAGGCAGGATTTTCATTTGCGGATCTCCGGACCGGAAGGACGCGACAGCAGACCCACCAGCCAGGTCTTCAGGCGGCGGCCGCTGTAGATGACGGTGACGAAGGCGATATGGGCGAAGATGAGCCACAGCGACGCCTCCGCTACTGCCTCATGCAGGTGCTCGACCGGCGGCAGGTAGTCGGCGATGGCGCCGCTCATCGCCACCGCGCCGACAACGGCGAGCAGGGCCACGGCGAACCAGGCAAAAAGCGGATTACGGCCCCGGCGCCGGGCCAGCCAGGTCCGCAGGTTGCCCAGCGAGGGGCGCGGCAAGCGCAGCGGATGGCCGACCGGCGTCAGCAGGCCGACGGCCAGCCGCAGCACCAGCGCCGCCAGCACCACATAGCCGGCGAACTGGTGCATGGCATAAGTGTCCTCGTCGGCGGTGAGATAGGCGACGAGAAAGCCGCCGGCGAAGACGGCATGCCACAGCCGCAGCAGGGTGAAGGCGTGCCGGCGCAGGGCCTGCGCCGGCATCGCCGACACCGACATGGCACCCGCCTCAGTCATCGTCTTGGTCCTGCATGCCATTCCGCTCGACATACGCGCCGCTGCGCTGATGCTTCTCACGCTCGCGCATCTCGTGGCGCTCACGGCTTTCGCGACGGTCGCGCATGCTCTCGGCGGGACGGCCCTGGCCCGGCTGCAGGTAGCCGGTGCCGGCACCGGTTTCCGCTGTAGGCTGGCCTGCCGCGGCGATCCGGGCCGGTTCGGCGGCGGTAGCGATGGCATAAAGGCCGGCGCTGCCGGCGATCACGGCGGCGGCGAACAGGCCCTGGAACAGCATCTTGCGCAACATTTGGATATCTCCTGTCTGGTTGGACGGGGCCAGACTAGGCGGCAACGCCTGAACCGGGTCTGACCGCCACGTTCATCCGCCGTTCAGCTTCGTGGCCGTATGCTGCCGGCATGAAACGCCGCTTTTTTTTGCTGCTGCCGGGCCTGCTCGCCCTCGCCATCCACACCCCGGCGGCCCGCGCCGGCGAGGACGACCACGACCGCGCCCGGCGCGCCGTCGAGGCCGGCGAGATCAAGCCGCTGCGCGAAATCCTCGCCGCCGCCGAAGCTGCCTATGGCGGGCAGCTGATCGAGGCGGAACTGGAGCGCCGCCATGGCGGCCACATGGTCTATGAACTGAAGCTGCTCACCGTCGAAGGCCGGCTGCTGAAGGTCTATTATGACGCGCACAGCGGCCTGCCGCTGGATCCGAGCCACCGCGATGACCGCAAATGAGAATTCTTGTCATTGAAGACGAACCGGTACTGGCCCTGCACCTGCAGCAGACCCTGGAAGCCGCCGGCTTCGCGGTCGACGTCGCCTACGACGGCGAGGAGGGCTGGCATCTTGGCGACACCGAGCCCTACGATGCCGCCGTGCTCGACCTTGGCCTGCCGAAGATCGACGGCGTCACCATCCTGCAGCGCTGGCGCGAGGCCGGCCGCGGCCTGCCGGTACTGATCCTCACCGCCCGCAGCCGCTGGTCGGAAAAGATGGCCGGCTTCCAGGCCGGTGCTGACGACTACATGACCAAGCCTTTCGAGATGGACGAGGTAGTCTACCGCCTGCGTGCCCTGATCCGCCGCGCCGCCGGCCATGCCCAGCCGGAGCTGAACTGCGGCCCTCTGCGCCTCGACACACTGGCCGGCCGTTTCAGCCTCGATGGCGTGCCGCTGCAGCTGACGGCGCAGGAATTCCGCATTCTCGCCTACCTGATGCACCATGCCGGCACCGTGGTCAGCCGCACCGAACTGATGGAGCATGTCTATGATCGCCATTTCGACAACGACTCCAACGTGCTGGAGGTACTGATCGGCCGCATCCGCCGCAAGCTGAAGGCGGACCTGATCCACACCGTGCGCGGCCTCGGCTACCGTCTCGCCGACGAGGTCGGCGCATGAGCGACGGCGCCACGCCGCGGCGGCCGGGAACCTCGCTGAGCGTCCGACTGGTCGCTGCGGCGCTGGTCTGGATGCTGCTGCTGCTGGGCGCCGGCGGCGCCGTGCTGTCCACCGCCTTCCGCCAGTCTGCCGTGCAGGAATTCGGCCACCGCCTCGACGCTCTGCTGCGCGCAATGATCGCGGTGACCGAAACCGCCCCCGATGGCAGCGTCAGCCTGGTGCGCTCACTCGGCGATCCGCGCTTCGAGCAGGTCTTCTCCGGCTGGTACTGGCAGGTCGCCGAACCTTCAGGCCGCCTGATTCGCTCGCGCTCGCTGTGGGACAGTACACTGCCGGTGCATGTCGCTGGCGCCGAGGAGCGCCGCGAGATCGCCGGTCCCAGGGGCGAGCCACTGCTGGTGGTCGAGCGTGATCTGCGCTTTCCCGGCGCCGCCGGACCCGTGCACATGCTGATCGCCGGCGACCTGCGCGAGCTGAACGATGGCATCCGCAGCTTCAACCGGTTGCTCTATGCCGCGCTGGCACTGTTCGCCGCCGGCATGACTGTTGCCATTATCATCCAGGTCCGCTTCGGACTGCGGCCGCTGCGCCGGCTATCCACCGACCTCACGGCTATCCGTGACGGCCGCCGCCAGCGGCTCGGCGGCGGCTATCCGCGCGAGGTGGCTCCGCTGGCCGAGGCGATGAACGCCGTGCTCGAGCATGACAGTGAACTGATCGAACGCGCCCGCACCCATGTCGGCAATCTGGCGCATGGCCTGAAGACGCCGCTGGCAGTGCTGCAGGCAGAGCTGCACGACACGCCCGGCCGCGCGGTTGCCGAGGCGCAGCTGCGCACCATGACCCGGCTGATTGAACATCATCTTGGCCGCGCCGCCGCCACCGCCGGTTCTGGTCGTGCGCTTGGCAGCCGCTGCACCGCCCGGCCAGTGGCCGAGGAAATCGCCACCGTGCTCGACCGCATCCATGCAAGTCGCAATATCGAGGCGGAGATCGCCATTCCCGCCGATGCCGTCTTCCACGGCCCGCGCGAGGATCTGCAGGAAATGCTGGGCAACCTGATGGAAAATGCCTGGAAATGGGCGCGTGGCAAAATCCGCGTCGGGGCGCGGAACGCGGAACGCCGCCTGATCCTGACCGTCGAGGATGACGGTCCCGGCCTGACGCCGGAGCAGGCCGCCATCGTGGCACAGCGCGGCGCCCGGCTCGACGAGGCAATGCCCGGCTGGGGCCTCGGCCTCGGGATCGTCACCGACCTTGCCGCCATCAACGGTGGCAGCTTTGCCATCGATCGTTCGGATCTCGGCGGCGTGCGCGCGACCCTGACCCTGCCCGGCGGCTGAGGCCAGCCTATACCGCCTGCGCAACCATTTCGGTCGGGGCGATGCGGTCCTCCTCGAGGCTGCGGGCCATGTTGGCAACCTTGGCCGGCGTCTCGCGGCCCATCAGCAGATGCAGGCCGAGCGGCGGCGCACCCTGCCCTTCCGCCTGCTGCTGCTGCGCCTGGCGCCGGCGTGCCGCCTGCATGAAGTCGCGGGCGAAATCCGTGCGGTCGGCGACCGCGAGGACCTGGAAGCCGGCAGCGCGCAACAGGGCCTGCAACGCGTCGGCGGTAACAAGGAAGCTGGTTTGCGGCCCCGTTGCCCAGGGCACCGGAAACAGCGGCGCGCCGCCCGGCCCCTGCAGCACGTCGTAGATGCCGAAGTGCGCACCGGGCCGCAGCACGCGCCGCACTTCGCGAAACAGGCGTGCCTTGTCGGCGATGTTCATGCCCACATGCAGCATGTAGGCGCCATCGAAGCTGCCGGCATCGAACGGCAGGTCAAGAGCGCTGGCTTCGCGATAGTCGGTGCGGGCGGCAAGGCCGGTCAGCGCGGCAAGCCGGCGGGCAACTTCGCAATAGGCCGCAGTCAGGTCGATGCCGGTGACATGGCAGCCGTGTTCGGCCGCGAAATAGCGCGAGGCACCACCGATGCCGCAGCCGATATCGAGCAAGCGCGCACCGGCAGCAAAGCCGATACTGTCTGCGAAATGCACCGTCGCCGGCCGGCCGCCGATATGGAATTCATCGACCGGCGCAAGGTCGGCCGGTGTCAGTGCCGCCATGTCCTTGCCTGCCGCGGCCAGCGCGGCTTCGATGGCGGCAAAAAGATTGTCGCGGCCGTAATGGACCGCGACATCCTGTTCGAGAGTCTGATCGGTTGGCACGGCCTGCTCCCTGACGGTTCGCGACATTCAAACCGTCAGGGCCGCCGCATGCAATGGTTCAGTTCACCACCCGCCAGGCGCCATCGGGACCGAGGCAGGCGGTGCCATAACTCGGCTGCGGCTGCCCATTGACGATCACCTGGGCCTGGTATTCCCGGCAGTACTGGCCGCCGGTGGTCTGATAGACCGGCGAGGCCGGCACGGCGGAAATCTGGCCGCCGCTATAGGGCGCGTAGACCACCGGCGGCGGCGGCGTGTAATAGGTCACCGGCGGCGGATTGACGATCACGACGCGCGGCCGGTAGGCCGGCGGGCCCCAGTAATGCCGGTCCCAGTAGGCGCCGTGATAATGGCCGCGCGGCGGCGGCCCGTACCATGGGCCGCGATGCCAGCCGCTGCTGTAGCTGAACGAGAAACTGTCGGCACGGGCAGCCTGCGGCGCCAGCGCGACAAGGCCGGCGGCCAGGGTGACGGCCAGCACGGCAGGCCGGAGAACACGACGGAGCGAGAGCGACATGACACAGCCTCCTGGACTGTCTGTGCCAAAAAGGCTGGCCCGCAATCGTGGCGAATTTATGATTGCCGGCTACGACCAGGAGAGCCGGACGGCAGGATGGTGCCGCCCGTCACAGGCTGCTCAGTAACAGGCCGTTCAGTACATATGCTGGCCGCCGTTGATACTGAGGGTCGAGCCGGTAACGAAACCGGCCTCGTCGGCGACCAGGAACTGCACGCCGCGGGCGATCTCTTCCGCCCGGCCGAGCCGGCCGACCGGAATCTTGGCGACGATCTTTTCCAGCACGTTGGCCGGCACCGCCGCCACCATGTCAGTGTCGATGTAGCCCGGCGCGATGGCATTCACGGTAATGCCGCGCGCGGCGCCTTCCTGGGCCAGCGCCTTGGTGAAGCCGTGGATGCCCGACTTTGCCGCCGCGTAATTGACCTGGCCGTACTGGCCGGCCTGGCCGTTGATCGAGCCGATATTGACAATGCGGCCGAAGCCGCGCTCGCGCATGCCGTCGATCACCGCCCGGCACATGTTGAAACAGCCGCCGAGATTGGTGTCGATCACCGTCTGCCACTGCTCGCTGCTCATCTTGTGCAAGGTGCTGTCGCGGGTGATGCCGGCATTGTTGACCACGATGTCGACCGGACCGAGGTCGCGTTCGACCTGCTTCACCCCGGCGACGCATTCGTCATAGTCCGCCACGCTCCACTGGTAGGCGCGGATGCCGGTCTCGGCCGTGAAGGCGTCGGCCCGCTCCTTGTTGCCGGCATAAACCGCCGCAACCTTGTAGCCGTTCTGGTGCAGCAGCTTGGAAATGGCGGCGCCGATGCCGCGGGTTCCGCCGGTAACGATTGCAACGCGTGACATACCCTTCCTCCTGTTATTCGCTTCTTGTTATGTACTAGTTGTCAGATAGTGCGCCGGGATTATGCCTTTATTTTTTGTCCTGGCGGGTTGATCCAGAGCAACCGGGATGCGGAATTCCCCCTCCGCATCCCGGTCGTATGGTCTTCAGTCGCGCTCGACGCACATGGCGATACCCATGCCGCCGCCGATGCACAGGGTGGCGAGGCCCTTCTTGGCGTCGCGACGCTGCATTTCGTACAGCAGGGTCACCAGCACGCGGGTACCCGAAGCGCCGATCGGATGGCCGATGGCAATGGCGCCGCCGTTGACGTTCACCTTGTCGGTATCCCAGCCCATGTCCTTGTTCACCGCGCAGGCCTGGGCGGCGAAGGCCTCGTTGGCTTCGACGAGATCGAGATCGCCAGCCTTCCAGCCGGCCTTTTTCAGCGCGGCACGCGAGGCCGGGATCGGGCCGGTGCCCATGATCGACGGATCGACGCCGGCCTGGGCCCAACTGACGATGCGGGCGAGCGGCTTGATGCCGCGCTTCCTGGCTTCCTCGGCGGTCATCAGCACCACGGCGGCGGCGCCGTCGTTGATGCCCGATGCATTGGCCGCCGTCACCGTGCCATCCTTCTGGAAGGCCGGCCGTAATCCCTTGACTGAATCCAGCGTGGCGCCATGGCGGATGTATTCGTCCTGGTCGACGATGGTGTCGCCCTTGCGGCCCTTGATGGTGACCGGAACGATCTCGTCCTTGAACTTGCCGGCCTTCTGCGCGGCCTCGGCCTTGTTCTGGCTCTTCACCGCGAATTCGTCCTGTGCCTCGCGGGTGATCTGGAACTGCTTGGCGACATTCTCCGCCGTGGTGCCCATGTGGTAGCCGTTGAAGGCATCCCACAGGCCATCGCGGATCATCGTATCGATAAAGCCGAGGTCGCCCATCTTCTGGCCGGCGCGCAGATAGGCGGCATGGGTCGACTGGCTCATGCTTTCCTGGCCGCCGGCGACGACGATGCTGCTGTCGCCGTTGACGATCGCCTGGCAGCCCAGCGCCACGGCGCGCAGGCCGGAGCCGCAGACCATGTTGACGCCCCAGGCCGGCACCTCGATCGGCAGGCCGGCATTGATCGAGGCCTGGCGGGCGGGATTCTGGCCCTGCGCCGCGGTCAGCACCTGGCCGAGGATCACCTCGCTCACCTCGGCGGGCTTCACCCCGGCGCGATCCAGCGCGCCCTTGATCGCGACCTCGCCGAGATAATGCGCCGGCACGCTGCCGAACGCGCCGTTGAACGAGCCGACCGGCGTGCGGGCCGCGCTGGCGATGACGATGTCGGTCATGATTTTTCCTCCACGGACGGGATCCGAAGCAGATCCCTCAAAGGCGAGATGGCGTGGTGCCGACCTGTCGAAAACAACGGCGCCACGCGGCATGCAGCGACGATAGCGGTGTTTTCGCAGATGCGGCAAGGGCCGGCGCCGCTGCCGAAATTTTGGTCAGGCCTGCGCTTTGATCACCGGCTTGCGTTTCCGTTGCGGCCGTCGCGTTGCGGCTTTCTGCTCGCCTTGCTCCGCCTGCGGACCAGCGGCAGCTTGACGCAGCAGCCAGTCGGCCAGCGGCTGCCACAGGCCGCTCTCGGCGCGCGGTCCGACCATCATGCCGATATGGCCGCTCGGCACGTCGAGGCGGTCCGCCTGCGGCAGCTGCGAAAGGATCGCTTCCGCCCCCTCCTTCGGTACCAGCTTGTCGCGCTCGGGCAGCACCGCCAGGGCAGGCTTGCGCCAGTCCTGCGGCCGCACCGGCCGGCCGTCGACCAGCCAGCGCCCGGCCGGCGGGGTGTTCTCGCCATACCAGCCCAGCAGGCATTCGCGGGCGACCGGGCCGGCCAGCGGCACGCCATCGTTCAGCCAGTCCTCCATCGCCACGAAGCGGCGGGCGGCGTCGCTGTCGGGCGGCAGCGTGGCAAACTGGGTGAATTTCTTCAGCGCGGTGAACGGATCGAGGGCCCAGAAGAAGCCCTGCAGCACATCCACCTCCAGCATGGCCGGCGCATCCGCCGGCACCGGACCCTGCTCCGGCACCAGGGCCGGCGCCAGCGATTGCACCAGCGCGGCATGATGGGCACCGCCGGCATGGAAATCCCATGGCGTCGCCAGCAGGGCCAGCGCCGCCACGTCGTCGGGCGCCTGCAGGGCGGCGGCCAGCGCCAGGTTGCCGCCCATGCAGTAGCCGAGCAGGATCGGCGGCCGGCCGGCGTGCCCATGCAGGGCTGCAAGCGCCCGGCGCAGGCGGGCGATATAGGCCGTCAGGTCGAACCGCTGTTCCGTATCGCCCGGCATGCCCCAGTCGAGCAGCACCGGCCGGATGCCGCGCCCGGCCAGCCAGCGGCACAGGCTCTGGCCCTCGGCGAGGTCGAGGATATAGGCGCGGTTGACCAGCGAGGGGACCAGCAGCAGCGGGATGCCATCGTCAGCATACGAGAGCAGCCGGCTGCTGCCCTCCTGCCAGACCGGCGGCGGATCGGCCAGGTCGCGCTGCCAGCCGTGGCGGCGATAGCGCAGCATGCCGCCGGTCATCGCCACCATGCGGCTGGCGGCGAGCCGCATCAGGGCGGCGGAAAACTCAGTCGGATCGACGGCGGCGAGGGCCGGTGCCAGCGCGGCGAGGCGCGGCTGCAAGAGCGGATTCCAGAGCGGCGATACGCGCCTCGCACTCGGCCAGGCGGCGAAGGAGCTCAGCAGCATCAGGTTGGCCGTCGCCAGGTGCAGCGCCAGCGGGCGCGGCCCCGGCCGCTTTACCCCGTCCGGCAGGGTTTTGTGCTGCGGCATGGCCTCCTCCTCCCGGAGCATGTGACTGGGCGGATTGCCAGGCGGTTCCGGCGGTCCCGGCCTGGCGGGCGGCGGCCTGGGCGGCATCGGCGCCGCGCTGCCACAGGGTCAGCCAGGTGGCGGACAGTTCCGCCAGCTTGGGGTCGGCTGCCAGCAGGCCGGCCTGTTCCTGCCAGAGGTCAAGGAACTGCCGGGCCAGGGCCTGCGGATCGGGGGCGGCGGGGTCAGTCATGCCCTTGAAGATACAACGAAGCGGCGTTTAACGGCCAGTCTTTCGCACCGCAACAAGAGGCTTGCGCATACAAACGAATACGAGTGAAATGCACCGTCATCGAAGCTAGGGAGCGCGTTAACGTGGCCGAACAAGACCAGACGACGTCGGCGCCGGCGATTAAGATCAAAAAATACGCGAACCGACGGCTCTACAACACCGCGACCTCTTCCTACGTCACCCTCGAGAATCTCTGCCAGATGGTGAAAGACGGTCAGGATTTCGTCGTCGAGGACGCCAAGACCGGTGACGACATCACCCGCAGCGTGCTGACCCAGATCATTTTCGAGGAAGAATCGAAGGGGCAGAACCTGATGCCCATCGGCTTCCTCCGCCGGCTGATCACCTTCTACGGTGACAGCCTGCAGACCCTGGTGCCCAGCTATCTCGAGGTTTCGATGGCCTCGTTCCAGCGCAACCAGGAACAGATGCGCCAGTATATGGCCGAATCCTTCGGCGAGATGTTCCCGTTCCGCAACATCGAGGAAATGGGTCGCCAGAACATGGCGATGTTCCAACGCGCCATGACCATGTTCAACCCCTTCATCGCCAATCTGGGCGAAGCCGCCGACAAGGCGGCCAATCCGGCCAATGGCGAGGCGCCGGCCGAGGTCGACACCCTGAAATCCCAGCTCGACGAATTGCGCAAGCAGGTGGAAGCCCTTGCCCGAAACAAGGGGTGAGCCGCAAGCCACCCTCCCGACCGTTTCCATGCAGAAACCCTTGCGAGTGCCGCAGTTGCGGCCCTCGATTTCCTCTGTCCTGACGCTTGGCGTCGGCCTGCTGATGCTGCTGGCCGGCATCGCCTTCGGTTTTGCCATGCTCAGCGGCCGGCTGAACACGGTCGACCTGCTGCGCGACCGCAACGACCGCATCGTCAGCCAGCTGGTCGAACGCACCGAGCTGCAGCTCGATCCGGTGCAGCAGCATGTCGAGGCCCTGCGGGACAGGCTTGAATCCGGCCGGCTCGGCACCAATGACATCGGCCGGCTGACCGATTACATCGTCGCCACGCTGGACGGCCTGCCGCAGGTTGACGCCCTCGGCTTGCTGCGCCCCAATCTCGCCGCCACCCGCGCCGAACGCCGCGACGGCCACATCGTCGTGCGGCACGGCATCCTCTCCGATCTGCCCAATGCCGGCGCGCTGCTGGACGAACAGAAGCGGCAGGCGCTGGCCAACGCGATGAAACCCAGCTCGCATTGGGGCCAGATGCTGTGGAGCTCCGAGCTCCAGCAGCCACTGATCAACCTGAGCACGCCGGTCGTTCGGGATGGCACATTCATCGGCGGCCTCGGCGCAGTGGTCTCGCTCGGCACCCTGTCGCGCCTGCTGGAACAGGGCAGCGTCGATGGCCAGTCGGTCAGCTTCATCCTGTACGACAACCGCTTTGTGCTGGCGCATCCGACGCTGATCAATCATCAGTACCACCTGTCGGCCGAGCAGCCGATGCCCACGCTGGACGAGATCGACGACCCGATCCTCAGCCGGATATGGACCGGCCGGACCGACGTCCGCATGGCCCGCGCCATGCTCAGCGTCGGCGGCGCCCATATCGTCGAGGCAGAAGGCAAGCGCTGGATTTTCGTCTATCGCGAGCTGCACCAGTATGGCAACAAGCCCTGGCTGGTCGGCCGCTATTTTCCGTTCGATCAGATCGACACCGAGGTCGAACGCCTGCAATGGGCCGCTGTCGTCGGCGGCGTCAGCCTGGTGCTGTCGCTGCTGATCGCCTGGCGCCTCGGCTATCTGATCCGCCGGCCGCTGCTCGACATCAGCGCCGCCGCCAACCGGTTGCGCAACCTCGACTTCGATACTCCGCCGCTCGGCCGCACCCGGCTGCGCGAGCTCGACGACGCCTCGCAGGCGATCAATTCGGCCAATGCCGCGCTCCGCTGGTTCGGCAACTACGTGCCACGCAAGCTGGTCAACCGCCTGGTGCGCGAGGGCGAGGATGCCGTCAATGTCAGCAAGCATCGCGACGTCACCGTGGTCTTCACCGACCTGGTCGGTTTCACGGCGATGTCGGAACGGCTGACCGCGCAGGAAACCGCCGACCTGCTGAACGAGCATTTCGCGCTCGTCACCGCCTGCATCGAGGCCGAGGGCGGCATCGTCGACAAGTTCATCGGCGACGCCGTGATGGCCATGTGGGGCGCGATCAAACGCGACGAGGACCATGCCGTGCATGCCTGCGCCGCGGTCCGCGCCATCGGTATGGCCATGGCGGCCGACAACGCCCGCCGCCTGATGCTGGGCAAGCCGATCCTGCGCATGCGGGTCGGCATCCACAGCGGGCCAGTGGTGATCGGCAATATCGGCGCGCCGGGCCGCATCAATTTCACCGTGGTCGGCGATACGGTGAATACCGCCCAGCGCCTCGAACAGCTCGGCCACGACCATATGAACGACATCGACCAGTTCATCGCGCTGGCCAGCGCCGAGACGGTGGAGGCCGCCCGGCTCGACCCGCCGCCACCACCGGTGGGCCTGCTGCACGTGAAGGGCCGGGTCGCCCCGATCGAGGTCTACCGCCTCGTCCGCCGCCCCTGAAAAGCACCCGGGAAAGCGGCGGTTTTCCGCCCTCACCATAGTGTGACCGGCCGGCGGGCCATGCTTAACCCGTCCTTAAGGGAATCCCTGCTTGAGTCCGGCGGACAGCCACAGGGATTCCATGGTCAGCACCATCGTCAGCACCGCTCTGGTGCCGCTCCGCGGCGGCCAGGCGGATTCTGTCGCCGACGCGCTGTCCCGCCGCACCCGTACCGACTCCGATCCCTTCAGTCCCGGGGAGTCCCAGGACGAGCCCCAGGGCAATTCGGCGGCCGCGGCAACCGGCGGCCGGACCGCCACGGCGGCCGGCATCCTGCCGCAACTGCTGCGCCGCCGCACCGACCGTGGCGAGGACTCGCAGGCCGGAATCCAGGTTCCGCCGCATCTGGAACGCCGCCGGGCCTGGCGCGAGGCGTTCGGGCTGAATACCTGGCATGCCCAGCAGCTCGCCCAGGGCGACGACGAGGAGGATGCCCCCTCGCGCGACGCCACGGTGACCGCGGTACGGGCCTATCGCAGCACCGCCTGGCGCGGCCGGCTGGACCTCAACCTTGCACAGCGCATCAGCGTGACCGTATAAACACGGTTTCCCCGGACAGCCACGGCTGTCAGATACGGTCGATTGATGATGTCTGAACCTGCCGATCTCCTTGTCATCGGTGGCGGCGTGAACGGCACCGGCATCGCCCGCGATGCTGCCGGCCGCGGCCTGTCGGTGATCCTTGCCGAACGCGGCGATCTCGCCGGCGCCACCTCCTCGGCCGCCACCAAACTGATCCATGGCGGCCTGCGCTATCTGGAACATTACGAGTTCCGCCTGGTGCGCGAGGCGCTCGGCGAGCGCGAGACGCTGATGCGGATGGCGCCGCACATCATCTGGCCGCTGCGCTTCGTGCTGCCGCATCACCCCGGCCTGCGACCCGCCTGGATGATCCGCATCGGCCTGTTCCTCTACGACTATCTTGCCGGCCGCCAGACCCTGCCCGGCTCCGTTGGCCTTGATTTCACCGGCAATGATCCGCGCGGTACGCCGCTGAAGCCCGAATTCAAGCGCGGGTTCGAATATTCCGACTGCTGGGTCGACGATGCCCGGCTGGTCGTACTCAACGCCATGGATGCCCGGCGGCTCGGCGCGCAGATTTTCACCCGGACCGCGGTCACCGCTGCCCGCCGTGACGGCGGCCTGTGGCATGTCACGCTGACCGACCAGGTCTCCGGCACCAGCCGCGAGGTGACGGCGCGCGGCATCGTCAATGCCGGTGGCCCCTGGGTGCGCGAAACCCTGACCGGTGCCTTTGGCC
Organism: Ferrovibrio xuzhouensis; assembly: GCF_042648965.1. Lineage (NCBI taxonomy): Bacteria > Pseudomonadati > Pseudomonadota > Alphaproteobacteria > Rhodospirillales > Rhodospirillaceae > Ferrovibrio > Ferrovibrio xuzhouensis. Next base: position 228,362 of record NZ_JBHRYJ010000001.1, read on the forward strand.
AGACGCCGAAGAACAGCGTGCGCCTGATCAAGGGCAGCCATATCGTCACCCGCCGGCTGTTCGATGGCGACCATTGCTACATCTTCCAGAACGCCGACAACCGCATCATCTTCGCCATCCCCTATCAGCACGACTTCACGCTGATCGGCACCACCGATATCCAGCTCGACCGCCTCGACGGGCCGCCGCGCATCAGCGAGGAAGAGACCGACTACCTGCTGTCGGCGGCCAGCGAGTATTTCCGCCAGCCGGTCACCCGCGATGCCATCGTGTGGTCCTATGCCGGGGTGCGGCCGTTGTATGACGATGGCGACAACGACCCCTCGGCAATCACCCGCGACTATGTGCTCGACCTCGATGCGGGTTCGCCCCAGAAGCAGGAAGCGCCGCTGCTGTCGGTCTATGGCGGCAAGCTGACCACCTATCGCCGGCTGTCGGAACACGCAATGCAGAAAATCGCGCCGTTCTACCCGCAACTCGGCAAGCCATGGTCGGGCGGCACGCCGCTGCCCGGCGGTGATCTCGGCGGCAAGAGTTTCGCGACCTTCGTCGCCGACCTGCAGCAGCGCCATCCGCAGCTCGATCCGGCCTGGCTGGCTCGCCTTGCCCGCCGACATGGCGTAGCCGTAGCCGAGATTCTCGGCGATGCGAAAACCACGGCCGATCTCGGCGAGGCCTTCGGCGGCGGGCTTTATGCGCGCGAGGTCGACTACCTGATGCGTCGTGAATGGGCGCGCGAGGCCGACGACGTGCTGTGGCGCCGCACCAAATGCGGCCTGTGGGCCTCGGCGGCCGACCGCGAGCGGCTGTCCAACTGGATGGCCCATCACAAGCCGAACGAGGATTCAGTATGAAGATTGCGCCCATGAAAATCGCCGTTGTCGGTGCCGGCGCCATCGGCGGCTATTTCGGCGGCCTGCTGGCGCGGGCCGGCCATGACGTGACGCTGATCGCGCGCGGCGCCCATCGTGATGCGATCCGCAGCCGCGGCCTGACGGTGAACAGCGCGAAAGACAGCTTCACAGTGCAGCCGGCCTGCACGGAGAACCCGGCCGAAGCTGGCCCGCAGGATGCGGTGATCCTCAGCCTGAAGGCGCCGGCGGTGCCCGGCATGGCCGAAAAGATGCTGCCGTTGTTCGGCCCCGACACACCGCTGATCACCGCGATGAACGGCGTGCCCTACTGGTATTTCCACAAACATGGCGGCCCGCTCGACGGCACCCGGCTGGCGACCGTCGACCCGGGCAACCGGCAATGGGACCTGATCGGCCCGCAGCGCGCCATCGGCAGCGTCGTCTGGGTCGCCGGCGCCGTCGAAGGCCCCGGCGTGATCCATCATGGCGGCGGCAACCGCCTGCCGCTCGGCGAGCCGGACGGCAGCCGTTCGGCGCGCGTGACGGCCCTGAGCCAGGCGCTGACCGCCGCCGGCATCGACGCCCCGGTACTCGACAACATCCGCCAGGACATCTGGACCAAGCTGTGGGGCAACCTCTCCTTCAACCCGGTCAGTGTGCTGACCCATGGCACGCTCGGCGGCCTGGCCAGCGACCCGGATGCGCAAGCCGTGGTCGGCGCCATGATGGCCGAGGCCCAGCAGATCGGCGAGGCGCTTGGCATCACCTTCCCGATGACCATTGAAGAACGCATCGGCGCCGCCCGGCGCGTCGGGCCGCACAAGACCTCGATGCTGCAGGATCTGGAAGGTGGCCGCCCGATGGAAATCGACGCCCTGCTAGGCGTGATCGCCGAACTGGCCGGCAAGCTGAAGATCGCCACGCCAACCATCGACATCGTGCTGGCCCTGGCCAGGACGCGCGCCCGTGTCGCCGGCACCTATGGTGCGGCATGAGCGGCCGCTACGACTGGCGCCGGCTGACCCCGGAGCAGATCGAGGCGCAGTTCAATCCGCGCGCCGCCGTCACCGATTACGACCGCTTCTTCGCCGGCTGGACCGAACGCGCCGAAGCGGCCCGCGCCCGGCTGCCCGGCGAATACGACCTGCGCTATGGCACCGGCCCGCTGCAGACCTATGATCTGCACCGGCCGGCACAGCCGAAGGCCGATGCGCCGCTGGTGCTGCTGATCCATGGCGGTTACTGGCGCGGACTGGACAAGGCAAGCTTCAGCTTCGTCGCCGGACCGGTGGTTGACGCCGGCGGTGTCGCCGTAAACCTGAACTACGACCTTTGCCCTGCCGTCACGCTCGATGTCATCGTGCGGCAGATGCAGGAGGCGCTGGTGCACTGCGCCGGCAAGGCTGCCGGCTGGGGCTGCGATCCGGCAAAGTTACATGTGATCGGCCATTCCGCCGGTGCCCATCTCGCCGCCATGCTGGCGGCGGCGCCCTGGCCCGGTGATCTCGGGCCGAAGCCCGCCATCGCCTCGCTCGGCCTGATCAGCGGCGTCTACGAGCTGGAACCCGTGCTGCATGTCAGCGTCAATGCCGAAATCCGGCTCGACGATGCCATGGCCCGGCGCAACAGCGTGGCGCGCTTCGCGCCGAAACTGTCCGGTCCGGTGCTGGTGGCGGTGGGCGATGCCGAGCCGGAAGGCTGGCAGGCGCAGAGCGTCGAATTCCACCAGGCCTGCCGCGATGCCGGCACGCCGGCGCAGCTGATGCGCATTGCCGGGGCCAACCATTTCGACATCCTGTTTCCGCTCGCCGACGCGGCCAGCCCGCTGACCACGCATCTGCTGCGCCAATGTGGCCTGAAATAATGGGCGGCCTGAGATGAACTGACCCTCTAGCGGGTCAGCTGCTCGTAGACGACCCGCGCCAGCGGCAGCAGTGCAGTGCGACCCGCCTCGCCGGTCAGCGCATAGCCGAAACCGTCATCGACCCAGTAGAAAGCCGCCGCCCGCCCCTCGCTGGCAAAGCGGAACGAGGTATCCCCGGCCGGCTCGCCGGCCCGCACATAGAGGGTTAGCCGCTGGCCCGCACCATTCTCGTACATGAATTGCGCGGCCGCAGTGTTGTCGCTGGCCGCCGGCAGCAGCCGGCCGCCGACCAGCGCATAGCCCTGGCCGGTCAGCGACGGCACCTGCAGCGGCTTGCCCAGCCGTTTCGACAGCCAGGCCACCAGATGCTTTTCTTCCTTCGCCGGCACCTCGACCGGATGCAGCACCTCGCTGCTGTAGACGAGATGTGCCCGCGCCGCCTCCTGCGGCAGCGCGGCAACGATCGCCGGCTGCTGCGGCATCAGCCAGCCGCGCCCCCACCAGCCGGCCCCGGCGCCAACTGCAGCGACCAGCAGCACGGCGGCGACGCGCATGGCACCGCGCAAGAAAGCCGCGCCGGGCTGCGGGCGGGCAAATACGGCGGCCATCGCCGCCGGTACCGGCTCGTCGAGGCCGGCGGCGAAATGCCCGCGCAGGTCTTCGGTCTGGCGCTGCCAGGCCACCACCCGGGCGGCATCCTCGGGATGCGTCACCAGATGCGCCTCGACGCGCACGCGCTCTCCCGCCGACAGCCTGTCGTCGACATAGGCATGCAGATCGGCCTCATGGACCGGCGATGCGAAGCCGCCCGTCATTTCACTCTCCTCAGATGCACCGGCCTGCCGCCATGCCTGTCATCCGTAGCATGCGGTGGCTGGCCGTCCATCAGGTTGCGCAGGCGCTCGCGCGCCCGGGTCAGGCGCGACATCACGGTACCGACCGGAATGTCCTGCACCCGCGCCGCCTGTTCATAGCTGAGCCCCTCGACCGCCACCAGCAGCAGCAGCGCGCGCTGGGCTTCCGGCAGCAGGGCCAGCGCGGCCTCGAGATCGCGCAACTGCAGCGCCTCCCATTGCCCGCCGCTCGCCGTGGGCTCGTCATCCATGTCGTCGAACCCGAAGCGGTCGGGCCGGTTCAGTTCGCGGCGCAGCCGGCTGCGCCACAGGTTGTGCAGGATGGCAAACAGCCAAGCATGCAGCGCATCGGCCTCGCGCCGGGTCGCCCAGGCAGCCAGCGCCCGCGCCAGGCAGTCCTGCACCAAGTCGTCGGCCGCCGCCCGGTCACGGGTCAGGGCAAGCGCAAAGCGCCGCAGCCGCGGAATTTCGGCTTCGATGGGATGCGGCTGGCGGAGGCGGAACAGCATGCGCTCTGTATCGGAGGATGGCGGGCGGCGATGACGCCGCCACCCGCCAGCTTACGCCCCAACTTACGGCTTGGCGACGTGCCAGGCGTTGTTCAGGAAACCATTGCCGGTGGTATCGCCCGGCTTCTGGTCCTTGACCCAGGTGTAAAGCGGCTTGCCCTTGTAGGCCCACTGCTTGCTGCCATCGTCGCGGCTGACCACGCTCCAGTCGCCCGAGGCCTCGGCGCCGGCCGAAACCGGCAGCGGCGGCCAGTTCTGGGCGCAGGGGCCGTTGCAGACCGACTTGCCCGGCATGGTATCCTTGTCGAACGTATAGAGGGTCATGCCCTTGCCATCGACCAGCACGGTGCCCAGCGCGGTCTCGCCGGTCTTGACCGGCGTCGTCATCGCGGTGGCACAGGCCGCCACGCCAACCGAGAGGGCGGCAGCCAGTATCAGATTGCGAAGCATCGATTTTTCCTTCCTGTCCCGAGCGCCGCGCCATGCGGGCTCAGAAAGGAAGACCCCCGGGCCGCCGGTTTATTCCCCCGGCCGGGCAAAAAAATCTGCCCTTGCCGGAACCGCCTGCACCACCTACCTTTTTACCCATGCGCCGCCTGTCCGCCCGACTGCTTGTCTTCGCGCTGCTGCTCAGTCCCCTGCCGGGCCTGGCGCAGACCGCGACGGAGCAGTCACCAGCACAGACCGCGGTCAATCAGCCGCCCCCGCAGCAGCCTTCGGTCGATGCCCTGTTCGACCAGCTTTATGCCGCCGGCAACCCGATCGAGGGCCGCCAGATCGAACACAAGATCTGGGAAGCCTGGATGGTCTCCGGCTCGGACACCATCGACGCCCTGATGAAGGGCGGCATCACCGTGATGGACAAGGGTGATTACAAGCGGGCCGACGCGATCTTCTCGTCGATGATCGAACTGAAACCCGATTATGCCGAGGCCTACAACAAGCGGGCGACGGTGCGCTTTCTCGCCGGTGACTATGCCGGCTCGGTGGCCGATATCGAGCGCACCCTCAAGCTCGAACCGCGCCATTTCGGGGCGCTGAGCGGGCTCGGCACGATCATGGAAAAACTCGACAACCTGCCCGAGGCGCTGCGCGCCTGGCGCCGCGCCCTGGCCGCCGATCCCTTCCTCGCCGACGGTCCCGAAAAGCTGAAGGAACTGCGCCGGCGCATCGACGGACAGACGCTGTAGCGACTGCGGTCAGGCCGCCGTGCCGATGCGGGCAATGCGCAACACGTTGGTATTGCCCGGCATGCCGAACGGGAAGCCCGCCGTGACGATCACGTCGTCACCGGCCTTGGCAAGCTCGCGGTCGACCGCCATGGCGGTGGCCTTGTCGATCATGTCGCCGAAATCGATGGCATCGGGCGAGATCACCGCGTTGACGCCCCAGGCGAGACAGAGCCGGCGCGCGGTGCTGCCGAGCGGGGTGAGGCACAGGATCGGCGCCCGCGGCCGTTCGCGCGCGGCGCGCAGCGCGGTCGAGCCCGACATCGTATAGGTGACGATGGCCGCCGCATTGATCGTCTCGGCCACCTGGCGCGCCGCAGCGGTGATCGCATCCGACGCCGTGTGGTCCGGCAGATTGTGTTCGGCATCCATGATACCGCGATAGAGCGGATCGCGTTCGACCGCGATGGCGATGGCATTCATGGTCGCCACGCTCTCGACCGGATAGTCGCCCGATGCGCTCTCGGCCGACAGCATCACCGCATCGGCACCGTCATAGACCGCGGTGGCAACATCGGAGACTTCGGCGCGGGTCGGTACCGGCGCCTTGACCATGCTGTCGAGCATCTGGGTGGCGACCACGACCGGCTTGCCGGCGCGGCGCGCGGCGCGGACGATGCGCTTCTGCACGCCGGGGACCGTCTGCAACGGCATCTCGACGCCGAGGTCGCCGCGCGCCACCATCAGCGCGTCGCACAGCTCGATCAGCTCATCAAGACAGTCGACCGCCGCCGGCTTCTCGATCTTGGCCAGCAGGGCGGCACGGCCATTGATCAGGGCGCGCGCCTCGCGCAGGTCGTCCGGCCGCTGCACGAAGCTGAGCGCCACCCAGTCGACGCCATGGTCGAGCGCGAAGGCGAGATCGGCGCGGTCCTTCGGTGTCAGCGCCGACAGCGGCACCACCATGTCGGGCAGGTTGAGCCCCTTACGGTCGGACAGCCGGCCGCCGACCACCACCTCGGCCTCGGCCCAGCCCGGCCCGCAGGCGGCGATGCGCAGGCGCAGCTTGCCATCGTCCAGCAGCATTTCGGTGCCGGGTTTCAGGCTGCCCAGCACCTCGGCATGGGGCAGTTGCACGCGGGTGGCATCGCCCGGCGCCGCATCGTCATCGAGGCGGAAGCGCTGGCCCGGCACCAGATCGACACTGCCGCCGGCGAACCGGCCGACCCGCAGCTTCGGGCCCTGCAGGTCGGCGAGCAGGCCGATCGGCCGGCCGAGCTCGTGTTCCAGCGCGCGGACGGCGCGCAGGGTGGCGAGGTGGTCGTCATGGCTGCCGTGGCTGAAATTCAGGCGGAACACATCGGCGCCGGCGGCGAAGAGCGCCCGGATCCGGTCCGGCGCCGCCGAGGCCGGCCCCAGCGTGGCCACGATCTTGACATTGCGCTCGCGATGCATGGGATTCCTCCACCTCTGACAGATACTTACATAGCAGCGCGGGGCCGGCGCCGTCAGCCCCGATGCCGCAGCGTAACCAAATAATTGAGACCGGGAGCGTTGCGTTTTCTGCTGCATCTGCGAAAAAAGCGCCGCCCACCCCAACAGAACCGTCCCAAGGACCGCAAGTCATGGATATCGCCCGTATATCGGTCGGCAAGAACCCGCCCTACGACCTCAATGCCGTGATCGAGATTCCGGCCGGCGGCTCGCCGGTGAAGTATGAGCTCGACAAGGATTCCGGCGCGCTGTTCGTCGACCGCTTCCTGCATACCGCCATGTTCTACCCGGCCAATTACGGCTTCATTCCGCACACGCTGTCGAACGACGGCGACCCCTGCGACATCCTGGTGGTCAGCCATGTGCCGGTGGTGGCCGGTGCGGTGATCCGCTCGCGCCCGATCGGCGCGCTGAAGATGGAAGACGAGGCCGGCGGCGACGAGAAGATCATCGCCGTGCCGGTCGACAAGCTGCATCCCTTCTATACCAACGTGAAGAGCTACGAGGACCTGCCGGAGATCCTGCTGCAGCAGATCGAGCATTTCTTCGTGCACTACAAGGATCTCGAGAAGGGCAAGTTCGTGAAGTCGGCCGGCTGGGTCGGCACCGACGAGGCCGCCCGCATGATCACCGACGGCATCGTGCGCGCCGCCGGCATCAAGTAACGCGCGGACTACATCGCGGTTTTCCGCCGAAGGCGCCGGAGCGATCCGGCGCCTTTCGTGTTTTTATTGATCTGCAACAAGGCCCCGCCGCCATGCGGCGCCGATCATCGCCGCATCATCCATGCAATGGAGGTTGTGCGATGAAAAACACCAGACATGCGATTGCGGCGGCGGCCCTGCTGGCCGGCTGCCTGCTGGGCGGTGGCGCCGCACTGGCGCAGGGCGGCCCGCCGATGGGCCGCGGTTCCGCCACGATGCCGATGATGCCGGGCTACGGCCCCGGCGCCAACTCCGGTTACGGTTACGGCATGATGCAGGGCTACGGCATGATGTCCGGCGCCGGCATGATGCCGGGCTGGGGCATGATGGGCGGCCATACCGCCGGCATGCTCGCCTTCATCAAGGCCGAGATCGGCGTCACGGCGGCCCAGGAAACGCAATGGAACAGCTTCGCCGCCGCTTTGCAGGCGATGGCCGATGACATGCATGCCGCGATGTATGGCGGCGGCAAACCCGATGCCATCAGGCCCGGCGCCATGATGGGCGATCGCGGCCAGGCCGAAGCGCTGCCCGACGCGCTGGCGGCGCGGGTGCGCTGGATGAGCAGCCATCTCGCCGCGCTGAAAAACCTGCAGGCGGCGGCGGGCCCCTTCTATGCCGCGCTGGACGCCGGCCAGAAGGCGAAGGCCGACGCCCTGCTCGGCTGCGGCTTCTGCGGCCGCTGACGACGCAAGCTGACGGCGCACAAAGAAAAGCGGCGACCGGGGTGGGCCGGTCGCCGCAGGTGGGAAAGCGGGAGGTGGAGGGTAATTGCCGATCCGGTGCGCTGCTTACACGATACCGAACCATGTCTCCTGGCCTGCCAGCCATGTCCGGCAGCCCCGGTGGGGTGGACCCGGGCCGCCGCTTTGTCCCTCCGGGGGTGCGGAGGGTCCCTCCGGGGGTGCGGAGGGGAATAATCCGGGGTGCACGTCCACTCGGGCCAGGTGGGCCGTCGCGGAGGGGGGAAGGCGTGCACCCCTCCCGGCAGGGGTGGGCCTGCCAAGACAATCTCGGGATGGCCGGCGGATAACGCCCGCCGGCCGTAGCAAACCATCCGCCCAGCGGCCCTGGGGAACCCGGTAGCCGGTGAGTTCCGCCGTCTGGGGAAGACTCGGCCGCAGGCCGGATGTCTGCCGGGGCCCATCTTCCGGTTTTCCGCCATCGCCTCGCTATGCCACCTGTGCCAGCCCCGGCAGAATCCCGCCACGGCCCGCGAGTCCCATGACCGGCAAGGACGACTCCGCGCGACTCTGGCCGGCACCGGCCGGCGGTTGCGGAACGCCTTGGACGGACTATGCAGTTTGTGCCAAAATGGCCGGCGAAGGGGCTGGGGACATATACCTATGAGCGCAGCGGCCACCGCTTCGACCACCCGGATTCCCGGTGCCAGCCGTCCTGGTGCCGGCCGGCTCGGTGCCAGTCGTCCCGCGCCGGGTTTCCGGCACCTGCAGGGCATCGAGGCGCTGGGCGCCGCCGATCCCGCCCTGCCGCTCGGCCTCGCCGCCACCCTGCTGGCGCCGCTGCCGCCGGGCCGCCCGCTCGGCCGCCTGCTGCGCGCCTCCCTCCCCGGCCTGACCATCCGCAGCGGCTGGCTGCAGGGCGAGCTGCGCCTGCGCGGCGCCGTCTCCGGCCGCCACCTGGTGCTGGCGCTGCGCCTGCCCGACACCATGTCGGAAGCCGGGCCGGGCCGCCTGCGCCTGTGGCACCGCACCGCGCAGCCGGGCGATCTCTGCGTGCTGCCGCCGGGCCATGAACTCGACGGCTGCCTGCACGGCGGCCTCGACTACGCGCTGGTCGCGCTGCGCCCGCCGGTGCTGCGCGAGGCTTTGCGGCGCGGCGAGATCGCGCTGCCGGGCTTCGATCCGCTTGGCCTCGACCCGGCCGCGCTGTTCGAGCATGCCGCGCTGCACCGCCCGCCGGCGACGGTGGCCGCCGCTGCCATGCGCCGGGTGACGGCGGCGCTCGCCATCCTGGAGCAGTTCGGCGACAGCCTGTCGCCGCGCGCCGAGAGCCTGCTGCGCGGCGAGCTGCTCGATGCCCTGCTGGCGCCATTGGCCGCCGCGCAGAACCGTTCGCGCGCCGATGGCGAGACGCAGGCCATGCCCGAGCCGGTGATGGACGCCACCTACATCGTGCGGCTGGTCGAGGATTACCTGACCGTCACCGGGGCGGCGGCCGGCGGCGAGCTGCCCGACATCGACACCATCTGCGGCGCCTTCCGCCTGTCGCGGCGCAGCCTGGCGCGCGCCTTCCACGACAGCCTCGGGCTCGGGCCGATGACCTACATCCGCCTGCTGCGGCTGTCGCAGACCCGCCGCGCGCTGGTCGAGGCCCGCCTTGGCCCGGCGCAGGAACAGGATGACGCGCCGTCCAGCGTCACGGCCATCGCGCTGGCGCATGGCTTCACCGAACTCGGCCGTTTCGCCGTGCTGTACCGCCGCATGTTCGGCGAGACGCCGTCGGAAACCCTGCACGGCAGCCGCCGCGCGGGGTGAGCCGGCCGCATCTCCTCGTCGTCATCCCCGGGCCTGACCCGGGGATCTTGCGCCGCCGGTGACCGTTCCGGACCGTTTGTGCCCATTCGGGACCGTTCGGGACCATTCCTGCCCGTTTTGGACCGCTCTGGACCGCTGGTGACCGTTTCGGACCGTTTCGGCCCGTTGATGACCGTTTCGGACCGTTTCGGTTCGTTTCGCCGCCGGCGGGCATCGCCGGCCCCGGCCGCCTCCGCCGGTTGAGACATAAATCACATCTGAGAACATATAGGGATTAACGACCGCCCGGCAAGGCCGTGCCCCGTCAGGCCAGCCCGTCATACAGATCGTCCCAGCCGGGATTGGCGGTCTCCACCAGATCGAGCTTCCAGTCGCGCAGCCAGCGCTTCAGCGCCTTCTCGCGGCGGATTGCCTCGCGGATGTCGTCATGCCGCTCGAACCAGACGAGACGCTTGAGGTCATAACGCTTGGTGAAACTCTCGGCCACGCCTTCGCGATGCTCCCACACGCGGCGCACCAGGTCGGAGGTCACGCCGACATAGAGCGTGCCGCGTGGCTGGTTGGTCAGGATATACACCCAGCCGCCCGTCATGCGGCGAGCCTTGTCAGGGTGGACCCTCGGGTCAAGCCCGAGGGTGACGGTTTATGGGTGCCCCCCGCGTCAGGGCCGGGGACGACGATTTATAGGTGGCCCCCGGGTCAAGCCCGAGGGTGACGGTTTATGGGTGCCCCCGGATCAGGGCCGGGGACGACGATTTATAGGTGGCCCCCGGGTCAAGCCCGGGCATGACGGTTTATGGGTAGACCCTCGGGTCAAGCCCGAGGGTGACGCGTTTTTGAATGCGGCCGTATGCGTGGTTTAACGAAACTATATAAATCGTCACCCTCGGGCTTGACCCGAGGGTCCATTCGGCGCTTCAGGCCCTGGCATCCTCCAGCACCATCGCGGCGCCCTTCTCGGCGATCATCAGGGTCGGCGAGGCGGTGTTGCCGGACGTGATCAGCGGCATGGCCGACGCATCGATCACGCGCAGGCCCGCAATGCCGCGCACGCGCAGGCGGCCGTCGAGCACCGCCATCGGGTCGCCGTCGACACCCATCCTGGCGGTGGCGACCGGATGGAAGATGGTGGCGCCGAGATCGCCGGCGGCCTGCGCCATCTGGTCTTCGGTCTGCACGGCTGGTCCCGGCAGGTATTCCTCGGGTTTGTATCTGGCCAGCGCGGGTGCGGCGGCGAGCTTGCGGGTCAGCTTCAGGCTGTCGACGGCGACGCGGCGGTCGGCCTCGGTCGACAGGTAGTTCGGCTGGATCGCCGGCGCCTGTTTCGCATCGGCAGACGTGATGCGCACATGGCCGCGGCTGGTCGGCCGCAGGTTGCAGATCGACGCGGTGAACGCCGGGAAGCGATGCAGGGGATCGCCGAATTTATCCAGGCTGAGCGGCTGGATGTGGAACTCGACATTGGCGGTCTCGTGCTCAGGCGACGAGCGGGTGAACAGGCCGAACTGCGACGGCGGCATGGTCAGCGCGCCGGTGCGGAACAGCGCGTACTCGATGCCGGTCATCGCCTTGGCGAAGCGCGAGCGGTCGATCTGGTTGATCGTCTTGACGCCCTGGACCTTGTAGATCAGGCGCAGCTGCAGATGGTCCTGCAGGTTCTCGCCGACGCCGGGCAGGTCATGCACCACATTTATCCCGTGTTCCCGGAGCAGCCCTGCAGGACCAATGCCGCTGAGCTGCAGGAGCTGCGGCGAGGCGATGGCGCCGGCGGCGAGGATCACCTCGCCGCGCGCGCGGGCGATGAAGCGCCGGCCGTCCTGCTCGTATTCGATGCCGACCGCACGCGGCCCGCGATCCGTGTTCTCGATGACGACGCGATGCACATGCACATGCAGCCGCAGATCGAGGTTGGGCCGCGACAGCACGGGTTTGAGGAATCCGGTGGCGGCCGACCAGCGCCGGCCGCTCTTCTGGTTGACATGGAAATAGCCGCTGCCCTCGTTGTCGCCGGTGTTGAAATCGGCGACGGGCGGAATGCCGATCTCGGCGCCGGCCTTCTGCACGGTATCGAGCAGGTCCCAGCGCACGCGGGGACGCTCGACGCGCCATTCGCCGCCGGCGCCATGCAGCGCGGAGGCGCCGGCGAAATGATCCTCATGGGTGCGGAACACCGGCAGCACGTCATCCCAGCCCCAGCCGGTGAGGCCCATCTGGCGCCAGGTGTCGTAGTCGCGCGCCTGGCCGCGCATGTAGACCATGGCGTTGATCGCGGTGCAGCCGCCGATCACCTTGCCGCGCGCATAGCCGATGCTGCGGCCGTTCAGGCCCGGCACCGGTTCGGTCCTGAAGCACCAGTCGCTGCGCGGATTGCCGATGGCGAACAGATAGCCGATGGGGATGTGGAACCAGATCCAGTTATCCTTGCCGCCGGCCTCCAGCAGCAGGACCTTGTTGGCGGGGTCCCTGCTCAGCCGGTTGGCGAGCAGCGAGCCGGCGGTGCCGCCGCCGACGATGATGTAATCGAACTCCCCGGCCGCAGCGGCGGTGGTTTCTTGTTGGGCCGACATGGCCGAGTACTTTCCCTCCCTCGTAATGCGTGCAAGGGAGCACTTTAAAGAATGCCAACAAAAAAAGCACCACTGAGTTCTAGCTTAAGCTCCTTTTGGCCCCTCCAATAATCTAAACCAATCCTTCACCGTTAGCTTCAGCCGATTACACCCCCCATTATTGAGCCAGAGATAATGCAGCCTTTGCAAAACCACCTTCAATAAGAATGTATCTTTTGCTGCATACAAGAGTTCTCTAAAAAACGATCCCGCCACTTCAAGAACTCTCACCCCCCGATAAACACCCGCTCCAGCAACTTCGCGATGCGGCCGAACGGCGGCCGGATCAGGTGCAGCGGGTTGATCGGCCCGAGCGGTTCGGCGATGCCGCGGGCATGGCTGAAACGGCGGAAGCCCTCGATGCCGTGATAGGCGCCGATGCCGCTGGCGCCGACGCCGCCATCACCCGGCGGCCGACATTGCCTGAGCCGGTGAAGACAAGATGATCGAAGGGCAGGCCCGAAAAGGCCTCGGCCGCCGCGACGCCGCCCGCGATGACGGCGACGTCCTCGGGCGCGAAGGTTGCGGCGATGGCCTCGGCCAGCACGGCGTTGCAGGACGGCGTGAATTCCGAGGGCTTGATCAGCGCGCGGTTGCCGGCGGCGAGCACATCGACCAGCGGGCCGAGCGCGAGGAACAAAGGGTAGTTCCACGGCACCATGATGCCGACGACGCCGAGCGGCTGGTACTGCACCCGGTTGCGCACCGAGAGGAATTCGATGGACGAGGCGCGGCGTTCGGGGCGCATCCAGCGCTTCAGGTGGCGCCGTGCGTGGCGGATGGCGGCAAGCGTCGGCCCGATCTCCAGCAGCAGGGTCTCGTGCCGGTTGCGGGCGCCGAAATCCTGCGCGATGGCGGCGGCAAAGCGCGCGCGGTGCTGCCGCACCATGGCATCGAGGCGGGCCAGCCGGCCGTCGCGTTCGGCATGGTCCGGCGCCGGGGCGCGGCGGAAGGCGTCGCGCTGGCGCTGCAAGGCCGCCTGCATCCCTTCCGCCGTGGTTTCGGCCATCGTTCCCTCCCCGGACCTTTGCGGTCCGGACCCATTGTCGGGCCGTGGATGGCCGGGTCAAGCCCGGTCCTGACGACAGGGATTATGGGCGGCTGATGGGGGATACCGGCGCTGGCGCGATTGGCCGGTGGTAACCAGCCAGGGCGCAAAACACGCAAGGATGGCATTGCCCCGGCGTGAAGACGTCGTCAGAATGGGCATCCTGTGACCGTGCGGTGATCTGTGCCGCCCGGTCGCACAATAATCTGCGGAGCCCGCCCGATGACCGCCACCGATTCTCCCGCCGTTGCGGCGCCGCCCCCCGAGGCGGCCAGCGAGGCGGAAACCCGGCTGTACCACAGCGCGACGCGCGACAGCCTGACCGGGCTGCCGAACCGGCATTATTTCCGCGAGGCGGCCGAACGCGCCCTGCTGCTGGCCGGCCGGCAGCAGAGCCCGGTCACCGTGCTGGCGGTGGATGTCGACGATTTCGACGGGCTGATCGCGCAGCACGGCCAGCCGCTGGCCGATGCGGTGGTGCAAAGGCTGGCGGTGCTGCTGGAAGACCGCTTCCGCCGCAGCGACCTGATCGCGCGGCTGTTCGGTGCCTCGTTTGCCGTGCTGCTGCCCGGCGCCGGCCATCGCAACGCGCGGCTGCTGGCCGAGAACCTGCGCGCCGCGGTGGAGGCCGATGCCGGCGCGGACGGCAACGGGACCGGCGACGACGCCACGCTGCCGCGGATCACCGTCAGCGTCGGCCTCGCGGTGGCGGCGCCCGACAACCAGGCGGCGCTCGACCCGCTGCTCGATCTTGCCGACGACGCGCTGCGCGCCGCCAAGGCGGCCGGCCGCAACCGGGTGACCGAGGCGTGAAGGCCTGAGTTTACCGGATCAGAACTTGCGGGCGGCGACGATCAGCGCGTCGATGCTGGCCTCGCCGAGGCTGCGCATCGCCTCCAGCCGGTGCAGCCCGGCGACCAGCACATAGCGCTTCTGCGCCTCGTCGCGGCGCACCTGGATGGGGATTTTCAGGCCGCCCTCGCCGACGATCTGGTCGGCCAGCGCCGCCACCTTCGCCGGGTCGAGCTGGCCCTTGAACTTGGCCGGCACGTAGATCTCGGCGATTTTCACCGGAATGGGCTTCATCATCGGGCGCGACTCCAGCGGCGGGGCCCCATCCTCGCATGGCCCGCGGCCGGGCGGGAGAGCCGGGAGCGGGAGGGAAGCCCGGCCGGCGGTCCGGGGGCGGCCCCGGACTCATGTCCGTTTTTTAACTGGACAACACCCGGACCGCGGGTTTTAATCCGCCCCGTTACCCAACCGACAATCCGAAATCCGCGCCGCCGTCGTCACCCCCGGCCCGCCAGACCCGTACGCAGAATCCGTACAGGGGAGCTGAGCCATGGACCGTTTGCTGCCGATTTCCACCCGCGTCTTCGCTGCCCGGCGCGCCCGCGCGGTCGCCCGCGCGCTGCCCACCGCCGCGCCGGTCTGGCAGATGCTGGCCATCCTGCTGCTCGGCGCCGCCCTGCTGCTCGCCGGCCTGCTCGGTGCCGGGGCCGCCCGCGCCGACAGCCGGCTGCTCGACCAGGCCCGCCGCGGCGACGTCACCGCGGCCGAGCTGCTCGCCGCGCAATACGAGACCGGCGGCGGCATGCGCCAGAGCTACAGCGAGGCCGCCTACTGGTATGGCCGCGCCGCCCAGGCCGGCAGCCGCTCGGCGCAATTCTCCTATGGCCAGTTCCTCGAGACCGGCACCGGCCTGGTCAAGGACGAGGCCGCCGCGGCGCGCTGGTACCTGAAGGCCACCCTGCAGGGCCACGCCGGCGCCGCCGTCAACCTGGCCGGCCAGCTCGCCACCGGGCGCGGCGTGCAGCATGACCCGCTGGCCGCCTACAGCCTGCTGCTGCGCGCCAGGCAGTTCCGCGGCCAGGAGTCGATGCAGCCGACGGTCGACGCCAATCTCGCCGCCATCGGCGAGGCGCTGAGCGGTGCGCAGCGCAAGGCGGCGACCCCGCTCGACCCCGCCCATCTGGAGCTTGCGGCCGGCGCCCAGGGTCATGCGGCGGGCGGCACCGCCGTCGCCGCACGCCCCGCGCATTAATCAGTCACTGTAGGAAATCTTCACAACCTCGATCTGCTCGATGCCCTGCGGCGTGCGCAGGTCGACCACGTCGCCTTCGCGCGCCTTCAGGAGCGCGCGGGCGACCGGCGCGATCCAGCTGATCTCGCCCTGCTCCAGCCGCGCCTCGTCGATGCCGACGATGCGGACGCGGCGCTGCTGGTCATGCTGGTCGATGTAGGTGACGGTGGCGCCGAAAAACACCTGGGCGCGGTTCTTCTGCAGCGCCGGATCGACCACCTCGGCGATCTCCAGCCGCTTCAGCAGGAAGCGGAGGCGGCGGTCGATCTCGCGCAGGCGCTTCTTGCCGTAGAGATAGTCGCCGTTCTCGCTGCGGTCGCCGTTGCCGGCGGCCCAGGAGACGATCTCGACCACCCTGGGCCGCTCGACGGTCTTGAGCTGCTTCAGCTCGGCCTGCAGCCGCGCCAGCCCTGCCGGCGTGATGTAGTTTTTCGCGCCGGCCGGGATCGCCGGCGCCGCATCCTCATCCGGCCCGTCGTCGATGTCGGCGTCGGTCTCTCTGGTGAAGGCCTTGCTCATGGTCTGCAGCTTATCATACTTGTCATGCCCGGGCCCAAGGAGTGCCTTTCCGGCCGGGCATCCCATTTAATGGGACCCGCGGATCAAGTCCGCGGGTGACGGACAATGGATACTGCCCGCGTGCCCATTCTCTATATCGATGCCGACGCCTGCCCGGTGAAGGACGAATGCTACCGCGTCGCCGAACGCCACGGGGTGGATATCGTCGTGGTGGCCAATGCCTGGCTGGCGAGCGTGCCGCGGGTCGGCTGGATCCGCCAGGTCACCGTGGGCGACGGGCTGGATGCCGCCGACGACTGGATCGCCGAGCATGCCGGCCCGGGCGACGTGGTGGTGACGGCGGATGTGCCGCTGGCCGGGCGCTGCGTGAAGACCGGCGCCACCGTGCTGGCCCCGAACGGCCGCGGCTTCACGGCAGACAGCATCGGCATGGACCTGGCCGTGCGCAACCTGATGACCGACCTGCGGGCGGCCAGTCCCACGGAACGGGTCGGCGGCGGGCCCCGGCCATTTTCGCAGAAGGACCGCTCGGCGTTTCTGCAGGCCCTGCACGAGGCCCTTGTAAAACTGAAGCGATAATCCGTCAGAGCTGGTTGGCGGACCGGCTGATGGTCTTGATCGGGCCGCGCGGGCGGCCGGATTTCGCGGCGATGTCGCGGTCCTGCGCCTCGATATAGGCCTTGGCGGCATCGTCGCCCTCGAAGCCGCCGAGCAGGTCGGCCGGCACCCGGCGGTTCGAGGTCTGGCTGCCATCCTGGTAGATCACGTCGAACATGATCACCGTGGCATTGGGGTTCTGTCGTTTCTTGGCGGTCTTGGCCATGGGAGGTACTCCTGTACGGCGGACGGGGACGGCACGGCGCGGTGGCTCAGGCCTCGCCCGCAGCCGGGCTGCTCCCGGAGTCAACGGACCCGGTGCCGGTCTCGCCGTCGGCCTCGCCGCTGCCGTCCGGGGCATCGGGGTCCCGCTCGGCCTTGCGGCGCTCGGATTCCTCCTGCCGCTTCTGCAGCTTTTCCTGCTTCTTCTGTTCCTTGGCGCGATTGCGCTCGGCGCGCTGCTGGTTGTAGTTCGGCTTGAAAGCCATGACATCCTCCCGGGACAGCCGATCGAAGATCGGAAAAGCGAAAGGGGCACCCGTCGCCGGATGCCCCCTCGCGGAATGCTGAAACCTGCAGCTTACAGCGGCTTCAGGTTCACGGCCGAGGTCTTGCCGCGCTTCGGGTCGCGCTGTTCCTCGAACTGCACCTTCTGGCCCTCGTCCAGGCCGGCGAGGCCCGAACGCTGCACGGCGGAGATATGGACGAACACGTCCGCGCCGCCGGCTTCCGGCTGAATGAACCCATAACCCTTGGTGCCGTTAAACCACTTCACAGTACCGACAGCCATTGCTGTATCCTTCTCTTCTTCGGGTTGGCGGCACCCGGGATTGGTGTACCGCATCAGACTATGTCCAGGAGTAGCGGGGTCTGGACATCCAGGGTCTGAAAACCCGTGGAGCAGGCAGGCCGGCAGTCCGTCTAGAATGACAGGTCAGAAGATAGGGGTTTTTACGCCGCGATCAAGTCCCGGGCCGGACGATCCGTGGTGACAAAAACGGCCCGGGACGGAAATCCCGGGCCGCTTGCATACAAACAATTGCCGGTCAGAGACCCTTGACGATGTCCTCGACCATCTTCTTGGCGTCGGCCAGCAGCATCATCGTGTTGTCCTTGTAGAACAGGTCGTTGTCGATGCCGGCATAGCCCGACGCCATCGAGCGCTTGACGAACAGCACGGTCTTGGCCTTGTCGACATCGAGGATCGGCATGCCGTAGATCGGGCTTTTCGGATCGTCGCGGGCGGCCGGGTTGGTCACGTCGTTGGCGCCGATCACGAAGGCGACGTCGGCGGTCTGGAACTCGGAGTTGATCTCCTCCAGCTCGAACACCTCGTCATAGGGCACATTGGCCTCGGCCAGCAGTACGTTCATGTGGCCGGGCATGCGGCCGGCCACCGGATGGATGGCGTATTTCACTTCCACGCCCTCCTCCTTCAGCTTGTCGCCCATCTCGCGCAGCGCATGCTGGGCCTGGCTGACCGCCATGCCGTAGCCCGGCACGATGATCACCTTGCCGGCATTCTTCATGATGAAGGCGGCGTCGTCGGCCGAGCCCTTCTTGTAGGGCCGGTCGACCTTGTCGCCGGCCGCCGCACCGCCCGAATCGCCGCCAAAGCCGCCAAGAATGACGTTGAACAGCGAGCGGTTCATGCCCTTGCACATGATGTAGGACAGGATTGCGCCCGACGAGCCGACCAGCGCGCCGGTGACGATCAGCGCCGGGTTCTGCAGGGTGAAGCCGATGCCGGCGGCCGCCCAGCCGGAATAGCTGTTCAGCATCGAGACGACGACGGGCATGTCGGCGCCGCCGATCGGGATGATGATGGTGAAGCCGACGACTAGCGACAGGGCGATCACCGCCCAGAACAGCTCGTGGGTCGGGTTGAAGCAGAAGGCGACGATCAGCGCGAAGATCACCAGGCCGATCAGGGCATTCAGCGCATGCTGGCCCCTGAAGATCACCGGGCTGCCCGACACCAGGCCCTGCAGCTTGGCGAAGGCGACCAGCGAGCCCGAGAAGGTGATGATGCCGATGACGACGCCGAGCGACATCTCGACCCGGCTGCCGACCTTGATCACCCCGTCATGCAGGATGCCGTAGGGCTCCGGGTTGTAGAAGGCGGCCGCCGCGACCAGCACGGCGGCGAGGCCGACCAGGCTGTGCATGGCGGCGACCAGCTGCGGCATCGCCGTCATCTGGATGCGCCGCGCCAGCACGGCGCCGATCGAGCCGCCGATCACCAGCGCGATCACCACGAAGACGATGGTGCCCGACAGGTCGCCGAGATTGGCGATGGTGGTCAGGATGGCAATCGCCATGCCGACCATGCCGTAGGTGTTGCCCTTGCGGCTGGTTTCCGGCGACGACAGGCCGCGCAAAGCCAGGATGAACAGCACCGAGCTGACGAGATAGAGCAGCGCAGTCAGTTGGATGGGCATGGCTGCGGGCTCCTCACTTCTTTTCTTTTTTCTTGTACATCGCCAGCATGCGCTGGGTGACGAGGAAGCCGCCGAAGATGTTGACCGAGACCAGCACGATGGCGAGCAGGCCGAAGATCTTCGAGGCGTTGAACTCCGGCGAGGCGCCGGCGGCGATCAGCGCGCCGACCACGATCACCGAGGAGATCGCGTTGGTCACCGACATCAGCGGCGTATGCAGGGCCGGAGTGACGCTCCACACCACGTAATAGCCGACGAAGCAGGCCAGCACGAAGATCGAGAGCAGCGAGAAGAAGGAATAGACCTCGGCCATGGTTACGCCCCCTCTTTCAGCATGGGATGCACGACGGCACCGTCTTTGGCCACGCAGGTGCCGGTGACGGTCTCGTCCTCGAAGTTGAACCTGAAGGTCTGGCCGTCCTTGTCCCAGTGCGGCGACAGGAAGTTCCACAGGTTCTTGGCGAACAGGTTCGACGCATCGACCGGCACGCGGCTCGGATAGTTGGTATAGCCGACGACGCGGACGCCGTTGACGTCGACCACCTGGTCGGGCTTCGACAGCGGGCAGTTGCCGCCGGATTCGACGGCGAGATCGATGATCACCGAACCCGGGCGCATGGTCTTCACCATCTCCTCGGTCACCAGCACCGGGGCGGCGCGACCGGGGATCAGCGCGGTGGTGATGATGATGTCCTGCTTCTTCACCGTCTCGGCGATCAGCGCGGCCTGCTTGGCCTTGTATTCCGCCGACATTTCCTTGGCGTAGCCGCCCGCCGTCTGTGAGGCGCGGGCCTCCTCGTCATCGACCCAGACGAACTTGCCGCCGAGGCTCTCGACCTGCTCCTTGGTGGCCGGACGCACGTCGGTGGCCGAGACCACGGCGCCGAGGCGTTTTGCCGTCGCAATGGCCTGGAGTCCCGCCACGCCGACGCCCATGATGAAGACGCGGGCCGGCGCGATGGTGCCGGCCGAGGTCATCATCATCGGGAAGGCGCGGCCGAAATGCTGCGCGGCATCGAGCACCGACTTGTAGCCGGCGAGGTTCGACTGCGAGGACAGGATGTCCATCGACTGCGCGCGGGTGATACGCGGCATCAGTTCCATGGAAAACGCGGTGATGCCGGCGGCGGCATAGGCCTTGACCTGGTCGCGCTGCTGCAGCGCCTGCAGGCCGGCGACCAGCACGGCGCCCTTTTTCAGCAGCGCCAGTTCGTCATTGCCCTCGGCGGCAGTCATCGGCCGCTGCACCTTGAGCACCATATCGGCATCGCCGACGGCCGCCCTGGCATCGGGCGCGATCTGCGCCCCCATGGCGATGTACTGGTCGTCGGGAATGTCGGAAGCCAGGCCGGCGCCGGTCTCGATCACGACCGTGCAGCCCAGCCCGGCGAATTTCTTCGCCGTCTCGGGCGAGATGGCGACACGCTTTTCGCCCGCGCGCCGCTCCTTCGGAATACCGATTTTCATGCTGCTCCCCCCTCAAGGCCTGTTCGGATCATGCCGGCCGCACACACCTTGCGGCGGCGGGCCGCCGCGGGGTCAGGCCACGAAAATCGCCAGCAGGGCCAGGAGGATGATAACGGCGATGCTGCCGTACTTGGTCATCGCCATGAAGCCGGCATAGGACGCGCGGTGCTGGCTGATATCCATCGTGCCCATCTGGTATTCGGACATAATCGGTCTCCTGATCGGAAATGTGGATTGGCGACCCCGCGAGGTCAGTCGGGCCGGATATTACGCTGGCGGCGGAAGGCGTTACAACCCTTTGCTGCGCCGCGGAACGGCGGCGTCAGGCCTTTGCTGCACCACGGGACGGCGGCGTCAGGCCTTTGCTGCGCCACGGGACGGCGGTGTCAGGCCTTTGCTGCGCCACGGGACGGCGGTGTCAGGCCTTTGCTGCGCCACGGGACGGCGGTGTCAGGCCGAGATGCCGACCACCTGGCCGACCAGGCGGTTCAGCCCGGCATTGTCGTTGGCATAGGCGCTGCTGGCCCGCGCCGCCGGGGTCTGGCTGCCGGTTGTCGCCGCGGCGGGCGTTGCTGCCGCGGTGGAATTTCCGGCGGCCGGCTGTCCGGGGACTGCCGGTGCTGCGTCACCTGCCTCCCCGCTCCCCTGGGTCACCTGCTCGCGTTCGGCTGCCGCGGCCCTGTCGGCGGCCCGCCCGGCCTCCTGCTGTTCGGTTTCGGCGCGCTTCTCCTCGCGGATCTGCGACAGCGCCTGCAGGCGCAGCTGGGCGGCAGCGGCGGCCACCGCACGGTCCTGGCCCGAAGGATCGGCCGGGGCCAACGCCGCAGCCTGCACCTGGGTCGCCTTCTGCAGGGTGGCTTCCGGATCGCGTTCGGCGCCGATATCGATGGCGACCTCGCCGCTGACGGCATACTGCTGGCCATCGGGGCCGCGCGTGTAGCCATAGGATGGCGCCCCGGCATACTGGCCGCCGACCGCGGCATGGGCACGTTCGTGGGCGCGGACCTTGGCGTCGACCTGCTTCAGCTTGGCGACCTGCTGCTTCTCTTCCTCGCTGAGTTCGCCGGGCGCCTTGGGTGCGCCGTCGCTATCCTGCTGCTGCGCCGCCAGCAGGGTATCGCCGCTCGCCAGGGCCGGCTTCTGGCCGCCGCCGACCGTCGATCCGCTATCCTGCTTCTGCTGCGCGGCACTGTCGCTGGCCCCGCCCAGCACCTTGAGCCCGGGAAACGCGGCTTCGAGGACCGCAGTCCGGGTCTGGCTGCCCGTGGCGGGCGCAAGCAGCGACCCCGACAGGGTGCCACTTAACTGGGCGGATGAAGTGCCATCGACCATCCGGGCCTGTCGCGAAACAATATTACACCACTATTGTCCGCCGGAAGACTGGCGGCGACAAGGTGATTCTCTCATGGCCGCGGGCGTTTTGCGGTTCTCATCCCGTCTGAAACACGAAAGAATGCGGGAGCATGGGGGGCAGTGCGTAACAAAAACGGGAGAATGCCATATGAACAGACCCGTCATCAGCCGCGTCTCCGCCGTCTGACCACGGACCATGTTTACTTCCCTGCTGGGCCAGCTGAACCTGCTGGGCAGCGCCAGGCATGCCAGGCTGCGGCAAACGTTGGCCGAACAGAATATCAACCGGCGCCTGTTTGAAACCTCGCTGGACCTGATCCTGATTGTCGACCGCCGCGGCACGTTCATCCGCGTCAGTCCGAGCTCCGCGCAGATCATCGGCTATGCGCCGGAAGAGATGGCCGGCAAAAGTGCCGTCGGGTTCATCCATGCCGACGACCTTGAGAAAACCCGCAACGAAATGCGGCTGGCGCGACGCGGCCGGGTGATGCGCAATTTCGACTGCAACTACGTGCATCGTGACGGCCATGTGGTGCCGCTGTACTGGACCGGCGTCTGGTCGGAACCCGAACAGCAGCATTTCTTCATCGGCCGCGACATGACCGAGCGCAATGCGCAGGAGGATCGCCTGCGCCGTGCCCAGCGGCTGGAAGCGGTCGGCCAGCTGACCGGCGGCATCGCCCATGACTTCAACAACCTGCTGGCCGTGGTGATCGGCAATCTCGACCTGCTGGACGGCCGGATGGGCGACGATCGCGAGCTGCAGAACTACGTCGATGCCGCCCTGCAGGCCTCGCTGCGCGGTGCCGAGCTGACCCGCCAGTTGCTGGCTTTCGCACGCCAGCAGTCGCTGAAAGCGGAAATTCTCGACATCAACGGCCGGATCGCAGGCACCATCAGCCTGCTGCGCCGCACGCTGGGCGAAGGCGTCGAGGTCGCCACCATGCTGTCATCGGACCTGTGGCCGGCGGTGGCGGATGCGGGACAGTTCGAATCGGCCCTGGTCAACCTCGCCATCAACGCCCGCGACGCCATGCAGGGCAGCGGGCTGCTGACCATCGAAACCGAGAACCGGCATCTCGACGCCGATTACTGCCGCCAGAATGCCGAGGTGCAGCCCGGCGACTATGTCATGCTGGCCGTCACCGATACCGGCAGCGGCATGGCACCGGACGTCCTCGCCCATGTCTTCGAGCCGTTCTTCACCACCAAGCCGGCCGGTCAGGGCACCGGGCTCGGCCTCAGCATGGTATACGGCTTCATCCGCCAGTCGCACGGTCATATCAAGATCTACAGCGAGCCTGGCCATGGCGCCACCGTGCGCCTGTATCTGCCACGGGCGCCGGCCAATGCCCGGTCCGCGGAAGTTCCCGCGGTGGTGCAGCTTGCCGCCAGCGGCGGCGAGACCGTCCTCGTGGTGGAAGACAATGCGGATGTCCGCGCCATGGTCGTCTCGCAACTCCACGCGCTTGGCTACCGCGTGACCGAAGCGGACAGCGGGCGGGCGGCGCTGGCGATCCTGGAACGCGGCGATCCTGTCGACCTGCTGTTCAGCGACGTGGTGATGCCGGGCGCCATCGGCGGCGTGCAGCTCGCCAATGCCGCGCGCGCCCTGCGCCCCGACCTGAAAATCCTGCTGACGTCGGGTTTCGCCAAGGGCTCGATGCAGCGGGACGAGGATGTTGCCGCCTTCGAGCATTTCCTCAGCAAGCCTTACCGCAAGGCCGACCTGGCAACCAAGCTGCGGTCCGTACTGGACGGCACGTCCTGACGCCGGCAGCCGACTTCCGTCAGGCCTGCGGCTGCAGGCCGGCCGCCTTCAGGGCCGCAGCCTGGCGCTGTTCCAGCGCCGTCACGTCGAAGCCGGCGATCAGGTCGTGGAACAGCCGGTGCCAGTTGATCTCGGCCTTCAAATGCAGGAAGACGCCGCCCAGCCCGATGGCGGCGCGGTCCATGAAGACGAATTCGCGCGGCGGGGTGACGCCGCCCAGCTCGCGCAGGCGCTTGTGCACCTTCTCGGCGACCTCGCGGCCGTATACGCCGGTGCTTTCCATTTCCTGGATGCGGCGCGGCCGGTCTTCCAGCAGCGGCGCATAGACGAAGGCCGCCCAGAGGTTCAGCGTGTCGATCGTCTCGTTGCTCAGCCCGGTGAAGCCCCAGGTCTCGTAGGCATGCACGGCGAGCGCGCGGTCGTCAGTCGAGATGGCGCGGTAGAGGTCGATCACGCCGCCGACGAACTTCGGCGGGAAAATGCGGATACAGCCGAAGTCGAGCAGGTTGATGCCGAAATCCGGCCGCACCGTGTAGTTGCCGAGATGCGGGTCGCCGTGAATGACGCCGCTCTGGTAGAACGGCACATACCAGGCGCGGAACAGGTTGAGCGCGATGGCGTCGCGGTCCGCCTGCGGCGCGTCGCGGAAGTCCATCAGCCGGGCGCCGTCGAGCCAGCTCATGGTCAGCAGGCGCTTGGTGGTCAGTTCGGGCAGCACGTCTGGCACATAGATATTGCGCTCGTCGCGCAGCATGGCGCGATAGAGCTGCATGTGCCGGCTTTCCTGCTGGTAGTCGAGCTCCTCGCGCAGGCGGTCGGCGATCTCGGCATGGATATGGGTCGTATTGATCGCCGCATCATAGCGCCGGTAGATCGCGAAGATCAGCTGCAGCTGGCGCAGGTCGGCCTCGACTGCAGATGCCATGTCGGGATACTGCAGTTTCACCGCGAGCTGGCGGCCGTCCTGCGCCGTCGCGCGATGCACCTGGCCGAGGCTGGCGGCGGCCGCGGCAGTCAGATCGAAGCTCTTGTACCTGGCCTGCCACTGCGGGCCGAGTTCGGCGGCCATGCGGCGCTTCACGAAGGCCTGCCCCATCGCCGGGGCATTGGCCTGCAGCTGCGCCAGTTCCTGCACGTATTCCTGCGGCAGCGCATCGGGGATGGTGGACATGATCTGCGCCACCTTCATCAGCGGGCCTTTCAGCCCGCCGAGCGCCGCGCGCAGATCGGCCGCATGCCGGCCGCGATCCATCTTCACGCCGAGCATGCGTTCGGCGCCGAGCCGCGCGGCCAGCCCGCCGACCGAGGCGCCGACCTTCGCGTAGCGGCGGACCCGGCCGATGGTGCTGTCGTTTTCGGACATCTTGCTTACGACAGCTGTTCCAGCTCGTCGATGAAGCCCGAGATGATGCCGAGCCCCTTCGACCAGAAGGCCGGATCGGAGGCATCGAGCCCGAAGGGCTGCAGCAGCTCCTTGTGGCGGAGCGTGCCGCCGGCCTTCAGCATGGCGAAATACTTCTCCTGGAAGCCGGCCTCGGCATCCTGGTAGCGGGCATAGAGCGCATTCACCAGGCAGTCGCCGAAGGCATAGGCGTAGACGTAAAACGGCGAATGGATGAAATGCGGGATGTAGCACCAGAAGCTGCTGTAGTCCGCATCGAAGCGGAAGGCCGGACCGAGGCTCTGCTTCTGCACGTTCATCCAGATCTCGCCGATGCGGTCGGGCGTCAGCTCGCCCTGGCGGCGGGCGGCATGGATGTCGCGCTCGAACTTGAAGAAGGCGGTCTGGCGGACCACCGTGTTCAGCATGTCCTCGACCTTGGACGCCAGCATGATCTTGCGGCGCTCGGGTCCCGCGGCATCGAGCAGCGCGCGGAAGGTGAGCTGCTCGCCGAACACCGAGGCCGTCTCGGCCAAGGTCAGCGGCGTGTCGGACATCAGCGGGCCCTGCTCGGCGGCCAGCAACTGATGGACGCCGTGGCCGAGCTCATGCGCCAAGGTCATCACGTCGCGCGTGCGGCCCTGATAGTTCAGCAGCAGGTAGGGATGCGCGCTCGGAACGGTCGGATGCGCGAAGGCGCCCGATGCCTTGCCCGGCCGCGCCGGCGCATCGATCCAGGCATTGTCGAAAAAGCGGCGGCCGAGATCGGCCAGCTTGGGCGAGAAGCGGCCATAGGCCTTGAGCACGATGTCCTGCGCCTCGTCCCAGCCGATGGTGCGGTCGGCATCTTCCGGCAGCGGCGCGTTACGATCCCACCAGGGCAGCTTCCTGGCGCCCATCCACCTGGCCTTCAGCTTGTAATAGCGGTGCGACAGCTGCGGATAGGCGGCGGTGACCGCATCGGTCAGCGCATTGACGACTTCCGGCTCGACGCAGTTGGACAGATGGCGATAGGCCTCCGGCGTCGGATATTTGCGCCAGCGGTCCTCGATCTCCTTGTCCTTGGCGAGCGTGTTGGTGATCAGCGCGAACAGCCGGATATTCTCGCGGAAGACCTTGGCCAGCGCCTTGGCCGCCTTGCGCCGCGTCGCGGCATCCTTGTCAGACAGCTTGTGCAGCACCTGCTCGGCGGTCAGCTTCTCGCGGCCCCAGGGAAAGCGCAGGCCGGACATCGTCTCGTCGAACAGCCGGTTCCAGGCGGCATGGCCCGACACGGCTTTCTCGTGCAGCAGCTGCTCCAGCTCGTCATTGAGCTGGTGATCGCGGAACAGCCGCAGGTCGCGCAGCCAGGGGCGGTAATGCGCAAGCTTCGCCGAGGCGGCGAATTTCTGTTCGAGATCAGCCTCCTCGATACGGTTCAGCTCCAGCGTCAGGAACAGCAGCCTGGTGCCGATGTCGTTCAGCTTTTCCTGCATGTCCTGGTAAAAGCCGGCGATCTTCGGGTCGGCCATGTCGCCGGCATAGGACAGCGAGGCATAGGAATACATCCGGCCGGTCAGGTCATGCAGCTGTTCGTAGTCGGCGATCAGGGCGGCGAGATCGTCGCCGGACAGGCCCGCCACCTTGCCCTTGTGCTGCTGTTCCATCGCGGTGGCGCGCTCGGCCACCTGCGCCAGATCCTGCTTCAGCGCGGCCGAATCGAGACCGGGATAGAGATCGTTCAGATCCCAGACCGGCAGGGCGCCGAGATCGTTGGCGACAGCAGCGGCAGCGGGGGAAGCCATGATGCACCTCTTGTTTGTAACGGCTTTAATATATGGGGCCCACGGCGGCATTTGCCAGCCCGCTGCGGCACCGGGACGCGCCCTGTCGCAGATAAAAACCCTCAGGTCAGCAGGAAATGCGCGTGGGCGGCCGCCACCGGGCGGGCCGGGTCGTCCTGCCAGGCCTCGGCGCGCACATTGGCGATGCGCCGGCCATGCTTGGTGATGGTCGCCCTGGCAAAGGTCTCGACCGGCCGCGCCGAGCGCAGGTAATCGACCTGCAGGTCGATGATCTTGGGGATCGCATCGGTCTCGGCCGCCCAGATCAGCTGCACGATGGCGGCCGATTCCAGCAGCGCGCCAACCACGCCGCCATGCAGGGCCGGCAGCCGCGCATTGCCGATCAGCTTCGGGTCGGCGGGCAGCACGCAGAGCAGCGCGCCGTCATCGTCTTCGCGCATGGTCAGGCCGAGGAAGCGGAAATACGGCACGGTCCTGAGGAAGACGTCGAAGCTTTTCGCGGCCCGCGCCTCGGCGATCAGGGCAGACAGGTCGAGGCTCATGATGCCGCGCCCTTCACGGCATTCCGGACGGCGTCCTTCGCCACCGGCGGCCTGTCGGACGAGCCGATCATGAAGGTGGCAAGGCAGTTGGCGACCCAGTCGTCGGGCGCCTCCGGGTGGTAGGCGCGTGCCCGCACGAAGGCGATCGAGCGGGTCAGCCGGTAGCATTCGGCTGTCGCATACAATTCTTTCTCGGCCAGGGCAGGCTTGAGATAGTCGATGCGCAGGTCGAGGGTGGCGATGGCCTGCAGCTGCTGGAGCGCGGCGAAGACCGCCATGCCGCTGACGGTATCGACCAGCGAGGTCACCGCGCCGCCATGCAGCACGCCGCTGACCGGATCGCCGACCAGATCGGGATTGTAGGGCAGCGACAGGGTGACGCCGTCATGGCCGATAGCCACCACCTTGATGCCGAGCGCGGCGCAGTGGGGAATGCCCTTCAGCACGATGGCCTCGACCACCTTGGGATCGACCCCGGCGGGATCGATCTTCGGCAGGGCACTGTCGGGCTGTTCGCTCACGGCATCATACCTTGTGGCTCAGACCTTGTGGTACCGGCGGTACCACTCGACGAAACGCGGGATACCGATCTCGATCGGCGTGGTCGGGGCGAAGCCGAGATCGCGGCTGATCGCCGAAATGTCGGCATAGGTGGCCTTCACGTCGCCATCCTGCATCGGCAGCAGCTGTTTCTCGGCCTTGCGCCCGATGGTCTGTTCAAGAATCTCGATCATCCGCAGCAGGGCCTCCGGCTTATTGTTGCCGATATTGTACAGCCGGTACGGCCGGCCCGCCTCGT
The DNA here is from genome assembly GCF_042648965.1 of Ferrovibrio xuzhouensis. Taxonomy (NCBI): domain Bacteria; kingdom Pseudomonadati; phylum Pseudomonadota; class Alphaproteobacteria; order Rhodospirillales; family Rhodospirillaceae; genus Ferrovibrio; species Ferrovibrio xuzhouensis. Next base: position 256,699 of record NZ_JBHRYJ010000001.1, read on the forward strand.
TGGGCGGCGGCGGATTGTCGAGCACGCGGATCACCCCGTCGACGATGTCGTCGATATAGGTGAAGTCGCGCTGCATGTCGCCGTGGTTGAACACCTGGATCGGTTTCCCCTCGAAGATCGCCTTCGTGAAGATATAGAGCGCCATGTCCGGACGCCCCCAGGGGCCGTAAACCGTGAAAAATCGCAAACCGGTCTGCGGAAAGCCGAACAGATGCGCATAGGCATGGCTGATCAGCTCGTCGGCCTTCTTGGTGGCGGCATAGAGCGAGACCGGCGAATCGACCCGGTCCTCGACGGCAAACGGCAGCTTGGTGTTGCCGCCATAGACCGAGGAGGACGACGCATAGACGAAATGCTCGCAGTTCGGCAGATGCCGCGCCAGTTCCAGCATCACGGTATGGCCCATCACGTTGGCGCGGATATAGGCGTAGGGATTGACCAGCGAATGACGCACTCCCGCCTGCGCCGCCAGATGAATGATGCGGCGCACATCGGCATTGCCGACGGCCGCCTTCACAGCCTCGGGCTCGGCGATATCGACCTCGAAAAATGTGAACCCGTTCCGGCCGCGCAATTGTTCGAGTCGTGCGCGCTTCAGCGCCGGATCGTAATAATCGTTCAGATTGTCGAGTCCAATCACCTCCTCGCCACGCGCCAGCAAGACCTGCGCGACATGGAAACCGATGAAGCCTGCGGCACCGGTGAGAAGGATCGCCATATAACTGTTGTCCGGAAAAGATCAGGATCAGGTTGACTACCTGCCGGTATCTACCAGAATCACTTGAAAGAGCAACCGGCCCCGACCACCCGCACCGCCCCCGGGAATTTCTCTCGACCATTCGGGACCGCCGGCCTATAATTAGGTCAGCATTGCTTACCTAATTGGTGGCGGCTCAAGGAGGAAACCGGATGCTGGCGAATGTCACGCTGGACGACAAGTACACCCTGGAAAAGGGTCGCGTGTTCCTGACCGGAACCCAGGCGCTGGTGCGCCTGCCGATGCTGCAGCGACAGCGCGACCTCGCCGCCGGCCTGAATACCGCCTGCTTCATCTCCGGTTACCGTGGCTCGCCGCTCGGCCTGTTCGACCAGCAGCTCTGGAAAGCCCGCAAGTTCCTCAAAGCCAATCACATCGAATTCCAGCCCGGTGTGAACGAAGACCTCGCCGCCACCGCGGTCTGGGGCAGCCAGCAGCTCAACCTGTTCCCCGGCGCCAACTACGATGGCGTCTATTCGATCTGGTACGGCAAGGGCCCCGGCGTCGACCGTTCGATGGATGTCTTCAAGCACGGCAATTCGGCCGGCACATCGCAACATGGCGGCGTGCTGGCGCTCTGCGGCGACGACCATGGCGCCGCCTCGTCGACGGTGGCGCATCAGTCCGAGCACATGATGATGGCCGCGATGATGCCGATGCTCAATCCGGCCAATGTCCAGGAATTCCTCGATTACGGCCTGCTCGGCTGGGCGATGTCGCGCTACGCCGGCGTCTGGGTCGGCTTCAAGTGCCAGACCGAGACGGTGGAGAGCGCCGCCAGCGTGTCGATCGACCCGCAGCGCCTGCAGATCCAGTATCCCGATTTCCAGATGCCGCCGGGCGGCCTGAACATCCGCTGGCCGGATGCCATCCTCGAACAGGAACTGCGCCTGCAGCAGTACAAGGTCTATGCCGCGCTGGCCTTCGCCCGCGTCAACAAGATCGACCGCATCGTCATCGACAGCCCGAAGCCGCGGCTCGGCATTATCACCACCGGAAAATCCTATCTCGACGTACGCCAGGCCTTCGACGATCTCGGCATCGACGAGGCACTGGCCGCCGAACTCGGCATCCGCCTCTACAAGGTCGGCATGGTCTGGCCGCTGGAACGCGAGGGCGCCCGCCAGTTCGCCGAGGGCCTCGAAGAGGTTCTGGTGGTCGAGGAAAAGCGCGCCGTCATCGAGAACCAGCTCAAGGAGCAGCTGTATAACTGGAACGAGCAGGCCCGCCCGCGCGTGGTCGGCAAGTTCGACGAGACCGGCGAATGGCTGCTGCCCTCTTCGGGCGAACTGTCGCCGGCCATCGTTGCCCGGGCGATCTACAAGCGCATCCGCAAGTTCCACACCAACGCCCGCATCGAGGAGCGCATCGCCTTCCTCGAACAGCAGGAGGCCGAACGCGCCGCCGCGGCCGGCACCACCAAGACCCAGCGCCAGCCCTATTTCTGCTCGGGCTGCCCGCACAACACCTCCACCCGGGTCCCCGAGGGCAGCCGCGCGGTGGCCGGCATCGGCTGCCATTTCATGTCGCTGTGGATGGACCGCTCGACCGCCACCTTCACCCAGATGGGCGGCGAAGGCGTGCCGTGGGTCGGCCAGGCGCCGTTCACCGACGAGAAGCATATCTTCGCCAACCTCGGCGACGGTACCTATTTCCATTCCGGCCTGCTGGCGCTGCGCGCCTCGATCGCCGCCAAGGTCAACATCACCTACAAGATCCTGTTCAACGACGCCGTGGCGATGACCGGCGGCCAGCCGCATGACGGCCAGCTGACCCCGCCCGCCATCACCAAGCAGGTCTACGGCGAGGGCGTGAAGAAGATCATCGTCGTCACCGACGAACCGGACAAATATCCGGTCGGCACCGACTGGGCGCCGGGTGTCACCATCCGTCACCGCGAGGAACTCGACGCCGTGCAGCGCGAGCTGCGCGAGATCGAGGGCTGCACCGTGCTGCTCTACGACCAGACCTGCGCGGCAGAGAAGCGCCGCCGCCGCAAGCGCGGCACCTTCCCCGATCCGGACAAGCGCGCCTTCATCAACGACGCGGTCTGCGAGGGCTGCGGCGATTGTTCGGTGAAGTCGAACTGCGTCTCGGTCGAGCCGCTGGAAACCGAACTCGGCCGCAAGCGCAAGATCAACCAGTCGTCCTGCAACAAGGACTTCTCCTGCATCAACGGCTTCTGCCCCAGCTTCGTCACCGTGCATGGCGGCCGGGTCAAGCGGGCGAGGGTCGCGCCGCGCAAAGGACCTGGTCCCGAGGACATGGAGGCCCGTTTCGCCGGGCTGCCGGCGCCGGAAACGCCGGCGCTCGACCAGCCCTACAACATCCTGATCACCGGCATCGGCGGCACCGGCGTGGTGACCATCGGCCAGATCCTCGGCATGGCCGCGCATCTGGAAGGTTACGGCACCTCGGTGCTCGACTTCACCGGGCTGGCGCAGAAGAACGGCGCCGTGCTCAGCCATGTGCGGATCGCGAAGACACCCGAGGACATCCATGCCGTGCGCGTCGCCGCCGGCGGTGCCAGCCTGCTGCTCGGCTGCGACATGGTGGTGGCGTCGGGCGATGCAGCACTTGAAAAGGTGCATCGCGGCGTCACCCGCGCGGTGATCAACACGCATATGACGCCGACCGCGGCGTTTACGCTCAACCCCGACCTCAAGTTCGACGACAACGGCATGGTGCAGGCGATCCGCAAGGCCGCCGGCGAGAACCTGTCGGAATTCCTCGAAGGCACCCGCATCGCCACCGCGCTGATGGGCGACGCCATCGCCACCAACATGTTCATGCTGGGCTATGCCGTGCAGCGCGGCCTGGTGCCGGTGTCGCTGGAAGCATTGCTGAAGGCGATCGAACTGAACGGCACCGCCATCGACAGCAACATCCGCTCGCTGAACTGGGGCCGGCTCTATGCCCAGGACCCCAAGGCGGTGGAAGACATTGCCCGCCCGGCCATGCCGCCGGCCGAGCTGCAGACATTTGCCAAAACCGTCGACGAACTGCTGGCCGACCGCAGCAAACGCCTGGTCGGTTACCAGAACCAGGCCTATGCCGATCGCTACGCGGCGCTGGTCGAAAAGGCCCGCGCCGCCGAGGCGACAAAGGCCAAGGGCATGACCGGCTTTGCCGAGGCAGTCGCGCGCTATGCCTACAAGCTGATGGCCTACAAGGACGAGTATGAGGTCGCGCGGCTCTATACCGACGGCGCTTTCCTGAAGAAGCTGAACGCCCAGTTCGAGGGCGACTTCAAACTCAGCTTCCATCTGGCGCCGCCGCTGACCAACCGCGCCGACCCGACGACCGGCGAGGCGAAGAAAAGCGAGTTCGGTCCCTGGATGCTGCGCGCTTTCGGCCTGCTGGCCAAGCTGAAGGGCCTGCGCGGCACGGCGTTCGACGTCTTCGGCTACACGGAAGAGCGCAAGCTGGAGCGCCAGCTGATCGCCGACTACTTCGCGCTGGTGGAGGAACTCTGTGCCGGGCTGAACACCGGGAACCATGCCCTCGCCATGCAACTGGCCAGCATCCCGGAGGACATCCGCGGCTACGGCCATATCAAGCTGCGCAGCCTGACGGCGGCGCGGACGAAATGGGCAAAGCTGCTGGACACCTTCCGCGCCCCGCCGGCGCCGATGGCCAGCGCGGCAGAGTAAGTCACCCAAAAAACCCGAAGGCGGCCGGGCCCGGATAAGGCCCGGCCGTTTTTTTTGCCTGTGCCGCCACGGCATGCCGCTGCGGTATTACCGGAAAGGTCATTGCCAGACCGGCAGGCCCATGGCCTGATCGCGCCATGACCGATGCCACGCCGATCCAGGACGCCACCGCGCCCGAGACCATTGCGCCCGAAACCGTTGCGCTGCAGCGCGCCGAAGGCACCGCCTTTGCGCTGTCGGTGTTTCCCGCCGTTGATCCGGCCGCACCGGCGATCCTGATCGAGCCGGCCATGGGCGTGCAGGCCGGCTATTACCTGAAGCTCGCCGGCGCCCTGTGTGCCGCCGGCTACAACACCGCCATCGCCGAACTGCGCGGCCATGAAGCCCATGGCGGAAAGCGCCCTGGCTGGGACTATGATTTCGGCTATCACGAGATGCTGCACGAGGACTGGCCGCAGGCGGTCGCCGCCGTGAAGGCGCGCTTTCCGGCTGCGCCCTGCTATCTGCTCGGCCACAGCCTCGGCGGCCAGATCAGCTGTCTTTACGCTGCCGCCTATCCGGGCCAGGTTGCCGGCCTGATCCTGATCGCCTGTTCGTCCGTGCACTGGCGGCTCTGGCCGCGCGCCTTCCTGCCCTACAGCCAGATCATCGGCGTCACCGGGCGGCTGATCGGACATTTCCCCGGCCAGCGCTTCCGCTTTGCCGCCCGCGAGGCGCGCACCGTGATGCGCGACTGGGCGCGGCAGGCACGCACCGGCCATTTCCGCTTCGGCCGGCCGCGCGTCGATTACGAGGACAAGCTCGCCGCCGTCACTCTGCCCGCCATCGGCATCTCGTTCACCACGGATTTCTTCGCCACCCGCCGGGCCATGGACGGCCTGCTCGGCAAACTGCCGCACTTGCGGCTGGAGCGGCACCACCTCGATCCCAAGGCGCTCGGCTTCGAGAAGATCGACCATTTCCGCTGGGCACGCCAGCCGGCCATCGTGCTGCCGCTGGTCAAAGCCTGGCTGGAGAAACAGCAGCGCTGAAGCCCGTGGATGCTCGGGTCAAGCCCGAGCATGACGATTTACCCCCCGCGGACTTGATCCGAAGGCCCATGGCCGATGATCAGCGCCCCTCGTAGCATTTCACGTCGGTGCGCTCGCCGCTGTCCATATTGGGATCCGGCCGGCGGTAGATCTCCATGGTGCCGCGGTTGCGCAACTTGCATTCGCCGAGCGGCACCCAGGAGGAGCGCAGTGTCACGATGATATGCTCGCCGGGCTTGAGCCGGTCGGGTGCGCAATAGCGCATCACCTCGCGCGGCTTCACGCCGACCGTGCTGCGGGCACGGCCCTCGCGGCGGATCGAGATCGGCCAGTTGTATTCGGTGAGATTGGCCACCGAGATGCAGGCTTGGGCATCGTCGGTGACGATGCCGGGCGTAATATTGGGAATGCCGGGGCCCTGCTGGGCCAGCGCCGCCGGAGCCGCGAGCAGCAGCAGCACGGCCGCCGCGCCGGAAACCGGTCCGGAGCGGCGCCGCATCTGCCTACTCCGCGGCCTGCGCGTCGGTCTGCATGCCGAGCGCATCCATGTAGACCTGCAGCAGGCTTTCCTGCTCGGCCAGTTCGGCACGGTCGAGCTTGCGCAGCCGGATCACCTGGCGAAGAATCTTGACGTCGAAGCCATGTGCCTTGGCCTCGGCATAGACTTCCTTGATGTCGTCGGCGAGTGCCTTCTTCTCTTCCTCGAGCCGCTCGATGCGGGCGACCAGCTGGTTCAGCTGGTCGGCGGAGAAGTTGCCGGAGATCAGTTTGGTGGCCATGGATGAACCTCGAAGACAGGCGTTATGCGTTGGCGCGGATTATAGTCGCGGTCGCCGCCGCTCCAACCGCCGCACCAGACTTATCCACAGGAATACGCCTGCTGTGGACAACTCCGCGCCAAATGCGAACCTGGCTTCAGTGCTGGTGCGCCTTGCTCGACTCGGCGAAGGCCTTCTGCTGCTCCGGGCTGGCGTCCTTCTGGTATTTCGCCTGCCACTCGGCATAGGGCATGCCGTAGACGGTTTCACGCGCCGCCATCTTGTCGATCTCGATGCCCTGCGCCTTCGCCGCATCCTGGTACCAGTTGCTCAGGCAGTTGCGGCAGAAGCCGGCCAGATTCATCAGGTCGATATTCTGCACGTCGGTGCGCTCGCGCAGATGTTCGAGCAGGCGGCGGAAGGCGGCAGCCTCAAGCTCGGTACGGGTCTGGTCGTCGATCGGTTCGGCCATGGCAGCCTCCTGTTCACGCGGGGATTTCGAAATTCACGGTTTCGGCGATCAGCCAGTCGACTACGGCGCGCAGCGCCGCAGCCTTGTCCATCCCGTCATTTAGCGCGGCGCGGTAGACTTGCAACTGTCGCTGGGCCGAGGTGCCGCGGCTGAGAATGCCACGTGCCCGCCGGATTTCCGCCAGGCAGCCGAGCTGCAGCGCCTCTTCCGCCGTCAGCTCGATCAGTTCCTCCAGCAAACCGGCATAGGGCAGGGCCTCGCCCTTGCCGAAATCGACCAGCGGCCCGGCGGTGCCATAGCGCTGGGCGAGCCAGCGGTTCTCGTCGATCAGGGTGTTGGCATAGACGCGCCAGCGCTGGTTCTTCTGGCGCAGCCGCAGCAGGGTGGCAAGCAGACAGCGGTACAGCGCGGCGATGCTGAGTCCGTCATCGAGCCGCGTACACACGTCGGTTACCCGCATCTCCAAGGTCGGATAGCGCGACGACGGCCGGATGTCCCACCACAGCTTGCTGGCATCGTCGATCAGGCCGGCCTGCATCAGGCGACTGACCATGCGCTGGTATTCGCCCCAGGATTCGAAGCGTTCCGGCAGGCCGGTGCGCGGCAGGCTGTCGAACACCGACAGGCGGTAGGATTGCAGGCCGGTTTCCTCGCCCTGCCAGAACGGCGACGAGGTCGACAGCGCCAGCAGATGCGGCAGGAAATAACTGACCTGGTTCATCAGGTCGATGCGCAGGTCCTCGTCGGGGATACCAATATGGACATGCATGCCGCAGATGATCAGGCGCCGTGCCACCCCGGCGAGATCCTTGGCCAGCCGGTCGTAGCGTTCCCGTTCGGTATGGCGCTGGTCGCTCCATTTGGCAAAGGGATGCGTGGAGGCGGCAATCGGCGCGAGGTCATGCTTCGCCGCCACGCCGGCCACCGCCTGACGCAGGCCGACGAGATCGGTGCGCAGGTCGGCGAAATCACGGCTGACCTTGGTCGAGACCTCGATCTGGCATTTGAGGAATTCCGGATTGACCTGGCCACCGGCCAGGCTTTCGCATTCGGCCAGCATCGCCGCCGGCGGCTCGACGGCAAGATTGCCGCTGCCGCGCTCGACCAGCAGGTATTCCTCCTCGATGCCGATGGTGAAATCGGCGGCGCTCAGCATCGCGGGCTCCGTTCTTGCGGGACTTCAGGCGGCACAGGCACCGCGCAATCCGATACCGGCAGTATCCAGCATGCGGCGGAAGCAGCGGTCGAGCCGTTCGGCCCAGGCGGCGATCTCGGCATCGCTGCCGACGGTGTCCTGGCGGATCTCGATCATCACATGGTGCAGGCTGCGGTCCTGCCCGTGATGCAGGATCGAAAAACCGGATTCGGTGCGGCCGCTGTAGGGTTCGTTATCGCCGACCACGAGGTCGCCCTCGTCACGCAGCGCACGCAGCAGCGGCGCCGCCAGCCGGTCGTCGCGGTCCCAGACCACGCCGATATGCCAGGGACGCACCGACGGGCGGACACGCAGGCTGGGCGTGAAACTGTGCACCGACAGCAAGGCCGTGACCGGATGGCGCGCCTGCACGGCGGCCTGTACGGCGTCGACCGCCTGGTGGTAGGGCCAGAAATAATGATCCAGCCGGCGCTGGCGCTCGGCCGCATCGATGGCCTGGTTGCCCGGCACCGGGGTGCCGTCGCTGGTTGCGCAGATCAGCGCCGCATCGTCCGGCTGCCGGTTGCAGTCGATCAGCAGCCGGGACCAGCCGGCCAGCACCGCCGGCGCATCCAGCAGGGCCGACAGCCGCTCGGTGATCGCCGCGGTGCCCGGGTCCCAGCCGATATGACGCTGCAGCTCGGCCTCGGGCAGGCCGAGATTGTCCATCCCGCCCGGCACGGCGCGGCTGGCATGGTCGCAGATCAGCACGACCGGTGCGGCGCCGTCGGGATTGAGGACGCGGAAGCTGGCGGGGTCGGGAGCGGTCATCGGGCGGGTTCGGCAGAATGCTTCAGGTGTGAAACGGTCACGGGGTGCGAAACAGTCAAGGTTTCCGGGCCGGCAGGTTTGATCGGCCCGGCAGGCTGCTTTAAGCTTGCGGCATCCTTTGGGCAATATAAACGAAACAAGGCCGTGCTGCACCATATCGCCATTGTCGGCAGCGGTCCCTCGGGACTGTTCTGCGCCGACGCCCTGCTCCGCCAGCGTCCCGACCTCAAGATCGACGTGTTCGACCGGCTGCCGACCCCTTACGGCCTGATCCGGTTCGGCGTCGCGCCCGACCACCAGGGCACCAAGGCGGTGACCCGGCAGTTCGACCGGCTGTTCGGCGGCGGGTCGCTCCGCTTCGTCGGCCATGTGGCGGTCGGCACCGACCTGCCGCTCGCCCGCCTGCTTGAGACCTACGATGCCGTGGTGCTGGCGCTCGGCGCCCATGCCGACCGGCCGCTCGGGGTGCCGGGCGAGGAGCTGGCCGGCCGCTACGGCTCGATGGCTTTCGTCGGCTGGTATAACGGCCATCCGGATTTCCGCGATCTCGCTCCCCTGCTCGACCGGCCGGCGGCGGCCGTGATCGGCCAGGGCAACGTGGCGGTCGACATCGCCCGCGTGCTCGGCAAGACCGCGCAGGAAATGGCCGCCAGCGACCTGACCGCCCATGCCATGACCGCGATCGGCGGCGCCGCGCTCAGCGACATCTACATGATCGGCCGGCGCGGCCCCATCGAGGCGAGTTTCACCAGCGCCGAACTCGCCGAGCTCGGCCGGCTGGAAAACCTGCGCCCGGTGGTGGCGAAAGCCGACCTGCCGGACAACATCCCCGCCGGCCTCGACCCCGCCGAGGCGCGGGTGAAGGAAAAGAACCTGTTGCTGCTGCATGAATTCGCCGCCCGCGATGACGAGAAGCCGGTGAAGCTGCATTTCGTCTTCCACCGTGCGCCGGAAGCCGTGCTCGGCAGCGGCCGGGTCGAGGCCCTGAAGCTGAAAGGCAGCGAGGCACCGCTCGCCGCCGGCACCGTGGTCAGCGCCATCGGCTATCGCACCGAGACCCAGGGCGACCTGCCGCGCGCCAGCGAGCGCGGCGTGCTGGCCAATGAGGAAGGCCGCATCGCCCCGGGCCTCTATGTGGTCGGCTGGGCCAAGCGCGGCCCGAGCGGCACGATTCCGACCAACCGCGCCGAAGCCAAGGCGGTGGCCGACCGCATCCTCGCCGACTTCAACGGCGACGAGACTCCGGCCAAGGCCGGCAGCGATGCCATCGACGCCATGCTGAAGCAGCAGGGCCTGACCGCCATCGACTGGAGCGGCTGGAAACGCATCGAGGCGGCCGAAGCCGCGGCGGCGCGCCAGGGCAGCCCGCGCGAGAAGCTGGCCGACTGGACCGGCCTGCGCCAGGCGGCGGCCGGCTGACCGGCCGGCGGAAAGGCGACACCCCATGCGGCTGTTTAATCTCGATGCCTCGCCGTTTGCCGCCCGCGTCCGCATCCTGCTGCGCGTAAAAGGCACCAGCATCGAGATGGTCGCACCGCCCGGCGGCGCGTCCTCCGCCGAGTTCCGGGCGATCACGCCGCTCGGCAAGGTGCCGGCGCTGGCGCTCGACGACGGCCGCGTGCTGCCGGAATCGGAAGTCATCTGCACCTATCTCGACGGTGCCCTGCCCGGTCCGCCGCTGTGGCCGGCCGAGCCGGCCGAACGGGCCGATGTCGCGCTGATCACCCGTCTGGTCGACCTCTATGTGGCGCCGGGCATGATTGTCTTCTTCAAGCTGCTGTTCACCGACCCCGGCAACCGCGCCGCGCTGGCGGCGATGCTGCCCGAGATGGCGCGCGGCCTGAAATACCTCGACCTTTATGTGGCGCCTGACAGCCATGCCGCACACCGGCGCATCAGCCAGGCCGACTGCGCGCTGGCACCGATGCTGCTGTATGTCGCCGAGGTGCTGCCCATGGTGACCGGCGACAGCCTGCTGGAAAAACGGCCCAACCTGCTGGCCTACTGGCAGGCGGTGCAGGCCGAGCCGCATATCGCGCCGGTGCTGGCGGAGATGCGCGCCGCGCTGAACAAATACGGGAAAATGCTGCAGGCCATGCAGCAGTCGGCCCAGCAATGACCGCTGCCGCGCCGCCGGGCGGCCGCGGCAGGCATGACGACACGGACCGGAAGGATCGGGGCATGGCGCTCTGCAGCGACGCAGCCATGGTGCTGTACTATGACATTGCCGGCGATACCGCCGACCACGACGACTGGCACAGCTACGAACACATGCACGAACGGCTGTCGGTGCCGGGCTTCGTGCGGGCGACACGCTGGGTGGCGACGGCCGGGGCGCCGCGATACATGGTCATCTACGAGGTCACCGGTACCGGCATGGCCACCGCGCCAGAATACCTGGCGCGGCTGAACAACCCGACGCCCTGGACCGGCGCGATGATGCCGCGCTTTCGCGGTATGGTGCGCGGCTTCTGCACAGTGGCGGCCGGTGCCGGCTTCGGCCTTGGTCATGCGGCGCTGTCGCTGCGGTTCACGCCCGTCGCGGGTGGGGAGGCCGCGCTCGGCGACTGGCTGGCCCGGGATGTCCTGCCGGCGATGGCCTCGCGGCGCGGTATGGCCGGCATCCACCTGCTGCAACCGGCACCGCCGCCGCCGATGACGAAGGAACAGGCGCTGCGCGGCGCGGACACGCCGATGAGCTGGCTGCTGCTGGCCACCGCCTATGATCCGGACGCCCTGCAGCGCGCCGCTGCCGAACATCTCGATACGGCCGCGCTGGAGCGCGCCGGCGCCGCACCGGAGATCGTCACCGGCCGTTATGCGCTGCATTACACGGCAACGGCGCTGGAAGCCGCCCGGATGCCGGCCAATCCGCCACTGCAGCCGGACCGGCACCGCGATGCCGGCGTGCGGCGCTAAGGACAGTGACGATGACCGATCACCCCGCACCGCCTGCCGCCCTGCCCGTCTGGTCGGTGCTGACCGCCACGCTGACCACCCAGTCGCTGACCACGCTGTGTGCGCTGGCGCTCTCCGCCGTGGCACCGAAGGCGGCGGCCGATCTCGGCGTCGGCCCGGCGCTGGTCGGCTATCAGGTCAGCCTCGTCTATACCGGCGCCGTGATCTCCTCGCTGGTCGGCAGCGGTTTCGTGCACCGGCTGGGTGCCACCCGCACCAGCCAGATCGCCCTGTGGCTGGCGGCGGCCGGCTGCCTGCTGTCCAGCCTCGGCAGCCTGCCGGCGCTGGCGGTCGGCGCCTTCATCATCGGGCTCGGCTACGGCGGCACCAATCCGGCCGCCTCGCATCTGCTGGCCCGCGTCAACAGCGGCCGTCACATGAACCTGATCTTCTCGATCAAGCAGTGCGGCGTGCCGGTCGGCGGCATGCTGGCCGGCCTGCTGATCCCGCCGATCACGCTGGCGATCCACTGGCGCGCCGGCCTGATCACCTGCGCCCTGCTGGCCATGGCGGTCAGCGCCGGCCTGATGCTGTGCCGCGCCGGCTGGGACGGCGACCGCCAGCGCGCGGCGCGGCTGTTCCTGTCACCGCTGGCCGGCCTGCGGCTGATCTGGCAGCACCATATCCTGCGCTGGCTGGCACTGTGTTCCTTTGCCTTCTCGGCCGTGCAGCTCAGCCTGATCAGCCTGCTGGTCACCTATCTGGTCACCGAGGTGCAGCTCAGCCTGGTCACCGCCGGCGGCCTGCTCGCCATCGCCCAGATCTCCGGTGCCGCCGGCCGCATCGGCTGGGGCTGGCTGGCCGACCGGCTGCGCTCGGGCTCGAAGGCGCTGATCCTCAACGGCCTGCTGGCCGCCGTCGCCGCGGTCGTCACGGCGCTGGTCACCGTCGACTGGCCCTGGCTGTGGATTGCCGTCCTGGTTGCCGTGTTCGGCTTCTGCGCCGTCGGCTGGAACGGCGTGTTCATCGCCGTGATCGCCCGCCAGGCGCCGCGCCAGAGCATCGGGCTGGCCACCGGCGCCACGCTCAGCATCACCTTTGCCGGCGTCATCGTCGGCCCGTCAGGCTTTGCCGCGCTGCATGACGGCCTCGGCCTGAGCTATGCCCATGGCTACATCCTGATGGCGGTGATCACCCTGGTCGGCGTCTGGTGCATGGTGGAGGCGCGCAAGGGGATTCCGCCGCGCTGACGCGCTTGGGGGATTCCACCGCGCTGATCCAGTTGGGGGGATTGCGCCGCGATGATGCCGCCTACAGGTCGCCGATGCGGAAATTGAGCTGCAGGGTCTTCGGGTAGCCCGTGGCATCCGGCGGCATATGGAACGGCTGGGCCAGCCGCATGGCGCGCAGGAAGGTTTCAATGGCGGTGCGGAAAGCCGCCGCCTCGGGGATGCGCGCAATCTCGTCCCAGTTGTTGACCATGGCGTGGATGTCCCACGGGTCGTTCTTGCCGAACGGCGGCGCCAGCATCCCGTTCGGCAGCACCTTGTATTGGCCGTAGATCTGAATGTCGCGGAACTTCGGCGCATCGAAATCGATCACCCAGGCGGACACGATCTGGCTGAGGAAAAAATCGCTTTCCGACTGCGTCATCGCCTTGCCGGTCGGGCCGGCGGCGCTGCCGGCGCCGGCCGCGCGGTTGCCGGCCTCGGCCCGACGCTGCGGTTCGGCCTTCAGGGGCGGCGCGGTCTTCGGCCCTGGTCCGATGGTCTGCGGCTTCGGCGGTACCGCCTGCGGCGTCTCGGCCGACGGCAGCTGTCGCCGCGCCCGGTCGCCCGGCGAGGGCGGTGCCTCGGATTTCTCGGCCAGCGGCGCGCGCTGCAACTGTGGCGTCGAGGGCGGCGGCAGCGGGATCGGCGCCGGCTGGGCCTGGGCCGGTGGCGGCTTCTCGGCCGCGGCCGGCTTCGGCGGCTCGGCCGGTTTCGGCGCGGCGGATTTCGGCGCCTCCGGGAACACCATGCTGATTTCCTGCGGTTCCGGCGGTTTGGCGATCCGCCAGGTCCACGGCTCGGCCACCAGGATCGCCACCAGCAACAGATGCAGCAGCAGCGACGCCGCCAGCGCCCAGTGCAGGCGGCGGTCATCCAAATTATTTTGCGGGCTTACCGAAAAGGCGCTCATACCAAAGACTTAGCGCTGCCGTAACGGCAGGCCAAGGCTTTTGCCGGCAATTTGATGCTCCGCTATAACCGGAGGAGCCGGGCGCCCAGGGGCCGGCCAGTACAGAACCGGGAGAGAAACGTGACCGATCCAGTCCTTTATGCCGTCCGCGACGGCATCGCCGTCCTGACCGTGGAAAACCCGCCGGTCAACGCGCTGAGCCAGGGCGTACGCGCCGGCCTGATCGCCGGCCTGGACAAGGCCGATGCCGATCCGGCGGTCAGCGCCGCCGTCATCATCGGCGGCGGCCGCACCTTCATCGCCGGCGCCGATATCAAGGAATTCGGCAAGCCGCCGACGCAGCCCTATCTGCCCGACGTGCTGAAGCGCATCGAGGCGATGAAGAAGCCCGTGGTCGCCGCCCTGCACGGCACCGCGCTCGGCGGCGGTTTCGAAGTGGCGCTGACCTGCCACTGGCGCGTCGCCATCGAGGCGGCCCAGGTCGGCCTGCCGGAAGTGAAGCTCGGCGTCATCCCCGGTTCCGGCGGCACCCAGCGCCTGCCGCGCCTGATCGGACCGAAACTCGCCCTCGACATGATCGTGCCGGGCAACCCGATTCCGGCGAAAAAGGCCCATGATCTGGGCATCATCGACCAGATCGTCGCCGGCGACCTGCTGGACGGTGCCGTTGCCTTCGCCAAGACCGTCGTTGCCGAAAAGCGCCCGCTGCGGCTGGTGCGCGACATGAACGACAAGGTCAGCAACGTCGATCCGGCTGTGTTCGAGGACTACCGCAAGTCCATCGCCCGCAAGGCCAAGGGCTTCCTCGCCCCGTGGCGCTGCATCGATGCCGTCGAGGCGGCAACCAAGCTGCCGATCGACGAGGGCCTGCTGAAGGAACGCGAGTATTTCTTCGAATGCATGGACAGCCCGCAGCGCAAGGGGCAGATCCACGCCTTCTTCTCCGAGCGTGAGGCGGCCAAGATTCCCGACCTGCCCGCCGACGTGCAGCCAAAGCAGATCGCCTCGGCGGCCGTGCTCGGCGCCGGCACCATGGGCGGCGGCATCGCCATGAATTTCGCCAATGCCGGCATCCCGGTGAAGATCCTCGACATGTCGCAGGAAGCCCTGTCGCGCGGCCTTGGCGTGATCGAGAAGAACTACGCCACCTCGGTCGCCCGCGGCAGCATGTCGCAGGCCGCCATGGACCGGGCGATGAAGCTGATCACCGGCACCCAGCAGTTCGAGGATATCGGCCAGGCCGACATCGTCGTCGAGGCGGTATTCGAGGAAATGGGCGTCAAGAAGGACGTCTTCGGCAAGCTCGACACGGTGATGAAGCCGGGCGCCGTGCTGGCGACCAATACCTCGACCCTGAACATCGACGAGATCGCCGCCGCGACCAAGCGGCCGCAGGACGTGATCGGCACGCATTTCTTCAGCCCGGCCAATGTCATGAAGCTGCTGGAGAATGTGCGCGGGGCGAAGTCCTCGCCGGAGACCATCGCCACCGTGATGGCGCTCGGCAAGACGCTGAAAAAGGTTTCGGTGCTGGCCGGCAACTGCGATGGCTTCATCGGCAACCGCATGCTGCATGGCTACCTGCGCGAAGCCAACTTCCTGCTCGAGGAAGGCGCCCTGCCGCAACAGGTCGACAAGGCGCTGGAGGACTTCGGCCTCGCCATGGGGCCGTTCCGCATGGGCGACCTCGCCGGCCTCGATGTCGGCTGGCGCATCCGCAAGGGCAAGGCGCATCTGCGGCCCGCCGACGAGCGCTATTCGCCGGTCGCCGACCGGCTGTGCGAACTGGGCCGTTTCGGCCAGAAGACCGGCGCCGGCTTCTACAAATACGAGGGCCGCGACGCCATCCCGGACCCGGCGACCGAGGAGATCATCCTGGCCTCGGCCAAGGAGCAAGGCATTGAACGCAGGGCGATTTCCGACGAGGAGATCGTCCGGCGCTGCATGTATCCGCTGGTCAACGAGGGGGCGAAAATCCTCGAGGAGGGCATCGCCATCCGGGCCAGCGACGTCGACATCGTCTACCTTTTCGGTTATGGCTTCCCGGTCTATCGGGGCGGGCCGATGTTCTGGGCCGAGCAGATCGGCCTCGACAAGGTGCTCGCCACGATCCGCGGCTTCCACAAGATCCACGGCAAGTTCTGGGAACCGGCCAAGCTGCTGGTGCAGCGCGCCGAAGCCGGCAAGGGGTGGAACGACCGCTGAAGACGGGTTTTCGCTTCAGAGGATACGCAAGAGTTCGATGTCTGAACCTGCTGTCGCAATTCCGGGCGCCCCAGAATCGGACTCTGGCCCCATCGGCGCCCGGCGTACGTTTGCCATCATCGCGCATCCGGACGCCGGCAAGACCACGCTGACCGAAAAGCTGCTGCTGTTCGGCGGCGCCATCCATCTGGCCGGCGCCGTCAAGGCGCGCGGCGAGAGCCGGCGCGCGCGCTCCGACTGGCTGAAGATCGAGCAGCAGCGCGGCATCTCGGTTTCCACCTCGGTGATGAATTTCGAATACCAGGGCTGGACCTTCAACCTGCTGGACACGCCGGGCCACGAGGATTTCAGCGAGGATACCTATCGCACGCTGACCGCGGTCGACAGCGCGGTGATGGTGCTCGATGCCGCCAAGGGCATCGAGACGCAGACCCGCAAGCTGTTCGAGGTGACCCGGCTGCGCGACATGCCGATCATCACCTTCGTCAACAAGATGGACCGCGAGAGCCAGGACCCCTTCGCCCTGCTCGACGAGGTCTCGTCGACCCTGGCGCTCGACTGCGTGCCGGCCAACTGGCCGGTCGGCATGGGCCATGATTTCAAGGGCTGCTACGACCTGTTCACCGGCCGCCTGCTGATCACCGGCAAGGAGAACAAGAACCTCGAGCCGGAAGTCATCATCCTGGAAAAGGGCCTCGACGATCCGCGCGCCGCCGAGTTGCTGCCCGCGGCCCAGCTCGCCAAGCTGCGCGAGGATATCGAGCTGATCCAGGTCGGCTATCCGGAATTCGACACCGAAGCCTATCGCCAGGGCCACATGACGCCGGTCTATTTCGGCACCGCGCTGAAGAATTTCGGCGTCGACGAACTGCTGAAAGGCCTGGGCAATTTCGCGCCGCCGCCGCGGCCACAGCCGGCCGAGGGCCGCATGGTATTGCCGACCGAGAAACCGGTCACCGGCTTCGTGTTCAAGGTGCAGGCCAACATGGACAAGAACCACCGCGACCGGGTGGCTTTCCTGCGGCTCTGCTCGGGCCACTTCAAGCGCGGCATGAAACTGAAACAGGTGCGCAGCGGCAAACCGATCACGGTCAGCAACCCGACCCTGTTCTTCGCCCGCGACCGGGCGCTGGCCGACGAGGCCTGGCCGGGCGACATCATCGGCATCCCCAACCACGGCACGCTGCGGGTCGGGGACACGCTGAGCGAGTCGGAAGACCTGCGCTTCACCGGCATCCCGAATTTCGCCCCGGAAATCCTGCGCCGCGTGCGGCTCGGCGATCCGATGAAGGCCAAGCACCTGCAGCGCGCGCTGGAAGACCTCGCCGAGGAAGGCGTCACCCAGGTGTTCCGGCCGCGCATCGGCGCCGACTGGATCGTCGGCCTGGTCGGCCCCCTTCAGCTTGACGTTCTCGCGGCACGGCTGGCCGAGGAATACAACCTCGAGGTCGGCTTTGAGCAGGCGCCCTACGAAACCGCGCGCTGGATTTCCGGCGCGACGGCCAAGGATCTTGACGAATTCCTCGCCCAGAACCGCGGTACCATTGCCGACGACCGCGATGGCGCCCCGGTATTCATGGCTCGCAATGCCTGGGAACTGTCCTATATTGAAAAAAAGTGGGACAGGATTCATTTCCATGCGACACGCGAACGCTCGTGATCTTCAGCGGCGCCGGCAACTGCTGCTGGCCCTGCTCGGCCTGACCCTGCTGGGCACGGCGCCGCTGTCCGCGCTGGCCGCCGAGAAAGGCGAGGGCGAAGGCGCCGCTGCAAAAGGCGGCGAGAAGCCGGAAAAGAAAAAGAAGAAACAGGGCGAAGGCGAGCCGATCCCCGAGCCGCCGATCAATTCGCCGCAACTGATTGTCGAGGCCGTCACCGCCCCGGTGCTGCCCTCGGGCACCGTCATCATGACGCTGACCGTCGACTGCGGCACGGTGGAAAATGCCCGTGCCGTCAACGCCATGATGCCGCGGGTCTACAATGCCGTGATCATGGAACTGAACCGCGAACCGCTCGGCACCAACGGCCGGGTCACCGACCGCGACCTCGAACCGCTGAAAAGACGCCTGCTGGTGCGGATCAACCGCGCACTGCAGGGCGGGCCGCAGGTCTCCGGCGTCTATGTCCGCAGCCTGCAGGAAGTGCCCGGCCGCACCGGCAGCCGCTAACCCTGCCCGCTAGCTCTGCATGGCCAGGCCGGTCACCCCGGCCTGTCTCAGCATCACCGCGCCATAGATGCGCATCAGCGCCCGCACCACCGGCGGGCAGGCATTCAGCACGGCCGTCAGGTTGCTGGCATTGATGATCTCGCAGGCCGAAGGCTCGCGGGCGATTGCGGTGGCCAGCCGGGTATTGCCGCTGAGCAGCGACAACTCGCCGAAGACTTCGCCGGCACCGACGCTGCGCAGCATCTTCTGGGTGCCGTCCGGCTGCTCGCTCAGCAGCTCGATGCGGCCCGACTGCACCAGAAACGCCGAATAGCCGGCCTGACCGGTGCGGAAGATCACATCGCCCATCGCATAGACCTTGCGGTCGAGCACCCGCATGGCGTTGCGCTCCGACAGGATCGGCGCCGCCATGTCGCCGCTGCCGGACGCCGCCGTGCCGCCGGCCGGCGTGACGATGCCCTGGGCATGGCGGATATTGCGGATGTAGGTCTGCAGCAGGAAGCGGGCCAGCGGCGGCGAGGCCTCGAGTGCGCGGTCGAGCGCCGCACCGGTGATGCGGCGGCAGGCGGTCGGCTCGATCGCCACCACGCTGGCCGAGCGCGGCGCCGGATCGATCAGCGCCATTTCGCCGACCACGCCGCCCTCGCCCAGTTCCGCCAGCCGCACCTTGCTGTCGTTGACGGTGCGGAAGACCTCGACCTTGCCCGACAGGATCAGGTAGCAGAAAGCTCCCGCCTCGCCCTCCCGGATCAGGGTGGCACCGCGCCCGAAACTGAAATCCTGCTCGCCTGTCTCGCTCATCGCATCCTGCTTTTTGCCGTTGCCTTTCAGTCGTCGTGGGAGAACAGGATGGCCTTGGCCCGGATGTCGTCGATGCTGGCCATCAGGTCGTCGATGCGGCCCTCGATCTTCTGGGCCACCTGACGTGCCGTCGCCAGTTCCTCCTCGACCGCCTGCAGCATGGCCTGGCGCGCCGCGCCGATCACCGCGCCGTTCGGCTGGGCCGGAAAGCTGATGCATTTGGCGGCGAAGCGGCGCACCGCCGAGGCGCTTGGCAGCCGACCCAGCACAAGCTGTGCCGGCAAGGCCACCACCTGCCAGACGCCATTGGCGGCATAGACCGCAAAATCGCCCTTGCGGAAGCCGGCCACCATGGTGCCGTCACTGCCGGGCCGCAGCACATCGGCGGCCTCCCAGCCATAGGCAACCAGTTCCTCTGCGCCGGCCGTCTGGTCGCGAGCCGCCTCGTCGAGGGTGCCGTCATGATCGGCGTCTTGCTGCTGTCCTGACTCGTCCATCGGTTCTCCACGCATGGCCCGCAGGCCATGCCCCCTGTTCTTACCTGCTACCGGCCGCCCTGCGGCATCACAGCTGCGGCATTGGCGCGCAGATTCTCGCGCGACAATGTGCCCACGACAATCCCGGAGACACCGGGCAGGCCGGCGATTTCCGCCAGCGCCGCGGCCGGATCGGCAGCATGGCCGCTGGCCAGCGCCTTCTTGACCAGCACGCCGCGACCGGCCCGGGCGGCGGCGGCGATCACCGGCGCCTCGTCGCGATGGCCCGGATTATAGGAGACCATCAGCAGATCGGTATGATCAAGCATATGCAGGCCGCCCGCCACGGTTTTTCCCGAGAAGCCGGTGGCCCGCAATTTTCCCTGTCTTTTCAAGCGCTCAAGCCGCTCCGCCGCCGGCAGGAAGCGGTCGCCGGCCTCGTCCTCGCCGTCGGAATGCAGCAGCACCGCATCGAGATAGTCGGTACGCAGCCGCCGCAGGCTCTCGTGCACCGAGGCCTCGATGGCGTCAGGTGCAAAATCGAAGCGCGATTGACCACCCTCGAACCACTCGCCGGCCTTGCTGACGATCACCCAATCCTCGCGCCGCCCCGGCAGCAAGGCGCCGAGCCGCTGCTCGCTCACGCCATAGGCCGGTGCGGTATCGAGCAGGTTGACGCCGAGCGCGCGCGCCTCTTCCAGCAGGGCGATCACCGCTCCGTCATCGGGCAGATCGAAATCGCGCGGATATTTCATCCCGGCATTGCGGCCGAATTTCACCGTGCCAAGCCCGAGCAGGCTGACCGAGATGCCGGTGCGACCCAGCGGCCTCATTTCCATGACGCGCACTCCCAGGGCGGCGGCGCGATGCCGGGGGCCGGCCAGTCGCCAGGCGGCGCCGCGGTCGCGCCTGACGGCGGCGGCAGCTCGGCCAGCACCAGATCGGCCAGCTGCGGCGCCAGCGCCAGCTTGGTCGGCCAGGCAAGCCAGACCCGGCCCGCATGATGGAGGACCGGGCCGTCCGGCTTGCGGCCATCGGCAGTGGCACCCTCGGCGCGGTCGACCCGCAGCCCGGCGAAACGGCTGTTCGAGAAATCGGCACCCGGCAACAGCATGGCGAATTCGGCGCGTGCGGCAGCGATCAGGGATGCCTCATCCTGCGCCACGCCGGTCTCGGCCAGCAGGCCGCCGACATACCAGACCAGCGTGCCATCGCCGCGCCGGTGGGTGGTGATGGTCACCCTTGGCTTGTCGCTGGCATCGAAGCAATGCGCCCACAACGGCCCCGGCGCATTGTCGATCATCAGCATGTGCAGCGGCCGTAGCTGCGCCGTCGCCGCCGGCAGACCAAGCCCGGCCAGCATATCGGCATTGCCGGCGCCGCCGGTCACCACGGCATGGCGGGCCAGCAGCGTCCGATGGCTGCCATCGGACAATGCGACATCAAGGGTGGCTCCAGCTTCGTCCTGCGACCGCAACGCAACGCGGCCCTGCCGGATCAGGGCCTGTCGCGGCGCGGCCAGCGCCTGCAAAAGCTGCGGCACGTCGAGCACCATCTCGTCCAGCGCATAGACGGCGGCAACATGGTCGGGATCGCGCAGCACCGCCGGCCAGTCGGCCGGCTGCAAGGCGTCGACGCGGCCGCGCAGCAGCTTGCTGCCGAAGAAACCGGCGATGCGGCTGCCGAGCGTACGCCGGGTCCAGAACAGGTGGCGTGCCGCCGCCGGTTGCAGGCCGCCGAGGTCGACCTCGCCGCGACCATCGAGGCAGGCGCGCCAGCGCGCCGGCATGTCGGCCAGCGCGTCGCTGGCGGCATTCAATTTGAGGTCGAGGGCATATTTCAGGCCGCCATGGATGATACCCTGCGAGGCCAGCGTCTGGCCGCCGCCGAGCCCATCGGCCTCGACCAGCACGGCGCCGTAACCCTTTGCCTGCAGGCGGGCCAGCAGCCACAGGCCAGCGATGCCGCCGCCGACCACCGCAACATCCACCTGCGGGACATCAACCTGCGGCGTGGCCCCCATCGCAGCGTCAGCCCCGCAGGCGGCTGATCGTCGCCGTGGTGCTCTGGCCCGCGACCAGCTTCGAGACACGGACCTCGCCGCCATAGCCGCGCACCACATCGGCCCCGACCACCTGGTCGACCGTGTAGTCACCGCCCTTGACCAGCAGGTCGGGCTGCAAGAGTTCGAGCAGCGGGATCGGGGTATCCTCCTCGAACACCACGACGAGGTCGACCATGCCGAGCGCCGCCAGCAGCTGGGCGCGGTGATCCTCATCCTGCACCGGGCGC
Organism: Ferrovibrio xuzhouensis; assembly: GCF_042648965.1. Lineage (NCBI taxonomy): Bacteria > Pseudomonadati > Pseudomonadota > Alphaproteobacteria > Rhodospirillales > Rhodospirillaceae > Ferrovibrio > Ferrovibrio xuzhouensis. Next base: position 278,357 of record NZ_JBHRYJ010000001.1, read on the forward strand.
TGCGGGCCCTTCAGCTTCTTCACCGAGGCATCGGCATTGATGGCGACGATCAGCCGGTCGCACTGCGACCGCACTTCCGACAGCAGGGCGAGATGGCCGGGATGCAGCAGGTCGAACACGCCGTTGGTGAAACCGATGCGCTCGCCATGCGCCCGCCACAGGTCGACGCGCGCCCTGGCCTGCTGGCGTGTCGCCACCTTGGCGGCGAAGCTGTGCGGATCGGGCATGTGCAGCGCGACGCGCAGTTCCTCGGGCAGCACCACGGCGGTGCCGATCTTGCCAACGACGATGCCGGCGGCAACATTGGCGAGATGCGCCGCCTGCGGCAGGCTGCGGCCCGCCGCCAGCGCCGCGGCGATGGTCGCCACCACGGTGTCGCCGGCACCAGAGACATCGAACACCTCGCGCGCCTCGGCCGGCAGATGCATCGGCGCCGCATCGCCCTGCAGCAGCGTCATGCCGGCGGCGCCGCGGGTGATCAGGATCCCGGCCAGGCCGCTGTCCGCCTGCAGCCTGCGGCCGGCCGCCACCACGCCGGCATCGTCGTCGCAGGCCATGCCCGACGCCAGCCGCGCCTCGGCCAGGTTGGGCGTGACCAGCGTGGCGCCGCGATAGCGGCTGAAATCGCTGCCCTTGGGATCGACCAGCACCGGCTTGCCGGCTTTCGCCGCGGCGGCCACCAGTTTGGTGACCACCGACGGCGCCATCACGCCCTTGGCGTAATCCGACAGCACCAGCACGCTGCAGTCGGCCAGCGCATCGATGGCGGCGGCGATCAGCGTCGCCAGGCTGTCATCGGCCGGCGCGCGGCTGGTTTCGCGGTCGACGCGCAGCAGTTGCTGGCGGCTGCCGATGAAACGGGATTTCTCGATGGTCGGCCGCGTCTCGTCGACCACCAGCCGGGCCTCGATGCCGGGTTCGGCGGCCAGCACGTCGTTCAGCAGGTCGGCGGCGGTATCGTCGCCGACCAGGCCGATCAGGGTGGCCCGGGCGCCCAGTGCCGCGATGTTGCGTGCCACGTTGCCGGCACCGCCGGGCATGGCCAGTTCGCGCTCGGCCCGGATTACCGGAATCGGCGCCTCGGGCGAGATGCGCTGCACGTCGCCATAGACGAAACGGTCCAGCATCACGTCGCCCACGACCAGAACCCGGGCGGCGGAAAAATCGACCAGATCGGCGGGAAAATCGGACATGGCTTTCGATACACCGCCGGCGGGCCGAATGCCAGCCCCTCCCCTGCCCGCCGCCCCCTGCCGGAACTCCGGGGCCGGCCGGCCGTCAGGTCTGCAGCAGGCGCTTTTCGCCGTCTTCGAGCACCAGGGCGGTCAGGTGACCGGTGGTATAGGCCCCGGTATCGATGCCGACCCGGTTCGGCCGCCATTCCACCGCATGCACGATGGTATGGCCATGCACCACGACGGCACCGTGATCGGCCTCCGAGTCGAGGAAGACATCGCGGATCCAGATCATGTGCTCGCGCGACTGGCGGTCGAGCGGCAGGCCCGGCTTGATTCCGGCATGCACGAACAGGTAGTCGCCGAAGCGGACCTGCAGCTCCAGCCCGAGCAGGAAATCGTGGTGGTGGCGCGGCAGGGCGCGGCGCAGGCTGCGCTGGGTCATCAGCAGGTCGTCGAAGGAGGCCGGCACCTTGACGCGATAGCTGTTCAACGTGGCGTCGCCGCCGTTGGCCAGCCACAGCGAGGCGCCATAGGGCGCATCGAGAAATTCCAGCATCATGGCTTCATGGTTGCCGAGCAAAGCCATGGTCTCGACGCCGGCGCGTTTCGGCCGGCACAGGCGGTCGATCACGCCGGCAGATTCAGGGCCGCGGTCGATATAATCGCCGAGATACAGCACCAGGCAACGGCCGGACGGCGGTGCAGCCGCGATATCGGCCGCGATCAGATCGTGCAGGCGGTCGAGCAGGTCGAGCCGGCCATGGATGTCGCCGATGGCGTAGATCCGGAGACCCGGCGGCAGCCTCGCCGCCTCCAGCAGCATCGCCGGCCTATTGCGGCGACCGCTTGGCGAGGATGCGCTGCAGGGTGCGGCGATGCATCTTCAGGCGCCGCGCGGTCTCCGACACATTGCGGTCGCAGAGTTCGAACACGCGCTGGATATGTTCCCAGCGCACGCGCTCGGCCGACATCGGCTCGTCCGGCGGCGCCGGATGCGCGGCATTGCCCACCCGCAGGGCCCGGTCGACATCGTCGGCATCGGCGGGCTTGGGCAGGTAATCGACGGCGCCGGCCTTCACCGCGGCCACCGCCGTGGCGATGTTGCCATAGCCGGTCAGCATGACGACACGGGCATCCTGGCGGGCCTGCCGGATCGCCGAGACCACATCGAGGCCATTGCCATCGCCGAGCTTGAGGTCGACCACGGCATAGGCGGGCGGACGCGAACGGGCCATCTGGATGCCGGTGGCGACGCTTTCCGCCGTCTGCACCTGGTAGCCACGCTTTTCCATGGCGCGCGCCAGCCGCATGCGCAGCGGCTCGTCATCGTCGACAATCAGGAGGGTGTTCTCGGTCATGGTGACCGGAATGTACCCCAGCCCGCCGCCCGCGCAACCCCTGGCCGCAGGCTTAACCGTCGCAGGCGAACCGCCGGATCACTTTGCCGCGGCCGGCCGCGCCCAGGTGACGCTGGCCCGCGCGCCGCCGCCGGGACGGTTGGCCAGGGCCACGGTGGCACCACTGCGACGCAGCAGGTTCATGGCGATGAAGACGCCGAGTCCCATGCCGCCGGCATCGGGCCGGCTGGTCACATAGGGCTCGCCCAGTGCCGAGAGGATATCGACATTGAGGCCCGGCCCGTCATCGAGGATGTCGAGATAAATACGGCGGTCGTCCCAGCGCAGTTCGACATCGACGCGGCTGGTGGCAAATTCCATGGCGTTCTGCAGCAGGTTGCTCAGGCCATGAATGATCTCCGGCCGGCGCGGCAGATGCGGTGCCGGGGACGGCGACTGCTGGGTCACCGTGAAAGCGATGCCAGTGCGCCGCCAGGGCTGCGCCGCCACCTCGACCAGGTTGGCGATGCCAAGATCGGCAAAGGCCTCGACGTCGCTGCTGTCGGCCGGGCGACGCGACAGGCGCGCGAGAATCTCGCGGCAGCGTTCGACCTGGCTCTGCAGCAGCGCGATGTCTTCCGCCAGCGGATTGTCCGGCGGCGTGTCGCGGCTGATTTCCTTGACCACCACGGCGATGGTGCCAAGCGGCGAACCCAGCTCATGCGCCGCCGCCGCCGCCAAGCCGCCAAGCGCCGAGACCTGCTGTTCGCGGGCCAGCGCCATCTGGGTGGCAACCAGCGCGTCCGACATGCGCCGGGCCTCCTCGGCCACCTGCCAGGCGTAGGTGGCGATGAACAGGGTGCCGAGCGTCAGTGCGATAAAGGTGCCCCACTGGTAGGTATCGGGCAGCGCGATGCCGACATCGGCGATCCATGGCAGCGGATAGTGATCCGCGGTCAGTGCGCCAGCCAGCACGAAGGCCAGCAGACCGAGGACGACGGTGGACCGCAGGGTCAGGATGGTGGCCGAAACGGTGACCGGCACCAGGATCAGCACGGCAAAGGGATTCTCGACGCCACCGGTCATATAGAGCAGCAGGCTGAGCTGCACGAGGTCGAAGGCGAGATAGCCGGTGGCGCCGGCCTCGGTCAGCCGCTTGGCCGACGGATAGACGATGAACAGCACGATGTTGAGCAGCGCCGAGACGCCGACCACGCCGAGCGCCGGCAGCAGTGGCAGGCGGAAGTCGAGGCCAAAATGCACGAACAGGATGGCGAGCAACTGACCGACGATGGCGGTCCAGCGCAGCAGCACCAGGGTCTGCAGGCGCACGCGGCCCGACGGGTCGTCGACCGTGGGATACGGATCGAGACGTTCGCGCAGGCTTTCCAGCAGCGGCGCTCGCGCCATGCTAGCGCCCCCTCTGCATCAGCGCATGTCCTCGTGCCAGGTGCGGCCGTCGCGTTCGATCAGGCCGATGGCGGCCGAAGGTCCCCAGCTGCCGGCGGCATAGGGCTTCGGCATCTCGCCGGCCGCCGCCCAGCCGTCCAGCATCGGCTCGACCCAGCGCCAGGCCGCCTCGACCTCGTCGCAGCGCATGAACAGCATCGGGTTGCCGCGCACCACGTCCATCAGCAGCCGTTCGTAGGCATCGGGCTGGCGGCCGTGGAAGGCATCGGCGAAGCTTAAGTTGAGCGGCGCGGCGCGCAGCCGCATGCCGCCGGGACCGGGCACCTTGGTCATCATCTGCAGCGAGATGCCCTCGTCGGGCTGTAGCCGGATCACCAGCCGGTTCGGCACCATGTCGCGCACGGCACCCGGAAACATCAGATGCGGCACCGGACGGAACTGCACGACGATTTCGGAGCGCCGCTTGGCCAGCCGCTTGCCGGTGCGCAGGTAAAAGGGCACACCGGCCCAGCGCCAGGTGCCGACCTCGGCCTTGACCACCACGAAGGTCTCGGTCGTCGTATCCGGCCGGCCGGCCTCCTCGGCATAACCGGGCACCACGCCACCGTCGATGGCGCCGGGGCCATACTGGCCGCGCACCGTGCGTTCTGACAGTTCGCGTTCGTCGATCGGCCGCAGCGCCTGCAGCACCTTCAGCTTCTCATCGCGCACCGCATCGGCCTCAAAGGCATTCGGCGGCTCCATGGCGACCAGGCAAAGCAATTGCAGCAGGTGGTTCTGCACCATGTCGCGCATGGCGCCGGCCTGGTCGTAATAATCGGCCCGGCCCTCGACACCGATCTTCTCGGCGACCGTGACCTGCACATGATCGATCACGCCGCGATGCCACAACGGCTCGAACAGCGCATTGGCAAAGCGCAGCGCCATCAGGTTCTGCACCGTCTCCTTGCCGAGGTAATGGTCGATGCGGAAGATGCGTTCTTCCGGGAATGCCGCGCCGACCGCGTCGTTGACCGCCTGGGCCGAAGCGAGATCCTGGCCGATCGGCTTTTCCAGCACCACGCGCGCCGCGGCGCTGTTCAGCCCGGCCTCGGCAAGCCGGCGGCAGACCGGGCCGAAATAGCGCGGCGCCATGGCGAGGTAGAACACCGTGATGCGTTCGGCCCCGCCATCCAGCGATGCCTTCAGACGCCGGTAGTCGTCCGGCGCATCGGCATCGAGATGCTGGTAATGCAGCCGCGCGGCGAAGCGTTCGGCGGCGGCCGGCTGCACGGCCTCGCCCGGCAGGTAGCGGTCGAGCGCGGCCAGCGCCATGGCGCGGAAGTCCTCGTCGTCATGGCCGCTGCGGGCGACGCCGAAAATGCGCACGTCGTCGTTGAGCTGGCCGGCCACGTCGCGCAGGTATAGCGCCGGGATCAGCTTGCGCAGCGACAGGTCGCCGGTGGCGCCGAACACCACGATGTCGAAGGAGAAGCTGCCGCTGGGATTGGTCATGGCGGCAGCGTGGCACGAGAGCGCCCCGGCTTCAATGCCGCGACTCACTCGTCGAGGAAATGCGGCTCCGGCCGCTCGTGCAGGGCCTCGTAATGCACCAGCGCGGGTTCGGCGCCCAGCGGCACCGCCTGGCCGGCGCGGAAGGCCCATTCGCCGCGGTCGCAGTTCTGCGCCGTCACATAGCCGTTGATATAGAGCCGGCGGTCGCGCGGGCTGCGGTTGGCGCCCGAGCCATGCACCAGATAGGGCGACCACAGGGCGATATCGCCGGGCGCCAGCACAAGGTCGACGATGGCGGCCGGATCGAGGCCGGCGGCCACCAGCGCCTGGTCCTGCATCGTCTGGTCGAGAATGGCGCCGTCGCCGCCCAGCCCCAGATCGCCACGCAGATGGCTGCCGGGCAGGATGCGCATGGCACCGCTGTCGCGGGTATGCGGATCGATGGCGATGCCGGTCTGCACGTAGGAGCCGGCGAGATCGCGGAAGGCGCTGGCCGGCCGGCGGAAGCGGCTGTCCTGGTGATAGGCGAAATCGACCCGGGCGGCGCCCGGCGGCTTCCAGTGCATCTGGTTGATGATCTGCTTGAGGTCCGTGCCGATCAGCGGCGCCAGCAGGGCGGCAAGCCGGACATCCAGCCGCACGGCATCCAGCAGCCCGTCACGCCAGGACGGCCATTGTACCATGCGCAGGATCGGGCCGAGCACCGGGTCGGTGCCAAGCCGGAACAGCAGGTTGCCATGCCGGAAGCTGCGGCCGAGGCGCAGCCCCTCGGCCCAGATCCGGTCGAAGGCGGCCGCCAGGACGGCGATTTCGGCGGCGGAAAACAGGCCGCGGACCACCGCATAGCCGTCGCGGGCATAAGCCGTACGCAACTCGGCCGGGTTTGGCAGGGTGGCCTGCCAGTTATGGGACGGGTCGGGGAAGCCGGTCATTGGGGATAATCTCGAGTCGCCCCGGTAAAGACCGGGTGAAGACCGGCCATTTCTTAAGATTCCTGTGGATAATGACAGAGTCGGGTTGACCCGCCCCGGATTTTGTCGCCTTTACTCTATTTAGCAGCCAAATCCAATACGGGGGCTAGATATGGTGTGGACTGACGAGAAGGTCAAACTGCTGGTGCAGTACTGGGAGTCCGGCCAGTCGATCACCCAGATCGGCAAGCAGCTGGGCATGACCCGCAATGCCGTGGTCGGCAAGGCGCACCGGATCGGGCTGGCCAAACGGGCCTCGCCGATCATGCGCAGCGACAAGCCGGCCCAGCCCCGGGTGGCACCGGCTCATGGAGGCAATGGCGGCGGCCATGCTCCGCATACGGCTTCGGCGGGCCCGGCCCCAGCGCCGCGTCCGGCCCCGGTGCGGGTGAAGGACGAGGCCGCCGTGCCCCATGCGCCGGCCCAGCATGGCAACCAGCTGACCCCGGCGATGCTGGCGGCACTGACGCCGACGACCGGCCCGCGCTGCAAATGGCCGATCGGCGACCCCAAGACCGCCGATTTCGACTTCTGCGACCATGTGTCCCTGCCCGGCAAGCCGTATTGCGCTTCGCATTGCGCCCAGGCCTATACGAACTGGAACCCGGAGAGCGCCGTCGAGGCGGTCAAGGCGATCAACGCCGCCTGAGCTGTTAAGACGTTCCGGTTTCCAAAAAAGGCCCGGCGGTTTCCCCCGCCGGGCCTTTTGCTTTTCCGAGTCAGACCCTACGCGGGATCAGGCGGCCTGCGAGGCGTAGGCTTCGGCAGCGCAGTTGATCATCCACGGCGTGCCGTAGCGGTCGGTGAACATGCCGAAGCGCTTCGCCCAGAAAGTCTCGCCAAGCGGCATGGTGATGCTGCCGCCCTTCGACAGGGCCGCATAGATGCGCTCGGCCTCGGCCGGCTCCTCGATGTTCAGCGTGACATTGGTGCCGGCCGGCTTCTGGTACATGCCGGCGGGCGCATCGCCGCCCATCAGCAGCACGCCGTCGACCTCCATGCAGGCATGCATGATCTTGTCGAGCGGCATCGGCATCGGGCTGCAGCCTTCGGCCGGTTTTGCCGGCTGGGCATCGGCCGGCATGTCGGCATAGCTCAGCATCGCCATCATGCGACCGCCGAGTACGGATGCGTAGAACTCAAAGGCCTCGCGGCAGTTGCCGTCGAACGAGAGATAGGGATTGAGACGCACGGGGATACTCCTTTGCTGCTGCACGGGGAAGAAAATCGTCACGCCGGCACCGTCACCACCCGCAGGTCGGCGCGCAGGCGATCCATGTCGGTGACCAGACGGTCGAGCGCGGCATGGGTGGCGGTCCAGATGGGGAGAGCCCGCGCCATCAGCGCGCGGCCGTCGTCGGTCAGCAGCAGCCGGCGGCTGCGGCGGTCGGCGGGATCGGCGAGGACATCGACCAGGCCACGGCGCTGCAGCGGCTTCAGCGCCGCGGTCAGCGTGGTGCGGTCCATCGCCAGCAGGCTGGCCACCGGGCCCATGGTGGCGGGCTCCGGCCGGTTCAGCGCCATCAGCAGCGAGAACTGCCCGTTGGTCAGCCCGAGCGGCCGCAACACCTCGTCGAAGCGCCGCGCCAGTGCGCGGGCCGCCCGCTGGGCATGCAGGCAGAGACAGCTGTCGCGCACCATGATGGTCGCCTCGTAGGGCAGATCCGGATGCGGCACGGGCCGGGTTCCGGGCGGCAGGCCGGTGAGCTTTTCGGCGACGGTGGTGCGATTTGACATGCCGTCATTATGTTGATATCAACTCTTTAGTCAAGCCGATTGCTCCAGGGAGGCTGCAGATGAGTTATGTCGACGGATTCCTGCTGGCGGTGCCGAAAAAGAAGCTGGCGACCTATCGCAAGATGGCCAAGGCGGCGAGCCGGATCTTTCGCGAGCATGGCGCCATCGACTTCCGCGAATGCGCCGGCGACGACCTCGCCGCCGTCCATGGCACGCCGTTTCCCAAACTGCTGAAGCTGAAGCGCGGCGAGACGGTGGTGTTCTCGTGGATCGCCTTCAAGTCGCGCGCCCATCGCGACCGGGTGAACAAGAAGGTGATGGCCGACCCGCGTATCCGCGAGATGTGCGGCGACCCGGCGACCATGCCCTTCGACATGACCCGCATGGGCTATGGCGGCTTCAAGGTGATCGTGGAGTAGACCGAATTTCCCTCAGGTGCGGCTGCGCAGGCGCGCCTGTGCAATACTCGTTCCTCAGGTCGCCCCTCAGGCCGCCGTCGAGCGAATCGCCGCGACGAAGGTCTTGAGCGACTGTCGCGCCGCCGGCTCGGAGAGGCTGGCGTAGAGCACGAGATCGCGTGGCGGCAGCATCGGCAGGCCAAGAACCGGGCCGACATCGGCCGAGCCCGGCGGGGCGACCCGCCGGCTGAACACGGCAATGGCGAGCCCGGCCGAAACCGCAGCGGCAACGGTGCCGACCCCGCCGCCGACGAAGACTTCGGTCCAGGCGATTCCGGCGGCGTCGAGCGCCGCCACACCCATGCTGCGCATGTTGCAGGACTCGGCCTGCGCGGCGAGCGGTAACGGATCGCCCGCGCGATGCGCGAAATCACGCGCCGCCATCCAGCCGAACGCCTCGGTGAGCAGCACCTCGCCATCGCGCCGCCCGGCATCATGCCCCAACACGATCGCAGCATCGAGCGCGCCATCATCGAAGGCGACCAGGATGTCGCGCGAACTGCCGACGCGCACCTCGAGCAGGAGGCCCGGCTCGACGCGCTTGACCCGTTGCAGCAGCAGCGGCAGTTCGGCGCCGACCGCATGGTCGCTGATGCCAACGACGAGCCGCCGCCGCACGCTGGCGAAGGCATCGAGGGCCTCGCCATGGGCCGCAATCAGCATGCGCGCCCGTTCGAGGAAGATCTGGCCGGCGGCCGTCAGCCGCACCCGCCGGGGCGTCCGCTCCAACAAGCGCCGGCCGAGCCCGTCCTCAAGGCGTTTGATCCTGAGGCTGACCGCAGACTGCGTCGACTCCATCGCCTCGGCCGCGCGGGTGAAGCTGGCAAGGTCGGCAACGAGGACAAAAGCCTGGACGGCTTCGATATCCAGCGCCTTCATGGTCGCCAATCATGATTGTTGAAAATCATTGAAATATGATTCCATATGATTTTCGAATGGTCAATGCCACGCTACCGTCCTAGTCAGCGATCCTCGGGATCGCCCGATCAGGAGAACCGCACCATGCCCCTCACCCGTGTTTCGCTGCGCCGTGGCAAGCCCGCCGCCTATCGCCAGGCCATTCTCGATGGCCTCTACGAAGCCATGCGCGAGACCTTCAATGTGCCCGAGGACGACCATTTCATGCTGGTCACCGAGCATGACGCGGTCGATTTCTGGTGCAGCCCCACCTATCTCGGGGTGGCGCGCAGCGACGATCTCGTCGTCATCCAGTTGACCGCCAACAACACGCGCAGCCTCGCGCAGAAGAAGGCGCTGTACCGGCGCATCACCGAAAAGCTCGCCGCCAAGCCCGGGATTCGTCCGGAGGATGTCTTCATCAATCTGGTCGAGACGCTGCCCGAGAACTGGTCCATGGGCCATGGCCTCGCGCAGTACGCCCCCGAGGAGGTGGCCTGACCAGGCCATGACGCCCGCCCCTCAAAAGCAAACCGGCCGGTGGGGACCACCGGCCGGCGCTTTACGAAAGAACCGCTGCCCTCAGGCGGCGGCGTGATGCAGCCGGCGGGTCAGCAGCAGATGCCGGCCCGGCCGCACCAGCGCCTTGGCGATGGCCAGCACGCCGAGATCGGCCAGCGGCTCGACGATGATCACCGTCATATAGGCGGCGCCGAAGCTGCCGATCGCGGCGAGGTTCTGCGCGGTGAAGCCATGGCCGTAGAGCGCCCAGAAGGCGACCCAGGCGACGATGCCGCCCTGGTAGGCGGTCGACAGGGTCAGCGCCTGCCGGTAGGTCACGTCCACATAGGCGGTGCCGGCCGGAATGATGCGCCGTGCCAGCAGGCTGACGGCGAACAGCGGCACCAGCAGGGTGGTGACGTTGATGCCGTATTGCGGCAGGTCGAAGGGTGCGAAGAACAGGCCCTGCAGCAGCAGGCCGGCAGCAAGGCCGATCGAGGCCGCCCCGGCGCCGAAGATCAGGAACAGCGTCGAGCCGAGGATCAGATGCACCTCGGAGACGCCGACCGGATAATGCGGCAGCACCTCGAAAAAGCTGAACACGAGTGCCGTACTCGCCACGCTGCGCAGCGCCAGCGCCGCCGCGCCGCCGTCCTGGCGGATGGTCTGGCGGGCCATGCGGGCGGCGAGCCCGCAAGCGCCGGCCGCCGTGGCATAGCTGAGGATGATCTTGGCGCCATCGACGACGCCGGGTTCGATATGCATGACAGGCTCCTTCTCCGCACCCACCGTGCGGCTGGCTGATAAGCGGCGCGGTCCGGCGCCGGCGGTCGATGGCAGGTCTCCTGGCTTGCGGCTGGCCGCTCCGCCCCGCCTTCCCGGCCCGCCGCTTTCGCTCGGGGCCAGTGGCAAATGGGGCATCGCTCGCCGCATACAGTTGCGGGGGCAGCCACGGCATCGGTGCGGTCTGCATAACGGGCGACCGCGCCCTACCGTGTTCCCTTTTAACCCGCCGACTCCATGAAGCCGGCGGGACCATCGACGGTCAGTGTGGGGCAGAAACCGGCCCGCGACAAGCGGGCCGGTATGCAGGCGGCCTCAGGCGGCGTTGCCCTAGGCGGCATTACTCAGCGCGGCGAAACGGCGCTGGTGATACTCGGCATTGCCGAAGCAGGTATCGATCATCATCAGGCGCTTCATGTAATGGCCGACATCCAACTCGTCGGTCATGCCCATGCCGCCGTGCAGCTGGATCGCCTGCTGCCCGACGAACTTGCCGGACTTGCCGATCTGCACTTTCGCCGCCGCCGCCGCCTTCGCCCGCTCGGCCGGCTCGGCATCGGCCTTCAGCGAGGCCAGCATGGCCAGCGAGCGCGAAGCTTCCACCTGCATCATCATGTCGACCAGGCGGTGCTGGATGACCTGGAAGTCGCCGATGGCGCGGCCGAACTGCTTGCGGGTCTTGACATAGGCCAGGGTCGTGTCGTGCAGCGCCTGCATGGCGCCGACGGCTTCGGCGGCCAGATAGGCCATCGCGCGGTCGATCGCGGCTTCCGCCGGAACCAGCCCGCCGGCCGGGTCGCCGAGCGCCACCGCCGCCGCCTTGTCGAAGGTGATATCGGCGGCGCGACGGTTGTCGACCGTGCGGTAATCCTGCCGGCTGACGCCCCTGTCTTTCGCATCGACCACGAAGAGGCCGAGGCCGGCCTTGTCGGCGGCGGCACCGGCGCTGCGCGCCAGCACGATCAGGTGGTCGGCGCTCGGCGCGTCCCACACCACGATCTTCCTGCCGCTGAGTACCCAGTCGCTGCCGCTCTTCTCGGCATTGGTCTTCACTTCGTTGAGCACGAAGCGGCTGCCGTGCTCGGCATGGGCGAAGGCCCATTTCGTCTTGCCTTCGGCAATCGCCGGCAGCCAGTCGTTTTTCTGCGCGTCGCTGCCGGCGGCGCCGATCAGTCCGGCACCGAGGATCACGGTGGAGAAGAACGGCTCGGCCACCATATGCTTGCCGAAGCGTTCGCCGATCAGCATGGTCTCGACCGCGCCGCCGCCAAGCCCACCGAAATCTTCCGGCAGCGCCACGGCGAGCCAGCCGAGCTCCGCCATGAAGGCCCAGTTCTCGGCCCTGTAGCCGAGGTCGGTCTTCACCAGCTTGCGCCAGCGTTCGAAGTCGTATTCCTTGCGCAGCCAGTTCTCCACGCTGTCGGCCAGCAGGGTCTGCTCCTCGGAAAGCTGGAAATCCATCCCTTCACATCCTCTTTTTCTGTGTCGTCAGGTTACAGGCCCAGCACCATCTTGGCGATGATGTTGCGCTGGATCTCGTTGGAGCCGCCATAAATCGTGGTGGCGCGGTTGTAGAGAAATGCCTCCATGCGGCCCTGCGCATAATCCGGGCCGACCGGCGGCTGGTTCGAGCCATCGGGCCAGTGTTCATAAGACTTGGGTTCGTAGGGCGCGGCATAATAACCGAGCGCCTCGACGGCCAGTTCGGTGATCGCCTGCTGGATTTCCGAGCCGCGGATTTTCAGCATGCTGGCCTCGGCGCCCGGCCCCTTGCCGCCCTGCTCGGCCGCCAACATGCGCAGGTTGGTGTATTCCAACGCCAGCAGGTCGATCTCGACCGCCGCCATGCGGTCGCGGAAGGCCGGCTCCTCGATCAGCGGCACGCCCAGGCTCTGCTCGGCGCGGGCGATCTCCTTCAGCCGCTTCAGGCGCTGCTTGGAAGTGGCGACCTCGGCGATGCCGGTGCGTTCGTTGCCGAGCAGGAACTTGGCATAGGTCCAGCCCTTGCCTTCCTGGCCGATCAGGTTGGCGCGCGGCACGCGGACGTTGTCGAGGAAGACCTCGTTGACGCCGTGGCCCTCGTCGATCGAGATGATCGGCCGCACGGTGATGCCGGGCGATTTCATGTCGATCAGCAGGAAGGAAATGCCCTCCTGCGGCTTGGCATCGAAATCGGTGCGCACCAGGCAGAACATCATGTCCGCGAAATGCGCCTGGGTGGTCCAGATCTTGTGGCCGGTGACGATATAGTCGTCGCCGTCGCGCTCGGCCTTCGTGCGCAGGGACGCGAGGTCCGACCCTGATCCCGGTTCGGAATAGCCCTGGCACCACCAGTCTTCCATGCTGACGATGCGCGGCAGGTACTGCGCCTTCTGCGCTTCCGAGCCGAAGGTGTAGATCACCGGCCCGACCATGCTGATGCCAAACGGCACCAGCGGCGGCGTATCGGCGGCGGCGCATTCCTCGTCGAAGATGTAGCGCTGCACGGCGGTCCAGCCCGGACCGCCGTATTCGACCGGCCAGTTCGGCGCACCCCAGCCGCGGCCATGCAGGATGCGATGCCAGGCGACGTAATCGGCCTTGTCGAGATGGGTGTTGCGACGGCTCTTCTCCGCCAGCGCCGCCGGCAGGCTGGCCGCGATGAAGTCGCGCACTTCCGTGCGGAAGGCCTGTTCTGCGGCCGTGAATTCCAGATTCATGGCGGTTCTCCCCGGACGGCCAGAGGTTAGGACCGCGCCGGCCGGCAGGCAAGCGTATGACGCGGCGTCAAGCTTGCGGAAAGGCAGGGTTTTTTGCTCTAAGCGCTGTATTGCCTTAAGTCCTGTAGGGACACGAACGAGACGGACCGGAAGACATGACCTTCGACCCGCTTGCCGCCGGCTGGAAGCAGCGCCATGGCCAGGGCCCCTTCACCCAGCTGGTCGGGCCGATCTTCGCCAAACGCGAGGCGGACGGCGCCTCGGCCTACGGCCTGCTGGCGGAAGAGCGCCATACCAATTCGCGCGGCGTGGTGCATGGCGGCATGCTGATGACCTTTGCCGACCACATGCTCGGCTGGCTGGTCTGGGACCTGGTCGACCGCAAGCCCTGCGCCACCGTGGCGCTGAACAGCCAGTTCACCGCTGCCGTGAAGCCCGGCGACTGGGTGGAAATGCGCGGCCATGTGGTGCGCCAGACCCGCAGCCTGATCTTCGTGCAGGGCAGCATGACGGTCGCCGGCAAGACGGTGTTCGCCGCCGAGGGCATCTGGAAGGTGCTCGGCGTCAATTAATGCCCCGGCTTAGCGACGGCGGCGCACGATCTTCTTCGCCGGCAGCAGGTCGGCGAATGTCGCCTCGCGCTTCTGCTGGTTGGCGGTGATCTGCTCCATCAGGTCGCCGGTCAGGAACATGCCGGCCTGCCAGACCTGCATGTAGTTGAGCGCATCGGCCGTGCTGTGGTCGCGGGTGTAGTTCAGCATTTCCTTGGTGCCATGGATGGCGAGCGGCGACTTGGCCGCAATGGTGCGCGCGATCCCCGCCACCGCCTCCAGCATGCCGTCCTGGTGGTCAAACACCGCGTTGACCAGCCCGGCGGCGGAGGCCTCGCCGGCGGTCAGGCGGCGGCCGGTATAGGCCAGTTCGCGCACCAGGCCCGCCGGCATCAGGTGCGGCAGGCGCTGCAGGGTGCCGACATCGGCGGTCATGCCGATGTTGATCTCCTGGATGCAGAACCAGGCATCCGCCGTGCAGTAGCGCATGTCGCAGGCCGAAATCAGGTCGACACCGCCACCGACGCAGCCGCCCTGGATGGCCGCCAGCACCGGCACCCGGCAGCGGTCGATCACCGCGAAGGTCTCCTGCATTTCGGCGACGGCACGGCGCATCTGCTCGCCGACCCGACCACGGTCGCCCTGCAGCATGTCGCCGGCGATATTGCCAAACGCCGCAAGGTCCAGCCCGCCGGTGAAATGCTTGCCGGTCGAGGCAATCACCACGGCGCGGATCTCTGGCCGGTCGTCGATCTCGGCGAAGACATCGACCAGTTCCTGCCAGAACGGCAGGATCATCGCATTGGCCTTGTCCGGACGGTTGAATGTCACCGTCGCGACAGGACCGACGACGGTGAAATCGAAAGTTTCGTAAGGCATGCCGACCTCCCTGCACTCTGCTCTTTCAGGCCTGACGCAACGTCAAGACTGGTGCGCCTCTGCGGAGGCCGCTAAGCTTGCCGCAAAAGATGTACGGAGGAACCATGGCCATTGTCTATGACGAACTGATGCGGCTGGACCTGCCCGAGAAGGAATTCAGCTACACCGAGCGCGATACCATGCTGTATGCGCTCAGCGTCGGCATGGGCCATGACCCGATGGATCTGGACGAACTACCCTTCGTGTTCGAGAAGAACCTGAAGGCCCTGCCCGGCCTGGCCACAGTGATCTGCTGGGATGACAGCTGGGCGCCGAAGACCGGCATCAACTTCCAGATGGTGGTGCATGGCGAACAGCGGGTGACCCTGCACAAGCCGATGGCGCCGCAGGGCCGGATCAAATCGAAGGTGCGCATCCGCGATGCCTTCGACAAGGGCGCCGGCAAGGGCGCCGTGGTGCTGATCGAGAACAGCATCCGCGATGCCGCCACCAACGAGCCGCTGGTCACCCTGCTGTCGACCACCTTCGCCCGCGGCGACGGCGGTTTCGGCGGTCCGGCACGCAAGCCGGAAGACGGCCCGCCGGCGCCGCATGCGATCCCAGACCGCCAGCCCGATGTCGGCGTGACGGCGAAGACGCAAGCAAACCAGGCGCTGTTCTACCGGCTGTGCGGCGACCGCAATCCGCTGCATGCCGATCCGGCCTTCGCCAAGGCGGCCGGCTTTCCGCGGCCGATCCTGCACGGGCTGTGCACCTACGGCCATGCGGTGCGCGCGGTGGTCAAGGCCGCCTGCGACCACGACCCGTCGCGGGTGGCGCATATCGAGGCGCGCTTCACCGCCCCGGTGTTCCCCGGCGAGACGATCCACACGGAAATCTGGCGCGACGACAAAACCGTGTCGTTCCGTGCGCGCCTCGTCGAACGCGACGTGGTGGCACTGGACCACGGCAAGATCGAGCTGCGCGGCTAGAAAGGCTGTTTAGCCGCGCTTCAGCCTGATGTCGCCCGGCTGGCGATGGCCGCCCGGGTCGTCGGGCAGGCGCAGCGGCTCGAGCCGCATTTCCGGCTCGGGCCGGCCGAACAGGTAGCCCTGGCCGTAGTCGATGCCGAAATCGAGCAGCAGGCGGGCCTGGTCCTCGGTCTCGACCATCTCGGCCACCGTGCCGATGCCGAGCTCCTTGCACAGCCAGACCATGCCCTTGAGGATCGCCTGGTCGCGCACATGGCCCTGGGCCTGCAGCGCCTTCACATAGGCGCCGTCGATCTTGACGTAATCGACATCCAGCGCCTGCAGGTAGGGGAAGGACGCCGCGCCGGCGCCGAAATCGTCGAGGCAGACGAAATGTCCGTCCTCGCGCAGCTGGCGCACGGCATTGGCGGCATGCACGAGGTTGGTGATCTGGGTCGATTCGGTGATCTCGAAGATCACCTGCTTGCGCAGGGTCGGGTCGACCTGCAGGATTTCACGCAGCGCCGCCATGAAGATGCCGCTCTCCAGGCTGTGACCCGAGAGATTGACGGCAACGTCGATCACTTCGCCCTGGCGGCGCTTTTCCGCCAGCAGGTCGACCACGCGCTGCACGACGGCGAGGTCGAATTCACCGATCAGGTGCACGCCCTCGGCCAGCCGGATCGTCTCGAACGGCGAACCGCCGCCTTCGAACCGCGACAGCGCCTCGTAATGATGCAAAGTGCGGGTATCCAGGCGCACGATCGGCTGGAAGACGAGCTGGAAATTGCGGCCCGTCACCGCCGAGCGCAGGGCGCGGACCCGCGATACCGTGGTATTCAGCAATGCCTTCAGGCTGTCCTCGGTAGAACGCAGGCTGAAGCCCTCGGCGCCGTCATTGGCGAAGCGCTGCACGGCAAAGGCCATGGCCGACGCGGCATCCTCGTCGCTCATGCCCTTGGCATGCAAATCCAGCGTGGCACCGCGCACCCCCACCGCTTCGGCCGCCGCCGCCGCCGGACCGCTGCGCCGCACCAGATTGCGCACCTGTTCGGTCACCGCCTCCTGGTCGAACGGCGTGGCATGCAGAATGCCGTATTTCTCCGGATCGAGCCGCGCCGCCGTGTCGCCGCCGATCGACTGGCCGCGCAGCAGGGCGCCGACATCGCTCATCAGTGCCCGGCTTTCCTCGGCCGGCAGGTTTTCAGCCAGCTCCCTGAGCCCGACGATCTCCATCAGGGTCAGCTTGACCTCGGAGCCGAGCTCGCGGGCCAGCTTCAGCCGGTCGCCGGCCCGGTCCTCGAAATCGTCGCTGGCCAGCAGGCCGGTCTGGTAATCGCGCTTGTTGGCCATGGCGGCCTCGGCCTGGGGCAGCCGGGCGTTCGACAGGGTCAGGTAGTACCGGCTTTCCTGCCGCGGCAGACAGCAGCCGCCGAGCACGCAGATCGGCCCGGGCGCACCATCGGCCCGCAGCAGGCGCACGGTGACCGGCTCGATGCGGCCGCCAACCGTCAGGCTGGCCAGCAGGTTGAGGATGAAATGGCGGTCGGCCTCGTCGACCAGACTGCTGAACTGGCGACCCGTCAGCCTGTCGCCGTCCTCGCCGGTCAGCAGCCGGGCGGCGCCGGACACGAACAGGACACTGCCGTCGCCGGCGATTTCCAGCATCAGGTCGGCCGCCGAAAACGCGAAGGCGACAAACCGGTCGCGCTCCGCCCGCATGTCCTTGGCGCCGCTGCCCATTCTGGCCTCGTGGCAAAGTGTGGAAAATAACAGGTTAAAGTGTGCCAGCGGGCGGGCCGTCACGCAACCGGTCGTAAATATAACTTCCATGCCGGCCGGCCATTGACGCTGCGCCACGTTGCGCAAGCTGGGGGCATTTCCCTAGAATGGGCGGCATGGCCGGCTGGAAATGGCCGGAAACATAAGGTTCAAGGGGAGAAACGATGACCACGCCGTTCTGGGAAAAATCCTATCCGGCCGGGGTGGCCTGGGCGCAGAACTTCCAGGCCAAGCCGATCTGGACCCTGTTCGACGATGCGGTCGCCCGGTTCGCCCCCCGGCCCTGCCTGGAATTCATGGGCAAGACGGTGTCCTACGCCACCGTCTCCGACCTGATCGACCGGGCCGCCAAGGGCTTCCAGCAGCTCGGCGTCGGTCCCGGCGTGCATGTCGGCCTGTTCCTGCCCAACACGCCGCATTACGTGGTCTGCTTCCTCGCCATCCTCAAGGCCGGCGGCCGGGTGGTGAATTACAGCCCGCTCGATGCCGAACGCGAGCTGCGCTACAAGATCGAGGACAGCCAGACCGACATCATGGTCACGCTCGACCTCAACGCCCTGTACAACAACATGGCGAAGATGATCGGCACGACCCGTCTGAAGAAGCTTGTGGTCTGCCGTCTGCCGGATTTCCTGCCCTTCCCCAAGAACCTGCTGTTCCCGCTGGTCAAGGGCAAGGAGATCGCCGCGGTGCCGAAGGACGAGCACCATATCCGCTTCTCCGACCTGATCGCCAATGACGGCCGCTACACGCCGCATCCGGTGAAGGACCCGGCCGAGGAAGTCGCCATCCTGCAGTATACCGGCGGCACCACCGGCCAGCCCAAGGGCGCCATGCTGACCCACGGCAACATCACCGCCACCGTGCAGATGTATGCCAGCTGGACCGAGGGTGCGGCACTGAAGCTGGAGGACGGCAAGGAACGTGTCCTCATGGTCCTGCCGATGTTCCATATCTACGGACTGAGCGCCGTGCTGCTACGCATGCTGGTGATCGGTGCCGAGTTCATCCTGCATCCGCGCTTTGAGCTGAAGGCGGTGATCGAGGACCTGCACAAGAAGAAGATCTCGATCTTCCCCGGCGTGCCCACCATGTATGCCGCCATCGTCAACCTGCCGAACCTGAAGGACTACGACCTGTCGGCGCTGAAGTTCTGCGCCTCGGGCGGCGCGCCGCTGCCGGCCGAAGTGCAGGACAAGTTCGAGAATATCACCGGTTGCAAGATGATCGAGGGCTGGGGCATGACCGAGACCTCGCCGGCCGGCACCCAGACGGTCTATGGCGGCAAGCGCAAGCGCGGCTCCTGCGGCCTGCCGCTGCCGGGCGTGACCATCGATATCGTCGACGTCGACAACCCGCTGCAGGTGCTGGGCATCAACCAGACCGGCGAGATCTGCATCACCGGGCCGAATGTGATGAAGGGCTACTGGAACAAGCCCGAGGCGACGGCGGAGGCCTTTGCCGGCGGCCGGTTCCATACCGGCGATGTCGGCTATCTCGACGACGAAGGCTATGTCTTCATCGTCGACCGCAAGAAGGACATGATCCTGTCGGGCGGCTTCAACGTCTATCCGCGCAACATCGAGGAAGCGATCTACGAGCATCCGGCGGTCGAGGAGTGCACGGTGATCGGCGTGACCGATCCCTATCGCGGCCAGTCGGCCAAGGCCTTCATCAAGCTGCGCCCCAATGTGGCGGCCTTCACCTTCGAGGAGCTGAAGAGCTTCCTGAAGGACAAGCTCGGCAAGCACGAGATGCCGGTGGCCATGGAAATCCGCGACGCCCTGCCCAAGACCCTGATCGGCAAGCTGTCGAAGAAGGAACTGGTCGAGGAAGAGAAGAACAAGGCCGCCGCCGGCTGAACCGGCCGCCTCATCCTGCATTCACGGCCCGGCCCCCTGCCGGGCCGTTCGTGTTTCAGGTCAGCGGCCCGGTTTGCCCACGAACCGGATCGTGGTGAACCGGTTCATCATCATGCCCACTTCTTCTTTCGGCACCGGCCAAGTCGAGGTATCCGTGGCAATAAAGCTTTTGCCGCGCCAGTGCTGATAAACTTTGATCAACGTGCTGCCGACCTGCCCAAAACGCATCACCGTTATTTCACCCACACCATCACCGTAGCCAAATTTGGCAGGCCCTGCAGGACTGTTCTGACAGAGAACGTGCAACAGGACGCTTTCCGCACTCTGCTGTAGCGGGGTCACAAAGAAATTCTCTTTGCCACAGGCGTTATAAAACGGCGCAAGAGATCGGTTGATGAAATCCTTCAGTGTCAGCCCCTCCACCTTCACGGCAGCGATGGCATACAGCCGACTCCATTTTTCGAACTTCTCGCCCTTTGGAATCTGTTCAAGGATGAAGCTGGATCCATTCTGGTTCCGATAGAATTCGCTATCCTTCGCAGGATCCGCCGAATGCTGCCAGCTGGGCGCCGGATAGACAGCCACAGCATCGAACAGGTTGATCGTCGCGTGATCTTTGTCGGATCGTTCGGCTGAGCGACGGCAGACACCACGAATAACGCAGCGACTGCCAATACCATGGCAAACCGGAACAGCCTCATTTTCACCCCCAACGCCCCGCTTTAGTGCAGGTTGTCGAGAGATTATAGCGGAAATACCACCTCAGGTAATGATTTCTACTCCGCCGCCTGTGCCTTACCGAGCCCGGCATCCCAGGCTTTCAGCGCCTCGGCCGCCGGCCGGACCCTCGCCTGCTGGCCGGCGTCGAGGTTGCTGAGCAGCGGCAGCATCGGCCCCATATCGGCGATGCCGGCCAGCGTGACCGCATCATGCAGCACGCGGATCGGGCTGATGCCGTCGCGCAGGTCCTCGAACGGCAGATAGGCCTCGCGCAGGCGGGCAGCCTCGGCCATGTCGCCGTGCTTCAGGGCGGCCAGAATGGCCATCGAGCCGCGCGGGGCAAGGCAGACCGCACCCGAGGTGAAGCCGCCGAGCCCGAACTGGCGCAGATGCACGATCGCCGGCCGCTCGCCGATGCCGCTGATCACCAGCTTCGGATCGACATGGTCGAGCAGTCGCTTGAGATAGGGATCGTCGGCCGGATCGCTGCGCACGGCGCCGTATTTGATGGCACAGACCAAGCCATCCTTCACCAGCCGGCCGGCGGCTTCCGGCGCAATGTAATTCTCGGCCTTGATGTAGAGGATGAGCGGCTTGCCCATGGTGACCGCGGCACGGCGCAGGCCGACCTCGACGCCCTCCGAGGTGGCCGGGAAAGTCTGCGGCAGCGCCATGGCGGTCGGCACCCGCGTGCCGCGCAGGATTTTCGCCTGGTCGATCAGCCGGCCATAGTCCGGGCCGAAGGACGGGATCAACCAGGTCTCCGGGCCGACCGCGCTGCACAGGAACTCCAGCACTTCGGCATATTCGCTGATCGGCAGATTGTAGAAATTGGCGTTGCCGCCATACATCAGGCTGCGCACCCCGCCTGCCTCAAGATAGCCGATCAGCTGCCGGTTGGCTTCCTCGTTCAGCGTCAGGTCGGAATACCGCGCCAGCGGCGGCACCGCGAAAACCGAGCGGGCCAGATCGGCCGGCGTGACGGGCGTTGTTTTCATTCTGTTTGCTCCCTCCGGGTGTTCCCCCTAATGTGCTAGAGTAATCTGCCTCAATCCTCTGCTGCAAAGCGAAATGTCGCTTCCCGATTCCCAGACCGTCGCCACCAAGTCCCATCTGCTGCCGATTCTGCGGGCGGCCATCCGCGCCATCGAGACCGACCGGCTCGGCCAGGCCCAGGACCTGCTCGACAGCATCCTGCGGCAGGAACCCGATTTCGCCGATGCCCTGCACCTGCTGGGCTATATCGCGCTCCAGCGTGGCGACCTCGAGCGGGCGAAGGCGCTGGTCGAACGGGCCATCGCTATCGACTATCATTTCGAGAACTACCACCTGACGCTCGGCCATATCCTGCTGGCCGCCGGTGATCGCGAGGGGGCGCGCAGCAGCTTTGGCGCGGCCCTGACCCTGAACAAGAAACTGCCCGATCCCTATATCGGCCTGGCCCATGGCTTCATGGCCGAAGGCGCCATTGAGGCGGCCATCGGCGCGCTCTACACCGCCTTCAATGACAACCTGAAGCACCCGGAAACCAACTACATGCTGGGCTTCGCCCTGCTGGCGAAGGGTGACACCAAACAGGCCATGGGCTTTTTCCGGCGCGCCCATGTCATGTCGCCCGACACCGTGCGCTACAAGATCGGCTTTGCCCGTGCGCTGCGCGACCTCAGTCTGAAGCGCCCGGACCCGGAGTTGATCGGCACGGTGCTGCGCCTGCTGGGCACGCCCGGCGTCGAGCCCCGCGACCTCGCCTCGGTGGTCGAGAGCGGCATCCGTCTGGACCCGGCCTTCGCCCTGCTGAACGGACTGGATGCTTTGTCGCCGGATGCCGCCGGTGCCATCCTGGCGAACCCGAAATGCCCGGATCTCGCGGCGCTGCCAGCCTTCGCCGCCTGGCTGGCCCATGGCCTGGTCAGCGATGCCACCATCGAGGCCCGCCTGCGGGCCCTGCGGCGCGGCGTGCTGCATCTGGCGCTGACCCAGCCGGCGGCGCTGGAGCGGTTTTCCCGGCTGCTGGCCCTGATGGCGGTGCGCGCCTTTCAGGCAGAATATGTCGATGCCGTTGATGCGGCCGAAGCTGCCCTGTTGCCGCAACTGGACCAGCGGCTGGCGACGGCCGATCCTGCCCGCGATGCCTGCACCCTGACGGTACAGGCGCTCTACCGGCCGCTGTATCACCGGCCGGATGCTGCGCGTCTGTCTGCAGCCGCATGGCCGGCGGCTTTCGCCGACCTGAAGCGCATCCAGCTCGACGAGCCGCTGGCCGAACGCGGCATCGCTGCGGCCCTGCCGGCGCTGACGCCGATCGATGACGCGGTCAGCCGCAACGTGCAGGAGATGTACGAGGAAAGCCCTTTCCCGCGCTGGCACCAGCCGATCCTCGGCACGCCGCTGACCGTACCGGTGCGCCTGCGCGCCGCCCTGCCGCTGCAGACCATTCCGGCCCTGACGGCGCAGGAGCTCGACATCCTCGTGGCCGGCTGCGGCACCGGCCTGCATGCCATCCTCGCCGCCACCAGTTACCAGTCCGCCCGCGTGCAGGCCATCGACCTCAGCCGCACCAGCCTTGCCTATGCCAGCCGCAAGGCCGCCGAGATCGGCATCAGGAATGTCGATTTCGCCCAAGCCGACATCCTGCGCATCGGCGAGATCGGCCGCCGCTTCGACGTGATCGAAAGCTTCGGCGTGCTGCACCACTTACGCGACCCGGCCGCCGGCCTTGCCCAGCTGGTCCGCCTGCTGAAGCCGGACGGCTACATGATGCTCGGCCTATACAGCGAACTCGGGCGTCGCGACGTGGTGGCGGCCCGCGAGCTGATCGCCCGGCACGGCTTCAGCGACAGCCCCGACGATGTCCGCCGCTTCCGCAGCGAGGTCTGGCGGCTTGATCCGGCGCTCGCCGCGCGGCTGGCCAAATCAAGCGCCTTCCATGCGCTGAGCGACCTGCGCGACCTCGTGTTCCATCGGCAGGAACATCGCTACACGCCACAGCAATTGCGCCGCCTGATCGACGGTGCCGGGCTGGAATTCCTCGGTTTCGAATTCACCTCGCCGCAGCCGCTGCACCAGTACCGGCAGAGCTTTCCCGCCGATGCCACGGCCACCGATCTCGACAACTGGGCGATCATGGAAACCGGCAACCCTGATCTGTTCGCCAACTGCTACCGGTTCTGGGTGCGGCACAAGCACTGAAGGCCGGGCCTGAGGCCCGGTGGCGCGTCAGCCGGCGAGATGACTACGGAAACGCCGCACGATCTCACGCGTCGCCTTCACCAGCATGCCCTGATCGACACCGACGGCGACGAAGGTGAAGCCGGCATCGAGATAGCGTTTCGCGTCGTTCTCGTCGGGCGCCAGGATACCGCAGGGCTTGCCGGCCGCCTTGCACAGCTCGAGCCCCTTCATGATCGCCGCCTGGGCCTCCGGGTGGCTGCTGTTGCCGAGATGGCCGGCATCGGCCGACAGGTCGGCCGGGCCGATGAAGATGCCATCCAGCCCCTCGGTCTTGGCGATCTCCGGGATGCGGCTGACCGCCGCCAAGGTCTCGACCTGCACGATGACGCCGAGTTCCTCCTCGGCATGCTTGTGATAATCGGCGACCAGCCCGTAGCGGTTGGCACGCTGGTTACCCGACACGCCGCGGATGCCTTTCGGCGGAT
Organism: Ferrovibrio xuzhouensis; assembly: GCF_042648965.1. Lineage (NCBI taxonomy): Bacteria > Pseudomonadati > Pseudomonadota > Alphaproteobacteria > Rhodospirillales > Rhodospirillaceae > Ferrovibrio > Ferrovibrio xuzhouensis. The sequence continues at coordinate 302,222 of NZ_JBHRYJ010000001.1, forward strand.
AGCGCGTGGCCTCGACCGCGCGGCGTGCCTCTTCGGCATCCTGCACGAAGGGCAGGATCAGGTTCGGCGAACCGATGTCGAGGAAGCGTTTGATCAGCACCGGATCGTTCCACGCCGGCCGCACCACCGGCGTCGCGGTATTCGCATCGATCTGCATGGCCTGCAGCTGCTGCAGCACCATCGGCAGCTCGTTCGGCGAATGCTCGGTATCCAGCACCACCCAGTCGAAGCCGGCCGTTGCGACGATCTCGGCCACAATATTGCTGCTCAGCATGCTCCACAGGCCGATCTGCGGACGCCCCTCTTTCAGGGCCCGCTTGAAGGCATTCACCGGCAATTTCATGGTCCTGTTCCTTCGGTCAGTGGATTTCCGGCTCGGGCGTCGGGGCGCCGGCATGCAGGAAGTCGAAATCGCAGCCGCGCTCGGCCTGGGTGATGTGCTGGGCGAACATCACGCCATAGCCGCGCTGGTACCGTGGCGGCGGCGCCACCCAGGCAGCCCGCCGGGCGGCGAGTTCCGCGTCGGACACCTTCAGGTCCAGCCGGCGCTCGGCGACATTCAGCTCGATCATGTCGCCGGTGCGCACCAGGGCCAGCGGTCCGCCGATATAGGATTCCGGCGAGATATGCAGCACGCAGGTGCCATAGGACGTACCGCTCATGCGCGCATCCGACATGCGAACCATGTCGCGCACCCCCTGCTGCAGCAGCTTTTTCGGGATCGGCAGCTGCCCCCATTCCGGCATGCCGGGGCCGCCCTGCGGTCCGGAATTGCGCAGCACCAGCACGCTGTCGGCGGTCACGTCGAGAGTCGGGTCGTCGATGCGTGCCGCCATGTCGTTATAATCGTCGAACACCACCGCCGGGCCGGTGTGGCGCAGCAGCTTCTGATCGGCGGCGCTCGGCTTGATCACGGCCCCGTTCGGCGCCAGGTTGCCATGCAGCACGACGAGGCCGCCGAAACCGGCGACCGGATTGTCGAGCGGGCGGATCACGTCGTCGTTGTAGGGTTTCGCGCCCTCGATATTGGCGCCCAGCGTCGCACCGTTCACCGTCAGGCAGTCGAGTTTCAGCTTCGATGCCAGATTGCCCAGCAGGGCCCGGATGCCGCCGGCGAAATAGAAATCCTCCATCAGGTATTTGCCGTTCGGCCGCAGGTTGGCGATCACCGGCACATGGCGGGAAATCTCGTCGAAGCGACTGAGCGGCAGGTCGACGCCGGCGCGCGCCGCCATCGCCACCAGATGAATGATGCAGTTGGTCGAACCGCCGACCGCCATGGCCAGCGCCACGGCATTGTCGAAGGACGCCGCGCTCAGGATGTCGGACGGCTTGAGATCATCCCAGACCATCTCGACAATGCGCCGGCCGGTCTGGCTGGCCATGCGGGCATGGCCGGAATCGGCCGCCGGGATCGAACTGGCGCCCGGCAGGGTCAGGCCCAGCGTCTCGGCGATCGCCCCCATGGTCGAGGCCGTCCCCATGGTCATGCAGTGGCCGGGACCGCGGGCAATGCCTTCCTCGATCTCGCGCCAGGCGGCCTGGTCGATATTGCCGGCGCGCAGCTCGGCCCAGTATTTCCAGGCATCCGAGCCGCTGCCCAACGTGTTGCCACGCCAGTTGCCGCGCAGCATCGGTCCGGCCGGCATGAAGATCGCCGGGATGTTCATGCTGGTCGCACCCATGATCAGCGCCGGCGTGGTCTTGTCACAGCCGCCCATGAGAACCGCGCCATCGATAGGGTAGGAGCGCAGCATCTCCTCCGTCTCCATCGCCAGCAGGTTGCGGTACAGCATGGTCGACGGCTTCTGGAACGGCTCGCTGAGCGAGATTGCCGGCAGTTCGAGCGGAAAGCCGCCGGCCTGCCAGACGCCGCGCTTCACTTCCTCGGCGCGCTGGCGGAAATGGGTGTGGCAGGGATTGATGTCGCTCCAGGTGTTGATGATGCCGATGACCGGCTTGCCGGCGAAATCCTCGCGGGCAAAGCCGATCTGGTAGCTGCGCGAGCGATGACCGAACGACCGCAGATCATCGACGCCGAACCAGCGATGGCTGCGCAACTCTTCGGGCTTCCTGCGGCGGCGTTCACCGGCACTCATCTGTTTCCTCCCGGGTTTCTTCGTGAACCGTCTGGAATAAAAGACAAAATAACTTATACGCAACAGCGGCGCGAATCTGTTTAGCCGCTCGGCGGCGGATTTGCTAGAAATTATCGGCCGCCTGACACTGCAAAGAGTTGTGGCGGTGCAGCATGATGGGGGAGGCGCATGACGGAAAATGCTTAGGAGCAACTGCCGGCAACCGCCCGGGCGGGCAACCCCGCCACCGGATCGCGCAGCCTGGTCGCCGGTGGCGACGCAAGCTCCGGCAGCAACGAATATCTGACCTTTGCCATCGACAGCCAGTATTACGGCCTCGATATCCTGTCGGTGCGTGAAATCCGCGCCTGGACCGAGGTCACCAACCTGCCGAATACGCCGGACTTCGTGCGCGGTATCATCAACCTGCGCGGCGCCGTGGTGCCGATCTACGACCTGCGCGTCCGGCTGGGCGGCGGACGCACCTCGCCGAGCCGCATGCATGTGGTGATCGTGGTGGTCGCCGCCAACGGCACTTTCGGCCTGCTGGTCGATTCCGTGTCCGACATCCTGTCGATCCCTTACCGCGACCTGCAGCCGGTGCCCGAAACCGACATGGCCGCCGACTACCGATTTCTCCGTGCACTGGTCGCCCGCAATGAGCGTATGGTGTCCATCATCGACCTCGACCGACTGGTTAATGCCGACGCCGCCACGGCCATGGCCGCAATCACCGCCAGGCAAGAGCCGGAAGAGCCCGCCTGATCACTCCAACACAGCGGTAGTATCCAGTCGAAACAATAGGTTACTGTTTATTTAGTTGGGCACACCACCTCCCCGTGCTTGATTGCCTGAACTATTCAGGGAGAGCGCTGCAACCGCAGTCGTTCTAGCCAGGAGGTATTTATGCGTTTCCGGATGACCATCGGCGCCCGGCTGGGTCTGCTGACCGCCTTTATCGCGCTGGCGCTGGCGGTGTTGACGGTGATTGCCGCCACCAACCTGTATACCGGCCTGAAGGACCGCGAGCGCACCAAGATCCTCAACATCACCGAAACCTCGCTGTCGATCCTGAAGCATTACGAAGCGGAAGCTGCCACCGGGAAGATGCCGAAGGACCAGGCCCAGCAGGCCGCCTTCACCGCGATCCGCAACATGCGCTTCGCCGGCACGGAATATATGTTCGCCTATACCTTCGACGGCGTGAACGTCATCCACGGTGGCAACCCCAAGCTCGAGGGGACCAACATGCTGGGCTACAAGACCAAGGACGGTCTTGAGCTGATCCGCACCTTCCGCGACATCGCCCAGGGCGGCGGCGGCTTCCTCGAATACGTCTTTCCGCGCCCGGGCAGCGACGTTCCGGTCGGCAAGCTCGGCTATGCGGCGCCATTCAAACCCTGGGACATCTGGCTTGGCACCGGCATCTACCTGTCGGATTTCAACGCCGAGTTCCGCAATTATGTGACGCTGTTCATCGCAGTCGCGGTCATCATCCTGATCGTGACCGTGGCGACCGCCTGGTATATCGCCCGCGGCATCAAGCGGCCGATCGCGGCACTGACCGGCACCATGGAAGCGCTGGCGGCCGACAATACGGACGCAATGGTTGAAGGCACCGGCCGACAGGATGAAATCGGCGCCATGGCACGCGCCACCGAAGCCCTGAAGCAGACATCCATCGCGGCGGCGCGTACCGGCAGCGGCCTCGACAACGCCACAACCAATGTCATGATCGCCGATGAGCAGAACACCATCATCTACTGCAACCGCTCGGTGATCGAAACGCTGAAGAAGGCAGAAGCCGATATCCGCAGGGACCTGCCGGATTTCGATGCCGGCGCACTTGTGGGCAAGAACGTCGACGTGTTCCACAAAAAACCGGAACACCAGCGCCGCATGCTCGCCGGACTGAAGGAAACCTACAATTCGAGGATCTCGGTCGGCGGTCGCACCTTCGATCTGACGGTCAACCCGGCCGTCAACCGCCGCGGCGTGCGGGTCGGCACGGTGGTCGAATGGGTCGACCGCACCGACCAGCTCGCCCTCGAACAGGAAGTGGTCCGCCTGATCGAGAATGCCAGCGACGAGGGTTTCGCCGAACGCGTCGACATCAGCCAGCGCAGCGGTTTCATTCGGGCGCTCGGTGGCGCCATCAACACCATGTCGGACCGCTGCCAGGCAATGACCGGTGAAATCGCCGCGGTGATCGGCGCCATGGCCGAAGGTGACATGAAGCAGCACCTGACCCGCGACTACCCGGGCATCTTCGGCCAGCTAAAGACCAGCGCCAATGCCATGGCCGGACGACTGACCGACATCGCCCGCCGGCTCGGCGAAACCGCACATACCGTGCGCGAGGCCTCGTCGGAGATCTCGACCGGCAGCCAGGACCTCGCCCAGCGCACGGAAAGCCAGGCCGCCGCCATCGAGGAGACGGCCGCCTCGATGCACGAGATCACCACCACGGTGAAGCAGAATGCCGAGAACGCCCAGGCCGCCAACCAGCTGGCGGTCGCCGCCCGCGATACCGCCGAAAAGGGTGGCGCCGTGGTCGGCGACGCAGTCGCCGCGGTCAGCCGCATCGAGGACAGTGCCAAGAAGATTTCCGACATCGTCGGCCTGATCGACGAGATCGCCTTCCAGACAAATCTCCTTGCCCTCAATGCCTCGGTGGAAGCGGCGCGTGCCGGCGAGGCCGGCAAGGGTTTCGCCGTGGTCGCCCAGGAAGTCCGTGCGTTGGCCCAGCGCTCGGCCAATGCATCCAAGGACATCAAGGCGCTGATCACCGAGTCCAACGCCCAGGTCAAGACCGGTGCCGATCTGGTCGGTCGCACCGGCCAGTCGCTGACCGAGATCGTCACCGCGATCAAGAAGGTCTCGGATATCGTCGCCGAGATCGCCACCGCCTCGCGCGAGCAGGCGACCGGCCTCGACCAGATCAACACGGCGGTCGGCAACATGGACGAGATGACCCAGCGCAACGGCGCGCTGGTCGAGCAGACCTCGGCCTCGGCCCAGGCGCTCGCCGACCAGGCCCGCCAGCTCGCCGAGCTGGTCCAGTTCTTCAAGACCGACGCCGGCTCGCCGGCGATTGCCAAACCGGCAGCCGCAGCACCAGTCAAAGCAAAGTCCGCATCGTCGCCCGCGCCGGCGAAGTCAACGCCGCCTGCCGGCAAGCCGGTACCGGCTGCGACTGGCGGTCGCGACGATTGGCAGGAATTCTAGGATCCGGTAATCTGGTAAGAAATATCGCCAACACCGAGAAATGGTGCGGCAGGGGAGAACATGGGAATGCGCAGCTTATCAATTCGCACCACGCTCGGGCTGGTGATCGGCATTCTCGGACTTCTGCTGGTGGCCGTGAGCATCATCGCCCTGGTTACAGCGGTCGAACACAATCGGGCAGCACAGAAAGTCGCCCGCCTGGCACCCATCAGCCAGGACTTCTTCAACAGCCTGCAGCAGCACCGGCTCGAACGCGGCAATATCCTGATCGCCATGCGGGGCGATAATCCAGCTTCCAAGGACACGGTTGACGGCATTGCCGCGCAGCGCAGCGCCACCAAGGCAGGATACAACGCCGGCTTTGCCAAGCTGTCGGCCGTATCGGGCCTGCCCGGCACCGCAGAGCTGCTCGCCAAACTGAAGGCGGCCGAGGATGCCGTCGACGCCATGCGGCCGACCATGCTGGCGCAGATTGTCCTGCCGAAGGCAGAGCGCAAGATGGTGAACGTCGTCGAATGGGCGAAGATCACGCAGGATTACCTCACCGCGGTGCAGGATACCTCCGATTTCCTCGAGTCTTCACTGCAACTGGTCGATCCGGTGGTGGACGAACTGCTCACCGTGAAGCAGAACGCCTGGACCATCCGCAACTATGCCGGCTCTCTGGTCCTGCGCCTGCTGACCACCATGTCCGCCGGCCAGACCTGGGGCAGCACCGACATCGTCGCCCAGGCCCAGGACAGCGGTCGCGTCGCCACGGCGTGGGAGAGCGTCATCACCGTGGCGGCCCGCAGCGACACGCCCAAGGCACTGGTCGACGCCGTCAATACAGCGAAAGCGTTTTTCAGCGGCCCTCTTGCCGACGAACGCGCCACCATCGCCCGGGCACTCAGCAGCGACCAGAAGCCCGACGTGGAGCTCGCCAAGTTCCAGGGACATGTCACGGCCGACCTCAACATGCTGAATGCCATCGCCAACACGGCGCTGGACCAGTTGATCCAGCGCGCCAACAGCCAGGAAGCGGCCGCCCGGCACAGCCTGATCCTCAATGGCGCCATGCTGGTTGCCGCCATTGCCTTCACCATCTTCGGCTTCGTCATCGTGCAATGGCGGGTCAGCGGCCCGATCCAGCGCATGACCGGGGCGATGAAACGACTGGCCGACCGCGACCTCGACGTCATCATTCCTTATGTCGATCGCGGCGCAGAGATCGGCGAGATGGCTGGCGCGGTTCAGGTGTTCAAGGACAGCATGATTGCCCGCGAGCGGGCGGAGGCGGAGATCGCGCAGCAGCGCGCGGACAGCGAGCATCGGCGGCAGGAGCGCGAGGCGCGCGAGACGGCGGCGGGCGAGGAGATCGCCGCCCTGGTCAACCGGGTGGCCGAGGGCGACCTGTCGGGCCGGGTCGACGAGAGCGGCAAGGAGGGCTTCTTCCTCAGTGCCAGCCAGCAGCTCAACCGGCTGACCGCCAACCTGCAGACCATGGCGGGCGAGCTGGCCGATGTGATGGGGGCGATGGCCGAGGGCGACCTGAGCCGCAGCGTGCGCGGCGACTATCGCGGCGTGTTCGGCCAGCTGAAAGGAGCGGCGAACGGCATGGCGGAGCGCCTGCGCGACTTCGCCGGCCGGCTGACCGAGACGGCGAGCGCGGTGCATTCGGCCTCGTCGGAGATCTCGACCGGCAGCCAGGACCTGGCGAGCCGGACCGAGAGCCAGGCGGCCAGCATCGAGGAGACGGCGGCCTCGATGCACGAGGTGACCACGACGGTGAAGCAGAATGCCGACAATGCCCAGGCGGCCAACCAGCTGGCGGTGGCGGCCCGCGACACGGCGGAAAAGGGCGGCAGCGTGGTCAGCGAGGCGGTCGCCGCGGTGAGCCAGATCGAGGACAGCGCCAAGAAGATTTCCGACATCGTCGGGCTGATCGACGAGATCGCCTTCCAGACCAACCTGCTGGCGCTCAATGCGAGCGTCGAGGCGGCCCGGGCCGGCGAGGCGGGAAAAGGCTTTGCGGTGGTGGCGCAGGAGGTGCGCGCGCTGGCGCAGCGCTCGGCCAATGCGTCGAAGGACATCAAGGCGCTGATCGCCGCCTCCAATGCCCAGGTCAAGACCGGGGCGGATCTGGTCGGCCGCACCGGCAGCTCGCTGACCGAGATCGTCACCGCGATCAAGAAGGTATCCGACATCGTCGCCGAGATCGCGGCGGCGAGCCGCGAGCAGGCCACCGGGCTCGACCAGATCAACACGGCGGTCGGCAGCATGGACGAGATGACCCAGCGCAATGCCGCCCTGGTGGAGGAGACCACGGCGGCGGCGCAGTCGCTGAACGGCCAGGCCCAGGAGCTGGCGCAACTGGTCGGCTTCTTCCGCCTCGGCGGCAGTGCCGCGCCGGCAAAGTCCCCGGCCGCCAGCCGTCCCGCCGCGCCGGCGCCGGCGCCGGCCAAGGCAGCGGCCAAGCCCACCGCACCGGCAAGACCGGCCCCGGCTGGCCCGGCCACTGCCAGTGCCCCGAGTCCCAAGCCGCCGCAGCCGGCGGCCAAGCCCGCCGCCGCAGCCGCGGGCGGGGATGACGACTGGCAGGAATTCTGACGTCCTTTCAACGGCTTTCCGTCAATCCGCAAGGCGGGTTGACGGGGGGCGGTTTGCCCGGCATGGTCCGCCCGCTTTCGACTCTGAAGCAGGATTCCCGACACATGCCGCAGGCCGCCTCCTCCGCCGTTCCGCCCCACAAGGGCGCCGTTCGCCATGCCGATATGGCCAATGCCATCCGCGCCCTGGCCATGGACGCCGTGCAGCAGGCGAATTCCGGCCATCCCGGCATGCCGATGGGCATGGCCGATGTGGCGACGGTGCTGTTCAGCCGCTTCCTGAAGTTCGACCCGCAGAACCCGCAGTGGCCCGACCGCGACCGCTTCGTGCTGTCGGCCGGCCATGGCTCGATGCTGCTGTACGCCCTGCTGTATCTGACCGGCTATACCGACATGACGCTCGACGAGCTGAAGCGGTTCCGCCAGATCGGCGCGCGTACTGCTGGCCATCCGGAAGCCGGCCATGCCGGCGGCATCGAGACCACCACCGGCCCGCTCGGCCAGGGCATCGCCACGGCGGTCGGCATGGCGCTGGCTGAACGCCTGCTGGCGGCGCAGTTCGGCGACAAGCTGGTCGGTCATTATACCTATGCCATCGCCGGCGACGGCTGCCTGATGGAAGGCATCAGCCACGAGGCGATCTCGCTGGCCGGCCACCTGAAGCTTGCCAAGCTGATCGTGCTGTTCGACGACAACGGCATCTCCATCGACGGCCCGACCAGCCTGTCGGTGTCCGACGACCAGCTCGGCCGCTTCACCGCCAGCGGCTGGGCCGTCACCCGGGTCGACGGCCATGACCCGGAGGCCGTCGCTGCTGCGATTGCCGCCGCCCAGACGAGCGACAAGCCCAGCCTGATCGCCTGCCGCACGGTGATCGGCTTCGGCGCCCCGACCAAGGCCGGCACCGCCGCCACCCATGGTTCGCCGCTCGGCCCCGACGAGATCAAGGGCGCCCGCGAGAAGCTGGGCTGGCCCTATGCGCCGTTTGAAATCCCCGCACCGATCCTGAACGCCTGGCGCGAGGTCGGTGCCGCCGGCGCCGCCACGCGGAAGACCTGGCAGGCGGTGCTCGATGCCCTGCCGGCCGCCGAAAAGGCCGAATGGCAGCGCCGCATGGCCGGCGACCTGCCGGCCGTCTTCGACAAGACGCTGGCCGACTACAAGGCCAAGCTGGTGGCCGACAAGCCGAAATGGGCGACCCGCAAGTCGTCGCAGATGGCGCTCGAGGTGATCAACCCGGTGCTGCCCGAAGCGATCGGCGGGTCGGCCGATCTGACCGGCTCCAACAACACCAAGACCGCCGGCCTCGCCCCGGTGAAGCCGGGCGACTTCAGCGGCCGCTACATGTATTACGGCGTGCGCGAGCACGGCATGGCGGCGGCGATGAACGGCATCGCGCTGCACGGCGGCCTGATCCCCTACGGCGGCACCTTCCTCGTCTTCACCGACTATTGCCGCCCGGCGATCCGCCTGTCGGCCCTGATGGAACAGCGCGTCATCTACGTGATGACCCATGATTCCATCGGCCTCGGCGAGGACGGCCCGACCCACCAGCCGGTCGAGCATCTCGCCGCACTGCGCGCCATCCCCAACCTGCTGGTGCTGCGCCCTGCCGATGCCGTCGAGACGGCGGAAGCCTGGCAGGTCGCCCTGCAGCAGAAGCACCGGCCGAGCGTGCTGGCGCTGACCCGCCAGGACCTGGCCGCCCTGCGCCTGACCGACAGCGCCGAGAACATGGTCGCCCGCGGCGGCTATGAGCTGATCGCGGCCGAAGGCGGCAAGGCGAAGGTCACCCTGCTGGGCACCGGCTCGGAGGTCGGCATTGCGGCCGCCGCCCGCGACCTGCTGCAGAAGGACGGCATTCCGACCCGCGTGGTGTCGATGCCCTGCTTCGAACTGTTCGACGCCCAGCCGGCCGATTACCAGCGCCAGGTGCTGGGCCCCGATACCGTGAAGGTCGCGGTCGAGGCCGGCATCCGCCAGGGCTGGGATCGCTATCTCGACTGCAAGGGCGACTTCGTCGGCATGAGCGGCTTCGGCGCCTCGGGTCCCTACGAGCAGCTCTACCGGCATTTCGGCATCACCGCCGAGGCCGTTGCCGAGGCCGCCCGCAAGCGGCTCTGACCGGCTGCTAAGCGCCCGGTCCGGCTGTCTTTTTTGCCTGCCTGCCCGGCCGCCCCAGCGGCCGGCGGCGGCGCAATTTATCGCCCCCTGCTGTTGGCCCGACGACCGGTCGCATGGTATAGCAGCCTGCGATAACCGATTGATCGGACCCGATTTCCCTTGACCGACAGCACCGCCAGCCGCAGCACTCCTGCCCCCGACGCCAGCTCCGCCAGGCTGATCCGCCGCCTGCTGGCCGAACAGGTGCGCCCCCATGTCGGCTCGCTGACGTTCGCCCTGCTCAGCATGGCCATCGTGGCGGCGATGACGGCGGCAACGGCCTGGCTGCTGAAGCCGGCCATCGACCGCGTGTTTACCGACCGCGACCCCTACTGGACCATGGTGGTGCCGCTGATGGTCGTGGTCGTGGTCGTGGTCAAGGCCATCGCGTCGTATTTCGAGGGCACGCTGATGACGCGGTTCGGCGAGCGGATCATCGCAGATACCCAGATCCGCATGTATGCCCACCTGATCCGCGCCGATCTGGCCTGGCTGCATGATTCGCATTCCGGCAAGCTGATCGCCAGCTTCCTCTATGATGCCACCCTGCTGCGCGAAGCGATCAGCAAGTCGCTGACCGGCATGGTGAAGGAAAGCTTCAGCCTGATTTTCCTCACCGGCGTGATGTTCGCGATGAACTGGCGGTTTGCGCTGATCGTCTGCGTCATTTTCCCGTTCATCGGCCTGACCACGCGCCGGCTCGGCCGCAAGGCGCGCAAGGGCTCGGCCCGCAGCCAGCAGGAAACCGGCAAGTTCACCACCATCCTGAGCGAGACCTTCGACGGCGCCCGCATGGTGAAGGCCTACGGCATGGAGCAGCGCGAGATCAACCGCGCCAGGCTGTCGGTCGAAACACGGCTCACCCATATCATGAAGGTGGTCCGCGCCCGGGCCGCGGCCAGCCCGACGGCCGAGGGTCTGGGTGGCATCGCCGTGGCCGTGATCATCTATATCGGCGGCAGCAGCACCACGCTGACGCTCGGCACGCTGACCGCCTTCATCTATGCCGCCCTGTCGGCCTACCAGCCGCTCAAATCGCTGGCCAACCTGAACACCGCCCTGCAGGAGGGCCTGGCCGCCGCCGAACGGATTTTCGCGCTGCTGGACATCCAGCCGAAGATCCGCGAGGCGGAAAACGCCAGGACAATGACCGTCACGGGCGGCGCGATCCGGCTCGACGACGTCAGCTTCCGCTACACCGAAGACAAGAGCGCATTGCACCGGGTTTCGCTGACCGTGCCGGCCGGCCGCAAGGCGGCCCTGGTCGGCGCATCCGGCGCCGGGAAATCCACCATCCTGAACCTGATCCCGCGCTTCTATGATGCCGGCGAGGGCCGCGTGACCATCGACGGGCAGGATGTCCGCGAGGTGTCGCTCGCCTCGCTGCGCCGGAACATCGCCCTGGTCAGCCAGGAACTGACCCTGTTCGACGACAGCATCCGCGCCAACATCGCCTATGGCCGGCCGGAAGCCGATCTTGCCGACATCGAGGCGGCCGCCCGTCATGCCGCCGCCCATGATTTCATCATGGCATTGCCGGAAGGCTACGACACCCTGGTCGGCGAGAATGGCGTCAAGCTGTCCGGCGGCCAGCGCCAGCGCATCGCGATTGCGCGCGCCATGCTGCGCGACGCACCGATCCTGCTACTCGACGAGGCGACCAGTGCGCTGGATTCGGAATCCGAACGGCTGATCCAGAAAGCGCTCACTGAACTGATGAAGGGCCGCACCACGCTGGTGATTGCCCATCGGCTCAGCACCGTGATCGATGCCGACGTGATCTTCGTGCTCGACCACGGCCGGCTGGTCGAGCAGGGCACCCATGCCGAACTGCTGGCCCGCAACGGCGCCTATGCCCGGCTCTATGCCACCCAGTTTGCCGCCGAGGCGGCGGTCTCCTGACCCGCGAATGACGAAATTCTTCAAGCGGGTATCGCGCAACCGGCTCGCGGTCCGCATCGCCGCCGATGCCATCGCCTTCTATATCCGGCTGGTGCACCGGACCTCGCGCTGGGAGGTTCGTGGCATTGAGCATCCCACCGCATTCTGGAACAGCGGCCGCCCCTTCGTCGGCGCTTTCTGGCATGGCCGCCTGCTGATGATGCCCGCAGCCTGGACCACCGACCGGCCAATGCATGTGCTGATCTCGCAGCATCGCGATGGCGAGCTGATCGCGCGCGCCATGGACCGCTTCGGCCTGCACACGGTGCGCGGCTCGGGCGCCAAGGCCGGCAGCGCCGAGAAAGGCGGCCGGGCCGCCCTGCGCGCCATCCTGCAGCTGCTGAAAAAGGGCGAATACATCACCTTCACGCCGGATGGCCCGCGTGGCCCCCGCATGCGCGCCGGCACCGGCATCGTTGCCGCGGCCCGGCTGGCTGGCGTTCCGGTCATGCCGGCGACCTATTCCGTGCGCCGGCGACGGCTGGCGCGGTCGTGGGATCGCTTCCTGATCGCATGGCCGTTCAACCGCGGCGTCATTCTCTGGGGTCCGCCGGTCGATGTCAGCAATCCCGAGGAACCGCTGGACGAGGCGGCCCGTCGTGTCGAGGCGGCGCTGAACGCGCTGTGCGACGAGGCCGACCGGCTCTGCGGCCAGCCGCCGGTGCCGCCGGCGGAGGCCAGGCCGCATGCCTAGCACTCCCGCTTTCTGGGCGGCCGGCCAATCGTCGCCATGGCCGGCCCTGCTGGCGCCGGCTGCCGTCCTCTACGGCCTCGGCAACCGGCTGAACCGGGCGCTGGCCCATCCGCAGGATTGCGGCCTGCCGGTAATCTCGGTCGGCAATCTGGTGGCTGGCGGCGCCGGCAAGACGCCGACAACCCTGGCGCTGGCCCGGCTGCTGGACGCAGCAGGCCGACGACCGCACCTGCTGACCCGCGGCTATGGCGGCTCGCTCGCCGGCCCCGTGCAGGTCGATCCGACCAGGCATGATGCCGCGGCAGTCGGCGACGAGGCCCTGCTGCTGGCCGCCACCGCACCGACCTGGGTCTCGCGCGACCGGCCGGCCGGAGCCCGCGCAGCCAAGGCAGCCGGCGCCGGCTGCGTCATCGCCGACGATGCCCACCAGACCTGGGCGCTGGCCCGCCGCCTGTCGCTGCTGGTCTTCGACGGCAGCTATGGCATCGGCAACGGCCGCCTGCTGCCCGCCGGACCGCTACGCGAGCCGGTCGCCGAGGGCCTCGCCCGCACCGATGCGGTCGTCGTGATCGGACCTGCGACCGGGCCCCTGCCGGATTTCGGCAGGCTGCCGGTCTTCGCCGCGGACCTGCAGCCCGACGCCGAGGATGCAGCCCGGCTGCGCGGCCGCCGTGTGCTGGCTTTCGCCGGCATCGGCCGGCCGGAAAAATTCTTTGCCAGCCTCGAACGGCTCGGCGCCGAGATCGTGCAGCGGCAGGCTTTTGCCGACCACGCGCCCTATGCGCCGGATAGCGTGATGCGGCTGGCCGAGGCCGCGCAGCAGCAGGATGCCCTGCCGGTGACCACCGCCAAGGACCACGTCCGCCTGCCGGCCGAGGCGCGGGCGATGATCGACTGCCTGCGCGTCGAACTGCGCTTTGCCGCGCCGGACACCGTCACGGATTTCTTCGGCCAGAGGCTCGACCATGGCTGAGCGGCTGACCCTGACAGATTATGCTTCTGCCGCCGGCGCTTATTTTGCGCTGTGGCTGTTCGGACGACTGCCGGTCGAGACTGCCTCGGCCTTCGGCGGCTGGCTCGCCCGCAAGCTGGGACCGCGTTTCCGCGCGCACCGCTATGCGACCGACAATCTGGCCCGCGCGATGCCGGAACTGGCTGCCGCCGCGCGGGCGAAAATTCTCGACGGCATGTGGGACAATCTCGGCCGCGTGCTGGCCGAATACGCCCATCTGGCCGACCTTGAGGTCGGCACCCCGGATCAGCCCGGCCGTGTCGAGATCGTCGGTGCCGAGCATGTTCTGGCGGTGCGCGACAGCGGCCGGCCGGCGCTGTTCTTTTCCGGCCATTACGGCAATTGGGAACTCACCTGCCTGGCCGCCGAGCATTTCAGCCTGCCGATGCTGCATGTCTACCGCGCCGCCAACAATCCGCTGACCGAGGAGCTGTTGCAGAACCTGCGCAAGCCGCTCGGCGGCAGCCATGTGCCGAAGGGCATCCAGGCGGCACGGGCGATCCTTGCCGCGATGAAGCGCAACGAATTCGTCGCCATGCTGATGGACCAGAAATTGAATACCGGCATTGCCGTGCCGTTTTTCGGCCGCGAGGCGATGACCTCGCCGGCGCTCGCCGAATTCGCGCTGCGTTTCGACTGCCCGGTGCTGCCTGCCGTGGTGGAGCGGCTCGGCGGTGCGCGCTTCCGCGTCACCGTGGAACCGCCGATCCGCTTCGAGAAGACCGGCGACCGCACAACCGATGTCTACAACGCGACGCTGATCGTCAACCGCAGGCTGGAAGCATGGATCCGTGCCCGCCCAGACCACTGGTTCTGGGTGCACCGGCGCTGGCCGAAGGACTGACTGCTATTCGTGCGGCGGCAACAGAAGCTGCGGATCGATCCGCACATCGAACCAGTTGACCCGCCAGTCGAGATGCGCGCCGGTCGCCCGCCCGGTGGCGCCGACCGCGCCGATCATCTCGCCCTGCTTCACCCGCTGCCCCGCCTTCACGGTCACCGTCTGCATGTGCAGATAGGCCGCCGTGACGCCCAGCCCGTGATCGATGATGACGGTGCCGCCGGTGTAGTAGAGGTCGGGCTCGGCCAGTACCACGGTACCGTCGGTGGTCGCCACCACCGGCGTGCCGGCCGGCGCCGCGATGTCGACGCCATAATGCGGCTGGCGCGGCTGGCCGTTGAGAATCCGCTGGCTGCCATAGATGCCGCTGATCGGGCCTTTCGCCGGCCAGATCCAGCCCTGCAGGAAGTCGGTGCGCGGCGAGACATGCTCGCGCACCGCCTCGATCTGCGCATTCTCGCGGCGGATGCGGTCCAGCACCTCGGCCGGCGGCGTCACCTGTTTCGGCGGCAGCCCCTCGATGCGCTGGATGTCATAGTCACGCTTCGCAATCTGCAGCGTCACCAGGATCTGCTGGCCATCGGGCTGGCGCACTTCCAGCGGCAGTTGCGCCGCCTCGTCGCGGTTGAAGCCGAAGACGAAATGGCCGTCATCGGCCACCGGCACCAGTCGTTCACCAAGCCGCAGCACGGTGCCCGGCACCACGCTGCCGGTGATCATGCCGCCCTGTTCGAAATGGCCCTGCCAGGACATACCGGCCGGCGGTTCGGCCGCACGAACCGTCAAAGCCGGCAGCAGCAGCGCAAGGACACAGGCAAGGCGGCGGATCATTGCGCGCCGCCGGTGGCACCACTGCCCTGCAGGCCGCGCAAAGCGGCGCCGGCATCGGCATAGGCTTCCTGGCGATCGACGCTCCAGTAGCGCAGGCGGTCGAGCGGGATACGGACGCCGGTCACCGCACACAGCACGTAGGAACCCGGAAAAACGACGTCGAAGGCACCGTCGCGATAGCGCAGGCGGGCTTCGGTCTCGCGCGACAGCGACGGCGTCTGCATGTCAGAACAACTCTCCCTGCTTGACGGGCTTGCGCGGCATCGCGGCGGCGGCACTGCGGCGGGGCGGCGCGGCCGTATCGTCGCCGCCATCGACCCGCGCGGTGCGGCGGCCATCCTGCATCTCGATGGTCACGGCCGCGCCCGGGGCCATCGCGGCGGCCTGCTTCAGCGCCCGGCCATCGGCGCCATAGACCACGGCAAAGCCGCGCGCCAGCACATTGCGGTAGGACAGGCTGTCCAGCAGCTTCGCCGGCTGCGCCAGCCGCTGGGCGGCATCGGCCTGGCGCTGGCGCATGGCGCGCTGCAGGCGCAGGCCGGCCTCGTCGAGCCGGCGGCGGTAATCGGCGGCCTCGCGGCGCAGCAGGGCCGGCCGCAGCTTGGCGATCTGGGTGTCGAGCCGGCCGCGCTGGACCTTCAGGCCGACCCGCAGGCCGCTGCGCAGGCGCTCGGACAGGTCATCGAAACGCTGGCGCGCCATCTCGAGCTGCTCGCGCGGCCCGCGCAGGCCGCGGCCCAGCGCATCGAGATGCTGGCGCTTCTCGCGCGCCAGCCGCAGCACCGACCGGCGCAGGCGATCCTCGAGGCCGCTCACATCGGCGACCAGTTCCATGCGCACCGGCACCGCCATCTCGGCGGCCGCCGTCGGCGTCGGCGCCCGGCGGTCGGAGGCAAAATCAATCAGGGTGGTATCCGTCTCGTGGCCGACCGCCGAGATCAGCGGGATCGCCGATTCGGCGGCGGCGCGCACTACCGCCTCCTCGTTGAAGGCCATCAAATCCTCGAGGCTGCCGCCGCCGCGCGCGACGATCAGCAGGTCGGGGCGCGGCACCGGCCCGCCTTCGGGCAGCGCGTTGAAGCCACGGATGGCGCGGGCGACCTGGTCGGCGGCGCCCTCGCCCTGCACCAGCACCGGCCAGACGATCACATGGGTCGGGAAACGGTCGGCCAGCCGGTGCAGGATGTCGCGGATCACTGCGCCGGTCGGCGAGGTAACCACGCCGATCACCCGCGGCAGATGCGGCAGCGGCCGTTTGCGCTCGGGCGCGAACAGGCCCTCGGCGGCCAGCTTCTGCTTGCGCTGCTCCAGCAGGGCCATCAGCGCGCCCAGCCCCGCCAGCTCCATGCGCTCGACGACCATCTGGTATTTCGAGCGGCCGGGATAGCTGGTCAGCTTGCCCGAGCAGATCACATCCATGCCGTCCTCGGGCCGAATCCCGAGGCGGGCGGCGCTGCCCTTCCAGCAGACGCCGTCGAGTACCGAATCGGCGTCCTTCAGGGAGAAATACAGGTGCCCCGAGGCGGCCCGCTTGAAACCGGAGATCTCGCCGCGCACACGGACCCAGCCGAACGTCTCCTCGATGTTGCGCTTCAGGCGCAGGGACAGCTCGGTAACACTGTATTCCGGCACATTGCCGGCGGTCGGGGTCTGGGCCGAATCACTCATTCTGCGAACCTTGCATGCCGCGGCGGCATGATACAAAGATTGCCCCCGCCGCTCTAGGCCCGTCGGGCCGCGATGCCCATCTTTTACGGGAAGCCGGATATGAATGTTCTCGTCATCGGATCAGGCGGGCGCGAACACGCCCTGTGCTGGAGCCTTGCCGCCTCGCCGCTGGTCACAAAACTGGTCTGCGCGCCGGGCAACCCCGGCATCGCCCAGGTGGCGAAGCTTGCCGCCGTCGATCCGCTCGATCTCGACGCAGTACTCAAGCTGTGCCGCGACGAACACATCGATTTCGTCGTGGTTGGCCCGGAAGCGCCACTGGTGGCTGGCCTCGTCGACCACCTGGAAGCCGCCGGTTTCGCCTGCTTCGGCCCCTCCAAAGCTGCTGCGCGGCTTGAGGGCTCGAAGGGCTTCATGAAGGACATCTGCGCCAAGTACAACATTCCGACCGCCGCCTATGGCCGCTTCACGGATGCTGTCGCGGCCGAGGCCTTCATCCGCAGCCATGGCGCGCCGATCGTGGTGAAGGCCGATGGCCTTGCCGCCGGCAAGGGCGTCACCGTGGCGATGACGCTCGACGAAGCGCTGGAGGCCAATGCCGCGCTGTTCGCGGTACCCGGCGCGGAAGTGGTGATCGAGGAGTTCCTTGATGGCGAGGAAGTCAGTTTCTTCGCGCTGGTCGACGGCGAGACCGCCCTGCCGCTGGCTTCGGCGCAGGACCACAAGCGGGTCGGCGACGGCGACACCGGGCC
This sequence comes from Ferrovibrio xuzhouensis, assembly GCF_042648965.1. Lineage (NCBI taxonomy): Bacteria > Pseudomonadati > Pseudomonadota > Alphaproteobacteria > Rhodospirillales > Rhodospirillaceae > Ferrovibrio > Ferrovibrio xuzhouensis. The sequence continues at coordinate 320,018 of NZ_JBHRYJ010000001.1, forward strand.
GAATACCGGCGGCATGGGCGCCTATTCGCCGGCCCCGGTGCTCACGCCGGACCTCGCACAGTTCGTAATGGAGCACATCGTGCAACCGACCGTGGCGGCGATGAAGGCCGAGGGCTGCCCGTTCAAGGGCGTGCTGTTCGCCGGCCTGATGCTGACCGCCGATGGGCCGAAGCTGCTGGAGTACAACACCCGCTTCGGCGATCCGGAATGCCAGACCCTGATGCTGCGCCTGAAATCCGACCTGCTGCCGGCCCTGATCGCCGCCCGCGACGGGGTGCTGAAGGATTTCGACCTGCGCTGGAAGGACGAGGCCGCGCTCTGCGTGGTGATGGCTGGCGCGGGCTATCCCGGCGAGCCGCGCAAGGGCACGGTGATCAAGGGCCTTGATGACGCTGCGGCGCAGTCTGATGTTGCGGTATTCCATGCCGGCACCAAGGCCGGCGAAAACGGCGTCATCCTCGCCAATGGCGGCCGCGTGCTGGGCATCTGCGGGCTCGGCAGCACCATCCGAGAAGCCCAGACCCGCGCCTATGCCGCTGTGGATAAGGTCGACTGGCCCGAGGGCTTCTGCCGCCGCGATATCGGCTGGCGCGCCATAGCGCGCGAGACGCGCTAGGGTCCATCCGCATACCGGCCGTCCCCGGACGGCCCCCGGGGGTGGTTGCGCCGCCCCGCATCGCTTCGCTATCGTAGCCGGGAGTGCCCCGTATCCGGCGCTCCAAGGATAAGAGGAAACGATAGCATGAGCGACCAGGATCGCTTCGTCGGCACCATGCCGGTGCAGGAGCGCCACAAGTTCGATGAAGCCGCGCTGGAAGCCTGGCTGAAGCAGAATGTTGCCGACTACCGCGGCCCCCTGACCGTCCAGCAGTTCAAGGGCGGCCAGTCCAATCCGACCTTCATGCTGATCACCCCGGCAAAGAAATATGTGCTGCGCCGCAAGCCGCCGGGCAAGCTGTTGCCGTCTGCCCATGCCGTCGACCGCGAATACCGCGTGATCACCGCACTCGGCCAGACCGATGTGCCGGTCGCCCGCACTTATGGCCTGTGCGAGGACGACAGCGTCATCGGCACGGCGTTCTATGTGATGGACTGCGTCGAGGGCCGCATCTTCTGGGACCAGCGGCTGCCCGGCATGAACCGCGAGGAGCGCGCCGGCATCTTCGATGCGATGAACCGCACCATCGCCGCCCTGCACAAGGTCGACTACACCGCCATCGGACTCGACAGCTACGGCAAGCCCGGCGACTATTTCGCCCGCCAGATCGCGCGCTGGAGCAAGCAGTACAAGGCCTCCGAGACGGAAGAGATTCCGGCCATGGACAAGCTGATCGACTGGCTGCCGGCGCATATCCCGCCGGGTGAAGAGACCAGCATCGTGCATGGCGACTACCGGATGGACAACATGATCTTCCATCCGACCGAGCCGCGGGTCATCGCGGTGCTGGACTGGGAGTTGTCGACGCTGGGCCATCCGCTCGGCGATTTCACCTACCACCTGATGTCGTGGCGGCTGGCCCCGGAGACCTTCCGTGGCATCGCCGGAATCGACTATGCTGCGCTGGGTATTCCGACCGAGCAGGAGTATATCGCCACCTACTGCCGGCGCACCGACCGCGACGGCATTCCGCATATCGACTTCTATATGGCCTATAATATGTTTCGCATTGCAGGCATCCTGCAGGGCATCATGGGCCGGGTGAAGGACGGCACAGCCGCCAGCCAGCATGCGATCGAGTCCGGCAAACGGGCCAAGCCGATCGCCGAACAGGCCTGGGCGCTGGTCGAGAGGATGACAGGAGGCAACTAGGATGGCAGGATCCGCCGACCTGACCCCCGTACAACCGCAACACCGGTTCGACGAGGCCAGGCTGGCGGCGTATCTGGCCGACCGCCTTCCCGACTTCCGCCCGCCGCTGACCGTGCAGCAATTCCGCGGCAGTCCGGCCAATCCCGCCTTCCTGCTGCATGCCCCGGGTCGCAGCTATGTGCTGCGCAAGCGGACCCAGGCCAAGAAGGGCCTCGACATCGCCGCCTCGGCGGCGCGCGACTTCACGCTGATTTCCTCGCTGCATGCTGCCGAGCTGCCGGTCGCGGCACCCCGGCTGGTCTGTCCGGACGACAGCGTGATCGGCGCCCCCTTCTACCTGATGGACCATGTACCGGGCCGGCATTTCCGCGATCCCAACCTGCCGGGCATGGACGCCAAGCAGCGCCAGGCGCTGTATGACGCCATGGCGGCGGCGCTGGCACAGATCCATGCGCTGGCGCCGGACCGCACCGGCCTGCCGGCCAATGGCAGCGGGCAGGACTATCTGACCCGCCAGATCACGGCCCTGACGGAACAGTACCGCACCAATGCCACCGAAGAGGTGGCGCCGATGACCCGCCTGCTCGACTGGCTGCCCCTGCATGTGCCCGACGAGCAATGCGCCACGCTGATGCATGGCAATTTCCGCATCGACAACCTGGTCTTTCACCCGAGCGAGCCGCGCGTCATCGCCATCCTCGACTGGGACCTCGCGCTGATCGGCCATCCGCTGGCCGACCTCGCCATCAACTGCCTGCCTTACCGCGTCACCATCCCGGGCATGGGCAGCCTGCAGGGCATCGATTTCATCGAGTCCGGCATTCCGGGCGAGCCTGACTATGTCGCCGCCTACTGCCGCCATGCCGGCCGGCCGGAGCCCGGCGAGGGCGGCGCCGATCACTGGAATTTCTATCTCGCCTTTGCGCTGCTGCGCGTCGCCGTGATGGCCCAGGGCGCCGTCAAACGTGGCCATGCGAATGGCGCGGCAGCCTCGCCGGTGCTGAAGGCCTATGCCGCCGTGGTGCGCTCGGTGGCGCACCAGGCCTGGCACCTTGTCGATGGCGAGGCCGACTAGCGGCCACAAGAAAAAGGGCGCCAACGGCGCCCTTCTCCTCTCTCGATTCAGAGATCAAATCCAGTAGGGCGGCACGCCGTAATAATCGTGCACGCGGCGGCCCCAGGTCTCGTCCGCCCAGTCGAGCTTGTCCTCGGGCGCGTAATTCGGCGCTCCCTTGAGCAGCTTCGGGTCGAGATCGACCACATAGCCGCCGCGCTTGGCGCTGTAATGCAGCATGCCCCAGGGCAGCGGGTGGTGGCGATCGCCGATGCCGAGAAAGCCGCCGAACGACATATCGGCATAGGCGACCTTGCCGCTCTGCTTGTCGATCATCACGCCATTGATCGAGCCGAGCTTGTCGCCGGATGCGTTATACACTTCGGTGCCCTTGACCTTGTCGGCCGAAATCAGGCGCTCGGGTGCTGCTGCGGAAGCCATGGGTATCTCCTTCTCGGTTTCGGATTGCCGTCTGTCGCGACATCTCGCGATCTGGACATGCAACGCCGGCCCGACCCCGCTGGTTCCGCCCTGTTCCGCAATGCCACGGAATTGCCAAAAAATGTCCCGGGCACCGGAACGAAATGACCGCTCCGTCATTCGGTGATCAGGACCTGCGCGGCACGGCCGGCAGTCCCGCTCCCGTTCATGGTCAAGGGGCAGATCGATGACTGACAGCAGCGCCACATTGCGGCACCGGCCGGAGCAGATGCCGGCTTGCACACAAGCGCAGCGAACCCGCGAAGGCGAGCATTTCAACCTTTGGCTGGACCGGGTGTTGCCGCTGCTGCTCGCCCGCCTCGTTGCGGCCCATGATGACGCCCGGATAACCCCGGATTCCCGCGCTTCATCCTGACACCCCAGTTTTGTCACGGCATGTCCCGGCCTTGTCGCTGTCGCGACAACCGGCTTCGCGCGCAAGCTGCTCCCCGGCTTCGGCCCCATATTCGCCTGACGCCATACATACATAGACAGGAGCGGTTTATTTCATGCTCGACACATTTCACGATCTGCTGCTGCAAACCCTGCCCGCCCTCAAGGGCTTTGCCCTGCTGCTGACCCGCAACCGGCAATGGGCCGAGGATCTGACCCAGGAAACCTCGCTGCGCGCGCTGACCCGGGCGCACCAGTTTCAGCCGGGCACCAATTTCAAGGCCTGGATATTCACCATCATGCGCAACCAGCATCTCGACCAGATCCGCCGGCGGCGGCGCGAGACGCAGCTGACCGACGATGCCGATGCGCTCGACGCCCTGATGTCGGTGCGCCCGGCGCAGGAAGACGGCTTGATGCTGAAAGAACTGCTGGATGCCGTCGGCGATCTCAACCGCGGCCAGCGCGAGACCCTGCTGCTGGTGGCCGGCAACGGCCTGTCCTACGAGGAGGCCTCGAAGGTCTGCGGCTGCCCGGTCGGCACCATCCGCAGCCGGCTGGCCCGTGCCCGCCAGACCCTGCAGGACCGCATGATGGGGCCGGCTCCGGCCGGGCCACACCAGCCGGCGATCGCGCGCAGCGGCCGCCGGCCGGAATGGAACCAGGCCTAGGCTGCCAGCCCGCGGAAGGCGCGCAGCGCGAAATCGGCGGCGCGGCCGTAGACAGCGGCTTTCCATGCCGTCGTGTCGGTGTAGAAGGCATCGCGGATGCGCTGCTTGAGCAGGCGGCCGAGATCGGAGTCCAGCTCGCCCTTGGCATGCAGCCAGTGATCGCCACGCAGGGAGTCGAGCACCTGCGGCACCGGCTGGGTGCCGTATTCCAGCGCGATGGCGGTCAGTTCGATATGCCGCGGCAGGTCGAGAAAGGCCTCGGGCACCGTGCCGGTCACCTTCGCTGAAGTCGACGTACCTGAATTCGGGTTGGTCACTTCGGGACCGAAGACGGCCCGCGAGCGCTCCTCGCTGCCAAAGCCGTCGGGACCGATATAGATCGGCTCGCCATAGCCCATCGGACCGAGGCCGGTATGGAAATCGATGCTGGCCAGCCGCTTGGTGGTGGCCGGCACATGCTCCTTCAGGATGCGGCGGATGGTGTCGTTCGACCAGGTCGGCTTCTGGCCGCCGAAGAACAGGCCGTTCGGATGGGTGTACTGACCGCCGGTCATCGCCGCCTGGAAGGCGAAGGCGCCGTTCTTCTGCTGGAAGGCCATGATGCCCTGATCGGCCGCCGCACGCCCCTGGCCTTCCCAGTGATCGGGGATCAGGAAGTCGTGGATGTCCTCGTAGGGCCTGTTCTCGGGCAGCGGCTTCGAGAAGTCCTGGAAATTGCGGTTGAGGTCGACATTGTCCTCGGTCACCCGGCGCAGCCAGGCGAAACCGTAAGGGTTGATCGCATGGATCATCACCGCGCGGGTGCCGGCCGGCATCGCCTCGAACAGGCGGTCGCGGAAATGGCCGATCTGGGCGCCGGAGCCGCAAAAGCCCTCGACGCCATGGGTGCCGGACACCGTGAGATAGACCTTGTCGGCATCGGCCGGGCCGAGGCAGGCGACATCGGTGGTCAGCGTCTCGCCGGCCGGTCCCTTGGCCCTGGGATTCTCGTAAGTGGTCAGCGTGGCGCCGGCGGCCTTCGCCTCGGCGCGGAATTTCTCCCGCGCCTCGGCATAGGTGGCCGAAAAATACTGTTCGACGGTCATCTGGGGGAGGCTCTCTTTTTTGTTGTCCGAGCTTAATTCCAGCGCGCCAGTTCGAGCCGGCCGATCTGGTTGCGATGCACCTCGTCCGGGCCATCGGCGAAGCGCAAGGTGCGGGCCTGGGCATAGGCCGCGGCGATGCCGAAGTCGCTGGTCACACCGCCGCCGCCATGCACCTGCATGGCCCAGTCGATCACCTGGCAGGCCATGTTCGGCGCCGCCACCTTGATCATGGCGATTTCCTTGCGCGCCGCCTTGTTGCCGACGGTATCCATCTTCCAGGCGGCATGCAGGGTCAGCAGGCGGGCCTGGTCGATCAGGATGCGGCTTTCGGCAATGCGCTCCAGCGTGACGGTCTGCTCGGAGACCGGCTTGCCGAAGGCGACGCGGCTCTTGGCGCGCTTGCACATCTTCTCCAGCGCGCGTTCGGCCTGGCCGATCAGGCGCATGCAGTGATGGATGCGGCCCGGGCCGAGACGGCCCTGCGCGATCTCGAAGCCGCGGCCCTCGCCGAGCAGCATGTTCGAGGCCGGCACGCGGACATTCTCGAACACCACCTCGCCATGGCCGTGCGGGGCGTCGTCATAGCCGAATACCGGCAGCATGCGCAGCACCTTGACGCCCGGCGCATCGCGCGGCACCAGGATCATCGACTGCTGCTTGTACTTGTCCGGATTCTTGGCATCCGACTTGCCCATGAAGATCAGGATCTTGCAGCGCGGATCGCCAATCCCCGAAGTCCACCACTTGCGGCCGTTGATGACGTAATGATCGCCGTCGCGGCGGATATCGCTCTCGATGTTGGTGGCATCCGACGAGGCGACCGCCGGCTCGGTCATGGCAAAGGCCGAGCGGATCTTGCCGGCCAGCAGGGGCTCCAGCCATTCCTTCTTGTGCTCGGCGGTGCCGTAGCGCTCCAACACTTCCATGTTGCCGGTATCGGGCGCCGAGCAGTTGAACACTTCGGGCGCCCAGTGCACGCGGCCCATGATCTCGCAGAGCGTGGCATACTCATGGTTCTTGAGGCCGGCGCCGCGCTCGGATTCGGGCAGGAACAAGTTCCACAGGCCCTGTGCCTTCGCCTTTTCCTTCAGTTCCTCGATCACCTTGGTCGGCTGCCAGCGGTCGCCCTCGTCGACCTCGCGATGGAAGCGTTCCTCGTTCGGATAGACGTGATCGTCCATGAACTTGGTGACCTTGTCCTGCAGGTCTTTGACGCGGTCGGAGAATTGGAAATCCATGATGTTTCATCCCTGGTTTTTTAGTGGACCGATATCGGTAGCCGGCACAGTTTATGCCCGCGGCCACGGATCGGCTAGGGATACGCAGCGCCCCGGCTCAGCGGCGGGCGCCGAAAAATTCGCGTAACAATTCGGCGGCGGCAGCCTCGCCAATGCCGGGGTAGACCTCGGGCCGGTGATGGCAGGTCGGCTGTGCAAAAAAACGCCCGCCATGGGCGACGCCGCCGCCCTTGGGATCTCCGGCGCCGTAATACAGCCGGCGCAGGCGGGCGAAGCTGATGGCGCCGGCACACATGGCGCAGGGCTCCAGGGTGACGTAGAGGTCGCAACCGCTTAGTCGCTCCGCCCCGAGCCCGGCGGCGGCCCGGCGGATCGCCAGGATTTCCGCATGGGCGGTCGGGTCGTTCAGCGCCCGGGTCTCGTTGCCGGCCCGGGCCACGATGGCCCCGCTGGCCGGATCGACAATCACCGCGCCGACCGGCACCTCGCCGCGGCCGGCGGCGGCACGGGCCTCGTCGAGAGCGATATCCATGGGCGAGGGCGGCGGTTTCATGGCCGGCAGCCTGCGGGAGGCTTCCCCGGGCGTCAAGCTGTCCCGGCCAGCACGCCGGGCCCGGTTGCCCGCGGATTCCGCTGCGCCTATAAGAGGCTATGCAGAAAACCGCCCCCGCTGCCGGTGCCCCCCTGATCGGCATCACCCTCGACTCGGAAGAGCCCGGCGGCTATTCGAAATTCCCCTGGTATGCCCTGCGGCAGAATTACTGCTCGGCGGTCACCGCCGCCGGCGGCATTCCGCTGGTGCTGCCACATGAGCCCGCCGCCGTGCCGGCCTATCTCGGGCTGATCGACGGGCTGATCGTCACCGGCGGCAATTTCGACGTCGACCCCGCCCTGTTCGGCGCCAGCGAAAAGCACGACACGGTGAAGACCAAGGCGGCGCGCACCGATTTCGAATGGGCGATCACCAAGGGCATGCTGGCGCTGGACAAGCCGGTCTTCGGCATCTGCGGTGGCCAGCAGTTGCTGAACGTGGTGCTGGGCGGCAGCCTGATCCAGCATATCCCCGACGCGGTGGCCGATGCGCTGGCCCATGAACAGCCCAATCCGCGCGACCAGGCCGGCCATACGGTCGCCGTCGCCGCCGGCACGAAACTGCATGCCATCACCGGCGCCGCCGAACTGCCGGTCAATTCGGCACACCATCAGGCGGTCGATGCGGTGGCGCCGGGTGCCGTCACCGATGCAGTGGCGCCCGACGGCGTGATCGAGGGCATCGAGCATCCGGGCTATCGCTTCTGCATCGGCGTGCAGTGGCATCCGGAATTCTTCATCAGTGACGGCGACCGCAAACTCTTCGCCGCTTTTATCGAGGCCAGCCGGCGATGAGCGACGAGACTGAAGGCGAAGACAAGGGCGAGGAGAAAGGCGAGCGCATCGCCAAACGGCTGGCGCGCGCCGGCCTGTGCTCGCGCCGCGATGCCGAACGCTGGATCGAGGAAGGCCGCGTTTCGGTCAACGGCAAGAAGCTCAGCACGCCCGCTTTCGTGGTCGGCCCCGACGACCGCATCGTCGTCGACGGCAAGCCGGTCGGCGGACCGGAAAAGACCCGGCTGTGGCTCTATCACAAGCCGCGCAGCCTGATGACCACGCACCGCGATCCGGAAGGCCGGCCGACGGTGTTCGAGAAGCTGCCGAAAGACATGCCCCGCGTCATCTCGATCGGCCGGCTCGACTATAATTCCGAGGGCCTGCTGCTGCTGACCAACGACGGCGCACTGGCCCGCAAGCTGGAATTGCCCAGCACCGGCTGGCTGCGCCGCTATCGCGTGCGCGTGCATGGCCATCCGACCGACGAGACGCTGGCCGAGCTGCAGCAGGGTGTCACCATCGAGGGCATAGCCTACGGCGCGATCGAGGCCAAGGTCGAACGCGCCCAGGGCGACAATACCTGGCTGATCGTGTCCTTGCGTGAAGGCAAGAACCGCGAGGTACGCCGGGTGATGGAGCATCTCGGCCACCAGGTCAGCCGGCTGATCCGCGTCGCCTATGGCCCGTTCCAGCTCGGCACCCTGCCGCCGGACGGCGTCAAGGAAATCCCCGGCAAGATCGTCGCCGAGCAGACTGGCACCAGCGTTGCCGCCGGCCGCGATGGCACAAAACCGAAAAAGCCCGGCGGCTGGGCCAAGGCCGCACCGCGCAAAAAACCCGGCATAAAGAAGAAACCCGCGACGGCGGGCAAGCCGCGGCCGTGAGCCTGCCGGCATGAGGATCGTCGGCGGCAGCCATCGCGGCCGGCCCCTGATCGCCCCGCCCGACCGCACCACGCGGCCGACCACCGACCGGGTGCGCGAAGCCCTGTTCAACATGCTGCTGCATTCGCCGAGCCTGCTGACCGACGCAGGCAAGACGCGGCTCGACGGCGGCATCGTGCTCGATCCCTTCGCCGGCTCGGGCGCACTGGCCTTCGAGGCGCTGTCGCGCGGCGCGCTGCATGCCCATCTGTTCGAGATCGACCCGGCAGCGCGGCGCGCGATCCTGCGCAATGCCGCCGATCTCGGCTTTGCCGAACGGATCACGCTCCGCGGCGCCGATGCCCTGCGTCCGGGCAGACCGGTCGAGCCGGCCGGCCTTGTCTTCCTCGATCCGCCCTACCGCTCCGGCCTCGGCACCCAGGTGCTGACCGCGCTCGACCGCGAGGGCTGGCTCAGGGCCGATGCGCTGGTGATGGTGGAGACCGACGCCCGGAAAGGCCAATCAGGGGGCAGTTTCGCCATTCCGCCGGGTTTCGCGCTGCTGGAGGAACGCCAGCAGGGCCCGGCGCGGCTGACTTTCCTGCTGAAACAAGGCTAAGGCTTGGGCGGGCCTAGCGCCGCCCGAACAGCTTCTCGATATCGGCAAGGCGCAGCTCGACATAGGTCGGGCGGCCGTGATTGCACTGGCCGGAATGCGGCGTCGCCTCCATCTGGCGCAGCAGCGCGTTCATCTCGTCGAGCGTCAATCGGCGGCCGGCGCGCACGCTGCCATGGCAGGCCATGGTGCCGCAGACCTCTTCGAGACGTTCCTTCAGCGGCTGCACGCTGTCGTATTCGGCCAGCGCATCGGCAAGGTCGCGCACCAGGGTCTGTACCGCGACATCGCCAAGCAGGGCCGGCACCTCACGGACCACCACGGCGCCGCCGCCGAAGCCTTCCAGCACCAGGCCGAGTTCGGCGAGTTCGTCGCTGCGGGCAGCCAGCCGCACGGCTTCGGCCTCGCTGAGTTCCACGACCTCGGGCAGCAGCAGGGCCTGGCGCGGCACGCGGCCGGCGTCGAGATGCTGTTTCATGCGTTCGTAGACCAGCCGTTCATGGGCGGCATGCTGGTCGACGATGACGATGCCATCGGTGGTCTGGGCGACGATGTAGGTCTCGTGCAACTGGGCGCGGGCAGCGCCGAGCGGATAGGCCTGCAGCGGCACCGGGGCCGGCGTTTCGGCATCGGCGCCGCCGCGGGCGCCAGGCGGCAGGCCGGCCTCGTCGCCGGATGCTGCCGTGGTCGAGAAATCGCCCTGCGGTGCATTGTAAAGTGCGGCCGCCTCGGCCATCCCGGGCACCGTGGCCGGCCGCAGGTTGTCGTAGCCACGCCAGCGGCTGCCGCCGCCGAACGGCAGGTTGAGGTTCGGCGCCGCCTGCGGACGCAGCGCGCCGAGCGCCGCCTGCGCCACCGTGGTGCTGGCGCGATGGCCGGCCTCGGCCAGCGCATGGCGCAACGCGCCGACGATCAGGCCGCGCACCAGCCCGGCATCGCGGAAGCGCACCTCCGCCTTGGCCGGATGCACGTTGACATCGACCTCGTCGGCCGGCACCTCGAGGAACAGCGCGGCGACCGGATGGCGGTCATGGCTGAGGAAATCGGCATAGGCACCGCGCACCGCGCCGACGAATAGCTTGTCGCGCACCGGGCGGCCGTTGACGAAGAGATACTGGTGCTGGGCATTGCCGCGGTTATAGGTCGGCAGGCCGGCATGGCCAGTGAGCCGGATGCCTTCGCGCACGGCCTCGATCGGCAGGGCATTGTCGGCGAAGTCGCGGCCGAGAATCTGTTCCAGCCGCGCCAGCCGGCGGGCCTCCAGCCCGGCCTGCATCAGGTCCGGTGCGATGGCACCGGCGCGAAACGCCATGCGGCCGTCCTGCTGCAGGGTAAAGGCGATGTCGGGATGCGCCATGGCGAGCCGGCGCACGATCTCCTGCACGGCGAGTTCCTCGGAGCGGTCGGATTTCAGGAACTTCAGCCGCGCCGGCACGGCGTAGAACAGGTCGCGCACCTCGATGCGGGTGCCGGGGCCGGCGGCGGCCGGCTTCACCGGACCGACCCGGCCGGCATCGATCTCGATGCTGCTGGCCGCTTCGTCTGCGGCACGCCGGCTGGTGATCGCCATGCGGCCGACTGCACCGATGGAGGGCAAAGCCTCGCCGCGGAACCCGAGCCAGCGGATATCCATCAGGTCGTCGGACGGCAGCTTGGAGGTGGCGTGGCGCTCGACCGCAACCGGCAGTTCGTCGGGACCCATCCCCTTGCCGTCATCGGCGACGCTGATCAGGTTGCGGCCGCCGCCGGCAATGGCGATGTCGATCCTGGTTGCGCCGGCATCGATGGCGTTTTCCACCAGCTCCTTGATGGCGCTGGCCGGCCGCTCGATCACCTCGCCGGCGGCGATGCGATTGACCAGGGTCTCGGGCAGGCGACGGATCGTCATCAGATCAGGTCCTCAGCCGCCGAGGCCGGCCGGCTGGCCGACCACGACGACCAGCAGCTTGCCGTCGCCGAGCAGGCGCTGCGCCACCCTTTGCACGTCGGCGCCGGTGATGGCGTTGATCAGGCCGGGATAGGCCTGGATATAGTCGGGGGCGAGGCCGGAAATCCGCATTGCCACCAGCATGCCGGCAATCGCGCTGTCGGATGTCAGGCGCAGCGGGAAGGACCCGGTCAGATACGCCTTGGCATCGGCCAGTTCGGCATCGCTGACGCCGTCCTTGGCGATGCGGGCGAACTCGCCGCGCACCAGCGCCAGTGCCTGGCCGACCTGGGCATTGGTGGTGGCGAACGAGCCGGCGAACAGCGCGCCGGCCTTGCGCGGCGCCAGCTGGGTGCCGACCGAATAGACCAGGCCGCGCTTTTCGCGCACCTCCTCGAACAGCCGCGACGCCATGCCGCCGCCGCCGAGGATCTGGTTCATCACGGTGGCCGCATACCAGTCGGGATCGTCGCGCATGATGCCCGGCGCGCCGAACAGCACCTGGCTCTGCGGATTGGGGAAATCGATCACCACCGGCTGCGCGGCGGTTTTCGGCGTCACCGGCGCCGGCAGCGTCACCCCGGCATGGGCCGGCAGCGCACCGAAGCTGGCATCGACCAGCGCCGCCAGCTCGCCCGGCTCGATATCGCCGACCGCGCCAATCACCAGGTTGTCGCGCGCCAGCACGGCATGGGTAAACGCGGCAATCTGCGGCCGGTCGATCTTCGCCAGGCTGTCCGGCGACGGCGACGAGCGGCGGCCATACGGATGGCCGCCCCAGGCCAGTTGCGCGAAACGCTCGCCGGCCAGGGTGCCCGGGCTGCGCCGGCTGCGCTGGTAAGACACCAGCGCCTGCGCCTTCACACGGGCGAGCGGCTCGTCGTCGAAGCGCGGCGCCGTCATTGCCAGTTTCAGCAGCTCGAAGGCGCGCGCACGATTGTCGGTCAGGGTGGTCAGGTCGACGGTGACGTAATCGCGGTCGGCATCGAAGCCGATCGCGATCGCCTTGTCACGCATGGCATTCTGGAAATCGTCGGATTTCAGATCGCCGGCGCCCTCGGTCAGCAAAGCCATGGCGAGGCTGGCCAGTCCCTCCTCGCCCGCCGGGTCGCTGGCCGAACCGCCGCGCCAGGCGGCCTGCAGGGCCAGCATCGGGATCGACGGTTCGCGCACCAGCCAGACCTCGATCCCGGAGGCGGTGTGCACCTTTTCGATCTTCGGCGCGGCCAGAGCCGCCGAATGCTGCGCCACGGCAGCGGTCAGGACGAGGCAGGCGATGGCAAGAAACCGGGGCATCAGCGTCATGGCGGCGTCTCCCGGTTCAGCTCTGGTGCTTCGGCAGCAGGCGACCGGTAACCGACCGGCGTTCGTCGAACACATACTGCGCCGCCGCCAGCACCTGGGCGGCGGTCACCGCCGCCACCTGCTGCGGCCAGGCCTCGACCTGCTCGACGCTGACGCCGGTGCAGACCGCCGTGCCGAACAGCTGGGCGGCGCCGGTCAGGCTGTCGCGGGCATAGACGGTATCGGCCTTCATCACCAGCTTGGCCTGCTGCAGTTCGTCGTCGGTGATGCCGTCCTTCAGCAGGGTGGCGAGCACGGCATCCAGCCCCTGCTCGACGGCATCGAGGCTCTGGCCCGATTTCGGCACGGCGCCGAAGCCGAAGGTAGTCTGGTCGAGCGACAGCGAGCTGTACCAGGCCGAGGCAGAGGCCGCCGGGCCGTCGCCTTCCACCAGCGCCTTGTAGAGCCGGCCGGTCGGCGCATTGAGGATTTCCGCCAGCACCGACAATGCCGTGGCGTATTCGCTCCTGCCGGCGGTGCGGCTCGGCGCCAGATAACTGCGCCGCAGGCTCGGCTCGGCGACGCGCTCGTCGGTCATCACCAGCCGGCGGGCAGCAAGCTGCGGCGGTTCCTGCACGCGGCTGCGCGGCGGGATCGGCCGCATCGGGATCAGGCCGTAGTATTTCTCGGCCAGCCGCTTCAGATCGGCCGGCGCGACATCGCCGGCCACCACCAGCACCGCGTTGTTGGGCGCGTAATAGCTGCGGTAGAAAGTCATCGCGTCGTCGAGCGTCAGCTGCCGGACCACGGCGGGCCAGCCGATCACCGGCCGGCCATAGGGATGCGCCAGGAACTGCGCGGCATCGAACTGCTCGCCGAACAATGCGCCGGGATTGTTGTCGATCCGGCTGAGCCGCTCCTCGATCACCACCTGCAGTTCACGCTTCGCCTCGTCGGCCGGCGGCGCCAGCTGGGTCATGCGGTCGGCCTCCATCTTCATCACCAGCGGCAGGCGGTCGCTGGCAATCAGCTGATGATAGGCCGTGTAGTCGGCCGTGGTGAAGGCATTGTCGCGGCCGCCCTCGCGGGCGACGATCTTGGAGAAATCGCCCGGTCCGATCTCGGGCGTACCCTTGAACATCAGGTGTTCGAGATAATGGGCGACACCGCCGACATTCGGCGCCTCGTCGGCAGCGCCGACCTTGTACCAGATCATATGCTGGACCACCGGCGCCCGGTGATCCTCGATCAGGACCACCTGCAGGCCGTTTTCCAGGGTGAACTGGGTCGGATGGAAAATCTGGGCACGGGCACTGCCGGCCGCCAGGCCGGCGGCGCACAGGCTCGTGACACACAGGCCCACGGCAACCAGCAGACTGCGGATCAGACGATGCAAGTCAGGTCCCTCCGTTGGCAGGAGGCGCCCCGTCGGATGGTGGCCAGGACGGCTCCGGTCAGAACAGGCCCTCGAGCGGGCCGCGTTCCTTGCGCTTGATGGTCGGCACGGTCCCGGCGTTCGGCGCCTTGCCGGTGGCGGCATTCTCGCGCAGGCGCTGGGCTTCCTTGGCCGGATCGACGGCCAGCCCCGGATCTTCCGCCTTCTGCCAGAAAATCAGCCGGTCGACAAAACTGCTGTCGCGTTCGGCCAGCTGGGTGAATTCATCGTTGATCTTGCGCCGGATGTCCGGATCAGGACTGGTCGCATGGGCCTGCTGCAGCAGGGCATTCTCGCCGGCCGAGCGGGCCGCGGTGTTCGGCCCGGTACCCGGCGCCTGGCCCGACAGGCCGAGCGCGGTGCGGGCGCGATCCTGGGCGGTCTTGTCCTGCGGCCGGGCCGCACCCGGCTCGGGCGGACGCAGGCCGAATTCCGGCGGCAGGACCAGCGGCGCCTTGGTGACCACGGAAAATTCGTCCGGCGCCTTCTTGTTGAGGCCGAGAGCTTCCTTGGCGGTATCGCAGCCGCCCAGCATGGCCGGAGCGGCCAGCAGCGCCAGGATAACCCACAGGCGTCGGCCGGACGGGTACGGTCGACTCATGGCGAAACGGTCCTTTCTCTCTGTCCGGACAGCAGTTTGGCCGGGATTTTACCCCCGCAGGCAACTCCGGCACAAGGCTGCGGCGGGTGCGGAAAACCGCCTCAGTCGCCGCCCACCAGCCCGGCCGGAAAGCGAATCGTCGCCACCGTGCCGCGGCTCTCGGCGCTGTCGATATCCAGCGTGCCGCCATGCAATTCCATGAATTTTCGGCTGATGGTCAGGCCGAGGCCGGTCCCCTCGCTGCGCCGGCTGACATTGGGGTCACCCTGCCAGAACGGCTCGAAAATCCGCCCCAGATTTTCCCGCCGGATACCGACTCCGGTATCGGCGACCGCGATCGCCACCCCGCCGTCCGGGTCGAGTCGGCCCTGCAGCCGCACCGTGCCGCCCGGCGGGGTGAACTTGATGGCATTCGACAGCAGGTTGAGCAGCACCTGCTTGACCGCCCGGGCATCCAGCCGCGCTGCCGGCAGGTCGCGGGGGATTTCGTTGACCAGCACCACCTCGGCCTCGCCGGCGCGGCCCTTGACGATGGTCAGGCAGTCCTCGACCACGGTGTTCAGCGTGTGATTCTGCATCTGCAGCTCGTAACGGCCGGCCTCGATCTTCGACATATCGAGGATGTCGTTGATGACATGCAGCAGATGACGCGCGCTGACCACGACATCCTGGGCATAGTCGAAATACTTTTCCGAGCTGTCGCCCCACATGCGCAACACGATCACCTCGGCAAAACCGATGATGGCGTTGAGCGGCGTGCGCAGCTCATGACTCATATTGGCCAGGAATTCCGACTTGGCACGGTTCGCCGCCACCGCGTGTTCGCGCTCGCGGGCATAGGATGAGGCAAGGCGTTCAAGGTCCTCGGCCTGGCGGCGCAATTGCAGGTTGGCATCGTCCAGCGCGCGTTCCGCGGTCTTGCGTTCGCTGATGTCGAGCGCAATGGTCAGGATGCCCGTGACTGCACCCCCGGCATCCTTCAGCGGCACCTTGCTTTCGATCGTGGTGTAGTCGCTGCCGTCGTCGCGCCGGCTGCTGCGCTCGCGGTTCAATACAGGCTGCCCGGTCCGTCGCAACTCACCCTCCCAGCGATCGCTGGTCGCCACGAAATCGGCCCGCGCGTCCGGTGCGATATGGGTCATCGGCAGCTCGTCCATGCGGCGGCCGATGATCTGCCGGACATCGACGCCGAACAGATCGCTGACCCGCTGGTTGGCCAGCAGGAAGCGGCCGGCGGTATCCTTGACGCTGATCGGCGCCGGGATCGCATCGATCACCACACGCAGCAGGTCGCGGCTCTGGGCGATGGCGGCCTCCATCGCCTTGCTGCCGCTGACATCGGTGCCGGCACCACGATAGCCGCGGAAATCGCCCTCGGCGCCGACGACCGGCACGCCACTGATCGAATAATGCCGGCTCGCGCCATCGTCCCCCGCCACCTGGAACCGGAAATCGCGAAACGGGGCATGCCGCGCCAGCAGGTCGCGATGGCCCTGCCAGGCCGGGTCGGCAGCGGTTGCCGGATCGTGCAGCAGGCGCTGGTAATCTCCGTCCGGCCCGAGCGGGCCGGGATGCGAGGTATGGGTCAGGGCATGGCCGGCATCGCGCTCCCAGAACCAGTCGGAGGCTGCATTGGCGAAATCGCGAAAGCGGGCCTCGGACTGCTCGCGCTGCAGGATTTCGCGGTCGCGCTCCGCCAGATACTCGCGGCTGGAGGCGAGAATGGCGTTGACCCGGTCGGCCAGCAGGCCGAATTCGTCGGTGGCATGGGCCGGCGGCACGCGGATCGCGGTGGTGCCGGGGCGCCGCGGGTCGATTTCCTCCAGCTGGCCGACCAAACCAAGCAGCGGCCGCGTCAGGCTGCGGTAGAACAGCACCGCCAGCAGCAGGGCGAGCAGGAAATTGCGCACGAAACCGGTGCCGAACACGGTCCAGGCGCGATTGAGGATACTGCGGGCCAGCAGCCGGCCGTCGACGGCAACGCGCATTTCGCCGACCAATTCGTGGTCGCGCTGGGCATAGAGCGGCTGCACCAGCACTTCGTCGCCAGCCGGCAGCAGGGCGCGCAGCCAGACCGGTCCCTCGGCGGCACGCGCCCGTTCCTGCGCGGCCATGCGGCGACCGTAATTGTCGTAGATTTCCACTTTCCAGATCGGCCGGTACAGCAGCAGGCCGCTGACCACCCGCGCCGCCAGCTGCTCATCCAGCGCATAGGCGGCCTGCGAGGCCGGCTCATTCAGCATGTCCATGACCTGGGCAACGGTTGTCTGGCGCTGGTTGATTTCGCTGCGGATGTCGAGCAGCAGCTGAAAGACGCTTGAGACCAGCCCAAGGGCCAGGGCCGCAAGGACGGTGATCTTGACCTGCTTGGCCGATATCTGCTGGGTGAACGGATGCGCGCGTGCTGCCGGCTTCATGCCCTGCATCCGCATTGCGACCGTAGCCTTCGCCTGTCGCCGAGAGTCACACACCCCTCCCGTCCGGGACCGCTTCTGCGCCCCGTCATGCCCGTACCTGCCATGCCCACGCCTGTCATGCCTGGCCTGTCATGCCCGTGCGGCGGTAGCCCAGCCGGAATCCCGCCTTCCACCCCTCATGCACGCTCGTACCGGAGGAAATGCTGCCACTATTCTGGCCCATGCGCAACGCAGGGGTGAAGTCGGGAATGGTGCCGGAACCTCCGGGCGCCGTTTCAGGCGCCGGTTGCACCATCCGGCCGCCGCGGCCGATAGCCGTCCAGCAGCAGCAGGGCGACGCCGACGACGATGGCGCTGTCGGCCAGGTTGAAGGCCGGCCAGTGCCAGCCGGCGGCATGGAAATCGAGAAAATCGTAGACCGCGCCATGCTGCCAGCGGTCGAGGATATTGCCCAATGCACCGCCGATGATGCCACCGAGGGCGAAACCGGCGAGCCACGAGCGGCTGCGCCACAGCCAGATGCCGAGCCACAGCATCACCGCCACGGCGACACCGATCAGGATCAGGCTGCGCAGGGTGGTGTCTTCCTGGAACAGGCCGAAGCTCACCCCGGTATTCCACACCTGCACCAGATTGAAGAAACCGGTGACCCGGATCACCGGCGGCACATGCTGCGCCACCAGATCCAGAACGAGGCGCTTGCTGGCCTGGTCGGCCAGCACCACCAGCACGGCGACAGCAAAGCCTGTCGTCCGGATCGCCGTCCTGTTCATGCGCCGGCCCTCACCCCACGGCCGTGGTGCAGCGCCGGCAGAGATCCTCATGGCCGGCGATCTCGCCGACCTCGGGCAGCACCTGCCAGCAGCGTTCGCATTTGTGGCCTTCGGCGAGCTGCGACGTCACCGCAACGCCGCGGGCATCCTCGCTGCGGAACGCCTCGGCCGGCCCCTCGCCCTCGCGCAGCGTGATGCCCGAGGTGATGCAGATTTCGGCGAAATCGAGGTCGAGCACGGCTTCGAGATCCTCGGCCGAGGCATAGACCACCGGATGCGCCTGCAGACTGGCACCGATGCGCTTCTCGGCGCGCTCGAGTTCCAGCGCGCCGGTGACGGCACGGCGGACCCGGCGGACCTTCTCCCATTTCTCGCCGAGCGCCGGATTGAGCCATTGTTCCGGCAGGGTCGGGAAGACTTCGCGGTGCACCGAGCCTTCGGCGCTGGGGAAGCGGGTCAGCCAGGCCTCTTCCGCCGTGAAAGAGATGAACGGCGCCAGCCACTTCACCAGGCAGTCGAACAGCGCATCCAGCACGGTGCGGGCAGCGCGGCGGCGATTGCTATCCGGCGCGTCGCAGTACAGTGCATCCTTGCGGATGTCGAAATAGAAGCTGGACAGGTCGACGGCGCAGAAATTGTAGATCGCCACATACATGCGGTGGAAATCGTAGTCCGCGCAGCTTTCGCGGACGATCCTGCCGAGTTCGGCCAGGCGGTGCAGCACCCAGCGTTCCAGTTCCGGCATCTCCTCGAAGGGCAGCCGCTCGCTCTCGGCGAAACCGGAGAGGTTGCCGAGCAGGTAGCGCAGGGTGTTGCGCAGACGACGATAGGCATCCGACTGCGCCTGGATGATGCCCTTGCCGACGCTGAGGTCATCGGAATAGTCGGACGACACCACCCACAGGCGCAGGATATCGGCACCCGACTGCTTGATGACATCCTGCGGCTCGACGGTATTGCCGAGCGACTTCGACATCTTGCGGCCCTTCTCGTCGAGCGTGAAGCCATGCGTCAGCACGGCATCGTAGGGCGCCCGGCCACGGGTACCGCAACTTTCCAGCAGCGAGGAATGGAACCAGCCGCGATGCTGGTCGGAGCCTTCGAGATACAGCGAGGCCGGCCACTGCAGGTCGGGGCGCTGTTCCAGCACGAAGCTGTGGGTCGAACCGGAATCGAACCAGACATCGAGAATGTCGGTCACCATCTTCCAGTCGGACGGATTGTACTGGTTGCCGAGGAAATCCGCCGGCTTGGCGGTGAACCAGGCATCGGCGCCGCCCTTCAGGCAGGCCTCGACGATGCGCTCATTGACCTCCGGGTCGCGCAGCAGCTCGCCGGTTTCCCGGTTCTCGAACACGGCGATCGGCACGCCCCAGGCGCGCTGGCGGCTGATCACCCAGTCGGGCCGCTGCTCGATCATCGCGTAAAGCCGGTTGCGGCCGCCCGCCGGATAGAATGCGGTCGCATCGATCGCCGCCAGCGCTTTCTTGCGCAGGTCGTTGGTGGTCATCGAGATGAACCACTGCGGCGTGTTGCGGAAAATCAGCGGCGCCTTGGAGCGCCAGGAATGCGGATACTGGTGGCGCAGACGGCCCTTGCCGAGCAGCGCACCGGCCTCGATCATGGTGGCGATGACGCGGCCATTGGCGTCGCCATCCTTGCCGGCATCATCGAGCACCCGGGCCGGATGCTCGCCGCCGAAGATCGGCACATGGTGAAAATACGTGCCGTCGGCATCCACTGTATGCGGCACCTCGATGCCATTCGCCGTGCCAAGATTATAGTCGTCGGCGCCATGGCCCGGCGCGATATGCACAAAGCCGGTGCCGGCATCCAGCGTGACGAAATCGCCATGCAGCACCGGCACGTCGAACTCATAGCCCTGGCCGCGCAACGGATGCGCGCAGACGGTGCCGAGGATGGCCGCGCCCTTCAGGGTCGCCAGCACGGTATGGCTGTCGATGGCGCAGGCCTTGGCGACGGTCTCGGCCAGATCCCGGGCCACGACGACTTCGTCGCCGACCTTCGCCAGCGACTTCTCGCCCACCGCATCGACGCGCAGGCGCACGTAGTCGGCGTCCTTCGACAGCGCAATGGCGCGGTTGCCCGGCAGGGTCCAGGGCGTGGTCGTCCAGATCACGATGCTGGCGCCGTCGAGCGCCTTGTCCGCTGCCTTTACCACCGGGAACTTGGTGAACACGGTCGACGAGGTATGCTCGTGGTATTCCACCTCGGCCTCGGCCAGCGCGGTGCGCTCGACCACCGACCACATCACCGGCTTGGAGCCCTTGAACAGGCCGCCGTTCATCAGGAACTTCTGGATCTCGCGCACGATCTGGGCTTCGGCAGCGAAGCTCATCGTGGTGTAGGGATTCTTCCAGTCGCCGACGACGCCGAGCCGCTTGAACTCCTCGCGCTGGATGCCGATCCAGTGTTCGGCGAAATCGCGGCATTCCTTGCGGAACTCGTCGATCGGCACGTCGTCCTTGTTCTTGCCGGCGGCGCGATATTTTTCCTCGATCTTCCATTCGATCGGCAGGCCGTGGCAGTCCCAGCCCGGCACGTAGTTCGCATCGAAGCCCATCATCTGCCGCGAGCGGTTGATGACGTCCTTGAGGATCTTGTTCAGCGCGTGGCCGATGTGCAGATGGCCGTTCGCGTACGGCGGGCCGTCATGCAGGATGAATTTCTCGCGGCCCTTGCTGTCGGCGCGCAGCTTTTCATACAGGCCGATCTTCTCCCAGCGGGCGAGGATTTCCGGCTCCTTGGCCGGCAGGCCCGCCTTCATCGGGAAGTCGGTGGTGGGCAGGAAAACGGTGGGGCGATAGTCCTTGGTCATCACTTTACTCGGGGGTGGCGCCGCCGAGGCCGCCGCAGCGGCGTCGCAGATGGCGCGGATTTTCGGGAAAAGTCGTGGAAATCCCGGCCCTTAGGAAAGGACCGGGCCGCTAATTCGTGCCGGCGGCAGACCCCGGGATATGACGAATTGCCCAAGCATGGCGATGATTTATCATTCCGGCCCTACCCTGTCGAGTGAAGCGGGCCGTTGCCGTCCGCCGGGAGCCTTCCGATGATCCGCCGCCCCGTCCACCTGCGCCGTTCCTGGCTGTTCCTGCCCGGCGCCGATCCCGCCGGACTGCAGGCCGGCGCGGAAAGTGCCGCCGACGTCGTCGTGCAGGAGCTGGAGGATTTCACCCCGCCGGCGCGGCGGCCGGAAGCAAGGGCGCTGGCGCCTTCGCTCTATCCGGCCTGGCGGGCCGCCGGGCGGATTGCGGGTGTCCGGGTCAATCCGCTGGAAGAGGACGGCGAGACCGACCTTGCTGCGGTGATGGAAGGCGTGCCCGACCTGGTGATGATCCCCAAGGTGACCGCGCCCGAGCAGATCGCCCGGCTCGATGCGGCCATCGGCGAGCACGAGATCCGGCTCGGCCTTGCGCCGGGCAGCACCGAGATCGTGCCCAATATCGAAAGCGCGCGCGGCCTGACGCGGACCATCGCGATTGCCCAGGCGAGCCCGCGGGTGACCGCCTGCCTGGTCGCCAGCGAGGACATGGTGGCCGATCTCGGCGCGGTGCGCAGCCGCGAGGCCACGGAACTCGCCTATGTGCGCCAGCGCTTCCTGATCGAATGCCGTGCCGCCGGCGTGGTCGCCATCGATTGCCCCTATACCTTCGGCGATGCCGAGGGCGCCGCCGCCGAAACGCTGGTCGCCCGCCGGCTCGGCTATACCGCGAAATCGCTGGTGCGGCCGGGCCATGCGGGCGCCGTCAACGCCATACTCACGCCATCGGCGGACGAAGTCGCCCGCGCCAGCCGCATTGTCGCCGCCTTCGAAGCCGCGCGGGCGAAGGGCGAGGATCGCGCCACGCTGGATGGCCATCTGGTGGAAAAGCCGACCTATACGGGGGCCCAGCGCCTGCTGGCCCGGGCGGCGGAATTCGGGCCGGCCTAAGCCTTCAGCAGCCGCCGGGCGGCGTCGCAATCCTCGGCGATTTTCGCCTTCAGGGCGTCGACGCCCGCGAACTTCTCTTCCGGCCGGATAAAGGCGCGAAATTCGACCCGCATCTCGCGGCCGTAGAGATCGCCGGCGAAATCGAACAGGTAAACCTCGAGTTTCACGTCGGTCTGGTCGAAGGTCGGCCGGATGCCAAGGCTGGCGACGCCGTCATGGCCTTCGCCATCCACCTCGCAGCGCACCGCGTAGATGCCGAATTTCGGGACCTGGAAATCAGTCAGCGCCACATTGGCGGTGGGATAGCCGAGTTCGCGGCCGCGCTTGTCGCCATGCTCGACCGCACCGACGATTTCCCACGGCCGGCCGAGGATGCGGCTGGCCTCGGCGATGTTGCCGGCTTCCAGCAGGGCGCGGATGCGGGTCGAGGAATAGACCTCGCCGTCCTGCTGGGCGGCAACCACCGTGACGCCGATGTCGCGCTTGCCACACAGCTCGCGCAGCATGCCGGTATCGCCGGCGCGCGCCTTGCCGAAGGTGAAATCATAGCCGACCACCACATGGCCGAGCTGCAGCTCGTCGGCGAGGATATGGTCGACGAACTCCGCCGGCGACTTCGCCGCCAGCCGGGCATCAAACGGCATCGCCAGCACTGCATCGATGCCGAGTTCGCTTAAGATGCGCGCCTTGGTCGACAGCGCATCAAGGCGGAAGGGCGGCGATGATGGTACGAAGAAACGGCGCGGATGCGGCTCGAAAGTGATGACGGCGCGCGGACGGCCAAGCCGGGCGGCCTCGGCATTGACGGCCGCAACCAGCGCGCGATGGCCAAGATGGACGCCGTCGAAATTGCCGATGGCGGCGACCGCACCATGCATGGCCGGCGGAAAACTCGCGGCGGATCGCAGGATTCGCATGACGACGGCCCTGCCCACTCCCCGTCGTTACTTGGCTTTGCGGCTGACCATCAAGACGGCTTCGCCCTCGATCACCACGGTATCGCCGACCCGGCAGTCGCAGGTGAACTTGACCCGGCGCTTGGCGGTGTCGATCTCGGCGACGGTCACGCGGGCGACCACGGTGTCGCCGATGCGCACCGGCGCCTTGAAGCGCAGGTCCTGCGACACATAGATGCAGCCCGGGCCCGGCAGCCTGGTGCCGAACACCGTGCTGATCAGACTGGCGCCCAGCATGCCGTGGGCGATGCGGCCCTTGAACGGCGTGGCGGCGGCAAAGGCCTCGTCCATATGCACGGGATTGGTGTCGCCCGACAGGTCGGCGAAGGTGACGATGTCGGCTTCGGTGACGGTCTTCTCGAAGCTCGCCGACATGCCGACGCTCAGGTCCTCGAGGTAATAGCCGTGCAGGGCCTGGAAAGTCATCGATACGATCCTCGCATTGCGGCGCGCCTTACGGGGCGGCTTGCCCGTTATGGCGGCGGGCCGGTCGGGCTGCTGGTGGTTGACGGACGGATTGGGCGCGGTGACTATACGGACCGCTCCCACCCCCGGCAAGCGCTGCCCGCCTCGACTTATGGCTGAGATTCAACCCCTGTCCGCCTTTACCGCCGGTGAACGTCGCGGCATCCGCTACGTGCTCGCCGATATCGACGATACGCTGACCAGTCATGGCCGGCTGACCGCGGCTGCGTATACGGCGCTGGAGCAGCTGGAGGCCGCCGGTTTCCGGGTCATCCCGATCACCGGCCGGCCGGCCGGCTGGTGCGACATGATCGCCCGTTTCTGGCCGGTGGCCGGCATCGTCGGCGAGAACGGCGCGCTGTACATGCAGTATGACCGCAAGGCGCGGCACATGCATCGCCGGTTTTTCCAGAGTGATGCGGAGCGCCGGGCGGCGCGTGCGAAACTCGCGACGCTGGCCGAAACCATCCTGCGCGCGGTGCCGGGCACGGCACTCGCCTCCGACCAGCAGTATCGCGAATGCGACCTCGCCATCGATTTCTGCGAGGACGTGCCCGCACTGCCGCCGGCCGCCATCGCGAAGATCGTGGCGCTGTTCGAGGCCGCCGGGGCGACGGCGAAGGTGAGTTCGATTCATGTCAACGGCTGGTTCGGTGACTGGGACAAGCTTGCCATGACCCGGGTGCTGTTTGCCGAACGTTTCGGCGCCGATCTCGACGCGGTGCGCGGGCAGGCCGTCTTCGCCGGCGACAGCCCGAATGACGCACCGATGTTCGGTTATTTTCCCTACAGCGTCGGTGTGGCCAATGTGCGGCCGTTTCTCGACCGTATTGCGGCCAGACCCGCCTTTGTCACAGCGGGCGAAGGCGGCACCGGTTTCGTCGAGCTGGCCGAGGCCCTGCTCGCGGTGCGCTGAAGCGGATTAGGCGGCTTTCGCCAGCTTCGGCACGCCGAACAGATGGCCCTGGCCGAAGGGGAAATCGAGATCGGCCAGCGCCAGCAGGTCGGCCTCGCTCTCCACCTTGCTCAGCACCGGCACGATGCCATGCCGGTCACAGGCCTCGCGCAGGTCGCCGAAGGCAATCGGCGAGCGGGCGAGAGCCGCCGGGTCGCGCAGCACGGCGGAATCGAACTTCACGAAGCGCACGCCGGCCTTGGCCAGGCCCGTGAAGTCGAGATCGAAGCGGCTGACGCCGTCGATCGACAGCGCAAAGCCGAGCGCCGACAGGCGGCTGAGGCGGTAGAGCCCGGCGCGATCGAGATCGCGCACGCCTTCATAGGCGAATTCCAGCACGATGTTGCCGGCGCGCTCGCGTTCGCGCTGCAGGAATTCGTAGAGCGGATTGAAGGTTTCGATCCGCGCCAGCATCGCCGGCGACAGGTTGAGGAAAAAGCCGGCGTTGCGGGCGCGGCTTTCCAGCTTGCGCACCAGTTGCACCGAGCGCAGCAGCATCAGCGCATCGAATTCAGCGCGCAGGCCGGAGGCATCCAGTGCCTCGATGCATTCCGCCGCCTGGTATTCGCGGCCCATGGCATCGCGCGGCCGCGCCAGCAGCTCGAAAAAGCGCATGCGCCGCTGCGGCAGGCTGACGATGGGCTGCACATGCAGCTCGACCCGGTTGTTGTTCAGCGCGTCGCGCACCGCATCGAGCAGCGCGCCGTCCTCGGCCGGGGCCCGGCTGTCGTCTTCGGCCAGGCTTTCCAGCACGGCGAGGCTTTCCGGCGCCAGCAGGTTGTCGCGGCCCGGCACCGGGCGGAGGACAGGCTTGATGGCCTTCGCGGCAACCGGGGCCGCTTCGGTCGACTCGTCGCCGCGCATGAAGGTGAGTTCCTCGGACAGGGAATCGATCTCGGCCAGCAGGCGGTTCTGGATGCGCTGGCGCTGCCAGCGCTCGCGGATGCTCCAGAACAGCAGCAGCAGGGCCAGCGCCAGGATGCCGGGATGCTCGGCGCCGAGGCCCGGCACCAGCCGGGTCAGGCTGACGCCCAGCACCAGGGCGGCCAGCGACAGGGCGGCAAAGGTCAGCAAACCGGGCAAACTGAACATGGCGGCCTCCTCGGATGGCGGCACGGACGGCTGTATGCAGGGTGAACGGCAGGCCGGCGGCGGTTCTGCGGCCGGCGGACTGGTCCGCGGCGCCTGCGGAGCTATAGTTAAGGACCGGTTGCGTTAACGGAGCATGAATCGATGCCCCTGCCTGATCCCGTCCGCCCTTTCCGGGCCCGCGTCACCCTGTCGCGCCGCCGCAGCCTGGCCTGGCTGGCCGGCGCCGCCCTGCTGCCGGCCGCGGCCCGTGCTGCAACCAAGCGACCCGCCACCACGAGGACCGGCATGACCGCCTATGATTTCAGCTTCACCGGCATCGACGGCAAACCGCTGCCGATGACGCAGTTCCGCGGCAAGGCCGTGCTGCTGGTCAACACCGCCTCGCAATGCGGCTTCACCCCGCAGTACACCGACCTGCAGAAGGTCTGGAACACCTACCGCGACAGGGGCTTCGTGGTGCTGGGCGTGCCGTCGAATGATTTCGGCGGCCAGGAACCGGGCAGCGAGAGCCAGATCAAGGAATTCTGCGAGGTGAATTTCTCGGTCGATTTCCCGCTGACCGACAAGCAGCATGTGATCGGCCCGCAGGCGCATCCGCTGTACAAGTGGATCGGCGCCGAACTCGGCGAGGACGCACTGCCGAAGTGGAAT
Source organism: Ferrovibrio xuzhouensis (assembly GCF_042648965.1). Lineage (NCBI taxonomy): Bacteria > Pseudomonadati > Pseudomonadota > Alphaproteobacteria > Rhodospirillales > Rhodospirillaceae > Ferrovibrio > Ferrovibrio xuzhouensis. Next base: position 346,104 of record NZ_JBHRYJ010000001.1, read on the forward strand.
TTCCACAAATACCTGATCGCGCCGGACGGCACGCTGGCCCAGGTCTTCCCCACCCCGGTCAAGCCGACCGACCTCAAGGTCACCGCCGCCATCGAGGCGGAGCTGAAGAAGGCGAAAGGCGCCTAGCTGAAATCGCGCCAGCCGGCCGCCACGCGGCCCAGGGTGGTCAGCCAGCAGGCGGCGCCGAAAATCCAGGCCAGCAGGGCGAAATGCTGCGGCAGCGCCAGGCAGAGCGCGAAGAACAGGATCGTTTCGGTGCCCTCGGTCAGGCCGCCGAGATGGTAGAAGCTCTTGCGGCCACGCAAGGACGTCTCGCGGCCATGCTTGCCGGCGAGAATGGCATAAGCCAGGAAACTCGACGCCGTGCCCATGAAGCTCGCCAGCAGGAAGGCGGCCGGCAACGCATCGGCAACCGGATCGCGGATCGCGAAGCTTAAGGCCAGCAGGGCGTAGGTGATGAAGTCGAGCACGATGTCGATATAGCCGCCGCGGTCGCTGGGTCCGGCGCCGCTGCCGGTCCGGCCGCGATGGCGTGCCAGCGCGCCGTCGAGCCCGTCGGCCAGCCGGTTGGCGGCGAACAGCGCCAGCGCCGCCGGGCCATGGTCGAGCCCATTGGCCGCCGCGGCGGCGACGCCCAGTGCGAAGCCGGCCAGGGTCACGGCATCGGGGCCGAAGGGCGCGCGCTCAAGCGCGGCCGCCAGGCGGTCGAGCGGCGGATCGATCAGGCGGCGCATCAGCGGGTCGAGCATGATGCATCTTCTGTAGCCGATTTCCGCCGCCCGCGCATGACCCGGCGGCCCGGCTCGCGTATACTGCAGGGACACCAATCCCCTGACCGGAGCCCGGACGTGACCGTCGAGACCGAGGAACAACTGGAACTGCTGCGCCGGGTCGGCGGCGTGGTCGCCGCCGTCTGCCGCCTGATGGGTGCCAGCCTCGAGCCCGGCATCACCACCCGCGAGCTCGACGAGATCGGCCGCGCCGCGCTGGACAAGGAAGGCTGCCGCTCGGCGCCGATCCTGATGTACAACTTCCCCGGCGCCACCTGCATCAGCGTCAACCACGCAGTCGCCCATGGCATTCCCGACGACACCCGCATCCAGCCGGGCGACATGGTCAACATCGACGTCTCGGCCGAACGCGATGGCGTCTTCGCCGATACCGGCGCCAGCTTCGTCGTGCCGCCGGTGCGCCCGGACCAGGACCGCCTGTGCCGCACCACCCGCGAGGCGCTGAACCGCGCCGTGCAATCGGTGATGCCCGGCCGCAAGCTGAACACCATCGGCCGCACCATCGAACGTACCGCCCGCGCCCATGGCTATACGGTGATCCGCAATCTCGGCAGCCATGGCGTCGGCCACAGCCTGCATGAGGCGCCGGGCTTCATCCCGAGCTATTTCGAGCCCGGCGACCGCCGCATGCTGAAGGACGGCATGGTGATCACCATCGAGCCGTTCCTGTCGACCGGCGCCGATTTCGCCGACGAACTCGACGACGGCTGGACCCTGGTCACCGGCGAGGGCATCCTCACCGCACAATACGAACACACGCTGGTGATCACCAAAAGCGGCCCCATCGTGGTGACCGTCTGACCCTGCGACGTTTCACACGATGAATTACCGTCACGCCTTTCACGCCGGCAATTTCGGCGATGTGCTGAAGCATGTCGTACTGCTGGAGCTGCTGGCCGCGCTGCATCGCAAGCCGAGCCCGGTGCATCTGATCGACAGCCATGCCGGCATCGGCCGCTACGACCTTGCCTCGGACGAAGCCCAGCGCGGCGGCGAATTCCGTTTCGGCGTGCAGGCGGTGCTGGCCGATCCGGCCGCCGTCCGCATCCTGCCGCGCTATGTCGCCGCTTTGCGCAGCCTCAATCCGGGCCTGCGCGAGGACGGCGGCGACCTGCAGGTCTATCCCGGTTCGCCCTGGCTGCTGGCGCGGTCCCTGCGCGGCGCGGAAGACCGGCTGACGCTGTGCGAGCTGCACCCCGAGGATGCCGAGACCCTGCGGCATAACCTCGCCATCGATTTCGGCCGCGATCCGCGCATCGCCCTGCATCACCGCAACGGCTTTGAGGCATTGAAGGCGCTGACGCCGCCGACACCGCGGCGCGGCCTCGCCCTGATCGATCCGGCCTATGAGGCGAAGGACGAATTCGCCATGGTCGCGCGTGCCGTGCTGGCGACGCTGCGGCGCTGGCCGACCGGCCAGCTCGCCGTGTGGTATCCGATCAAGGAGCAGAAGGCCGTCGATGCCTGGAAGGCCGGACTGGCCGCAGACCTCGGCACGGAGACGCTGGCGGTGGAGCTGACGGTGCGGCCGGCCCGCGAGGCGCGGCAGATGAACGGCAACGGGCTGCTGCTGGTCAACCCGCCGTGGCAGCTGGCCGAGACGCTGATGCCGATGCTGGATTTCCTGCAGGCGCGGCTGGCCCGCGAGGCCGGCGCCGGGGCGCGGATCGAGACGCTGGTGAAGGGCGACTAGGCCGGCCTAGTGGATGGTGCCCGAGCCCGGCGGCAGATCGTCGTCATCGTCCTCGTCGTCATCATCCATGTCGTCGAGGTCGTCGAGATCCGGATCGGTTTCGTCGTTGCTGGCGCCGCCGGGCGGCGGGGTCGCCACCGGGCCGGCCTGGTGGTGGCTCAGCTTCCAGCCCTTGCCCTCGCGGACGAAAAGATTGCTGGCGATCAGATACTGGCCCTCGACCCGCTCGAAGCAGGTCACCAGCGCCACGTCGCCCCAGAGGGTCACCCGCGGCGCCAGCATCTCCAGCGGCGGCTGGGCCGGGTTCTGCAGGATGCGGCGCCAGCCTTCCAGCACGGCATCGCGGCCGAACAGCGGCGGCCAGCCGGGATGGATGCAGCAGACCGGGGCCGCCTTGGCCCAGATCGTGGCCATCTGCTCGGCATCGCGGCCGGCAAAGGCACGGTAAAAGGCCTGGTTCAGGTCCAGCAGCAGGGTTTCGTCGTCCGGCGGGGTTGCCATGGCGCCACTTTAGGATGGAAATCCGCGTGACGATAGAGGGGGTTACCGCAAATTTGCGGCGGCCCCGCCATAGTCATACCGGCATCCTTGCCCGTCTGGCGGTTTGCTGCTTCTCTCCGGCGCCATGACACCCGGCCCCTCCCCCGCTGCCGCCCGCCCTTCTTCGACACGGCCGGCCTGGTCCGTGCTGATGGTCTGCACCGGCAACATCTGCCGCTCGCCGACCGCCCACGGCATGCTGCGGCACAGCCTGCAGCAGGCCGGCCTGCATGAGGTCGTGCATGTCGATTCGGCCGGCACCCATGGCTACCACGTCGGCGAACCGCCCGATCCGCGCAGCATCGACACCGCCCGGCGCAACGGCGTGGATATCGCCATGCAGCGCGCCCGCAAGCTGGCGCCCGAGGATTTCGACCGTTTCGACCTGATCCTCGCCATGGACCAGGGCCATCTGGAGATTCTGCAGCGACTCTGCCCGCCAGAGCGGCGTCAGCACCTGAAGCTCTACCTTGACTATGTGCCGCGCTTCGGCCGCGATGTCCCCGACCCCTATTACGGCGGCCCGACTGGTTTTGACACGGTCTGGCGCATCTGCACGGCAGTCACGGCCGAGCTGATGCAGGAGATCAGCGAACGGATCGCCCGCGATCAAAACCGGCCGGTGGTTTCCGGAAAATAACCTGACCACCCCGGGCTTTCATGCGAAGACAATCGTATGAAAATCAGTCTCGACCATATGCTTGCCCTGACAGCCGCCCTCGCCGGCCTGCTGCTGGTGGCGATGACCGCCCCTGCCGCCCATGCCGAAGGCGAACAGGCGGGCCGGGCCGAGTTGATCAATGCCTGCATCCAGGACATCCGGCGCGGCCTGAAGGCCGGCCAGGTCCTGAGCAACTCGCAGCGCATGCTGGCCGAGGAACAGTGCCGCGCCTATGCCGAGGCGCAGATCGAGAAGCAGCGCAACCAGCCTGCCAATCCGCCGCCGCCGGCCAGCACGGTCGAGGCCGTGAAAGCGCGCTAGTCGGCCAGCCTGTCAGTCGCGGAGGCCGGCCAGCGCCGGTGGCCGCGGTCCGCCGGTTGCCCAGTCCAGCAGTTCCACCGTATGCAGCACCGGCATGGCCTTGCCCTTCGCAGCCTCAAGCCCGCCGGCGATCTGCACCAGACAGCCGATATTGCCGGCCGCCACCACATCGGCGCCGGTGCCGGCGATATTGCCGACCTTGCGGTCGCGCAGCCGGCCGGCGATATCAGGCTGCAGCAGGTTGTAAGTGCCGGCCGAGCCGCAGCACAGATGCGCCTCGGGCACCTCGCGCACGGTGAAGCCCGCCTCGGCCAGCAGCTGCTTGGGCAGCGCCGTGATCTTCTGGCCGTGCTGCAGCGAGCAGGCCGAATGATAGGCGACGCTGAGCGGCCTGGCCTGGCCTGACGGCTTCATGCCCAGATCGCGCATCACTTCGGTGATATCCTGCGCCAGTGCCGAGACGGCAGCGGCCTTCTCGGCCCATTCCGGCTCACTGCGCAGCATGAAACCGTAATCCTTCACCGTGGTGCCGCAGCCCGACGCATTGATCACCACGGCATCGAGGCCATGCTGTTCGAGTTCGCGGTGCCAGGCATCGATATTCGCCTTGGCCTTGGCGAAGGCATCGGCCTCCTTGCCCATGTGATGGGTCAGCGCACCGCAGCAGCCGGCCCCTTCCGCCACTACCACCTCACAGCCATGGCGGGTCAGCAGGCGGATCGTCGCCTCGTTGATCTTCGGGTCGAGCACCTTCTGGGCGCAGCCGGTCAGCAGGGCGACCCGCTTGCGCCGTTCGCCTTGTGCCGGGAAGACCTGCGGCTGGTCGACGGCCGAGGCCTTGGGCAGATGCTTCGGCGCCATCGCCACCATGCCCTTCAGCTTGCCGGGCAGCAGGAAAGCGAACGGCCGCGCGATCTGCGCCAGCCGCAGGCTGAGCCGGAACAGGCCGGCATCGGGCAGCAGGCGGGACAGCAGGTGGCGCAGCAGGCGATCGGCGAAGGGCCGTTTGTAGGTTTCCTCGATATGGGCGCGCGCGTGATCCACGAGATGCATGTAATGCACGCTCGACGGACAGGTCGTCATGCAGGACAGGCAGCTCAGGCAGCGGTCGACATGGCGCACGGTTTCTTCCGTCGCCGCCTCGCCGCCTTCCAGCATCTGCTTGATCAGGTAGATGCGGCCGCGCGGGCTGTCGCGCTCGTCGCCGAGCAGCACATAGGTCGGGCAGGTCGCGGTACAAAACCCGCAATGCACACATTTGCGCAGGATGTCGTTCGATGCCGCAAAATCCGGATCGGCGAGCTGCGCGAGGGTGAAGGAGGTCTGCATCGCTTTAGACTCCCGCCACCATGCGGCCCGGATTGAGGATGTTCATCGGATCGAAGCCGGCCTTGACCCGGGCGGTGAGCGCCATCAGCGCCAGCGGCTGCGGCTCGAACACCGGCACGGCGGCGCGGGTGGCGGCATCGGCACGGATCAGCGTGGCATGGCCGCCATGGTTTTCGACGGCGCCGCGCACGATGGCGGCATGGGCGTCCGCCACCGGCGGCAGCGACAGCCAGATCAGCCCGCCGGCCCAGTCGTAGAACCATTCGGCGCCGGGCACGCCCTGCGCGATCACCGCGGTCACCGCCGGCCCGGCGGTCGGCGCCACCGACAGGCGCCACAGCACGCGTTCCTGCGGCAACACGAAACAGGCGGCATCGCGCAGCTCGCGCCACAGCCAGGCCGAATTCATCGAATGCAGTTCCTCGAGCGCGCCATGGCTCTGCAGCAGGTCGCGCAGCGCGGCGCAGCGCGCGGTGACCGAGATGTCGGTGCCTTCCAGCCGCAGGGCGGTGACCGCGCGGCCGGCCTGGGCGACATAGCCGACGCCCGAGCGCGCGGCGATGCCGGCCGGCAGATGGGCGAGGCCGGAGACCTCGTTCGGCGAGGCGGCAGCGGCGGCCAGCGCGCGCACCGCCTGTTCGTCATCGAGGCCGAAGACCAGCACCGTGCGGGTCTTCTCCGGCGCCGGCAGCACCTTGACCGTGACCTCGGTGAGCGCCACCAGCGTGCCGAAGGCGCCGCAGACGAGTTTCGGCAGGTCATAGCCGGTGACATTCTTCACGACCTTGCCGCCGGCCTTGAAGATCTCGCCGCGCCCGGAGACCGCCGTGAAGCCGAGCAGATGGTCGCGCATGGCGCCGGCCTTGAAGCGGCGCGGGCCGGAGAGATTGCAGCCGATGGCGCCGCCGAGCGTGCCACGGCCGGCGGGCTGGCCCCACAGCGGACCGAGATCCGGCGGCTCGAAGGCGAGCATCTGGTTGCTGGCCGCGAGCTGCTTTTCCAGATCGGCCAGCGGCGTGCCGGGCCTGAGGGTGACGATCAGTTCGGCCGGCTCGTAGTCGAGCACGCCGGCCAGCCGGCCGAGGTCGAGGGCATATTCACTCTGTGCCGGGCGGCCGAAACCGGCCTTGCTGCGCCGGCCATGCAGGTCGAGCGGCTTGCCCTCGGCGGCGGCCCAGCGGATCACATCGACCACATCGGTGGTGCCGGCGGGAATGAAGGTCTCGGGCATCGGGCCGGTCTCGCTATCGCGGTCTCAGAAGCGCGGCAGGTCCGGGAAAGCGAGCTTGCCCTTGTGCACATGCATGCGCCCGAGCTCGGCGCAGCGGTGCAGGACGGGAAAGACCTTGCCCGGATTGAGCCGGTGGTTCGGGTCGAAGGCGCATTTGAGCCGCTGCTGCTGGGCGAGGTCGTCCTCGCTGAACATGACGGGCATCAGGTCGCGCTTCTCGACGCCGACGCCATGTTCGCCGGTCAGCACACCGCCGACCTCGACGCAGAGCCGCAGGATATCGGCGCCGAATTCCTCGGCGCGGGCCAGTTCGCCCGGGTTGTTGGCATCGTAGAGGATCAGCGGATGCAGGTTGCCATCGCCGGCATGGAAGACATTGGCGACGCGCAGGCCATGCTTTTCGGACAGCTGGCCCATCCGCGTCAGCACTTCGGGCAAAGCCTTGCGCGGAATGGTGCCGTCCATGCACAGGTAATCCGGCGAGATGCGGCCGACGGCCGGGAAAGCCGCCTTGCGGCCGGCCCAGAAGGTCAGCCGCTCGTCCTCGCTCTCGGAAACGCGGCAGGTCACCGCGCCACAGGCATCGGCAATCGCGCGGACCCGCAGCAGCAGGTCGTCGACTTCTGCCGCCGGGCCGTCCAGCTCGATGATCAGCAGGGCCTCGACATCGCGCGGATAGCCGGCATGGACGAAATCTTCCGCCGCGTGGATCGCCGGCCGGTCCATCATTTCCATGCCGCCCGGGATGATGCCGGCGGCGATGATCTTCGCCACGCAGTCGCCGCCGGCCTCCGACGTCGGGAAACCGGCCAGCAGGGCGCGCTGGGTGGCGGGCTTGGGCAGGATGCGCACGGTGACTTCGGTGATCACGCCGAGCAGGCCTTCCGAGCCGCAGATCACGCCGAGCAGGTCATAGCCGCCGGCATCGAGATGCTTGCCGCCGAGCCGCACCACCTCGCCATTCATCAGCACCATCTCGACGCCGAGGATGTTGTTGGTGGTCAGACCGTATTTCAGGCAATGCACGCCGCCGGAATTCTCCGCCACGTTGCCACCGATGGTGCAGGCGATCTGGCTCGACGGGTCCGGCGCGTAATAGAATCCGCGATGCTCGACCGCGCGGGTGATGCCGAGATTGGTCACACCGGGCTGCACCACGGCGCAGCGGTTGTCCCAGTCGATGTCGAGCACCCGGTTGAACTTGCCCAAACCCAGCAGCACGCCATCGGCCAGCGGCAGTGCCCCGCCGGACAGCGAGGTGCCGGCGCCGCGGGGGACGACCTTGACGTTCATGCGGTCGCAAAGTTTCAGCACCGCCGAGACCTGCGCGGTCGTCTCGGGCAGCACGGCGACCATCGGCAGCTGGCGATAGGCGGTCAGCCCGTCACATTCATAGGCGCGCAGCGACGTCTCATCGACGATCACGCCCTCGCCGGGGATGATCTTGCGCAGCTCGTCGATCAGCATGCTGCGCTGGGCAAGGATTTCCTTCTCCGGTGCCGGCATCAGCATGGCGTCATCCTGCCTTCCGGGTGACCGAATAGCGCGCTTCGGACTGCCGGATATGTTCGCGGGCCGCCCGCGCCGCCGCTTCCGGGTTGCGCGCCTCGATGGCGGCAAACAGCTTGCGGTGCTCGCGCTGCGACGCGCGGGTATTGCCGGCCGTCACCGCCGCCGGCATCCAGGCCACCGCGCGGGTGGCCGAGAAATGCTGTGACAGATACGCCGAGAACTGCGCCAGATAGGGATTGCCCGCGGCCTTGGCGATGGCGGCATGGAAGGCATCGTCGGCGGCACCGCCATCGGCGGCGGTGGCCAGCGCCTGGTCCATGCGGCCGAGCGTGGTGCGGATCAGGATCAGGTCTTCCTCGCTGCGCCGCTGTGCCGCCAGTTCGGCCATGCCGGCCTCGATCACCGCGCGCAGCTCGAAGACATGGGCGAGATCGGCTTCCGACAGGCCGGTCTCCATACTGCCCGGCGCGACGATGCGGAAATTGGCCGACCCGGGCTTGGCGGTGACAAAGGCACCGGCGCCCTGCCGGGTCTCGACAAAGCCGTCGGTCTTCAGCCGGGCGATCGCCTCGCGCACCACGGCGCGGCTGACCGCATAGCGCTCGACCAGCTGCTTCTCGGTCGGCAGCCGGGCGCCGGGGGCGAATTCGCCGGCACGGATGGCCGCGGCCAGACTGCTGGCAAGGCTGTCGCTGAGGCCGGTCGAACGGTCGAGAATCTGCATGGTGGCGTCGGGCCTGATTTGTCTGACAACCTGACAAATCAACCCTTTGCCGGTGAAAGTCAACCCCAAAGGCGGGCCAGAAAGACATGCGAAAACGGCAGCGGCCCGGCCTGCAGATACAGGCCGGGCCGCCGAACGATACCCTGCTATCCGGCGCCGGACAGGCCGGCGCGCGGGCTTCAGCCCTGGCGGGCCTTGAAGCGCGGGTTGGTCTTGTTGATGACGTAGACCCGGCCCTTGCGACGGACCACGCGGCAATCCCGATGGCGGGTCTTGGCCGACTTCAGCGAATTCACGACCTTCATGATACGAACCTCAGCAGGGCCCCACCGGCCGGAAACCGGCATGGCAGAGCGGGCGGTAACAAAAAACCGAGCGCAGCGTTGCCCGCCCGGATGAAAAGTGGGGCGGAAGATACTGGCGGGCCCCGGTGCTGTCAACCGGAAAACCCGCCCCGGAAATCCCGGTTAACTGCCTAGAATTCCTGCCAGTCGTCATCGCCGGCGGGTTTTGCCGCCGCCGCGGGGGGCGGACTCGCCGCCGGCCTTGCGACGGGCTTCGGTGCGGCCGGCTTTGCCGGGGCCGGGCGGAGCGGATTGGCTGCGCCGGTCGGCCTGGCCGGCGCCGGCGCGGCGGGACGGCTGGCGGCCGGGGACTTTGCCGGCGCGGCACTGCCGCCGAGGCGGAAGAAGCCGACCAGTTGCGCCAGCTCCTGGGCCTGGCCGTTCAGCGACTGCGCCGCCGCCGTGGTCTCCTCCACCAGGGCGGCATTGCGCTGGGTCATCTCGTCCATGCTGCCCACCGCCGTGTTGATCTGGTCGAGCCCGGTCGCCTGCTCGCGCGAGGCCGCCGCGATCTCGGCGACGATGTCGGACACCTTCTTGATCGCGGTGACGATCTCGGTCAGCGAGCTGCCGGTGCGGCCGACCAGATCGGCCCCGGTCTTGACCTGGGCATTCGACGCCGCGATCAGCGCCTTGATGTCCTTCGATGCATTGGCCGAGCGCTGCGCCAGCGCACGCACCTCCTGCGCCACCACCGCAAAGCCCTTGCCGGCCTCGCCCGCGCGGGCCGCCTCGACACTCGCATTCAGTGCCAGCAGATTGGTCTGGAAGGCGATCTCGTCGATCAGCCCGACGATGTCGGAGATCTTCTTGGCGCTGTCCTCGATCTGGCTCACCGCGGCCACCGCCTCGCTGACCACGCTGCCGCCCTTTTCCGCCGTGTCGCGGGCTGCCACCGCCAGCTGGTTGGCCGCCTGGGCGTTGTCAGCATTCTGCTTCACCGTCGTGGTCACTTCGTGCATCGAGGCCGCCGTCTCCTCGATGCTGGCCGCCTGGCTCTCGGTCCGGCTCGCCAGGTCCTGGCTGCCGGTCGAGATCTCGCTTGAGGCCGAATGCACCGCGCTCGCCGTCTCGGTCAGCCGGCCGGCGAAATCGCGCAGGCGCTCCGCCATGCCGTTCGCCGCTCCTTTCAGCTGGCCGAACACGCCGCGATAGTCGCCACGCACGCTGCGGCTCAGGTCGCCCTCGGCCATCGCCCCCATCACATCGGCCAGCTCGCCTGCCATGGTCTGCAGGTTGGCGGTCAGCCGGTTGAGCTGCTGGCTGGCACTGAGGAAGAAGCCCTCCTTGCCGCTCTCGTCGACCCGGCCCGACAGGTCGCCCTCGGCCACCCGGTTGACCAGCGCGGCGATCTCCTCGCCCGCCGCCGTCTCGCGCGCCTCGCGCTCCTGCCGCCGATGCTCGCTGTCCGCGCGCTGCTGCGTGATCTCCGCCTCCGCGCGCTCGCGGGCAATCATGTTGTCCTTGAACACCTGAACCGCACCAGCCATCTCCCCGATCTCGTCGCGCCGGCCACCGCCGGTGACCTCGACTGCGGTATCGCCCCTGGCCAGATCCTTCATCACCGAGGTGATGCGGCCAATCGGGCGCGTGACGGTGATGATGACGATATACAACGCCAGCAGCACCGATACGGCGATCGCCACCACGGTGATGGTGATCAGCAGGGGCCGCTGGGTCTGGTAATAGCCGGTCAGCGAATCATTCACCGCCAGCAGCCGTTCGGCATTCTGCTGGTTGATCTTGACGATGGCCTCGTTCAGGGCCTGGCGGTTGGCGCGATTGGCGTCGTTGTTGCCCTGCTTGTTGGCGGCCTCCGGGCCCTCTTCGATGCCAAGCTTCGCCGTCTCGCGGCGGAACTTGGCGAAATCGTTGACCAGCGCGATGAACTTCTGCGCGGCTTCGCCCTTCACCACATCGGGCCCGACCAGCGCCGACCATTCCTTCATCAGCTCGTCGACCTGGCCGACGAACTTGTTGATGCCGCCGGCATAGCGCTTCGCCTCGGCCTCGTTCTTCGCCATATAGACGCCGCGGGAATCCATCACGACCGCATAGACCAGCGCATTCAATCGCTCGCCGAACTGGGTCTGGCGGGCGACCTCGACCATCAGGTTGGTCTGGCGCTCATAGCGGTCGAGCGACAGCACGCCCATATAGCCGATCCCCGCCGAAGCGATGGAGAGCAAGGCCACCACCGCCAGGACGCGCGGCGCAATCCGGATGTTGGAAATGACGGACATTCTGTTCCCCTTCCCGATTTTCGGCGTCTTTCGCAGCGCCGCTTCCCTAGGGGCAGTGTTTCACATCCGATGGGTGTTCCGCAAAGAATCTTATTCTACTATCGGATACAACCGATCCGGTACAACTGTTGATGATCAAAATATCGGCAATGCCACCACCGCACAGAAAAGCCCGGCAATCCTGCGATTGCCGGGCTTGTATCTGACCGCGAAGGAAAAAGCGGCCGCCGCCTCAGGCGGCTTCGGACACCGTCGGAACGCCACGGTTGAACAGCCGCGCCACATCGATCAGGGCGACCATGCGGTCCTCGTGGGTGGCCAGTGCACTGAGGAAATTGTGGTCGGCATCGGTGGCCGTCGCCGGCACCGGCTGCAGCGCGTCGTCGGCCAGCGCCAGGATGTCGGACACCGTATCGACCAGCAGGCCGCAGAACTGGTCGCCGATCTCGACCACGATCACCACATTGGCGCTGGTCGGTTCGGCGGCACCGGCCCCAAGGCGGACCCGCAGGTCGAAAATCGGCACCACGGCGCCGCGCAGGTTGATGACGCCGCGCACGAAAGGCGGCGTGTTCGGCAGCGGCGTGACTTCCGTCCAGGCGCGGATCTCGCGCACGGTCAGCAGGTCGAGGCCGTAATATTCGTTGCCGATGGTAAACGTGAGGATTTCCTGGCTGGTCAGGCCCGCCTTGACGGTCTGCGGCAGTTTCTCGCCTGCAGTCGTCGCCGGGCTGGTGGTGGCCGGGGTGGTGGTGGCTGGCATGGTCATGGCATTCTGCTTTCTGCCGAAATCCGGCGATGCCAGGCCTCCGCAGAGCGAAGGGCCGGCGCGGACCGGGTGGATCAGGATTTCAAACCGGGTCCCTCTGGCACCCACGCCTGCGTCGGGCAACCCCACCCGGCGCTTCAGGGACGCGCCGATTAGAACCCGAATTCCGCGATTTCGGCAAATGAAATCGGGCTGTTAACCCAATTTCGGTGCTGTTTTTTCAGTAACATTCACAGCACCAGTTCGATCAGGCGTGGTCCCTTTTCCCGCAGCGCGCCGCGGAAGGCCCGCGCGAAAGCGGCCATGTCGTCGACCCGCTCGGCCGCCACGCCATGGCCTTTCGCCAGGGCTACCCAGTCCGGGTTCGGACGATCAAGCGTCAGCATGTCTATGGCCCGCGGCCCCGGGTTGGCGGCCCCCACATTGGCCAGTTCGCCGCGCAGGATGTTGTAGGACCGGTTGGCGAAGATCACCACGGTGACATCGAGTTGCTCGCGCGCCATCGTCCACAGCGCCTGCAGGGTATAGAAGGCGCTGCCGTCGCCGGTCAGCGCCACCACCTTGCGGTCGGGACAGGCGATGGCGCAGCCGACCGCCATCGGCAGGCTGTAGCCGATCGAGCCGCCCATGTTCTGCAGCCAGTCGTGCGGGCCCGAGGCCTCGGAGGCGGCAAAGATGCCGCGCCCCGAGGTCAGCGATTCGTCCAGCACGATGGCATGATCGGGAATCAGCGCCGCCACGGCGGCGGCGATTTTCTCGAAAGTCGGCGCGCCGTCCGGCAGGTCCGGCTTGGGCAGGGCCGGCGGTGCCGGCGCGGTCTTCGGCGCCTGCACGGCATCGGCCAGGCGTTCCAGTGCATCGAGCAGGTCATCGTCGACATCGGCCACCGGCGTGATGCGGCAGTGATCGGGGGTCAACAGGCTCGGCTGGCCGGGATAGGCGAAAAAGGCGACCGGCCGGCGCGCGCCGACCAGCACCATCTCGTCGGTATCCTTCAGGTAGGCGAGCGCCTGCTGCAGGATGTAAGGCACGCGACCGACGCGCGGCAGGCCGCCGCCGCGTTCCATGCGCGCGCTGGCACCCGGATTGGACAGCTTGCAGCCGGTGGCCGCCGCAATCCGCGCCGCCACCAGCAGGCAGGGCCGCAGCAGGGCGTGTCCGCCCAGCACCAGGATGCCGCGCGGGCCGGCTTTCTTCAGCGCCGCAGCGGCAGCGGCAATCGCGCTGTCGTCAACCTTCGCCCGCGGCGGCACCGGCAGGGCCGGCGCCGGACCGGTCACCTCGGTCCAGGCGGTATCCGCCGGCAGCACCATGGTGGCGATGCGGCCGGAGCCGCTGCGGGCCACCGAAACGGCTTCGGCACCCAGCTTGGGCACGTCATGCGCCGCCCTGGCCCGGCCGATCCAGGCCGAGACCGGCCGGGCGATGCCGTCGATGTCCGAGGTCAGCGGTGCGTCATACTGCAGGTGATAGGTGGCGTGTTCGCCGACCACGTTGACGATGCCCGACGCCGCCTTGCGCGCGTTATGCAGATTGGCGACGCCGTTGGCGAGGCCGGGGCCGAGATGCAGCAGGGTGGCCGCCGGCCGGTGTGACATGCGCCAGTAGCCGTCGGCAGCACCGGTCACCACGCCTTCGAACAGGCCCAGCACGCAGCGCACGCCCGGCACCTGGTCGAGCGCCGCGACGAAATGCATCTCCGAGGTGCCCGGATTGGCGAAGCAGGTATCGACCCCCGACGCCAGCAGCGTGCGGACAAGGCTTTCGGCGCCATTCATTCCCGGTTTCTCCTTGCTGAACAGGGCCGCAATCAAACCAGATCGCGGTCCGCCTCAGCAAGGCGGGGCGGCGGGATTTATCGGCGCCCCGCCTAACGCGCGCCGTCGGTGCGGAAGAAAGCGACGAGGCCCGCGAGTTCGACGGCCTGATTGGCGAGCGCCTGGGCCGAGGCTGAGGTCTGCTCGACCAGGGCGCCATTCCGCTGCGTCATTTCGTCCATGCTGCCCACGGCCGTGTTGACCTGGTCGAGGCCGGTGGCCTGCTCGCGGCTGGCTGCCGCGATCTCGGCGACGATGTCGCTGACCTTCTTGATCGCGGTGACGATCTCGGTCAGCGAGGCGCCGGTCTGGTTGACCAGCCCGGCGCCGGTCTTCACCTGCGCATTCGATTCGGAGATCAGCGCCTTGATGTCCTTCGACGCATTGGCCGAACGCTGGGCCAGCGCGCGGACTTCCTGGGCGACCACGGCAAAGCCTTTGCCCGCTTCTCCCGCGCGGGCCGCCTCCACGCTGGCGTTCAGCGCCAGCAGGTTGGTCTGGAAGGCGATCTCGTCGATCAGGCCGACGATATCGGCAATCCTGCGCGCACTCTCCTCGATCTGCGTCACGGCCGTCACCGCATCGGCGACCACCGAACCGCCGCGATCGGCGGTATCGCGGGCGGCGACCGCAAGCTGGTTGGCGGCCTGGGCATTGTCGGCATTCTGTTTCACCGTGGTGGTGATCTGGTGCATCGACGCCGCCGTCTCCTCGATGGAAGCCGCCTGCGACTCCGTGCGACTGGCGAGGTCCTGACTGCCCGAGGAAATCTCGCCCGAGGCATCGCGGACCGTCCGGCTGGTATCGACCAGCCGGCCGACGATATCGGTCAGCTTGCCCGCCATGTCGTTGGCGTCGCCCTGGATGCGGGCAAACACGCCGGCAAAATCGCCGCTGATCCGCTTGGACAGATCGCCATCGGCCATCGCCGCCAGCATCGTGCTGATCTGCTGCAGCGAGCGGTCGGTGACATCGAGCAGCCGGTTCATGCCCTCGCCGATGCGCTGGGTGGCACCGCGCAACTCGCCCGTGGCGATCCGCTGCCCCAGATCGCCGCCGACGGCGGCTTCAAGGACCTGGGCCACGGCATGATCGAGCAGCTGTTCCTGGCGCTGCCGTTCGGCTTCGGCCTGCTCGCGCTCGGCCAGCTGGCCGGCCTGGGCGCGGGCGCTTTCATCCTGCAACTGCTGGTTCCGGACGATCTGCTGCTTGAAGACATCGAGACTGCGGGCGATATCGCCGACTTCGTCGCGGCGACCGGTGCTCGGGATCACCGCATCCTGCCGGCCGGCGATCAGGTCGCTGATGGTGGCGGACAGATTCCGCAGCGGGCGGCTGACCAGAAGCTGCGTGCCGAGGACCAGCGCCAGCAGCAGCGCCGCCAGCAGCGCACCACCGGAAATCATCGCCTGCTTCTGTTCGGCCGCAAGCGCCGCATTGAGATCCTGCAGACTGAAAGCCAGCATCAGGGTGCCGACATAATCCTTTTCGCGTCCGGACTGAACCGGCACCGCCATGATGTAATGGTCCTGGCCATCGGAATAGGCCACGGTCTTGCCGGCCTTGGTTTCGGCTTCAACGGCCGGCTTGAAATCGCTGACCAGTTCCTCATGAACCGGGAACCGCTTGCCCTCGTACTTGACGACCAGCTCGCGCTTGAGGTTGAACACGGCGGCATTGGCCAGCGCACTGCCGCCGAAATCCGCCACCCCTTCCAGGGTCGGGGTGATCGTCTCCGGCTTGTTCCAGCGCACGCCGCCGGAAATCTGCTGCGCCACCAGACTGGCGATCTGCAGGTTGGCATCGCGGAAATCCTCGACGGCGTTCTGCTGCCGCTGGCTGATCTGCAGCATCACGGTCAGGCCGACCGCGATGCAGACAATGACCGCAATCAGCAGGCCGAGTTTCTGCGACAGCGACAGGCGCAGCCCGCCCCGTGTCGTCCCCGCTTTGGGCGGGGACGAGGCCAGAATTGCACTTTGCATGGTGTGTCTCCCGATCGAAGCCTGCCGGTGGTGAGCGCGGCCGGCTTACATCTCCATCAGCATTTCGACATCGAGACCGACCGTGACGGCGCCGATGACCTTGCCGGACGCCGGATCGACGACCGACATGCTGACCTGGGTCTGGAATTTCTGGGTCGACTCGTCCTGGTCGACCTTGTCGACGAAAATGGCATTCGGTCCGACCGAATAGGTCTTCTGCCACTTGGCCTCGTCACCCTGCCAGTAATCCGAGGTGACATCGGATTGGCCGACATTGAGGCCCTTGTCGTCCATCACGAAGATTTCCGTCACCAGGCCCTTCGAGTCCGCTTCTTTCTTTTTCAGATAGGCCGACAGCGGATTGCCGATGACGGAGTCGATCAGTGGTTTGGCGCCCGCCTTCGTCTCGGCGCGCCACTGCTTGTCCAGCGCATCGATCTTGTCCTGTGCCAGCGAAGCATGCTTGGCATTCTGCGCCTTGATGGCGTCGATCACGACAGGATCCGCCATCCAGCCCTTCAGGGTTTTCTGGGCCCAGGCCGTTGCCTTCGGCACATGGTCCTGCGCCCTGGCGCCCTGCGCCACGCACAGCGCCAGGGATACCGCTATGGCGGCGGCGGCGATGCGGATGCGGTGATGGATTGTCATGGCCTTCTCCCCTTCTGGTTTCTTCACCCGTTGCGGGTGCGGTGGCGCCAACCAGGACGCGGGCCTATTGCCCTATGAATGCGTCCGTGTTGCGCAGTCTACGATTGCGACATTGGCACAACCGCAAAACCAGCAGGAGTAAATATTCAATAACGGATAAAACTTCGTCCGACGCGCCACCATGAAGGGTGGATGCAGCGCACACCGCAGGCATGCGCTGAGTCACGCGCGTTAAAGCTCAGTAGACGGACAAGAATGCTCTGCTGTCAGACAGCAGGCGCGCGCATCACACCGTGGCGATCGGCGAGGCCGGCGAACCGACCGCACCGGTCAGGCGCAGCGGCGGTGCCGTCAGCATGAAGCGGCTGCGGCCATGCTGTTTCAACCAGGCCGCCAGGTCCGACAGATACCACAATTCGCCGAGCGGAATGCCGAGCTTGAACAGACAGTGTTCATGCAGCGGCAGCATCGCATGACTGCCCTCGACAGGCCCAGAATCACTTTCTCGGGCGGGCAGCCCCTCGACGGCGTAGTTGTCGGCAATCAGGCAGCTCAGACCACTGTCGGTGATCCAGTTCAGCAGCTTCGTATCGCGGCCATCGAGCACGGCGCAGGAATTTTCCAGCCGGTGCAGGTCGGGCTTTTTCTGCATCGCCATCACCACGTCGCCGAAGCCGGTGTAGAGGCAGAGCATGTCGCCCTGCTCGACCGCCACCTTCTGCGCCTCGATCAGGCGCATCAGCAGGTCGTAGCCGACCCAGTCGCGCTTGTCGCCGACTGCGTCCTTCAGGTTGACCAGTACGCCGCGGCCCTGCATGCCGTGGCGAGCGAAATTGTGGATGCCGAGCGCCTCGGTCCCCGGCGACGGAAAGCGTTCCAGGCGCGGTTCGCCGATGTTGCGATCCGGCACATCGGGAATATCGCTGCCGCCGCGCCAGCCGTTGTAGAAGACGCGCTCCGGCGTGCCGTCGCCATCGGCATCGAACATCGAGCCGATATGGGCGAAGCTGTCCCACTGGGTCGAATACTGCAGGTACAACAGCGCCGCATCGTCGCTCGACACATCGGTGACATGCGGATCATACATCGACAGTGGCAGCGCCATGTTCGGTCGCCCTTCGCGCACCACGGCAAACAGCTGCGGCGGGAAACGGCGCGGGTTGAGCAGGTTGCCGCCGGGATATTCCAGCGGCAGCGACAGGCAGAAGCTGCGCCCCTCCTTCACTTCTGCCGCCCCCTGCTTCACCTTTTCCGCGGTGATCAGATTGACGCGGCCCAGCCGGTCGTCCGGCCCGAAATCGCCCCAGGTCGACCCTGCGGGCCGCTTCTTCCAGCGTGACATGAACCCTCTTGTCCGTTCCGGCTCTCTCGTAATGCTCAGACGGCACGCGCCTGCATGGCACCCACCGAATAGTCTCTCCAGCGCGCTTCGACCGCGTCATGCAGGTCACGCTTCAGCCCGGCGGCAAACACGCTCTCCGCCACCAGGAACATCGGCCCGATCAGGGCCTGCAGCAGGTTGTCGGCCAGCGCCGGCCGGCGGCCCTCAAAGACATGGCCGACCAGCTGGAACACCCAGCCGCCGGCAAAGAAGACAGCGAAAACGATCCAGCCGGTGGTCGCCCCCTGCAAGGCAACCTGCTCGGCTACCAGCATGAGGACGAAGGCGACCAGCACCATGATGCCGCCGATGGTGCGGTCGAGCCAGAGATAGAAGCCGCCGGTCACCAGCCACAGCAGGGTGGCCGCCGTGATCACCCGCTCGCCGGCCCAGAGGTCGGCGACCGGCAACCAGTGCAGCGGGATGAAAATGGCGAACACAATGGCCGGGATGCCGATGAAATGGGTGGCCCGGTTGCGGCCGTCCCGGTGATAGGCGGAATACATGGCCATCTGCTTCACGAAAAACGGATTGATAGCGGGTCTGTCCATGGCGGTTTCCTCCGGAACATCTCGCTGCCGCGACTCGCACCGAGTCGCCGCTTTTTGTGCTCCTGTGGATAAGCCTAAGGCGCTCTAAACCTTTGTCAATCGGGGTTTTCCCGGGCTTCCGCGGCGTCAGCCCGATTCAGTTTGACTCTGTTGCACCGCAGCCTATTCTCGCGGCGTCGCATTCAGTCCGGCGGGAGAGCCGTCAGACCCGGTCTTTATATACGGGAATGACGCGCCGAAGGAGCAACCGCCCCGGAAACTCTCAGGCCAACGGACCGCACGGGCTGGCGACACTCTGGAAAGCGGATCGGGAGTCCAACCCCGGTCCCACCGAAGGAGTAAGTGGGCGGCAAATCTGCCGTGACCGCGAATCTCTCAGGTCCCGGGACAGAGGGGGCGTCAGGCGAAACCATCCGCCTGGACGACTCTGACTCTGTTCTGAAGGGACCTTTCGCTTGGGCGATACAGCCGAAACTCTCAAAGTCACGCCGTTGCATGCGCTGCACAAGGAACTTGGCGCGCGCATGGTCCCCTTCGCCGGCTACGACATGCCGGTGCAGTATCCGGCCGGCATCCTCACCGAACACAAGCATACCCGCGCCGCCGCCGGCCTGTTCGACGTCTCGCATATGGGCCAGGTGCGCATCACCGGCGCCGATCCGGCCAGGGCGCTGGAGGCCCTGGTGCCCGGCGATCTCGTCGCGCTGGACGTCGGGCGCATGCGCTACACGGTCTTCACCAACGACAAGGCCGGCATCCTTGATGACCTGATGGTCAACAAGCGTGACCGCGACCTCTTCGTCATCGTCAACGCTGCTTGTAAAGAACAAGACATCAAACACCTGCAGGACCACCTCAAAGGCTGCGAGGTCGAGTATCTGGAAGACCGCGCGCTGATCGCCCTGCAGGGGCCGCAGGCAGTGGACGTCCTCAGCCGGCTCAACAGCGTGGTGCCGGCGATGAGCTTCGGCATGGGCGCAACGCTCGCGCTCGGCAAATACGAGGCCTTTGTCACCCGCTCCGGCTATACCGGCGAGGATGGCTGCGAAATCTCGCTGGCGGCCGACCAGGCGGAAGACTTTGCCCGCTGGCTGCTGGCCCAGCCGGAAGTGAAGCCGATCGGCCTCGGCGCCCGCGACAGCCTGCGCCTTGAGGCCGGGCTCTGCCTTTACGGCCACGATATCGACACCACGACCACGCCGATCGAGGGCGGCCTCGCCTGGACGATCTCCAAGCGCCGCCGCGAAGAAGGCGGCTATCCCGGCGCCGCCATCATCCAGAAACAGCTGGCCGAGGGCGTCGCCCGCAAACGCGTCGGCATCCAGCCCGAGGGCCGCGCCCCGGCCCGCGAGGGCACCGAGGTGCTGAACGAGGCGGGCGACAAGATCGGCGTGATCACGTCTGGCGGCTTCGGCCCCAGCGTCGATGCGCCCGTTGCCATGGGCTATGTCGCCACCGAATACGCCAAGGCCGGCACGCCGCTCGGCCTGCTGGTGCGCGGCAAGACCC
Organism: Ferrovibrio xuzhouensis; assembly: GCF_042648965.1. Classification (NCBI taxonomy): domain Bacteria; kingdom Pseudomonadati; phylum Pseudomonadota; class Alphaproteobacteria; order Rhodospirillales; family Rhodospirillaceae; genus Ferrovibrio; species Ferrovibrio xuzhouensis. The sequence goes on from NZ_JBHRYJ010000001.1 coordinate 366,153, forward strand.
TGCCGGCCAAGACCTGCCCCCTTCCCTTCATCACCAAACGCTACGCCAAGTAAGGAGACGACCAGAATGACCGTTCGCTACACCAAGGATCACGAGTGGGTCCGTCTCGACGGCGAAGTGGCCACCATCGGCATCTCGGATTACGCGCAGAGCCAGCTCGGCGACGTGGTCTTCGTCGACCTGCCGGCGCCGGGCAAGAAAGTCGCCGCCGGCGACGAGGTTGCCGTGGTCGAATCGGTCAAGGCGGCATCGGAAGTCTACGCGCCCATCGGCGGCGAGGTGGTCGAGGGCAACCAGGCCATCGCCGATGATCCGTCGCTGGTCAACCGCGAGGCGCAGACCGGCGGCTGGTTCGTCAAGCTGAAGATCGCCGACAAGGCCGAGCTCGATGCCCTGATGGACCAGGCCGCCTACGACGCTTTCCTGAAAACCCTCTGAACTTAATTAGGAGCGCCCGATGCGCTATCTTGGTCTGACCGAAGCCGACCGCCGCGACATGCTGGCGGTGATCGGCGCGCCCGGCATCGATGCCCTGTTCAGGGATGTGCCGGCCGGTGCGCTGAATGCCGCCATTGACCTGCCGCCGCACCAGGGCGAACTGGAAGTCGAACGCCAGTTCATCCGGCTGGCGAAAAAAAACCTGTCGCCGTCGGAAGTGCCCTGCTTCCTCGGCGCCGGCGCCTATCGCCACCATATCCCGGCCGCCGTCGATCATCTGATCCAGCGCTCGGAATTCCTCACCTCCTACACGCCCTACCAGCCCGAGATCAGCCAGGGCACCCTGCAGTATCTGTTCGAGTTCCAGACCCAGGTGGCGATGATCACCGGCATGGAAGTCGCCAATGCCTCGCTCTATGACGGCGCCACCGGCGCCGGCGAAGCGGTGCTGATGGCCCAGCGCGTCACCAAGAAGACCAAGGCCATTCTGTCCGGCGGGCTGCATCCGCATTACCGCGATGTGGTCTCCACCCTGATGGACCAGACCGACCAGCCCCATGTCGCCGCCCCCGTCGATCTCAACGGCACCGAGGACCTCAGCGGCCTGATCGACGAGACCACCGCCTGCGTCGTCGTGCAGAACCCGAGCGTGTTCGGCCAGCTGCGCGACCTGTCCGGTCTCGCCAGGGCCTGCCAGGCCAAGGGCGCGCTACTGGTCGTGGTGGTCACCGAGGTCACCTCGCTCGGCCTCGTCACCCCCCCGGGTGCCATGGGTGCGGATATCGTCGTCGCCGAGGGTCAGGCCATCGGCGTGCCGCTCAGCTTCGGCGGGCCTTACGTCGGCCTGTTCGCCACGCGCGAAAAATACGTGCGCCAGATGCCGGGCCGGCTCTGCGGCGAGACCGTCGACCAGGACGGCCGCCGCGGCTTCGTGCTGACCCTCTCGGCGCGCGAGCAGCATATCCGCCGCGAGAAGGCGACCTCGAACATCTGCACCAACTCGGGTCTCTGCGCGCTGGCATTCACCATCCATCTCAGCCTGCTCGGCGAGGCCGGCTTCACCCAGCTCGCCGCGATCAACCACGGCAAGGCGGTGCAGCTCGCCGACAGGCTCGCCACGCTCAAGGGCGTCGAGGTGCTGAGCGGCAGCTTCTACAACGAGTTCGCCATCCGGCTGCCGAAACCGGCAACCGCCGTGGTCGAGGCGCTGGCCGAGCGCGAGATCCTCGGCGGCGTGCCGGCGGCGCGGCTCTATCCGGGCAATGCCGCGCTCGAAAACGTGCTGCTGCTCGCCGTGACCGAGACCAATTCGGAAGACGACATGTCTGCCCTTGTCGCCGCGCTCCAGGAGGTGCTGTGATGCTGAACCGCCAGGGACGCCCGACCACGCCGAACCAGCAGGCCGAAAGCGATGCCGCCGGCACCATTACCGGCAACCGCGGCCTGCTGATGGAAGAGGCGCTGATCTTCGAACAGGGCGAGGCCGGCCGTACCGGCGTCGACCTGCCGGATGCGCCGAAAGTGCAGGATCGCCTCGGCGGCCTGAAGCGCCAGGGCCGCATCGGCCTGCCGGGCCTGAGCGAGCCGCAGGTGATCCGCCATTTCGTGCGGCTGAGCCAGAAGAACTATTCCATCGATGCCGGGCTCTATCCGCTCGGCTCCTGCACCATGAAGCATAATCCGCGGCTCAACGAAAAGGTGGCGCGGCTGCCGGGTCTGGGCGACATCCATCCGCTGCAGCCGGTCTCGACCGTGCAGGGCGCGCTGGAATTGATCGACCAGCTCGCCGGCTGGCTCAAGACGCTGACCGGCATGCCGGCGGTGGCGATGTCGCCGGCGGCAGGCGCGCACGGCGAACTCTGCGGCCTGATGGCGATCCGCGCGGCGCTGAAGGCACGCGGCGATGTGCGCAAGCGGATTCTTGCCCCTGAATCCGCCCATGGCACCAACCCGGCGACGGCGGCGATGTGCGGCTATACCGTCGATCCGATCCCGGCCACCGCAGACGGCCGCGTCGACCTCGCGGCACTGAAGGCCAAGCTCGGGCCCGACGTGGCGGCGATCATGCTGACCAACCCGAATACCTGCGGCCTGTTCGAGCGCGACATCAAGACCGTCGCCGACCTGATCCATGGCGTCGGCGGCTTCTTCTACTGCGACGGCGCCAATTTCAATGCCATCGTCGGCAAGCTGCGGCCGGGCGACCTCGGCATCGACGCCATGCACATCAACCTGCACAAGACCTTCTCGACGCCGCACGGCGGCGGCGGCCCGGGTTCGGGCCCTGTCGTCCTCTCGGATGCGCTCAAGGACTTCATGCCGCTGCCCTACGTCATCCACGATGGTGTCGGCTACAGCCTGGTCGAGCAGGATGGCGGCAGGAGCTTCGGCCGCATGAAGGGCTTCCACGGCCAGATGGGCATGTTCATCCGCGCGCTCGCCTTCATGCTCAGCCATGGCGGCGACGGGCTGAAGCGCGTCTCGGAAGACAGCGTGCTGTCGGCCAATTACGTGATGGCCTCGCTGAAGGACATCATGAGCCCGAGCTTCGAGGGCCCCTGCATGCATGAGGCGCTGTTCGACGACGACTTCCTGAAGGAAACCGGGGTGACCACGCTCGATTTCGCCAAGGCGATGATCGACGAGGGCTATCACCCGATGACGGTCTACTTCCCGCTGGTCGTGCATGGCGCCATGCTGATCGAGCCGACCGAGAGCGAGAGCAAGGACAGCCTCGACATGTTCATCGCCACCTTGCGCGGCCTCGCCGAGAAGGCGAAACGGGGCAACCAGGCGACCTGGTTCCAGGGCGCGCCACGGCTGACCCCGCGGCGGCGGCTCGACGAAACCCGCGCCGCCCGCAGCCCCGTGCTGCGCTGGAAGCCCGGCACCAACGGCGCCCCGGTCGGCCAGGCGGCAGAGTAAGCCGCACCACGGCCTGTAACGCGAACCGCCCGGTCAGCAATGGCCGGGCGGTTTTTCTGTGCCCGACAAAATGGCGTCCGCCTGCGAAACGGGCAGGACGCATGCGGCACACAATCCGTCGCCATGCCCTAGCTCCTTGAGTCTGCTCGGCATCCACCGCTGGCATGCCGCCTGCATTGAAAGACGCGAAGCCGATGCCGGCTTCATGGCAACGCTGCCGACACGGTCCCGTGCGATCTCCGCGCCGGACCGGATCGGTGGCGTTTTTTGTGTGCGGACCCCCAGCCGGAGACATTGCCCCATGACGCCCGAACAAGCCCAGCTGGTGAAGCAGAGCTTCGCCAAGGTCGCGCCGATCGCCGAACAGGCGGCCGGCCTGTTCTACACCCGCCTGTTCGAGACCGCGCCCGAGGTGAAGCCTTTGTTCAAGGGCGACATCAGGGAACAGGGCCGCAAGCTGATGGCGACCATCGGGTTGGCGGTCAGCAGCCTCGACCGCCTGCCGCAACTGGTGTCCGTGGTACAGGATCTGGGGCGCAAGCATGCCGGTTATGGCGTGCGCGACGACCATTACGACACGGTCGGCGCCGCACTGTTATGGACGCTGGAACAGGGCCTCGGGCCGGATTTCACACCGGAGACCAAAGCCGCCTGGACCGAGGTCTACGGGATTCTGGCCGGGGTGATGAAAGAAGCGGCGCGTCAGCCGGCCTGACGGTGCACCAGCAGGCGCAGCAGCAGCCAGGCCAGCAGCGCGAAGCCGAGGCCGGGCAGGATCATGCTGGTGCCGACATAGTCCCAGTTGACCGCGCAGGTATAGGGGATGGCGCCGCCGCGGCTCATGTCGATGGGCAGCAGGCCGCCGACTGCCGGCGTGCACAGGCCCATCGGCTCGTAGCCCTGGGTGCGCAGCATCAGGATGCCGAACAGGACCACCGGCAGGCCGATGCCGAGCAGGAGACTGAGAAAAATACGTCCCGGCGCCGTGCGCGGCGGGACAGACAGAAACGGCATGACCGGCTCCCGGTAAAAGCTGTCCTTATTGTACCGGCGTTACCGGCTGCCGCCAACCGGGCGGCAGGGCTTGCAGGGCGGCCGTCACCGTGGCCTCGATGCTGCCGGCGGCATCAATGCGCCGCCAGCCGGCCGGCGGTTCCAGAGTCTGCGCCTGCCAGCGCACCACATCGGCGGTGGCATCCGAGGCATCATTCTGCCGTGCCGCGATCCGGCCGGTCAGCACCGCTTCCGGCGCCTTGAGCCAGAGGCCGGTAAAGCCGACGCCGGCCTCGGCCGCCAGCGTGGCGGCGGCGCTGCGTTCCTCTTCGCGGCCGAACACGGCATCGAGGATGACCGGGCAGCCGGCCGCCAGCAGCCGGCGTGCCAGCGCGCCGAGGCGGGCATAGGTGCGGGCGCTGGCTTCCGCTGTATAGGCTGCGGCCGGCAGGCGATCGGTGACCGCGATGCCATGGAGCTGCTTGCGGATCACGTCGCTGCGCAGGATCACCGCACCGCAGGCTCCCGCAATCGCCGGCGCGATACCACGCGCCACCGTCGACTTGCCGCTGCCCGACAGGCCGCCGACGGCAAGCAGCCGCGCCGCCGCCGGCCGCAGGCAGGCGCAGGCCAGCGCCAGATATCTGCGCGCCTCGGCACGCCCCTCCGGCTGCAGCGCGGCGATATGGCAGCGGATCGCCGCCCGCAGCGCGATATAGGGCGGCAGCAACGGCAGCCCGTCATAGTCGCCGGTGATGTCGAGATAGCGGTTGAGCGCCCGGCTGGCGAGGTCGCGGCGATCATGGGCCAGCAGGTCCATCAGCAGGAAGGCGATGTCATACAGCGTGTCGCAGGTCGCCAGCCGGTCGTCGAATTCCAGGCAGTCGAACAGCACCGGATGGCCGTCGATCATGGCGATATTGCGCAGGTGCAGATCGCCATGGCCGTGCCTGATATGACCCGCGGCGTGGCGTCCGGCCAGCACCGGTGACAGGCGCGCCAGTTCGGCCGCCATCCGCTCGCGGTAGTCCTGCAGCATGCCGGCCGGCAGGCTGTCGGGTGGCAGCCTGAAGAAGGCGAGGTCGTTGACCGCCAGCGCCTCGGCCAGGGCGGCCTCGGCACTCACTGGCACCGGCTCGGCGGTCTCATGAAAGCTGGCGACCACGCCGGCCAGTGCTTCGACCATTCCGGCAGTCAACGCATCGCGGGCCAGCAGGCGATCGAAGGTCTGTTCCGGATCGAAGCGGCGCATCTCGACCAGCCAGTCGACCGGATCGCCGGCGCCGTCGAGCGACAGTTTGCCCGCCCGGTCGCGGCGGACGGCGCGGACGCCGAGATAGAGGTCCGGCGCGGTGCGGCGGTTGAGCTCGACCTCGCGCCGGCAGGCCTCATGCCGCTGATCGAGGCCGGAAAAATCCACATAGGGGAAGCTGACCGCCTTTTTCAGTTTCCAGGCACGATCGCCGCTCAGGAAAACACGCGAGATATGCGTCTCGATCACCGCATCCGGCGGCGGCACGAAGATGGTGGCGATATCGGGAGGATTTGCGTCAGCCATCTTGACAGTATGGCATCGGCCCGGTGGCAGAACTTTGACACAGCGCAAGGCCGCGGCGGATCAGGCCACGGCGGATTATACTGCCGGCGGCCGGGTTGCCTGCATGGCCGGCCGGGCGTCGAACACCGCGAACCAGCGCGCCAGATCGGGGTGACCGGCGCGCCAACCTTCGTCCGGGTTGCGGAAATCGAGATAACCGAGCGCGCAGCCAATGCTGATCTCGCCGATGGTCGGCGGCTCGGACAGGCTCTGCGCCTCGGCCTCAAGCGCCGCCAGCGTATAGGCGATCGCCTCGGTCTGGCGGGCGATCACGGCCGCGCCGCGCTGTTCCGGCGGCCGGCGCAGCTCGACGAAACGGCGCACCACCGCTTCGGCCAGTCCGTCACCAAGCGCCTGGCGGCGCAGGCTGCGCCAGCGCTTCGGCCCGCGCGGCGGAAACAGGCTGCCGCCGGCCTCGGCATCAAGGAATTCGCAGACCACCGGCGAATCATAGAGCGTGACGCCGTCGGGCAGTTCCAGCGCCGGCACCTTGCCGAGCGGATTGGCGATGCGCAGGGCCGGATCGGTCCAGGGATCGGTGGGGATCTGTTCGACCCGGTCGGCGAGACCGAGTTCCAGAATGCAGACGCGGGCCTTGCGGGCAAACGGCGATGTGGCGGCGAACCGAAGCTTCATCCGATTACTGTAACAACGCGACGCAACAGCGGCTATGCAACATCGACATGGCCCGGCTGCGCGCCGCTCAACCGCCCTTCACGCGCTGCATGGCGCGGTCATGCAATGGCCACAGCAGCAGCACCGCCAGCGCGCCGATCAGCGCCATCAGCATATCCGACTGGGTATCCCAGGGATCGCCCTGGGTGCCGAGGAATTCGTCGGCGCCCTGCCCCAGCGCCAGCGCCGCGCCCCATTCGACCAGCTCGTAAGCCGCGCTGATGGCGAGACAGATGCTGACGGCGAGGAAGGCGACCAGCCGGCCGCTGCCGATGCGGAAGACGCGAACCAGCAATTCGCGTGCGATGATGGCCGGCACGAAGCCCTGGGCGAAATGGCCGATCTTGTCGTAGGGGTTGCGCGACAGGCCGAAGGCATCCTCGATCCAGAAACCGAACGGCACCCGGGCATAGGTCCAGGCACCACCGGCCATCAGGATCAGGCCATGCACCATGATCAGCGCATAGGCGAGATCGGTGAAGCGGAAACGCTGCCGCGTGGCGAACAGGATCGGCCAGGCGATGATGGCAGGCAGCACCTCCATCAGCCAGGTGCCGCGGTCATAGGGCGCGAAGCCGCTGGCGATCAGGCCGAGGGCCCAGGCAACCGTCAGAATCCGGAACATACCGCTTATCAGGCCGCCTTGCTGAAGCGGCTGTCAACCAGCCGGGCGATCTCGCGCATGATCTGGGTCAGGTCGTAATCCTTCGGCGTGAACACCCCGGCAATGCCGGCCGCCTTCAGGCGCGCGGCGTCTTCCGGCGGGATGATGCCGCCGACGACGACCGGCACATCGCCGATGCCGTCTTTGCGCATGCGCTCCATCACTTCGGTGGCGAGTTCGACATGGCTGCCCGACAGGATCGACAGGCCGACCAGATGCACGCCCTCTTCCAGCGCTGCAGCGACGATCTGCTCGGGCGTCAGGCGGATGCCCTCGTAGACCACCTCCATGCCACAGTCGCGCGCCTTCACCGCGATCTGCTCGGCGCCGTTGGAATGGCCGTCCAGCCCCGGCTTGCCGACCAGCAGCTTGACCGGCCGGCCGAGCCGTTTCGCCACCGCCGCGACCTCGCCGCGCAGGTCGTCCATGCCGTCGTCGCTCAGCGCATTCGACGCCGCCGCCACGCCGGTCGGTGCGCGGTATTCGCCGAACACGCCGCGCAAGGTCGCCGCCCATTCGCCGGTGGTGACCCCGGCTTTCGCCGCGGCAATGCTCGGTTCCATGATGTTGCGGCCGTCTTTCGCCGCCGCCTTCAGGTCGGCCAGCGCGGCATCGACGGCCTGCTGGTCGCGCTGCGCCCGCCAGGCCTTCAGGCGTTCGATCTGCTCGGCCTCGGCGGCCGGATCGACCGTCATGATGGCGCCATCCTCGGAGCCGACCAGCGGCGAGGGTGCGCTTTCGGTGAACTTGTTGACGCCGACCACCGTAATCCCGCCGGTCTCGATGCCGCGCACGCGCGCCGTATTGCTCTCGACCAGCGCCTGCTTGAGATAGCCGGATTCGACCGCCGGGATGGCACCGCCCAGATCGGCGATGCGCTTGAGTTCGGCGCGCGCCGCCTGTTTCAGCTCCTCGACCTTGGCTTCGATGGCGGGATTGCCGTCGAACAGGTCGCCGTATTCCAGCAGGTCGGTCTCGTAGGCGACGATCTGCTGCAGGCGCAGCGACCATTGCTGGTCCCACGGCCGCGGCAGGCCGAGCGCCTCGTTCCAGGCCGGCAGCTGCACGGCGCGGGCGCGGGCCTTCTTGGACAGCACCACCGCCAGCATCTCGAGCAGGATGCGATAGACGTTGTTCTCCGGCTGCGGTTCGGTCAGGCCGAGCGAATTGACCTGCACGCCATAGCGGAATAGCAAGGCCCTGGGATCGGTGACGCCATAGCGCTCGCGGCCGATTTCCTCCCACAGGTCGACGAAGGCCCGCATCTTGCAGATCTCGGTGACAAACCGGATGCCGGCATTGACGAAAAAGCTGATGCGGCTGAAGGCCTGGGCGAAATCCTCCGGCGGCACCTGGCCGCTGTCGCGCACGGCATCCAGCACGGCAATCGCGGTCGCCAGCGCATAGGCCAGCTCCTGCACCGGGGTCGCGCCGGCCTCCTGCAGGTGATAGCTGCAGACATTGGTCGGGTTCCACTTGGGCAGTTCGCGGTAGGTGAAGGCGATCACATCGGTGATCAGCCGCATCGAGGCCGCCGGCGGGAAGATGTAGGTGCCGCGCGACAGGTATTCCTTGATGATGTCGTTCTGCACCGTGCCGTTCAGTTCGGCGCGGCTGGTGCCCTGCTCCTCGGCGACAGCGACATACAGCGCCAGCAGCCAGGCCGCCGGCGCGTTGATGGTCATCGAGGTGTTCATCTGGGCGAGCGGAATCCGGTCGAACAGCAGCCGCATGTCGCCGAGATGGCAGACCGGCACGCCGACCTTGCCGACCTCGCCGCGCGCCAGCACATGGTCGCTGTCGTAACCGGTCTGGGTCGGCAGGTCGAAGGCGACCGACAGGCCGGTCTGGCCGCGGCCGAGATTGGTCCGGTACAGTTCATTGGACGCGGTGGCCGAGCTGTGGCCCGAATAGGTGCGGAACAACCATGGCTTGTCGCGGGTGGCGGCACCCGGGGCATCCGCAGCGATTGTGCGAGTGCGAACAATCTTTGCGTCGGCGGGATCGGTCTGGCGAGTCGAAGTCATAATTTTATTCCATATCAAGTTGACGTAGGGTCATTATGTTGCCCCTTGCGTCACGGAGCCGAAATAACATAACCTCTGCTGCAATGCAAAACGATCTTGCCATTCTTTCGCTGCCGCGAAAAGATGGCAGTTGCGTTGCATATCGCCGTCTCGCAGCGCCGGCCAAGGCTAGTCCCGGTCGAACCGGCGCAACAAGAGAAGAAATTGCCCCGCCAGAGGGGGCCAGGGAAGCAAAAGAGGAGTTTCGCCATGTCGAATACGGGTGGGTCTGTAGTGGCGCTGCAGACCGCGGGCGGTGCCCCCGCCAAGGGCGGCTACAAGGATCTTTACGAGGTCGGCGAGATTCCGCCGGTCGGCCACGTGCCGAAGAACATGTATGGCTGGGTGATCCGCCGCGAGCGCCACGGTCCGCCGGAAGACTCCATGCAGCTCGAGGTCGTCCCCACGCCGGAAATCGATGCCGACGAAGTACTGATTCTCGTGATGGCCGCCGGCGTCAACTACAACGGCGTCTGGGCCGGGCTCGGCGTGCCGATCTCGCCCTTCGACGTGCACAAGGCGCCCTTCCATATCGCCGGCTCGGATGCCGCCGGCGTGGTCTATGCGGTCGGCCGCCGCGTCAAGCGCTGGAAGGTCGGCGACGAGGTCATCGTCCACTGCAATCAGGATGACGGCGACGACGAGGAATGCAACGGCGGCGACCCGATGAATTCGCCGTCGCAACGCATCTGGGGCTACGAGACGCCGGACGGCAGCTTCGCCCAGTTCGCCCGCGTGCAGTCGCGCCAGCTGATGCCGCGGCCCAAGCACCTGACCTGGGAGGAAAGCGCCTGCTACACGCTGACGCTGGCCACCGCCTACCGCATGCTGTTCGGCCATCGCCCGCATATCCTGCGGCCGGGCCACAATGTGCTGGTCTGGGGCGCCGCCGGCGGCCTCGGCTCGATGGCGATCCAGCTGATCGCGATTTCCGGCGCCAATGCGATCGGCGTGATCTCGGACCCGTCCAAGCGCGACTTCGTCATGAGCCTCGGCGCCAAGGGCGTGGTCAACCGCAACGATTTCGACTGCTGGGGGCAGCTGCCGCCGGTGCTGGATGCCGAGAAATACGGCGCCTACATGAAGAAGTGCCGCGAGTTCGGCAAAGCGATCTGGGAAATCACCGGCAAGGGCAACGACGTCGACTTCGTCTTCGAGCATCCCGGCGAACAGACCTTCCCGGTCTCCTGCTTCGTGGTGAAGCGCGGCGGCATGGTGGTGTTCTGCGCCGGCACCACCGGTTTCAACCTCACCTTCGACGCCCGCTTCGTCTGGATGCGGCAGAAGCGCATCCAGGGCAGCCATTTCGCCAACCTGCTGCAGGCCAGCCAGGCCAACCAGTTGGTCATCGAACGCCGCCTCGACCCCTGCATGTCGGAGGTCTTTGCCTGGGCCGACATCCCGCGTGCCCATACAAAAATGTGGAAAAACCAGCATAAGCCCGGCAACATGGCGGTGCTCGTCAGCGCCAAGACGCCGGGCCTGCGCACGATTGAGGATGCGGTCGAAGCGGGGAATTCCTAAACCCCTCTCGACGCTGACCGGCCGGCGGGAGCGATCCCGCCGGCCGTACTGCCCCCTTCAACACAGAGTCGCAAATCGTATGTCTGCTGCCCCCAAACTGCCTGCCGATTCCGTCAACCTGATCATCCCCGACCTGCTGCCGGCCTGCGTCACCGCGCTGAAGGCGGCCGAGCAGCTGCTGGGGACCGCCACCGCGGCGGTGGCCCAGCTGGTGCGTGGCGCCGATGGCCGCATCGACGCTGCCCGGCTGGAAGAGGAGCAGTTCGCCACCCACGGGCTGGCCTGGCTCGCCACCTATGTGGCGACGCTCAAGGAGACGCTGCACTGGGCCGAGCGCCTGCAGGGCGAGGACCGCCTGCGCGAACTGGAGCAGCTGATCCTGCAGGCCGGTTTCGGCGAATACCTTGCCCAGATCGCCGGCGGCATCCCGATGAGCCAGGTCGAGGTCTGCCGGCTGGCCGACCTCGGGGTGCCCGACGAGGCCCGCCAGGCCCTGCAGGTCCCGGCCGTCGTGCTGCTGACCGCGCGCGGCAACACGCCCGCGGTGCGCAGCCGCATCGCCGCCCTGATCCAGGACGGACTGGCGACCGGCGACTTCGGCGCGACCGGCCTCGACGAGACGATGACGATGGTACGCGAGCAGTTCCGCCGCTTCGGCGAGGACAAGGTGGCGCCCTTCGCCCATGACTGGCACCGCAAGGACGAGTTCATCCCGATGGCGGTGGTCGACGAGATGGCCGCGCTCGGCGTCTTCGGCCTGACCATCCCCGAGGAATACGGCGGGCACGGACTGGGCAAGATGGCCATGTGCGTCGTCTCGGAGGAACTCAGCCGCGCCTATATCGGCGTCGGCAGCCTCGGCACCCGGGCCGAGATCGCCGCCGAGCTGATCATGTGCGGCGGCACCGAGGAGCAGCGGCAGAAATGGCTGCCCAAACTGGCCGCCGGCGAAATCCTGCCGACGGCGGTATTCACCGAGCCCAACACCGGCTCGGACCTCGGCAGCTTACGCACCCGGGCGGTGAAGGACGGCGACATCTATAAGGTGACCGGCAACAAGACCTGGATCACCCATGCCGCCCGCACCGACCTGATGACCCTGCTGGTCCGCACCGATCCGAACGAAAAGGGCTACAAGGGCCTGTCGATGTTCCTGGCCGAGAAGCCGCGCGGCGACGATGCCAACCCCTTCCCGGCCGAAGGCATGACCGGCGGCGAGATCAAGGTGCTCGGCTACCGCGGCATGAAGGAATACGAGATCGGCTTCGACGGCTTTGCCGTGAAGGCCGAGAACCTGCTGGGCGGCCGCGAGGGCCAGGGCTTCAAGCAGCTGATGGAAACCTTTGAAAGCGCCCGCATCCAGACCGGTGCCCGCGCACTCGGCGTCGCCCAATGCGCGCTGGAACTCGGCCTGAAATATGCCACCGAACGGGTCCAGTTCGGCAAGCCGATCTACAGCTTCCCGCGCGTGCACGGCAAGATCGCCTGGATGGCGGTCGAGACCATGCTGGCGCGCCAGCTCTGCTATTTCGCCGCCCGCGAAAAGGACGAGGGCCATCGCTGCGACCTCGAGGCCGGCATGGCCAAGCTGCTGGCCGCCCGCATCGCCTGGGCCAATGCCGACAACGCCCTGCAGGTGCATGGCGGCAACGGCTATGCCGAGGAATACCCGATCAGCCGGGTCCTGTGTGACGCCCGCATCCTCAACATTTTCGAGGGCGCCGCGGAAATCCAGGCCCAGGTGATCGCCCGCCGCCTGCTGGAGGCCCGCAACGGCTGACCCTGCGGCAGCCGCCGCGACCGATTGCCGCGTGATCGGGCCACCAGGACGGTTTAACCCGGCCGGCCGGCGCAGTATCCTCGGTGCATGGAACACCTCGTCAAGGCCCTGATCCCGGTCTTCGCCATCGGCACCTTCCTGGTGCTGTGCGTCGGCATCTATTCGCTGTTCCGTGGCGGCAGCTTCAACCGGTCCTATTCCAACAAGCTGATGCGGCTGCGCATCGTCCTGCAATTCATCGCCATCATCCTGATCGCGGTGGCCAGCTTCGTGTTCCGCTGAGCCGCCGGCCATGGTCAAGCTCGACAGGATCTATACCCGCGGCGGCGACAAGGGCATGACCTCGCTGGGCAATGGCGAGCGGGTGCCCAAGCATGACTTGCGGGTCGAGGCCTATGGCGCCGTCGACGAGGCCAATGCCACCATCGGCTTGGCCCGGCTGCATACCGCCGGCATCGACCTCGACGCCATGCTGTCGCGCATCCAGAACGACCTGTTCGACCTCGGCGCCGACCTCTCGACCCCGGAGGACGAGGAAGGCCGCCGCCGGCCGCTGCGCGTCGACCAGGTCCAGGTCGACCGGCTGGAGGCCGAAATCGACGCCCTCAATGCCCGGCTGGCGCCACTGACGTCCTTCGTGCTGCCCGGCGGCAGCCCGGCCGCCGCCTATCTGCACCTGGCCCGCACCATCGTGCGCCGCGCCGAGCGCCTGGTCACTGCCCTGCAGGATGCCGAGCGGATCAACCCCGCCGCGCTCGCCTATATAAACAGGCTGTCCGACCACCTGTTCGTGGCCAGCCGGCATGCCAACCAGGACGGTGCCGGCGACGTCCTGTGGATTCCGGGCCTCAACCGCGGCTGAGCCGCGCCGGATTTTTCTCCTTTTTTCAGCAGTTTCCGCCCCCTGGGCGGCAGCCCCGACCCGGCAATTTCTGCCGTGCCGGGTCGCCCGCCATCGCCATGCGGCAGAAGTTTCCCAGTTACACGCCTGTCGTAATGTTACGAAATATTCTGAAATATTAATGCGTTAGGTCTCACGCAACGAACTGGCACGCCGCTTGCTCTGTTCTGGCCAAACCGGATTTCCAGCCAGGAGACAGTGTTATGACGATCAGTGGTGCGATGCAGACCGCGATTACCGGCCTGAACGGCCAGTCGACCGCGATCAGCTATATTTCGGACAACGTCGCGAACGCGAATACGAACGGCTACAAGAAGGTCGAATCGCGCTTCCAGACGATCGTGACCCAGTCGAGCGCCCAGGCGAACACGCACTCGCCAGGCGGTGCGATCAACCAGCCCTTCTTCGCCAACAACACCCAGGGCTCGATCCAGCAGGTGTCATCCACCACCTCGATCGCGGTGGTCGGCGGCGGCTTCATCCCGGTCTCCAAGAAGAACGGCGAGAATGCCTCGACCGGCCTGCCCACCTTCGAGACCACCGGCTATTACACCCGCGTCGGCGACTTCAACCAGAATGTCGACGGCTACCTGGTGAACTCCTCGGGCTACTTCCTGCGCGGCTGGTCGGTCGACCCGACCACCAACGTGGTGGATACCTCGTCGACCCAGGAAGTGCGTGTCTCCAACCTGCTCGATGCACCGGTCGCCACCACGGTGGTCGACTATGCCGCCAACCTGCCCTCCAACGCCGTCGACCCGACGACCAGCGCCCTGCCGGCCACCCTGTCGACCAGTTCGATCCAGATCTTCGACTCGCTGGGCAACGCCCGCACGCTCGACCTGAACTGGACCCGCATCGGCACTAACACCTGGACGCTGCAGGTCGGCGCCACCGGCGCCACCGTGTCTTCGTTCGGCCCGGCAACGGTCAGCTTCGGCGGCACCGTCGGCGGCACCACGGTTTCGCCCGGCACCATTTCCGGCCTCACCACTGGCGGCGGCCTGACTGCCTCGGCGGCAGGCGCCATCGACGACGATGCCTCCTTCTCGTTCAACCTCGACTACGGCTCCGGCACGCAGGCCATCCGGCTCGACCTCGGCTCCTTCGGCAACTCGATCGGCACCACGCAGTATGCCGGCGACACCCTGACCCTGAATGACTTCAGCCAGAACGGTGTGCCGCAGGGCAACTTCAAGAGCCTTGCCATCGACCAGGACGGCTTCGTTTCGGTGACCTTCGACAACGGCAACGTCAAGAAGTTCTACCAGATCCCGATGGTCAAGTTCCGCGATCCGACCGAGCTCGACCGCGTCAACGGCAATGCTTTCGTTGAAACCCCCGGATCCGGCGCGGCGGTGCTGGTGCAGTCAGGCTCCAGCGGTGCCGGCGACTATGTGTCGGCCGCAGTCGAAGGCTCCAACGTCGACATCGCGGAGGAATTCTCCAAGCTGATCGTCGCCCAGCGTATCTACTCGGCCAATGCCCGCATCATCACGGCATCCGACGATCTGCTGCAGGAGACGATCAACATCCGCCGCTAAGTGATCTGCCGGCGACGCAGAACGCGTCGCCGGTCACCTAAAAGGATCCTGTGCCATGTCTCTCAGCGCCGCGCTTAATACTGCCGTCTTCGGCCTGCAGACCCTGCAGAACCAGACGCGGCTTGTCTCGGGCAACGTCTCGAACGCGCAGAATCCGAGCTACAGCCGCAAGGTTGCCGCGCTGACCACTCCGGCCAGCGACGGCTACCCCCAGGCCGCGCTGATTGCCAGCATCACCCGCGTGGTGGCACCCGAAGTGCAGGCCGACCTCTATGCCGCCGAGGCCGATTTCGGCCGCCTCGACAAGTCGCTCGATTATGCCAAGGGCCTGGCCGAGGCCCTTGATGCCACCACGACGACCGGCGACCAGCCGACCCTGCTGGCGATGATGACGCGTTTCGAAGATGCCTGGAAGCAGCTCGAAGCGACCCCGGAAGACGACGCCACCAAGAACCTGCTGGTCCAGCGCGGCATCGAACTGACCACCGAAATCCGCCGCCTGAACGGCCTGCAGTCCACCCTGCAGACCCGCGGCCAGCAGAACATCCAGACCGACATCGACGCGATCAATGTGTCCGCCGTCCAGATCGCCAAGCTGAATGCGCAGATCGCCTCGCGTTCCGCCGGCGGCGGCGAGGTTGGCGACCTTGAGGATCTGCGCGACGCCGAAGTGACCAAGATCGCCGACAAGGTCGGTATCCGCACCATCATCAACGACCGCAATGAACTGTTCATCTACACCGAAGGCGGCACCCAGCTGGTCGGCTCGGTGGCGCAGCAGCTGGTCTACACGGCCTCGACCAACACGATCACTGTGGCTGGCGGCACCGCATCGCTGAACAACGGCTTTCTCGACGGCTCGATCCGCGCCTCGCTCGACTACCTGGACAACAGCACCACGGCATTGAACAACTCCGACCCGAACGTCGGCATGCTGCAGAAATTCTTCAACCAGCTCGACGCATTCGCCGCCAACCTGGTCACGGTCATCAACAATGCCTATGACGACCCGGCCACCGGCGCGGTGGAGCAGTTCTTCGCCACCCCGACCGCCAATGCCGAAGCCGGCGACATCGACGTGCTCGCCGCCCTGAAGACGACACCGACCAATGTCGACGAGACCCGCGCCGGCGCCGTCCAGCAGGCGATGCGCACCACGGCGCTGACCAGCACGCAGATCAACCGCGCCGCCGATCCGAACGGTCTTTCGATCAATAACGTCAATATCTTCGACCTGGCCAACGGCGTGATGGCCTATCACGCCAAAACCGCAGCCGACAACGAGAGCGGCCGCGACACCGCCGAGCGGCAGCACAACGCGCTCGACCAGAAGTTCAAGAATCTGACCGGCGTCAACATCGACGACGAACTGGCCCAGCTGCAGATCCTGCAGAACAACTATGCCGCCCTGGCCAATGTCATGAACACGGTAACACAGATGTTCGACCAGCTGGTCAACATCGGGAGGTAAGTGATGGTTTCGGTCACCGGTTCTTCACAGCTCGCCCAGCAGCTTCTGTTCACCCGGAACATCTCGCTGCTGACCCAGCAGCTGAACAAGCAGAACGAACAGCTCGGTTCCGGCCGCTATGCCGGTGGCCTGATCGGCGTGTCGCAGCGGGCGCTGGAACTCGGCGACCTCAAATCCCAGCTCGGCACGGTCGACAACTACGTCAAGGGCGTGCAGACTGCACAGAATCGCGTCGCCCTCTATGCTACCACCATCGAAAAGATCATCGATATCGCGACCGATGCGCAGGATATGATGATCAAGAACCGCGATCCGTTCTTTGCGCAGACTGCGGCGCCTCGCGTGCAGGTCGAAACCCTGCTCGACCAGGTCGGCAGCCTGATGCAAGTCAAGGATGGTGCGCGTTACCTGTTCGGCGGCACCGACTACACCGTCAATCCGATCAATGGCCAGCTCTCCCAGTTGCCGACCGCCTATGCCGCCAACCTGGTGCCCGGCGCCGCCGGCTATCCGGTGCCCTTCGCGGCGGCGGCCACCGCCGGTGCCTATCCGCCGGCTCCCTATGCTGCGGCCACCGACTTTCTGCTCAGCAATACCGGCACGCTGGCCAACACCTACAACTATCAGGGCGTGCAGCTGTACTCCGACGACACCGAGCAGGTCTCTTACGGCGTGTCGGCGGCCGAAGGCGGCTTCCAGGAACTGGTCGATGCCCTGATGCGCTTCCGCGACGCCACCGCCGATGTCACCACCAATCCCAGCAACTACCAGGTGCGGGTCGACGATGCCCGGACGCAGCTTCTGACCGCAATCAACGACCTGAAGACCGTCGCCTCGCGCAACGGCTATGTGCAGCAGCAGCTGAAAGAGGTCCAGGACCGGCATGCCCATTCGCAGGATGTGCTGAAGACCCGCATCGGCTCGATCGAGAATGTCGACCAGGCTGCGGTTTCGGTGACCATCAAGAACCTGCAGAGCTCGCTGGAGGCCAGCTACGTGATCACCCGCGACACCCTGCAGCTGTCCCTGGTGAACTACCTCAAATAGCCGGTTTTCCACGCTGAATCGGAGCGCCGGCAGCAATCCGGCCGGTTGCGCTTCGCCGCGCATACCCTATATTCCGGGCCAAGGAGATCGGCCCGGCCATGCAGATTCAGCTCTACAACACGCTGACCCGCCAGAAAGAGAATTTCGTCCCGCAGGATCCGCAGCGGGTGACAATGTATGTCTGCGGCCCGACCGTCTACAACTACGCCCATATCGGCAATGCGCGGCCCGTGGTCGTCTTCGACACGCTCTACCGGCTGCTGCAGCAGGCCTATCCGCAGGTCGTCTATGTCCGCAACGTCACCGACGTCGACGACAAGATCAATGCCGCCGCGAAGGCCGAGGGTGTGCCGATCGGCACCATCACCGAGCGCTATCACACTGTCTACAGCGACGACATGGCAGCACTTGGCGCCCTGCCGCCGGTGATCGAGCCGCGCGTGACCAGGCATATCCCCGCCATCGTCGCGATGATCGAGCGGCTGGTCGCCAGCGGCCATGCCTATCCGGCCGAGGGCCATGTGCTGTTCAGCGTGCCGTCCTTTGCCGAATACGGCCGGCTGTCGGGCCGCAGCCGCGACGACATGGTCGCCGGCGCCCGCGTCGAGGTGGCCCCCTACAAGCGCGACCCGGCCGATTTCGTGCTGTGGAAGCCTTCGCCGCCCGACCTGCCCGGCTGGGACAGCCCCTGGGGCCGCGGCCGGCCGGGCTGGCATATCGAATGCTCGGCGATGATCGAACAGAATCTCGGTCCCGCCACCATCGACATCCATGGCGGCGGCCATGACCTGATCTTTCCGCACCACGAAAACGAGATCGCCCAGAGCACCTGCGCCCATGGCGGCCGGCTGTTCAGCCGCTACTGGATGCACAATGGCTTCGTCAACATCGAGTCCGAGAAGATGTCGAAGTCGATCGGCAACGTGCTGCTGGTGCACGACCTGCTGAAGCAGGCGCCCGGCGAGGCGATCCGGCTGGCCCTGCTGTCGGCGCATTACCGCCAGCCGCTCGACTGGACCGCGGCCGGCCTGCGCGAGGCGAAGGCCCAGCTCGACCGGCTCTATCGCGCCCTCGATGGCCTGAAGGATGTCACGGCGGGCAGCGACACTGCCCCGGACGGCTTCGTCGCCGCGCTGGCCGACGACCTCAACACGCCGAAGGCGCTGGCCGAACTGCACCAGCTTGCCAGTGCCGCCAACAAGGCAACCGACCCGGCTGAACGCGCCCGCCTGAAGGGCCAGTTGCAGGCCGCCGGCCGGCTGCTCGGCCTGCTGCAGCAGGACCCGGCCGCCTGGCTGAAGGGCGACGTGGCCGCCGATGTCGACGTGGCCGAAATCGAGGGGCTGATCGCGGCCCGCCGCGCCGCCCGCGCCCGCAAGGACTGGGTGGAATCCGACCGCATCCGCGATACGCTGGCGGCACGCGGCGTCCTGCTTGAGGACAAGGCCGGCGAAACCACCTGGCGCGTGGCGTCGTAAGGATCAGACCATGAGCGAAAGCATCCAGGAAACCCAGCAGCAGATCGTCGAGGATTTCGCGCTCTTCGATGACTGGATGGACCGTTACCGCTTCCTGATCGACCTCGGTCGCGCCCTGCCGCCCTATCCGGACGAGTTGCGCACCGA
The DNA here is from genome assembly GCF_042648965.1 of Ferrovibrio xuzhouensis. Classification (NCBI taxonomy): domain Bacteria; kingdom Pseudomonadati; phylum Pseudomonadota; class Alphaproteobacteria; order Rhodospirillales; family Rhodospirillaceae; genus Ferrovibrio; species Ferrovibrio xuzhouensis. The sequence goes on from NZ_JBHRYJ010000001.1 coordinate 385,403, forward strand.
CGACTGGCGGGTGAAGGGCTGCATCAACCGCGCCTGGCTGCATGGCGAGGCGCGCGACGGCCATGTCTATTACCAGGCCAGCAGCGAATCCGAGATCGTTGCCGGGCTGATCGCGCTGCTGCTGAAAGTCTATTCCGGCCGCACGGCGCAGGAGATTGTCGATACGCCGCCCGACTTCCTCGACAAGATCGGCGTGTGGGAAAACATCACCTCGAACCGGATCAACGGCCTGAACGGCATGATTGCGCTGATCCGCAACGTGGCAAAGGCCGAACTGAAGGCCGCCTAGGTCCCAGATCTTAAGCGCTGGCCGACTGCCGGCCGGCCTCGATCTGGTCGATCGCCTTGACCACCGCCTCGAAGGGCAGCAGCACGGCATTGTGGCGCGCCTTGTGCTCGCGCACCGGGGTCAGCACCGCAAGATCGGCAAAGGCGCCGCCGGCGAAATCCGCACCCGGAGGCGGGCCGTCCTCCTTCAGCATCCGGCGCATGATGCCGACCAGTTCACGCAGGGCAGCAGCATCCTGGCCGACCACATGCTGCCCCAGGATCGCGGCCGCCGCCTGGCCGAGCGCACAGGCGCGGACCTGCTGGCCGTAGCCGGCGACCCGGCCGTCCGGGCCGAGGCTGACATCCACGGTGATCCGGCTGCCGCACAGCGGACTGTGGTGCGTCACCGTCGCATCCGGCGCCGTCAGGCGCTCGGTCTGGCCGATATGTGCCGCAAAATTAAGGATTTTCTCGTTGTACAGGGCATTCAGCATGACAGCTCCGGCGGCTTGGCTTGAAGCAGGGGCCGCCCGACGATATATAACGGCCCATCTTTGAAGAGCAATCCGGCATCTTGCCGCCCGGTCCCGAATGTGACCGCGGCCCCGCCGGGACAGGAGCTGACCCGTGTTTTCCAAGCGCGTTTCCGTGGAACAGGTCGAGGAAGGCAGCGACCTGGCGCCGAAGTTCGACGCCGAAGGCCTGCTGCCCTGCGTGACCACCGATGCCGACAGCGGCGAGGTGCTGATGCTCGGCTACATGAATGCCGAGGCGCTGACCCGCACCATCGCGACCGGCGAGGCGCATTACTGGAGCCGTAGCCGCAAGGTGCTGTGGCACAAGGGCGCCACCTCGGGCCTGGTGCAGAAGGTGGTCGAGCTGCGCATCGACGACGACCAGGATGCCGTCTGGCTGCGCGTCAAGATCCCCGGCGATGCCTCCTGCCATGTCGGCTACCGGTCCTGCTTCTACCGCTCGGTGCCGACCGGCCAGCCGGCCGACCAGCCGGTGGCGCTGAAGTTCGAGGAAACCGAGAAGACCTTCGACCCCAAGGCGGTCTACGGCGACGCGCCGAACCCGACCATTCTCTGAGCCGGCTGGCCGGGCGGCGGCCCCGTCCTGCCGGATCGCGCCCTGAGGTTGCGCTTTGACAAGACTGGGTACAAGCAGGGTATAGTTTCGCGCAGGGGAGCATCAGGCCGGCATGGACAGCCGCCACCAACCATCGGTCGCCCCTCCGGGAGCCGCATGACTCAACCGCCGCCAAAAACCTTCATGGGCAAGATCGGTGGCTACCTGTTCGGCGACGAGGAGGCGGCCCCGTCGCCGCATAAGCATCCGGCGACCGAACCTCCCAAGGGCGCGCAACGGGCGTCTGCGCTTCCCGAGAAGCTGCCAGCCGGCACGATGCAGCTGATCGGCCTCGGTGGTGTTAAACGGCAGCTGGGCGACAAATGGGGACAGCGGTCCGAGCAGATTATCGGCCTGGTAGAGGGCATATTCCGGCGCCGCCTTGATGCCACCGATGTCTTTTACAAGGTCGACGACGAAAACTATCTGATCCTGTTCACCCGGCTCGGCCGCCAGGAAGCGGCCTTCAAGGCCAAGGTCATTGCCGACGAGATCCAGAAGCTGGTCGTCGGTGAGTTGCCGGCGGGGCACGAGGTGATTGTCTCCTCGACCGTGGCGGAAGTGGATCGCAGCCTCGTGCTGCAGAAGGTCAACTCGCTGCAGGATCTTGTCGAGTATGTCCGGGCATCTGTGGCTGCCGACGATACCGAAGACGGCAACGTCACCTTTTTCCACCAGGGCGCCGAGGCCGATCCGGAAATCGTACAGCCGTCAGCGAAACCGACCGTCACCGGTGCCGGCCCCGATCTCGCAGACCTCGATCAATCGCTGGCCGGCCTGTTCCAGAAGAAGACCGTGGCCGCTTTCCTCAAGGAATGCCAGGCCGGCTTCTACCCGGCTTTCAGCATCAAACGGCGCAGCTTCGACGTTTATCATTCCGTGGTCACCCATACGCCGACCGGGCGGCCCGCTCTGGAAATCGATGATCCGTTTCTCGAGAATCCAGCCGATCTGCCGTTCCAGCTCGACCGCTATACCCTGACCACCGGCCTGCTCGGCATCCACCGCATGCTGACCAGCGGACGCAAGGGCATCGCCATCATGTCGGTCAATTTCGACACCCTTGCCCAGTCGAAGCTGCGCGACGTTTACTTCGCCCGGCTGAAGGAAGTTCCGGCCGGCATCTCCAAATTCCTCGGCATGGCCATCCACAACATACCCGCCGGCACGCCGGCCAGCCGCGTCGCCGAGGTGATGGCCTATATCCAGCCGTTCTGCTCCACGCGGGTCCTGCATATCCCGCCGGACTTCCGCTTGATCGACATCTACGCCACCACCGGCTGCCACACCTTCTCGACCTGGGTTCCCCAGGATGAGCCGGATATCGGCAAGCGGCTCAATATCCTGTCGAACTTTGCCAAGCGCGCCGGCCTGCATCGCATGGAATCCGTGCTCGCCTATGTTGCCACTTCCGACGACGTCTCGACGGCCATCGCGGCCGGCTTCGGCTTCGTCGAGGGCGACGCGGTTGCCCCCATCATCGACACCCCCGGTTTCGCCGACACGCTGAAGCCCAACCACATTCTCCGCCAGGTCGGCAGCAGCTGAACCGTTACAAACCCAGTCCCTCGAAGCCATAAAATACAACCCGGTCGCCGGGCCGCAGGCCGGTGCTGTCTTCGGCCAGTTCGATCACGCCATCGCTGCGGGTCAGCGACGTGAGGATGCCGGAGCCATCGACGGGATAGGGCTGCGCCAGCCAGCCGCCGGCACCATCATCCCGCAGCGAAACCCGCAGCCATTCGCGCCGCCCCGGTTTCTTGTCCCAGGCGAAATCCGCGGTCACCGGATAGCCGCGCGGGCGCAGCGGCACATAACCGCCCAGCCGCTGCAGCAGCGGCCCGGCGAAAAAGGCGAAGGTCAGCGCCGCCGCCACCGGATTGCCGGGCAGGCCGAAAACCGGCACGGCGCCGATCTGGCCGAGCGCCACCGGCTTGCCCGGCCGGATCGCCAGCCGCCACATATGCAACTGCCCGCCGGCGGCAGCGATGGCGTCCTTCACATGGTCCTCGGCACCGCCCGACACGCCGCCCGACGTGACGATGGCATCGTGATCTCGTGCTGCTGCGGCGAAGACGGCCGCCAGATGATCGCGCCGGTCTGGCTGGATGCCGAGATCGCTGACCACGCAGCCAGTCCGCGCCAGCAGGGCCGCCAGCAGCGGCCGGTTGGCATCATGGATGCCGCCCGGCGGCAATGCCGCGCCCGCCTGGTGCAGTTCATCGCCGGTCGACAGCAGCGCGATGCGCAGCGGCCGGAATACGGGCAGCACCGCATGGCCGGCGGCGGCGGCAAGCGCCAGGTCGGCCGGGGTCAGCCGCCGGCCCGCCGCCAGCATCGCAGCGCCGGCGCGGATATCCTCGCCGGCCAGCCGGCGGTTGGCGCCGCGGGCAATACTGGGCGGGATCACCACCTGGCCGTCTTCCAGCCGGCAGTCTTCCTGCATCAGTACGGTATCCGGCCCGGGCTGGCCGGCAATGCCGGCCGGCATCGGCGCGCCGGTCAGCACCAGCACGGCGCTGCTGCGCGCCTGCCCGGCGGCCAGCGGATGCCCCGCCGCGGCACGGCCGGCCACCGGCAGGCGGGTTTCGCCATCCGGCGACAGGTCGGCATGGAAGACGGCATAGCCATCGACGGCGGAATTGTCATGCGGTGGCACGGATCGTTGTGCCGCCACCGGTTCTGCCAGCGCACGGCCAGCACAGGCGGCCAGCGGCAGGGTCTCGGCCGCGGCCACCGGCTGCAGGCGACCGAGCAGGCCGCCGAGCGCCGCGCCGAGCCCGGTCAGCGCCCCGTCATGGGCGAAGCAGTCGTTACTCAGCCGCGCCACGGCGGGCCCCGGTTGCGGCCGCGGCCGCCGCGTCGCCGTCCGCCAGCCAGCGGCGGATGAACGCGGCAATGCCGGCCACGTCGCCGGCATCGAGCAGCGGCACAGTCAGGCCGTCGATCGGCGCGTCGCTCGCCACGGCGATGATCTGCGGATCGTCGGGCTGCAGCATCGGCTTGCCGGTATCGGCGCGCCAGACCTCGATCTTCGGATGCGCCTCGCGCTTGAAGCCCTCGACCAGCACCAGATCAACCGGTGTCAGCCGCGCCAGCAGTTCGGCCAGCCCCGGTTCCGGCTCGCCGCGCAGCTCGCGCATCAGGGCGAAACGCCGCGCCGAGCTGATCAGCACCTCGCTGGCGCCGGCCGCACGATGCCGGTAGGAATCCTTGCCCGCCTGGTCGACGTCGAAGTCGTGATGGGCGTGCTTGATGGTCGAGACCCGCAGGCCCTGGGCGACCAGCAGCGGAATCAGGTCGGCCAGCAGCGTGGTCTTGCCCGATCCGCTCCAGCCGGTAATGCCCAGTACCTTCATATCGTCCGTATCATTGTGCCCGGAGAGCCGCCCGGCCGGTTCCGGCCCGGCGGCCGGTCGCGCCCGGCTGGCAGGATCTTTGCCGCCCGGCTTTGAAATATTCTCTCGGACCCGACTATAGTATTGAGACAACAGGAAAACCAGCCGAGGCCGGCGCCCGCCAGAGGGGGGCCGCGACAGCGGCCGGCGGTACTGGCGGGCCCGGGCGTCAAATTATCGCCATGTCTCTGGTGCAGCTTGGTTTTCCTTTGCCGGCCGATGCTCTATCTAGGGCCTCGGCCGACTGGCACCCAGAGCAGACCAGGATACAGAAAGAAGGAGCGAAATAATGAGTGCCCCATTTACCATGAAGCCCCTCCCCTATGCCGATGACGCCCTGAGCCCGGTGATCAATGCCGGCACCATCGGCTTCCACTACGGCAAGCACCACACCACCTATCTCAACAACCTGAACAACCTGCTGGCCAATGACCCGCTGAAGGACAAGAGCCTGGCCGAGGTCGTCAAGGCGGTTGCCGGCAAGCCCGACAAGGCTGGCGTCTTCAACAACGCCGCCCAGGTCTGGAACCACGATTTCTACTGGGACAGCCTGCGCCCCAACGGTGGCGGCAAGCCGACCGGCAAGATCGCCGACCTGATCAAGGACAGCTTCGGCGACTACGACAAGTTCAAGGCCGATTTCGCCGCCGCCTGCGTCGGCCAGTTCGGCTCCGGCTGGGCCTGGCTCTGCCTCGAGGGCGGCAAGCTGACCATCCGCAAGACCCCGAATGCCGAGACCCCGATGACCGTCGACGGCGTCAAGCCGCTGCTAACCATCGACGTCTGGGAGCATGCCTATTACCTCGACTGGCAGAACCGCCGCCCGGATTATGCCAATGCGGTGATCGACAAGCTGCTGAACTGGGAGTTCGCGGAAAAGAACCTCGGCTGAGACTTCTGCCAGACCGCGACACAAAGGGCGGCGGCCTTCCGCCGCCCTTTTATTTTGGCCGTTAACGGTTGCGTAAGGTCGCCGCATCACAAGAAGAAGGGCAGGCCGGCCCGCCAGGTCAGTGGATTTGGGGCCGAGGGATTTTCGCAATGGCGCATGACACACCGCTGATCACGATGCTGGCGCTCGCCTTCGTGATCGCCTTTGCCTTCGGCTTCGTCGCCCGCCAGTTCAAGCTGTCGCCGCTGGTCGGCTACCTGCTGGCCGGCATTGCCGTCGGCCCGCATACGCCGGGCTATATCGCCGATACCGTGCTGGCACAGCAGCTGGCCGATGTCGGCGTCATCCTGCTGATGTTCGGCGTCGGCCTGCATTTCTCGACCCGCGACCTGATGGCAGTGCGCTGGATCGCCATCCCCGGCGCGCTGGCGCAGATCGCCGTCGCCAGCCTGATGGGCTTCGGTGTCGCCCAGGCCTTCGGCTGGGGCCTCGGCGGCGGCGTGGTCTTCGGCCTGTCGCTGTCGGTGGCCAGCACGGTGGTGCTGCTGCGGGCCATGGAAGCGCGCGGCGACCTCGGCAGTCCGGAAAGCCGCATCGCCGTCGGCTGGCTGATCGTCGAAGACATCTTCATGATCCTTGCCCTGCTGCTGCTGCCCACCCTGGCCGATACGCTGGGCGGTCGCCCCTCGGTCTATGCCGGCGACAACCTGCTGCAGGATATCGCGCTGACCGTGGTCAAGGTCGCCGCCTTCGCCGGGCTGGCGCTGGTGGTCGGCAAGCGGGTGATCCCCTGGCTGCTGGCCAAGGTCGACGCCACCGGCTCGCGCGAGCTGTTCACACTGGCCGTGCTGGCCGCCGCGCTCGGCATCGCCTGGGGTGCCGCCGTGCTGTTCGACGTCTCGTTCGCGCTCGGCGCCTTCTTCGCCGGCGTGATCATGAATGAATCCGACCTGAGCCACGATGCCGCCCAGCGTTCGCTGCCGTTCCAGGATGCCTTCGCCGTGCTGTTCTTCGTCTCGGTCGGCATGCTGTTCGACCCCGGCATCGTGACGAGTGCGCCGCTGTCGCTGCTGGTGGTGCTGCTGATCATCGTCGGCGGCAAGTCGCTCGCCGCCTTCCTGATCGTGCTGGCGTTCCGGCATCCGCTGACCACCGCGCTGACCGTCTCGGCCAGCCTCGCCCAGATCGGCGAATTCTCCTTCATCCTCGCCGGCTTCGGCGTCGCCTACGGGCTGCTGCCCGAGGAGGGCCGCGACCTCATCCTGGCCGGCGCCCTGCTGTCGATCGCGCTCAATCCGCTGCTGTTCCGCCTGCTGCAGCCGGTCGAGGCCTGGCTGCTGGCGCGGCCCGACCTGCTGCGCCGGCTCGGTGCGCGCGATTCCGGCTAGCTAGCGCGCCGTCGCCAGCAGCCGCCCGGCTACAGCAAGGTCGTCCGGCGTATTGACGTTCAGGAAGGGATCGACCGGACCGGTGGCGAAGTCGACCAGCGCCAGCCGATGCCGCGCGGTCCAGTCGGTTACCTTCCGCAACCCGTCTGCCAGGGCCCGGCGCAGGTCGTCCTGCAGGCCGAGCGGCCACAGGCCGGCGACCGGATGCACCCGGCCTGCCGAGACCGCACAGGCGATCTCGGCGCCGGCGGCAGCGCGCGCCGCCGTCAGCCGCGCCACCAGGTCGCACGGCAGGAAAGGCGCATCGCCCGGCACGGTGACGATGTCGCGGATCGCCGGATCGAGCCAGCGCGCCCAGTCCATGCCGGCGAGGATGCCGGCCAGCGGACCGGGATGATCCGGCAGGGTATCGGCGATCACCGGCAGGCCGAAAGCGGCGAAGCGCGCCGGATTGCCATTGGCGCTGATCGCCAGGCCGGCGACCTGCGGGCCCAGCCGGTCGATGACATGGGCGAGCAGCGGCCGGCCGCCGAGCGGCTGCAGCGGCTTGTCGCCGCCGCCCATGCGCCGCGCCTGGCCGCCGGCCAGGATCACACCGGGCACGGGAGGATGCGTCATGCCGGCCTGTATAGCGGCTTTCTCAGCCGGTGGCGATGTACTGCCGCAGCGCCTCGGCCTCCAGTTCGGTATCGGCAATGCGCCGCTTCACCACGTCGCCGATCGAGATCATGCCGGTCAGGTGGCCGTCATCGACCACCGGCAGGTGGCGGATGCGCCGCTTGGTCATCAGATGCATGATGTCCTCGATGGTGTCCTGGCTCGAGCAGACCATCACGTTCTTGGTCATGATGGTATCGGCGCCCTGCTGCAGCAGGTCGGCACCGATCATCGCCAGGCCGCGCACCACGTCACGTTCTGAAAGGATGCCGGCGATGCCGCCTTCGGGCCGCATTACCAGCACGGCGCCGATGCCCTTGTCGGCCAGTAGTTGGCAGACCGCCTCGATGCTGTCTCCGGGGCGGACGCTGATCACGCCACCCCGCTTGTCCTTGAGTATAGTCGCCACATTCATGGTCGTTTCCTCCGTAGAACGCGCCGCACCGGCGCCGGTCGATCACTGCCCTAGAGGTCCTCCCGCAGGGACTGCACGATTTCGGCCAGCACCCGTTCGGCCTGGTCGTTGGGCACCTGGCAGGTGCCGGCGCCGGCATGGCCGCCGCCGCCGTAATGCAGCAGCAGCGGGCCGATCTCCAGGCTGGGCGCGCGGCCGAAGATGGTCTTGCCGACCGCCAGCACCGTGTTGCGGCGGTTCACGCCCCACAGCACATGCACCGACACGTTGCACTGCAGGTACAACGCATAGACCATGAAGCGGTTCCCGGCCCAGATCGGCTCCTCGCCGCGCAAGTCGAGCACGACGACGTTGCCCATCACGCTGCCGCAGCGGCGCAGCTGCTGGCGGAACGGCTCGACATGTTCGAAATACAGCTCGGCGCGCTCGCGCACGTCGGGATGCGCCAGCACCGCCTCGACATCGCCGCCGGCACTGAGCGCGATCAGCTCCTGCATCAGCTGGTAGTTGGAAATGCGGAAGTCGCGGAAGCGGCCGAGCCCGGTACGGGCATCCATCAGGAAGGCGAGCAGCACCCAGCCCTTGGGGTCGAGCACCTCGTCGACCGTGAAGCGCGCGGAATCGGCCTTGTCGACCGCGGCCATCAGCGCATCGAAGCGGCGCGGGAAACGGTCAAAGCCGCCGAAATGGTCCCACACCACGCGGGCTGCCGAATCGGCGCCCGGCCGGATGATGTGGTTGGCGGCGCGGCCGTTGCGCGGGCCGGCATCGCGGCCATTGCCGGGACCGGTGCCGGCACCCGCGGCGCCCGCGCCATTCGCGCCGACCCGCAGCTCCTCGCTGAGATGGTGGTCGAAGCACAGATGGCAGCCCGGCACATAGGGCAGGTTGGTGATGATGTCGCGCGCGCCGATCTCGATCTGGCCGTCCTGCATGTCCTTGGGGTGGACGAAGCGGACGTCGTCGATCAGGTCCAGGTCCCGCAGCAGCACGGCGCTGGCCAGGCCGTCGAAATCGCTGCGCGTGACGAGGCGGAACTTGCCGCTGTCCATGGGGCCTCCCGGGCGCATGCCATAACTCAAGTCTCCGCCAAGGCCGGCGCCGTGACAAGCCCTCCGGCGGGGTCCCGGAGCGCCGCCGGAGCGCTCCCGGGCCGGCTGGTAAGCTGCTGAATCGCCGGCAGGATCAGGCCGGTCAGACGAGTGCGGCAGGGCGGCGGGAAGGCTTGCGGGGGCGGGTGGCATCGGTTAAGGTCCGCGCCGCTTTCGACCCCCGGCCGGGCTTGCGCCCTGCCGGACCCCTGCGGAGAGGTGCCAGAGTGGTCGATCGGGGCGGTCTCGAAAACCGTTGTGCGTGCAAGCGTACCGTGGGTTCGAATCCCACCCTCTCCGCCAGATCTTCATATAATATATTGATTTTTATGTATTTTTTAAAATACACCCTTATCTACCCATCTTTGCACCCATCCTCAGCTAGCCTCCCCCTCTGAGCTGAGCTTCACATAAATACAACCACTACTGCGCTTTCTTTTGATGACCGAAATCATTCGTTGCAGTTATGCTTCGTTTGGGTAAGGCATTACCGCATCAAGGTTGTACTGCGGAATTGGGGGGCGTAGCTTGTCCGCTGAACTCGATCACCGCGCGCGAAAGCGCGACGCCGTAAGTGGTCGCGCAGACATATATCTACACCAACAGGGCTTCAGGTTCGTAATCGAAGTTAAACGAGCTACTAGCTCTAAATGGTCTCGATACTCTCTACGTCCATTTTTAAAGCAGGCATCTGGATACCAAGCCACAGACAAAAGGCTCGGAATCTTGGCAGTGCTAGATCTTTCACGGCGCTCTCCTGGCATACCTCATTTTGACGAATGCATGGGTGTTCACCAGCGGCGAATTAGCCGCCATGATGTTCGATATGTTGTAGTTATGCGGGTACCTGGCAATAGAGGAGCACCCTCCGCGCAGAAAAGGACGCGACGTCGGGACAAGCAAATATCGAGCGCCACCTAATGGACTGTCTTATCAGAAGTCAGGACAAATGATCGGTAACCGCCGGATCTCAGAGTGAAGACAAATTCCCTTACAAGGGGGGCCATGAAGCGGTTTACTATTGCTGCAGCCCTTATCGCTCATCTGTTCGAGAAGCGGGCGCGGGCTTTTATAAAGTTCCCAAGCGTACGACAGGATCGATTCCCCTCACCCGCTCCAGGCTTCAAGCCATACCGGCCAGTATCGCCGCTTCAGCCGAATTTGGGCGGCCGCTTGGCGTGGAAGGCGGCGATGCCTTCGGTCCAGTCGGCGCTGCCGATCAGCAGGCTCAGGGCCTCCAGCCCGAAGCGGCGGGCGCTGCGCAGGTCAGCATCCTCCGACAGATAGATGGATGCCTTGCTCTGGGCGACCGCCCGCGGGCTCAGCGCCTTCAGCCGTTCGGCCAGCGCCAGGGCCTGGGGCAGCAATGCCTCGGGTTCGGCGATGGCATAGACCAGACCGCGGCGCTCGGCCTCTTCGGCAGTGACATGGGTGGCCAGCAGGATCCATTCCAATGCCTTGCTGCGGCCGACATGGCGGATCAGTTTCTGCACGCCGCCGGCCCCGGCGATGGCGCCGAGCTTGACTTCGGGCAGGCCGATGCGGGCCGTGGTGGCCATCAGGCGAAAGTCGCAGGACAGGGCGAGTTCGCCGCCGCCGCCGAGCGCGAAGCCGTTGATCGCGGCGATCACCGGATAGGGCTGCTCTTCCAGGCTGTCGAAAACCCGGGCGATGCGGTCGAGATAGGTATCGCGCAGGGTGAAGCCGGCGTCGGGGCCCAGCCGGTCATCGGTGAAATAGTCCAGATGCGCACCGCAGCAGAAGGCCCGGCCGCTGCCGGTGATGACGAGCGCCCGCACGCCCGAACCCTTGAGGCTGGCAAGGGCGCCCTCCATGCCGTCCAGCAGGGCGTGGGTCAGGGTGTTCATCTCGGCGGCCCGGGTGAGCGTGATCTGGGCCACATTCTCGGCCGGCCAGGTCAGTTCCAGCGCTTCGTTCTTCATCGCATACCTTCCTCTGACGCGATCTAGCGCGTCACCTTGATGCCGGCCTTCTCACGGTCCCAGAGCCTGTCCATGTTCTCGACCGCCCATTGCCGCAGCTTGTACTTCTCGATCTTTTCCGAGGCGGTCTTCGGCAGTTCCTCGAGAATATGCAGGTACCGGGGCACCATGAAATACGGCATGTTCGCGTCGCAGAAGGCAATGATCTCGGCGAAATCGATCCGCACGTCCGGATTGGCGACCAGGCAGACCAGCACGTCGTCTTCGCCCAGTTCCGAGGATACCGCAACGGCCGCCGCCTCGCGCAATGCCGGGTGGCGGGAGATGATCATTTCCAGCTCGTAGGCCGAAATATTCTCGCCGCGCCGCCGGATCGCATCCTTCTTGCGGTCGACGAAATAGAGATAGCCGTCGGCATCGAGATAGCCGCGATCGCCAGTGTGGAACCACAGCGACGACATGGTCCCCAGGGTTTCCTTCGGCATTTCGAAATACCCCTGCATCATGATGCCCGGCACCGCGGGTCGCACGGCGATCTCGCCGACTTCGCCCGGCGACAGCAACCGGTCCTCGTCATCCAGAATCGCCACCTCGGTATAGGGATGGACGCGGCCGGCCGAGCCGGCCTTTTCCGGCGGCTCGTCGGGGCCGTACAGGGTGGCGGCAAAAGTCTCGGTCTGGGCGAACAGGCTGGTCAGCCTGATGCCCATTTCGCGGAACGGCCGGCCCGCATCCTCGTCCAGCGCCGGCACCACCATGCACTGACGCAGCCTGAGGCGGCTGCGGTCGAGGCGGCCCAGTTCCTTCAGCACGATGTTCGCCATCGCGCCAAGGGCGTTGGTCTGGGTGGCCCCGCAATCCACGACCTCCTGCCAGAAGCGCGACCCGGAGAAGCGTCGCGATACGACAAGCGTGGCGCCGCAGAGCAGCGCCGGCATCATCGAGTACCAGAGGGCATTGCCGTGGAACAGCGGCAGGCAGGTATAGAGGATGTCGTCCGCCGTATAGCCGTATCCCGTGGCCACCTGGTCGCCCACGCTCAGCCCCTGGGAGTGCGGCGCCACCACGCCCTTGGACGGGCCGGTGGTACCCGACGTGTACATCAGGAACATCGGGTCCCGGTACGAGACCGCCACGCCGGGGGGCGTATCGGGCGCATCCTCGAGCGCCGCAAAGGGCATCGTTGTCAGACCGCCGGAACCGCCGGCGCCATCCCCCGTGGGGCCCGGCACCACGATCACCGTGTGGATCGCATCGCTCTTGCGCAGGTAATCCTCGGCACGCGGCAGCAGATCTTCCTCGACGATCAGGACGCTGACCCTGGAATGGCCGAGCAGATAGCCCAGCAGTTCGCCCTTGGCAGCAGTGTTGAAGGGGACCGCCACCGCGCCCAGCTTGCCGAGGCCGAAGACCGACCACAGGAATTCCGGGCAGTTGCCGAGCAGCAGGCCGACATGGTCGCCCTTCTCCACCTTCACCTTGTCGCGCAGACCGTTGGCGACGCGGTTGGAATGGCGATCGGCGAAAGCATAGGTGAAATCCCGGCCTTCGAAGGAAAGAAAGGTCTTATCCCCGCGGCCGACAGCATGTCTGCCCAGCACCTCGCCGATTGTGCTGTGAACGACGCCGTACGGCATGCTCCTGTCTTCTCTTGCCATCTGCCAGTCTTGCCTTCTTCCGATGGTCTGCTTTATCCGGGGCCGCTACAGCGGCCAGAGAACGATCTCGGGAACCATCACCAGCAGCACGGTCAGGCCGATCTCCATCAGCACGAACGGGATGCAGCCGATGAACACATCCTTGAGCGGCAGGTCGGGCACGGCGCCCTTGACCACGAAAACATTGAGGCCCACGGGCGGCGTGATCAGGCCGATCTCCACCGCCTTGACCACCAGAATGCCGAACACCACCGGATTGACGCCGGCATGCTGGATGATGGGAAAGACGATGGGCATGGTCAGCAGCACCATCGAGAAGCCGTCGATGAAAGCACCGAGGAAGAGGAACGGCACCAGGATCAGCAGCAGCAGCATATGCTGCGGCAGATCGAAGCTGCCGGCCCACTGGGCGACCTCGACCGGCAGACGGCTGGTGGTGAGCGCCATGCTGAACAGTCCGGCGCCGATGATCAGGCCGAAAACCGCACAGGTCACGGACCCGCTTTGCTGCAGGCCGTTCCAGATGATGGTGAAGCGCTGCGGTTTCAGCAGGACCATGATCATCACGACGAAAGCGCCGAGGGCCGCAGCCTCGTTGGGTGTCGCCAGGCCGAGGTAGATAGAGCCGATGACCAGCACGAACAGCAGGGCCGCTTCCCAGGTCATCAGCAGGCTCTTGAACCGGTCGGCCATCGTCACCCGGACCGGCCCGGCTCGGCCGGCGGCGATGCCCGCACCGCGGTAGCCCACGGTGCGCGGGCTGAGATAGCCCACGATGGTAATCCCGACGATGTAGGCGACCGCGGTGAGGATACCCGGGATTAGCGCGCCCACGAACAGCTGCACCACCGAGGTGCCCGTCGCCAGGCCATAGATGACGAGGATGCTGCTCGGCGGGATCAATACGCCGAGCGTGCCACCGGCCGCCACGCAGGCTGCCGCGAGGCGGTTGCTGTAGCCGGCGGCGCGCATTTCGGGGATGGCGACATTGGCAATCGACGAAGCGGTGGCGATGCTCGAGCCGCTGACCGTGGAGAACACGGCACAGGCAAAGACCGTGGCCGTGGCAAGGCCGCCGCGCAGGCCGCTGGTCATGATGTTGGCGGATTCGAATGCCCGACGGGACATTCCCGTCACGAAAGCCATCTGGCTCATGAACATGAACAGGGGCACGACGACGAAGCCGAAATTCGCCACATAGGAATACGGGAAAGTGGCCAGCACGTAATCGAAGCCGGCCGGCCCCCTGGTGATGAGAATGCCCAGCATGCCGCTCGCCATCAAGGCAAAAGCAATAGGCATTCCGATGATGAGCAGCGCGAGAAGCGCGCCAATGATAATCGCGCCCAGCTCGATCGGTGTCACTGGTTTGCCCCCCTGCCTTGCGCGTTTCCGCTCGCCGGGATGACTGAACCGCCGAACATCAGCCGGGATACGTCGCAGAGCAGTTGCAGCCACAGCATCACCAGCCCGAACGAAATGATGATGCGGGCCGGCCAGACCGGAAAGGTAATCGCGCCGAAGCTCATCTCGCCACGCAGGGTCGACGACCAGGCTTCCCGCCCCGTGTACCAGGCCAGCAGCCCGATCACGACCGCGGAGAGTAGCGTCACCAGCAATTCCTGGATGCGGCGGACGGCAGGCGGCAGGATCGCCACCATAATCTCGACGGAGAAATTGGCCTTGCCGGCCTGAACCGAGGCAAGACCGAGATAGACCAGGACCAGAAGCAGCAGGGTGCTGAATTCCGTTGCCCCCAGGATCGGAGCGTTGAAAGCTGCCCGCAGGGCGACGTCCAGGATGACCGTGATGGTGATGATCAGGGTGGCAAGGCCCGACAGGACCCCGAGAAACCCACTCAGCTTTTCAATCGCTCGGATTACGCGCTGCATTATCGGAATTCCATCCGCTCGGAGCTGCCAGCCATCTTGTCGGCGATCTGGCCGATCATTTTATGTCGAAGACGGATACCGGCCCGGGAGGAGGAATCCGGGCCGGCACCAACGGATTATTTCGCCTTGCTCGTCTTGGCTGTGTAACGCAGCAGGCCGGGCAGGTAGTTATGGTTGCCGACGTTCTGCGCGACCAGTTCGCGGTACTGATCGAGGAAGGCCGCGCCATCCACACCGCGCTGGCTCGCGGCAGCGATCCACTTGTCCCACAACGGCTTGGCCACGGCGTCGCGCACCCGCTTCTTCTCGGCATCGCTCATCAGCACGACCTTGGTCTTGTTGGCCGCAATGAGGGAATCGACGGCCTTGTCGACCATCCCGTCCATGATCGAGGCGTAATGGTCGGGAACCTTTGCGGCCACTTCATCGATCGTCTTCTGCACGGCAGGCGACAGCCGCTTCCAGGTGTCGAGATTGATCGACGTGCTGGATACGGCATAGACGCCCATGCCACCGCCGTCCGACACATAAGGAGCGAACTCGTGCAGGCCGACCGAGATGCTGGTGAGGAAGGGCGCCGACGAGAAACCATCGATGACCTGGCGCTGGAGTGCCCCCACGGCGTCGCCGAAGCCCATCGATACCGGCACCGCGCCGAGGATCTTGAGGGCATCGGCGATGCTCATGACCGAGCGGATGCGCATGCCCTTGAGATCTTCGACCGTCTTGATAGGCTTGGATGACCAGATGGTGTTCTCGGAGAAGCCCAGCGCGTAGAGCAGCTTGACGTTCTGCTTGGTGTATTCGCCGGCCAGTGCCGGCGCTTTGCGGGCAAGCTGGTTGAAGGCATAGGTGACGGCGACGGAATCGTCGGTGATGTAAGGCAGCGTTACATTGCTCAGCACGTAGTCCGATGACTGGAAGGCCGCCGGCACGCTCATGCCCATATCGACCGCACCGCGCGACAGGCCGGGATAGATGTCCGGACCACCCAGCATGGCACCACCCAGGAAGGTGTCGAACTTCACGGCACCGTTGGTCTTCTGCTCGACCTCCTTCATGAACCAGGTGTCGACCTGCACCAGCGGGTCGTTGGCACCGAAGTAGGTGGCGTAGCTCAGAGTCTCCGCGGCCCGGGCCGCTCCGGCGGCTCCGAGCAGCATGCCTGCGACTGCGAGTGATGCGGCGACACGCAGCCCAATTCTCCGTGCCTGATGATGGCTCGACATTGGATTCCTCCCCTAGAGGCCTCGGCACTATGCCTTTGGCTTATTTTCTAACAGTCGTCAGTTAGTATAATTGTATTCAGCCGCCTTGCAAGCACAATCACCGCCTGTGCCCTAGATCCACACGAAGGTGAACATCCCCCGGGCCGTGGTACGCCCGGCTTGCTGGCACGACGTCACCTCCACCGACGCCACCGATGCGCCGCGCCGTTCGATCACCGCGCGCGCCACTGTGTCGGCGGCGCCGGCGAAGCGCAGGAAACTGAAATGGGCCGTGATCAGTCGCGCCGGCCGCCTGCTTTCGGCGGCCAGGGCTGCGCAGGCGGCCTGCTGTAGGTGGGCCGCGACCGCCCCGCCATGCAGCGACGGCAACGACCCGTTGCCGACAAGGCCGGGGCGGAACGGCATCCGCAATCCGGCATCATCCGGCACGAATCCCATCAATGCCTCATAGTCGGGTGCGGTTGCCGGCGGCGGTGCGGGCCGGACGCTCGCCGCCTCGGCAGGCGGCAGGCGGCGGCGGATAAACCGGCCAGTGGCATGGGCAAGAGTGGATTTTTCGCCATTTTCCAGTGCTTCGGCCCGCATCATCACCATGCCGGCCTCGGGCTGTCCGCCCACATCCACCGGCGCGGTCAGCACCAGGCAGGACGCCTCCGGGGACGGCTGCCGCAGATAGTCGATCCGCAGGTCGACAGTGGCGGTGCCTTCGCGGAATCCCAGGGCCATCATGGCGCCGATCCCGCAGGCGCTGTCCAGCACGGTGGCCAGCGGGCCGATCCCGATATGACGCTCGCCGGCCCCGGCCAGGAACGGGGCATAGGGCAGTTCCAGAGTTACCCGTCCGTCCTCCGCAAGGCCGTAGCGCACGCCGATTTCGTCATCATGGGCGATTCGTCCGCCCAGGACCCGCGCCAGCCCCTGCTCGATCGGAATCTGCTGCATCCGAATCTCCTCCCTGCCGATCCGCCGGCTGCAGGGCGGAAGTAGCCGTTGCAGACCTCGGGCGCATGCGATAATCTAACTAACACTCGTTTTGTTATTTTGTCGAGAAGGAGAATATCGAGCCATGGGCCTCACCTACGAGGAATTCCATCAGGGCCAGAGCTGGACGACCCAGCGGCGCACGGTGACCGAGGCGGATGTGGTGATGTTCTGCGGCGTCTCGGGGGACTTCAATCCGCTGCATTCCGACGAGGAGCACTGCCGCGGCACCCGTTTCGGCACCCGCATCGCCCATGGTCCGCTGGGCATGTCGATGGCGATCGGCCTGATGTCCCAGCTCAATCTCATCAATGGCACTGCCCTCGGGCTGCTCAACCTCAATTGGGATTTCCGCGGGCCGATCCGGCTCGGCGACACCATCCATGCCCGCGTCACCACCGATGCGCTGCGCCGGACCAGGGCCGGCGACGGCATCGTCACCCTGCGCTTCGCCGTGGTGAACCAGAAGGACGAGACGGTGCAGGAGGGGACCGCCACGCTGCTGATGAAGGCCGCCGCCGGCTGAACGGCGCGGAAAAAGAAAACATTCGGGCCGCACCTCCAATATCAGGGGTACAGGGAAGGCAATGACCGTTCTGCATAGTTCCATCGACCCGCGCGATTCCGGCTTTATCGCGCGACAGCAAGCCTACGTACAATTGATCGACCAGTTGCACGATCGGCTGGACTGGGCGCTGGCCGGCGGTGGCGAGCGCATGGTCGAGCGCCATCACGCCCGCAACAAGCTGCTGGCCCGCGAGCGCATCGACCTGCTGATCGATCCCGGCACGGCCTTCCTCGAGCTTACGCCACTTGCCGCCTGGGGCCTGTATGACGGGCAGTTGCCAGGCGCCGGCATCGTCACCGGCATCGGCACGGTGCGCGGCACGGCCTGCATGATCATCGCCAATGACGCCACCGTGAAAGGTGGCAGCTTCTACCGCGAGACCGTCAAGAAACATATCCGGGCCCAGGATATCGCCGCCGAGAACCGGCTGCCGGTGCTTTACCTGGTCGATTGCGGTGGCGCCAACCTCAACCAGATGGAAGAAGTCTTCTACGACGAGAACCATTTCGGCGGCACTTTCTATCGCCAGTGCCGGATGTCGGCCGATGGGCTGCCGCAGCTGGCCGTGGTGTTTGGCGAATGCACCGCCGGCGGCGCCTATATACCGGCCCTGTGCGACGAGTTCGTGATGGTCGACGGCAATGCCTCGATCCACCTGGGCGGACCGCAGATCGTCCGGGCCGCGATCTCCGAAGTGGTCGACCGCATGGATCTGGGTGGTGCCGCGCTGCATACCTTCAAGTCCGGCGTCAGCGACCATATCGCCCCCGATGAGCGTTCCGCCCTCGGCCGCCTGCGCGACATGGTCGGCGCCCTCGATTACACCCAGCCCTTCGAGCACAAGATCACGGCCCCGCGGCCGCCGCTGTTCGATGTCGCCGAGATTCCAGGCATCGTCGGCACCGACCTCAGCCGCCCCTTCGACCCGCGCGAGATCATCGCTCGCCTCGTGGACGGCAGCGCCTTCCACGAATTCAAGCCAGACTGGGGCGAAACCCTGGTCTGCGGCTTCGCCCATATCGAGGGCTTTCCCGTCGGCATCATCGCCAACAACGGTGTGCTGTTCGCCGAAGCCTGCCTGAAGGGCACCCATTTCATCGAACTGTGCGACCAGCGCGGCACGCCGCTGCTGTTCCTCCAGAATACCACCGGCTTCATGGTCGGCAGCGAGGCCGAGATCGGCGGCATCTCGAAGCATTCAGCCAAACTCGTCTACGCCATGACCAATGCCCGCGTGCCACGTTACACGGTGATCACCGGCAGCTCCTATGGCGCCGGCAACTACGGCATGTCCGGTCGCGGCTTCCGTCCGCGCTTCCTGTTCATGTGGCCCAACGCCCGGCTCGGCGGCATGAACCCCGACATCGGCAGCGCGGTGCTGATGGACCTGCGCCGGGGCTCGATCAACAAAGGCGCCGCCAATGACGAGGAGCTGGCCCGCCATGAGGCCGAGCTGCGCCGCATGTTCGACGAAAAATCCGACCCCTATTTCTGCACCGCCCGCCTGTTCGACGACGGCATCATCGATCCGCGCGATACCCGCCGGGTCCTGGGGATCTGCCTCGCGCTCGGCAGCATGCGTCCGGTCCAGCGGCCGGCCCGACCCGTCTACAGGATGTGAGGCATGACCGAGTTCCTGACCGCACCCTTCCCCATCCGCAGTGTCCTGATCGCCAACCGCGGCGAGATCGCCTGCCGCATCATCGCTACCTGCCGGCGCCTCGGCCTGCGCACGGTGGCTGTCTACTCCGATGCCGATGCCGGCGCGCTGCACGTGCGCCTGGCCGACGAGGCCCATCGCCTCGGACCGGCAGCGGCGTCCGAGAGTTATCTCAGTATAACCGCCATCATTGGTGCTGCCCGGGCCTCCGGCGCCGATGCCATCCACCCCGGCTACGGTTTCCTGTCCGAGAATGCCGCTTTTGTCCGCGCCTGCACCGAAGCCGGCCTGATCTTCGTCGGCCCCTCCGCCGGGGCGGTGCAGTCGATGGGCTCCAAGATCGAGGCCCGCCGCATTGCCGAGGCGGCCGGCGTCCCCGTGGTGCCGGGCTTCGACGGTGCCGGTGCTTCGACCGAAGACCTGGCCGCGGCGGCCGAACGCATCGGCTATCCGGTGATGGTCAAGGCCAGCGCCGGCGGCGGCGGTCGCGGCATGCGCCGGGTGGACCGCGCCGAAGCCTTGGCCGGCGCGCTGGCCAGCGCCCGTATCGAGGCCGGTTCTGCCTTCGGCGACGACACGGTGTTTCTGGAAAAGCTGATCCAGGCCCCCCGCCATCTGGAAGTTCAGGTGTTCGGCGACGGCAAGGGCAATGCCCTGCATTTCCATGAACGCGACTGCTCGGTACAGCGCAACCACCAGAAGGTCATCGAGGAGGCCCCCGCCCCCAACCTGCCCGACGCGGTGCGCGAAAAACTGTTCGCGAGCGCACTCAAGCTCACCCGCGCCATCAACTATGCCGGCGCCGGCACCGTCGAATTCATCATGGCGGCCGGCGGCAGCGAGCCCTACTTCCTGGAGATGAACACCCGCCTGCAGGTAGAGCATCCGGTCACGGAGAGCATCTGCGGCGTCGACCTGGTGGAATTCCAGTTGCGCCAGGCCGCCGGTCTGCCCCTGCCGCTCACCCAGGCGCAGATCGTGCCACGCGGCCACGCCATCGAAGTCCGGATCAATGCCGAACGGCCCGATGAAGGCTTCCTGCCCGCCATCGGCCGGTTCCATGATGTCGTGCCGCCGCCAGGCCTGCGCTTCGACAGCGGTGTGGCGGCCGGCTCCGAGGTCGGCACCAGTTATGATTCGATGCTCGCCAAGCTGATCGCCCATGGCGCCGACCGCGATGCCGCGCGACGGCGGCTGATTGCCGGCCTGGAGCAGCTGGCGATGCCCGGCGTCGCGGTGAACCAGGCCTTCCTCGTCGACTGCCTGCGGGCCGACGCCTTCGCCGAAGGACGGGCCACCACCGCTTTCCTGGAGGAGACATTCCCCGATGGCTGGCAGCCCGACGCGCGGCAATTGCTGACCCTGCGTGCCCAGGCGGCGACGACGCTGATCGATGATGCCGCGGGCGGTCCGCTACGTCGTACCGATGGCTTCCGCGTCACCCAGCCGCAACGCGCCGGAACCGTACCGCTGTTCGTGGAAGACGAATACGGCCACGCCGACCTGACCCTGCTGTTCGGCCCGCAGCGCGCGGTGCGGACCGGTGACGACATGGTCACCCTTGATGGCCCCTCCCCGGCGGTCTGGCGCGATGGCGAACGCATCCATGCCGTTGCCGGCGGTCTTGCCCTGACCCTGTCGGCGCGGCCGCTGTCGGAAGCGCGCGTCAATGCCCGTGCCGAAGGCCAGGCCGCCGGCCAGATCCTGGCGCCGCTGGCCGGTCTGGTCACCAAGGTCTACGTGGCGGCGGGCGATGACGTGAAGGCCGGCAATCCGCTGCTGGAAATGGAAGCCATGAAACTGGTTCACACATTGCTCGCGCCTTTCGACGGCAGGGTCGGCCGCGTCGCCTGCGCGGCCGGTGATATCCATGGCGCGAAGACGGTGTTGATCGAAATGGAGGAGGGTGTCTGATGGCCGGACTTTGGTTCGAGGAATTCGAGGACGGCATGGTCTTCGACCATGAATGGACCCGCACCATCAGCGAGACCGACAACCGGTGGTTCTCGCTGCTGACCATGAACACGCAGCC
Organism: Ferrovibrio xuzhouensis; assembly: GCF_042648965.1. Taxonomy (NCBI): domain Bacteria; kingdom Pseudomonadati; phylum Pseudomonadota; class Alphaproteobacteria; order Rhodospirillales; family Rhodospirillaceae; genus Ferrovibrio; species Ferrovibrio xuzhouensis. The sequence goes on from NZ_JBHRYJ010000001.1 coordinate 406,608, forward strand.
GGTCCACATCGACGTCCATGCCGCCGCCAAGTCGGTATGGGGCCGGCCGCTGGTGAATTCGCTGTTCACCCTCGGCTGCATGGTCGGCATGACGGTGAATGACACGACATTCGGGACCACCGTCGCCAACCTGGGCATGACGGACGTCCGCTTCCCCCATCCCCTGTTCGAGGGTGACACCATCCGCATGCGCACCACGGTGCTCGGCAAGCGCGAGAGCAAATCTCGCCCCAACGAAGGCATCGTCACGCTGCGTCACGAATGCTTCAACCAGGACGGCAAGCTGTGCGGCATCTGCGACCGCGCCGCCCTGATGATGAAACGGCCGGCCGCGTCGTGACCGGCCTGTCCGGGCAGCGCGTGCTGGTGACCGGAGGCACGGCTGGCATCGGCCTGGCGATCGCCCGCCGTGCCCTCGCCGATGGCGCCCGGGTGGTGATCGCCGGCCGCAATCCGCAGCGCGGCGCTGCAGCGCTGGCACGCCTGGACAACAGGCAGGCATGTTTCGTCCAGGGCGATGCCGGCGATCCCGCCAGCTGTGCCGCCCTGGTCGCCGAGGCCATCGGGCATCTCGGCGGCATTGATGCCCTGTTCAGTTGCAGCGGCGGCAATCCCATGCCGCGTCTGCTGAAAGACATCCCTCTGGAAGAGGTCATGGGCGAGGTCAGCCGCTCGCTGGCGCCGACCATCCTGCCGGCCCGGGCCGTCCTGCCGGTCATGACCGCCCAGGGCCGAGGCGCCATCGTCTGCATCGCCTCGGATGCCGGCAAGCTCGCCACCCCCGGCGAGGTGGCCATCGGCGCAGCCATGGCCGCCATCATCATGTTCTGCCGGGCCATGGCCTGTGAGGTGAAGCGCCAGGGCATCCGCGTGAACTGCCTGACGCCCTCCATCGTCGAGGGCACCGAGCTGCATGACAGCCTGATGGGCGATTCGTTCGCCGGCCGGCTGTTTGCCAAAGCCAAGACCCTGGCCCACCTGGGCGTGGTCCAGGCCGATGACATCGCAGAGGCGGCAGTCTTTCTGGCCGGTCCTAGGGCTGCCCGGATCACCGGCCAGACTCTCTCGGTCACGGGCGGCATCTCGGCCATCTGAGGGACTTCCGGTTGCTTGTAGCCAATATCGGTGAATCTCAGTAGAACAGGCTCAAACAAGAACACGACAAGAGAGGGCATGACTCATCACGACAGAGGATCGGACTGCGACATGAACATGAACGAGGAAACGGCCACGCGGGGCGTCCGCCAGCGCGTCAAGGCGGAGACGGCACGGGCAGAAATCCTGACTGCAGCCGCCCGCATGATGCGCCGGGTCGGTTATTCCGAAATGTCGCTGCGCGATCTGGCTGCCGAGGTGAACATGAAGGCCGGCAGCCTCTACTACCATTTCGCCTCGAAAGACGAACTGGCCACCGAGGTCATGCGGATCGGCGTCGAGGCCATCGAGGCCGTGGTCCGCAGGGGACTGGATGATGCCGCTGACCGGTCCCCGGCCGAGCGGCTGTCGATCGCCGTGCGCATCCATCTGGAAACCCTGCTGGAGAAGAGCGACTTCGTATCCTCCCATATCCGCTGTTATCCCTTCGTGCCTGAGGCCGTCCGCGAGCAGCTGCGCGACGTGCGCCGCAGTTATGACCAGGTCTGGGTGCAGCTGATCCGCGACTTCCTGGGCCCCGGCGCCACCAACGAAACCGTGCGCTATCTGCGTTTTGTGCTGATCGGCGCCCTGAACGGCTCGGTCGAGTGGTTCAACCCGAACCGGGACTCCGTCTCGGACTACGCCCGCACCATCGAGAAACTGCTGACCAGCCAGATGATCGCGAGCCGTTAGCCTTGTCATACCGCTCCTATCTTTTCGTGCCTGCCGACAGCCCCCGCAAGCTGGCGCGGGCCGCTGAGAGCGGCGCCGATGCCGTGATCCTCGATCTCGAGGATGCCGTGGCCCCGGCCAACAAGGCAGCCGCCCGGACCGGGGCAGCCCGTTTCCTGACCCAGCCCGCGCCCATGGCACGCTTCGTGCGCGTCAACGGCCTGACCACCAAGCTGACCGAGGACGATGTGGCCGCCACCGCGGCTGCCGGCCCGGACGGCTACGTCCTGCCCAAATGCGAAGGACCGGACGACATCGAGGCACTTGCGGCCTTGATCGCCAGACATGGCGGCACGGAGAGCATCGGCATCATGGCCATCGGCACCGAGACGGTGCGCGGCCTGCGCCGGCTGATGCGCGAGGACTGGAGCCATCCGCGCCTGACTGCCCTGACCTGGGGCGGGGAAGACCTGTCAGCCGATATGGGAGCCGAGCGCAATCGCGACGAGGCCGGCATGTATCTCGGACCGTTCCAGATGGCTCGCGACCAGACCCTGCTGGCCGCGATCGAGGCGGGTGTCTCCGCGGTGGATGCCGTCTTTACGGATTTCCGCGACGAAGCCGGGCTGATGCGCGAGGCGCGCGCGGCCAAGGCGCTGGGCTTCACCGGCAAGATGGCCATTCACCCGGCCCAGGTGCCGGTGATCCATGCCGCCTTCCGGCCGGAACCAGCCGAGGTGGATTGGGCCAGGGCCGTGATCGCGGCCCTGGACGTGACGGGCGAGGGAGTCGCCAGCCTGAATGGCGTGATGCTTGACCGCCCGCATCTCGTTCGGGCGCACAAGATACTCGAGCGTCACGCCAGATCCTGATCCCCGAACCGGGACGATCTGGGGCAAATCCTGTGTAATCAGGTGCTGTCCTGTACAATTCGCTGACCATTGACCTGTAGCGTCCGGCGCTACAGGTCAATGGTCAGCGACGGCGAGTGCGACCGCGCGCAGCACAGGGCGACCTGGGTTCTCCGCTCGCCATCGGACAGGATGAAGTCACGGTGGTCCGGTTCGCCGGCGGAATAGCCGACCACGCATTCGCCGCAGATGCCCTGTTCGCAGGATGTCGCGGTCGCGATGCCGGCCTGACGCAGGGCATCGGCAATCGACACACCGGGCGGCACGGCGATACGGGTGCCGCTGCGGGCCAGCACAACCTCGAAACCATCCGCAGCCGCCCCCTCGGCGGGCCGGTCGCCGGCCGGGGCCGCGAAGAATTCGGCATGTACCGTTCCCGGCGGCCACACCGCTGTCCGCTGTGCCACGGCCGCCATCAGCGCCGCCGGGCCGCAATGATAAAGATGCGTGCCTGCCGGCTGCGCCCCCGGCTGCAGCAGGTCGGCCAGGACCACGCGGAAGGCCGCTCCGTCGAAGAACAGATGCGCTGTGCCACGACGGGCCAGCCGGTCGATCTCGTCGCGAAAGGCCATTTTCCCGGCGCCGCGGGCGCAGTAGTACAGGCTGTAGTCCGCGCCCTGGCGCTCCAGCACATGCAGCATGGGGATCATCGGCGTGATGCCGATGCCGCCGGCCACCAGCAGGTGGTGGCCGGCCCGCATGTCAAGCGGGAAGCCGTTGCGCGGCGCGGATATCTCCAGCATGTCGCCGCAGCGCAGCGCATGAACGCTGCGCGAGCCGCCGCGGCCGTCGTCCTGCCGCAGCACCGCGATGCGGTAGCGGCTGCCGTCCGCCGGATCGCCGCACAGGGAATACTGCCGCACCATATCCGGAGGCAGGTGCAGATCGATATGCGCGCCGGCCTCGAACGGCGGCAGACCGCCGGCATCCGTCGCGGCCAGGTCGAGGATGTTGATCGCCTCCGCGGCATAGTCGATCCGCTGCAGGCGGACCTGCAGGCGCCGCGCTGCCGGCCCGGCCCCGCTGTCGGAACAGGCCCCTGTCATCATCATCGTCATTATGAGACCGCGTGGAAGACCCGGGTCGGGATGTCATTCAGCTCCTCGCAACCGGTTTCCGTTACCACCACGCCGCCGCCGATGTTGATGCGCCGGTTGCCCAGACAGGCATTGGGTTCGAGTTCAAGGGCCATGCCGGGCTGCAGCACCAGATCGGGACGGCGGATGCCGGCCCGGACCTGCCCCTCGATCCAGCCTTCACGGGTGTTGTCGAGCTGCTCCCGGTTCACCGGGGTGAAACCGGTGGAACCGAAGGTGAAGGTATGCAGCAGCGGCGTCTTGCTCCAGCAGCCGGCGTCGCGCAACGGTGCTTCCATGGCCGCAACCACCTCGCCGAACGTGATGCCCGGCCGCACGGCCCGCACACCGGCCTCATAGGACGCGCGGGCGACCGCCTCGCAGCGCAGCAGGTCGGCATGCAGCGGGCCGAGGGCGACGCACATCTGCACCTGGGCTTCCTGGCCGCCATAGATCGTGTGGATTTCCGCTTGCACCACATCGCCCGCCTGCAGGACGCGCGGCGCCTCGGCGCGCAGGGTCCAGCGCGGCACACCCCAGGCGATATTGTCCGGCCCCGACTGCAGGCTGAGAAACGGATAGCGCGTATCGCAGCCCCAGCGGTGGATTTCGCGCAGGGTTTCAGCATAGACCGCCGCCTCGCTGGCACCGGGGACTGCGGCAGCGGCCATCGCCTTGCAGGCTTCCTCGCTGACCCGTGCCGCGAACCGCAGCAGTCGCAGTTCGTCATCGCTCTTGACCAGGATGAAATCGGTGAGGTCCTGGGTGAAATCGACGAACGCGGCCTGCGGCAGGCCGGCGGTCAGGCTGCGATGGAAACCGAGCGGCAGCAGTCCTTCCATCTCGCCCGGTGCGGTCGGCCCGAAGCCGACCATGCCGATGCGCCCGCTGTCGAGTTTCCGTTCCGCCAGGATGGCGCCGATCCTGGCGCCGCCGTTGCCGATCCGGATATCGTCGATCCAGTTGTCGTAGCCGCGCCGGACGCTCTCGTATATCCGCGAAACCCGGGACGGCGAGAACGCCAGCATGACCGGGTCGCTGTCCAGCGGCAGGACCACGATGGCATCGAGGAAATCGTCGCTCAGATAACTTTCCAGACGCTCGCGGCCCTGGAAGCTGCCGACGACGATGGCATCGATGCCCCGGGCCCGCATGATCCGGCGCAGTCCGGCCCAGCGCCGGTCACGCTCGCGCAGCGGCAGGGTCGGACCGGCTTCCGGCACTGTCTCGATACGGGGGTTGCCGGTCGAACTCACACCTGCCGGCATGTCACACCCGCTTCAGGCCGTGCAGCGCCTTGCGCTGAATGTCGATTTCGACGTAGGGGCGGACGTCGACGACGCGGGCGCCCTCGCCCGCCGCCTCGCCGCCATTCCGCGGCGCCGGCTTGCCGGCCAGGCCCCAGGTGCGCGGAATGATGCGGTGGTCGCGCTGCCAGCCCTTGAGCGGCTTGCCATCGAGCAGCAGGCCCATTTCGCGGCGCCACAGCTTGCGGATTACGGCAATGCCGATATCGGCACGCCCGAGGCGCTCGGCATGCCGGTCGGCGAAGCGGCCCTGGCCGAGCTGGGCGATATCATCCTGCAGGCGGACCAGATCGACGCGGCTGTAATCGATGTCGCGGATCGCGACCATGCCGGACAGCACCTGTTCGCAGGCATCCTGGTGCGGCAGGTCGATTTCCGTGCGCCGCTTCTGCCGGCGGGCATGGACCCGCTCGGCCGCCTCGCCGGTCACCGGCACCCTATGCAGGCTGAACTGCACATGGCGCTCGTCATCGATCGGCACCCACCAGAACAGCGATTCCTGCCAGCCGATATCCGGGTCGGTGGGCAGGGCATTCATGTAGAAGATGTTCGGCATGCCGAACTGCTGGATGCGCAGCTGGCCGTCCGACCGGGTGAACGTATAGGTGATGCCCCAGTCGGATTCCTCCGCCTGCAGGCTGCGCCCGAGGCCGATGCCATTGAAGGCCGCCTGGTTGTCGCCATGGGTGAAGCCGACATGGCTCATGTCCAGGGCATTTTCCAGATTCTGGAAATAATTGCATTTCCGCATGTAGGAATCGATCTCGAGCAAGCCGTCAAAATGCTCGAACTCCGGATACCGCGGGAGGTCCGGCGCGGTGCCTTCGCCAAAATAGGCAAAAACCAGGCCGAGATATTCGCGCACCGGCCGGGACTCCAGTCGGACCTTGCCGCAGAACGAGGATTCCTCGGCCGGCTGTTCGAGGCAGGCGCCGTCGCCGGAAAATTTCCAGCCGTGATAGAAGCAGCGCAGGGCATCGCCCTCGACCCAGGCGCTGGAGAGCTGCATGCCGCGATGCGGACAGCGGGCATCGACCAGGAAAACCTGGCCGCTGTCGCCGCGATACAGCGTGAAATCATCGCCCATGATCCGCAGCGGCACCGGCCGGCCCTGCACAAGGTCGCAGGAGTGATAGACCGGTTGCCAGAATTGCCGCAGGTAGCGGCCGGCCGGCGTACCGGCACCGGTCGCGACATAATCATCCTTCTGCAGGGCCGGAGCGGCCTGGATTGCAGCCTGGGTCATGACGTCTTTCCTCAAAAAAATGGTCTGCGGATCAGGGCGATGGGATTCAGTCTTTTACCCGGCCGAGCTTGCCCAGCGCGTAGTCGATGAACCGGCTATCGATCATCTTGTCGACGTCGACCTTCTTCTTCACCGCCTCGTAGCGGGCATACCAGTCCTGCTGGTCGACCAGGCTCGGCTTGGACAGCTCGGCATTGGGGTCCATGTAACTCCACTGCATTTCGTCATAGACTGCCTTGTCCTTCAGCATGGTGTGCTTGGTCAGGATGTCGATGACGGCAGCTCTCTCCTTGCCGCCCTTCATGGCATCATAGTAGTCGCGCACGCCGCGCAGGTAGGCGACGGTAAATGCCTTGGCCTGCTCGGGATTGGCGTCGGTCCAGTCCTTGCTGTAGAGGATGACGGAGACTTCCAGCGGCGGATTGCGCAGCACGTCCGCCGCCCGCTTGAAGGCTATCGCCGTTTTCCGCTGGCTGTAGCGCGCCGCGAAAGGCTCGGTGACAAGCCCGGCATCGATCGCCTTGCTGTCCAGCGCCTGCCCCATGTCCGGCCACGACATGTAGATGATCTTGACGTCGCCGATGCTCATGCCGACGGAGTCCATCATACGCCCCATCATGTAGTGAAGGGCACCGTAGGGTGCATTCACCGCGATCGTCTTGCCCTTCAGGTCGGCAAGCGACGTCACGGATGACTGCAGGTCGGTGCGCAGCAGCAGGGTATCGCTGGAGAACCCGGGCATGTCGCGCGTGCGCGCCATGGCGATCCGCACCGGCCAGTCGCGGTCGAAGGCATTGAACAATCCGGCGCTGGGCCCGCCGCCGGCGACCTGGATCTGGTTGGTCGACAGCGGCGCCGTGGCATCGGCGGCAGAGCGGAAACGCTGCAGCTTCACCTCGACCTTCTCGGCGGCGAAATAGCCGCGGTCCACGCCGATGAAGAACGGCGCATCCGCCGTGATCCCGAGCTCGCCGACCGTCACCGGCTGTGCACGAGCCGGCAGTCCGCCCGCCAGCACGGCCGCCGCCGCCAGAGTCGCCAATCCGACATACGCTGCGATTTTCATGCCTACCCCCTTGCTTTCGATTGCTCCGGCCCCGTCAGTGGTCGTGCCGCCGCCAGGGGATCAGGAACCGTTCGATCTCCCTGAGTATGAAACTGGCGACAAGGCCTAGAATGGTGATGACAATGATGCCGACGAACATGTTCTCGATGACCAGCGTCTGCCACGACGTCCAGATCAGGTAGCCGATGCCGGCCCGCGAGGCGACGAATTCAGCACCGACCAGGACGATGAAGGCGACTCCGAGGCTGATGCGCAGACCCGCGAAAATGGTGGGCAGTGCGCCGGGCAGGATCACACGACGGAACAGCTTCAGCCATGGCGTGTTGTAGTTCTTCGCGACATCGAGGTAGATGCGATCGATCCCCATCACGCCGACCGTGGTGTTGATCGCGACCAGAAAGAAGACCGCGACGGCGACGACGGCAATCTTCGAGCCGTCGCCGATGCCGAACATCAGCATCAGCAGCGGCAGGATGGCGATCTTGGGCACCGGACAAATCGCCGCGATCAGCGGATCGAGGATTGCCCGGACGAAGCGGTTCAACCCCATCAGCATGCCGATCAGGATGCCGGGGATGGCCCCGAGCGCGAAGCCGATCACCAGCCGGTACAGGCTGACCGCCGTATGGGTAAGCAGTTCGCCGCTCAGCAGCAGGTCCCAGCCGCTGCGGAAGATCTGCACCGGTGACGGCACGTAACGGGCATCGATCACCCCGGCATTGGACAGGATCTGCCAGATCAGCAGGATGCCGACCGGCGAGGCGATCGTCAGCAGACGTTCCTGGGTCGATTTTGCCAGCTTCATGCGTCGCCCTCCTCGATCTGGCGGGCAGACTGGACTTCCTCTTCCAGGCTGCGCCAGATCCGCAGGGACAGTTCGCCGAACCGGGGATCGGCACGCAGTTCCGGCACCGAGCGCGGCCGGGCAAACGGCACCGTCACCACTTCCTTGATCCGCCCGGGATTGGCCGCCATCACGACGATACGGTCGCCGAGCACGAGGGCTTCGTCGATCGAATGGGTGATGAACACCACGGTCTTGCGCTGCTGTTCCCACAGCCGCAGCAGTTCGCCCTGCATCAGGATGCGATTCTGGGCGTCGAGCGCCGCGAAGGGCTCATCCATCAGCAGGATTTCCGGATCGGTGACGAAGGCACGGGCCAGGCTGACCCGCTGCCGCATGCCGCCGGACAGCTGGTGCGGATAATGGTCGCGGAACTTCAGCAGTCCGATCATTTTCAGGAAGGGTTCGACCGCCAGCCGACGCTCGCGGCGGCGCATGCCGCGCATTTCCAGGCCGTAGGCCACGTTGTCCATCACCGTCAGCCACGGAAACAGTCCATGTTCCTGGAACACCATGGCATTCAGCGGTCGGTCACCGCCGCCGGACGGCACGATATGGATGTGGCCGGCCGTCGGCGTCTCGAGGCCGGCCATGATGCGCAGCGCCGTGGTCTTGCCGCAGCCGCTCGGTCCGACCACGCAGATGAATTCGCCGTCCTGTATGGTCAGGGAGAAATCGGCAAGTGCGGTGAAGCGCCGGGCGCCTTCGCCGAAGGATTTTTCCAGCCGGTCTATCGTGACCTTGCTGCGTACCGTCTGCCCCGCCTGTTCGTCCGGCATGTACAACGCACCCATGCTGCTCGCCCGCCTCGCCGGAAGTCTGTGGTCCGGCCTCCACGCTTGGTATACTTTATCATCAAGTTGTATTTAGCAACTATTTTCTTTTGAGTCGATATGAGCTACGAAAGGCGCCAGGGTCTTTCCCGCAATGCGCGCCGAAGCCGGCATGTGCGGTTGTGGTTCCGGAGCAAGGCAGGACGATGCAGAAGCCGAAGACAGTGAAAAGCGCGGGTGCGGCCCGCGCCGCCGTGGGCGGAACCGCACAGACGCGCAAGTCGGCGATCCGGCTGGACAACAACCTGTCCTACAAGCTGTCGATGCTGAATTTCCTGATGGTGAAGGCGACAGCCCGCATCTACACCTCGAAGAATCTCAATGCCCATCAGTGGAAAGTGCTGAGCGTGCTCTATGCCCACCAGCCGATGCCGGCGTCGGATATCCTGAAATGGGTCACGCTCGACAAGGCCGCGATCTCCCGCGCGGTGCAGCAGCTGCAGCGGCTGGAGCTGATCGAGCGCAAGCTGCATCCGGTGGACGGCCGCGCCGTGAACATCAGCCTGAGCGAGCGCGGGCGGCAGATGTATGCCCGCATGGCCGAGGACATGAGCCGGCTGCAGGCCGAGCTGCTGGCCGGCCTCGGCGAAAAAAAGACGCAGATTCTGTTCGATGCCTTCAGCGAGATCGAACAGCGGCTGCGCGGCATGGCGCTGAAAACCCCGGGCTGACCGACGGCGACCGCCATTATACGGGTTGGGGCTTCACTCGTCGGTTTTGTTCTGCGGCCCCTCGTAGGTATAGCCGACGGCCGGCGGCACCGGCCCCTTGATCCGGCCGCCCTGCTGGGTCTGCTCCCAGGCATGGGCAAGGATGCCGACCGAACGCGACAGCACGAACAGGCCGCGCCCCAGTTCCGGCGGCACGCCCAGCTCGGCAAAGATGACCGCCGTGGCACCGTCAATATTCATCGGCAGCACCGTCTTTTTCTGATCGCCGAGCCAGGCCTCGATCCCGCGCCCGATGGCGACGAAGCGTCCGGAGACCTCGTCGCGCGCCGCCGCGGCCTCGGTCAGCGCCAGCAGCTTCACCGCGCGCGGATCGCGTTTGTGAAAACGGTGACCGAAGCCCGGGATATTGCGGCGCTTGTCGAGATAGGGCCGCAGGACCTGCTCGACGGCATCGGGGATCGCCATCCCGGCCTGCTGCCGTTCATCGACTGCGGCATAGATCGTCAGGCATTCCTGCCCGGCGCCGCCATGCACGTCGCCCAGCACGTTGATCGCCGAGGCCATGGCGCTGTTCAGCCCCACGCCACAGGTCGCCGCCATGCGGGCGATCGAGATCGACGGCGCCAGCGGACCGTGATCCACGGCCGCCACCAAAGCCGCCTGCAGCAAATCGCGGCGGCCGGGAGCCAGCTTTTCGCCGGCCACCATCAGCCAGATCATCTCGACGAAATCCAGCCGGCCGATCAGGTCCTGGATCGGATAGCCGCGGATGTCGATGCGGCCGGGCTCGATATCGATGATGCTGGTGCGCCACCAGGCGCGGGAATCTTGTGTCGGGTCCGCCATGGTGCGCTGGCCTCCGGGCTCAGTAGGACGCCTGCAGGATCGTCAGGTAATCCGCCTCCTGCAGCGGCCGCGGGTTGGTCTTGTGGGCGTTGTCGCCGAGTGCAGCGGCGGCAATCGCCGGCAGCGTCGTTTCATCCACGCCGATCTCGCGCAGGCCGGCCGGAATGCCGATCCGCCGGTTCAGTGCAAGGAAGAACCCGGCAAGGTCGGCGCCGGCGGCAAGGCCGGCCCGGCGGCAGATCTCGCCGGCCTTGCTGCCAAGATGATCCCGATTATAAGCCAGCACATGGGGCAGCAGGATGGCGTTGAGAGTGCCGTGGTGGAATCCATGGGCGCCAAGCGGATGCGACAGGGCATGCACCGCGCCCATGCCCTTCTGGAAACTGATCGCGCCTTCCAGCGAGCCCATCATCATGTTCCAGCGTGCCGCGCGGTCCTGCCCGTTGACGACCGCGCGCTCGATATGGCGCAGGATACGCTCCATGCCGTCCAGCGAGATGGCATCGGCCGGCGGATTGATGGTCGGCGAACAATAGGTCTCGATGCAATGCGACAGGGCATCCATGCCCGTCGTCGCCGTGATCCGCGGCGGCAGGCCAAGGGTCAGTTCCGGATCGCAGATCGCCAGGCTGACGACATCCGGGCAGCGCACGCCGGCCTTGATGCCATTGTCGAACACGATCACCGCCGAACGGCCGACTTCGCTGCCGGTCCCCGCCGTCGTCGGCATCAGCACCAGCGGCGGCGCGTTGCGGATCGGCTTCGGTGCGGCATGGCGGTTGCAGTAATCCCACAGCGGCGGCGGATTGGCGGCCAGGATGGCGATGGCCTTGGCCAGGTCGAGTGCGGCGCCGCCGCCGATGCCGACGATGCCGTCACAGGTCCCGTCACGGAACCGTCCGGCGCCGGCCAGTGCTGCCGCCTCGGTCGGATTGACCGGCGTATCGTCGAAAACGGTGAAGTTATCGGTCGCCGGCATCGCCTCGATCGCCTGGGCCAGCACGCCGGCGGCCACCACGCCCTTGTCGGTCACATACAGCGGGCGCTTTACGCCCAGGCGCGCCAGTTCCTCCGGCAGCCGGCGACGCTCGCCATCGCCGAAATGAACTGTGGTGAGGAACTGCAGGACACTCATGTCAGGCGGCCGGATCGAGGTCGCTGCCGGCGACGCGCTGGGTTACCGACTTGGTGACCAGATAGGCATCAAGGCCTTCGGTGCCGCCTTCGGATCCGTAACCGCTTTCCTTGACGCCGCCGAAGGGCGAGGCCGGCGTGGAAACGGAGAAATAGTTGACGCAGACCATGCCGGCCTCCAGCGCTTCGCTCATCGCCGCGCTGCGCGCCAGCGACTTCGTCATCACATAGGCGGCAAGGCCGTAGGGCAGCGCGTTCACCTTCTGCTGCACCTCGTCGACGCTACGGAACGACGTAATCGGGGCGATCGGGCCGAACGGCTCTTCCGACATGATTTGCGCCGTATCCGGCACATCCGAAAACACGGTCGGCTGGAAGAAATAGCCCTTGTTGCCGATGCGGCCGCCGCCGCATTGCAGGCGGGCGCCGCTGGCCCGCGTGTCGGCGACCAGGGCCTCGATGGCATGCAGACGGCGCTGGTTGGCCAGCGGCCCCATCTGGCTGGCCGGATCGAGGCTGTCGCCGCAGCGGATCGCCTGCGCAGCCGCCGTGAAGGCTGCCACGAACCGGTCGTACACTTTTTCCTGCACATAGAACCGGGTCGGACTGGTGCAGACCTGGCCGGCATTGCGGAACTTCGAGGCCACCGCCTGCTGGGCTGCCTTGTCGGCATCGACATCGTCGAACACCACCACCGGGGCATGGCCGCCGAGTTCCATGGTCGCCCGCTTCACACCATCGGCGGCCAGATGCAGCAGCTGCTTGCCGACCGCCGTCGAGCCGGTGAACGAGATTTTACGGATCACCGGCGAGGCAATCAGGTGGGCCGAAATCTGGCGCGGATCGCCATAGACCAGGTTCAGCACATTGGCCGGCAGGCCGGCCTCGACAAACGCCTTCACCAGCTCGATGGCGGTAAACGGCGTCTCTTCTGCCGGCTTCAGGATCAGCGAGCAGCCGGCGGCCAGCGCGCCGGCGATCTTGCGGGCGGGCGTCAGCGCCGGAAAATTCCACGGCGAGAAGCTCGCCACCGGGCCGATCGGTTCGCGGCGGACGAACTGAGAGACGCCCTTCACCTTCTCGGCCAGCACGCGGCCGTAGCCGCGGGTCGCTTCTTCGGCCATCCATTCGATGTTGTCGGCACTGGTAGAGACCTCGCCGGCGGCCTCGGCGACCGGCTTGCCCTGCTCGATTGCCATCAGCCGGGCAATCTCGTCGCGCCGGGAGCGGATGATCTCGACGGCACGACGCATGATTTTGCCACGCTCGTAGGGCGACACCGCCCGCCAGGTACGAAACCCCTCGGTCGCCGCTGCCAGCGCGCGATCCAGCTGCATGGCGTCGACGCCACGCCCTCTGCCGACGACCTCTTCCGTCGACGGGTTGACCACCGTCAGTTCGGCGGCATTGCCGCTGCACCATTCGCCGGCGATATGGGACTGCACTTCGGACATGGCTTTCGACTCTTGCGAAGATGAAACAGGATCAGGTGCGGATACGGACCAGCTGCTTGCCGATATTGCCGCCGCGCAGCATGTCGATGAAAGCCTGCGGCGCATTCTCCAGACCATCGGTGATGGTCTCGCGATACTTCAACTGTCCGGCGGCATAGGCGGCGGCCAGTTCCTCGGTAGCCGCCGGCCAGAGGTCGCGATGGTCGGACAGCACGAAACCACGGATGGTGACCCGCCGGTTGAACACCTCGCGGTAATTGGCGATCCGGTAGGGCTCGGTCGCATTATACTGCGACACCAGGCCACAGAGCGGAACCCGTGCGAAGTTGTTCAGCAGCGGCAGCACCGTATCGAGGATGGGGCCGGCGACATTGTCGAAATAGACATCGATGCCCTTCGGCACCGCGGCCGCCAGTTCGCTGGCAAAATCCGGCGACTTGTAATCGACGCAGGCGTCGAAACCGAATTCCCGGGTGACGATGGCGCATTTCGCCTTGCCGCCGGCAATGCCGACCGCCCGGCAGCCACGGCGCCGGGCCAGCTGGCCAACGACACTGCCCACCGCGCCGGAAGCCGCGGATACCACCACCGTCTCGCCCGCCTTCGGCTGGCCGAAATGCATCAGGCCGACCCAGGCGGTGATGCCGGTCGAGCCGAGCGAGCCGAGATAGGCCGTTGGCGGCGCAGCATTGATATCGATCTTCTGCAGGTCGGCAGCAGCGGCGATGCTGTAATCCTGCCAGCCGAGCCGGCCCACGACCCAGTCCCCGGTCTTGAAATCGGGAATATTGCTCTCGACGACCTGGCCCACCGTGCGGCCGACCATGATTTCACCGATCTTCATGACCGGCGCGTAGGAATCCTTCGCCTCCATCCGCATGCGGATATAGGGGTCGACCGAGACATAGTCGTTGCGGATCAGGGCCTGGCCGGGCCCTGGCCGGCCGATATCTCCCTCGACAAGGTCGAAACAGCCGAGATCCGGCTCGCCGACCGGCCGTTTGGCATAGACGATCTGGCGGTTGCGCATCGGTGCCGTCATAGCTGGCCCTCACTCACGGTGCTTGCTTCCTTCGGCTGCCAGAACAGCAGGCGGCGCTCGACCAGCCCGACGACAGCATCGAGGCCAATGGCGAAAAACGTCAGAACGATCACCCCGGCGAAAACGGCGTGGATGTTGAAGGTACCCTCGGCCTGCAGGATCAGATAGCCGACACCGGCTTCGGACCCCATGTATTCACCGATCACCGCGCCGACGAAGGCCATGCCGACCGCGATGTGCAGGCTGGAGAACACCCAGCTCGTCGCCGACGGCAGATAGACGGTGCGCAGCAGCTGCTTCTTGGTCGCGCCGAGCATGCGGGAATTGGCCAGGACCACCGGGCTGACCTCGCGCACGCCCTGGTAGACATTGAAGAAGACGACGAAGAAGACGAGCGTGACGCCGAGCGCGATCTTGGACAGCATGCCAAGCCCGAACCAGACAGCGAAGATCGGCGCCAGAATGACACGCGGCATCGAGTTGAAGGCGTTGATATAGGGTGCGGCGAGCGCCGAGGCGGTCGGGTTGAGCGCCAGCCACAGGCCGGTGACAAGGCCGAGGCCCGAGCCGACGACAAAGGCGACAGCGGTCTCCACCAGCGTGATCCAGAGATGGCGGTAGATTTCGCCCGAGACGAACCAGTCGACAATCGTGCCGAACACGATGACCGGATCGCCGAAGAAGAACGGCGGCAGGATGCCGGTACTGGTCAGCAGTTTCCACAGCGCCAGCAGGCCGCCAAGCAGGACCAGGTGATAGACCGGCAAGGTGGCGCGGCGCGGTCGCAGGAAGGCCCAGAGCGAGCTCCGCGCGGCCGGGGTGGTCGATTCAGCGGCGGCTTTGTGCATAGCCCTTGAGAACCTCTTCCTTCATGGCAGCCCAGATTTCGCTGTGCAGGCGCGCGAAACCGGCAGTGTCGCGGATTTCGGCAACATCGCGCGGCCGCGGCAGGTCGATATGGAAATCGCCGATCGGATGCGTGCCCGGCCCGGCCGACAGCACGACGACGCGGTCGGACATTGCGATGGCCTCGTCCAGGTCATGGGTGATGAACAATACCGACTTGCGATCCGCCGACCACAGATCGAGCAGCTCGTTCTCCATCAGCTGGCGGGTCTGGATGTCGAGCGCACTGAACGGCTCGTCCATCAGGATGATCTTCGGGTCCATGATCAGCATCTGCGCCAGTGCGACGCGCTTGCGCATGCCGCCCGAGAGATGATGCGGATAGGTCTTCTCGAAACCGCGCAGGCCGACCCGGGCCAGCCACTGCATGGCCCGCTCGGTCGCTTCCTTGCGATCGATGCCGGCATATTCGAGGCCGGCAAGGACATTCTCGAGCGCGCTGCGCCAGGGCATCAGTGCATCGGCCTGAAACATGTAGCCGGCCTGGCGATTGATCCCCTGCAGCGGCTCGCCGAAGATTTCGATCCGGCCCGTGGTCGGCTGCATCAGGCCCGAAGCGACATTCAGCAGCGTGGACTTGCCGCATCCTGTCGGCCCGACGACGGAGACGAACTCGCCGGGCTCGATCAGGATGGTGGTGTCCTTGACCGCCGTATAGAGCCCACCGGACCTTCCCCTTGCGGGGAAGGTGCAGCTTACATTGTGCAGGGCAACGGCGGGGATTGAGGTGGACGGCCGCCGCAAAGCGACCGCTTCAACGGCAGCAGCCATCATCAACGATCCTTCGGAACCTTGCTGACGAAACTGTTGTCATACGTCCGCGCCAGATCGATCTTCGCCTGGCTCACAGCGGAATTCTGCTGCGCAACCACCCTGAGCGCGGTATCGGCCGCCGTGTGGGAAATCCGACCGTCCGGCGAATAGGACGGACGCACGGCGGGGATCATCTTGACGTAAAGATCATGCTCGCCGCCCAGCAGGGATTCCTTCGGGATTGCGGCCAGCAGCTCTTCGTCGGTCGAATTCCTGATGAAATGCAGGGCACGGACCATGGCATTGGTCAGCGCCTGGATCGTCTTCGGATTCTCCTTGATGAAATCCTCCTTGGCCGACAGGCTCGCCGCCGGCATCGGACCGCCATAGACGGCCGTCGTGCCGGCTTCGTTGCGGGTATCGACCTTGACCACGGCGAGACCCTGCGCCACCAGCAGCGAGGTGGCCGGATCGGCCTGCACAACGGCATCGACTTCGTTGTTCTTCATGGCTGCCACCACGCCGGCACCGGCGCCGACGCCGATGATGGCGACGTCATTGGGGCTCATGCCGGCTTTCGCCAGCAGCAGGTTCACCATGATGTTCGTGCTCGAACCCGGCGAGGTGACGCCGATCTTCATGCCCTTCAGGTCGGCCGCGGTCTTGTACTTGTCGGCTTTGGCCGTGGCGACGCTGAGTGCGAAGCCGGGATAGCGGCCCTGCAGCACGAAGGTCTTCAGATACTGGCCGCGGGCCTGCAGGTTGATCATGTGCTCGTAGGCAGACGACAAAATGTCGGCGCTGCCGCCGACGACGGCCTGCACGGATTTGGAACCGCCCTGGAAATCGAGCACGCGGGCGTTCAGGCCTTCCGCTTTGAAATAGCCTTTCGATTCCGCGATGGTGAGCGGGAGATAATACAGCGCGACCTTGCCGCCGACCGCGATCGACACGTCAGGCTTTTCGACACTGTCCGCACGGGCGGCCAGCGCCGGCAACAAACCGGCAGCAATAATTGCAGCGGCAATAGCAAACTTTTTCATCGAGCCCTCCTGCTCATCTTTGCGTTTCCTCAGTATTGTTCTATTAGACAGAACATCGTTTCTCTAAACAGAATATGGTCACGGCACGGGCGAGTCAACCGATGCTGTCGGTGTCACGCCGAGTTTGTGTTCGAGGAAGAACGCGAACACGCCGCCGGACTGCAGCAACGCGATTTCCATCGCCGTATCGGCACGCAGGCGTGCATGCAGCACATGCGCAGCCCCGTCGATGCGCAGCCTGATCGTGCACCGCGATCCGATGCCGAGCGGCTCTGCCGGCGTGATATCGATGGCGATGTCTTTCGCGCCGGCAACCAGGGTGGCCGGTTCGACCGCCTCGACGAGTTCCAGCGGCGCCACGCCGAGCCGCACCAGATTGCTGCGATGGATGCGTTCGAAACTGCGCGCGATGACCGCCCTGACACCCAGCAGCGCCGTACCCTTGGCGGCCCAGTCCCGCGCGCTGCCGGTGCCGTAATTCCGGCCGGCGAGAATGACGACGGCCCTTCCCTCCGCGCCGTAACGTTCCGCAATGTCGACCAGGTCGCCGGTCTCGCCCGACGGCAGATGACGGCTGACCGGCCCGGTGCGATCCGGCACCAGGGCATTGCGCAGGCGCGGATTGGCAAAGGTGCCGCGCAGCATCACCTCGTGATTGACGCGGCGCGCGGCATAACTGCCGAAGCGGTCCGGCTCGATACCAAGCGAGGCGAGATAGCGCGCCGCCGGCATCTGCGGCGAAATCGTGCCGACGGGGCTGATATGGTCGGTCGTGATGTCATCGCCCAGCACCAGCAGTGGCCGCGCCCCGGCCAGCGCGCCGAAGGCGCCGGCATGCCGCTCGAAAAACGGCGGCGGGCATAGGAACGTCGAGCCGTCCTGCCAGGAGAACCGCGGGCCGGACTGAACCGGCAGGCTGTTCCAGCGGGCCGGGATATAGGGGGCGGACCGGCCGCGCTGTCGCGGCATCTCCGCCATTGCAACTGCGATGGCTTCCGGCGCCGGCCAGATATCGCGCAGCAGGACGGGCCGGCCCTGTGCATCGTGACCCAGCGGCGCGCGCGACAGATCCGCCCCGATGCGGCCGGCCAGTGCATAGGCAACCACCAGGGCCGGACTCATCAGATAGGCGGCCCGGATTTTCGGATGCACGCGCGCCTCGAAATTGCGGTTGCCCGACAGGACGGCAACGCCGACGGTCTCCCCTGCCAGGGCCGCCTCGATGTCAGGCGCCAGCGGTCCCGAGTTGCCGACGCAGACGGCGCAGCCGAAGGCATCGACATGAAAGCCGAGAGCAGCAAGCGGCGCGAGCAGACCGAGTTGCGCCAGGTAATCCGGCACGGCGCGCGAGCCCGGCGCGAAGGACGTCTTGATCCCGGCCGGCACAGCCAGGCCGCGCTCCACCGCGGCCCGGGCCAGCAGCCCGGCCGTCACCATGGCGCCCGGGTTGGCCGTGTTGGTGCAGGAGGTTATCGCCGCCAGCACGATCTGCCCATGCGACAGGACAGGCGGCCGGGCGGTTGCGGCGGGTTCCGGAAACTGCCGGGCGAAACTGGCGCTGACATCCTCCAGCCCGACCAGCTGGTCCGGCCGCGTCGGCCCGGCAACACTGGGACCGACTGCACCAAGGTCGAATGCGACATGCCGGCTGTAGGCGATGGCATCGAAGCCATCGCGGCCGAACAGCCCCTGTCGCTCCAGATGCGCGCGGATCAGCGACAGATGCGCTTCAGGCCGGCCGGTGGTGCGCAGATACGACAGCACATCCTCGTCGACCGGAAACAGCGCAAGCGTTGCGCCATATTCGGGTGCCATATTGGCCAGCGTCGCACGATCCTCGACGCTGAGGCTGGCAAGGCCGGGGCCGTGGAATTCCAGAAAGGCACCGGTGACCCCGAGCTGGCGCAATTTCCGGGTCAGCGCGAGGGCAAGATCGGTCGCCAGCACGCCGGGGCGCGGCCGGCCGGTCAGTGCCACGCCGATGATCTCCGGTGCCGCCACCGTCAGCGGGTCGCCCAGCAATGCGCCTTCGGCCTCGATGCCGCCGACGCCCCAGCCCAGCACGCCAAGCCCGTTGACCATGGTGGTGTGGCTGTCGCTGCCGATCACCGTGTCGGCGGAAATCCAGCCGTTCCGGACGCTGACAATTTCGGCCAGCTGTTCGAGATGCACCTGGTGGATGATGCCGTTTCCGGGCGGCACCAGGGTCAGTCCGTCGAAGGCCTGCGCCGCCCACTTCAGGAAGCCGTAGCGCTCTTCGTTGCGGTCCAGTTCCCGGTCGAGGTTGAGCTGCAGCGCCTCGCTCGTGCCGTAACTGTCGATCTGCACGGAATGATCGACGACCAGGGCGAAGGGGATCACCGATTGCATGGCGCCCGGGTCCTGCCCGGCCTTGGCCGCGGCATCGCGCAGGGCGGCCAGGTCGGCCAGCAGCGGCAGCCCGGCGGCATCCTGCAGGATGACGCGGGTCACCGGAAAGACCAGATCGGCCGACCGTGGCGATCCCGGCTGCCAGGCTGCGGCGGCCTGCACCGCCCCGGCATCCAGCTCGCCACGGGCGGCAGCACACAGGCCGGCCTCGAGGATGATGCGCAGCGATCGCGGCAGCTTTTCCAGCGCGATCCCGGCGCGCGCCGCATAATCGGCCAGCGATACCCAGGACAGCCGGCCCTGATCCGTCTCGACATGACGGATCGCGCTATCGGGGGCTATGGCAGCTATATCCGGCATGACGGTCGCCCCGTCGGCCTCAGGATGCGGCTCGGGCCTGCCCGGTGTCTCCGGGCATCGGCATGCCGATCACCTGCGCGGACGCGAGACGCTCGATATCGCTGCCCGAATACCCCAGCTCGGCCAGCAGCGCGGCGGTGCTTTCGCCAACGGCTGGCGGGTTGCTGCGCAGGTCGAAGCCGCTCTCGGCCAGATGGATGGGCAGGCGCGGAAGCTTGGTGTGAACGCCATTCGGCAGATCGGTCGGCAACAGCCCGGACGTCGCGGCCAGATGGGGATCGTCGAACAGATCTTCGGGCCGCGTGATGGGAGCAAAGGGGATCTGCGCCCGGTCGCAGATCTCGGTCGCCTGTGCCAGGGTCAGTCCGGAGAAATAGCGGCTCAGTTCGGCCACCAGCAGCGGACGCTGTTCGATGCGCTGGTTGTTGGTGGCGAAGGCCGGGTTTTCGGCCAGATCCGGCCGGGCGATCACCTGGCAGAACCGCTGCCAGTGCTTGTCGGTCGTGATGCCGACAAAGATCTGCCGGCTGTCGACGGTCTGGAACGGCTCATAGATCGCCCAGGCCGAAACCCGCTCCGGCATCGGCGGAACCGGTTCGGCGGATTGCGCCGCATAGCAGAGATGCTGCCCCATCAGGAAGACCGCCGTCTCGAACAGCGCGCTTTCGACGAGTTGGCCGCGCCCCGAGACATCGCGGCTGCGCAGCGCCGTCAGGATCGCGATCACCGCGAACATGCCGCCGGTAATGTCCACCACCGAGGTGCCGGCCCGCAGCGGCCGGCCGGTCGGCCCGGTCATGAAGGCCAGGCCGGTCATCATCTGCACCACCTCGTCGAGTGCGAGGCGGTTCTTGTACGGGCCGTCGAGGAAGCCCTTGAGACTGGCATAGATCAGGCGCGGATTGCGCTGGCCGACCACGGCATAGTCGAGGCCCAGGCGCTCCATCGTGCCGGGCGCGAAATTCTCGATCAGCACGTCGGCCTTCTCGAGCAGCCGGCCGATGATCTCATGGCCTTCCGGCGTTTTGAGGTCGACCGCGAGGCTGCGTTTGTTGCGGTTGAAATAGCCGAAATAGCCGAGGCCGAAGCCCTTGAGATAGCGCGTCGGATCGCCCTTCGGCGCCGGCTCGATCTTGATGACTTCCGCGCCGAGATCAGCAAGGATCATCCCGCAGGACGGTCCCATCACGGTATGGCCGAAATCGAGCACGCGAATCCCGCTGAGGGGAAGGTTTTTGTCCGACATAGGCGTTTCCAGCTATTGTTCTATCTGACAGAATACTATTCTGTATAGTAGAATATCCTTCCTGCTTCGTGTCAACCTGTTTGCACGGCAGGGAATTTCCAGCCATACCGGACATTCAAAAATCGGGTTTCACATCGAGCCATGCCGAGAAAAAAAGCCCTGCCGGCGCCGCAGACCGACAGTTCAGCCCCCGCCAAAAGCAGCGGCGGCGTCGACGCCGTCGACCGCGCGGTCACCATCCTGCGCTGCTTCTCCGACCGCGACCCCTCGCTCAGTCTCGCCGAGCTGGCCGCGCGAACCGGCTATTACAAGAGCACGATCCTGCGCCTGATCACCTCGCTGGAGCGCGCCAGTTTCCTGGTCCGCCTGCCCGACAAATCATTTGCGCTGGGCTCGGAACTGATGCGGCTCGGCGCTGCCTACCAGCACAGCTTCCGCCTCGAGACGCATGTCCGCCCGGCCCTGAAATCGCTGCTCGGCGAAACCCGCGAAAGCGCCTCGTTCTTCATCCGCGACCAGGATATGCGGATCTGCCTGTTTCGCGAGGATTCGGCGCATACCATCCGCGACCATGTCCGCGAGGGCGACCGGCTGATCCTGAACCAGGGCGCCGCCGGTCATGTCCTGCTGCGTTTCGACCCGGCACAGAACAGCGAACTGGGCCTGCAGGCGCAATTCAAGGACCTGCCGCTGTTCTCCTACGGCGAGCGCGACGCGGAAACCGCGGCGGCCGCCGTGCCGGTCTATGCGGCACGGGGCGGCCGGACCTCGCTGGCCGGCGCCCTGACCATCTCGGGCCCGCGCACCCGCTTCACGCCGCAGACCACGCCGCAAATCGGCAAACTGCTGCTCGAAGCAGGCCGCAACCTGTCTTTCGCCCTTGGCGGCGGCACCATGTGGAACACGCTGAGCGGCACGAAGACGCCATAACAGGCAAGGCCGGGCACCTCGGTCGGTGGCCCGCCCGCCGGACAGGTCGAAAACCGCTCCGGCGGGCAAGCCTGGAAAATCTACTGAGTTGCCCAACACTCAACGCCGGGTCGGCGCCATGCCGGTTGCCGTGCCGCGCACCGGCAGGAGACGGAGGCCCTGCTCGACGCCGGCGCCGCCCATGTCATCGCCGCGGCCGAGGAAGGCCTCGGCGCGCGCCTCGCCGCAATCGCCGGCCCGGAGGGCGTGCGGGTGGTGTTCGACCCGATCGGCGGCCCGGCCTTCGAGCCGCTGACCGCGGCGATGGCGCGCGGCAGCTTGGCCTCCGGCGCCCTCAAGCCGCTGATCGACCGGACCTTCCCCTTCGAGCAGATCGTGGTGACGCTCTGACCCGTCATGGGACCGCCGGCCCGGGGATCGCCGCCACGGGCCGGCGGTCCCGCATTGACCATTTGTTGGGCAGCGGCTGCGTCGTTCTGACGCATTTCGCTGCGACGCGCGGGGCCCGGGAGCGGCTAAATGCCGGACCCGGGCGGCGATCCGGCCTTGGCACGATCCGTGCTTTCCTCTCTGGCTATCCAGGCCAACGATGGCCTGATTGTCTGGCTAACGACGGCCCGATCCGGCAGGCGTGTATCGCCTGCGGCTTGCTCCACACATGGGATGAAGACCTTCATCCCGGTCTCCGCTGCGCGGAAACCGGGGCGCGGGATCGGGTGGATTGTCTCTGCAAATCCGAAAAGGGGACTGTTATGGCGTATCTGTTGCCTTCCGAGTTTGTCACCAAGATGATCGATGCGGGTGAGTCGAAGGTCTTCATGTCGACCCGCGACACGCTGATCCGTGCCTTCATGGCCGGCGCCATCCTCGCACTCGCCGCCGCCTTCGCGGTGATGGTGAACGTGCAGACCGGTTATCCGATCATCGGCGCGATCCTGTTCCCGATCGGCTTCTGCATGCTCTACCTGCTGGGCTTCGACCTGCTGACCGGCGTCTTCGTGCTGTCGCCGCTGGCGCTGTTCGACAAGCGCCCGGGCGTCACCATCGGCGGCGTGCTACGCAACTGGGGCTTGGTTTTTGTCGGCAATTTCGCCGGCGCTTTCACTGTCGCCGTGATGATGGCCGTCTACTATACCTACGGCTTCCAGACGCCGCCGGACAAGGTCGGCACCGTCATCTCGCATATCGGCGAGGCCCGTACGCTCGGCTATGCCAAATACGGTGCGGCCGGCATGCTGACCCTGTTCCTGCGCGGCGTGATGTGCAACTGGATGGTCTCCACCGGCGTGGTCGGCGCGATGATCTCCACCACGGTCAGCGGCAAGGTGATCGCCATGTGGATGCCGATCATGCTGTTCTTCGCCATGGTCTTCGAGCATTCGGTGGTGAACATGTTCCTGTTCCCCTCGGCCCTGCTGATGGGCGGCAGCTTCTCGGTCATGGACTACATCATCTGGAACGAGATCCCGACCGTTGTCGGCAACCTGGTCGGCGGCCTCGCCTTCACCGGCCTGACGCTGTACTCGACCCATGCGCGGACCGCACCGAAGCGCAACCTGAAGATTGCCGCCTGAGCGATCGGACCGGACGGAAGCCTCCGCCGGCGACGGCGGAGGCTTTTGTTCTGTATGATGCCGGGATGTCACGCCAGTTGACGATATCGGTCGGGCAGCATTCCGACCGCGGCCGCAAGGAAACCAACCAGGATTTCCACGGCATCGTCATTCCCGCCGAGCCGCTGCTGAGCAGCAAGGGCATCGCCGTCGCGCTCGCCGACGGCATCAGCAGCAGCGACGTCAGCCAGATCGCCAGCGAATCGGCGGTGAAGGGCTTCCTCGAGGATTATTACTGCACGTCCGACGCCTGGTCGGTGAAGACCTCGGCGCAACGCGTGCTGGACGCCACCAATTCCTGGCTGCATGCCCAGACGCGGCGCGGCCGCGATCCTTACGATCGCGACCGCGGCTATGTCTGCACGCTCAGCGCCATGGTCATCAAGTCGGCCACCGCGCATCTGTTTCATGTCGGCGATTCCCGCATCTGGCGGCTCGGCGGCCAGACCCTCGAACAGCTGACCGAGGATCACCGGATCGTCGTCTCGTCGCAGCAGAGCTATCTCGGCCGCGCACTCGGCATCAATCCGCAGCTCGAGATCGACTATCTCGCCGTGCCGGTCGCGGCCGGCGACATCTTCCTGCTGGCCACCGACGGTATCCACGAATACGTCGCGCCCGGCTTCATGGCATCCGCCATCCGCGCGCAGGCCGGCGACCTCGATGGCGCCGCCGCCCTGATCGTGCAGGAGGCCCTGCAGCAGGGCAGCCCGGACAACCTGACCCTGCAGATCGTCCGCATCGACAGCCTGCCGGACCCGGGCGCCGACGAGGTGGCCGGGCAGATTTCCGGCCTGGCGCTGCCGCCATTGCCCGAGCCGCGGGCCCTGTTCGACGGCTACCGCATCATCCGCGAACTGCATGGCAGCAGCCGCAGCCACATCTACCTCGCCACCGATCCCGAAACGCAGGCGCTGGTCGCGCTGAAACTGCCCTCCATCGACCTGCGCCACGATCCGGATTACCTGCGGCGCTTCCTGATGGAGGAATGGGTGGCGCGCCGCCTCAACAGCGCCCATGTGCTGAAGCCCTGCCCGCCGACCCGGCAGCGCAGCTATCTCTATGTCGCCACCGAATTCGTCGACGGCCAGACCCTGACCCAGTGGATGACCGACCACCCGCGGCCCGGCCTCGAGACGGTGCGCGACATCGTCGAGCAGATCGCCCGCGGCCTGCAGGCGTTTCACCGCATGGAGATGCTGCACCAGGACCTGCGGCCGGAGAACATCATGATCGACCGCACCGGCACGGTGAAGATCATCGATTTCGGCGCCGTGCGGGTGGCCGGCGTCGCCGAAAGCGCCGCGCCGGATGCTCCGGAGGATATCCTCGGCACCGTGCAGTATACCGCACCGGAGTATTTTCTCGGCGAGGGCGGCTCGCCCGGCTCGGACATCTTCTCGCTCGGCGTCATCGCCTACCAGATGCTGACCGGCCGCCTGCCCTATGGCACGGCGGCGGCGCGCGTGCGCAGCCGGGCGGCGCTGCGCCGGCTGGCTTATCTGCCCGCCGCCGATGACGACCGCGAGATTCCGGCCTGGATCGATGCCGTGCTGCGCAGGGCGGTGCATCCGGATCCATTGCGGCGCTATGCCGAACTCTCCGAATTCACCCACGACCTGCGCCACCCGAACCGCACCCTGGCCGGCCGTGGCGCGGCGCCGCTGCTCGCGCGCAGCCCGCTGGCTTTCTGGAAGGGCGTGGCGGCAATCCTTGCCGGCACCGTCGTCCTGCTGCTGGTCGCGCTCGGCCTGCAGCACGGTTGATCCCGCCCGGGCCGCCGGGCTAGCCTTGCGGCATGAGCGCCGCCCTGACCGAGACCGACCGCCGCTTCCTGCGCCTCGCCTATGACCAGGCGAAGCTCGGCTACGAGGAAGGCGGCTGCCCGATTGGCAGCGTGCTGGCCGAGGGCGACCGCCTGATCGCCGCCGGCCGCAACCGCCGTGTCCAGGAGGGCGACCCGATCGCCCATGGCGAGATGGACTGCCTGCGCCGCGCCGGCCGGCAGAAGAGCTACCGCCGGATGACGCTCTACACCTCGCTGTCGCCCTGCATGATGTGCACCGGCACCATCCTGCAGTTCGGTATCCCGCGCGTCGTCATCGGCGAGGCGCAGAACTTCGCCGGCAACCCGGATTTCCTGCGCCAGCATGGTGTCGAGGTGCTGGTCGCCGACGATGCCGACTGCGTCGCGCTGATGCGCCGCTTCATTGCCGAGAAGCCCGAACTCTGGGCCGAGGACATCGCCGAGGACTAGAACCGGTCAGTGCAGCCTGGTCCGATCGGCCGGCATCGCGGCATGCAGCTCGCCATGGCCCGGCCGGTGCGCCGGCAGGGTGTCGAGCACGGCAATCAGGAAGACCGTCGCGAAGACGCAGGCCGCAAAGGCCACCACGCTGAGGGCCAGTGCGCGGTTCTTCGGCCGGGTCTGGGCGACCAGCGCCGCCGCCGTGGTCGGCACCGGCGCGCTGCCGCGCGGACCGGGCAGACCGGCCTGCCGGCGCTCGTCGAGCAGGGTTTCATGCCGGCCCCACATATGGATGACCAGCAGGATGGCGATCAGGCACATCATGCTGCTTGGAATCCAGATGATGATGCCGCCGATATGCTCGTCGGTGATCGCCGACAGCCCGTAGAGGCGGCCAAGGGTGTCGTAGGCCGTATACAGCACGTCATGCTTCAGGGCGGTATAGCCGCCGAGGATGATGTTGGAGAGAATCGCCAGCCACAGCATCATCAGCCGCATGCCGTGGCGCAGGCCCTGCGGCGGCGGGCGGCGGTCGAGCACCAGCCACCAGAACAACAGGCCGGCGACCAGCATGGTGACATGCATCAGATAGTGGATGCCGTCGTTCAGCAGCGCCGCATTGTGCCAGCGCGGCACTTCCCAGGCGTAGAGCGAGACGATGAAGGTTGCCATCGCCACCACCGGATGGGCGAGGAAACCGAAGACGGCCTGCACACTGCGATTGGTCATCACCGGCACCAGCACGGTGCGACGGGCGCCGGCCGGCAGCCCCGCGGTCAGGATGCCCTGCGGCCAGGCCAGTGCGATCAGCATCGGCCCGATCATGCGCAGCAGCAGATGCTGGATCTGGTGGACGAAGAACAGCCGCTCGGCGACCGGATCGACCGGCGACTGCAGCGCGATGAAGACGGCAGCGAGACCGGCGAAGAAAGCCACATGCCGCCAGGCCGGGACCGGCTGGGCGGCATTGGCGCGGCGCAGCAGGCCGGCGATATAGCAGGCGGCCACCAGCAGGGTCGGAATGACGATATCGGGCGTCAGGTCCCAGGCCGTCCAGGCGGTCGCCTCGGTGAGGTCTTCGCCGCCATGCGCGAAAGCCGGCCAGGCGGTCAGCAGGACGAGCAGCGGCACACAAACCGATGCCGCCGCCGACAGCCGACCATCCTCCCGGAACCCCGTATCGGTTTCTGCAGACACAACCTCTGCAGTGTCCGCTCCATGCCCGGCAGGCTCAATGCGGCGCAGGGTCGCAGCCGCATGTGCCGCAGCCGCGGGTTACGCCAGCACCTGGCGTGCGAAGGCGATATGCTCCTCGGCGGGCACGCGCTCTTTCCTCGCCACGGCCCAGAGCGCATAGGCCTTCTGCACTTCGAGGCCCGCCACCGTGCCGAAGCCGGCATCGACCAGGCAACGCTGCAGCGAGCCCAGCGTGAAGCCGCATTTATGCGCCATGTAATGATTGCCCTCGGCAATGAAGCGGCCATGGCCATAGATCATGTCATGCGGCGTGATCGGGCCGGACGGCGACTGGTAGGCCGGCACATGCAGCCGGTCTTCGGCCACCAGCCGGCTGATGCCTTTCATGTCCGGACAGGTGACCACCACATAACCCTGCGGCGCCAGCACGCGCAGGAACTCGCGCAGCATGATATTCACCTCGTGGATGAAGACATGCTCGATGTTATGCGAGGAGAAGATTGCGTCGATGCTGCCATCGGCGATGGCCGACAGATCGGTGACGCCGCCGATGATATCCGGCTGCACGGCCGGATCGATGTCGTAGCGGATTTCCCGCCAGTCGCCGTCGGCAAAGTGGCGGATCGTCTGCTTCCGGGTATTGGGCCCGCAGCCGACATGCAAAAGTGTTTTGCTCAAGACAGCTCCCTCTGGTCGGACCGCCAGATTAGCCGTCTTCGCCGTCCGGTTACAGAGGCTCGGCCCGATGGCGGCTGGTCCGAAGGCAGGGAACAGCCGCGGCTGCGGTTGACGATGACCGCCACCGAGCGCATCACCGGCACCTCGATCGGCACACCGGCCACGGTCGCCGGCGCGGCACCGGACTGCAGCCCCGCCGGCGGCGGCATCGGTCATTTGCCAGCGAAGATTTGATGACACCAGCGGGGGGATGCGCCGTTCAGGTGCCGGCCCGCGCCTCGGCCTCGGTCCGGCGCAGCAGCAGCATGGCGGCGCAGGCCGTCAGGCACAGCGCGCTGGTGACCAGCAGCACGTATTCGCCGAAATGCTCGAGCAGGATGGCGAAGATGAAGGGCGCCAGCGCCTGGCCGAAGCGCGTCGGCGCGGCCAGCCAGCCCTGCCGCCGGCCATAGCCGACCGGCCCGAAGATGGCGAGCGGCAGCGTGCCCTTGGCGATGGTCATCACGCCGTTGCCCGCGCCATGCAGGATGGTGAAGAGATAGCAGGCCGGACCGCCGAAGATCAGCAGGATGGCGGCCCCGACCGGATGGGTGATGGTGGCCAGCCGGGCCGAGAGCAGCGGATGGAAGCGCTGCAGCACGCCGAATTCGAGGATGCGCGCGGCCACCTGGGCCGGGCCGACCAGCGCGGCCGCCGTGATGGCCGCGGTCTTGCTGGCCCCGGCCAGTTCCAGGATGCGCGGCAGATGCGCCGCCAGCGCCGTGCTGGTGATCCAGGTCGCGGCAAACGCCAGCGCCAGCAGGATCATCGGCCGGTCGAAGATCGGCCCGCCAGCGGCGCCCGCCGCCGGCTGCGACGGCGGCGGCGGCGGCGCGGTGTATTCGCCGGTCGCCTGCGGCACCATGAAGCGGTTGATCGGCAGGCCGATCAGCAGATGCGCGCCGGCCCAGACGAAACAGGCCATGCGCCAGCCCCATTCCGCCTCCATCACCGCCGACAGCGGCCAGCAGACCGTGCTGGCGAAACCGGCCAGCAGGGTGATCCCGGTGATGGCGTTGCGCGCGTTGCGGCCATAGATCGCCGTCAGGGTGGCAAAGGCGGCCTCGTAAAGCCCCATGCCCATGCCGAGGCCGATGACGCCCCAGCCGAGCGCGAAGACGGCGAGGTTCGGCGCCGCGCCGAGCAGCGCCAGGCCGCAGGCGAAGACCAGGCTCGAGGCCGTCAGCACGCCGCGGCCGCCGAAACGGTCGATGCGATGGCCGACCGCCGGACCGATGAAGGCGGTCAGCAGCATCGCCACCGAGAAGATGCCGTAGATCCATTCGCCGGAGACGCCGAAGCTCTGCGCCATCGGCGCGGCGAGGATCGCCGGCAGGTAATAGGTGGTGCCCCAGCCCAGCGTCTGCGCCGTGCCAAGCGTGAGGACGAGGACGGTACGGTGGCTGACGGGCGGCATGGACGATCCGGTGCGGAGGGTTTACAGGTCGCCGATCAGGTGCTGCAGGCGCTGCAACCGGCCGGGATCGACGCAATAGCAGGGCCGCGCCCCGTCGATCTCGCCGGTCGCCAGGCCGGCCGGTGCGGCCAGGGGCGATTCATTCGTCATTCGGCGAATACGGTAAAAATATCAGGTCCCGGATGCAAGGCCTTCAGCTTTTACTCGCCCCGCCCTCATCATACAGATGGCGCTGGAAGCCGCGGAATACCCGGCCGATCTCGTCCGGCCGGCCGAGGTCGGCCACCGCATCGGCCAGCGAGTCGCGGTATTTCAGGCGCAGCAGCGGGGTCAGCTTGTCGGCATCCAGTTCGTCGACCCCGACATCCACGTAATGTGACAGCACGAAATCGAGAAAAGCCTGCTGGCGGTCGGTGAATTCACGGCTGATCGCCGCCTTCGCCCGCTCCGCCCGCTGCGTTCTTGTCTGCGGCGGCACGGCATAGGCCACATGGGCCAGCACGTCGAACAGGTCGCTGTTCTCGGCATCGATGATCTTCTGCATCTCGGCGAGCTGCTCGCGGCCGAAGCCCGACTCGGCCAGCCCTTCCAGCAGCTTGCGACGTGTCTCCGGATCGCTCCAGATCGCCCGCAGTTCATCCTCGTCATGGAAAAAGTCCGGCAGCCTGCCGAACAGCATTTCCATGAACTGCTGCGCCGACATCGGCGTGCCGTCCGGATGCCAGAAGGACGTCGCCATCATGTGCTGGATGCGGCGCGCCCGACCGTCGGCCAGCTTCACCCGGATCGTCTGCCGGGGCGGCGGCGGTTCGGGCGGTGGTTCCGGCTCTTCCTCCAGTCCGCCGGGCGGGCGCGGCGGCCCCGGCGGCTCGGGCTGCAGCGGTTCGCCATCCCATTGCGGGTCGCTGAAATGCTGATGGGCGCGGACGAAATCGTAGATGGTGAAATAATCCTTGCCGTCATACAGCCGCGTGCCGCGGCCGATGATCTGCTTGAACTCGATCATCGAATTGATCGGCCGCAGCAGCACGATATTGCGCACGTTGCGGGCATCCACCCCGGTCGACAGCTTCTGCGAGGTGGTCAGGATGGTGGGAATGGTCTTCTCGTTGTTCTGGAAGGCGCGCAGATACTGGTCGCCCAGCGCGCCGTCATCGGCGGTGACGCGGTGGCAGTAATCCGGATCGGTGCTGGTCTTCATCTGGTTGATCAGGTCGCGCACCAGCAGGGCATGTTCCTGGGTCGCGCAGAAGACCAGGGTCTTCTCCCGCTGGTCGATCTCGTCCATGAACAGCCGGACGCGATAGGCCTCGCGTTCCGGGATCATGATCGCGCGGTTGAACTCGCGCTCGCCATAGCGCCGGCTGCGGTCGATCTCGCCGGCCTCCACCGTATCGCCCGGCGTGTAGATGTAATCGTCCAGCGTGGTGGCGATCTGCCGCACCCGGAACGGCGTGAGAAATCCGTCGTTGATGCCGTCCTTCAGGGAATAGGTGAAGACCGGCTCGCCGAAATAGGCATAGGTATCGACATTGTCGTGACGCTTCGGCGTGGCAGTCAGGCCGAGCTGCACGGCGGGCGCGAAATACTCGAGGATCGCCCGCCAGGTGCTTTCGTCACGGGCACCGCCGCGATGGCATTCGTCGATGACGATAAAGTCGAAGAAATCCGGCGGATAGTCGCCGAAATAGGGCGAGGCCTCGCCAGTCTCGTCGGGCGGGCCGCTCATGAAGGTCTGGAAGATGGTGAAGAAGATGCTGCCGTTCTTCGGCACCCGACCCGTCCTGGCGATCTCGTCGGGCCGGATGCGCACCAGCGCATCCTCGGGGAAGGCGGTGAAGGCATTGAAGGCCTGGTCGGCCAGGTTGTTGCGGTCGGTGAGGAACAGGATGCGCGGCCGGCGCGACGGCGCGGCCCCGGAGGTCCGGTCGCCGAGGTTCCAGCGCGCGTGAAACAGCTTCCAGGCGATCTGGAAGGCGATGAAGGTCTTGCCGGTGCCGGTGGCGAGAGTCAGCAGGATGCGGTCGCGCCCGCCGGCAATCGCCTGCAGCACCCGGTCGATGGCGATATCCTGGTAATAGCGGCCCTGGTAATAGCCGCCGCGATCCTCAAACGGCACGGCGGCGAAACGGTCGCGCCACGGATCGGCCGCCGGAAAGGCCAGCGCCCAGAGTTCATCGGGCGTGGGGAAGCGCGCAACCGCACCCTCCTGTCCGGACTGCATGTCGATGCGGTAGACGCCCTGCCCGTTGGCCGAGAAGGCAAAGCGCAGGGCCAGCCGGCCGGCATAATTCTTGGCCTGCGCGACACCGAGGGTCAGCGGCTCGGCCCAGGCCTTGGCCTCGATCACCGCCAGGCTGGTGTTGCGGTAGACCAGCAGGTAGTCGGCGGTGAGGCTCCGGCCGCGCCGGCCACGGCCTTCCAGCCGGCCCGGAATAATCTGGTATTCACGGCGGATGCGGCTGCCCGCCACCACGCCCCAGCCGGCCGCGGCCAGGGCAGGATCGATATGCTCGGCGCGGGTTTCGGCTTCGTTCATGCCCTCAGAGATTGCCGGTGAAGGCCTGATGCAGCAAGGATTTCTTCAGCTCGTCAAGGGCGGCGAGTTTGCGCTGATACACATTTTGGAGGCTGGAACACTCACTCCTGATAGCAACAAGTTTGCCTATTATATTTCGTTGAGACTGATGATCTGAAGGAAATGAAATTCTGTTTCCGACAATCCGCTTAGGTGCGGTGTGGCGCACCATAGTTCCAGTTGCGGTTCGCCTTATATTACTTAAAAAAGCTTCACTGAGCATATAAAAATACAGATAGTGCTTGTCGACCTTTTCACTATGAAAAATAACTCGTCCTATGCGCTGATTGTGCAGCACGTTATCTCGGTCGATGAAAGCTGGCCGGCCGAGCAACTTCATCTTGGATGAGAGATCTGTCATAACTTCGCATGTCTCCCAGTTAGAATGATGTCTTCCGAAGACCTCACTCAAGCACATCTGAAACAATAACTTAGAGTTTTGGACATTCCCTTCCGCATCTCGCTCAATCACATCAATTTCATGGAACCCGCTATCAAGAAGGTCAACGATTCTTCTTTGTTGAGAGATCGGTGGGATTGGTGGCGTTCCCCCTCCAATAATAGCACACACTTCGCCCAGCGGCTTTGCATTCCAACCTGTCTTCACAAAAGCCCCCGGATTGTCTCCAGAGACTTCGCGCTTTCCGCATCCAGTGTAGTGATCTCATCAAGAATCTCTCGCGGACTTCGCATTTTCTCTACTTCACCATCGTCGGGGGCACATACCGATAGGTCATAAGTCTCCGGATCAATGGCAGCAGCATCGACGCGCCAGCTTTTCGGCGACTCGGCAAAAGTCCTCTGCAACTCGACGAAGTCGGCCATGTCAGCGTCATTCAACGGATTGGTCTTGCCAAGATTGCGGCCCGGGTCGAGCTGGTAATACCAGATGCTGCGCGTCTTGCTGCCCTTCTCGAAAAACAGCACCACGGTCTTCACCCCGGCGCCCTGGAAGGTGCCGCCGGGGCAGTCGAGCACGGTATGCAGGTTGCAGCTGTCCAGCAGCAGTTTGCGCAGCGCGATGGATGCCTTGTCGGTGTTGGATAGAAACGTGTTCTTGATCACCACGGCGGCGCGGCCGCCGGGTTTCAGCATGCGGATGAAATGCTGCAGGAACAGATAGGCGGTCTCGCCGGTGCGGATGTCGAAATTCTGCTGGATCTCGGCGCGTTCCTTGCCGCCGAAAGGCGGGTTGGCGAGGATCACGTCGAACTGGTCCTTCGCCTGCACGTCGGCCAGGTTTTCCGCCAGGGTGTTGGTATGCAGGAGATGCGGCGCCGCGATGCCGTGCAGGATCATGTTCATGATGCCGATCACATAGGCGAGCGACTTCTTCTCCCGGCCGTAGAAGCTGCGCTCCTGCAGGATCTTTTTGTCCTTCGTCGTCTTCGCCTTTGCGTTCAGGTAGGCAAAGGCCTCGCAGAGGAAGCCGGCCGAGCCGCAGGCGCCGTCGTAGATGCGCTCGCCGATCCGCGGGTCGGTGACTTTGATCATGGCGCGGATCAGGGGCCGCGGCGTGTAATATTCGCCGCCGTTGCGCCCGGCATTGCCCATCTTGCGGATGCGGGTCTCGTAGAGGTCGGAGAGTTCGTGCTTTTCCGCCTGCGAGCCGAAGCGCAGGCCATCCATCTGCTCGACGATCTCGCGCAGGTTATAGCCGCTGGTGATGCGGTTTTTGATCTCGCCGAAAATCTCGCCGATCTTGTACTGGATGGTATCCGGGCCGCTGGCCTTCTGCTTGAAGCCGCGCAGGTAGGGGAACAGGTCGTCGTTGACGAATTCGACCAGGTCATCGCCGCTCCGGGCCGTGTTGTGGTCGAATTTCCCGGCCTTGTCCTTCGGCGCCGCCCAGGTGCCCCAGCGATAGCGCTTGTCGAGGATGTGGGTGTATTTGCGGCCCTCGATCTCGGCCTCGACCTTTTTGTCGGCCTCCAGCGCGTCGAGGTATTTCAGGAACAGCAGCCAGGAGCACTGCTCGGTGTAATCCAGCTCGGTGGTGCAGCCGGCCTCTTTCCAGAGGACGTCGTCGATATTCCTGAAAACCTGTTCGAACACGAAATCATCCCGGGTGTGATGCAGAATCGCGATGCAGTGTTGGCGAAAGCCGTCGCCGGGGCAATCGCCGGCCCGCACATGGCTGCGGGCTTGACAGCCGGCAGGAATGTTCCAATTATGTTCTCTTTCGCAATAATCGAGGGAGTCCACGGTTCATCCGGAATCGGATGAATATTATGGCATGCAGGGTCGCCGGCGCCGCCATCGGACCAAAATGGTCCCCAGCGGTCCGAAACGGTCACGAACGGGCCGGAATGGTCACCAGCGGGCACAAACGGGCCGCAGCGGTCAGAAACGGTCCCGACCGGGCTGCAACGGTCACGAACGGTCAGAAACGGTCACGAACGGGCTGCAACGGGCGGAACCGGACCGCCCGGCCGCCCGGTCAGGCCTTTTGTATCAGGCCTTGTAGAGATCCCTGTACTGGTCGCGCAGCAGGTTCTTCTGCACCTTGCCCATGGTGTTGCGCGGCAGGTCGTCGACGAAGAACACCCGCTTGGGCAGCTTGAACTTGGCCAGCCGGCCGTCCAGCGCCTTCAGCACGCCGGCCTCGTCGAGCGCAGCCCCCTTCGACGTGACCACCACCGCGGTGACGCCCTCGCCGAAATCGCGGTGGGCGACGCCGATCACGGCGGATTCCACCACGCCCGGCAGGGCATCGATCTCGGTCTCGATTTCCTTGGGGTAGACGTTGTAGCCGCCGGAGATGATCAGGTCCTTGCCGCGGCCGACGATATGCACATAGCCGCGGTCGTCGATCTTGCCGAGGTCGCCGGTGATGAAGAAGCCGTCGGCGCGGAATTCGGCCGCGGTCTTTTCCGGCATGCGCCAGTAGCCCTGGAAGACGTTCGGGCCCTTCACCTCGATCATGCCGATCTCGCCCTGCGGCAGGGGCTTGCCCGTCTCCGGGTCGGCGATGCGCAACGACACGCCCGGCAGCGGGAAGCCCACCGTGCCGGCGATGCGCTCGGCGTCGTAAGGGTTCGAGGTGTTCATGTTGGTCTCGGTCATCCCGTAGCGCTCGAGGATGCGGTGGCCGGTGCGCGCCTCCCATTCCTTGTGGGTATCGGCCAGCAGCGGCGCCGAGCCCGAGACGAACAGGCGGATATGCTTGACCAGCTCCTTGGTCAGTCCGGCATGCTGCAGCAGGCGGACGTAGAAGGTCGGCACCCCCATCATGGCGGTCGCCCGCGGCAGCTGGCGGATCACCTCGTCGGCATCGAACCGGTTGAGGAAGATCATCTTGGCACCGGTCAGCAGCACGATGTTGCTGGCGACGAACAGCCCGTGGGTATGGAAGATCGGCAGGGCGTGCAGCAGCACGTCGTCCTTGGTGAAGCGCCAGTAATCGACCAGCGTCAGGGCGTTGGAGGCCAGATTGCTGTGGCTCAGCATGGCGCCCTTGGAACGACCGGTGGTGCCCGAGGTATAGAGAATGGCCGCCAGGTCGCTGGCGGCGCGCGGCACTGCGGTGAAATCAGGCGATGCGGCGGCGGCCTTGTCCATCAGCGTGCCGTCGCCCTTGTCGCCGAGCGTGACGCAATGGGCGACGCCGAGCTTGCCGGCCACCGGGGCCAGGGCGGCAACGGCCGACGGCCGGCAGACCACCACGCGCGGTTCGGCATCGCCGATGAAATATTCGAGTTCGGTCAGCGTATAGCCGACATTGAGCGGCAGGTAGACGCCGCCGGCGGCGATGACGCCGAGATAGAGGATCAGCGCCTCGGCCGACTTGTCGACCTGCACGGCGACCCGGTCGCCCGGCTGCACGCCCATGGCCTGCAGGGCGTTGGCGAAACGGCCGGCCAGCGCGAAGGCATCGCCGTAGCTGAAATTGCGGCCGTCGCCGGTCTCGATGAAGGGACGGGCCGGGTCGGCGATGCGGGAGCGGATCAGGGTATACAGGCTGTCGGACATGGCGGCGAAAACGTTTCCTCTGGGGATTTCTTGGGCGGTTCTGCCGCCTATTAATCGCAGGCCTCGCCCCCGGCGCAAGGCCTTTGGCCGGATCAGCGCGCGAAGCAGGCGGTCTGCTGGCGGGCCAGTTGTGCCATGCGGGCCCGGATGATGCTGGCGCGGCGCAGCACGTAGGCGCTCGGCCTGGCCGCATCCCAGTGCCGCGGATTGGGCAGGATGGCGGCGAGCCGGCTGGCCTCATTCTCGCCGAGCCGGGCGGCGGGCCGGTCGAAATGCGCCCGCGCCGCGGCTTCCGCGCCGAACAGGCCGCCGCCCATCTCGGCGACATTGAGATAGACCTCGAGGATGCGCCGCTTCGGCCACAGCGCATCCAGCAGCAGGGCAAGCGGCGCCTCCAGCGCCTTGCGCAC
This sequence comes from Ferrovibrio xuzhouensis, assembly GCF_042648965.1. Taxonomy (NCBI): domain Bacteria; kingdom Pseudomonadati; phylum Pseudomonadota; class Alphaproteobacteria; order Rhodospirillales; family Rhodospirillaceae; genus Ferrovibrio; species Ferrovibrio xuzhouensis. The sequence continues at coordinate 442,607 of NZ_JBHRYJ010000001.1, forward strand.
GAACCCGCCGCCCGGCCACAGGAACAGGTTGCGCGCCACCTGCATGGTGATCGTGCTGGCGCCGCGCAGGCGGCCGGTCTCGTCGTAATCCTCCAGCGCGTCCTGCAAAGCCTCGAAGTCGATGCCATGGTGCAGGCAGAAGCGGCCGTCCTCGGAGGCCACCACGGCGCGGCCGAGCGCCGGCGCGACGGCGGCGAAATCGACCGGATGATACGCCACCCAGGCGCCGCGCTGGAGGCTGCGGATCAGCATCAGCGGCGTCGCCGGCGGATCGACAAACCGGTACAGCAGCAGCCCGCCCAGCCAGAAGACGAGGATGGCGACCACCAGCCAGCGGAGCAGGCGAATCAGCGCTTTCATCACCGCAGCAGAGCCTGAAGCCGGGGGAAACTCAACCGCAGCCTCGCCGGGCACTCGCCCGCCCCCCCGCCCCGGCCGCCAATTCTGTGGACAGGCCCCGGCCGGCAGGCTTAACTCAGGACAACAGGGAGACAAACGACCGCATGCTGCAGGGCAGCGCCATCCTGCTTCTGTCGCTGGGCTATCTCGGACTGCTGTTCGCGGTCGCCCACCTCGGCGACCGTCTGGCCGACCGCTGGTACAAGGGTCGCAGCGGCGCCACCATCTACGCCCTGTCGCTGGCGATCTACTGCACCTCCTGGACCTTCTACGGTTCGGTCGGCCGTGCCGCCGCCAGCGGGCCGGATTTCATCCTGATCTATGTCGGCCCGGTGCTGGCGATCACGCTGGGCTATCCGGTGCTGGCGAAAATGGTCGGCATCGCCAAACGGCAGAACGTCACGTCCATCGCCGATTTCATCGGCTCGCGCTACGGCAAGAGCCGCGCGGTCGCCGTGCTGGTCACGCTGATCGCGGTGATCGGCGTGCTGCCCTATATCGCCCTGCAGATGCAGGCGGTCAGCGTCACCTTCGAGGTGCTGGTCGGCAGCGACATGGCCCACCTGCTGCACGCCAGCCTGCCGCCGCCCTGGCGCGACACGGCGATGTTCGTGGCCGTCATCATGGGTCTGTTCACCATCCTGTTCGGCATGCGCCATGTGCAGGCGACCGAGCAGCATCGCGGCATGATGCTGGCCATCGCCTTCGAGTCGCTGGTCAAGCTGGCCGCCTTCCTCGCCGTCGGAGCCTTCGTCGTCTTCGGCCTGTTCGATTCCGGCATCGACCTGTTCGACCGCATCCGGCTCAATCCGGCGCTGGCCGAACGCATCGGCGGCAGCATCGGCAGCAACTGGATCGTCATGACCGTGCTGTCCGGCTTTGCCTTCCTGTGCCTGCCGCGCCAGTTCCATGTCGCCGTGGTCGAGAACGGCGAGCGCGGCGCGCTGAAGGAGGCGCGCTGGCTGTTCCCCGCCTATCTGGTGGCGATCAACCTGTTCGTGGTGCCGATCGCCGCCGCCGGCCTGCTGGTAATGGAGCCCGGCGCCAACCCGGACGTCTTCGTCATCACCATCCCGATGATGGCGCACCAGGTCTCGCTGTCGGTCTTCGCCTTCATCGGCGGTCTGTCGGCGGCCACCTCGATGGTCATCGTCGCCTGCATGGCGCTGTCGATCATGGTGTCGAACGAACTGGTCACTCCGCTGCTGCTGCGCTCGCGCGCCGGCGGCTCGGGCGACATCGGCCGCATCGTGCTGAACGTGCGGCGCGCCGCCGTCGTCGTCATCCTGGTGGCGGCCTATATCTACCACACCTGGATCGCCGGCTACCTGCCGCTGGCGTCGATCGGCATGATCTCGTTCTGCGCGGTCGGCAATTTCGCGCCGCCGCTGCTGTTCGGCCTGTACTGGCGCCGCGCGCACCGCCACGGCGTGATCGCCGGCCTGGCCGCCGGCTTTGCCACCTGGCTGTACACCCTGCTGCTGCCGTCCATCGAGGGCGCTGCCAGCGGCGGCAGCCTGACCGCGCCGCTGAACCATCTGATGCCGCCGCCGGTCAGCAGTTTCGATCCGATCCTGCAGGGTTTCGTCGCCAGCCTGCTGGCCAATACCGCGCTCCTGGTGATCGTCTCGCTGCTGGCGCCGGCGCGCCGGCGCGACATCGAACAGGCGCGGATCTTCGTCGACGGCGATGCCCTGCCGCCGCCGGCGGCCGAAGGCGAAACAGGCCACGATCCGCGCGTCGACGAATGCCGCGCGCTGGCCACCCGCTTCATCGGTACCGAACGCGCCGAGCGCGCCTTCGCCGGCCGGCAGATGACCGCCGCCGAGGCGCACGCCTTTACCGAGCACCTGCTCAGCGGCGCCATCGGCGCGGCCTCGGCCCGTATCGTCATGGCTTCGGCCCAGGGCCGCAACCTGCTCAGCCCGCGCGCCGCCCGCGCCATGCTCGGCGAGGCCTCCGAGGCGATCCGGCAGAATCTCGACCTGCTGCGCACCACGCTGGATCATGTCAGCCAGGGCATCGGCGTTTTCGACCGCGAGCGCCGCCTGCTGGCCTGGAACGACCGCTTCCTCGACCTGCTCGGCCTGCCACCCGGCCGTGCGACCAACGGCGTCCCGCTGGAGGTGCTGGCCCGTGATGCCGTGCCCGACCTTGTCGCCCTGCTGGCCGCCGGCGGCGATGCCTTGCGCATCTACGAGCAGATGCGGCCCGGCGGTCGGGTGACGGAAATCCGCGTCGACCCGATGCCGGACGGCGGCTGCGTCGCCACCTGCACGGATATCAGCGAGCGCGTGCGCTCGGCCGAGGCGCTGCGCACCGCCTATGCGGGCCTGGAGCGCCGGGTTGCCGAGCGCACGGCCGAACTGCAGCTTGCGGTGCAGGAACTCGACCATTCCCGCCAGGAAGCCGAAACCGCCAACCTCGGCAAGACGCGTTTTCTCGCTGCCGCCAGCCATGACCTGCTGCAGCCGCTGCATGCCGCGCGCCTGTTCACGGCGGCGCTGGCCGAACGCGAGCCTGACAATCCGCTGGTCTCGCGCATCGACCATGGTCTTGCCGCGGTGGAGCTGCTGCTCGATGCCCTGCTCGACATCTCGAAACTCGACGCTGGCGCGGTGAAGCCCGATATCCGCCCGGTCGCGCTGGGCCCGCTGCTCGAGTCGCTTGCCGATGCCTTCGCGCCGCTGGCCTCGAAACGCGGCGTCACCATCCGGCTGGTGCCGACCACGGCAACGGTCAGTACCGACGCCGGCCTGCTGCGCCGCGTGCTGCAGAATTTCGTCGCCAACGCAATCCGCTATGCCGGCGCCGACCGGCCGGACCGCCGGGTGCTGATCGGCTGCCGCCGCAGCGGTGACCGCCTGCGCATCGTGGTCTGCGACAACGGCCGCGGCATTCCGGCCGACAAGCGGCGGACGATTTTCCAGGAATTCGCCCGGCTCGATCGTGGCGACGGCGGCGACGAAAACGGCGAGCGCGGCCTCGGCCTCGGGCTGGCCATCGTCGACCGCATCGCGCGCACGCTCGGCATGCCGGTCGGCCTTGAGTCCGTCGTCGGTCGCGGCTCGGCCTTCTCGGTCACCCTGCCGCGCGCCACGGCGGCGCCCGCCCGCCTGCCGGACAGCGACGCCCTGCCGGCCATCACCGCCGGCTCGCTGGCCGGCAGTTTCATCCTGTGCATCGAGAACGAGGCCGGCGTGCGCGACGCCATGACCGCCCTGCTGGAAGGCTGGTCCTGCCGGGTGGCCGCCGTCGGCAGCGTGGCGGCGGCACGCCAGGCCGTCGCGGCGGCCGGCCGCAGCCCCGACATCATCCTGGCCGACCTGCATCTCGACGAGGGCGGCCCCGACGGGCTCGCCGCCGTCGCCCTGCTGCGCCAGGACTGGGGCAGCCAGTTGCCGGCCATCCTGATCACCGCCGACCGCAGCCAGGATCTGCGGCACCGCGCCGCCCTGCAGCAGGTGGATGTGCTGCACAAACCGGTGCGGCCGGCGGCGTTGCGCGCCCTGATCAGCCAGCGCCGGCGGCCTGCCCTTGACCCGTCAGCCGACCTTGCCGCCGGCGGCGCCAGCTAGCCCTCGCTGCCCACGGCGAAATGCCGGGCCGCGATGGCCGCCTGGGTGCGGCTGCGCACGCCGAGCTTCTTGAGAATGGCCGTCACATGCGCCTTCACCGTCGCCTCGCCGACCGACAGTTCATGGGCGATCTGCTTGTTCAGTTTGCCCTTGGCCAGCAGGGCGAGCACGCGGAACTGCTGCGGCGTCAGCTCGGCGACGCGGCGGGCGAAGTCGCCCGGCATGCCGGCCTCGGGCTCGCCGCTGGCCTCCGGCGGCAGCCATACCTCGCCGTCGAGCACCGCCTGCAGCGCGCTGGCGATAGTTTCCAGCGGCGCCGATTTCGGCACGAAGGCGGCAGCGCCGAATTCGATGGCACGCCGCATCACCGCCGGCTCGCGGGTCGACGAGACCATCGCCACCGGCACGGCGGGATGGCTGGCGCGCACCGCGGCGAGGCCGGCGAAACCATCCATGCCCGGCATGTCGAGATCGAGGATCAGCAGGTCGACGGCGTCATGCGCATCGAGCGCCGCCTGTGCCTCCGGCAGATCGCCGGCGCCGATCACGGCAACGCCGTTCATGGTCTGGCGCAACGCCTGACCAAGCGCATCGCGCACCAGCGGATGATCGTCGGCAATGATTATGGTGAGCGCCGGTTCTGTGCCGGCCTTCCCTGTCCCCGTCATGGGCCGGAAGCGTAAACCAGCCGCCGGGCGTGGAGCAAGGAGAGGCCAGCCTTATTGGAAGCCTGTGTGCGCTGCAACCGCGGGCTGTGGCCCGCCTCTGGACAGGCCGGCGCCGGCGGGCTAGTGCAGACATCCGATCCAGCCGACGGAGTTCCGCCATGACACAGCCTGCTTCTGTGGATATCGCCGCCCTCACCCAGCGCTGCGGCGCCGCGGAAATCCGCCATGACTGGAGCCGCACGGAGATCGCCGCCCTGTTCGGCCTGCCGTTTGCCGATCTGGTCTTCCTGGCCCAGCAGGTGCACCGCCGGCGCTTCAGCGCCAACGAGGTGCAGCTCAGCACCCTGCTCAGCATCAAGACCGGCGGCTGCCCGGAAGACTGTGCCTACTGCCCGCAGAGCGCCCAGTTCGACACCGGCGTCGAGGCCGAGAAGCTGATGGATGTCGAGGCCACGCTGGAGGCGGCCCGTGCCGCCAAGGCAAGCGGCGCCAGCCGCTTCTGCATGGGCGCCGCCTGGCGCAGCCCGAAGGACCGCGACATCGAGAAGGTCGGCCGCATGATCGCCGAAGTGAAGGCGCTCGGGCTGGAGACCTGCGCCACGCTCGGCATGCTGACGCCCGACCAGGCCAGGCGGCTGCGCGATGCCGGCCTCGACTATTACAACCACAATCTCGATACCTCGCCGGAGCATTACGGCGCCATCATCACCACCCGCACCTACCAGGACCGGCTGGATACGCTGGCCCATGTGCGCGACACCGGCATGAAGGTCTGCTGCGGCGGCATCGTCGGGCTGGGCGAGAAGCCGGAGGACCGCGTCGGCCTGCTGCACAGCCTGGCCACCCTGCCGGCGCATCCGGAAAGCGTGCCGATCAACATGCTGGTGCAGGTGGAAGGCACGCCGCTGAACGGCCAGGCGAAGCCCGACGGCATCGACTTCGTGCGCACCATCGCGGTGGCGCGGATCATCATGCCGGCCTCGATGGTCCGCCTGTCGGCCGGCCGCGAGCAGATGAGCGACGAGTTGCAGGCGCTGGCCTTCCTCGCCGGCGCCAACTCGGTCTTTCTCGGCGACAAGCTGCTGACCACGAAGAACCCGGGCCAGGACCGCGACGGCGCCCTGCTGGCGAAGCTCGGCATCACGCCGATGCTCTATGCCACGGCAGAGATCGGCGCGGCGGCAGAGTGATCCGCCGCGCCAGGGACCCCAAGGTCCGGTGCTACCCGGTAATCCGGGCCGTCTGGATGATATGCATCGCTTCAGCCTCGCGAAGGCCGTAGTGGTACAGCTTCGTACCCGAGAAGAATATCAGGTATAGCCGCCCGTCCTTTACTGCACCGAAACCGACCCCCTTACGGTCGACCTCGTCTTTCGGGACATAATTGAAATCGAAGCGAAAGCCATCCATTCCGGCGAACTTCACCGGCTGCACATTCTTGCCTTCCGCCAGGGTCGTCTTGAACACCTTGGTCATCGTGGCTTCCCAGAGCTCAACGACTTCGCTTGACGTCATCGTGTCGCGGAACAGCAGCTTGTCCTTGACCTCATCCTCGCGACCTACGGTCAGAATCGGTTTGCCTGTTTTTACACCGCCGACAAACAGGATCGAATCCAATGCCGGTCCGTCGGACGTCCAGTACGCTACCGGCGCCGAGCTCTCGATCAGCAACTTGTTGGCCTTGTTCCAGGAGTCATTCACGTCGACCTGGAAATTTGCAACCGTTGCCGGCGCTGCCGGGACAAGAGTGTAGGAGGCGCAGGCTGCCAGAGCCAGCAGGGAAAGCAGCGCGATACCGCGCATAACATGCTTGAGTGGCGTCATGTCATTTTATCCATGTAGCTTTTGATGATGATTCGGTCTTCGGCTTTCGGCAGCAGCCTGAGATAGGTGTCGAAGGATCTCCGGGCGAGTGTCGATTGGCTATCCTTCATCTGCACCAAGCCAAGAGATCGCCATGCCTCGGGTGGACAATCGATGCCGTCGATTGCCCGTCCATAGCAATCCTGGGCCAGCTTACGGTCGTCCTTGTCGTCGCGCAGCCGGTACACTTCCCCTTCGAAATACTGCAGCTGTCCGTCATTCGGCTGCGCCTCCTGCAGCCGCTTCAAGACCACGAGCGTCCGTTCGTACTGGTGCAGCCGTACTTCGTCGTCCAGCAGCATGAAGCGGATGCTTTTTATTTTTTCGTGATAGCGCGCACTGCGGGTTTCGCCACTTTCGCCGAGCTCCGCAGCCTTGGCGCGGAGTGTCTCAAGGCGTTCCTCGTTAGCGGGGTGGGTGGCAAACATGATGCCCTCGCTTTTGGCATCCTTGTCGGCCTTTGTCTCATCGATGATCTGCTGCCAAACATCAGCCGCCGACTGCGGCCGATAACCTGCCTTGCTCATCAGCTGCAAACCGATCTGATCGGCCTCGCGCTCCTGATCGCGCGCATAGGCGAAGTTCGAGGCCAGCAGGGTGAGCTGTGCAATCCCGCCGACGATCCCCAGACCGCCGAGAAAAGCCCCGATATCGGCTTTCGACCGCATGTCCCGCATGCGCGCCAGGGTATGGCGCTGCATGTAATGGCCCATTTCATGGCCGAGAATGGCTGCAAGCTGCGCTTCATCGTTGACACGCAGCAGCAACCCGCTCCACACCGTCATCATACCGTTGGGTGCCATGCTCGCGTTGAAATACGGCGTCCGCATCAGATAGACCCGCATATCACTGCTGAAGTCCCGGCTTAGTCGCTGCATGACCTCGACCAGATAGGCATGCATCTCCTGGTCGCGAATCAGATAGCGCGAACGCTGCGCCTCGCGTTCAGCCTTGTTAAGGACATACCAGAGTCCACCCTCGTCAGTATCGACAGCGGGCTTGTAGCCCGGCGTGACCGGCCCCTCGCTCGGCGTCGTGACGCAGCCCGCCAGCCCCAGCAGGGTGCACGAACACAACCCTCCAAGAACCCGGCGCCTGTGCGGGTAGATCATTGCGGCAGGTTCGCCAGCAGATTCTGGGCCGCATTCGCGGCACCATCGGCATTGCGCAGGTCGCCATAGCCTCTGGCCAGCAGATTGAACCAGACCACCTTGCCGGTTTCGAGGTCAACCAGCGAAGCGAAGCCGATCTGCTGGCCGCCCTGAATGCCCACACCAAGCGCGGCCGCCACCAGGATCACTGCAACCCGGCCACCATCGGCGTAGCTGTCGCGCACCCAGACGAACATCGCATAGTCCGCCTTGTATTTTTCCTTGATCGCCTTTGCCGCCGGACCCAGGCTCCAGTCAAATGCACCGTTTTTGCTGGGCAGCGCGGCCTGCGGCACATACTCGTGCATGATGATCGAATTGCCGACAACCCCGTGCAGCTTGATCAACTGATTGGCGAGATCCTGATAGCCAGCGCTATCCTTCGCGTCCTCTTGATAGGGGATCATGTGGATGTTTTTCGCCTGCTCTTCGGTCTTCAGAGCATCGAGCAGCAACTTGTTGGCCTGTTCGCTCCAGTCAGCCCGCGGCTCGGTGACGCCGCCCGCCGACAGGGTCGACAGCTCCACATCCAGCGGCATCAGGACGATCCTCGGTTCCTGATTCGCCGGTCTGTTCAATGTGGTGGTCAGCTGATGCGATTTCGTGTTGCATCCGGCGAGAGCCAGAATCACAACTACAGATGCAAGAATTTTATACACCCTACCCCCAAATATCCCCTCGTATGGAAATATTCCCTACAGCCGGAGGTTATGCAAGGTGATTGTGAGGAGGTAAGAAAATATTCAAACCACCCGCCCGGTGGCGGCGGCGATCTGCTTGGCGGTGTTGTACTGGCTGAGCGCATAGACCGCCCAGAGCGCGGCCGGAATCCAGCCGATCAGGGTGACCTGCAGGATCAGGCAGATGATGCCGGCGACCGGCCGGCCGATGGTGAAGAACAGCAGGAAGGGCAGGAAGATGGCGATCAGCAGGCGCATGGTCGTCGGCTCCGGATTGCTCTTGCGTTGCCACCCAGCCTAGGCGATTCGCCGCCACGCCGACCACCCCAAAAAACAGACGGCGCGCCGGATGGCTCCAGCGCGCCGCGTTTTCCGAAAGTTAGAAAGCTTGCGTCTTGCCGAGCCCCTTACTTGCCGAGGCTGGGATCGATCGCCTTGCAGGCGTCGACCAGGCCCTTCACGGCATTGGCCGAATTCTCGAACATCGTCTTCTCGGCGCCGTTCAGCTCGATCTCGACGATCTTCTCGACGCCGTTGGCGCCGATCACCACCGGCACGCCGACATACATGCCGTCCTGGCCGTACTTGCCCTTGTCGAGCCAGGCGGCGCAGGGCAGCACGCGGCGCTTGTCCTTGAGGTAGGCTTCCGCCATCTCGATGGCCGACGAGGCCGGCGCGTAGAAGGCCGAGCCGGTCTTCAGCAGGCCGACGATCTCGGCGCCGCCGTCGCGGGTGCGCTGGATGATCTTGTCGATCTTCTCCTGGGTCGACCAGCCCATCTTGATCAGGTCGGGCACCGGAATGCCGGCGACGGTCGAATAGCGGATCAGCGGCACCATGGTGTCGCCATGGCCGCCGAGCACGAAGGCGTTGACGTCATTGACCGAGACGTTGAATTCCTCGGCGAGGAAGTGGCGGAAGCGCGCGCTGTCGAGCACGCCGGCCATGCCGATCACCTTGTTGTGCGGCAGGCCGCAGACCTCGCGCAGCACCCAGACCATGGCGTCGAGCGGGTTGGTGATGCAGATGACGAAGGCGTTCGGCGCATGCGCCTTGATGCCGGCGCCGACCGCCTGCATCACCTTGATGTTGATGCCGAGCAGGTCGTCGCGGCTCATGCCCGGCTTGCGGGCCACGCCGGCGGTGACGATGATGACGTCAGAACCCGCGATGTCGGCGTAGTCCTGGGTGCCGCGCAGCTTGGCGTCGAAGCCCTCGACCGCGCCGGCCTGCGCCATGTCGAGCGCCTTGCCCTGCGGCAGGCCTTCCACCACGTCGAAGATGGTGATGTCGCCGAGTTCCTTCAGGCCGGCCAGCAGGGCCAGGGTGCCACCGATATTGCCGCCGCCGATCAGGGCGATTTTGTTGCGCGCCATGGGAAAAACCTCCGGAAATGGCTGAAAGTCAGGGGTGGAAATGGGCGGCCCAAGGGGTAGCGGGAATCGGCGGGTCGGGCAAGGGTCCCGACCGCGTCCCATGGTCACAGAAATCCAAGAAAACGGCCGCCGGATCGCCCCGGCGGCCGCTCTCAACCTTGTCGTCACCCTCGGGCTCGACCCGAGGGTCTCTTGCCATCCTGCTACAGATGGTCGGGTCAGGCCCGACCATGACGTTATGGTATTGTCAGCGCAGCGCCATGCCCCACGCCATGCCCCAGCGCGATGTCGCCCCGACTCAGCGCGGCGCCATACCCAAGGCTTCTCTTTGCGATGGCGTCCCGCTTAGCGGGGCGCCATACGCAGGGCGCCGTCGAGGCGGATGGTCTCGCCGTTCAGCATGGTGTTCTCGCAGATATGGCGGGCCAGGCTGGCATATTCCTCCGGCCGGCCGAGGCGGGACGGATAGGGCACCGACTTGCCGAGGCTCTCCTGCGCTTCCGGCGGCAGGGCGAACATCATCGGCGTGCCGAACAGGCCCGGCGCGATGGTGCAGACGCGGATGCCGAACGGGGCGAACTCGCGCGCGAGCGGCAGCGTCATGCCATGAACACCGGCCTTGGAGGCGCCGTAGGCCGGCTGGCCGATCTGGCCGTCGAAGGCGGCGACCGAGGCGGTGTTGATGATGCAGCCGCGTTCCTTGTCGGCCATCTCCGGCTGCTGCTGCATGTGATGCGCCACCAGGCGGATCATGTTGAAGGTGCCGATCAGGTTGATCTGCACCACCTTGACGAATTTCTCCAGCGCCACCGGGCCGTCCTTGCCGACCGCCTTCATCGGCGTGCCGACGCCGGCGCAGTTGACCAGCACGCGCACCGGGCCGACCTTGGCGATCGCCTCCTTGACGGCAGCCTCGCCGCCCGGGCCGTCGGCCACGTCGCATTTGATCGCGACGCCGCCGATCTCTTTCGCGGTCTGCTCGGCCAGATCCAGATTCATGTCGAAGATGGCGACCTTGGCGCCCGCCTTGGCGAGTTCCTTCGCGGTGGCGGCCCCCAGACCAGAAGCGCCGCCGGTGACGATTGCGCCTACGCCCTGCAACTGCATGACTCTTCCTCCAGATTGTTTGTTCGTACAACGAAGTCGCCGGTTTCTAGCAGATCGGGCGCCGGCTGACGAGGCCCGGTCCCATGGCGGCGCCCCTTGAGGGGATGGTCCTGCACCCCCATATCCACCGGGTGAGCACCGATCCGAATCCGACCGCCTATCAGCTGCCGGCCGATCCCACCCGGCTGGCCCGGGAGGAGCCGCGCCTGCAGCGGCGCTTCTGGCGCAAGCTGAAAAAGGCACTCGGCCACCTGCCGCTGGCCGAGACCTTCCTGGCGGCTTTCTATGCCGCCATCGACCCGAAGACGCCGGCCGGCGCCAAGGCCATTCTGTTTGGCGCCATCGGTTATTTCATCGTGCCGATCGACCTGATCCCCGACATGCTCGGCGCGATGGGCTATACCGACGACCTCGCGGTGATCCTCGCCGCCATCCGCGCCGTCGAGAGCAGCATCACCGACGTCCATCGCGACAGGGCGAAAGCCTGGCTGGAGCGGATACGCCAAGCGGACTGAACCAGTTGGACCGACCCTGCATCCGATGGGCTGCCGACTGCCCGCATGTTAGTCTGGCGCCATGCACCGCATTGTTTTCCTGTCCCTGCTGATCAGCGCCGCGGCGATGGCCGCCGACAAGCCGGCACCGCCGCTGCACTTCGAGGCCGGCGTCGTGCTGGCCGGCGGCTATGTGCTGGCCAGCACCGTGACCCTGCCACCGGTGCCGGGACCGGTGACCCTGCCGACGCGCGAGGGCACGGCGCTGCACTGGCGCGTCACGGTGCAGGATGGCGAGACGCAGTTGCTGCAGCAGGACGGCCACTGGGCGGCGCGGGCCGAGTACAATCACACCCTGCGCGAGGGCCGTACCGTCTGCCTCGTCTACCAGACGACCTTGTCGCCGGAATGGGCGGTGCATGGCCGCGACCGGCAGGATCATGCCGATATCGCGGTGGCCGACGACAAGGTCTACAGCTTCCGCGAAGTTCCCTGCCCCTGAACAATGCGGAACAAAAACGGGCCCGCCTCGCCTGAGGACGGGCCCGCTTGCTGCGGTCGAAGTCGGCCGTGGGTCAGCGGGCCGGGTTCAGGATCACCGTGCCCGGCGGCGGAGCGGCTGGAGCCGGCTGCACCACATAGGTGCCCGGCTGCTGCGGTGCCGGCTGCACGATATAGGTGCCCGGCGGGGTTCCTGTGGTCGTGGTGGTGGTACTGGTCGTGGTGCTGCTGCTGCCGGCAGGTGCCGATGGCATAAACTGCGCCGTCACCTGCTCCAGCTCGATATTGATGCCGGTCATCGGAGCCGTCTTGGTCAGCACCTGGTAGAGCTTGGCGTTGCGGAACAGGACGCGGCCGCCCTGCTCGATCCAGGCGGTCATTACATAAGTGGCGTTGGGGTTAATGTCGTTCGGATTATAGGGCACAGCGAAGCGGGTCACCGCTGCGCTGTCCGGCACGATATGCTGCTCAGAGATCACCTGCGGATAGGACTGGCCCTTGGTGATATCCTCAAGGCGCACCACGATCCGGGAATCCGCGGGCAGGATCAGGCGTTCGCGATAGGAAACGGTGCCATCGACGGAATTGCCCCGCGTGGCGCAGGCCGCCAGCGATGAGGCAGCCAGGGCGACTGCGAAGAGGCCCATAAAGGTACGGCGTTGGATCATAATTTTTCTCCTTTATGATCGGGGAAGGCGCCTGCGACGAGATCGTGGAGCAGAAACGCGCCTATGCGATTTCATCTTTGCCTGCTCCGCTAGAAGCCGCCTTAACTTAGAGCAACCCGACAGCGTGCGGCCGCACCGCCAGCGACACAACAAAACCACGGAATGTCCGGATGCTGACTGAACCAAGGCACGGCATGAAACAATCTGAAGGTGGTTCAGATATATTGAGAACACCGGTATGCACCTGCAGATACGCGATCAACCGGGCAGGGAAGGATACATCTTGTGGGATACCCCCTGACGGCCGGCTGGCGTTCACAGAAAAACCCGCCGCTTCAGCGAAGCGGCGGGTTGGTCCGGCAACGGATTGCGCGATCCGGTTAATGGATCGGCTGCAAGATCACCGTGCCCGGCGGCGGAGCGGCTGGAGCCGGCTGCACCACATAGGTGCCCGGCTGCTGCGGTGCCGGCTGCACGATATAGGTGCCCGGCGGGGTTCCTGTGGTCGTGGTGGTGGTACTGGTCGTGGTGCTGCTGCTGCCGGCAGGTGCCGATGGCATAAACTGCGCCGTCACCTGCTCCAGCTCGATATTGATGCCGGTCATCGGAGCCGTCTTGGTCAGCACCTGGTAGAGCTTGGCGTTGCGGAACAGGACGCGGCCGCCCTGCTCGATCCAGGCCGTCACCACATAGGTGCCGGCCGGATTGATGTCGCCCGGCCGGTACGGCAGCGAGAAGCGGGTGACCGCAGCGCTCTGCGGCACGATACGCTGCTCGGTGACCACGGCCGGATAGGCCTGGCCCTTGGTGACGTCTTCGAGGCGAACCACGACCTGGCTGTCCGCCGGCAGGATCAGCCGCTCGCGATAGGAAACGGTACCGTCGACGGAGTTGGCCCGCGTGGCACAGGCCCCGACGGCGGAAACCGCCAGAACAGCGGCGGCAGTAGCAATAAATGTGCGACGAGCGATCATGATTTTTCTCCTTATGATCGACCAACAGGTTGTGCCGTTGGATCGCACAGGCGTCCGCGGGCCTTGCGGAAGGACAGCATCAAAACAGCGTCCGTCTTCCGTTCTTCCACCTGCCGTCGCTACAGCCTGCCAGCCGGTCTGTGACACCCGGCCCCCGCAACGAGGCAGCCTCATATGAGGCCCCGAACATGGCTGCAACAAGGCGCCGGCATGGCAGGATTCCGACAGAAACCGCCAATATTGCCGCAACCCTGACTTTCTCTTGCCGCCCTGTTGCCGCCGCATGGCCTGCGGCGGTGTGACGCGCGGCATTCCGCCGGACTGCATCGGTGGGGCGCTGCGGCTAGAGTGCGGCTTCCTGTCGCTTTCCTCCCGCACTGAGTAGAGTTGAGTAAGTCCTGGTGGCGACAGGCGCCGGCTGCGCACTCCCCTGCGCTGCCGGCCCGCAGCATGCGGATGCCCCCCATCTACACTGCGGTGATCATCGAAGCCCCGGACCGAGTTCGTCCGGGGCTTCTTTTTTGCCCGGCCGCAAAGAGAAAGGCCCCGGCGGAAACCGCCGGGGCCTTCGTGTCGTGATATGGCGCGCGGGCTTACTTCGCGCTGGCAGCCACCGCGAAGGACGGCTCGGTCTTGTCCCTGATCTCGTCGAGCGAGACGCCCGGCGCGCGCTCGAGCAGGGTCATGCCGCCCTTCTTCTTGTCGATCTCGAAGACCGCAAGGTCGGTGATCACCATGTCGACCACGCCGGCGCCGGTCAGCGGCAGGTTGCAGGCCTTCAGCAGTTTCTTTTCGCCGTCCTTGGCCGTGTGGTCCATGACGACGACGACCTTCTTGACGCCGGCGACCAGGTCCATGGCACCGCCCATGCCCTTGACCATCTTGCCCGGGATCATCCAGTTGGCGAGATCGCCGTTCTCGGCCACCTGCATGGCGCCGAGGATCGACAGGTCGATATGGCCGCCGCGGATCATCGCGAAGCTGTCCGCCGAGGAGAAATAGCTCGAGATCGGCAGTTCGGTGATGGTCTGCTTGCCGGCATTGATCAGGTCCGGATCTTCCTCGCCCTCGTAGGGGAAGGGACCCATGCCGAGCATGCCGTTTTCCGACTGCAGCACGACCTGCATGCCGTCGGGGATGTAGTTCGACACCAGCGTCGGGATGCCGATACCGAGATTGACGTAGAAGCCGTCCTTCAGCTCTTTCGCTGCACGGGCGGCCATTTCATCGCGGGTCCAAGCCATCTGCTGTCCCTCCCTCTTCTCAGGCGCGCTTCCGCACGGTGCGGTTCTCGATGATCTTGTTGTACGGCGCGCCGCAGATCAGGCGCTGCACATAGATGCCGGGCGTATGGATCATGTCGGGGTTGAGCTGGCCCGGCTCGACGATCTCCTCGACCTCGACCACCGTCATGCGGCCCGCGGTCGCCATCATCGGGTTGAAGTTGCGCGCGGTCTTGCGATAGACGAGGTTGCCCTCGGTATCGGCCTTCCAGGCCTTGACCAGCGACAGGTCGGCAACGAGGCCGGTTTCCATGATGTAGCGCTCGCCGTTGAAGGTGCGCTCTTCCTTGCCCTCGGCGATCAGGGTGCCGACGCCGGTCTTGGTGAAGAAGGCCGGGATGCCGGCGCCGCCGGCGCGGATGCGCTCGGCCATGGTGCCCTGCGGGTTGAATTCGAGTTCCAGTTCGCCGGCCAGATACTGCTTGGCGAAGATCTTGTTCTCGCCGACGTAGGACGAGATCATCTTCTTGATCTGGCGGGTCTCCAGCAGCTTGCCGAGGCCGGCGCCATCGACGCCGGCGTTGTTCGACACGCAGGTGAGGTTCTGGGCGCCGCTGTCCATCAGGGCGTCGATCAGCCGCTCGGGGACGCCGCAGAGGCCGAAGCCGCCGCACATCACCATCATGCCGTCGCGCGTGATGCCCTCGAGGGCGGCCTTCGCGTTGGGATAAACTTTCTTCATGCCCCTCTTCCTGGATCAGTATGGATCGCTGGGTGCCGGGACCAAGTCCCTGAAACGCAGGGACATTACCGACGTGGCCGGCCAGCGGCAACGGTCGGCTTGACGCCGGCGCGACAGGCTGGCATTTTGTTTAGGATATGAACACCAACCGCCGACTGCTCACCCTCCTCCTTATCTGCCCGATCCTGTAAGCAGGGTCGGGAGGGTCCGAGCGTGTGCGCTGTCAATCCAGTCGGCTGGTTTCCATGTCTGTTCATCGCAAATCCATTGATCTGACCATCGTCCGTGCCGCTCCGGCGCGGGGCGTTGTTTCGCTTCTGGCGCTTCGACTTAGCCGCGGCCGCTGAGCCTGCGGGCCTCTCGGCGGCCGTATCCGGCCCCTTATCTCATCTCAGTCGAAATCCCCATTTTCCGCTTCAGGAGCGAAATCATGTCCGTCCAGTCCCCCATGCCGTTTCACAAATACCGACCGTTCCAGCCGATCCCCTTGCCGGACCGGACCTGGCCGAGCAAGACCATCACCAAGGCGCCGGTCTGGTGCAGCGTCGACCTGCGCGACGGCAACCAGGCGCTGATCGAGCCGATGGGCCCCGAGCGCAAGCGCCGCATGTTCGACACCCTGGTGCAGCTCGGCTTCAAGGAGATCGAGGTCGGCTTCCCGGCCGCATCCGACACTGATTTCGCCTTCGTGCGCCAGATCATCGAGGAAAAACTGATCCCTGCGGATGTCACCATCCAGGTGCTGACCCAGGCCCGGCCCGAACTGATCACGCGCACCTTCGAGGCGCTGAAGGGCGTGCACCGTGCCATCGTGCATCTGTACAACTCGACCTCGACCCTGCAGCGCCGGGTGGTCTTCGGCCTCGACCAGGCCGGCATCACCCAGATTGCAGTGGACGGCGCCAGACTGGTGAAACAGCTGGCCGATGCCGCGCCCGAGACCGACTGGGTGTTCCAGTATTCGCCGGAAAGCTTCACCGGCACCGAGCTCGATTACGCCATCGAGATCTGCGAGGCAGTGATGGATGTCTGGCAGCCGACGCCGCGGAAGAAGGTGATCTTCAACCTGCCGGCCACGGTGGAGATGAGCACGCCGAACATCTACGCCGACCAGATCGAGTATTTCCTGCGGCATGTGAAAAACCGCGACTGCATCATCCTCAGCCTGCATCCGCATAACGACCGCGGCACCGGCGTGGCGGCGGCGGAACTCGGCGTCATGGCCGGCGCCGACCGCGTCGAAGGCACCCTGTTCGGCAACGGCGAACGCACCGGCAATGTCGACGTGGTGACGCTGGCGATGAACCTGTTCACCCAGGGTGTCGATCCGGCGCTGGATTTCAGCGACATCACTGCCGTCGCCCGCACCGCCGAATACTGCAACCAGCTGCCGGTGCATCCACGGCATCCTTACGTGGGCGAGCTGGCGTTCACCGCCTTCTCCGGCTCGCACCAGGACGCCATCAAGAAGGGCATGGCGGCGCAGGCCCAGCGCAACGACGGCATCTGGGAAGTCCCCTACCTGCCGATCGACCCGGCCGATGTCGGCCGCGCCTACGAGCCGGTGATCCGCATCAACAGCCAGTCCGGCAAGGGCGGCGTCTCCTATGTGCTGGAGCATGATTACGGCCTCGAACTGCCGCGTCGCCTGCAGATCGAGTTCAGCCAGGTGATCCAGCGCATCGCCGACGGCACCGGCAAGGAAATCAGCCCGCAGCTGATCTGGGAGGCCTTCGATGGTGAGTATCTCAGCCAGCCGGCCGGCCGCTTCGCCTTTGCCGGCCACCGTACCCTGCCCGACCCGCACAGCTCGGAACGGCGCAGCCTGACCGCCAGCATCCGCGACGGCGACCGCACCATCGAGCTGCAGGGCCAGGGCACCGGGCCGATCGACGCCTATATCGACGCCCTCGCCCGCCATGCCGGGGTCGAGATCAGCCTGATCGACTACCGCGAGCATGCCATCACCCCGCGCTCGGCCGGCGGCGCCTCGTCGGAGGCGGTCGCCTATGTCGAGGTCAAGCGGGGCGACGGCACCACCCTGTTCGGGGTCGGCCGCGACCGCAATATCGTGGCGGCCTCGCTCAAGGCGGTGACCTCGGCCGCCAACCGGCTGGTCGCGGCGGCCTGACCGGGCATAACTGCCCATTCTTTAGGCGGGAGGGCTGTCTTTCAGGCAGGGTTTTGCAGGACAGCCTTCCTGTAGCCGCAATGGGCGGGCTAAAGTGGGGTGCGACTCGGGTTGCAGGGCCCGGCACGCTTCTTGAAGGGGAGTGCGGGCAAAGATATGCCGGCGGGCAAAGGCCCGGAAAACGGCCAACAACGTTGAGGAGTGCGACACATGAAACTGGTCATGGCAGTGATCAAGCCCTTCAAACTCGACGAAGTGCGCGAGGCACTGACGAGCCTCGGGGTCGAGGGCCTCACCGTTACCGAAGTGAAGGGTTTTGGCCGTCAGAAGGGCCATACCGAAATCTATCGCGGCGCCGAATACGCCGTCAGCTTCCTGCCGAAGGTCAAGATCGAGGTGGCGGTGAAGTCGGCCCTGGCCGACCGCGTCGTCGAGGCGATCCAGACCGCGGCCAAGACCGGCCAGATCGGCGACGGCAAGATTTTCGTCATGGATATCGACAAGGCCCTGCGCATCCGCACGGGCGAGACCAACGACGACGCGCTCTGATTTCTGTCACGGCCGTTTCGGGTAACTGATCACCCGGCTGCCAGCCCCCACGGGCCGGTGGCCGGGTTTTCTGTTGGTGGTGTATTGGCCTGCTCAGGCCTCGAGATGGCGCCGCTCGTGCCACAGCCGCACCAGCCCCTGACGGCCCGCCACCAGCGACAGCAGGTAGGCGGCGCCGGCAAACAGCACGATGGCCGGCCCCGACGGCAGGTCGGCATGGAACGACACCAGCAGGCCGCAATAGCCCGACAGCAGGGCAATCCCTGACGCCGTCACCAGCGCGCCGATCAGCGAGCGCGTCCAGTAGCGCGCCGCCAGCGCCGGCAGCATCATCAGGCCGACCGCCATCAGGCTGCCCAGCGCCTGGAAGGCCGCCACCAGGTTGACCACCACCAGGCCCAGGAAGATGAAATGGTACAGCGCGCCGCCGCCATGGGCGTCGCGCAGGAAGTCCGGATCGAAGCCGTCGACCAGCACCGGCCGGTAGATCATGGCGAAGACCAGCAGGCTGACCGTCGACACGCCGCCCATCAGCAGCAGGGCCGGCTCGTCCACCGCCAGCGCCGAGCCGAACAACAACTGCATCACGTCGACCGCCGAACCGCGGGTGGAAATCAGCGTCACGCCAAGCGCCAGCGCCATCAGGTAGAAGGCGGCAACACCGGCATCCTCGCGCTGGTCGGTGGCGCGCGTCGCCGCACCGGCCAGCAGGGCCACCACCAGGCCGGCGACCACGCCGCCGATGCTGATCGCCGGCAGCGAGAAACCGGCCACCAGGAAGCCGGCGGCGGCGCCGGGCAGGATGGCGTGGCTCATCGCTTCGCCGAACAGGCTCATGCGGCGCAGCATCAGCAGCACGCCGATCGGCGCACTGCCCAGCGCCATGGCGAAGCTGGCGACCAGGGCGCGGCGCATGAAGGCGAAATCCGCAAACGGCGCCAGCAGGAACTGGTAGAGCATGTCATGCAGGCCGCCGCTCATGGCAGGCTCCGGGAAGGGACTGGAAACATCGGGATCAGGCAGCGTCGCTGGCGTGACCGGAATGATCGTGGTGATCGGTCTGGTCCACGTGGCAGAAGCCGGCCTGCTCGTCCCAGGATTCCGCCATGCGGCGGGCGGCGAGCTGGTTCTCCGGCGTCAGCACCTCGCCGACCGGCCCCCAGCCGACCAGCCGCCGCGCCAGATAGACGACATCCGGGAAATGCCGGCGCACGATCTCGAAGTCGTGCAGCACGGCGATCACCGTGCGGCGCTCGCCATGCCAGCGCTGCATCAGGGCCAGCAGGTCGGTGACGGTGCGGGTATCCAGCGCGTTGAACGGCTCGTCGAGCAGGATCACCGGCGTGTCCTGCACCAGCACGCGGGCGAACAGGGCACGCTGCGCCTGGCCGCCCGACAGGGTCGACAGCAGCCGCTGTTCGAAACCCTCGAGGCCGACGGCCGCCAGCGCCTCGCGCGCCGTGGCGATGCCGGCACGGCCGATGCGGCCGAAGGCACCGACACGATGCCAGTGGCCGAGCAGGACGGTTTCCAGCACCGAGACGGGATAGGACCGGTCGATGCTGGCCTGCTGCGGCAGGAAGGCGATGTCCCGCGCGGTCAGGCCGCCGCGCTGGATGCTGCCCTCGGCGACCGGCAGGCGGCCGACCAGGGCTTTCAGCAAGGTCGACTTGCCGGCACCGTTCGGGCCGATCACGGCGGTCAGCGAGCCCGGCGCGAACCGGCCGCTGACATGATGCACCGCCGGATGCCGGTCATAGGCAATGGTGACGTTGTCGAGGCGGATTTCAGGGGCGAGGCCGGCCATCGCGGCGGGGGCGGTCATGGTCTCAGCCTTCCCACAGGGCCCAGCCGACCGCCAGCCACAGCAGCACCAGCAGCGGCAGCAGCACGGCCAGACGCTGCCACGCGCCGGCGGCAAGAACCGCGACGGGGAAGTCGAAACCGTGATCTGGACGATGGCGGTGCATGGCGGGTCCGGCTAGTGATGTTGATGTTATTATATAACATACAATCTTCACCTCCCGTCAACCCTGTTTGCCCTAAACCCAACACATTCCACTGCCAGACGATCCGGCGGCATCGCCGGGGCCGGGGCCGGGATTCGCCCGGCACCCCGCCGCCGCCAGCAACCGAGTAACCATGGCCCAGAAACCGCGCCAGAAGTCAGCGAAGAAGTCCGCCTCACCCTCCCGTTCCTCCCGTGGCCGGCGCAGCCGGGGCGGCGGCAAGCGGGGGTGGCGCGGCTGGCTCGGCCGGCTGTCCCGGCTCGGCCTGATCGCCGGCATCTGGGGCGTCGTCGTGCTCGGCGGGCTGGTCGCCTGGTATGCCTATGACCTGCCCAATCTCGACGACCTCTACATCATCGAACGGCGCAGCTCGCTGACGCTGAAGGCTGCCGACGGCATGGTGCTGGCCACCTATGGCGACCTGTATGGCGAGCACCAGCCGCTGAAAGCCCTGCCGCCCGCCCTGCCGCAGGCCCTGATCGCCACCGAGGACCGCCGTTTCTACAGCCATTTCGGTGTCGATCCGATCGGCCTGCTGCGCGCGACTTACGCCAATCTGCGCGCCGGCCACGTCGTACAGGGCGGCTCGACGATCACCCAGCAGCTCGCCAAGAACGTCTTCCTCGACCGCGACCGCACGCTGAAACGCAAGGTGCAGGAACTGCTGCTCGCCTTCTGGCTGGAGAAGCATTTCAGCAAGGACCAGATCCTCGAGATGTATCTCAACCGCGTCTATTTCGGCGCCGGTGCCTATGGCGTCGAGGCGGCGGCACAGCGCTATTTCGACAAGCCTGCCGCAAAACTGTCGCTCAACGAATGCGCCATGCTGATCGGCCTGCTGAAGGCGCCGTCGAAGCTGGCGCCGACCGGCAACATCAAGTCGGCCCAGGCGCGCGCCGACCAGGTGCTGCTGAACATGGCCGATGCCGGCTTCATCACCGATGCGCAGGCCAAGGCCGCGATCGCCCAGCCGGCGCGGCTCGCCCGCTCGCGCATCCCGCTGCCGAGCGCGCGCTATTTCGCCGACTGGGTGGTCGACGAGGTCTACCAGCTGGTCGGCCGCAATCACGGCGACCTGACCGTGGTGACCACGCTGGATTCCCGCGCCCAGGGCGAGGCCGAGCGCGCCGTCGATCGCGTCATGGACCGGGACGGCGACAAGCTCGATGCCGGCCAGGCGGCGCTGGTTTCGCTCACCCCCGACGGCGCGGTGCGCGCCATGATCGGCGGCCGCGACTACCTGGAAAGCCCGTTCAACCGCGCCACGCTGGCGCGGCGCCAGCCGGGTTCGGCCTTCAAGCCGATCGTCTACCTGACCGCCGTCGAGAGCGGCATCCGCCCGGATGACGAGTTCGTCGACGGGCCGATCAGCATCGGCAACTGGCGACCGCGCAATTACGACGGCCAGTACCACGGCACCATGACCATGCGCGCGGCGGTCGCCCATTCGATCAATACCGTGGCCGTGCAGGTCAGCGAGAAGGTCGGCCGTGACAGGGTGATCGAGACGGCGCGTCGGCTCGGCATCACCAGCGACCTCAAGCCGCAGCCGGCGCTGGCGCTCGGCGCCTTCGAGGTCGGCGTGCTGGAACTGACCGGCGCCTATGCCGCCTTTGCCAATGGCGGCTATGCCGTGCAGCCCTATGGCGTGCTGGAAATCCACGACCGGCAGGGCAACCTGCTGTACCAGCGCACCGGCGACGGCCGCGTCGCGCGCATGATCAACGATGATGCGCTTGGCGAGATCAACGACCTGCTGCGCGCGGTCACCGAGACCGGCACCGGCCGCGCCGCCCGGCTCGACCGCCCCTCGGCCGGCAAGACCGGCACCACCTCGGATTACCGCGACGCCTGGTATATCGGCTATACGCCCGATCTGGTCACTGGCGTCTGGGTCGGCAACGACGATAATACGCCGATGAAAAAAGTCACCGGCAGCGGCCTGCCGGCACAGATCTGGCACGGCTTCATGGCCGCCACCCTCAAGGGCCAGCCGGTCAGCGCCCTGCCCGCGCCGCCCAGCCGCGGCCTCAGCCTCGACAACCTGTGGGACCGCATCGGCCGGCTGTTCGGCGGCGGCGCCAGGAATGAGGCGCCGACGCAGGTGCCTATACCGCAGGCCGCACCGGTGCCGCAGGCCGCACCAGTGCCGCAGGCCGCACCGGTCAGCAACTATGCCCCCTCGCCGTCTGCCAGCGAACCGACCATGGTCTGGCAGACCGGCCCGCAGCCAGTCCGATAACCGCCATGCGCCGCCGCTTCGCTGTGCTGGTGACCGGCCTGCTGATCCTTGGCAGGATCGCCGCCGTGCAGGCCGCGGAAACCACCCCCAGCCAACAGGTGCGCTTTGCCGGCGCCGGCGGCATCGCGCTGGCGGGCACGCTCGCCCTGCCCATGGACACCACAAAGCCGGTGCCTGCCGTGCTGCTGCTGCAGGGCAGCGGGCCGACCGACCGCGACGGCAACCAGCCGCCGGCCCTGCGCACCGACCTGCTGCGCCAGATCGCCGACCTGCTGGCCGCCCGTGGCATCGCCTCGCTGCGCTACGACAAGCGCGGCATGTATGCCAATGCCGCCAGCCTGCCGGCCGACCAGAAAGACTATGCCGAATTCTTCCGCTGGGAGAATTTCGTCGGCGATGCACTGGCCGCCGAGGCCTTCCTCGCCGGGCAGGCGAGCGTCGATGCCCGCCGCATCGCCCTGCTCGGCCATTCCGAGGGCGGCCTGATCGCCCTGGTCGCCGCCCAGACCCTGCAGCAGCAGGGCCGGCCGCCGGCCGCGCTGGTGCTGGCGGCCACGCCGGGCCGGCGGATCGACCAGCTGATCCGCGACCAGATCACCCGCAGCCTGAAGGCCGACAAGACCACCGACAAGCAGCGGCGATTCTTCCTCTCGGCCAATGATCGCGTGATCAAGGCGATCCGCATGACCGGCAAGGTGCCTGATTCCGTGCCGCCGGCATTGCAGCCGCTCTATCCGTTCTATATCGGGCCGTTCATGCAGGCGCAGTTCGCGGTCGATCCGGCGGCGCTGGCCCGCGACTTTGCCGGCCCGGTGCTGATCCTGCAGGGCGCCAGCGATGTCCAGGTGTCGCCCGAGAAGGATGCACTGGCGCTCGATCATGCGCTGCTGCAGCGCGGTCGTGACGACCATGCGGTGTTCATCGTACCGGGCGTCAGCCACAACCTGAAGCCGGTCGATACCGACAGCGAACCGGGCTTCGAGGGACCGGTCAGCGACGCCATCCGCGACCGGCTGGCCGAATGGCTGCAGGCCCGTCTGCAGGCCGGCGGCTAACCCTCGCCGGCCGCGCGGTTGACGATCAGCAGGAACGACAGCAGCGTCGCCACGCCGCAGGCCGCAACGCTGTAGCTGAGCGGCAGGGCCGTCGCATTCAGCGCATGGCCGACACCGATGCCGACCAGCGCCGCCACCGTCATCTGCACGAAGCCCATCAGCGAGGCGGCACTGCCCGCCATCTGCGGAAACGGCTGCAAGGCACCGGCCTGGCCCTGGGGCATGGTCAGGCCGACCCCGGCCGAGAACAGCATCATCGGTCCCACCAGGCTGAACCAGTGCCAGGATTGCCCGGCCGCCCAGGCCCAGGTCTGCAGCGCCGCCATCAGCAGGCCGCCACCAGCGCAGAGAGCGGCGCCGAGCCCGAGCATGGCATTGACGCCGAGCCGGTAGGTCAGGCGCGTGCCGAGGAAGCCGCCGCCGACATAACCGATCACCATCAGCGTGAAGCAGTAGCCATAGGCGAGCGGGCCAACGCCGAAGACACGGCTGAGCGTAAACGCCGAGCCGGAGATGAAGGCGAACAGCCCGGCATAGGAAAACGCCACGCAGAGCACGAAGCCGCGATAGCGCGCATGTCCCGCCAGTGTCGCGAAATTGCGCAGCATCGGCCGGATGCGGGTGGCAGTCGGGTCAGGCCGCCGGTTGCTTTCCGCCAGCAGCAGCAGCACGCAGAGGCCGAGCAGCAGGCCAAGCACCGCCATCACCAGGAAATTGCTCTGCCAGCCAAAGCGGCTGAAGAACCAGCCACCGAAGATCGGTGCCACCGCCGGGGTGACGCCGAGCGTCATCGCCATCATCGACAGCGCACGTGCCGCGGCCGCGCCCTCGAACAGGTCGCGGGCCATGGCACGGCCCAGCACCACGCCCGAACAGGCGCCCAGCGCCTGCACGAAACGCCAGGCAATCAGCATGCCGATGCTGGTCGAGAAGGCACAGCCGACCGAGGCCAGCGTGAAGATGGCGATGCCGGCCAGCAGCACCGGGCGGCGGCCGAAGCGGTCGGAGGCCGGGCCATAGATCAGCTGGGTGACGGCAAAGCCGGCGAGAAAGGCACTGAGCGTCAGTTGTACCGCGGCAGCATCGGTCTGGAACACCGCCGTCAGGCCGGGCAGCGACGGCAGGTACATGTCCGTGCTGAGCGGGCCGAGCGCGGTGATGAAACCGAGCAGGATGATCAGCGCGGTCGAGTCGCGGGACAGCGGGCGCATCGCGGCCCGCTCAGCCGTGCAGGTGCAGGGCGGCGCCGTGGCGGCGCAGCCACAGCTGGGCCGCCCGCAGGTCGGTCTCGCCGCCCAGCAGCTGGGCGCAGAGCCGCCAGAAGGCGCCGCTGTGGTCCATGTGGCGCAGATGGGCCACCTCGTGGGCGATCAGGTAGCGGGTGACCAGCGGCGGCGCCATCAGCAGCCGCCACGAGAAGGACAGGTTGCCGTGCGAGGAGCAGCTGCCCCAGCGGCTCTGGGTGTCGCGGACGGTGACCCGGCGCACCACCACCCCGAGGCCGGCGGCCATATCCCGCGCTGCAGCACCGAATTCGTCCCGGGCCCGCCGCTTGAGCCAGTCACGCAGCCGGCGAGGCAGGTGTTCGGCCTGGCCGCTGATATGGATTTCGCCGTTTTCCAGCCAGACTCCGCCCCGCAGGTCCGGCCGGTGGCGAATCGTATGGGCAATGCCCTGCAGGGGCAGCGAGGCCCCGTCCTCCCAGACCTGGACGGCCGGACGCTCGTCCTGACGGGCGAGAATCCAGTCGGCCTGTTCGACCACAAACCGCTGGCCGGACCGCAGGCTGGCGCGGACCGGCAGGACCAGGACCACGGCGCCGTCGCGGGGCATGACGCGCAGCAACATGCGGCGGGCCCGCGAGTCGCGCCTGACCTGGAACGGAAAGCTGCGGCCACCGAGCGACAGGCTGTCGGGGCCGATTTCGACCGATGCGGAAATCTGCTTGGCCAAAGACTGGTCCTTGTCATATAACCGTAACATAAACGCCGCATGACTGTCGTCATACGAACCATAAAAAAGTCGCTCTCCACGACTCGGGTGGATTCTTTAGCATTGGAGACAGCAATATGAAATCGACAGGGAAACTCGCGCGCACCGCGCTCGCGATGCTGGCCGCTTCGGCCGTTTGCGCGGTGTCCAGCGGGGCACTCGCGGCCGACCGGACCGAAATCCAGTGGTGGCACGCGATGGGCGGCCGCCTGGGCGAGCTGGTCAAGGAAATCGCCGACAACTTCAACAAAGGTCAGGACAAGTACACGGTGGTTGCCGTCAACAAGGGCAACTACTCCGAGACCCTGACCGCCGCCATGGCCGCCTACCGGGCCGGCAAGGGCCCGACCATCGTGCAGGTCTTCGAGGTCGGCACCGCGACCATGATGGCCGCCAAGGGCGCCATCGTTCCGGTCTACAAGGTGATGCACGATGCCGGCTACAAGTTCGACCCGGCTACCTACATCCAGTCGGTGACCGGCTACTACACGACGACGGACGGCCAGATGCTGTCCTTCCCGTTCAACTCGTCGACCCCGGTCATGTACTACAACAAGGACGCGTTCAAGAAAGCCGGTCTTGATCCCGAGAATCCGCCCAAGACCTGGGAAGAGATGGCCGTCGCCCTGCCGAAGCTGAAGGCTTCGGGCGTTGCCTGCCCGCTGACCACCGGCTGGCAGAGCTGGGTGCAGCTCGAGAATTTCTCGGCCCTGCACAACGTGCCGTTCGCCACCAAGTCGAATGGCTTTGGCGGCATCGACACCCAGCTGGTCTTCAACGGTCCGCTGCAGGTCCGCCATATCGGCAACCTTGCCAAATGGGCCAAGGAAGGCCTGTTCGTCTATGGCGGCCGCAAGGATGAGTCTGCGGCCAAGTTCGTCTCGGGCGAATGCGCCATCTTCATGCAGAGCTCGGCCGGTTACGCCACAGTCAAGACCCAGGCCAAGTTCAACTGGGGCATTGGCATGCTGCCGTATTATGCCGATGTGAAGGGCGCGCCGCAGAATTCGATCATCGGCGGTGCCTCCCTGTGGGTGCTGGCGAAGCACAGCGCGGCCGAATACAAGGGCGCCGCGGCGTTCTT
This sequence comes from Ferrovibrio xuzhouensis, assembly GCF_042648965.1. Lineage (NCBI taxonomy): Bacteria > Pseudomonadati > Pseudomonadota > Alphaproteobacteria > Rhodospirillales > Rhodospirillaceae > Ferrovibrio > Ferrovibrio xuzhouensis. Next base: position 469,093 of record NZ_JBHRYJ010000001.1, read on the forward strand.
CGATTATCTCTCGGCGCCTGAGACCCAGAGCTGGTGGCACAAGAACAGCGGCTACCTGCCGATCACCCCGGCGGCCTACGAGCTGACCAAGGTGTCGGGTTTCTATGCCGCCAATCCGGGCACCGACACCTCGGTCAAGCAGATGACCCTGCATACCCCGACCGAGAATTCGAAGGGCCTGCGGCTCGGCAACTTCGTGCAGATCCGCGATGCGATCGACGAGGAGCTCGAGGGCGTCTGGGCGGGCAAGAAGACCGCCAAGGAAGCACTTGATACCGCCGTCGAACGCGGCAACAAGCTGCTGCGCCAGTTCGAGCGCGACAACAAGCGTTAATCTGCTGTAACAGGGGGGAAGCCCGCATCTTGACTTGCCGGATGCGGGCTTCTTCTATGGCGCGATATGGAAAAACGAGTCGTCTTCAATAACAGGGTCCTGCCCTATCTGCTGGTCGCCCCGCAGATCGCCATCACCCTGATCTTCTTCATCTGGCCGGCCAGCCAGGTGATCATCCAGTCGCTGCTGCGCGAGGACGCCTTCGGCACGGTGTCGCATTTCGTCGGCCTGGAAAATTTCCAGATCGTGCTGACCGACGAATATTACCTGCATTCAATCATCACCACGGCGATCTTCAGTGTTCTGGTGGCCGGCCTCGGCCTCGGCCTGTCACTGCTGCTGGCAGTGACCGCCGACCGCATCGTGCGCGGCGCCACCGCCTACAAGTCCCTGATCATCTGGCCATACGCGGTGGCCCCGGCCGTCGCTGGCGCGCTCTGGGGCTTCATCTTCCTGCCCGGTCCCGGCGTGCTGGCCTATTTCCTCGCCCGCATCGGCGTGGACTGGAACTACCTGCTCAACGGCACCCAGGCGATGATCGTCGTCGTTCTGGCGGCAACCTGGAAGCAGATCTCCTACAATTTCCTGTTCTTCCTGGCCGGCCTGCAGTCGATCCCGAAATCGCTGATCGAGGCGGCGGCCATCGACGGCGCCAGCCCGACGCGCCGCTTCTGGACCATCATCCTGCCGCTGCTGACGCCGACCCTGTTCTTCCTGATCGTCGTCAACATGACCTACGCCTTCTTCGAGACCTTCGGCGTCATCCATGCCACCACTCGCGGCGGCCCGGCCAAGGCGACCGAAATCCTGGTCTACAAGGTCTGGTATGACGGCTTCGAGGCCCAGGACCTGGGCGGATCGGCGGCCCAGTCGGCGATCCTGATGGCCATCGTGATCGTGCTGACCGTCATGCAGTTCCGCTACATCGAGCGCCGGGTGCATTACTGATGATCGAACGCCGCCCCGTCGCCGATTTTTTCAGCCACGCGATCATGCTGGTATCGATCGCCATCGTCGTCTTTCCGATCTACCTGGCGGTCGTCGCGGCCTCGCATACCCTGCAGGACGTGATGCAGGCGCCGATGCCGCTGCTGCCCGGCGACCTGCTGTTCCACAATCTGGCCGCCGCCCTGTTCAACGGGCCGGAAAACGTCATGGCGGGCGGCAGTTCGCCGGCCCTGATGCTGATGGTGAACAGCATCATCATGTCGCTGGCCATCGCCATCGGCAAGATCGCCATCTCGCTGCTGTCGGCCTTTGCTATCGTCTATTTCCGCTTCCCGCTGCGGATGTTCTTCTTCTGGATGATTTTTATCACCCTGATGCTGCCGGTCGAGGTGCGCATCCTGCCGACCTACAAGATCGTCGCCGACCTGGGCATGCTCGACAGTTACGGCGGCCTGGTGCTGCCGCTGATCGCTTCGGCAACGGCGACCTTCTTCTTCCGCCAGTTCTTCATGACGGTACCGGACGAAATGATCGAGGCCGCCCGCATCGACGGCGCCGGGCCGTTGCGTTTCCTGTGGGACATCCTGATCCCGCTCAGCCGCACCAACATCGCGGCCCTGTTCGTCATCCTGTTCATCTACGGCTGGAACCAGTATCTCTGGCCGCTGATGGTATCGACGGACGTTCGCTATCAGACCATCGTGCTGGCGCTTGGCCGCATGATGCTGGCGCCGGAGGCGGCCTACGAATGGCCGATCATCATGTCGACCGCCGTGCTAGCCCTGCTGCCGCCGATTCTGGTCGTGGTGCTGATGCAGCGCTGGTTCGTCAAAGGCCTTGTAGAGACGGAAAAATAGTCATGGCAAAAGTTACGCTGCAGGGCGTCAAGAAAAATTACGGGCCGGTCAGGGCGATCCATGGCATCGACATGGAAATCGCGGACGGCGAGTTCATCGTCATCGTCGGTCCGTCGGGTTGCGGCAAGTCGACCCTGCTGCGCATGATCGCCGGTCTCGAGGCGATCACCGAGGGCACCGTGTCGATCGGCGACCGCGTGGTCAACCAGATCGAGCCGGCCGATCGCGACATCGCCATGGTGTTCCAGAATTACGCGCTCTATCCGCATATGAGCGTCTACGAGAACATGTCCTACGGCCTGCGCATCCGCGGCAAGAGCAAGGCCGAGATCGAGCAGCGCGTGCAACGCGCCGCCGAAATCCTGCAGCTGCAGCCCTATCTGCAGCGCCGGCCGCGCGAACTGTCGGGCGGCCAGCGCCAGCGCGTCGCCATGGGCCGGGCCATCGTGCGCGAACCCAGCGTGTTCCTGTTCGACGAACCGCTGTCCAACCTGGATGCCAAGCTGCGCGTGCAGATGCGCCTCGAGATCAAGCGGCTGCACCAGCAGCTCGGCGTGACCTCGATCTACGTCACCCACGACCAGGTCGAGGCGATGACGCTGGCCGACCGGTTGGTGGTGATGAACCAGGGCCGCGCCGACCAGATCGGCACCCCGCAGGACGTTTACAACCGCCCGGCCACCACCTACGTCGGCGGCTTCATCGGGTCACCCGCGATGAATTTCATCGCCTGCCGCGTCGAGGGCAATGCCGGGGCCCTGCAGCTCATCCTGCAGGATGGCGCCCGACTGGCGGCACCGGCGGCATGGTCGATGCCGGCCGGCGATTACCTGCTCGGCCTGCGCCCCGAACAGCTCCGTCTGGCCCGGCCGGGCGAGACACCGCAGCTGGAACTGCTGGTGGATGTCGCCGAGGAGCTGGGGGCGGACACCCTGCTGCACGGGCGGATCGCCGGCGAGGAGATCGTGGCCCGCGTGCCCAGCAATGCCGGCTTTCACGACCGGTCTCGTCCCGGCATGATGGTGGACATGGCATCGACGCATTTGTTTGATCGCGAAAGCGGCCTGCGCATCGCAGCCGGCAGCCCCTGAAGCAGGCCGCCCGGAAGCCCCTCGCCGCGCGGCTAATCCGATCCGAGATTAAACGACCCGGTGAAGGTACTGGACGGCCCGAGATTCGGGCGCGCCTCGGCAGCTTCCCGGCTCAAGCCGTCGCAGCTGAAGGTGGCCCGGATCGGCGATGTCGCCGAGCAGGCATACAGGTCCAGCTTGTTTTCCATCAGCCCTGGATTGGTGCAGTTCCTGGTTACCAGCCGGCGGATGTCCTCGACCGAATTGAGCGCCTTGCTGTAGCAGACCGACAAGGTCGGCTTGCCGTTTGGCCCCTTCTGTGGCGCCAGGGAGGCCACGGCATACTGGCTTTCTTCCCCGGGCTTCCAGTTGGCCAGGGTATACGGTTCAGGACCCGCGCCGCTGCATGCCGCAAGCAGGCACAGCAGGCCCACAGCCTGTGCCAAACGGATTGATCCGGCAGACAGTTCCATCCGGTTAAAATGCCTTCCTTCGGCGCCTCCCGCAACGGCTGTCCCTTACAAAAGCACGTATTTCAGGGCATAGTCCGCGCCGGTTTCCCCTCTGGACCCCGGATTTCAGCATGCCCAGCATTCAGTGGCGCGGCCTTCCCGTTATCGTGACCGGCGGCGCCGGTTTCATTGGATCGAACCTGGTGCACCGGCTGGTCGGGCTTGGCGCCGCGGTGACCGTGGTCGACCGCATGCTGGCGCAATATGGCGCCAATCCCTTCAACCTCGCGGAAGCCGAGGATCGGATCACCCTGATCGAGGCCGATATCGGCGCCGAGGGCGCGATCGACGCGGCGGTCGGCCAGGCCGCCGTGATCTTCAACCTCGCCGGCCAGACCTCGCATATGGATTCCATGCAGCAGCCGCTGGAAGACCTGCGGCTCAACCAGGAGGCCAACCTGCGCTTCCTGGAGCTGGTGCGCCGCCGCAATCCGCAGACACGGCTGGTGTTCAGCTCGACCCGTCAGTTCTATGGCCCGCCGCGCTATCTGCCGGTGAACGAGGCGCACCCGATCGTGCCGCCGGACATCAACGGCATCCACAAGTTCGCCGCCGAAACCTACCACCTGCTGTATGCCCGTATTTACGGTCTGCGCACCACCGCGCTGCGGCTGACCAACGTGTTCGGTCCGCGCATGCGCATCCGCGATGCCAAGCAGACCTTCCTCGGCGTGTGGATCCGCCATGTGGTGCAGGACACCGCCTTCGAGGTCTGGGGCGGCGAGCAGCGCCGCGACTTCACCTATGTCGACGACCTGATCGATGCCCTGCTGCTGACCGCCGGCAGCGACGCCACCATCGGCCAGGCCTTCAATGTCGGCGGCTGCCCGCCGCTGACCCTGCTCGACCTCGCCGAACTGCTGGTGCGCGGTTCCGGCAGCGGTCGGTATGAGCGTAAGGAATTCCCGGCAGAGCGCAAGAAGATCGACATCGGCGACTATTACAGCGACGATACGGCTTTCCGTGCCGCGACCGGCTGGCAACCGGCCACCACGCTGACCGATGGCCTCGCCCGCACCGTCTCGTACTATCGCGGCAATGCCGCGCATTATCTGTGAGCTCCGCAGCATGATCCCGCAGACCAATCCGAAAGCGACCTACCTGGAACAGAAGCCGGCGATCGACGCGGCGATCCGGCGCGTGCTCGACAGCGGCTGGTATGTCGGCGGCGAAGAGGTTGCCGCTTTCGAGGCCGAGTTTGCCGCCTGGAGCGGCAGCCGCCATGCGGTGGCGGTGGCCAGCGGCACCGATGCCCTGATCGTTGCACTCCGCGGCCTCGGCGTCGGCCCCGGCGATGCCGTCATCACGGTGTCCCATACTGCCGTTGCCACCGTGGCCGCCATCGAGCTGACCGGCGCAACGCCGGTGCTGGTCGATGTCGACCACTACTGGACGCTCGATCCTGAGCGGCTGGAGGCCCTGCTGGCGAACTGGCCGGCCGAGGCACCAAAAGCCAAGGCGCTCATTCCGGTGCACCTCTATGGCCAGCCGGCGGCGATGCCGGCCCTGCAGGCGATCGCCGACCGCCACGGCCTCGCGGTGCTGGAAGACAATTCCCAGGCCCATGGCGCGATGCTCGGCGGCCGCATGGTCGGCCGCTGGGGCAAGGTCGCGGCCTACAGCCTGTATCCGACCAAGAATCTCGGTGCCATCGGCGATGGCGGCATCATCACCACCGACGACGACGCACTGGCCGAAATCATGCGGGCCTTGCGTGAATACGGCTGGCGCCAGCGCTATATCAGCGACATTGCCGGCATGAACAGCCGCCTCGATCCGCTGCAGGCGGCGATCCTGCGCACCAAGCTGACCAGCCTCGACCACGACACTGCGCGCCGGCAGGCGGTTGCCGCCCGCTATACCGAGGGCCTCGCCGGCCTGGCCGGCCTTGCCCTGCCCGCCGTCCGTGACGGCGCCGTGCCGGCCTGGCACCAGTATGTCATCGACGCCGGCGCCCGCCGCGACGCCCTGCAGGCCGCCCTGCGCGAAGCCGGCATCGGCACGCTGGTGCATTATCCGGTGCCGGTGCATCTGCAGCCGGCCTACAAGGGCAGGATCGTGCTGGGCCCCGGCGGCCTGCCGCGCACGGAAGCGGCGGCCGGCAGCATTCTCAGCCTGCCGATGTTCCCGCAGCTCGCGGATGCGGATGTCGCCGCGGTGATCGCCGCGGTGCGGCGGATCTGGGGCTGAGACGGCTCAGGCCGAGCGGGTGATCAGGAAGACGCCGCCGCAGACCAGCAGGATGCCAGCCAGCTTCGGCAGGCTCATCGCCTCGCCATAGAGCCAGACGCCGAGAAACGCCACCAGCACGTAGGACAGCGAGACGCTCGGGAAAGCCACCGAGACCGGGATGCGCCGCAGCGCGTACATGTAGCACAGCGCGGCAGCGAAATAGAGTGCGAGACCGGCAATAGACGACACACTGAAGAACTGCTGCAGCAGCGTGTCGCCATGGGCACCCGCCTTCAGCAGCACCTGCCCGACCACGCCGAGCAGGATGCCGATGCCAAGCGCGACATAGAAAATCGTCATACGGCATCCTCCTGCTCCGCGGACGCCAGCGCGGCGCGCGGGTTGCGCTGCACGTCACGCACCACGAATTGCGGCTTGCGGTTGATGGTCAGGAACAGCCGGCCGAGATACTCGCCGACCAGGCCGAGCATGATCAGCTGCACGCCGGCCAGCAGCAGCACGGCGCCCATCAGCGAGGCATAGCCCTGCGGCGTGCCACCGCGCAGCGCCTCGAGCAGGACGATCAGGAACACGAGGATGCCGAGCCCGGCCATCAGGAAGCCGACCAGGGTGCCGATCCGCAGCGGCATGACCGAGAAGTTCAGGAACATCGACAGGAACAGCCGCACCAGCCGGCGGATCGTGTAGTTGCTGCGCCCCTCGGCGCGCGGCAGATGGTCGACCTGCAGTCGCCCGATATTCTGCGTCACCTGCATCAGCAGCCCGTCGACATAGGGGAACGGTCCCGCATGGTCGAGGATCGCCTTGGCGGCAAAGGCGCTCATGCAGCGGAAACTGGACAGATACAGGCCTTTCGGCTTGTCGAGCAGGTGGTCGGCACACCAGTTGGTGAAGCGGCTGCCGAGATTGCGCCACAGCGCATGCTTCTTCTCGGCGTAATACGTATAGACGACGTCGAAGGCATGCTCGCTGGCATAGCGCCACAGCCGGACGACTTCTTCCGGCGGGTTCTGCAGGTCGTCGTCCATGGTGATGACATAGGCGCCGCGGGCCTGGCTGAGGCCGGCCATCACCGCATTATGCTCACCGAAGTTCCGCGCCAGGTTGACCACGGTCAGCGCCACCTCGTTGCGCCGGCACAGGTCACGGCAGACATCGAGCGAATTGTCCGGGCTGTTGTCGTTGACCAGCACGACCTCGAGGCCGCCGGGCACCTGCAGCCGGGCCAGCGCCTCGACCAGAACCGGCACGCTGGTGGCGCCGTTATAGACCGGCACGACAATCGACAGCGCGAAGGCTGACTCGTTCATGGCTTCCTTGCCCGTATCCAGACCGACCCGCCGAACGGCAGTGCCAGCCCTGCGCGGGCCAGCCGGCCTTCGACCGCGGTCGCGGTGAAAAACAGCCGGTCCTGCCACGGCGGAAAGGCCTGCACATCGCTGCCCGCCCTGCCGTGACCGGCGACCAGCCGGTGCAGCAGCATTAGCGGAAACAGCAGGCTGTTCCAATAGCCGGCAGTGACCGTGGCGAAACCGGCCGCCTGCACCATGCGCCGCGCCGCGCCCGCGGTGTAGCGGCGGGCATTCTGGACATGGGCGTCATGGGCCGAGGCCATCCACTGATAGGCCGGCAGATTCAGCACCAGCAGGCCGCCGGGCCGCAGGCAGCGATAAAACTCGGCCAGCGCCTGTCCCGGCTCGACGCCGGCATGGCACAGCACGTCGGCACTGATGATGGCGGCGAAACTGGCGTCGGCAAACGGCATGGCATGCACCGATCCGGTGATCACCGGCAGGCCGGTCTTCGCCTGCGCGACCGCCGCCGCCTCGGCGTCGTATTCCAGCCCGGCGAGCGCCAGGTCGGGCCGGGCTGCAACCAGACGGGAGAGCAACCCGCCGGTCCCGCAACCGGCATCCAGCACGGCCTGGCCCGGCGCCAGCCCGGCGCGACTGACCTGGTCCAGCAGGCGGGCATGCAGGGCGCGGAACCACCACATGGTTCCTTCCAGCGCTGCCATGCGGCGATATTCCGACCGTTCCATAGGTGTGACAGGTTTCCGATTGATTTCCGCAACCACCAATGATTTACCAAGGGCAGCCGTGGTTCCGCCAGTACCGCCGGAACCATATCCGTCACGCCCCGCAGCCGCCCCTGCGAACAACCAGTCCCGTGTCATGAACCAGTCCGTCCAGGCCGAACCCGCGGCCACCCAGCGCCGCTTCGACTGGTCCCGCGTGCTGTACGGGTTCGTGCTGGTTGTCTGTGCCGCCTGGATCATCGGCTACTTCTTCCCGCCGATTAACCACGACACGGCGGTGCTGCTGTATATCTCCAAACAATGGCTGAACGGTGGCCGGCTGTTTGTCAACGAGATCGACATCAACACGCCGCTGGTCTTCGTGGTGCACCTGCTGCCCGAGGTGCTGGCCAAGCTGACCGGCCTGCCCGGCACCACCATGCTGGTCGCCCTGCTGGGCCTGGGGATCGCTGCCTCGTTCATGACCTGCCGCTGGGTGCTGGCGGCCAGCCTCGACCCGGCCCATGCCACCGCCGATGCCCTGCTGCCGCTGCTGCTGCTGTTCCTGCTGATCGTGTTTCCGGGCGGCACCTTCACCCAGCGCGAACACATCATGCTGGTGCTCAGCATGCCCTACCTGCTGGTTGCCGGCGGCCGCGCCGACGGCGAGGCCCTGACCCTGCGGCTGAAGATCGCCACCGGCCTGATGGCCGGCGTCGGCTTCGCCATGAAGCCGTATTTTCTCGGCATCCCGCTGCTGGTCGAACTCTACGTGCTGTCGCAGCGCGGCCTGCGCCGCAGCGTTGCCGACCCGGCGCCGTGGTCGATCCTCGGCGTCTGCATCGCCCACGCGCTGTTCGCAGTGATCGTCACCCCGGAATATTTCACCGTGGTCTGGCCGATCGCCACCGCCTTCTACAGCGAGGTCAGCAACTGGAGCATGATCGACTTGGCGCTGAGCGCCAATCTCGGCCCGCCGACCGCCGTGCTGCCGCTGCTCGGCCTCGCCGCCTTCTTCGCCGTCCGCTCGCATCTGGCGCGGGTCATCTTCATGGCCGGCGTCGGCGGCCTGATCTCGGCCTACGGCCAGCACAAGGGCTGGCCGTATCATGCACTGCCGGCCCAGGCCTTCACCCTGCTGCTGGCCGGCGTGATCATCGCCCATGTGATGGATCATGTGGTCTGGCCGCGGCGCGGCGATGCCCGGCCGGCGCGGCTGTTCGCCGCCGCACTGATGATCCTGGTCTTTTACCAGGAGGGCCTGCACAGCCGGCCGTTCTACAAGCAGCTCGACTATAACGGCTCGGAACTGCAGCGGCTGATGCAGATCGTCAAGCAGGAGGCGCGCAACAACCGCATCCTGATCCTGTCGCCCGGCATCTATCCGCATTTCCCGATGCTGAACTACCTGAACATGCGCATGACCATGCCCTTCGAGAGCATGTGGCTGATCCAGGGCGCCTATGCGGAATGCCACGACCTCGCGCCGCTGTACAATCCGCCGGACAACATGAGCCCGGCCGAGGCCTTCGTGTTCCGCCGCGTGCCGGAAGACTTCAACCGGATGAAGCCGTCGCTGCTGATCGTCGACAACGTGCCCGGCATTCCGCGCTGCCAGGGCGAGACCTTCGATTATCTGGAGTATTTCTCGCGCAATCCGCTGTTTGCCAAGCGGCTCGAGGATTACGACAAGATCATGGATTTCGAGCGCTACACGATCTATCGCCGGCGCATCAAGGACAAGACACCGCCGCCGAAGGCCGACGAGCCCTGAACAGGCAGGCCCTGAGCGGGCTCATCCACGTTTATCAGACGTGGAAGCTCTCGCCGCAGCCGCAGCGGCCCTTTTCGTTGGGATTGCGGAACACGAAGCCGGATTGCAGCTTGTCTTCCACCCAGTCGATCTCGGTGCCGAAGATATACATCTGCGCCTTCGGCTCGATCAGCACGGTGACGCCCTTGTCCTCGACCAGCTCGTCGAACTTGCCCTTCTCCTCGGCATATTCGATGTCGTAGGACATCCCCGAGCAGCCCTTGGTCTTGATGCCGATGCGCAGGCCGACGATCGGCTTGTCGGCCCGTTCGATCAGGTCGCGGATGCGCGCCGCCGCCGCGTCGGTGAGCGTCACCGGCTTGAAGGCGGGCCGCGGGGCCGCGGCAGTCTCGGTTGCAACCATGGTCTTTGCGTCCTTACATCATTCCCAGTTCGAGCCTTGCGGCTTCGGACATATGCTCCGTCGACCATGGCGGATCCCACACCACCTCGACGGTCACCTCGCCCACCCCGTCCAGCGACCGGGTCTTGTATTCGACCTCGGCCGGCATCGACTGGGCGGCGGGGCAGTTCGGCGAGGTCAGGGTCATCTCGACCCGGACATCGCGCGCCTCGTTGACCTCGACATTGTATATAAGGCCGAGTTCGTAAATGTTAACCGGGATTTCCGGGTCAAAGACGGTCTTCAGCTGCTCCACAACCTCGTCGCGGAGCGCTTCCGGGCTGGCCGGAGCCGCCTGTTTCTCTGCACCTGTCGCCGACATCAGCCGAAAATCTCCCTGACACGCTGCAGCCCGGCGCAGAGGGCATCGATATCCGCCCGGGTGTTGTAAAGACCGAAAGAGGCCCGCACCGTCGCCGGCACGCCGAACCGCTCCATCAGCGGATGGGCGCAATGCTGGCCGACGCGGACGGCAACGCCCTCCCGGTCAAGAATGGTGCCGATATCGTGGGGGTGAATACCCCCCATCACAAAAGAAATCACCCCGGCCTTGTCCTCGGCCTCGCCGATGATCTGCAAGCTATTGATCGCCTTCAGATTTTCGGTCGCGTAGAGCAGCAGGTCATGCTCATGGGCGCCAATCGCTTCAAGTCCGATGCCCTGCACGTAGTCGATGGCGGCGGCGAGGCCGGCGGCCTCGACGAAGGCCGGGGTGCCGGCCTCGAACTTGTGCGGGATGTCGTTGTATTCGGTCTTCTCGAAGGTGACCGACAGGATCATGTCGCCGCCGCCCTGCCAGGGCGGCATCGCCTCCAGCAGCGCCGCCTTGGCGTAGAGCACACCGATGCCGGTCGGGCCATACAGCTTGTGGCCGGTAAACACGTAGAAATCGGCATCCAGCGCCTTCACGTCGACCGGCATGTGCTGTACCGCCTGGCTGCCGTCGATCAGCGCCAGGGCGCCCTTTTCATGGGCGACCCGGATCACGTCGGCGACCGGCACGATGGTGCCCAGCGTGTTCGAGACATGGGTGATGGCGACCAGCTTGGTCCTTGGCCCGATCAGGGCGACGAAGTCGTCCCAGATCAGCTCGCCGCGGTCGTTGACCGGGGCGACCTTGAGCACGATGCCGCGGCGGTCGCGCAGCAGCTGCCACGGCACGATATTGGCGTGATGCTCCATATGGGAGATCAGCACCTCGTCGCCCGGCTGCAGGAACTTTTCGCCCCAGCTGTAGGCCACCAGGTTGATCGCCTCGGTGGCATTGCGCACGAAAACGATCTCGCGGCTGTCCGGCGTACCGATGAAGGCCGCCACGGTCTCGCGCGCCTTCTCGTAGATGTCGGTCGACACCTGGCTGAGGTGATAGATGCCACGATGCACGTTGGCATAGCTCTGCTCGTACATCCGCGACATGGTGTCGATCACCACGCGCGGCTTCTGGGCGCTGGCGCCGCTGTCGAGGAAGGCGAGCGGCTTGCCGTGCACTGTCTGCGACAGGATCGGGAAATCGGCGCGGATGCGCTCGATGTCGAACGGCGCCGGCTTGGCCTTGGGCAGCGCGCTCATGCCGCACCTCCCGTCTGCGCCAGCCAGCCGGTGACGAAGGCCTCGACATGGTCGCGCAGCGCGCCCTCCGGCACCGCCTCGACGATCTCGGCAGCAAAGCCGGCCAGCAGCAGGCGACGGGCCTCGTCGGGACCGATGCCGCGCGCTCCCATGTAGAACAGATGCTGGGCATCGAGATCGCCGATGGAGGCGCCGTGGCTACATTTCACGTCGTCGGCAAGGATTTCCAGTTCCGGCTTGGTGTCGATCTGCGCCCGGTCGGCCAGCAGCAGCGTGCGGCTGAGCTGGCGCGCATCGGTCTTCTGGGCATCAGGCGCCACCCGGATGCCGCCCTGGAAGACCGCATGGCCGCGATCGTCCACCACATGCTTGAACAGCTGGTTGCTGTTGCAGCCGGGTTCGGCGTGATGCAGCTGCAGGGTATGGTCGATATGGCTGGTGCCGCGCGCCAGCACCAGACCCTGCACGTCGACCTCGGCATTGCGGCCGGTATAGTCGATCTGCAGTTCGTGACGCGCCACGGCGCCGCCGGCCTGTATCGAGACATGGGCGTAGCGCGCATCGCCGGCCACCGTCACCTGGCCGAGCGCCGCATGATAGATGCCCGCCGCCTCGTCCTGCAGGCGGATGTGGGTAAGCTGCGCGCCCTCTTCGACGGCGATGCGGCTGAACACATTGGTCCAGCCGGCCGCCGTCGCCGTGCCGCCGTCGCGATAGCTTTCGACAATGGTGGCGCGGGTGCCGCGACCGATGCGGATGGCATGGCGCAGGTTGACCAGCGCCGGGGCCCCGAAGGCGACGATCTCGACCGGTTTCTCCAGCACGACGCCATTGGCGACATCAAGCAGCAGGCCATCGCTGGCCAGCGCGGCATTCAGTTCGCCGAGGCTCGCGGCGCGGCCATCGCCGGCCGAGGCCAGCGTGACTGCAAGTTCGCCACCGGCCTGGCTGAGCGGCAGCAGCCGCACGCCGTCCGGCAGGCCCTGCAGCCGCGAGGCGGCGGCATCGAAGCGGCCGTTGACGAAAACAAGGCGATAGCTGGCATCGCCCGCGAGGGCGGCGGCGGCCAGACGCTGCGCATCCGCTGCACCGTCATTGGCAGGCAGCACCCATTGCTGGCGCTCCAGCGCGGTCAGGCCGGTGAACTTCCAGGTTTCCAGCTTCTGGGTCGGCAGGCCGTGGCTACGGAAGGAGTCCAGGGCCGCGCGGCGACGCGCCATCACCTCGGGGCGGTCGGCGCCAGGCAGGCTGCCGGCGGTCGCTTCCCAGGCGGCCGCGAGCGTTTCGGTGAGCGGTTGGGCTGACATGGCGTTCACCCTCAGGCCGCTGCCGCCACGATGTCGGCATAGCCCTTGGCCTCGAGTTCGAGCGCCAGTTCCTTGCCGCCGGTCTTGATGATGCGGCCACCGGCCAGCACATGCACCACGTCGGGCACGATGTAGTCGAGCAGCCGCTGGTAATGGGTGATCACCAGCGCCGAACGCTCCGGGCTGCGCAGGGCGTTGACACCCTCGGCGACAACCTTCAGTGCGTCGATGTCGAGGCCGGAATCGGTCTCGTCGAGGATCGCCAGCGTGGGTTCCAGCAGCAGCATCTGGAACACCTCGTTGCGCTTCTTCTCGCCACCCGAGAAGCCGACGTTGACGGCGCGTTGCAGGAACTTCTCGTCCATCTGCAGCTGCTTCATCTTGGCCTTGGCGGTCTTGAGGAAGGTCATGGCATCCATGTCGGCCAGCCCGCGATGCTTGCGCACCGCATTGACCGCCGAGCGCAGGAAGGTTGCGTTGGCGACGCCGGGAATCTCGACCGGATACTGGAAGGCGAGGAACATGCCCTCGCGGGCGCGCTCTTCGGTTTCCAGCGCCAGCAGGTCCTGGCCGTTGAAGGTGACGGAGCCAGCGGTGACGTCATAGCCCTCACGGCCCGACAGCACGTAGGACAGCGTCGACTTGCCCGAACCGTTCGGGCCCATGATGGCATGCACCTCGCCCGGTTTGATGACGAGGTCGATGCCGTGCAGGATTTCCTTGCCGTCAACGGTGGCGTGGAGGTTCTTGATCTCAAGCATGGGGGCTGATCCTGATTCTTCGTCTTAACCGACCGAGCCTTCGAGGCTGACACCCAGCAGCTTCTGGGCCTCGACGGCGAATTCCATGGGCAGCTTCTGCAGCACGTCCTTGCAGAAGCCGTTGACGATGGTCGACACCGCATCCTCGGCGGACAGGCCGCGCTGGCGGCAGTAGAACAGCTGGTCGTCGGAAATCCGCGAGGTGGTGGCCTCGTGCTCGACCTTGGCCGTGCGGTTCTTCACCTCGATATAGGGCACGGTATGGCCGCCGCAGCGGTCGCCGATAAGCAGGCTGTCGCACTGCGAATAGTTGCGCGCGCCGGTGGCGCCGGGCAGCACCCGGACCAGGCCGCGATAGGTGTTCTGCGCACGGCCGGCCGAGATGCCCTTCGAGATGATGGTCGACTTGGTGTTCTTGCCGAGATGGATCATCTTGGTGCCGGTATCGGCCTGCTGGGCATTGTTGGTCACCGCCACCGAGTAGAACTCGCCGACGCTGTCATCGCCCTGCAGGATCACCGACGGATACTTCCAGGTGATCGCCGAGCCGGTTTCGACCTGGGTCCAGGAAATCTTGGCCCGGGCGCCGCGGCAGGCGCCGCGCTTGGTGACGAAATTGTAGATGCCGCCCTTGCCATTCTTGTCGCCCGGATACCAGTTCTGCACGGTGGCGTAACGGATTTCGGCGTCTTCCATGGCGACCAGCTCGACCACCGCGGCATGCAGCTGGTTCTCGTCGCGCATCGGCGCGGTGCAGCCTTCGAGGTAGGAGACATAGGCGCCCTTGTCGACCACGATGAGCGTGCGTTCGAACTGGCCGGTCTTGGCCTCGTTGATGCGGAAATAGGTGCTGAGCTCCATCGGGCAGCGCACGCCGGGCGGCACATAAACGAAAGAGCCGTCGGAGAAGACCGCCGAATTGAGCGTGGCATAGAAATTGTCAGCCACCGGCACCACCGAGCCGAGATACTTCTGCACCAGTTCCGGATGCTCGCGCACGGCTTCCGACATCGAACAAAAGATGATGCCGAGATCCTTCAGCTTGTCCTTGAAGGTGGTCGCCACCGAGACGCTGTCGAACACGGCATCGACGGCAACGCCGGCAAGAATCTCGCGTTCCTTCAGCGGGATGCCGAGTTTCTCGTAGGTCGCCAGCAGGTCCGGATCGACCTCGTCGAGGCTTTTCAGCGTCTTCTTCTTCGGCGCCGAATAGTAATGGATGTCCTGGAAGTCGATCGGCGGATGGCTGATCTTGGCCCAGCCCGGCTCGCCCTTCTCGCGCTCCATCTTCAGCCAGGTGCGAAAGGCCTTCAGCCGCCACTCCAGCATCCATTCCGGCTCGCCCTTCTTGCCCGAGATGAAGCGGACGGTGTCCTCGCTCAGGCCCTTGGGCAGGATGTCGGATTCGATGTCGGTGACGAAGCCGTATTTGTATTCGCCGCCGAGATTGCGGACGGTTTCGATGGTTTCAGCATTGGCAGGCATGGGGCGACCTGTCCTCTGGACTCTAGCTGTTGGACACGACCGCGCTGACAGTGCGCGGCGGCAGGGGGGCGAAGAAATCGTAGGGCTGCGCCAGCTCGGCGAGCGTCACGCCTTCCAGCGCGCCGCGGATCGCCGTGTTGATGCGGTTGATGCCACGCCGGGAGACGCAGAGATTTTCCCGGTCACAGGCGCTCGGCCCGCTGGTCGAGCATTGGGTCAGGGCGATCGGACCGTCGAGCGCGGTGATGATGGCCGCCACCGTGGTCACCGCGGCCGGCTGCGCCAGGCGATAGCCGCCGCGGGCGCCACGCTGCGAGGCGAGCAGGCCGCCCTTGGCCAGCCGCGCCATGATCTTGGCGACTGTCGGTCCGGGCAGGCCGGTGGCCGCCGCGGTATCGGCAGCGTTATGGGCGCCATCGGGATCGGCGGCCACATGGGCCATCACCATGACGCCGTAGTCAGCCAGGCGACTGAGGCGCAACATCCTGCAAATCCTTCGCAATTTCACGCCCGACCCGAATCTTCGGGCCCGGCGGCGGCAAATAAGACCAATCTGGTCTGGATTGCAAGATGATTTCCGGACGGCGGATGTCAACCCCATCAACCATTTCGAACAAAACAGGAATATGGTAAGCAGACATACAACCGACCCGTTCGCCATGTCCGAGCCCGCCGAAACCAGCCCCCAGCCAGAAGCGCCGTCACCGCGCAAGATCATCCATGTCGACATGGATGCCTTCTATGCCTCGGTCGAACAGCGCGACAATCCCGACCTGCGTGGCCGGCCGGTGGCGGTCGGCGGTGCCCGCGAGCGCGGCGTGGTGGCGGCCGCCAGTTACGAGGCGCGGACCTTCGGGGTGCGCTCGGCGATGGCCTCGGTGACGGCGCTGCGCAAATGCCCGGAGCTGGTCTTCGTCAAGCCGCGCTTCGACGTCTATAAGGCGGTGTCGCGGCAGATCCGCGAGATTTTCGCCGAATACACCCCGCTGATCGAGCCGCTGTCGTTGGACGAAGCCTATCTCGACGTCACCGAAAACCTGAAGGGCATGCCGTCGGCCTCCATCATCGCCGAGGAAATCCGCGCCAGGATTCGCGACGCCACCGGCCTGACCGCCTCGGCCGGCATCTCCTACAACAAGTTCCTCGCCAAGCTTGCGTCCGACGAGAACAAGCCGAATGGCCAGTTCGTGATCACGCCACGCATGGGGGCCGATTTCGTCGCCGGCCTGCCGGTCGGCAAATTCCACGGCATCGGCCCGGCCACGGCGGCGAAGATGCAGGGCCTCGGCATCGCGACCGGCAGCGACCTGCGCGAGCGCGACCTCGATTTCCTGCGCCGGCATTTCGGCAAGTCGGGCACTTTCTATTACTGGATTTCGCGCGGCATCGACGAGCGCCCGGTGCGGCCCGACCGCATCCGCAAGTCCGTCGGCGCCGAGAATACCTTTGGTGCCGACCTGCATGATGTCGATGCCGCCTGGGCGGAGCTGCAGCCGATCATCGGCAAGATCTGGTCCTATTGCGAGGCGTCGGGCATTCGCGGCCGCACCGTCACGCTGAAGGTGAAATTCGCCGATTTCCGGCAGATCACCCGCAGTCGCAGCACCGCGCAGCCGGTCGCTTCGGCGGCCGAACTGGCCGGCACCACACAGGATCTGCTGGCCGGCGTCTTCCCGGTGCGCAAGGGCATCCGATTGCTCGGCGTGACCCTGTCGGGACTGGAAAGCCGGCAGGAAACGCAAGCCGACGAAGCCGCGCCGCAGCTTCGCCTGCTGCTCTAGCCGGCGTTCACGGAGGCGTGATCCGCCGACGGATTGGCGCTGGCCCACCCATCCCTATGTAGAAACGGCGTACCCGCCCCTTCTCTCTTTCCCCAGGTGCAGACATGAAGAAACAGCTTTTCACGGCGTTCGCTCTCGGGCTTTCGCTGCTCAGCGGCGTGGCCATGGCCCAGAGCACGACCACCCGCCTGCGCGGCACGATCCAGCAGGTCAGTGACGGCACGCTCGCCATTACCACCGGCGACGGCAGGACCGTCACCGTCGCGCTGACCGACAAGACCCATGTGATCGGCATCAGCCGCGCAACGATGGGCGACATCAAGCCCGACAGCTATATCGGCACCGCCGCCATCCCGCAGGCCGATGGCAGTCAGGTGGCGCTGGAAGTCTCGGTCTTCGATCCCGCCATGCGCGGCGTCGGCGATGGCCATTACGCCTGGGACCTCGCGCCGGGCAGCACCATGACCAACGGCGCCGTCGGCGACCTGGTCGGCACCAGCGGCCGCACCATGACGGTGAAATACAAGGGCGGCGAGCAGAAGGTGATGGTGCCGAAGTCCGTGCCGATCGTGGCGGTGGCCCCGGCCGACCGCAGCCTGCTGAAAGCCGGCGCCCATGCCATCGTCATCGCGCCACAGGGCAGCGGCGGCCCGCAGGAAGCGGTCGCCGTGCTGGTCGGCCGGGATGGCGTTGTCCCACCCATGTGATCCGGAAATAGATGGGCCCGGCGGCGGGACTTTTCTGCCCTTGTCCCGCTGCCGGTTTACCCCCCTTTAAGGGGGGATGGCCTATGCAGGGCCGGCCGGCATGAGGAGACGGCACCGGCATGAACCGCAAGCAGCGACGGGCACAGGAAAAAATGGCCGCCAAGGCGGTGCCGGGGCAGCCGGCGATGGACCCCGCGCGCCGCGCCGCCCTGCTGGAAGCCAACCGGCTGAACGACCAGGCCCTCGACCTGCACCGCGCCGGCAAAGTCGCCGCGGCGCTCGCTGCCCTGCAGCAGGCCATCGCGACCTTTCCCGACAACCCGCTCTACCACAACAACCTCGGCGAACTGCTGCGCATGAGCGGCGATGCGGCCGCCGCCCTGCCGCATTTCGACCGCGCCATCGCACTCGCGCCCAAATACGCCGCCGCCCACAACAACCGCGGCAATGCCCTGCGCGACCTGAAACGCCCGGCCGAGGCGATCGCCGCCTGCCAGATGGCGGTCGAGCTGCAGCCCGACTATGCCGAAGCGCACAACAACACCGCCGCGGCGATGATGGACATGCGGGCGTTTACCAGCGCGCTCGAGCCGCTGCGGCGCGCCATCGCGCTGAACCCCAATATTGCGATCTTCCACCAGAATCTCGGCCTGACGCTGAGCAGCCTTGGCGACATGGCAGAGGCCGAAATGGCCTTTGCCGCGGCGATCCGCCTCGACCCCGGCATGATCGAGACGCAGATCGCGATGGGCGACCTGGCGCGCGGCCGCGGCGAGTTCGACGAGATGCTGCGCTGGTACGGCCAGGCCTGCCGGCTGAAGCCCGGCCATGGCGAGGCGCATCTGCGCTATGGCGCCGCGCTGATGATAAAGGGTGACTACAGCGCCGCCTGGCCGCATTTCGGCGCACGCTGGACCGTCGAGACCATGGCGACCGACAAGCGCCCCTTCACCCTGCCGTTCTGGCAGGGCGAGGCGATTCCGCCCGGCGGCAGGATGCTGCTGTTCACCGAACAGGGCGTCGGCGAGATTCTCGCCCTGACCAGCCTGGTTCCCGAACTGCTGGCCCGCGGCATCACCCCGGTGATGGAAGTCGAGCCGCGCCTGGTGCCGCTGTTCCGCCGCAGCTTTGCCGGCATCGAGGTGCTGGCGCGCGAAACGCCGGCCAATCCGCGGCTGTTCGAGGCCGACCTTGTCGTGCAGGCCAGCCTGTTCGACCTTGCCGCCGTGTTCCGCCATCGGCCCGAGGATTGCACCGGCGCCCTGCCGCTGCGCGTCGACGAGGCGCGCACCGCCGCGCTGCGCGCGCGCTATCGCCAGGGCCAGGATATGCCGCTGGTCGGCGTCGCCTGGTACAGCGGCAACCGCGAGATCGGCGCGCCGAAGAGCGCGAGCCTCACCGCGCTGTCGCCCTTCCTGACCCTGCCCGGTTTCCGCTTCGTCGACCTGCAATACGGCAATCGCGCCGAAGATCGCGCCGCGCTCAAGGCCGCCCACGGCGTCGACCTGCTGTATGACACCGAGATCGACCAGATGCAGGATCTCGACGGTTTCGCCGCCCAGGTCGCCGCCATGGACATGGTGATCACCACCAGCAACACCACGGCGCATATGGCCGGCGCGCTCGGCAAGCCGACCTGGGTGATGCTGCACAAGGGTATTTCGCCGCACTGGTACTGGGGCCGTGACGGCGAGACCACGCCGTGGTATCCGACCCTGCATCTGCTGCGCCAGAGCGTCGACGGCGACTGGTTCACCCCGGCACTGCAGGCCGCAGGTGAACTGCGCCGCCTGGTGCCGGCGGCCGCCTGAGACCGGCCTGAAATCCGGCTGGCGGTTGCAGCCGGGACGAAATCCGACCATCCTGCGCCGCCGGACAGGCATTTTTTGTATGACAGACGCATCCCGCAATCCCGCCGCAATCCCGCTCGACGCCGCCTTCCGCGCCGCCATGCGCCGGCTGGCCGCCACTGTGACGGTGATCTCGACGCGCGCCGATGACGGCATCCGCCACGGCATGACGGCGACGGCGGTGACCTCGGTCTCGGCCGATCCGCCGGCGGTGCTGGCCTGCGTCAACCGCTCGGCCGCCCTGCATGCCCAGCTCCATCTCGGCCAGCTGTTCTGCATCAACCTGCTGCATCGCAGCCAGCAGCGGCTGTCGGAAGTGTTCAGCGGCGCCATGGAAGGCGAAACCCGTTTCGCCGAGGGCAGCTGGCTGAGCGATGCCGCCGGCGTGCCCTATCTCGACGGCGCCCAGGCGAATATCTTCTGCGAGATCGAGGCAATCCACGCCTATGGCACCCATTCGATCTGCATCGGCCGGGTGACCGGCGCGATCAGCCGCGCCGATGTCGACCCACTGGTCTACCAGGATGGCTGCTACATGGGCACAGCGCGGATTGAAGGTGGTCCGATCGATGCCTGCGGCCCCGGGCCCGACCAGGATAGCTGACCCGGGGACAGCTGATCAGGAATACAGCGACACGGCCTTGAGCAGGCGGCGGAATTCGTCCACCACCTGGCGCTCGGTGCGCTCGTTCAGCTTCACCGTACTTTTCAGCCGGCGCGGCCGCAGCGGCAGCACGCGGGCTGGCGACGGCGGCGCACCGTAGGAGACCGGGCGCACCGCCGGACGCGGCGGCAGCGGCGTGACGGTGGCGGCCGGACGCGGCTTTGCAGCCGGTGCCGTCGCAGCCTTGCCCGGCAGCGGCGCCAGCAGCAGCTTCGGCAGCTCGCGGAAGCCCGATGACGCATGCACCTCGATGCGATGGGTCTCGCCGGGCATTTCCTCGATCAGCAGCAGGGTCGGGAACCGCGCCGCCAGCAGCGCGAAGGTCTCGTCGGCGAGGAAGGACGGCTCGGGGATGGCGCACCAGCGCTGCTCGCCCTCGAAACCGATCGGCCGGCGCCGCGCGCGATAGAGCCTGGCAAGGCCGTCGGCGAAACCCGGGTCCTTCTGGAACACCAGCACCACCTGGCGGTGCAGGTCGGCCGGGCTCTGGCGCCGCACCACCATCAGCACAAGGTCGGCCGGCTGGGCGCCGAGCGCCGCGGCGGCGCCGAAAAAGCCCAGCACCGTGCCGGCCGCCCGCACATCCTGGGTCAGGAAGTTCAGGCGGGCGGCATGGCGAAGCGTGCCGATCGGCGCGAAGAAGCGCGGCTGCAGTCTCATACCCCTATCCTACCCGTCCCACCGGCCCCACGATACAGGATTTCCCCCGTTTGTCTTGGTTAACCGCCGAAGATGCGGCCGGCCAGCAGGGCCACCCAGCCGAAATGCCAGGCCAGCCAGAGCAGCGCGACCAGCAGGACCAGCACGCCATAGAGCAGCCAGGGCTGGCGCCGTTCGGCGTAAGGGTCGGTCAGTGCCCGCTCGGCACCGGGCGGCAGTCTGGCGACCTGGGTCAGGCTGGCGCCGAACGGGATGTTGATGCGCGCCCGGGCATTCACCGCCCAGCCATTGGCATCGAGGATCGGGCCGAGGTTGCGTTCGCGCAGCTTCATCGCCGCGATCACCATCGACGGCCCCGATACCAGCAGGATGACCCCGACGATGGCGAGCGGAATCTGCCACCAGCTCAGGTTCAGGAGCCCGGTGACCACCGAGGCCAGCGCCGTGCCGATGGCGCCCAGTGCAAGCCCGATGGCGGCGAAAATGCCGGCGAAGCGACCGGCGTCGAAGGCTGGCGGCGCCGGCTTGGCCTCGGGCGGCGGCGTGCCGGTGGCGGCGGCCGCGCCGGTGGCGACGAGCTGCGAGGTCATCTGCGTTTCGGTCGCCTTGCCGCGCGCGGCGGCGAATTTCTCGATCTGGTCGCCGATGAACTTGCCGACTTTCCTGAACGGCATCCAGAAGGCTTCGCGGATCGAGATCGGATGGCTGACGATGCGGGTGACCACGGCATCCCAGTCGTTGCCCTGGCGGTCGTAGAAAATGCCGTGGCGGCCGACCGACAGCAGGTCGGCATCGCCGCCGGTGATGCCGGCGGCAATCGTCAGCTTCTCGGCGCTGCCCTTGCGGGTGCAGTCGCAGTACAGCAGGTAGATGCGGCTGTTGGTCGCCATCGCCGCATGCTTGGCGACATCGTCGACCTGGACGCAGAGGTCGCAGGAGCGGCCGTCGATGTAGAGCGTGCCGATCTGGAAGATGGCGCGGGCGCGGCGCGTGTAGAAATCGCGGAACGAGACGAAGTTGTTGAGCAACGGCACCAGGTCGCGCACGAAGCGGGCGAGCTTTTCGACCGCGGCGACCGATTCAAACTCCGGTGCCAGCGCCGCATCCTCGGCGATCAGCGCGGTGATCGCGGCGCGGCTGGTGCCGGCGCGGATGGCACGGATGCGGTCGATGCCGAGTGCCTCGACCAGCGCGCCGGCCTTGCGACCCTGCCAGGCGATGCAGGGCGCCAGTCTGGCGCCGATCGCCTGCCAGTCGGCCTCGGTCAGCGCCTCGCGCGGCCCCAGCAGCGGCATGACGACGGCATCGCGGAAGCGCGCCATCGCCTCGGCCCAGGCGGGATTGACGCCGCCCGGCGTCGCCAGCGGCAGGGCGCGGCCGGCCTCGACACGGGCGAGCGGGAAACCGGCGACCGGCGCACGCCCCATCGAGTCCGGGCCGGCCGAGAGGTCGGCACCGGCGATGGCGGCGAAGGCTGCCGCATCGGCATTCAGCGCGGCGGCGGCCACCGGATCGAAGGCGGCAAGCCGGCAGCGGAAGAAATAATCCTCGATCTTGGCCTTCACCGCCTGCAACGCGGTCAGCGCCGGCAGCGAGGCCTCGCCCAGCGGCAGCAGCGCGGCATCCTTCTCGGCCTCGTCCATCCAGGCGGCATAGGCGTCGAGCGCGGCGAAGAAGCTGTCGCATTCGGCCTGGCCGATGCCGGCGAGGCCGCCGCGGTCGGGCCGGCTGCCGGCGAGGTCGACGATCTGGCGCATCACTGCGGCCGTCTCGGCATCCGCCGCGGCCTCGGGCGGCACGATGCCGTCGCCGTTGAGCCGGCTGCCGGCAAAGATCGCCTGCAGGTCGGCGGCCTCGGCCGGCGTGATCGCGGCGGCCTCGCTGCGGCCGAGGTTGCCGAGGATGCGTTTCGCGGATGCCAGAATGGCGGCACCGTCCGGCACGCTGGCGTCGATCAGCGACAGCGGCAGCGCGGCATGGCCGTTGAACAGCGCATCGGCATCGGTGACCAGGCCGAGGGTCCAGCCCAGCGCGCCGAGCAGTTCCGGCACCCGGATGCGCCTGTCGCCGTCGGCATCGATCAGGGCGAGCGTGCGGCGGTCGAATTCGACGCTATGCGCCGGGCAGGCCAGCGCCAGCCAGAGCTTCTGGTCGAGCCCGCCGGTGCCGTCGGCCGACGCGGCGCCGTCCAGCCCGGCGAGCGCCCGGAGGTCGGCACCGCTCTCGATGCGGACCTGGTCGAAGCCGCCGGCCCGGAAAAACCGCCAGCGATGGCGGCCGTTGCCGGGACCACGGGCGGGGCCATGGGCGGGGACTGTGCGGGTGTCGGTCTCGGCCATGGGCGGGCTCCGGCTTGCGGGAAAACACTCTATGTGCCGGAATTTGAAGCAGATTTCCGCCGTCTTGGCCAGCAAAAGCCGGTGGTTCGCCCCGGCCCGGCCCGGCCCGTTTGTGACCGTTTCGGACCGTTTGTGCCCGTTTCTGCCCGCTGGTGCCCGTTTCTGCCCGCTGGTGCCCGTTTCTGCCCGCTGGTGCCCGTTTGGGACCGCTGGTGACCGTTTCGGCCCGTTCGGGACCGTTTCTGCCCGCTGGTGCCCGTTCGGGACCGTTTGGGACCGCCGCGCCCCTGCGCCGACCGGCCAAAACGCGGCCCCGCCAGCCGGGAGACAGGGACAGTGTCGGGAGATAGGGACTGGCCGCGGCCAATCAAGAGCATCCCGCCAAGAGCATCCCGCAAGTGCAACACGGACGGGTAGACTGGGGGCCGGCCGCCTGATTCGCATTGCGCCACGCCGGGGGCCGGGGTGATGTGTTCAAGCCGTGGTGCTGCGCGTGGGGAGGAGCCTGCCGATGCTGATCAACTGTGTCGCCTATCGCGACGGCAAGAAGCTGGCCGAACCGCCGGTGCAGGAAATCGACCGCTATGTCGGCCAGCAGGACACCTTCGTCTGGGTGGCGCTGAAGGATGCCAAGCTGGCCGAGCTGGAGGAGATGCAGGAGGAATTCGCCCTGCACGACCTCGCCGTCGAGGATGCGCAATACGGCCACCAGCGGCCGAAGATCGAGGAATACGGCGACCAGCTGTTCGCCGTGATGCACCTGCTGGAAATGGGCTATGACGGCGAGCTGAACCGCGGCGAGGTCGATGTCTTCGTCGGCCGCGACTTCGTGCTCAGCGTGCGCAGCGGCAGCAAGTCGGATTTCCTCGGCGTGCGCCGCCGCGCCGAGGCCGAGCCCGAGCTGCTCAAGCTCGGCTCGGGCTTTGTGTTCTACGCGCTGATGGATGCGGTGGTGGACCGCTATTTCCCGATCATGAACGCGCTGGAGGACGAGCTGGAGAAGCTGGAAGAACAGATCTTCGCCACCGGCCCCGGCGGCCAGCGCCGCGCCGGCGAGGCGCGCGAGACGATCCAGCGGCTCTATGCGCTCAAGCGCAAGGCCGGCATGGTGAAACATGCGGTGGCGCCGCTGATGGAGGCGGTCGGCCGGCTCTATGGCGGCCGCATCCCGCGGCCCTGCATGGGGCTCAGCGAATATTACCGCGACGTCTATGACCACCTGAACCGGCTGAACGTTTCGGTGGATACCATGCGCGAGACAATCGCCACGGCGATCCAGGTGAATTTCTCGATGGTGGCGATCGAGGAAAGCGAAGTGAACAAGCGGCTGGCGGCCTGGGCCGGCATTTTCGCCATCGCCACCGCCTTTGCCGGCATCTGGGGGATGAATTTCGACGGCATGCCGGAACTGCACTGGAAATACGGCTACCCGGTGGCGCTCTGCCTGATGGCCGGGGTGTGCGGCTTCCTGTTCTGGCGCTTCAAGAAGAGCGGGTGGCTGTAGAAAAAATTATTGGAACTGAGCGCGGGTACGCCAATCATGGACAAAAGCGAAAAAGCCGCCGCTCTATACTTATCTCACCAAGGTTATACGAATATAAAATTCGAACCGGACGGAAATATCCCTCCCGACTTTGTTATCGACAATAGAATTGCTGTAGAAGTGCGGCGATTAAATCAGCACTTCCAGACTGGCGATAAGACACGGGGTCTTGAAGAGGCCGAATATCCACTTGTAAGCAAACTTCAAAAACTTCTTAAGCAACTTGGCCCTACGCCACCCAAAGAAAGTTGGTATGTATTTTTTCAGTTTTCTCGGCCACTCCCAAAGTGGAGAATAATTAAAGACCATATAACACAGCATTTAAGTCACTTCTCTTCATTAGGATGCAGAGAAAATAGTGACTTTAGATTGACAAGAAATTTTAAGTACCATGTCGCCCAGACAGGAGAGTTGAAAGATACGTACTTCCGTTACGGCGGCCATAACGATCACGACTCTGGCGGCTGGGTGGTTGCCGAGATAATTAGAAATCTAGATATCTGCGTAAAAGAAAAATCCGAAAAGACGGCGAAGTATCGCTCACGATATTCGGAGTGGTGGCTGGTTCTCCCTGACCATATTGGCCGTGGTCTATTGGATGAGAATGATAAACAGCAACTGCGGACAGCATTCAAAATGCGGCAAGACTGGGATCGCATCATCCTTGTGAATCCGGAGAACCCCGTTCACGGATTTGACATTTGAATACGTCTTAGCTTCCAACACTGGTCGCGCCATCGAAGCCAAAGGACCCCCCTCAGAATCCCCCCGCCATCGAGCGTTCGCCCTGCTCGCGGCGGATGCGGTGGAAGCCGTCCACCGTCTGGCGGATGATGTCGGCGACCGGCAGCACTTCGTGGATCAGGCCGGCGGTCTGGCCGGCGAGGCCGACCGAGGCCTCCATGTCGCCGCCGAAATAGAGCTGCTGCACCGTCTTCAGTTCGGCGCGGTCCATGCTGCCGGCCGCGTAAAGCGCCAGGCTGCGTCCGGTCTTGAGCGCGCGCACGCAGGGCGTGCCGCTGCGGTTCAGCATCACCGTGCCGGTATCGGCGGCATCCACGATGGCCTGCTTGTAGTTCGCATGCACCGGGCTTTCGGCCGAGGCGACGAAGCGGGTGCCCATCTGGATGCCCTCGGCGCCGAGCGCGAAGGCCGCCGCCATACCGCGGCCGTCGCAGATGCCGCCGGCGGCGATCAGCGGCAGGTCGACCGCCTCGCGGATCGCCTGCAGCAGCACCAGGGTCGAGACATCGTCGGGGTTCTTGAAGCCGCCGCCCTCGCCGCCCTCGACGATCAGGCCGTCGACGCCAGCCTCGGCCGCCTTCAGCGCGGCGGCGAGCGTGGGGACCACATGGTAGACCACCTTGCCGGCGTCCTTCAGCGGCCCGAGCAGCTTGCCCGGCGATCCGGCCGAGGTCGACACGAAGGTGACCGGCGCATTGCACACCGCATCGACCATGCGGGTGTCGCGCAGGAACAGCAGAGGCAGATTGATGCCGAAGGGCCGGTCGGTCAGGTCGCGCATTTTCGCGATCTCGGCGATGCAATTATCGGTCTCGCCCGAGGAGGTCTCGATGATGCCGAGGCCGCCGGCATTGCTGACGGCGGAGGCCAGCGGCGCGCGGGCGATCCAGCCCATCGGCGCCTGCACGATGGGATACTGCGCGCCGGTCTGGGCGATGACGCGATTCATGGATGTTCCTCCCCGTCTGCCATTCATTTTATGCGGCTGTCCCGCCGCTGGTTCGGGCCGCAGGCTAGACCGGCTGCCGCAGAGGAAGGCAAGCGGCGCGGCTGCGCCGTAACGCAGTGCCGCATGCTGAAAATGTCAGTGGGGCTTTCGCAGTGGAGGAAAAATGGTGGGCGCACCAGGGCTCGAACCTGGGACCCGCTGATTAAGAGTCAGCTGCTCTACCAACTGAGCTATGCGCCCATTTTTCCTGCGACGACGGGTCGTCGAAAGCCGCGTGAAAATATCCGGATTCGACGGAAATGCAAGGGCTTCGGGCCGGGGAAATTGCTTTTTTGCGCCAGCGGCTTAGAGGCCGGCCACGGCCGCCCCGCAGCGGTCAGAGCCCCGACATATGGCGGGGAATCTCGACATCGCGGTGCACATAGACGCCGATCAAGAGCCCCATGCCGACCAGCAGGGTCAGCATCGCGGTGCCGCCGTAGGAGACCAGCGGCAGCGGCACGCCGACCACCGGCACCAGGCCGGAGACCATGGCGACATTGATGAAGACATAGAAGAACATCATGATCGTCACGCCGCCGGCGACCAGCCGGCCATACTGGCTGCGCGCGCGCAGCGCGATGGCATAGCCATAGGCGATCAGCAGCAGGTAGAGCGTCAGCAGCACGAGGCCGCCGATCAGGCCGTGTTCCTCGGCCAGCATGGTGAAGATGAAGTCGGTCTGCTTCTCGGGCAGGAAGCTCAGGTGACTCTGGGTGCCCTGCAGGAAGCCCTTGCCGGAAAAGCCGCCGGAGCCGAGCGCGATCTTCGACTGCAGGATGTGATAGCCGGCGCCGAGCGGGTCCTGTTCGGGGTCGAGGAAGATCAGCACGCGCTTTTTCTGGTAGTCGTGCAGGAAATTCCACGCCAGCGGCATGACGGCGACGCCGCCGGCAATCGCCAGCAGGAATTTCCAGATCCGCACCCCGGTGAAGAAGAACACGCCGCCGCTGGTGGCCAGCAGCAGCATGGCGGTGCCGAGGTCGGGCTGTTTCATCACCAGCGCCACCGGCAGCAGCACCATGCCGAGCGGCACCAGCAGCCAGCGGATGCGGCCGACCTCGTCGAAGCTCATGCCGTGGAAATAGCGGGCCAGCGCCAGCACGATGGAAATCTTCATGATCTCGGAGGGCTGCACGCTGAGCAGGCCGAGGTCGAGCCAGCGCTGCGCCCCCATGCCGACGCGGCCGACCACGTCGACGGCGACCAGCAGCACCACGGCGACGCCGTAGAACAGGTAGGACAGCCGCATCCACAGGCGGATGTCGGTCACCGCGATGACGATCATGATGGTGGTGCCGATGGCAAAGCGCGCCATCTGGCGGTCGGCCCAGGGATCGATGCTGCCGCCGCCGGCGGAATACAGCGTGGCGAAGCCGACGCTGGCGATCAGGCCGATCAGCAGCACCAGGCCCCAGTTCACGTCGCGCAGCTTGCGGCCCAAGCTGAGATCGTTGCCGCGGGCGGACCAGTGCACCATGGTCAGCCGCCTTGCCCGTTGCCGCGCTGGGCCAGCCGCGTCGCGGCATCCAGAGCCGGGGACGTGGCTGCGGCCGGGGATGCGGCTGCGGCCGGGGCCGTGGCTGCCTGCAGGTCGCCCGGGCCGTCATTGGCGCTGGCGGTCACCCCGCCGGCGGCGCCGCGGTTGCGGCGCGAGGGATCGAGGCGCTGCACTTCCAGCAGCAGGTCGCGGGCGACCGGCGCCGCCGCCGTCGAGCCGCCGCCGCCATGCTCGACGATCACCGCGCAGGCATAGCGCGGCGCCTGCACCGGCGCATAGGCGACGAACAGCGCGTGGTCGCGTTCCTCCCAGGGCTTTTCCTCGTTCTTGCGCACCCGGGTCTCGCGTTCCAGCTTGGTGATGCGGCGCACCTGGGCCGAGCCGGTCTTGCCGGCCATGGCATACTGCGCCTCGGTGATGCGGGCGCGCGAGGCGGTGCCGCGCGGCGGCGTGGTCACCCGGATCATGCCCTCGTGGATCATGTCGAGATAGTCGCGCCTGACGCTGATCGCCGGCCAGCGGTCGCTCGCCAGGCGCCTGTCGTGGTCGGTGCCGAGGTAATCCCCGTCGCGCACGATGCGCGGCTCGACGGCATAGCCGCCGTTGGCGATGCGCGACACCATCACGGCAAGCTGCAGCGGCGTGGTCAGCACATAGCCCTGGCCGATGCCGGTGACGAGGTTCTCGCCCTGCGCCCAGGGCTGGCCGAGCACGGCCTTCTTCCAGGCGCGGGTCGGGATCAGGCCCTTGCGCTCGCCGGTCAGCGCGATGCCGGTGGCCTCGCCGAGACCGAAGCGGTTCGCCATCTCGGCGATCTTGTCGACGCCGGTGCGCCGTGCCGCCTCGTAGAAGAACACGTCGCAGCTTTCCTCCAGCGCGCTGACCACGCTCATGGTGCCGTGGCCGCCCTTGCGCCAGCAGTGGAAGGTGGCATTGCCGAATTCGATATGGCCGGGGCAGAAGACGCGGGTATTGGCGTCGATGGCGCCGGATTCCAGCGCCGCCATGCCGACCATCATCTTGAAGGTGGAGCCCGGCGGATACTGGCCCTGGATCGCCTTGTTGGTCAGCGGCTTGTATTTGTCGGTCGACAGCAGCTTCCACTGCGCCTGGGTGATGCCGACGTTGAACCAGTTGGGATCGAAGCCGGGGTTGGAGACCAGGCTGAGGATCTCGCCGGTATGGATGTCCATCACCACGGCCGC
The DNA here is from genome assembly GCF_042648965.1 of Ferrovibrio xuzhouensis. Classification (NCBI taxonomy): domain Bacteria; kingdom Pseudomonadati; phylum Pseudomonadota; class Alphaproteobacteria; order Rhodospirillales; family Rhodospirillaceae; genus Ferrovibrio; species Ferrovibrio xuzhouensis. The sequence goes on from NZ_JBHRYJ010000001.1 coordinate 498,344, forward strand.
CGAACTCTCGCCGCTCAGCCGGTCGATGGCATAGCGCTGCAGCTCGGCGTCGATGGTCAGCACCACGTCGTCGCCGGGCTGGCCGTCGGTGCGCTCCAGCTCGCGGATGGCGCGGCCGTAGGCGTTGACCTCGATCTGGCTGTGGCCGGCGCGGCCGCGCAGCCGTTCGTCGAACACCTTCTCGACGCCGCTCTTGCCGACGCGGAAGCCGGGCAGTTCGAGCAACGGGTCGTCGCCGATCTCGGTATCCGAGACGGCACCGACATAGCCGACCACATGGCTGAAGGCATCGGCGTAAGGGTAATCGCGGGTCTCGCCGACATCGAGCTGCACGCCCGGCAGGTCGGGGCTGTGCAGGTTGATCTTGGCGAAATCCTCCCACGAGAGATTCTCGGCCACCACCACGGGGACGAACTTGCGGTGCCGGTCGATGTCGCGCTTGACGCGCTGGCGCTGGCCGTCGTCGATCGGGATCAGTTCGCCGAGCGCCGTCAGCGTCGCGTCGACGTCGTTGTTGGCCTGTTCGGCGACGATCATGACGCGGTAGTTGCGCCGGTTGGTGGCCAGTTCGGTGCCCCAGCGGTCGAGGATGCGGCCGCGGCGCGGCGACAGCAGCCGCATGCTGATGCGGTTCTCGTCGGCCAGCAGGGCGTATTTGTCGGATTCGACCACCTGCAGGTAATACAGCCGGCCGGCCAGCAGGCCGAACAGCGCGATCTGCGCCGTGCCCAGCAGCAGCGCGCGGCGGGTGAAGACGCGCTGCAGGTCGGTGTCGCGGCGATTCATCGCCATGGTCAGAGTTCCGGCAGGACGGGCCGCAGCCAGCGCCGTTCGATGCGGCTGAGCAGCCAGTAGACCGGCGGATAGCAGGCCAGCGACAGTGCCCATTGCGCGAGGCGCGGCGGCACCGGCAGCAGGGTCCAGTTGAGCAGGCTGATCATCGCCCAGCCGGCCAGCGTGACGGCGCTGACCACCAGGGCGAAGGCGACCCAGTTGACCAGGAAGGACGAGCCGAGAAAGACCCGGCGCTGCGACACGCCGAGCTGGTGCGCCAGCAGCAGCATCATGGCATTCAGCCCGACCGGCCCGCCGCTGAGCAGGTCGAGCACCAGGCCGATCAGGAAGGCGCCGGCCATGGTCATCAGGTCGGCGCGGAAGATGCTCCAGTAGAAGATCGCCATCAGCGCCAGCGACGGCGCCACCAGTTCCATATGCGGCAGGCCGAGCGGGGTGAGGCCGACCAGCCCGAGCACGAGGCTGCTCAGCAGCGGCAGGAAGGCGCGCAGGCGGCGGTTGGTCTGGGTCAGCAGGGCGTCCATGCGGCCGCCTCAGGGCTGCTGCAGGGGCACTGCCGGGGCGCCACCGCGCGCGGCGGCCCGCTCGGCGCGGGCCTGCTCGTCGGGATCGAGGCGGGTCTCGTCGAACTGCATGAGACGCAGGAATTCCAGGCGCGACAGGTCGACGAAGGGCCGCACCCGCACGCCGCCGTCGCTGACCGTGGCGACTTCGCCGACCGGAATGCCGGCCGGGAACTGGCCGCCGTCGCCCGAGGTGACGACGCGCTGGCCGACCGCCGGCTTGGCGGCACCGGACAGGTATTCCAGCTTCGGCAGGTCGGAATTGTCGCCGGCCAGCACGGCGCGATGGCCGCCCTCCTGCAGCATCACCGGCAGGCGCGAGTTCAGGTCGGTCAGCAGCAGGACGCGGGCGGCGCGCTGGCCGACCTCGGCGACCCGGCCGACATAGCCGCCCTCGCCGATCGCCGCCTGGCCCTTGCGGACGCCGTCGCGGGCGCCGACGTTGACCAGCACGGTGCGCACGAAGCTGCCGCCGCCATCGGCGATGACGCGGCCGGTGACGAAGGTCTGGCTGAGGTCCGGGCCGGCCGAGAGCAGGCGGCGCAGCGCGGCATTGTCCTGTTCCAGCCGGCGCGACACGTCCTGCCACTGCAGCAGGCGGGCATTCTCGGTGCGCAGGCGGAAATTCTCCTCATGGACATAGAGGATGTCGTCGACCCAGCCGATCATGGCGTTGACGGCGGCGACCGGCTGCGCGACCACGGTCAGCAACGGCTCGGCGATGTCGGCGATCACCGCGCGGGTGCGTTCGACCAGCGGGCGTTCGGTGCGGCTGATGATGACGAGGCCGATGGCGGCGGCGAGCAGCAAAAGGAACGCGAAGCGCTGCAGCAGCGCCCGCAGAGGCGCTGCAACCCATGCACTCCGTCCGGTCCGTCCCCGCATAATGCCCGTCAGACCCCTCCGCTACGCCGTATCGCCCGGTGCCTCCCCGGGATCAGTACGGCGGGTTGTACAGCACGTGCTTGAGCGTCTTCATCTCCTCGAGCGCGCGGCCGGTGCCGAGCGCCACGCAGGACAGAGGCTCGTCGGCAATCGACACCGGCAGGCCGGTGGCGTGCCGCAGCACGAGATCGAGATTGCCCAGAAGCGCGCCGCCGCCGGTGAGCACGATGCCCTTGTCGACGATGTCGGCCGCCAGTTCCGGCGCGGTATGCTCTAGCGCAACCTTGACCGCCTCGACAATGGCGCCGACCGGCTCGGCCAGGCTCTCGGCGATTTGTCGCTGATTGATCACAAGTTCCTTGGGCACGCCGTTCATCAGATCGCGGCCCTTGATCTCCATCGACAGGCCGTTGCCGTCTTCCGGCGGCGCCGCCGAGCCGATCTGCTTCTTGATGCGCTCGGCCGAGGCCTCGCCGACCAGCAGGTTATGGTTGCGGCGGATATAGGCGATGATCGCCTCGTCCATCTTGTCGCCGCCGACGCGCACGGAACGCGAATAGACGATGCCACCGAGCGAGAGGACGGCTACCTCGGTGGTGCCGCCGCCGATATCCACAACCATCGATCCGGTCGGCTCGGTCACCGGCAGGCCGGCGCCGATCGCGGCGGCCATCGGCTCCTCGATCAGGAAAACCCGGCGGGCGCCGGCCGATTCGGCCGAATCCATGATGGCGCGGCGCTCGACCGCGGTGGAGCCCGAGGGGACGCAGATGATGACCTGCGGCGAGGCGAAGCTGCGGCGGTTATGCACCTTGCGGATGAAGTGCTTGATCATCTCCTCCGCCACCTCGAAATCGGCGATCACGCCGTCGCGCAGCGGCCGGATGGCCTCGATGTTGCCAGGCGTGCGGCCCAGCATCTGCTTGGCCTCGTCGCCGACGGCCAGAACCTGCTTTTTTCCGCGGTTATTGGTGATTGCCACCACCGACGGCTCGTTCAGCACGATGCCCCGGCCCTTCACGTAAACCAGGGTGTTGGCCGTGCCGAGATCGATGGCCATATCGGCCGACATGAAACCCATCAAACGCGAGAACATCGAGTAGTCACCTCACCAACCGGAATATCGCGCCGTTATCGCCTCGGCTCCGGAACGGCGCAAGCCCCGGACCCCATATTTTCCGCCTGTTTCCGACCGGTCGGCGCATTCAGGCACTCATCGCCGCCGGGGCGGTCTTTTCCCGCTTCACCAGCAGCTTGTTCAGTGCGTGGATATAGGCCCGGGCGCTCGCCACCAGGGTATCGGCATCCGAGGCCTGGCCGTTCACGGTCTTGCCCTGCTCCTCCAGCCGGACGGTCACCTCGGCCTGGGCGTCGGTGCCCTGGGTGACGGCATGGACCTGGTAGAGCTGCAGGTTGGCCTGGTTCGGGAACAGCGCCTTGATGGCATTGAAGGTGGCATCGACCGGGCCGTTGCCGGTCGCCTTGACCGACTTCAGCGCGCCGTCGATTTCGAGTTCCAGCTCGGCGCTCTGCGGCTCCTTCGAGCCGGCGATCACCTGCAGCGAGACGAAGCGGATGCGGTGGCTGTCGTGGGCGACCGCATCGTCGACCAGCGCGATCAGGTCCTCGTCGAAGACCTCCTTCTTGCGGTCGGCGAGATCCTTGAAACGGCCGAAGGCATCGTTGAGCTGGTTCTCGGCGAGATTGAAACCGAGTTCCTCCAGCTTCTTGCGGAAGGCATGGCGGCCGGAATGCTTGCCCATGACGAGCGTCGAGCGGTTCAGGCCGACCGATTCCGGCGTCATGATTTCGTAGGTACCGGCATGCTTGAGCATGCCGTCCTGGTGGATGCCGCTTTCATGCGCGAAGGCATTGGCGCCGACGATCGCCTTGTTCGGCTGCACCACGAAACCGGTGACCGCCGAGACCAGCCGCGAGGCCTTCATGATGTCGGTGGTCTTGATGCCGGTTTCAAATTGCATGACATCGGGGCGCGTGCGCAGCGCCATCACGATCTCTTCCAGCGCGGCGTTGCCGGCGCGCTCGCCAAGCCCGTTGATGGTGCATTCGACCTGTCGCGCGCCGCCCTGGACGGCGGCCAGCGAGTTGGCAACCGCGAGACCGAGGTCGTTGTGGCAATGCGCGGAAAATCTGGCTTTATCGCTGTTCGGGATGTTGCCGATCAGGAAGCGCATCAGCGCGGTATATTCCTCCGGCACGGTGTAGCCCACCGTGTCGGGCACGTTGATCGTGGTGGCGCCGGCCTTGATCGCGCTCTCGATCAGGCGGCAGAGGAAGTCGCGGTCGGACCGCGTGCCATCCTCGCAGCTCCACTCGACATCGTCGCAGAGATTGCGCGCGTAACTGACGCTGTCGATCACTGCCTGGTGCACCGCCTCGGGTTCCATCTGCAGCTTGTACTTCATGTGCAGCGGCGAGGTGGAGATGAAGGTATGGATGCGCGCGCGCTTGGCCGGGCGTAACGCCTCCCAGGCGCGGTCGATGTCCTTGCGCCCGGCGCGGCTGAGACCGCAGACGGTGGACTCCGTGACGCGCTTGGCGATCTCGTTGACCGCCTCGAAGTCGCCGTTCGACGCAATCGGAAAGCCGGCCTCGATCACATCGACGCCCATGCCTTCGAGCACCGAGGCGATCTTCAGCTTCTCTTCGAGATTCATCGAGGCGCCGGGCGACTGCTCGCCGTCGCGCAGGGTGGTGTCGAAGATGATGACGCGCTCGCGCGTTGGTTGGTTGTTGCTGGCCATGTCACACGCCCTCTCCCGGCGCGTCCCGCCAGAGGCCTGGCCGGACGATCCGATTCTGCCGCAAATTCCGTGTCTTAACCATAGTGTACACGCTTCGGCTCAATTCGATCAAAGGGCGAAAAGTTCCGCCGGGACATGGACTTACGTCCCCACTCTGCGACAGCATGCTTAACAGTCGATGAATTCCCCATAAATCCGGGGAAATCCTTTAATAGCCTGAAAAGGCGGCACAATCATGACTGGTGCCGAAGCCGCCCCGACAGAACCCGCGCGCGGGGCCCGTCCTGCAACCGGCCGGAACCGCCCGCAGTCAGTCGAGCGACAATGGCACGTCGTCGGCCAGTACCTTCTGCAGCCGCCGGGCGCCGGCACCGGGCAGCGGGGTATAGGCGATCATGCGCAGTTCGGCCGGGGCATCGACGGTGAAGGCGGTATGCTCGAACTCGATCTCGCCGTGGCGCGGATGGCAGAGCACCTTGACGCCCTCGCCCTGGCCGAGCAGGTCCTGCTGCGGCCACCAGCGCTGGAATTCCGGGCTGGCGGCATTGAGGTCGGCGACGAGCTGCTGGAAGGCCGGATCGCCCGCGGCGCGTCCGTAATTGACACGGAACCGCGCCAGCACGCGGCGCGCCGCCTTTTCCCAGTCGCGGGTCAGCCGGCGATAGGCGGGGGCGGTGAACATCATCCACAGGATATTGCGACTCTCGACAGCCAGGCTGGCGTAATCGCCGATCAGGCAGGTGGCCGGCCGGTTCCACGCCACGACATCCCAGCGCGCGGTCTTCACATAGACCGGATAGGGATGCGCATCGATCATATGCTGCAGGTTCGGCGTCACGCTCTGCAGGTCGATGGCCGGGCTTAGCGGCGGCAGGCGGCCATGCGCCAGGGTGAAGAGATGCGCGCGTTCCACCGCATCGAGGCGTAGCGCGCGGGCGAGATTCTCGAGGAAATGCGCCGAGACGCGGATGTCGCGGCCCTGCTCGAACCAGGTGTACCAGGTGATGCCGACCCCGGCGAGCTGGGCAACCTCCTCGCGGCGCAGGCCGGGCGTGCGCCGGCGCGGCCCCGCCGGCAGGCCGACATCGAGCGGCCCGAGCCGGGAGCGCCGGCTGCGCAGGAAAGCCGCCAGATCCTGCCGTTCGTCGCTGACTGCCTGCACCATGGGAACCTGCCGCTGCCTGTTACTTTCAGTAATAGGATAAGAAGACATATAGTAATAGCTTAAAACCGCCCTATCCTGTCCCGCAATCCCGGCACTGTCGAGCAAAAACGACAGGCCTCCTCCCCCGGACCGACAGGACTTTCCCATGGCCGAAACCGCCGCCTGCGCCGATGCCACTCCTGTGCCCGCAGACACCGCCCGCAACGCCTGGCGCCCCTGGGCCGGCCTCGCCGTGATGCTGACCGGCACCTTCATGGCGGTGCTCGACGTCTTCATCGTCAACATTGCCATCCCCGACATGCGCGGCACGCTGGAAGCCAGCTTCGCCGAACTGCAGTTCGTCATCGCCGCCTACGGCCTGACCTATGCGGTGATGCTGATCACCGGCGGCCGGCTCGGCGACATCTTCGGCCGGCGCCGCATGTTCATGGCAGGGCTCGCCGGTTTCACGCTGGCCTCGCTGGCCTGCGGCCTTGCGCCGACCGCCCCGGTGCTGATCGGCTCTCGCATCCTGCAGGGGCTGGCTGCCGCCGTGCTGTCACCGCAGGTCTTTGCCATGATGCGCGTCGGCTTTACCAACGACCGCCAGCGCGCCACGGCGTTTGCCTGCCTCGGTGTCGTCTACGGCCTCAGCTCGGTTTCGGGCCAGCTGCTCGGCGGCCTGCTGGTCGAGGCCAACCTGTGGGGGCTGGGCTGGCGGCCGGTCTTCCTGATCAACCTGCCGCTCGGCCTGATCGCGCTGATTGCCGCGCCGCTGCTGATCCCGGAATCGCGCAATCCGGAGGCGCGCCGGCTTGACCTGCGCGGCGTGGCGATGAGCGCCGGCGGCCTGTTCCTGCTGCTGTTCCCGCTGATCGAGGGCCGCGAGGCCGGCTGGCCGGCCTGGGCCTTCGGGCTGCTGGCGCTGTCCGTGCCGGTGCTGGCCGCCTTCGCCTGGGACCAGCAGCGCAAGTCGCGCCGCGCCCATCACGGGCACGCCCACCATACACCGGGCCCCTCGCCGCTGCTGGAGATGCGGCTGTTCCGCAACCCGGTCTTCGCGCTCGGCGTGCTGATCGTGCTGGCCTTCACCTCGACCCAGAGCGCCTTCTACCTGTCGCTCAGCCTGACCCTGCAGAACGGCCTGCACCACACGCCGCTGCAGGCCGGTCTCGTCTTCGCGCCGCTGGCCGTCGCCTTCATGGCCGTCTCGCTGCTGGCCGGCCGCATTGCCGGCCGCTACCGGCATGGCATGCTGATCGGCGGCGCCGCTCTCGTCGCGCTGGCCTTTCTCGCCATCGGCTTCACCGCCTGGCAGGACGGCGCGACCCTGGTTTCCATCCGGCTGGTGCCGGCGCTGGTGCTGATCGGCATCGGCAGCGGCTTTTTCATGACGCCGCTGCTCAATGCCATCCTCAGCAGCGTGCCCGGCCCGGACAGCGGCGCCGCCAGCGGCATGATCACCACCATGCAGCAGACCGGCAGCGCCTTTGGCATCGCGGTCGTCGGCATCCTGTTCTTCGGCCGGCTCGATGCCGGCGGGCCGGCCGCCTACGAGCAGGCGCTGGCGCTCGCCGCGCTCTATGGCGCCGGCGGCTGTGGCCTCGCCGCCCTGCTGCTGCTGCGCCTGTGGCACCGGCAGCGGCGACCGGTCGCGGCCTGAATGCAAACGGCCGCCGGATCGCTCCGGCGGCCGTCGTCTATTCCTGTCCGCTAAAGAGGCGGGTCAGACCACGCGCACCGCGCCCTTGGCCGCGCTCGTCGTCAGCGCCGCATAGGCCCTGAGCGCCGTGCTGACCTTGCGCTGGCGCGGCGCCGCCGGCTTCCAGCCGGCAGCCTCCTGCGCCTTGCGGCGCGCGGCCAGCGTGGCGTCATCGACCTTGAGGGTGATGCTGCGGTTCGGGATGTCGATCTCGATGACGTCGCCGCTCTGCACCAGGCCGATGGTGCCGCCTTCGGCGGCTTCCGGCGAAACATGGCCGATCGACAGGCCGGACGAGCCGCCGGAGAAGCGGCCATCGGTGACCAGCGCGCAGGCCTTGCCCAGTCCCTTCGACTTCAGGTAGCTGGTCGGATACAGCATCTCCTGCATGCCGGGGCCGCCGCGCGGCCCCTCGTAGCGGATCAGAACGACCTCGCCGGCCTTGACCTTGCCGGTGAGAATCCCCGCGACGGCATCGTCCTGGCTTTCGAAGATATGCGCCGGGCCGGAGAATTTCAGGATCGAGTCATCGACGCCGGCGGTCTTCACGATGCAACCGTCCTCGGCGAGATTGCCGTAGAGCACGGCAAGGCCGCCGTCCTTCGAGAAGGCATGCTCCGCGTCGCGCAGCACCCCGGCCTTGCGGTCGGTGTCGAGGCTGTCATAGCGGCGCGACTGCGAGAAGGCCACCTGGGTCGGCACGCCGCCGGGCGCCGCGCGGTAGAACTCCTGCACGGCACTATCCTTGCTGCGCATGACATCCCAGCGGTCCAGCGCCGCGCCCAGCGTCTTCGCATGCACGCTGCCGACCGAGGTATCGAGCAGGCCGGCACGGTCGAGTTCGCCCAGGATCGCCATGATGCCGCCGGCACGATGGACGTCTTCCATATGCACGTCGGACTTGGCCGGCGCCACCTTGCACAGCACCGGCACGCGGCGCGACAGGCGGTCGATGTCGGCCATGGTAAAGCCCACTTCGCCCTCATAAGCGGCGGCGAGCAGATGCAGCACCGTGTTGGTCGAACCGCCCATGGCGATATCGAGCGTCATCGCATTCTCGAAGGCGGCGAAGCTGGCGATATTGCGCGGCAGCACGCTGGCGTCGTCCTGCTCGTAATAGCGTTTGGCCAGCTCGACCACCAGATGGCCGGCCTCGACGAACAGGCGCTTGCGGTCGGCATGGGTGGCCAGCACCGAGCCGTTGCCCGGCAGCGACAGGCCGAGCGCCTCGGTCAGGCAGTTCATCGAATTGGCGGTGAACATGCCCGAGCAGGAGCCGCAGGTCGGGCAGGCCGAACGCTCGATCACCTTGACGTCGGCGTCGCTGATCTTGTCGTCGGCGGCGGCCACCATGGCGTCGATCAGGTCGACCGACTTCTGCTGGCCGTCGAGCAGGACCTTGCCGGCCTCCATCGGGCCGCCGGAGACGAAGACGACCGGGATGTTGAGCCGCAGCGCCGCCATCAGCATGCCGGGCGTGATCTTGTCGCAGTTCGAGATGCAGACCATGGCGTCGGCGCAATGGGCGTTGACCATGTATTCGACGGAATCGGCGATGATCTCGCGCGACGGCAGCGAATACAGCATGCCGTCATGGCCCATGGCGATGCCGTCATCGACCGCGATGGTATTGAATTCCTTGGCGACGCCGCCGGCCGCCTCGACCTCGCGCGCGACCAGCTGGCCGAGGTCCTTCAGGTGTACGTGACCGGGCACGAACTGGGTGAAGGAATTGACGATGGCGATGATCGGCTTGCCGAAATCCTCGTCCTTCATGCCGGTGGCGCGCCACAGGCCGCGCGCGCCGGCCATGTTGCGGCCATGGGTCGTGGTTCTGGAACGATAGGCGGGCATGGGGCTTCCCTCCGTGGGACAGAAAGGCCGCCGGATCGCTCCGGCGGCCGTCGTTGAAGTCCGGATCAGCCGGAGATCAGTTGCTGCGGTCCTTGTCGACCAGCTTGTTCTTCGAGATCCACGGCATCATGGCGCGCAGCTTGGCGCCGACATCCTCGATCGGATGCTGGGCCAGCTTGGCACGGGTCGCCTTGAACGAGGTCTGGTTGACCTTGTTCTCCAGCATCCAGTTGCGGGTGAAGCGGCCGGACTGGATATCCTCCAGCACGCGCTTCATCTCGGCCTTGGTCTCGGCGGTGATGATGCGCGGGCCGGTGACGTATTCGCCGTATTCGGCGGTGTTCGAGATCGAATAGTTCATGTTGGCGATGCCGCCCTCGTAGATGAGGTCGACGATCAGCTTCACTTCATGCAGGCACTCGAAATAGGCCATCTCGGGGGCATAGCCCGCCTCGACCAGGGTCTCGTAGCCGGCCTTGATCAGCTCGACCAGGCCGCCGCAGAGCACGACCTGCTCGCCGAACAGGTCGGTCTCGCATTCTTCCTGGAAGGTGGTCTCGATGATGCCGGCCTTGCCGCCGCCGTTCGCCGAAGCATAGGACAGCGCGATCTCGAGCGCATTGCCCGAGGCATTCTGGTGCACGGCGACCAGCGAGGGCACGCCGCCGCCACGCAGGTATTCCGAGCGCACGGTATGGCCCGGACCCTTCGGCGCGATCATGAAGACGTCGAGGTCCTTGCGCGGCTCGATCAGGTTGAAGTGGATGTTCAGGCCGTGCGCGAAGGCAAGGGCAGCGCCTTCCTTCATGTTGTCGCGCAGGTCGTTGATCCACAGGTCGCCCTGGCCCTCGTCCGGGGTCAGCACCATGACCACGTCGGCCCATTTGGCGGCCTCGGCAGGCGTCATCACCTTGAAGCCGGCTTCTTCGGCCTTCTTGACGCCGGCCGAACCCTTGCGGAGCGCCACGGCGATGTTCTTCACGCCGCTGTCCTTCAGGTTCATGGCATGGGCATGGCCCTGGCTGCCGTAGCCGACGATGACAACCTTCTTGCCCTTGATCAGGTTCAGGTCCGCATCGCGGTCGTAGTAAACGCGCATAGTCGTATCTCCTCGGGACTGCGTGTGTTGCTATTCGGGTTCGGTCAATTCTAAAGGGCGCTGGGGCCGCGGCTGATCGCCACCACGCCGGTGCGCGAGACGTCGATCAGGCCGAGCGGCTTCATCAGCTCGATGAAGGCGGCGATCTTCTCGGTGCTGCCGGTCATCTCGAAAACGAAGGACTGGATCGTGCTGTCGACCACGCGGGCGCGGAAAATATCGGCGATGCGCAAGCTTTCGACGCGCTTCTCGCCGCTGCCGGCCACCTTGATCAGGGCGAGTTCGCGAGCGATATGCGGCCCCTCGACGGTCAGGTCGTGCACGTTGTGCACCGGCACCAGGCGGCCGAGCTGGGCCTTGATCTGCTCGATCACGGCGGCCGGGCCTGAGGTGACCACGGTGATGCGCGACAGATGGGCGGCGTCGTTGACCTCGGCGACGGTCAGGCTTTCGATGTTGTAGCCGCGGCCGGAGAACAGCCCGACGATACGGGCGAGAATGCCGGGCTCGTTGTCGACGAGCACGGAGAGGATATGGGACTGGATCGGCTGCTGCGGCGCGGACATCGGGAAAAGACTTTCTTCTTCTGGATCAGGCGGCCGGTCAGACCAGCGCCATGCCGTCTTCGCTGACAGTCGGCTCGCGGTCGCTGGCGCGGTGATCGGGCAGGATCATCTCGTTATGCGCCGCGCCCGAAGGCACCATCGGGAAGCAGTTTTCCGCCTTGTCGACGGCGACATCGACCACGACCGGGCCGTCATAGGCGACCATCTCGCGGATCGTGGCGTCGAGGTCGGCCGGATCGGTGACGCGCAGGCCCTTGCAGTGAAACGCCTCGGCCAGCTTGACGAAATCGGGCAGCGATTCCGAATAGCTCTGGGAGTAGCGGCCGCCATGCAGGATCTCCTGCCACTGGCGCACCATGCCCATGTACTCGTTATTGAGGATGAACACCTTGACCGGCAGGCGGAACTGCGCCGCGGTGCCGAGCTCCTGGATGTTCATCAGGATCGAGGCCTCGCCGGCGATGTCGACCACCAGCTTGCCGGGATGGCCGAGCTGCACGCCGATGGCCGCCGGCAGGCCGTAGCCCATGGTGCCCAGCCCGCCCGAGGTCATCCAGTGGTTCGGCTGGTTGAACTTGTAGAACTGCGCCGCCCACATCTGGTGCTGGCCGACCTCGGTGGTGATGAAGGTGTCGCGGTCCTTGGTCAGTTCGTAGAGCCGCTGGATGGCATACTGCGGCTTGATGATCTTGTCGCCCTGGGTGAATTTCAGGCAGTCGCGGGCGCGCCACTGGTCGATCTGCGCCCACCAGGCATCGAGCGCCTTACGGTTCGGCTTGTAGCCGCCCTCCTTCCAGGCGGCAATCATCTGTTCCAGCACGCGGGCGGCATCGCCGACGATGGCAATGTCGCAATGCACCGTCTTGTTGTGCGACGACGGGTCGATGTCGATATGGATCTTGGTCGAGCCCGGCGAGAAGGCATTCAGCCGGCCGGTGATGCGGTCGTCGAAGCGGGCGCCGATCGCCAGCATCACGTCGCAGTCGTGCATGGCGTGGTTGGCTTCCCAGGTGCCGTGCATGCCGAGCATGCCGAGGAACTGCCGGTCGGTACCCGGATAGCCACCGAGCCCCATCAGCGTATTGGTGATCGGGAAGCCGGTCAGCTTGACGAAGTCCTGCAGCAGCGCCGCGGCTTTCGGCCCGGCATTGATGATGCCGCCGCCGGTGTAGAAGATCGGCCGCTCGGCCGCGGCCAGCAGCGCCACGGTCTCCTTGATCTTGGCGACGTCGCCATCGACCTGGGGCCGGTAGGTCTTGTGGCGCACGTTGTCCTTCGGCGTATAGGCGCCCTGCGCCACCTGCACATCCTTGGGCAGGTCGATCACCACCGGGCCGGGACGACCACTGGTGGCGACGTAAAAGGCCTCATGGACCACGCGGGCGAGATCGTCGGCCGACTTCACCAGGTAGTTATGCTTGGTGCAGGGCCGGGTGATGCCGGTGGTGTCGCATTCCTGGAAAGCGTCGCTGCCGATCAGATGGGTGGCGACCTGGCCGGTGAGGCAGACCACAGGGATCGAATCGAGCAAAGCGTCGGTCAGGCCGGTCACCGCATTGGTGGCGCCGGGCCCCGAGGTGACCAGCACCACGCCGGGCTTGCCGGTCGAACGGGCATAGCCTTCCGCAGCGTGAACCGCGCCCTGCTCGTGGCGCACCAGGATGTGGCGGATCGCATTCTGCTTGAACAGCGCGTCGTAAATCGGCAGCACGGCACCGCCCGGATAGCCGAAAATGACCTCGACCCCCTGATCGACAAGGGCCTTGATCATCAATTCGGCACCGCTCATCTGCTGTTTGGGCATCTGGGCCGGCGCGGGCTGCTTCGCGGATTGCATAACCCACCTATTGTCTTGCGAGAACGGACCGGACGTAATCTGTGTCCGGTGGAACGGAACTCAAGCGGCCGGGAAACGGATCCCCCGGCCGCGAAAAGCGCGCCAACCTAATCGGGCGGTCAAGGGGCGGTCAATAGGTATCTCACAATGAATGGAAAGATTTCTGCCTCAGGGTTGAAATTTTCTTGCCGTCCGAGGTCATTTTCCACAACCAGGTCCGGCTGGACCTGGTGCCGGAACCAGGTGGTCTGGCGCTTGGCGTAATGCCGGGTGTTGAGCTGACCGATGCGAACCGCCTCATCGAGTGCCATTTCACCATTAAGATACTGAACAAGCTCGGGTAATCCATGGGCCTTGCGCATCGGCGCGTCGGCCGGCAGGTCGGTCCGCGCCAGCATCGCCCGGACCTCGTCGAGCGCGCCGGCGGCCAGCATGGCCTCGAAACGACGGTCGATCCGGGCATAGAGCGCATCCCGCGGCGGCCGCAGCAGCAGGCGGAACACCGGATTGGGCAGCGGCGGCGCCGGACTGTCGGCCTGCCAGGCGGCCAGCCCCCGGCCGGTGCCGAGTGCGACTTCATAGGCCCGCACCAGCCGCTGGCTGTCGCCCGGCATCAGGCGGGCCGCGGTGTCCGGGTCCAGCGCCGACAGCGCCAGATGCAGGCCCTCGGGGCCGACCTGGGCAAGCTTCGCCCGGGCGTCCGCCCGTGCCTCGGCCGGGATCGCAGGGATATCCACCAGCCCCTCGAACAGGCCGCGCAGGTACATCCCGGTGCCGCCCAGCAGGATCGGCAGGCGACCTTCAGCCACCGTTTCCACCATCGCCTGCAGCGCCATGCCGCGCCACAGGGCGGCCGTGCCATGCACCGCGCCGTCGAGCACGCCATAGAGCCGGTGCGGCACGCGGGTCTCTTCCGCGGGCGTCGGCCGGGCGGTCAGGACGCGCAGGTCGCGGTAGACCTGCATACTGTCAGCGTTGATCACCGTGCCGTTGAATTGCTCGGCCAGCGCCAGCCCGAGCGCCGACTTGCCGCTGGCGGTCGGACCGGCAACGACGAGGATCGGGGCAGATGCGGGCAGATCGGGAACGCCGGGGATAGCCGTCATGCCGGCAGGGTAGCGGCTGTTGCGCCGCCCCCGCTACGGCCCTAGAACAGGCGGATGCAAAACATTCTCACCCTGATCACCGATCCCCGCAACGCCATGCTGACCCCGCGGCTGTCCAACGCCGTGCGCGACGCGCTGGCGCTGGCGCGCGGCAAGGTCGGCCCCGCCGACTGGCTCGATCCGGGCGTCGCCTGCGACATCCCCTTCGACAACGTGGCCCCGGCCGAGGCCGAAGCGGCGGCCCGCACCGCCCTGCGCGGCATGCCGGTCGACGTGCTGATCCTGAAGCCCGAGAACCGCCGCAAGCAGGCGCTGGTCGCCGACATGGAATCGACCATCATCCGCAACGAAATGCTCGACGAGATGGCCTACGAGGCGGAGATCGGCGAACAGGTCGCCGAGATCACCCGGCGCGCGATGAACGGCGAACTCGATTTCTACGAGGCGATCCGCGAGCGCGTCGGCCTGCTGAAGGGCCAGCCGGCCAGCCTGCTCGACAGGGTGGCCGAGAAGATCAAGCTGATGTCCGGCGCCGCCGCGCTGGTCGACACGCTGAAACAGCATGGCGTCTATTGCGCGCTGGTTTCCGGCGGCTTCGACCATTACACGGTGGGCATCGCCGCGCAGCTCGGCTTCGACGAGCAGCAGGCCAACCACCTGATCGTGGAAGACGGCGCCATCGCCGGCATCCGCGAACCGATCCTGGGCCGCGAGGCCAAGCTGGAGGCGCTGCGCCGCGTCGCCAGCCAGAAGGGCATCACCCCGGCGGACTGCATCGCGGTCGGCGACGGCGCCAACGACCTCGCCATGCTGGGCGAGGCGGGCCTGGGCATCGCCTTCCACGCCAAGCCCAAGGTGCAGGAGGCGGCGCAATACAACATCCGCCACGGCGACCTGACCGCCCTGCTCTATGCCCAAGGCTATCGCCGCGACGAGATTTCCGGCCGGGGATAAACAAAAGCGTGGACCCTCGGGTCGTGAAGTTTACCGCCGGTCCGACCTGTGGTCGGACCCGGTAGCCCGAGGGTGACGATTTTTGTTAGCGACCCTCATTCACACACATCGTCATGCCCGGGCTCGACCCGGGCATCCACGCCTTTCTGCCGGCCGAACCCCGCGGTTCGCCCTGTAAAGTGCCGCCCAGGGACTGGCGCCGCTGCCCGCGCCACCCCATATGGAGGGGCCACATCCTGTCCCGCCCGGGCCTGAGCCTTGCCAGTGCCGGCCCCATGGGATACCCAGATTTGGAACCCTTCAGGGAGTTTTCTGTCGCATGCTGAACCGCAATCTCATGAACGACGACGAGCCGGAAAAGAACGGCGAAGAGAAGGACAAGGAAAAAGAGAAGTTTCCGGTCCTCGGCGAGCGTCTGTTCAAGGCCCGCACCATCCTGATCTATGGCGGCATCGACCAGAAGCTGGCCGAGCGGGTCTCCGCCCAGCTGCTGGCCCTGCAGGCCGCCGGCGACGAGCCGATCACCATTTTCATCAACAGCCAGGGCGGCCATGTCGAGTCCGGCGACACGATCTATGACATGATCAAGTTCGTGAAGCCGGTGGTGCGCGTGGTTGGCACCGGCTGGGTCGCCTCGGCCGGCGCCCTGATCTTTGCCGCCGCCCAGCGCGAGAACCGCTTCGCCCTGCCGAACACCCGCTTCCTGCTGCACCAGCCGGCCGGCGGCGCCATGGGCACCGCGTCGGATGTCGCAATCCAGGCCAAGGAAATCATCCGCATGCGCAAGCGGCTGAACGAGATCTTCGCCCGCGAGACCGGCCAGCCGCTGGAGCGGATCGAGAAGGACACCGACCGCGATTTCTGGATGAGCGCCGAGGCGGCCCAGGAATACGGCCTGGTCGGCAAGATCGTGCAGAACGCGGCCGAGATCGAATAGGCGGCCTGTACCGCAGACATGAAAAAGGCCGGCTTTTCAGCCGGCCTTTTTTGTCGGGTGCCTGTCGCAGCCTTACGACTTGAGCGGCCCCTATGATTTCAAGGGGACGGGCACGAAACGCGGCTCGCCCGAGCGCTGGATCTGCAGCAGGGCCACCTTGCGCTTGGCATCCTTCAGCGCCTTCAGCATCTCGGTGACGTCGTCGGGGTTGCGCACTTCCGACTGGGCGACCTCGATGATCACGTCGCCGGCGCGCACGTCGCGCTGGGCGGCCGGGCCGTTCGGGTCGACATCGGTGATCACCACGCCGCGCACGTCGTCCTTGATGTCATACTGCTTGCGCAGCTCCTTGTTCAGCGGCGCGATGCGCAGGCCGAGATCGGCCAGTTCGGTCTCGTTCTTGCCCGGCGCCTGGCGGCTGTCGTCGCCCTTGGCCTTGCTCTCCGCCTTGGCCGAGGCCAGCGCCGCCTCGAGTTCGCCGAGCGTCGCCTTGACGCTGCGCGTCTTGCCCTTGCGGATCAGGTCGACGCTGATCGTACGGCCGACCGCGCTTTCCGCCACCGCACGGGTCAATGCGTTGGTGGTATCGACCGGCTTGCCGTCGATGGCGACGATCACGTCGCCGGATTCGATGCCGGCCTTTTCAGCCGGGCCGCCCGGGATCACCTTGGCGACCAGCGCGCCACGCGCCTGCTTGAGGCCGAGCGCATCGACCATCTCGTCGGTGACCGACTGGATCTGCACGCCGAGCCAGCCGCGCCGGGTGCGGCCGTATTCGATCAGCTGCTGCACCACCGGCCGCGCCAGGTTGGCCGGCACGGCGAAGCCGATGCCGATCGAGCCGCCCGACTGCGAGAAGATCGCCGTGTTGATGCCGATCACATCGCCGGCCTTGTTGAACAGCGGGCCACCGGAATTGCCCTTGTTGATCGAGGCATCGGTCTGGATGAAATCGTCGTAGCGGCCGGCGTTGATGTCGCGGCCGCGCGCCGAAACGATACCGGCGGTCACCGTGCCGCCCAGCCCGAACGGATTGCCGATCGCCAGGGTCCATTCGCCGACCCGCAGCTTGTCGGAATCGCCCCATTGCACGGCGGTCAGCGGCTTCTTCGGTTCGACCTTGAGGATGGCGATGTCGACCTCCGGATCGCGGCCGACGATCTTGGCCTCAAGCTCGGTGTTGTCATGCAGGATCACGCGGACCTGGTCGGCATCGGCGATCACGTGGTTGTTGGTCACCACATAGCCGCGGGCATCGACGATGAAACCCGAACCGAGCGAGGAGATCTGCCGTGGCGGGCCCTTGCCGCCGCCCTCGCGCTGCTGGCGCTCGAAGAAATCCTTGAAGAATTCCTCGAACGGCGAGCCGGGCGGGAACTGCGGCATGCCTTCCGGCAGCTGACCGCCCTTCACCGTCTGGGTGGTCGAGATGTTGACCACCGCCGGCAGCAGCTTTTCGGCCAGGTCGGCGAAATCGCCTTCCGGCGGCCGCGCCTGGGCCATGCCGCCAGCCATCAGCACCGTCAGGAACATCAGAAGGGCGGCGAAACCGCCCGCGATACGGAAGTGTCCGCGCTGCATGGTCGTCCTCATGTCACTCACCTCTGCGCCGCCCGCCGGCGGCGCCCTGCCCGTCACCGCCTGCGGGCGTCGGCACGATTTTTACTTCTGACGCGCTGTACCGGGCGGCGTGTCGAAATACTTGAAGAATTCCGAATCCGGCGACAGCACCATGGTGGTGTCGTTGTGCTGCAGGGCCTTCGAGTAAGCCTGCAGCGACCGGTAGAAGGTATAGAATTCGGGGTCCTTGCCGGCCGCATCGGCGAAGATCTTGGTGCGCTGGGCATCACCCTCACCACGCAGGATATCGGCCTGCTTGCGCGCCTCGGCCAGCAGCACGGTACGCTGGCGTTCGGCTTCGGCGCGGATCTTCTCGGCCAGCTCGGCGCCGGTGGCGCGCTGCTCGTTGGCCTCGCGCTGACGCTCGGTCTGCATGCGGCGGAAGATCGCCTGGCTGATCGTGTCGGGGAAGTCGGCCCGCTTGATGCGCACGTCGACCACCTCGACGCCGAGCCGCTTGGCGTCATCCTGCAGCGAATTGTAGACCTGCTCCATGGCGCGCGGGCGGTCGCCCGAGATGATGGTCACCGCATCGAGCTTGCCGAAGGCGCCGCGCAGCGCGTTGGCGACGCTCGGTGCCAGCCGGCCGCGCAGGCCGAACTCGTTGCGGACGGTCTGGTAGAACAGCAGCGGGTTGACGATGCGATAGCGCACGAAGCTGTCCACCACCAGGCGACGCTGGTCGGTGGTCAGGATTTCCTCGGGCTGGGCGTCGAGGCCGAGAATGCGCTTGTCGAAGTAGACCACGTCCTGGATGAACGGGATCTTCACGTTCAGGCCCGGTTCGGTGATTACTTCACGCGGATCGCCGAACTGCACCACCAGCGCCTGCTGCGACTGGTAGACGGTGAACAGCGAGCTCTTGAGCAGGATGCCGGCGGCGACCACGACGACGGCGAGAATGACGAGGGAGCGGTTCATGGCGTGTCCTCCCTCAGCGCTTCACGGTCGGAGACGAGGGCGACAGCGAAGACGACGCCGGCGGCTGTTGTGGCATTGCCTTCTGCAGTTCGGTCAGCGGCAGGTAGGGCACGATGCCCTTGCCGCTCTTCTCGTCGATGATGATCTTGTTGGTGCCCTGCAGGATCTGCTCCATGGTCTCGAGATACATGCGTTTGGCCGTCACTTCCTTGGCCTGGCGGTACTGCTCGTAGATCTGCGAGAAGCGGCTCGCCTCGCCCTGGGCGTTGGCGATCGCCTCCTGCTTGTAGGCCTCGGCCTGCTGCACGATATGCTGCGCTTCGCCGCGGGCGCGCGGGATGATGTCGTTGCGATAGGCTTCCGCCTCGTTCTGGGCACGCTCGCGGTCGGCCTGGGCAGCCTGCACGTCGCGGAAGGCGTCGATCACCGAAGCCGGCGGCTCGGTGCGCTGCAGGGCGACCTGGGTGATCACCACGCCGGCCTTGTAGTCGTCGAGGACTTTCTGGATCAGCACCCGGGTATCATTCGCCACCTTGGTGCGGCCGTCGGTCAGGATGAACTGGATGTTGTTCTTGCCGACCACCTCGCGCATGGCGCTTTCGGCGACCTGCTTGATGGTGCGCGACGGGTCGACCACGTTGAACAGGTATTCGCCGGCGTTCTTCACCTGCCACAGCACGGTGAAGTCGATGTCGACGATATTCTCGTCACCGGTCAGCATCAGGCTTTCTTCCGGCACGTCGCGCTGCTGGGTGCCGCCGCGGCCGGCCACGTCGCCGAGACTGCGGAAACCGATTTCCTCGCGGTTGACCGTGGTCACCTTGGGCGTCAGCACGCTCTCGATCGGCCAGGGCAGGCGATAGCGCAGGCCCGGCTCGGTCACGGCATGCACCTTGCCGAAGCGCAGCACGACGCCCTGTTCGTCGGTATCGACGCGGTAGAAGCCGGTGCCGAACCAGATGGCAATGGCAACCAGGATCAGCAGCAGGATGCCGCGCCCCGAAACGCTGCCGCCGGGCATGAACTGGCGGAAACGGTCCTGGCTGCGCCGCAGCAGTTCCTCAAGATTGGGAGGATTGGGGCCGCCGCCACCCGAGCCGGACGGGCCGTTGCCGCGTGGTCCCTGTCCCCAGGGCCCCCGACCGCCACCACCGCCTTGCCAACCCCCACCTTGATTGCTCCAGGGCATCCTACCGTCCTTCTTCGTTCTTTTTGGTGATAACCCGCATATTACGGGTCGTCCCTGCCCGGATGACTGGGCCCGGGCCGTCAGATGACCGACCGGACGGTCATCCGCCAACCTGCCTTTTTTTCCGGCGAATTGCCCGGTCCGGCCCGCCGCGATATATGAGGCAGCTGGCCGGTCCTGCACCGCACAGACAACTGCTGACAATATTGGAACGTTTACAGGGATTTCAAGCATGACCGGGGTTACGGAAGCGCAAGTTCTCGATGCGCTGCGACACGTCGCTGATGCCGAGCGGGGCGGAAACGTCGTCGATCTGGGCATGATCAGCGGTCTGGTGGTCAAGGGCAGCAACATCGGCTTCGTGCTTGAGGTCGATCCGAAAGACGGCGCAGCCAAGGAACCTTTGCGCCGGGCCTGCGAGCAGGCGGTCGCCGCCCTGCCCGGGGTGACCTCCGCCACCGTGGTGATGACCGCCGAACGGGCCGGCAAGGGCAATGCTGCGCCCCGCCCGGCCGCTGCCACCCATAACCATGCCCACGACCACGATCATCATGGCCATGACCACAGCCATGGCCCGGCCGCCGGGCGCGGCAGCCCCAATGCGGGTGCGGCCCCCGGTACAGCCCCTGGCGCCCCGCCCCAGGTCGGCCAGAAGCCGGCGATCCCGGGCATCAAGTCGATCATCGCCGTCGCCTCGGGCAAGGGCGGCGTCGGCAAGTCGACCACCGCGGTCAACCTGGCGCTGGCCCTGTCGCAGTCCGGGCTGAAGGTCGGGCTGCTGGATGCCGATATCTACGGCCCGTCGATCCCGCGCATGATGGGGATTTCCGGCAAGCCACATTCGCCGGACGGCAAGCACCTGCATCCGATGCAGGGCTGGGGCATCCCGACCATGTCGATGGGATACCTGGTGGCCGAGGACACGCCGATGATCTGGCGCGGCCCGATGGTGATGAGCGCGCTGGAACAGATGCTGCGCGACGTGTCCTGGGGCGAACTCGACGTGCTGGTCTGCGACCTGCCGCCGGGCACCGGCGACGCCCAGCTCACCATGGCCCAGCGCGTGCCGCTGGCCGGCGCAGTGATCGTCTCGACGCCGCAGGACATCGCGCTGCTGGATGCCCGCAAGGGGCTGAACATGTTCCGCCGCGTCGACGTCCCGGTGTTCGGCATCATCGAGAACATGAGCTATTTCTGCTGTCCGAACTGCGGCCACCGCAGCGACATCTTCGCCCATGGCGGCGCCCAGAAGACGGCAAAGGAGCTCGGCGTCGACTTCCTCGGCGAGCTGCCGCTCAACATCGCGATCCGCGAGACCTCGGATAGCGGCCAGCCGATCGTCGCCAGCCAGCCCGACAGCGACGAGGCCAAGGCCTATCGCGCCATCGCCGCGAAAGTGGCCGCCAAGCTGGCCGGCGCACCGGCCACGGGACCGCGCATCGTCGTCGAGTAAGGCGATCCGCTAGGCGGCCGGGGCGCGCCGGCGCTGCGCTGCCCTTGCAGGCGGCGCGCGGCGCGGCTGCGCCCATCGCGGCAGCGCCGGCAGCCGGCCGGGCACCCGCAGCCAGGCCAGCACCGCGACCAGCAGGCCGCTGCCCGCCACCCACCAGGCCGGCGCAATGCGGTAGGCGAACTGCAGGTTGGCCTCCAGCACCCGTTCGGCCGGAATCTGGGTGAAGACCGCATACCAGCCGTATTCGAGGCCACCGGCGACCAGTCCGGCCAGCACGGCGAGGATCGCCGCCTGCCACGGCCGGTCCATGATCTTGAACGGAAAGGCGGCGCGGTAGCCGAGTTCCCAGGCGAGAAAGCCCATGAACACGAAGGGCGTCGTCATGTCGCGCTTGATGCTCTGCAGCAGGAAGTGCACGACCGCCAGCACGGCGATGACATAGACGATGCGGTGCAGCCGCTGCCAGTTGCGGCCGCCCATGCGGCGGATCATGCCATCAGTGGAGGTGATGCCGAGCGCCACCAGGCCGAGGACCGCGACGAAGCCGATGGTGAGATAAAAGCGGCTGACGATCTCGTGCACCACCTTGGGCAGCATCCAGGCCTCGCTCGCGGTATAGAGCGTCAGGTGCAGCAGGGCATAGCACATGGCGGCGACGCCGATCTGCCGGCGCAGCATGACCAGCTTCGGCCAGCGCAGCAGGCGGCGGAACGGCGTGACCGCCAGGGTGACCAGGATCAGCCGCACCGCCCATTGCCCGGCCTGGTGGATCGCCTCGTCATAGGGGCGCGCACCGAGCATGCCGGCCAGGGCCTGCGCGGCCAGCCAGAGCGCCGGCAGGCACAGCAGGATGAAGCAGGTCAGTTTGAAAGGCGACAGCGCGCCGTTGCGTTCGGTCCAGGGCAACATGGGGGCAATCCGTGGGGAAACCATGGGGTCAAACTGGCCCGTCGGCGGGCCGGCGACAAATAACAAAACCGTGCAGTGCAGCAAAAGGCAAAAGAAAACGGCGCCGGTGTGACCGGCGCCGCGTCTCACGGATCGGTGATCGACCCTTGGGCGATCAGGCCTCGCTGGCCTTTTCGTCCGAAATGGCCGCCTGCGCCGCCGCCAGCCGGGCGATCGGCACACGGTAGGGCGAGCAGGAGACATAGTCGAGGCCGGCATTGTGGCAGAAGCGCACCGAGGACGGGTCGCCGCCATGCTCGCCGCAGATGCCGAGCTTGATGTCCTTGCGCACGCTGCGGCCGCGCTGGGTCGCCAGCGTGATCAGTTCGCCGACGCCGGCCTGGTCGATGGTGACGAAGGGGTCGCGCTCGAAGATGCCGGCCTTGAGATAGTCTTCCATGAACAGCGCGGCATCGTCGCGGCTGATGCCGAGCGTGGTCTGGGTCAGGTCGTTGGTGCCGAACGAGAAGAACTCGGCGGTCTGCGCGATGTCGGCGGCCCGCAGGGCGGCGCGCGGCAGCTCGATCATGGTACCGACCAGGTATTTCACCTTCCTGCCCTGCTCCTTGAAGACGGCGGCGGCGACGGCATCGACGCGGCGCTTCAGGATGTCGATCTCGGCCTTGGTGGCGACCAGCGGGATCATCACCTCCGGCTCGACCGGCTTGCCGCCGGCCTTGGAGACTGCGACGGCCGCCTCGAAGATGGCGCGCGCCTGCATCTCGTAGATTTCCGGATAGCTGATGCCGAGGCGGCAGCCGCGGTGGCCGAGCATCGGGTTGGTCTCTTCCAGCGCCTTCTTGCGTTCCTTCAGCGCGGTGACGCTGAGGCCGGTGCCGCGGGCGACCGCATCGAAATCCGCGTCGGTATGCGGCAGGAATTCGTGCAGCGGCGGATCGAGCAGGCGGATGGTGACCGGACGGCCGGCCATGATCTTGAACAGCGAGGCGAAGTCGTCGCGCTGCATCGGCAGGATCTTGGCCAGCGCCTTCTTGCGGCCGTCGACGCTGTCCGACAGGATCATCTCGCGCACCGCGGTGATGCGGTCGGCGTCGAAGAACATATGCTCGGTACGGCACAGGCCGATGCCTTCGCAGCCGAAGCGGACGGCGGTTTCCGCATCCGCCGGGGTCTCGGCATTGGTGCGCACCTTCAGCTTGCGCAGCTTGTCGGCCCAGCCCATCAGCAGGCCGAAATCGCCCGACATCTGCGGCTCGATCATCGGCATCAGGCCCATGATCACCTCACCGGTCGAGCCGTCGATGGTGATCACGTCACCCTTGCTGATGACGAGATCGCCGGCGGTCATGCGGCCGGCGGCGTAATCGATGCGGATGCCGCCGGCGCCCGACACGCAGGGCCGGCCCATGCCGCGGGCGACCACCGCCGCATGGCTGGTGGTGCCGCCGCGCGCGGTGAGGATGCCCTTGGCGGCATGCATGCCGTGGATGTCCTCCGGCGAGGTCTCGATGCGGCAGAGAATGACCGCTTCGCCCTTCTGCGCCATCTTCTCGGCCTCGTCGGCGAGGAAGACCACCTTGCCCGAGGCGGCGCCCGGCGAGGCGGCCAGCCCCTTGGCCACCACCTTGCGCGGCGCCTTGGGGTCCGGGGTCGGATGCAGCAGCTGGTCGAGCGAGGCCGGGTCGATGCGTTCGACGGCCTCGGCCTGCCGGATCAGCTTTTCCTTCACCATGTCGACGGCGATCTTGATCGCTGCCTTGGCGGTGCGCTTGCCCGAGCGGGTCTGCAGCATCCACAGCTTGCCCTGCTGGACGGTGAATTCGATGTCCTGCATGTCGCGGTAGTGCTTTTCCAGCTTCTGAAACACTGCCACCAGCTGCCTGAAGGTGGCCGGCATCGATTCTTCCATCGAGGGAAGCTGGTTGCCGACGGCCAGCCGCGAGGTCTTGGTCAGCTGCTGCGGGGTGCGGATGCCGGCGACGACATCCTCGCCCTGGGCATTGATCAGATATTCGCCGTAATAGATTTTCTCGCCCGTGGACGGATCGCGGGTGAAGGCGACGCCGGTGCACGACGTCTCGCCCATGTTGCCGAACACCATCGCCTGCACGTTGACCGCGGTGCCCCACGAAGCCGGGATGTGGTTCAGCGCGCGATAGGTGATGGCGCGCTGGTTCATCCAGCTCGAGAAGACGGCGCCGATGGCGCCCCACAGCTGGTCGCGCACATCCTGCGGGAAGGGTTTGCCGAGCTCCTGCTGCACGCGCTTCTTGTAGGCGCCGACCAGATGCTTCCAGTCCTCGGCCTTCAGTTCGGTATCCAGCGTCAGGCCGTGGTCTTCCTTGTGCATCTCGAGGAGTTCCTCGAAATGCTCGTGGCCGACGCCGAGCACGACGTCGGAATACATCTGGATGAAGCGGCGATAGCTGTCCCAGGCAAAGCGCTCGTTACCCGACTGCCTGGCCAGTGCCTCGACGGTGGTGTCGTTGAGGCCGAGGTTCAGCACGGTATCCATCATGCCCGGCATCGAGGCGCGGGCGCCCGAGCGCACCGACACCAGCAGCGGCATCTTCGCATCGCCGAACTTCGCGCCGACCAGCTTCTCGACCTTGACCAGCGCCGCGTCGACCTGGGCCTGCAGGTCCTTCGGGTATTTCTTGCCGTTGTCGTAATAGCCGGTGCAGACCTCGGTGGTGATGGTGAAGCCCGGCGGCACCGGCAGGCCGAGGTTGGCCATCTCGGCCAGATTGGCGCCCTTGCCGCCCAGCAGCTCGCGCATGTTGGCGCGGCCCTCGGCGCGGCCGTCGCCGAAGCCGTAGACCAGCTTGCCCTTCTGCGCCGCCCCCTTCTGCGCCGCCCCCTTCTGCGCCGTCGTTGTCTTCGGGGCGGCCTTCCGGACAGCCGGCTTCTTCGCGGCCGGCTTGCGCGCGGCGGCTTTCTTCTTCACGGCCACCTTTTTGGCGGCAGTCCTGGTCGCAGCCTTCCTGGCCACCGTCTTGCGGGCGGATTTCGCGGCCTTCTTGGCAACGGTCTTGCCCCGGGCGGTTTTCGGCTTCGGCTTGGCCATGGCTGTTTTACCCCTCGATCTGGGAAAATTCGGCGATGCGGTCCATGCTTCCGGCAACGGCGGAAAGCAAACTCAAACGGTTGCGACGGATCGCGGCGTCGTCGGCATTGACCGTGACGCGCTCGAAGAAGGCGTCGACGGGCTGACGCAACCGCGCAAGTGTGGCGAGATAATGGCGGAAATCCGCCTCATCCTGAGTCTTTCCTGTGGCCGCGCGGCCGAATTCGGCCAGCGCCGCCACCAGCAGGCGCTCTTCCTCGACGGTAATCAGCTTGCCGTCGACCTCGCCGAGCGTCAGCTCCGGCGTCTTTTTCATCTCGGCGCGCACGATGTTGTTGGCGCGGCGATAGGCGACCAGCAGGTTGCCGCCGTCTTCCTCCATCAGGAAGCGGCCCAAGGCCTCGACCTTGGCCAGCACGCGGACAATGTCGTCATCGCCACCCTTGGCGAAGACCGCGGCCAGCAGGTCGTGGCGCACGCCCTGCTCGCGCAGATGCACCTTCAGGCGGTCGACGAAGAACTGCAGCAGTTCCTCGACCGGATCGCGGCTGCTGCCATCCTTGTTCGGGGCGGCCTGCACGACCTGCAGCGACAGGGCCGAGCGGAACAACGGCCTGAGCGGCAGCGACAGTTTATTCTCGATCACCAGCCGGATCACGCCGAGCGCGGCACGGCGCAGCGCATAGGGGTCCTTCGAGCCGGTCGGCTTCTCGTCGATGGCGAAGAACCCGGCCAGCGTATCGATCTTGTCGGCCAGCGCGACGGCAACGGCGACCGGTTCCGACGGGCAGCGATCACCGGGACCCTGCGGCGCGTAATGCTGGGCGATGGCGCCGGCCACCGCCGCGGGCTCGCCGTCATGCAGCGCGTAATAGCGGCCCATGATGCCCTGCAGTTCGGGGAATTCGCCGACCAGGCCGCTGACCAGATCGGCCTTGGCCAGATGCGCGGCGCGGCGCGCCTGCTGGGCATCGGCGCCGGTGGACGTGGCGATCTCGTAGGCCAGGCGCTCGACGCGTTCCACCTTCTGCGCCACGGTGCCGAGCTTCGCGTGGAAGACGATGTCCTTCAGCGCCGGCAGGCGGCTTTCCAGCGTGGTCTTGCGATCCTGGTCCCAGAAGAACTTGGCATCCGACAGGCGGGCGTTGAGCACGCGTTCGTTGCCGGCGATCACCTGCTTGCCGCCATCGTTGGTCAGCGTGTTGGCGACGATCACGAAACGCGGCGCCAGCGCGCCATCCTGCGTATTCAGCGCGAAATACTTCTGGTGCGCCCGCATGGTGGTGGTCAGCACCTCGCGCGGCACCGCCATGTAATCCTGCGGAATGGCGCCGAGCAGCACCACCGGCTGTTCGACCAGGCCGGTCACTTCGTCGGCGAGCCCGGGATCGTCGACCAGTACCAGCCCCTCGTTGCCGGCAGCATGCTCCGCGTCTTTCAGTACCGCGGCGCGGCGCAGGGCGAAATCGGGCTCGACATAGGCGGCGCGCAGGCGGCGCAGGTAATCGGCGGCATCGCGCACGGCAAAGCGCTCGGGCGCCATGAAGCGATGGCCGCAGGTCTCGTCGCCGGCCGTCAGATGGCCGAACCTGAACGGCACGACCTGGCCCTCGAAGACGCAGAGGATCGAATGCAGCGGCCGCACCCAGCGCAGGGCGTTGCTGCCCCAGCGCATCGACTTCGGCCATGGCAGGGCGGCCAGCGCGTCGGGCAGGATCGTTTCCAGCACGGCAGTGGTGGCAGTGCCCTTCTTCTCGACCACGGCGAACCAGAACTCGCCCTTGCCGGTATCGCGCTTCTCGCAAAGGTCGAGCGAGGCAAGCCCGGCCGAGCGCAGGAAGCCCTGCACGGCGGCATCGGGCGAGCCGACGCGCGGGCCCTTCTTTTCTTCCTTCAGGTCCGGCTGGCTGCGCGGCAGGCCCTTCACCACCAGCGCCAGGCGGCGCGGCGTGACATAAGCTTCGTGGCCTTCGACGGCGAGGCCGGCCTTCTTCAGGCCGTCCAGCACCAGCCGGGCCAGATCCTCCGCGGCGCGCTGCTGCATGCGCGCGGGGATTTCCTCGGACTGCAGTTCGAGCAGCAGTTCGCCCAGCATCTCAGGCGCCCTCGCCGGCATTATGGCCACGCGATTTCAGCCACTGGCCGCAGCAGGCCTTGGCCATGGCGCGTACCCGGCCGATATACGCGGCGCGTTCGGTGACGCTGATGACGCCGCGGGCATCCAGCAGGTTGAAGGTGTGGCTGGCTTTCATGCACTGATCATAGGCCGGCAGCGCGAGGCCGGCGGTGATCAGCTTCTGACATTCCTGCTCGACATCGGCGAAGCGGCGGAACAGCTGCTCGGTATCGGCATGTTCGAAATTGTAGGCGGAGAACTCGCGTTCGGCCTGGTGAAACACCTCGCCGTATTTCACGCCGCGGCCGTTGAAGTCGAGGTCGTAGACGCTGTTCCTGCCCTGGATGTACATGGCCAGGCGCTCGAGGCCGTAGGTGATCTCGGCCGCAACCGGGTCGCAGTCGAAGCCGCCGACCTGCTGGAAATAGGTGAACTGCGTCACCTCCATGCCGTCGCACCAGACTTCCCAGCCGAGCCCCCAGGCGCCGAGCGTCGGGCTTTCCCAGTCGTCCTCGACGAAGCGGATGTCGTGGCGCTTGTGGTCGATGCCAATGGCGGCCAGCGAGCCGAGATAGAGGTCGAGCACGTTGTCCGGGCTCGGCTTCAGGATCACCTGGAACTGGTAGTAATGCTGCAACCGGTTCGGGTTGTCGCCATAGCGGCCGTCCTTCGGCCGCCGCGACGGCTGCACATAGGCGGCGCTCCACGGCTCGGGGCCGAGGGCACGCAGGGTGGTGGCGGGATGGAACGTGCCCGCACCGACTTCCATGTCGTAGGGCTGCAACAGCAGGCAGCCCTGCCGGGCCCAGTAGGTCTGAAGCGTGAGGATCAGATCCTGAAACGACGAAGCCGCGGCAATTCCGGTGGGCGCCATCGTAAGGTCCTCTGCGCTCTCGCCTTTGCGTCGGTCGGGGTGGGTCGAAATCGGGGCGGACCTTACCCACCACCCGGCATGGGGTCAAGGGACTGGACAGCGCGCTCCCAAGACCCTGCCTGATGCGGATTTCCGCGTCAGGCCGCCGGGTACGGACAATCGCCGCGACCGCAGGACCGGGCGGTCGATTCGGCCACATAGGTGCCGCAGACCGGGCAGGCCGTCATGTCCTCAGCCCGCATTTGCGCGGGAGCCTGGGGCTGGCTGTCCGGACGGGCCTCGGGCCGGGGGGCAGGCTGGCCGCCGCGCGGCCGGTTGACGTAGCGAAAGCCGTACCACACGCCGGTAATGATCAGACTCAGCAACAGGAATTTAAGCATGGCAGGCGGGAATCCGGGGCTGGCAGGGGGAACGGGCAGCGAGGCCTAGCCGGATAGTGAAACCTGCCCGCCGGTCTCGCAAGGGTCGGCCCGGGCGCGGAGCGGTCAGCCGGGCCAGTCAAGTCAGCCAGGAAAGGCCGCCCCGCTGCGCAGCATGGCGTCGACCGCAGGAACATAGCCGCCGTCCGCGCCGTGCAGCACCAGGCCCGGCGCCAGTTCCAGCGGCGCCCGGCTGCCTTTCACCGCGCTGACGATGATGCGCTTGGCGGCCTCGCCCTGCCGCGATTGCAGCGGCACGATGCGGATGCCGCCGGCCTTGCTGCCGAAAGCTTGCAGGATGTCGGCCAGCCTTTCGGCCTTGTGGATCAGGGTCAGCCGGCCGCCGGGTTTCGCATGACGCAGCATCGCCGCGATCCACTGGGGAAGATCGGCCTCGCCGCTTTCGCTGCGTGCGGTGGCGCGTCCTGCATGGGGCGAAGCACGATGGCGCGCGGTATCGAAATAGGGCGGGTTGGCGAAGACCTGGTCATAGCTGTTGGGCGTGATGCCGGCGACGCGACGGCGAAGATCGCCGGCGACGACGCGCAGGCGATCCTCCAGACCGTTGGCCGCGATATTGCGCGCCGCCAGCGCCACCAGATCGGGCTGGATCTCGATGCCGTCGACGGCAATGCCCGGCAGCCTTGCGGCCAGACAGAGCATGCCGACGCCGCTGCCCGCCCCCAGTTCCAGCACCGCCTGGCCACGTTTTGCCGGCACCGCGGCAGCCAGCATGACCGCATCGGCGGTGGCGCGCTGGCCGCGGCGCGGCTGCTCGATCAGTATGCGTCCGCCCAGCAGGGCATCGCGGGTATGATCGGGGCGGGTATGATCCGGGCGGGTCTGTTCGGCTGCGGTCATGCGGGGGCTGTCATATGCAGGCAGGTCGTGACTTTCGAAAGATCGTGGTCACATCCGGAAGAGGGCCGGCCGGGCGGCGCTTGACCGGCCTAGTCATCCCACTATGCTCCAGCCGTAACGTTGAACACAATGATGGGCTTACGCGTGGTGCAGACCGCCCCGAAATCTCAGTCCCAGTCCGCTGTGGCGCAGACCTCCATGGAGCCGTCCCTGGCCCAGGCCGCCGCCCCGGATGCCGGCCGCAAGCCCGGCATCGAGCGCCTGCGCCTGCTGGTGGCCGACGACATGGCAGCGACCAACCGGGAAATCCTGCATCGCATGGACAGCGATGTCCGCCTGATTCCCGAACTGGCGAGCCATCTGATCGCCGCCGGCGGCAAGCGCATCCGCCCGATGCTGACACTCGGCTGCGCCAGGCTGTGCGGCTACCAGGGCGACAGCGCCGTGCTGCTGGCCGCCTGCGTCGAATTCATCCATACCGCCACCCTGCTGCATGACGACGTGGTCGACGAGAGCGACCGCCGGCGCGGCAACCCGACCGCCAACGTGCTGTGGGGCAACCAGGCCTCGGTGCTGGTCGGCGACTTCCTGTTCACCCGCTCGTTCCAGCTGATGATCAAGACCGGCTCGCTGGAGGTGCTCGGCATCCTGTGCGGCGCCGCCGCCGAGATCGCCGAGGGCGAGGTGCTGCAGCTCGTCATCGCCAACGACACGGCCTCGAGCGAGGCCGACTATCTCAAGGTGATCAAGGCGAAGACCGCGGCGCTGTTCGCCGCCGCCTGCCGGGTCAGCGCGATCATCGCCGGCCGCCCGGCCGCCGAGGCCCAGGCGCTCGACGATTACGGCCATAACCTCGGCATCGCCTTCCAGCTGATCGATGACGCGATGGACTATGCCGCCGATGGCGCCACCATCGGCAAGAATACCGGCGACGACTTCCGCGAAGGCAAGGTCACCCTGCCGATCCTGCTCGCCATCGCCCGCGGCAGCGAGACCGAGCGGCAGTTCTGGCGCCGGGTGATCGAAAATCCGGCCGACCAGACCGAAACCGACTGGCCGCAGGCGCTGCGCTACATCGAACGCCACGGCACCATTGCCGAGACCCTGGTCCGCGCCCGCCTCTACGGCGAGAAGGCCAAGCAGGCACTCGACATTTTCCCCGCCGGCGAGGCGCGTGCGGCGCTGTCCGAGGCGGTCGACTTCGCCATCGAACGCGCCCTCTAGGCGCCCCGTAAGCCCCTGATCCGCCGGGCTTTGCCCGGAGGACCGGGGCGGCCATTTTCGCGCCATGCCGCCCTTGCGGGGCGGACCCGCAGGCGCTATACAGTCGCCCGCGCCGGTTCGGAGTGTAGCTCAGCCTGGTAGAGCACTAGCTTCGGGAGCTAGGGGCCGGAGGTTCGAATCCTCTCACTCCGACCAGCGCGCGATATCTTCTCCCGACATCTTCCCCCGACAATCCGCCGTTTATGCTGCCGAGGCCCCGCCCCGGCCGGTCCTGCTGTGTGTCCGCACTGGCGGCCAAACATGGCGGCCGGACATGAAAACGCCCGCGGCGGGCCGCCGCGGGCGTTCGCAGGGCAGTCCCGTTGCCGTCAGCTTGAATGGGTGAACGGGCCGGCAATCTGCACGAAACGGCCCTTCTGCACCTGGAAGAACAGCACCTCGTCGGTACCATGGTGCCGGTCCGGACCGAAGCTGACGACCGGACCGCCGAAGATGTCGCGGTAGCCCTTTATGCTCTCCAGCGCCTTGAGGAAGCTGTCGGTGGTCAGGTCCTTGCCGGCCTTCTCGAACACCTTGATCAGCATGTCGGCGATGCCCTGGCCGTAGACGGCGCCGATATTCGGGTCGCTGCCGAACTTCGCCTTGTAGGCATCCCACCAGGCCGCCACGGTGGGATTGGCGGTGTCGCGGTAGGGCATCACGGTGCCGGCGGCGACATAGAGACCCTCGGTGACGCCGCCCGGTGCGCCGGCGACGATCTGGTCGAAGCTGGCCGCCTGGCTGACGAAGTCGACATCGGTCCAGCCCATCTTGCGCGCGGTGGCATAGGGCACGATGGCGTCGCGCACGATGGCGCCCATGGCGACGATGTCGCAGCCGGCACCGCGCAGCTTGGTGATCTGCGCGGTGAAATCAGTGGCGATCGGCGAGTTGGTGGCGGTCTCGACGATACTGATGTTCATCGCCTTGGCCTGGTCCTGGGCGGCCTCAAGGATTTCCTTGCCGAAATCGGTGTCCTGGTACAGCACGCAGAGCTTCTTGCGGTTGTTCTTCTCGATCAGGTATTTGATGCCGGCCCGGCTCTGGCCGTAATAGGACGACAGGGTGGCGAATTTCAGCCTGTTGAGCGGCTCGTACATCGAGCGCGCCGAGCTCAGCGGGGCAAAATTCGGCACATTGGCCTTGAACTGCTCGGGGAACACCGCGTTGTTCATCGGCGTGCCGAGCGCCCCGGCCATCAGGAAGATATGGTCGCGGTTGATCAGCTTGTTGCCGGCCTGCACGGCGCGCGGCACCTGGTACTGGTGATCCTCGACGATCAGCCTGATCTTGCGGCCATAGATGCCGCCCTGGGCGTTGACGGCATCGAAGCCGAGCCGGGCTGCATTCGACGAGGTCACCCCGTAGGAGGCGGCCGGGCCGCTGAGGTCGGTGTTCATGCCGATGACGATTTCGGTCTTGGTGACACCGCGCACGGACTGGGCCGTGGCGCTGCCGGCAAAGCCGGCCGCGGCGAGCGCGGCGGCGGTATAGGCGAAAGTGACGATACGCATAGCGGTTCCTCCTGTTTATGGGCTTATGGCGCCCTTGTTCTGGTTGGTTGACCCTGCACGTCACCGGCGCGTCAGGCGCCGGCATACATCTCGTCGATCAGTCCCTTGTATTTCTCGTTCACGAACTTGCGTTTCAGTTTCATGGTCGGTGTCAGCTCGTCGTCCTCAGGCGTCAGCTGCTGATCGATCAGGCGGAATTGCTTGATCGTCTCGACCCGGGCGAAATTGCGGTTGACCCGCTCGATCTCCTGGCCGATCAGCTCCTGCACCTCTTTGGTCCGGCACAGCGAGGTGAAGTTGGTGAACGGCACGTTCAGATCCTGGGCGTATTTCACCACGGTGTCATGGTCGATCATGACCAGGCAGGTCAGGTACTTGCGGCGGTCGCCGATCACCACCGCATCCGAGACATAGGGGCTGAATTTCAGCTGGTTCTCGATCTCCGACGGCGTGATGTTCTTGCCGCCCGCCGTGATGATGATGTCCTTCATGCGGTCGGTGATGCGGAACCAGCCCTCGTTATCGACGGTACCGACATCGCCGGTATGCAGCCAGCCGTCGACGATGGTCTCGGCCGTCTTCTGCGGGTTGTTGAGATAGCCCATGAAAACATGCGGGCCCTTCAGCAGGATCTCGCCTGCCGGGCTCAGCTTCGCTTCCGTATTCGGCACCGCCTTGCCGATGGTCCCCAGCCGCAGTTCGCCGGCCGGCGGCGCGGTGGCCAGCCCGACATTCTCGGTCTGGCCATAGACCTCGCGCATGTCGCGGCCGAGCGCCAGGTACCAGCGGATCAGGTCGGGCGAGATCGGCGCCGCGCCGGTGACCAGCCATTTGCAGCGGTCGATGCCGATGATGCGGCGGACATTCTTCAGCACCAGCCGGTCGGCGAGCCAGAAGGCGAGCCTGAGCCCGAGCGACGGCGCGCGGCCCGCGATGCGACAGTCGGCGACGCGGTAGCCGATGCCGAGCGCGGCCGCATAGGCCCATTGCCCGAGCCGGGTCGCATCCTTCATGCGGATGGCGATGCCGGAATAGAATTTCTCCCACAGCCTGGGCACCGCGAAGAACACGGTCGGCTGCACCTCCTGCAGGTTCTGGGCGATGGTCTCCGGGCTTTCGGCGAAATTGACCGTCGAGCCCGAGCGCAGCGGCCACAGCAGCGTGAAGCCGCGTTCGGCGATATGGCAGAGCGGCAGGAAGCTGAGCTGCTCGTCATCGCCCTCCTGGGGCAGCAGGGCGGCGGAATTCTCCATCTGGAACAGCAGGTTGCGATGGCTGATCATCGCCCCCTTGGGGGCGCCAGTGGTGCCCGAGGTATAGATCAGGATGGCGAGGTCGTCGGACCGGCCCAAGCCGAGCTGCTCCGCCCAGAAGGCCGGATGGGCGGCGGCGAAATCGCGGCCGGCCTGCAGCAGCGCGGCGAAGCTGATCACCATGGGGTCGGAAAAATCGGCCAGCCCCTCCATGTCCATGACGACGATCTTGCGCAAGGACGGACAGCGGTCACGCACCTCGAGGATCTTGTCGAGCTGCTCGTCATTCTCGGCGACATAGATCATCGTGCGGCTGTCGTTGACGATGTATTCGACCTGCTTGACCGAGTCTGTCGTGTAGATGCCGTTGGTCACGCCGCCGATGCCCTGGCAGCCGAGGTCGGCATAGAGCCATTCGGGATTGCCTTCCGATGTGACCGAGACCACCTCGCCGCGCCTGAGCCCGAGCGCCGCAAAGCCGAGGCCGGCATGCATGACATTCTCGCCATACTGCGCCCAGGTGATCGCCCGCCAGATGCCGAGCTGCTTCTCGCGCATGGCGACCTTGGCGCCGCGCTCCGCCACCCGGCGCCAGAAATAGCGCGGCAGGGTCTCGCCCTCGATCAGCGCAAGCAGCGCCGGGTCGATTGCCATGCCGGTCTTCGGGTCCATCGTCATGACGCACGCCTCCTCCAGCCCGATTCCGTCTGTCGCGTCAGCGCCAGGTCTTGCGCTTTTTCCAGCGCCGCTTGCCCCGCACGCCCTGTTCCTTCATGCCGAGATAGAATTCCTGGATGTCTTCCTTGTCCAGCAGCCGGGCGCAGGTATCGGCCATGACGATGCGGCCGACCTCCAGCACATAGCCGTAATGCGCCGCATGCAGCGCCACATTGGCGTTCTGCTCGACCAGCAGGATGGTGGTCTTATGTTCGGTGTTGATGCGCACGATGATCTCGAATATCTCTTTCACCAGCTTGGGCGACAGGCCGAGCGAGGGTTCATCGAGCAGCAGAAGTTTCGGCCGGCTCATCAGGGCGCGGCCTATGCTGAG
The DNA here is from genome assembly GCF_042648965.1 of Ferrovibrio xuzhouensis. Taxonomy (NCBI): domain Bacteria; kingdom Pseudomonadati; phylum Pseudomonadota; class Alphaproteobacteria; order Rhodospirillales; family Rhodospirillaceae; genus Ferrovibrio; species Ferrovibrio xuzhouensis. The sequence continues at coordinate 533,061 of NZ_JBHRYJ010000001.1, forward strand.
CATCTGCTGTTCGCCGCCCGACATCGAGCCGGCCGGCTGGCTCTCGCGCTCCTTCAGCCGCGGAAAATAGCCGTAGACCATCTCCATGTCCCGCGCGATGCCGGCGGCATCGTGGCGGATATAGGCGCCCATGGCCAGGTTCTCGCGCACGGTGAGGAACGGAAAGGTCTCGCGGCCCTCCGGCACATGGCCGATGCCGAGCCGCATCACCTTGTCGGGATCCATCTTCTGGATCTCGCGGCCCTCGAAGACCACACTGCCCTTCTGCGGGTCCATCACGCCGCAGATGGTCTTGAGGATCGTCGTCTTGCCGGCGCCGTTGGCGCCCAGCACGGTGACGATGGCGCCTTCGGGCACCTCGAGGCTGACGCCGCGGATCGCCATGATCGGACCGTAGAAGGTCTCGATGTTGCTCAGGCGCAGGATCGGCTCGCTCATGCCTCGCCCCCCAGATAGGCGCGGATCACTTCCGGATGCTGCTGCACCTCCTGCGGGGTCCCCTGCGCCAGCACGCGGCCGTAGTTGAGCGCCAGCACGCGGTCGGACACTTCGCTGACCAGGCTCATGTCATGCTCGACCATCAGAACGGTGATGCCGAGTTCGCTGCGGATATCCTGGATCCAGAAGGCCATGTCCTCGGTCTCCTCGGTATTCAGTCCCGAGGAGGGCTCGTCCAGAAGAAGGAGTTTGGGCTCGCTGCACAGCGCGCGGGCCAGTTCGACCACCTTGCGCGCGCCATAGGGCAGGTTGACGATCAGGGTGTCGCGGTAATGCTGCAGGTCGAGGAAGTCGATGACATGCTCGACCTTCTCGCGATGCGCCAGTTCCATGCGGCGCACCGACGGCAGGAACAGCATATCGGCCAGCAGATTGCCGCCGCGGCGGGCATGGCGGCCGAGCAGCAGGTTGTGCAGCACGGTGGCGTGCTCGAACAGCTCGATATTCTGGAAGGTGCGCGCGATGCCGAGGCCGGCAATCTTGTGCGGCGCCAGCGCGGTGATATCGGCGCCGTCGAACAGCAGCCGGCCCTCGGTCGGGTCGTAGATGCGGCTGATCAGGTTGAACACCGTGGTCTTGCCGGCGCCATTCGGCCCGATGATGGTGAAGACCTCGCCGCGGGCGACGTCGAAACTGACCCCGTCGACGGCGCGGATGCCGCCGAAGCTGATGGCGAGGCCGTCGGCCCGGAACAGCGCGGTCACCGGAAGCGCTCCGACTTGGTATAGGTCTTCTGGCGCTTGAAGGTCGCCTTCTTGTAGAGCGGGAACAGCGCGAAATAGAGCTTGATCTTGAGCCAGCGGCCATAGAGGCCGAGCGGCTCGAACAGGATGAAGAAGACGAGGATCAGGCCGAACAGCCCGGGCTCCAGCCCCGGCTGGTGCGCGACGCGGTCGGGCAGGTAGTCGCGCAGGATGGCGATCATCTGCGGCAGGGCGCCGACGAAGATCGCGCCGAAGATGGCGCCATGCAGCGAACCCAGCCCGCCGACCACCACCATCAGCAGCAGCTGGATCGACAGCAGGATGCCGAAGGCATCCGGCGCCAGATAGCCGATGCGATGGGCGAACAGCGCGCCGGCGAAACCGCAGAAGCCGGCCGAAATCGCAAAGGCCAGCGTCTTGTAGGCGGCAAGGTTGACGCCCGTCGACTGCGCGGCGATCTCGCTGTCGCGGATGGCGATAAAGGCACGTCCGGTCGGCGAGCGCAGCAGGTTGCGGGCCACCCACAGGGCCAACACCAGGGCGACGAAGGTGAGATAGTAGAACGGCCGGTCGTCGGTGATGCCCAGCCCGAGAAATTCCGGATGCGGCACCGGAAAGCCGGCGAAGCCGCCGGTGACGCTTTCCCAGCGGATCAGGATCTGTTCGATGATGAAGGCAAACGCCAGCGTGGCGATGGCAAGATAGATGCCGGTCAGCCGCAGCGCCGGAAAGCCGATCACCGCGCCGACCAGCGCCGCGGCCAGGGTGGCGGCGGGGATGGTCACCACCATGGGGATGCCGAGCTTCAGCAGCACGGCATGGGTATAGGCGCCGATGCCGAGGAAGGCGGCATGGCCAAGCGAAACCTGACCGGTGAAGCCGGTCAGGATCATCAGGCCGAGGCCGACCACCGAGAGGATGAAGACGTTGGAAATCTCGCCGAGCCAGAAGTCCTCCAGCACGAAGGGCGCCGCCAGCAGCACGGCCAGCAGCAGCGCGTACCAGAAGCGGTCGACGGTGTCGCGGAACAGGGCGAGGTCCTGGTTGTAGTCGGTCTTGAAGAAGAAGCGCATGTCCCCTGCCTCGCCCTGCCCTGTTCTAGACGCGCTTGCGGCCGATATTGCCGAACAGGCCCTGCGGACGCAGGAACAGCACCAGCAGGATCACCACATAGGCGGCGACATCCTTGAAGCCCTCCGGCAGGTAGATGCCGGCGAACTGCTCGATCACGCCGATCAGCAGCCCGCCGATCACCGCGCCGGGGATCGAGCCAAAGCCGCCCAGCACCGCCGCCGAGAAGGCCTTCAGCCCGAGCAGGCCGATGGTGACGTCGATCAGCGCCACCGGCGCCAGCAGGATTCCGGCCACGGCCGCGACGCCGGCCGAGATCGCCCAGATCAGCGAGAACACCCGCTTGACCGGAATCCCCATGTAATAGGCGGCGAGCTGGTTCTGCGAGGCCGCCTGCATGGCAACGCCGATGCGGGTGTAGCGGAAGAAGGCATAGAGCACGGCGCAGAGCACCGCCGTGCCGGCAACGATGCTGGCATTGACGTCGGCAATCACCAGGCCGCCGGCCCGCATCACCCCGCCGGTGAACGGCGTATCGAAGGCGCGTGTCTCGGTGCCCCAGAGGATCGAGGCGCCGGAGCGGAAGATGAAGCCGAGCCCGATGGTCAGCATGACCACGGCGAACTGCGGCTGGCCGATCACCCGGCGCAGGATCAGTGTGTCCAGCAGATAGCCGAACGCCGCCATGATCGCCACGGCGCCGATGAAGGCGATCCAGTAGTTGAAGCCAAAGCCCTCGATCAGGGTGAACGCCACGAAGGCGCCCAGCATCATCAGGTCGCCCTGGGCGAAATTGACCATTTCGGTGGCTTTGTAGATCAGCACAAAGCCCAGCGCGATCAGGCCGTAGATGCACCCTGCCGCCAGCCCGTTGAGCAGCAACTGGACAATCTCGGTCAGCGTGACCTCCTGTAAACCTCCCGCCCGGCGCTTCTTGGTGTCGCCGTTCGTTGGTGGCAGATTAGGGACGCGGCCGGCAGACGGTCAATCGGATTCGCGCGCGCCCGTCATGTGCGGGTGAACCCCGCTCACCTGCCGCAAGGTTAATGCCCGCACAAGGTTAATGCCCGGCTGTCCGGGCCGTCACAGGATATGCTGCATGGCCGTTCCCTTCATCCGCACCCTCGATTTCCGCTATGGCGCGGCAACCGCGCTCAGCCCGCGTATACGCCGGGTGATTGCGCCGAACCCCTCGGCCTTCACCTTCCATGGCACCGGCACATACATTGTCGGCGCGCGCGGTAAAGGCCCGGTCGCGGTGATCGACCCCGGCCCCATCGATGATGCGCATCTGCAGGCTTTGCTGGCGGCACTCGATGGCGAGACGGTCAGCCATATCCTGATCACCCATACCCATCGCGACCATTCACCGGCCGCTGCTGCATTGCAGCAGGCGACCGGCGCGCCGACCTGGGGCTTCGGCCCGCACCCCCAGCCGCAAGGCGGCCCGGCGGTGGAGGAAGGCGGCGACCATGCTTTCCGCCCGGATCACGTCATGCAGGAGGGCGACACGGTGACGGGTGCGGACTGGACGCTGACCGCGCTGCACACGCCCGGCCATATCTCCAACCACCTGTGCTTCGCGCTCGGCGAGGAACGCGCGCTGTTCACCGGCGACCATGTGATGGGCTGGTCGACCACGGTGATCTCGCCGCCGGACGGCAGCATGACGGAGTATTATGCCAGCCTGAAAAAGCTGCTGCCGCGCGACGACAGCCGCTATTACCCGACCCATGGCGCGCCGATCGACGAGGGCAGCACCGGCGGCACCAGCCCGCAGGCCTTCGTGCAGGCCCTGATCGCCCACCGCGAGGCGCGCGAGACGCAGATCCTGCAATGCCTGGACGCAGCCGGCCCGCAGACCATCCCGCAGATGGTGACGGTGATGTATGCGGATGTGCCGGTCGGCCTGCACCCGGCGGCGCAGCGTTCCGTGCTGGCGCATCTGATCCACATGGTGGCGGACGGACGGGTTGCCGTTGATGGAGGAGTGGCGACGGAGACGGCGGTGTACCGGCTGGGCTAGCTTGCGGTCTTCCTAGCGCATGTCGAACATTTCTTGGTGGAAATGCTCGGCGTCAAAACCTTTCGCGATCATCGAATCGCGCAGGGCTTCCCCAAATTTCGCCGGACCCGAGAACCAGATATCCGCCTCTTTCCATTCCGGGATCATCGCCTCCAGCCGCTCCAGTGTCAGCCGGCCATCGGTTTGCTCAACGAGCAGATGGAAACGAATGCCGGCCTGCGCTGCCAGCCCGCGCACCCTGGCGATATAGGCTTCAGCCGGTACCCTCGTCGTGTAGATCAGGTCCACATGGTCCTGCGGGCGCCTGTCGGCATGGGTCTGCAGTCCGGCAAGAAATGGCGAAATGCCCATGCCGCCGCCAATCCAGATCTGCCGGTGGCGGGCGCCTTTGAAATCGAAGCGGCCGTAGGGACCTTCGACCGTCACCGTCTGGCCGACGAATAGCTGCTCGGGCAGCCGCCGGGTATAGTCACCAAGTCCCTTGATATGGAAGGACAGCCGGCCGTCGCGCCGCCAGGCCGAAGTTATGCTGAAGGGATGCGCACCCTCGTCGCCGCCGAAATCGACGAAGGCGAACTGGCCGGCGTCATGCCCGGGCCAGGCAGTATCCAGCCGAATGACGACATCCAGCACCGCATTCTGCTGGTGATGCGTCAGCGCCTCGATCCGGCCCACAGCCTTGCGGGACTGGCCGATCCTGCTGAAGAGCGATATTGCCGCGGCCACGGAACCGGCCGCCATCAGGATCCCCAGCAACGGCCCGATCGGCGCCGACCAGTAGGCCGGCCCCATCAGGACGACAGAATGGAAGACCAGCAGCAGATAAACTGCGGCCAGCAGCCGGTGCACCATGAAGAAATAGCGGTACGGAAAGCGCTTCCACAGTGCGAGCGCCACGAGGACCAGCACAAGGTAGAAGCCCCATTCGCCGAGATGGGCGGCAAGGCCATGCAGGTCGCGGAAAAAGTCGAAGCCGGTGGCCCCTGCCGCCGACCGCGGCGACCGTTGCCGCGGCGCCAGCCAGCCGAACTGCACCAGCCATCGCGGCGCCTTCTCCAGCAGCCAATGCGCAATGGCGAGGAGCGCCGCAGCGATGCCGAGCCATTTGTGCAGGCGGTAGAACTTGTCGAGGCCCCCGAGCAGGCTTTCGATCTGGACCGGCCGGGCGGCGAGAATCACAGCGATTGACATCAAGCCGATCGACAGGATGCCCGTGTAGTAGATCAGGCTGTTGCGGAGGCTCCAGAAGGACAGCCCCCAAGCATCGGCGGGCAAGCTGGCCAGCCAGACGGCCGTCAGCAGGATGACGACCAGAAGGAAGGCGTTGCGCAGTTTCGAGGCGACAGTCATGGAGGCATTCCGCAGGTTCACGTGATCATGGGTGGACACGCTGCGGCCAAACGGAAAGCCAGCGCGCCGCACCACACCGCCATGAGTCAGGCTAGCGCCGGCCATCAACCTGACCATGATCCGGATCAAGACGGCACGGCAATGCTGCCGGCATCTTGCCCGGTGGGGCGAGGACACCCCCTGTTTTCGGCTCTATGGGGTCCAGCCAAAGGCCAGCCCGACTGTACGCTTCACGACCCGTGGGCATGAAAAAAGGCCCCGGCGATGCACCGGGGCCTCTTTTACCTCAGTATGCAGACCGGGGATTAGGCCGCCCGCGCGCCTTACGCCGCCGAGCGGCCTTCCGCCGGGTGCCGCCTATGCGGCGGCCCCCGCCGTCGGCAGCTTGTAGTCCTTGAACTGCTCGCGCAGCTTGATCTTGAGCAGCTTGCCGGTGGCGGTATGCGGCAGTTCGTCGACCACGACGATGTCGTCGGGCAGCCACCATTTGGCGACCTTGCCTTCCAGGAAGGTCATCAGCGCTGCCTTGTCGACGGTCTGGCCGGGCTTGGGGATCACCAGCAGCAAAGGCCGTTCCTGCCACTTGGCATGGAAGACGCCGATCACGGCGGCCTCGTGCACGGCGGGGAAACCGACGGCGGCGTTTTCGAGGTCGATCGACGAGATCCATTCGCCGCCCGACTTGATCACGTCTTTCGAGCGATCGGTGATCTGCATGTAGCCGTCGGGGTCGAGCGTGGCGACGTCGCCGGTGGTGAACCAGCCGTCGTCGTCGAGCACCTTGCCGCCCTCGCCCTTGAAATAGCCCTTGGTGATCCAGGGGCCGCGCACCTTCACGTCGCCGAAGGCCTTGCCGTCGCGGGCGAGTTCCTGGCCCGCATCGTCGGTGATCTTGATCTCGACGCCATAGACGACGCGGCCCTGCTTCTGCTGCACGTCGATGCGCTGGTCGGCCGGCAGGGTCATATGCTTGGGCAGCAGGTTGCCGGTGGTGCCCAGCGGCGACATCTCGGTCATGCCCCAGGCATGGATGACATAGGAGCTGAACTGTTTGTCGAAACGCTCGATCATGGCGCGCGGCGCCGCCGAGCCGCCGATGACGACGCGCTGCAGCAGGATGTCCTTCTTCACATCCAGCGACGGGTTCTGGTCGACATACTGGAACATGGCGAGCCAGACGGTCGGCACGCCGAGCGAGAAGTTGCACTTCTCGTCGCGCAGCAACTCGTAGACGCTCTTGCCGTCCAGTGCGGGCCCAGGCAGCACCAGCTTGGCGCCGCACATCGCCGCGCCATAGGGCACGCCCCAGGCATTGGCATGGAACAGCGGCACGATCACCAGCGCGCTGTCGTAGGACGACAGGCCGAGGCCGTCGCGGGTGCAGACGCAGAAGCTGTGCAGCAGGGTCGAGCGATGCGAATACAGCACGCCCTTGGGATTGCCGGTGGTGCCGGAGGTATAGCAGAGCGACGAGGCGGTCAGCTCGTCGAAGTCGGGCCAGGTGTAGTCGGTGCTTTCCGCGCCGATCAGTTCCTCGTAGCAGACCAGGTTCGGGATCGTGCAGCCGGCCGGCATATGCGCCTTGTCGGTCATCAGCACGAAGCCCTTCACCGTCTTCAGCAGCGGCGCCAGCTTTTCCACCAGCGGCGCGAAGGTGAGGTCGAAGAACAGATACTGGTCTTCCGCGTGGTTGGCGATGTAGTCGATCTGCTCGGGGAACAGCCGGGGGTTGATGGTATGCAGCACCGCGCCCATGCCCGAGACGCCGTAATAGAGTTCCATGTGGCGGTAGGTGTTCCAGGCCAGGGTGCCGATGCGGTCGCCCGGCTTGACGCCCAGTTTGGTCAGGGCATTGGCGAGCTGCTTCGCGCGGTCGCGCAGCTGGCGGTACCCGTAGCGGTGAATCGGCCCCTCGACGGTGCGGGTCACGATTTCGGTATCGCCGTGATACAGCGCGGCATACTCGATCAGCGACGAAATCAGCAGCGGACGGTCCTGAATCAGGCCCAGCATGGTCTTCCTCCCAGAAGCGCTCTTGGCGGTGGCGTTTTCGGTCGGCAGTTTACGGAGCGCTCCCGTGGCCTGCAAGCCGGCGGGCGCTGATCGCACGCCAGATGACGTTACGTCAGCGCCCGGAAAATCCGGCCGCCGCCGGTTCAGCGGCCGTGGAAGACCGGCTTGCGCTTGGCGAGGAAGGCGTCGCGGCCTTCGGCGAAATCCGCCGAGTTGAACAAGAGCGCCTGGCCGTCAGCCTCCTGGGCCAGCAGGGCGTCGAGCGGCTGCGGCCCGCGCGCCAGGATGGCCTTGGCAAAGCCGAGCGGCAGCGGCGCCGTGGCGGCGAAGCGCCGGGCCAAGGCCAGGGCGGCGTCAAGCGCGCCGCCGGGCGGCACGGCTTCGTCGGCCAGGCCGATACGGGCGGCGGTCGCGCCGTCGATCTCGTCGCCCAGCATCAGCAGGCGGCGCGCCCAGCCGGCATTGACCCGCTGGGGTACCGTCCACAGGGCGGCCATATCGGGCATCAGGCCGACCTTGCCGAACGAGCAGCAGAATTTCGCATCACTCGCGGTGACCACCTGATCGCACAGCAATGCCAGCGACATGCCGGCACCGTATGCATAGCCTTCCACCGCGGCGACCACCGGCTTCGGCCCGGCGGCCAGCAGGCGCACCAGCCGGTGCAGGTTGCCGAGCCGCTCGCGCCCGGCGACGCCACCGACATTCTGCATCGACGACAGGTCGCCGCCGGCACAGAAGCAGCCCTCGGCCCCGGTCAGCACCAGGGCCCGGACACTGTCGTCGGCCATCGCTGCCGCCACCGCGTCATACAGCGCGGCCCGCAGGTCGAGCGACAGGGCGTTGCGCTTGGCCGGGTAGTTCAGGGTCAGGATGCGGACGGCCGCGTCCGAATCAGTCCGCACCAGCGGGGCGGGTTCAGTCATGGATCAGACTCCCTCGGGCGCGGATTCGTATGCTTACATACATCTGGCCGGCGCCGAAGAACCGCCGGAATCCCGGTATTTTGCCCAGTTTTTATACAGATTGTTCAACACAAGACAGGAGTGTCACCGTTTGGCCACAGTTCCCAGCCTCGACGATGAGCATAGCCGATAAGTCATTGAGACACAGTGTTTCGTCTGGTTATCTCCCGCTGGGAATTCATATTGGAGGTAGCCCTATGAAGAAAGTGGTGATTCAGGCCGCTGTGGTGGGTCTGGCCCTGGTCGCAGGTCAGTTTACCGGCACGGCCCGTGCGGAGGATCCTGCTGATCGTTTCAGCCTGACGGCTTCAGCGGCCGTGGTGTCGGAATATTATTTCCGCGGCATCAGCCAGTCGCTCAGCGACGACGACATCAAGCCGGCTTTCCAGCCGGGCGTCGAAGCCGGCTTCAAGATCAATGACATGGTCAGCGCCTACGCTGGCCTGTGGGGCAGCAACGTCGACTTCAACAACGGCACCAGCGCCGAAACCGATGCGTTCACCGGTTTCCGCTTCACCATGGACAAGGCCGCCCTCGACCTCGGCTACATCTATTACGGCTACCTCGAGAACAACAACTCGTCGCAGGCCTACAGCGAAGTAAAGGCCGTTGGCAGCTACGACCTCGGCTTCGTCGTGCCGACCGTCGGTGCCTATTACAGCCCGAACTACTTCGCCGACAGCGGCAAGGCGTTGTATGTCACCGGCGGCGTGAGCGTGCCGATCCCGGTGACCGATTTCCAGCCGAAGATCGTTGCCAATGTCGGGCACCAGTCGATCGACAAGAATTCCGCCTTCGGCACCAAGGACTACATGGACTGGAACGTCGGTCTGTATGCCACCTTCTTCGGCGTCACCGCCGGCGTGCAGTATGTCGACAACAACCTGAGCAAGAGCGACACCCCGAACACCACTTGCACCTCGCAGGGCGACCCCTGCTCGGCCGCCGCGGTGTTTTCGCTGGCCTACAGCTACACGTTCTGATCCGACCGATCAGACCGGTCTAGCCTACCCGACCGCCGCCATCTCACGATGGCGGCGGTTTTCTTTTGCCCACTCAGCCATCAGGCCGTCATCCCGCTGATACCTGCCAGCCCGGCGAGCGGGATGCCGCACAACCGCCGGGCATTCGCCGCCGTCACCCCGCCCAACGCGTAGACCGCGAGGCCGTTGCGTGCGGCCTGCATGGCCAGGGCGGCGAACCGCACGACACCCAGCCCCGCCGCCCCCGGATGGCTTGCCGTCGGGAAGACCGGCGAAACCAGCACCGCATCGGCGCCGTTCCGCGCCGTACCGATCCGTGCTGCCCGCGCCACCGCGCCGGCGCCATGGGCCGCCTGGGTGACGATCCAGCCCCGCCGCTGGCGCCGCAGCCCGGCCGCCAGATGCCCGAGCCCCTCGGGCAGATGCACGCCAGCGGCGCCGGCCGCCAGCGCCAGCCCGGCATCGCCGGCGACCAGCAGCAGCAGCCCGCGCCGCCGGCACAGCCGGGCCAGTTCGATCGCCAGCGCCAGGCGCTGCGCCCGCGGCCATTCGTAATGCCGCAGGATCACGCCGCTGCCGCGCGGCAGCCGCGCCGCCGCCGGCAGCGGATCAGGCAGCCGCCGGCTGTCGGTCAGCAGCAGCAGCGCGGGAAGCTCTTGTGGCAGGTTGCGGGGCTTTCGCCCCGGCGTCCGGGTTGCTAGCGTGCGGTCCGTCCGTTTCTTCATCGTCACAGCGTGCCATGACCGACCCCGCCCCGGAAGCCTCCGCCATCGCCGCCAGTCTCGCCGCGATCCATGCCCGCATCGCCGAGGCCGCGGCGACCGTGCCACGCGATCCGGCCGGCGTGACGCTAGTGGCGGTCGCCAAGACCTTCCCGGCCGAAGCCGTGGCGGCGGCGCTGGCCGCCGGCCAGCGCCAGTTCGGCGAGAACCGCGTGCAGGAAGGCATGGCGAAATACCCCAGCTTCCGCGCGCAATACCCGGACCTGGTGCTGCACCTGATCGGCCCGCTGCAGACCAACAAGGTGAAACAGGCGGTCGCCCATTTCGACGTGATCCATACGCTTGACCGGCCGAAGCTGGCCGAGGAACTGGCCCGGGAATTCGAGAAAAGCGGCCGCCGACTGCCCTGTTTCGTGCAGGTCAATACCGGCGAGGAAGACCAGAAGGCGGGCTGCAGTCCGGCCGAAGCCGATGCCTTCATCGCGCTGTGCCGCGACGACCTGAAGCTGCCGGTCGCCGGCCTGATGTGCATTCCCCCGGCCGACGAGGAACCGGCGCCGCATTTCGCCCTGCTGAACAAGATCGCGAAGCGCAACGGCCTCGGCCAGCTCAGCATGGGCATGAGCGGCGATTTCGAGACCGCCGTGATGCTGGGCGCCACCCATGTACGGGTCGGCAGCGCGATCTTCGGCGGCCGCAGCTATCCACCCGCCGGCTAGGATGCCCGCGTCTATTTCTTCTTGTCGGTGCCGCCGGAGGCCAGCGTCACCTTGTCGCCGGCAATCACGAAAGTGACCGAACCGTCGCTGGTTTTGTAGGTCCACTTCTCCAGAGGGCCGAGTTTCTGGATTTCGGTCGGGCCGCCGAGTGCTTTTTCCAGCTCGGCCTTGGTAGTCGCCGTCTCGGCCTTCTTCAGGGCTTCCTCGGTCGACGGTGGCCCGCAGGCAATCAGCGCCAGCGGCAGGACGAGAACGGCAAGGCGGGCAAGACGGTTCATCCGGGTCACGCTGGTGTTGCTGCGGGGACGTCATCATGCCTGCCGGCGGCGGGACCGGCAAACAAAAAGGCCCGCCTTCTCAGGCGGGCCTTGATGCCTGCAGCAGCAGAACTCAGAACTTCAGCGGGGTCGCCTGGCGCACGCCGGGGATCGCCTTGACCCTGGCGGCCACTTCGGCCGGGATCGGACCGTCGACCTCGACCAGGCAGATCGCATCATCGCCGGCCGAGGCGCGGCCGAGATGGAAGGTGGCGATGTTGATGCCGGCATCGCCGAGCACGGTGCCGAGCCGGCCGATGAAGCCCGGTTTGTCCTCGTTGGTGACGTAGAGCATGTTGGGGCCGAGTTCGGCATCGATGTCGATGCCCTTGATCTCGACCACGCGCGGGTTCTTGTTGGCGAACAGCGTGCCCGACAGGTGGCGCACCTTGTCGGCGTGGATCGTCACCTTCATCAGGGTCTGGTAATCGCCCTCGCGGTCGTGCTTGACCTCGGAGACCTCGATGTTGCGCTCCTTGGCGACCAGCGGCGCATTGACCATGTTGACGCTGTCGAGCTGGCGGCGCAGCAGGCCCTCCAGCACGATGGCGGTCAGCGGCCGGGTATTCAGGGTCGCCACATGGCCTTCGTACTCGATCATCACCTTGGTCAGGTTGGCTTCCGCCAGCTGGCCGACGAAGCTGCCGAGCTGTTCGGCCAGCTTCATGTAGGGGCGCAGCTTCGGCGCATCCTCGGCCGAGACCGACGGCATGTTCAGCGCATTGGTCACCGCACCGGACAGCAGGTAGTCGGAAATCTGCTCGGCCACCTGCAGCGCGACATTCTCCTGCGCCTCGTTGGTCGAGGCGCCGAGATGCGGCGTGGCGATGAAGCGCTCGTTGCCGAACAGCACGTTTTCCTTGGCCGGCTCGGTGACGAACACGTCGAAGGCGGCGCCGGCGACCTTGCCGGAATCCAGCGCGGCCTTGAGGTCGTCCTCGTTGACCAGGCCGCCGCGGGCGCAATTGACGATCCGCACGCCGGTCTTGCACTTGGCCAGCGCCTTGGCGTCAAGGATGTTGCGGGTCTGGTCGGTCAGCGGGGTATGCAGGCTGATGAAGTCGGCCCGCGCCAGCAGCTCGTCCAGCTCGACCTTTTCGATGCCGAGGCTGGTGGCACGCTCGGGCGTCAGGAACGGATCGTAGCCGATCACCCGCATCTTCAGGCCGACGGCACGGTCGGCAACGATCGAGCCGATGTTGCCGCAGCCGATCAGGCCGAGCGTCTTGCCATACAGCTCGACGCCCATGAAGCGGTTCTTCTCCCACTTGCCGGCCTGGGTGGAGCGGTCGGCCAGCGGAATCTCGCGGGCCAGCGCCATCATCATGGCGATGGCATGCTCGGCGGTGGTGATCGAGTTGCCGAACGGCGTGTTCATGACGCAGACGCCGCGGCCGGTAGCCGCCGGGATGTCGACGTTGTCGACGCCGATGCCGGCGCGGCCGACCACCTTCAGCTTCCTGGCGGCTTCCAGCACCTTGGCGGTGACCTTGGTGGCCGAACGGATGGCGAGGCCGTCGTAGTCGCCGATGATGGCGATCAGCTCGTCGGGCTTGAGGCCGGTCTTGATGTCGACCTCGACGCCGCGGCTCTTGAAGATGTCGACGGCGGCGGGGCTCAGCTCGTCGGAAATGAGAACCTTGACCATGGCTTTAGTCCTTGGATTTCGGAATGGGGAAAGGAAACGGGCGCGATCCGATGACCGCGCCCGTGCCGGATCGGATCAGGCGGCCGCGGCCGGCTTGTAGCTGGCCTTCACTTCCGCGAAGGCCCAGTCGAGCCACGGGCAGAGCGCCTGCATGTCGGCGGTCTCGATGGTGGCGCCGCCCCAGATGCGCAGCCCCGGAGGAGCGTCGCGATAGGCGGCGATGTCCATCGCCACGCCTTCCTTGTCGAGCAGCGCGGCGATCTGCTTGGCCGCCGCTTCCTGGTCCTTGGGACCCAGCGCGGAGAACCACGGATCGACCATCTTGAGGCAGATCGAGGTGTTCGAGCGCACCGCCGGATCGGCGGCGAGGAAATCGACCCAGTCGGTCTTCGCCGCCCAGTCGGTCAGCGCCTTCAGGTTGGCTTGCGAGCGGGCGATCATGCCCTTCAGGCCGCCGACGCTCTCACCCCATTTCAGGGCATCGAGGATGTCCTCGACGCAGAGCATGGACGGCGTGTTGATCGTCTCGCCCTTGAAGATGCCGTCGATCAGCTTGCCGTCCTTGGCCATGCGGAAGATTTTCGGCAGCGGCCAGGCCGGTGTGTAGGTCTCGAGCCGCTTCACCGCGCGCGGGCTCAGCACGATCATGCCGTGCGCCGCCTCGCCGCCGGTCGCCTTCTGCCACGACCAGGTGACGACGTCGAGCTTGTCCCAGGCCAGGTCCATGGCGAAGACCGCCGAGGTGGCGTCGCAGATGGCGAGGCCCTGGCGGTCGGCGGCGATCCAGTCGCCGTTCGGCACCTTCACGCCCGAGGTGGTGCCGTTCCAGGTGAAGACCACGTCACGCGACCAGTCGACCTGTTTGAGGTCGGCGATCTCGCCGTAGCCCGCCTTGATGACGCGCACGTCCTTGAGCTTGAGTTCCTTGCTGATGTCCGACGCCCAGCCGGAGCCGAAGCTTTCCCAGGCCAGCACGTCGACGCCACGCTCGCCGAGCAGCGACCACAGGGCCATCTCGACGGCGCCGGTATCGGACGCCGGCACGATGCCGATCTTGTAGTCGGCCGGAATACCGAGCAGCTTGCGGTGCAGTTCGATTGCCTCGACCAGGCGCGCCTTGCCCTCTTTCGAGCGGTGCGAGCGGCCGACCAAGGCGTTTTTCAGGAGTTCGGGGGTCCAGCCTGGGCGCTTGGCGCAGGGGCCGGAGGAGAAATGCGCGGACTTCGGTTTGACTTCGGGGTGCCGCGCGGCAGGGTTTGCCATGTAAGCTATCCTTCCAGATAGAAGCGCCCCGTTGGGGGGGCGTGGCCCGCGGCCCTTCTACCCGGACGCCGGTGCCGGCGCAATGGTCATTTTCGTGACGGTGCGGGATTTCAGTCTGGCAGCGGGCGGATTTCCGGCCGGCGGCTGGCCCGGGGCATTTCGCCGCAGGCCGGGCGGATCAGTCGGCCCGGGCCGCCTTCTCCGCCAGTTCCAGCAGCTTCGGCGCCCGCTCGGAGACCTCGTGCAGAATATGCTCGGCGACCGTCAGCCGCTTGCGGGCATCGTCGTCCAGCACGCCCTCGATATGCTCGCGGTCGACCCGGTCGACGGTGTCCTTGAGTTCCCAGATGGTCGACAGGAACACCCGCTGGGTGCCCACCGGCAGCACCTCGGTGGTCTCCAGCGCCGGAAAGACCCGCAGCACCACGTCGATCTTCATGCGCAGCAGGTCGACGATCAGCCTGCTGTGGTACTCCTTCATCTGCGCCAGCGCTTCGGGGACGGCATGCTCCATGCGGTCCTCGATCAGCACCAGCACGCCCTCGATCTCGGTCAGCGCCTCGCGGTAGTCGTAATAGGGCTCGTAGGCCGAGCGGGTGATGCGCTCGATGGCGTCTTCGGCCATGGCCCGCGCCCGTTTGGTCTGGCGCTGGAGGGCCTGCAACAGGGCCTCGATTTCGGTCTTGCTGTAAAGCTTCTGATTTGGCTTCGGCATGGGTGCATGTCGTTACTGGGGCAGGCCAATCTAGCCGGGCGGCCCGGCCGCCGTCATCAGACAAATACGGGCGTTACCAGGCCATGACAGTAACCAGCGCGAGCAAAGCGAAGGCGACCGCTGCTACCCGGCGGACCAGCCGCAGCGGCAGGCGGCTGATGATGCGAGGACCGAGCAGGATCACCGGCGCATTGGCGATCAGCATGCCGAGCGTGCTGCCGGCGGTGACCAGCAGCACCGAATCGTAACGCGCCGCCAGCGCCGTGGTGGCGAGCTGGGTCTTGTCGCCGATTTCGGCCACGAAAAACACGACGAGCGTGGTGGCGAAGGCGCCCCAGCGACCGCGCGGTTGCTCATCCTCGTCCAGCTTGTCGGGGATCAGCGTCCAGACCGCCATCGCCAGGAAGGATGCTGCCAGCACCCAGCGCAGGATGCGCGGCTCGACCAGCCCCTGGATCCACACGCCGAGCAGCGAGGCCAGTGCATGATTGACGATGGTGGCGAGCAGCACGGCGGCCAGGATCGGCAACGGCCGGCGGAAGCGCGCCGCCAGCAGCAGGCTGAGCAGCTGCGTCTTGTCGCCGATCTCGGCGATGGCGACGAGGCCGGCCGTGGTGAAGAAGGCAGGAAGCTGGTCGTGAAGCATGGGGGCGTCTCGCAGGGACCGGGCGGCGGAATACCAAAGGCTGTCCGTCGCCGCCCGGTCCCGGGTCGCGACGCACAAGCCTAAGGTCTCGCCTCGCCGGATGCTGTTCCGGCCCGGAAGCGCCAAGGCACCGGGGCTGGTCTCCCGTCGCCTAGTCTGTTGACGCGTCCCCCGCTCAGGACCGGCAGAACCGGTCAGACGGGCGGCTACTCCCCAAAGGGTGCGGGCGGAGATGTAGCCGGGATCGGCGGCTTTGCCAAGCGCGCTATGGTGGCGAAAGATACAGCCTTATGCGCGTTGAAATTAAAATTATTGCTATCTCAGATAAACAATCGTAGGGATCAAAACGGGAATAACGGACAGGGCGGCAGAATGGTCGCGCGCTGCAGGACAGTGGCGTTTCAGGGCATCGAGGTGATGCCGGTCGACGTGCAGGTGCAGCTGGCGAACGGCCTGCCGGCCTTCAGCGTGGTCGGCCTGGCCGACAAGGCGGTCGGCGAAAGCCGCGAGCGGGTGCGCGCCGCGCTCGGTGCCATCGGCCTGTCGCTGCCGCCCAAGCGCATCACGGTGAACCTCGCCCCGGCCGACCTGCCCAAGGAAGGCAGCCATTACGACCTGCCGATCGCGCTGGCCCTGCTGGCCGCCATGAGCGTGTTGCCGCCCGATGCACTCGACGAATTTGTGGCGCTTGGCGAACTTGGCCTCGACGGCGCGGTGGGGCCGGTGGCCGGCGTGCTGCCGGCGGCGCTGGCCGCCCATGGCGAGGATCGCGGCCTGATCTGCGCGGCGGCCCAGGGCGGCGAGGCGGCCTGGGCGGGAGATGCGGCGCGCGTGCTGGCCGCGCCGTCGCTGCTGTCATTGATCAACCATTTCAAGGGCGCACAGGTGCTGGCGCCGCCGGTCGCCGCCATCGCGACCGACGCGGGCAGCGCGCCGGACCTGCGCGACATCAAGGGCCAGGAAAGCGCCAAGCGCGCCTTGGAGATCGCCGCCGCCGGCGCGCATAACCTGCTGCTGATCGGTCCGCCGGGCGCCGGCAAGTCGATGCTGGCGCAGCGCCTGCCCGGCATCCTGCCGCCGCTGGATTCAGGCGAGATTCTGGAAGTCAGCATGATCGCCTCGCTGGCCGGCCTGCTGGCCGACGGAAGGCTGACGCGGCGGCGGCCGTTCCGCAGCCCGCATCATTCGGCCTCAATGGCGGCGCTGGTCGGCGGTGGCCTGCGCGCGAAACCGGGTGAAGTCAGCCTTGCCCATCTCGGCGTGCTGTTCCTCGACGAGTTGCCGGAATTCAGCCG
The DNA here is from genome assembly GCF_042648965.1 of Ferrovibrio xuzhouensis. NCBI lineage: Bacteria > Pseudomonadati > Pseudomonadota > Alphaproteobacteria > Rhodospirillales > Rhodospirillaceae > Ferrovibrio > Ferrovibrio xuzhouensis. The sequence continues at coordinate 549,996 of NZ_JBHRYJ010000001.1, forward strand.
GCAGACACTCGATTCCCTGCGCCAGCCGCTTGAATCCGGCCAGGCGGTGGTGGCGCGCGCCAATGCCCATGTGACCTATCCGGCACGCGTGCAGCTGGTGGCGGCGATGAATCCCTGCCGCTGCGGCCATCTCGGCGATCCGGCGCTGGCCTGCACGCGGGCGCCGAAATGTGCCGGCGACTACCAGGCGCGCATCTCCGGCCCGCTGCTCGACCGCATCGACCTGGCCCTGGAAGTCCCCGCCGTCAGCGCCGCCGATCTCTCCGCCCCGCCGCCGGCCGAAGGCAGCGCCGCGGTCGCCGCCCGCGTGGCCCGCGCCCGCGCGGTACAGCGCGACCGCTATGCCGGCCAGACCGCCAACGGCCGGCCGATCCGTACCAATGCCGAGGCCGATGGCGAATTGCTGGAGCGGGCCGCCGCGCCCGATGCCAGCGGCCGCGACCTGCTCACACAAGCCGCCGGAGCCCTGCATCTGACGGCGCGTGGCTATCACCGGGTGCTGCGGGTCGCCCGCACGCTCGCCGATCTCGACGGCAGCGACACGGTGCGCCGCGTCCATGTGGCCGAGGCGCTTGGCTATCGCCGGCTGGCGTTTGCGCGGTGACTCAGCCGGTGTTGCGCGGTTTGCTCTCGACCGGCGAGAGGTAAATCGCGCCGAGGATCTTGTTGACCCGGCCATCGTCGTCGATCAGCGGCAGCGCCAGCTTGTCGAGAGCGAGATATTCGCGGGCCGAGGGACTCATTCGTGAGACATGGGCCGGCATCATCAGGCTGGCCACTTCCCGGTATTCCTCCAGCGGCCGCGTGCCGATCAGGTCGGCAACCTCGGAAACCCGCCGTCCGGTGAGGTCGAAACCGAAGATCGAGACCAGCCCGGTGCCATAGAGGCGGTAACGCATGTCGCGACCGCCGTCGATCACATCCAGCAGCATCAGCTGGCCGAACCACGGCCGCAGGTCGGCCAGGTCGAAATCGGCCCGCGACGGCGCCGGACGCCCGCTGCGCTTGCGCTGCCAGAGATCATAGAGTGCCGCCAGGGCGGGATTGCCAATCGTCAGAGGGTTCTCCGCTGCCGCTGCAACGGTCGATCCGGCATTCCGACTCAACATGATGACCGATGGTCTCCTGCGTTTGCGCGCGGTCGACGCGCGCGCCCTGTCACCGGAGTATCTCATACGCGGGGCGGCGCGTCCGGCGACTAAATTTCCGGTTACGCGGCAGGCCGCATCCGACTTATCACAGCCGCGTCACGGCAGATCGGGCTTGCTTTCTCGCCCCTTTAATTTACACTGTACATTAATAAACGGGATGGAAACGCAGGGAAGCAGCGGCAGCATGCCGAAAATCCTGTCACAGGACGAAATCGACGCCTTCCGGGCGCGGCTGTGTGCCGCCGCCGAGAAACGCTTCGCCGCGCAAGGGGTCGCCGGCGTGTCCTTGCGCCAGCTGGCCGAGGACCTCGGCTGTTCGGCCATGACCCCCTACCGCTATTTCCGCGACAAGGACGCGATCGTCGCCGCCGTGCGCACGGCCGCACTCGACAGCTTTTCGGAAGCCCTGGAGCAGGCCGCCCGCAGCAGCGGCAGCGCGCGGCGCCGCGGCCGCGCGGTTGGCGAGGCCTATATCCGGTTCGCGCTCGACAATCCCGACCGCTACCGCCTGATGCATGACGCGCTGCAATGCGATCCCGGCGCCTTCCCGGACCTCGCCCGTGCCCAGGCGCGGTCGCGCCGCACGCTGACCGACTATATCGAGGATCTGGTCGCCGAAGGCACCCTGCAGGGCGACCCGCAGGTGCTCGGCCATATCTTCTGGGCCACCACCCACGGCCTGCTCAGCCTGCAGCTCGCCGGCCGGCTCGACAGCCGGCCCGACTTCGACACGCTGTACCGCACCGCCATGCGCATGCTGGCCCGGGGGGCAGCACCGGATGCGGCACCCGACGACCACGAAAAACCGGCGCGGCAGCGCCGCCGCGCCTGAATCGCCAGACCCACGACACAGACCCACGACCAAGAGGAAACGTCATGACCATCCCGCGCCTCATGCAAGGCAAGCTCTCCCTGCCGGTGATCGGCTCACCGCTGTTCATCGTCTCCGGGCCCGACCTGGTGATCGCCCAGTGCAAGGCCGGCATCGTCGGCTCCTTCCCGGCGCTGAACGCACGCCCCAAGGAAGTGCTGGAAGAATGGATCATCCGCATCAAGGAGGAACTGACCGCCTACCAGAAGGCCAATCCGAACGCCAAGGTGGCGCCCTTTGCGGTGAACCAGATCGTGCATGCCTCGAACGACCGGCTCGAGCATGACATCGAGATCTGCGTGAAGCACCAGGTGCCGATCATGATCACGTCGCTCAGGCCGCCGGCCGATGTGGTGAAGGCGGCGCATTCCTATGGCGGCATCGTTATGCATGACGTGATCAGCGTGCGCCATGCCGAAAAGGCGCTGGAACAGGGCGTCGATGGCCTGATCCTGGTCTGCGCAGGCGCCGGCGGCCATGCCGGCACGCTAAGCCCCTTCGCGCTGGTCTCCGAAGTACGCCGCTTCTACAACGGCACCATCGCGCTGTCGGGCGCCATCGCCAACGGTCGCTCGATCCTCGCCGCCCAGGCGATGGGCGCCGATCTTGCCTATATGGGCACCCGCTTCATCGCCACCCGCGAAGCCAATGCCGATGCCGCCTACAAGCAGATGCTGGTCGAGACCGCGGCCAGCGACATCGTCTACTCGCCGCTGTTCACCGGCGTGCACGGCAATTACCTGAAGCCGAGCATCGCCAGGGCCGGCCTCGATCCCGACAACCTGCCCGTGGCCGACAAGACGACGATGAATTTCGGCTCCGGCGGCGGCGCCAAGTCGAAGGCCTGGCGCGATATCTGGGGGGCCGGCCAGGGTGTCGGCAGCATCAATGACGTGCCCAGCGTCGCCGAGCTGGTCGAGCGGCTGCGCCAGGAATACGACGAGGCGCAGGTCGCCCTGCTGGCGGCGCGTTTCGCCCCGGCCAGCGCCGCCGCCGAGTAAGGCGCATGGATGCGATCAATCCGGGTGACCTGGTCCCGGGAGATCTTGTTTCCGGTGAGCGCCGGCTGACCAGGGCGGAGTTCGACCACCGTGTCGCGCTGGCCGCCGGTGGTTTCCGCGCGCTCGGCATCGGGGAGGGCGATGTGGTGGCGCTTTACCTGCGCAACGACTTCGCCTTCTTCGAGGCCTCGCTGGGTGCGTCCCGCGCCGGCGCCTATGCCACGCCGGTGAACTGGCATTTCACCGCCGACGAGACCGCCTACATCCTGCAGGATTCCGATGCCAGGGTGCTGCTCGTGCACAGCGACCTGTGGCCGGGCATCGCCGCAGGCGTACCGGGGCATGTCAAAGTCTTCGTGGTGCCGACGCCGCCCGAGATCGCGCAGGCCTATGGCGTGGCGCCCGGCAGTATGGCATCGGGTGCGATGCCGGCCGGCCTCGAGAACTGGAACGACTGGCTGGCGAAACAGCCGCCGGATACCGATGCCACGGCGGTGCCGCGCAACGCCATGATCTATACCTCCGGCACCACCGGCCGGCCCAAGGGCGTGCGGCGCGAGAAGCCGACGCCAGAGCAAGTGGCCGCCAATACGGTGGCGATCGGCACCTATTACGGCCTGAAGGCCGGCCAGCCGGGCGTGATCCTGATGAACGGGCCGATGTATCATTCGGCGCCGAATTCCTACGGCCTGACCGCGGCGCGGCAGGGCAAGACCATCGTGCTGCAGGCCCGCTTCGACCCGGAAGAGATGCTGGCGCTGATCCAGCGCTACCGCGTCACCAACATGCATATCGTGCCGACCATGTTCGTGCGACTGCTGAAACTGCCCGAAGACACCCGGCAGAAATACGATGTCTCCAGCCTGCGCGACGTCGTGCATGGCGCCGCGCCCTGCGCACCGCCGGTGAAGCAGGCGATGCTCGACTGGTGGGGGCCGGTGATCAACGAGTATTACGGCTCCACCGAGACCGGCATCGCCGTCTGGCTGTCGGCTGCCGATGCGCGCACCCATCCCGGCAGCGTCGGCCGCATCCTGCCCGGTTGCACCGTCACCGCCTTTGACGAGCAGGGCAACGCGCTGCCGCCGGGCGAAACCGGCGAGCTGTATATCCACGCGCCGCATACCTCCGACTTCACCTACCATCGCCTCGACGACAAACGGCGCGAGGTCGGTCGTGGCCATCTCATCACGGTGGGCGATGTCGGCCGCGTCGAGGCCGACGGCTTCGTCTACCTGTCCGACCGCAAGCGCGACATGGTGATTTCGGGCGGCGTGAACATCTATCCGGCCGAGATCGAGAGCGTGCTGATCACCATGCCGGGCGTGAAGGATTGCGCGGTGTTCGGCATCCCCGACGAGGAATTTGGCGAAAGCCTCTGCGCCTATATAGAGCCCGACGATGCGGCCGCCGCGCCGACGCCGGCCGATGTGCAGGCCTTCCTGCTGCCGCGCATCGCCAAATACAAGCTGCCGCGTCGCGTCGAGGTGGCGGCGACGCTGCCGCGCGAGGATTCCGGCAAGATCTTCAAGCGCAAGCTCCGCGAACCGTACTGGCAGAAGGCCGGCCGCAGCATCTGAGGCAGGCAATGGTATCGAGCCGATAGGGTATCGGCTCGATATTTATCGGAAAACTGCGGCAGAATGACGCTGCGACCCGGCGCGCGCAGGCCCGCGCCCGGCCGCAGGGTATGATGGCTTCGACGACTGAAGACTGCTGGAGCTCGCCATGACCGTTGTTGCCTTCGAATCCCCGCCCCGTCACAGCACTGTACGCTCCGCCGGGCCGGTGCATGGCCAGGTGCGCGGCGCGGTCAGCGATCCCTGCACCACCTGCACGGTGCGCCAGCTCAGCATCTGCGCCGGCCTCGACCACGACGACTGGAACCGCCTGAAGCAGATCAACCACACCATGGTGCTGGAGCCGCATCGCCTGCTGTTCCAGGAGGGCGATCCGGCCGAGCACGTCTATACCGTCACCACCGGGCAGCTCAGCCTGTCGCTGTCGCTGCCCGACGGCCGGCGCCAGATCACCGAATTCCTCGGCCCGGGCGATTTCATCGGCCTCGGCCTCGACGGCGACATGACCCATCACATCCTGACCGCCGAGACGCTGACCGAGGTGCATGTCTGCCGCTTTCCGCGTGGCGCTTTCGCCCGCGCCATGGAACAGAGCGCACCGCTCGGCCGCCGCGTGCTGTCGTTCGCCAGTCGGCGCATCGCCGCCGCCGGCGAGCAGCAGCTGATGCTCGGCCGCAAGACCGCAGTGGAACGCGTCGCTTCCTTCCTGCTGCGCGCGGCGCGGCGTAACGAGGACCGCGGCGCGCCGGCCTCGCCGCTGACCCTCGCCATGACCCGCAACGAGATCGCCGACCATCTCGGCCTGACCCTGGAAACGGTCAGCCGCGGCTTCAGCCGCCTGCGCCAGCTCGGCGTGATCCGGCTGGATGGCGCCGACCGGGTGACGCTCAGCGATCTCGGCAGACTCGTGGAGCTGGCCGGCGGCGACTGAGCACCTGCGCCCAGGGTCCCGCGCGTTCCGCTGGAAAATCAGCGGATTAGGCGAACCAGCCCCCTGTATCTGGCGGCGACGGCCGGGACCGGCTAAAAAGGCCCGCCCCGCCAGACGCAGTCCGGATCGATGACCCATTCCACAGATGTAGCCATTGTCGGTGCCGGCCCGGTCGGCCTGTTCGCCGTGTTCGAATGCGGCATGCTCGGCTTCCGCAGCCATGTGATCGACACGCTGGATGCCATCGGCGGCCAGTGCAGCGCGCTGTATCCGGAAAAGCCGATCTACGACATCCCGGGCTATCCGCAGATTTCCGGCGGCGACCTGGTCGAGCGGCTGGAAGCACAGGCCGCCGCCGTGCATCCGGTCTACCATCTCGGCCAGCGCGTCGAGAAACTGGAGCGCCTGGCCGGCGGCCATGCGGACGGCCGCCGCTTCCGCCTGACCACCTCGAAGGGCACCGTGATCGAGGCCGGCGCGGTGATCATCGCCGCCGGTGCCGGCGCCTTCGGCCCGAACCGGCCGCCGCTCGACGGCATCACGGCCTACGAAGGCCGGCCCGAAGGCAGCGGCGTGCAGTATCTGGTGCGCAGAACGGAAGCCTATCGCGGCAAGAGTGTGGTAATCGCCGGCGGCGGCGACAGCGCGGTCGACTGGGCGCTGGCGCTGCACGGCATCGCATCGCAGATATTCTTCGTGCATCGCCGCGACCAGTTCCGCGCCGCGACTGAAAGCGTGGCAAAGCTGCGCGCGCTGCAGGGTCCGAATACCGGAACGACGGGACTGGAGATCGTGGTGCCGTACCAGCTCGCCGGACTTGCGGGCGACAACGGTATGCTGTCAGAGGTGACGGTCGCCTCGCTGGACGGCAACCGCCGCCGCCTGCCCGCCGATGCCCTGCTCGCCTTCTTCGGGCTGAAGACCGACCTCGGCCCCATCGCGCAATGGGGCGTGGCGCTGGAACAGCATCACCTGCCGGTCGATCCGGCAACCTGCCAGACCTCCGAGCCCGGTATCTTCGCCATCGGCGATGTGGCCAGCTATCGCGGCAAGCTCAAGCTGATTCTGACCGGCTTTGCCGAGGCCGCAACGACGGCGCATGCGATCTTCCCGCAGCTGTCCGGCGGCAAGGCGCTGCATTTCGAATATTCGACCACCAAGGGCGCGCCCGGCAGCCAGAAGGTGGACGCTCAGGGCTGACCGCCCCTTCCGCAAGGGAAGCTGCGGCGATTTTAGCCGCAAAAATCACAGACGGCGGCGGCCGGCTGTCCTATGATCCCGGGCATAACAACAAATAAACGTCCCGGAGAAACGCCATGTCGCAGAATGTGGTCCAGCTGGACCGTCGCAATTCCTGTTCGGAAGCCGAATGGCAGACGCGCGTCGATCTCGCCGCCTGCTACCGCCTCGTCGCCCTGTATGGCTGGGACGATCTCGTCTTCACCCATATCTCGGCCCGGGTGCCCGGCGGCCATGATCATTTCCTGGTCAACCGCTACGGCCTGATGTTCGAGGAGATGACCGCCTCGAGCCTGGTCAAGGTCGGGCTCGACGGCACGGTGATCGACGACGATCCGAAGTCGATCAACCCGGCCGGCTTCACCATCCACAGCGCGGTGCACGAGGCACGGCCCGATGCCGGCTGCGTCATCCACCTGCATACCAATGCCGGTGTCGCCGTCTCGGCGCAGGAAGACGGCCTGCTGCCGATCAGCCAGACCGCGCTGTTTCCCTATGCGCAGATGAGCTATCACGATTACGAAGGCGTCGCCCTCAACGCGGACGAAAAGCAGCGGCTGGTCGCCGATCTCGGCCGCAGCAACATGATGCTGCTGCGCAACCACGGCACCATGGCGGTCGGTCCCACCGTGGCCGATGCCTTCCTCGGCATCTACATCCTGGAACGCGCCTGCACCATGCAGATCATGGCCCAGTCGGGCGGCGGCAGGCTGCGCGCGGTGCCGAAGCCGATCGTCGACGGCATCCTGGCGCAGGCGAAAGAGGCCACCCGCGGCATGGGCGGGTCGCTGGCCTGGCCGGCCCTGCTGCGCAAGCTCGACCGCCTCGATCCCGGCTACCGGAACTGAGGAGGCGCGCATCATGAGCCACGACGCCAGCGAGCCGCGCGCCCAGTTCCGTGCCATGACCGAAGGCACCCGGGACGACTGGGCGATCATCGCCACCTCGGCGAAGGCCTTCAACACCACCCTGCCCGACCGCGTGCTGGCGCACCTGCGGCTGCTGGACGGCGATTTCGGCGGCTACCAGGTCGACCGGCTGACCCATTCGCTGCAGACCGCGACCTTCGCCCACCAGGGCGGCATGGACGAGGAATATGTCGCCTGTGCCCTGCTGCATGACATCGGCGACACGCTCGGCTCGATGAACCACGCCGATATCGGCGCGGCGATCCTCAAGCCGTTCGTTTCCGAGAAGAACCACTGGATGCTGGAGCATCACGGCATCTTCCAGGGCTATTACTTCTTCCACTTTGTCGGCCTCGACCGCGACCTGCGCGAACAGTTCCGCGGTCATCCGCATTTCGGCCACACCGCCGAGTTCTGCGAGAAGTTCGACCAATGCGCCTTCGATCCGGAAGCCGAGACCATGCCGCTGGAGGCTTTCGAGCCGATGCTGCGCCGCCTGATGGCCAAGCCGAAGCGCTCGATCTATCTCAAGGCCATGGAGAACGCCTGACCGCCCGACAGACGGTCACGGCTCCTCCTGCAGCAGCCGGCGCAGGTCGGTCTTCAGCACCTTGCCGTAGTTGTTCTTCGGCAGGGCGGGCAGGAAGCGGTACTGCTTCGGCCGCTTGAAGCGGGCGATATGGTCGAGGCAGAGCGCATCCAGCGTGGCGGCCGTCACCGCCGCGCCGTCACGGCCGACCACGAAGGCGACGACCTCCTCGCCCCAGTCCGGATGCGGCTTGCCGACCACCGAGACCTCGGCGATGTCCGGATGCTGCAGCAACACCTCCTCGATCTCGCGCGGATAGATGTTGCTGCCGCCCGAGATGATCATGTCCTTGCTGCGGTCCTTCAACGTCAGCCAGCCGTCTTCGTCGAAGCTGCCGACATCGCCGGTGTGCAGCCAGCCGCCGAGCAGGGCCTGCGCCGTCGCCTCCGGATTGTTCCAGTAGCCGGCCATCACCACCGGACCGCGGCAGACGATCTCGCCGATCTCGCCCGGCGGCAGCGGGTTGTCGGCGGCATCGACCACGCGCACCTCGACATCGGTGCGCGCCACGCCGGCCGAGCCGATCCGCTCGCGGTAGCGCGGATGGCCATCGTCGACATGCATGCCCTTGTCCATGCCGGTAATCGTCATCGGCGCCTCGCCCTGGCCGTAGATCTGCGCCAGTTTCGGCCCGAGTACCCGCATCGCATCGAGCAGGTCGGCGACATACATCGGCCCGCCGCCGTAAACGATGGTCTTGAGGTTCGACGTGTCGGCCGTGGCGATCTGCGGCGCATGGACCAGGCGATGCACCATGGTCGGCGCGAAAAAGAAGCTGCAGCCCGGCCAGTGCGCGATCAGGTCGAGCGTCTCGGCCGGGTCGAAGCCGCCGGAGTACGGGATTACCTGGTTGGCGCCGCGCGCCACATGGGGCAGGCCGTAGAGGCCGGAGCCATGGCTGATCGGCGCGCAGTGGATGATGCAGTCCTGCGGCCCGACGCGGTCGACATCGGCAAAATAGTTCAGGGTCGCGGCCCACAGGTTGCGGTGGGTCAGCATGGCGCCCTTGGGCCGGCCGGTGGTGCCCGAGGTATAGAACAGCCAGGCCAGCGCGTTCTCGTCGATGTCGCCTGCCATCGGCAGCGGCGCGGCGTCATACAGGCGGGTGAAATCCGTGCTCTCCGCGACGATCAGCCTCGGCGGCGCCGGCAGGCCGCCCAGCAGCGCCGCGAGATCGTCCGCCAGCGCCGCCGAGGCCACCACTAGCTTCGCACCGGAATTTTCGACGATCCACGCCACCTCGCGGGCATGCAGCTTGGCATTGACCGGCACCGCGGCAAGACCGGCATGCCACAGGGCGAACATCAGCTCCCAGTACTCCGGGCTGTTCTTCAGCACCAGTGCCACCCGGTCGCCGCGCTGCAGGCCACCGGCCGCGATCAGCCCGGCTGCCAGCCGGGGCACCCGCGCGCCCATCTGTGCGTAGGTCAGCCGCACCTCGCGCCCGACCGACAGCGCCGGGCGCGTGCCCCATGTTTTCGCTGCCCGCTGCAGCAGATATGCCAGATTCATTGCCGTTCCGCCGTTTCCTCGGGCGACCCTCATGCGGGGTCTTCTTGCGGAATGTTACGCAAGCGCGCCCACGAGTGAAAGCCGCCAAACGAAAGCGGCGCCGGGATGCGGCGCCGCTGGTTCGACCGGTCCGGCGGGCACACGCTCAGGCGTGATGCACCAGGCCTTCTTCCGCGTTGAAGCGGTTCTGATATTTCGGCGCGATGCGCTCGACCGGCAGCAGGATGAAGACGTCGGTGGTGCCGAACTGGCGGTCGACCACGGCGCCGTCGCCGATATAGGCGCCGAGCCGCAGGTAGGCCTTGATCAGCGGCGGCAGGGCATGCAGGGCGGTGCGCGGATTGATCTGGTCGGGCGGCAGCAGGTTCATCGGCTCATAGCGGCTGGATACCGCACGCACCCGCCATTCCTGCGGCGGCAGATGATGGGCATGCAGGTAGCTGAGCGCCAGCGCATGCTGCTGCGGATCGATACCGGGGAACGAGGCGCAGCCGAACATGAAGCTGATGCCATGGTCGGAGATATAGGTCGAGATGCCGCGCCACAGCAGCTGGATGGTGGCATTGGTGCGATAGTCGCGATGCACGCAGGAACGGCCGAGTTCCAGCAGGCCGCCCATCGGGCCGACGAAATCGAGCATCGGCTGCAGATCGTATTCGGAGGCCGAATAGAAACCGCCATGCTGCTCGGCCACACCGCGGCGCAGCAGACGATAGGTGCCGACCACCTGTTCGCCGGCCGGACGGTTGCGGTCGAACACCATCAGGTGGTCGCACTGGGTATCGAACTGGTCGAAGTCGAGGCCGAGACGCGCCATCTCGGGCGACGGCTCGGCAGCCATCTCCTCGTAGAAGACGCGGTAGCGCAGCCGCTGGGCAGCAGCGATGTCCTCAGGGCTCCGGGTCAGGCGGACCTCGAAGCGACCATCGGCGGAGACACACTGCCACCCGCTCCGGGCTTGACGGGGCGGTTGTACAGCCGGCGGGGCGGAGAGTGGCAACTGCATGTTCATTATTCCACTATGGCCATACACTGTGACTCGAACATGTCAAATATATGACACATCTGCGAAAACCCGTCCCTAATAAAATATCTGGGGGCAAATCGCAAATTCCCCACCTAGATATTGGGTAACGGCCGCCACATCCCTGCAACACGCCCGCTTGACAGAGGGCGTGTCAGTCCTCGGCCAGCAGCGGTGTATCGCCGGGTTTCCGCTCGATCCGCGTTGCCGCGCCGCGCCGGGTCAGCCAGGCCAGCAGCAGCAGGCCCGGGATGGCCGCCACCGTGGTGAAAACGAAAAACAGCGGCCAGCCAAGCGGTGCGGCGAGAAAACCTGCATAGGACGACAGCACAGTGCGCGCCACCGCGGTCAGCGACGACAGCAAGGCATATTGCGTCGCCGTGTAGGCGATGTCGCAGAGCGCCGAGAGATAGGCGACCAGCGCCGCGGTGCCCATGCCGCCGGCCAGATTTTCAAGCCCCACGGTGAGCGCGAGAAACCAGACATCGTGTCCATGCAGCGCGAGCGCGGCAAACATCAGGTTGGACAGCATCTGCAGGATGCCGCAGACCCACAGCGCACGATACAGCCCGGCCGCCTGCATCAGCCAACCGCCGAGGAACAGCCCGATCATGGTGGCGCCGAAGCCGTAAAGCTTGCCGACCTCGGCGATCTCCGCCTTGGAGAAGCCGGTCTGCAGATAGAAGCTGGTGGCCAGCGTGCCGGCCAGACTGTCGCCCAGCTTATACAGCATGACGAACAGCAGGATGCCGACCCAGCCCTTGCGCGACATGAACTGCAGGAAAGGACCGGCGGCACTGGCATAGAACCAGGCCAGCAGCCGCGCCAGCGGCCCGGACAGATGCGGCCGCGCCTGCAGCCAGGCGGTCGCCTCGGCAAACCGGCGGTCGGCATCGCCGCGCGGCTTCGAGGCCGGCTCGCCGATCAGCAGCACGGTGATTACGCCGACCAGCAGGGCGGCGGCCATCGCCGCATAGACCAGCGGCCAGGCGAACAGGGTGGCGAGGAAGAGCGCACCGGCCGACGAGACCAGCATGCCGATGCGATAGCCGAACACGATGGCGGCAGCACCGGCGGCGAGCTGGCGCTCCTCGAGGATCTCGACGCGCCAGGCATCGATCACGATGTCCTGGGTGGCCGAGGCGAAAGCGACGGCGACGGCGCAGAACGCGGTGGCGACCAGCGCGCCGGCCGGGTTGCTCAGCGCCAGCGCCGCAATCGCCGCGATCAGCAGGATCTGCGCGAACACCAGCCAGCCGCGGCGGCGGCCGAGCAGATGCGTGAAGCCGGGCAGCGGCAGCCGGTCGACCAGCGGTGCCCACAGGAATTTCAGCGTATAGGGCACGCCGACGAGGGCAAACAGGCCGATCGACTGCAGCGAGGCGCCCGATTCGGTTAGCCAGGCCTGCAGGGTCTGGCCGGTCAGCGCCAGCGGCAGGCCGGATGCGAACCCGAGCAGAACGATGGCCATGATCCGCCGGTCGCGATAGACCGCGAAGGCGGAAACCCAGGCACGCAGGCGCGCAGCTATCGCGCGTTTGGGCGTCACGGATCAGGGCTGTCGGGCATAGCCGAGCGGCTGCAGCGCATCCTTGATCTCGCCAAGAATGGCGGGATCGTCGATGGTGGCTGGCAGGCGGTAATCCTGCGCGTCGGCGATCTTCTGCATGGTGCCGCGCAGTATCTTGCCGGAACGGGTTTTCGGCAACCGTTTCACCACCACCGCCTGCTTGAAAGCCGCCACCGGGCCGATCTTTTCGCGCACCAGCAGCACCAGCTCGCGGGTGATCTGGTCCTCCGCGCGGCTGACGCCGGATTTCAGCACCACGAAACCGAGCGGCACCTGGCCTTTCAGCGCATCGGCGACGCCGACCACGGCACATTCCGCCACATCCGGATGCGCGGACAGCACCTCCTCCATGCCGCCGGTCGACAGGCGGTGGCCGGCGACATTGATGATGTCGTCGGTGCGGCTCATGATGAACAGATAGCCGTCCTCGTCGATGAAGCCGGCATCGCCGGTGTTGTAATAACCGGGGAAGCGCGCGAGATAGCTTTTCCGGAAACCCTCGTCGTTGTGCCACAGCGTCGGCAGGGTGCCCGGCGGCAGCGGCAGCTTGACCACGATGTTGCCGATATCGCCGACCTTCACCGCCTGGCCGTCGTCGTCCAGCACCTGCACGTCGTAGCCCGGCACCACCTTGGTCGGCGACCCGTATTTGACCGGCAGCACCTCGATGCCCATGCAGTTGGCGGCCATCGGCCAGCCGGTCTCGGTCTGCCACCAGTGATCGATCACCGGCCGGTGCAGGCTGTCCTCGGCCCAGTGCACTGTATCCGGATCGGCGCGCTCGCCGGCCAGGAACAGCGTGCGGAACTGCGACAGGTCATACTGCTTCAGCAGCTCGGCCTTCGGATCTTCCTTCTTGATGGCGCGGAAGGCGGTCGGCGCGGTGAACAGCGCCGCCACCCGGTGCTGCTGGATCACCCGCCAGTAGGCGCCGGCATCCGGCGTGCCGACCGGCTTGCCCTCATAGAGCACTGAAGTGCAGCCATGGATCAGCGGTGCATAGACGATGTAGGAATGCCCGACCACCCAGCCGACATCGGAGGCCGCCCAGAACACATCGCCCGGCTTCATCCCGTAGATATTCCGCATCGACCAGTTCAGCGCCACCATATGGCCGCCGTTGTCGCGCACCACGCCCTTGGGCACGCCGGTGGTGCCCGACGTATAGAGCACATAGAGCGGATCGGTGGCCGCCACCGGCACACAGTCGGCCGCCGCCGCCGCCGCGACTTCCGCGTCGAAATCGAGGTCGCGACCCGCCTGCATCGGCCCTTCGTACATCGGCCGCTGGAAGATCAGGCAGTGTTTCGGCTTGTGCGCGGCGATCTCGATGGCCTGATCCAGCAGCGGCTTGTATTCGACCACGCGGCCGGGCTCCAGGCCGCAGGACGACGCGATGATCATCACCGGCCTGGCATCGTCGATGCGGGTGGCCAGCTCGCGCGGCGCGAAACCGCCGAACACAACCGAGTGGATCGCACCGAGCCGCGCGCAGGCCAGCATCGCCATCGCCGCTTCCGGCGTCATCGCCATGTAGATGATGACGCGGTCACCCCTGGTCACGCCATGTGCCTTCATCGCGCCGGCGAGTTTGGCGACACGGTCGCGCAGCTCCAGCGTGGTGAAGCTGCGCACCGTGCCGGTGACCGGCGAATCATAGATCAGGGCGACGCGGTCGCCATGCCCGGCGGCGATATGGCGGTCGAGCGCGTTGTAGCAGGTGTTGGTTTCGGCACCGACGAACCAGCGGTAGAACGGCGGGTTGGACGCATCCAGCACCTGCTGCCACGGTTTGTCCCAGTGCAACTCGGCGGCCGCCTCGGCCCAGAATGCCTCCGGATCGGCCATCGCCGCGTCGTAAACCTGCTGATAGCGGCCCGCCATCGTTTCCTCCCGGTCCGTGTTTGCCGACCTTATGCTTTCCCTGATCTATAGCAGACCTGCGGCCGGCTGTTTAAGCCCCTTCTCTCCGCGGCGGCTTCAGGCGGCAGGCAGCACCTGCAGCATCGTCCGCGGCGTCACCAGCGCCAGCAGGGACAGCAGGTCGGGCAGCGCCAGCGCGATGCAGCCCTCGGTGGGACTGTAATCGGCCCGCGCGACATGCAGGAAGATCGCGCTGCCAAGTCCCGGGATCGGCGGATCGTCGTTGTGCCCGGGCACGACAATGACATCGTAGATGCCGTCGTCGCGCCACAGCCGTTCATGCCGTCCGGCATGGGGCAGCACGACCTGCCGGTTATAGGCGGCATCGGCCGGATCGTCGCACCAGCCGTCCGCCGGCGTCAGCGCGGCGCAGGACAGCCGGGTCTGCGGCGCGGCCGGCAGCCGGTCGGGCCGATAGAGCACCTGGCGCAACGGATAGAGGCCGAACGGCGTGGCGCCATCGCCTTCGCGCTTGTCGGCTTCCGCAACGCAGCCGCCACGACCGAGCGCGCAGCGGAAATCCAGCCCGCCGAAGCGCAGCCGTCCATCGGTGGTGACCGTGATGACATTCATGTGGCGATCAAGCGGGATTCGGTACCGTCAGGCAAGGGCCGGCAGCGGCTTGCCGCAGGGTTCAGTGATACTGGTCCGCCGCACGGGTGCGGTCGGCCTGCTGCTGCATGGCGAAATATTTCTGGTAACCGGCTGCAGCCCGCTCGGACCAGTCGCTGGTTGCCGCCTGCACCGATTCGTCGATGAGTGGGGCCGCGGAGGATGGCACCGAAGCCGGCGCCGGAGCGCCGGGCAGCGAGGCTTTCGCCGTGCCGAACTTGGCGGCCACCGACTGCTGGGTGACCGGCGTGGTGCCGACGGCCCGTGTCGGCGCCACACCGCGCGGGAAGGCCGGGAACCACACGCGGCCATCGGCGCCGACCTGCGGCGCGTCAGACGGCGTCGCAATCGATCGCGCACCCGGCCGGGGGCCCTGCGCCATGGCCGAAATGATCGCCGCGGGATCGGGCTGGCCGTTGCCGCGCGGGGGCTGCGCCGCAACGGGATTGGCCGGGACAGGATTGCTCTGGGTCGGTGATGCTGAATTGGGCGCTGAATTGGTCTGGGCCGCTTCGACCTGGTGCGCGGCCAGCATCTGTTCGACGGCGCGACGCGACGCCAGCTGCTGCTCGGCCAGGCCCTGCGCCAGCTGCTGGCTGTCGTAGGTCGACTCCACCACGGCGTCGTCGGGGCCGACCTCCTTCTGCTTCGGCTCCGGCTCGCTGCCGGCCCAGCGGTATTTCGATTGCGCGGCCGCGGCGCCCGGCGCGCGGCCGACGGTCATCTTCAGGTCGGACTGCGCCTGGGATTGCGGCTGCGCCTGCCGCGCGGCAACCTGCTGTGCCGCAACTTGCTGGGCGGTGGCCTGCGCTGCGGGCGACACGCCGCCGGTATCCTGGGTCGGCTCGGAGGCTGCGGCCACTGCAGTGGCCGGTACAGCCGGTTTGTCCGGCCCGACATCGATGCCGACCATGGCCAGCGCCTGCTGGCCGATGTCCTTGCCGGTGCTTTCCTGCACCATGGCATCGATCACGCCACCGACCAGCCCGATCGGGCCGCCGAACAGGGTATCGCCGGCAATCCGCGCCCCGGGCTGGATCGTGTCGCCGGTGATCGCCCGGTAGATCGTCGAGACGATCGGGATGTGCTGCAGCGGGTTGATGATGTCGAGGAAGTCCCCGAAAGAGAACCCTTCCTTGCCGAACAGACCCGGCTGGGCCGGCATGGTTTTGCCGGCCGCTTCCTGCGCGCGGATATACTCGCTCGGCTGGTCGCTGGCACTGAGGAAGACGGCATCGGTCATGGCATGATCGCGGTTCGGGTCCTTTCCCCAACCGGTTTTGCAAGCCGCGGGCCAGTTATTTACAGCCGTTTTCCAGTGTTTTTATTCACAGCCCATGACCCTGCCGGCAATTCCTGCCGGGTGGCTGACAGGATCTGCAGGCTAGAGATAATGGCCCGACTTTTTCCGCTTGGCGGCTAGATAGGCCTCGTTATGGGCGTTGGGCGGAAATTTATGCGGCACCCGCTCGACCACCTCGATGCCGCAGGCCGCCAGGCCCTTCACCTTTTCCGGGTTGTTGGTCAGCAGCCGGACCCGGCTGAAGCCCAGCCGCTGCAGCATGCGGGCCGCCGGCAGGAACCAGCGTTCGTCGGCATCGAAGCCGAGCCGCTGGTTCGCCTCGACGGTATCGAACCCCTGGTCCTGCAGCTGGTAGGCCCGCAGCTTGTTGACCAGGCCGATGCCGCGGCCTTCCTGCGCCAGATACAGCAGCACGCCGCTGCCGGCCGCGCTGATGGTGCGCACGGCACCGCGCAACTGTTCGCCGCAGTCGCAACGCAGACTGCCCAGCAGGTCGCCGGTGAAGCATTCGGAATGCAGCCGCACCAGCACCGGCTGCTGCGGGTCGGGCTCGCCGATCACCAGCGCAAAATGCTCCTGCCGGCCGTCGCCGGGGCGGAAGGCATAAAGCCGCGCATGCTCGGCATCGGCCACCGGCAGCCGCGCCTGGCTGACCTGCACCAGTGTCTCAGCCTCCGCCATGTCGAAATCCGCCACCGCTTCGCCCGGCACGACCAGCCATGCAGGGTCAATTGCGGCATCGGCGGGCAATGCGACATGAACCGCGGCCGGCAGCAGATAGGCCGTCTTGGCCAGCTTGACGGCCAGCCGCGCGGTCTCCGGCGGCGGCGCCTTGATGCGGGTGAACGGTCCGCGCAGCGGCGCGGCCAGATCGCGGCCGGCATCGGCGAGGTCGCGGATCAGCGTCGCCCGCTCGGCCGCCGGCGCCGGCAGGTCGGCCAGCGGCAGCAGCAGGGTGTCATGGCCGGTCGGGCCGATATGCAGCACGGCAGCGCGCGAGGCGGACAGCGCCAGTGCGGCATCGCCGCCAGCCGGCAGCGCGGCCAGGGCATCTTCCGTCAGGGTCTCGGCCGCCAGCACCAGGGCGCGCTGCTGCTCGGCGCCCTGCCCCAGCGTCAGCAGCACCGGCCGGCCGCGCCGCAGCTCATGGCCGGCCCGGTCGACGGTTACCGCCGCAGAAAGATGGGAAATTCCCGACATGGCACAGGATGTACGACGCCATGGCCGCCCCGGCAAGCCGTGGGTCGCTCAGCAAGCTGCCCGTGGGCATGAGTTGTGACCGGCTGCCCGGCTGGCTAGTCTCGCCCGATGAGCCGCCGCCCGCACCGCACCATGCCCAGTCCGCAGGCCCGGCTGATTGCCCGCGGCCTGCGCCGGCTGATCAAGCCGCGCCGCTTCACCCGCAAGGACATCCCGCTGGTCCGGGCCCTGATGCACACCCTGACCCGCGCCCGGCTGCCGGCCGGCGTGACGGCAGAGCGCGTCAAGGCGCCGGTGCGCGGCGAATGGCTGCGACCGCAACAGGCGCGACGCGGCCGGGTGCTGCTGTACCTGCATGGTGGCGGCTATATCTGCGGGGCGCCGCGCACCCATCGGGCAATCACCGCGCGACTGGCCAAACGGCTCGGCATCGCCGTCTTCGCGCTCGATTACCGGCTGGCGCCGGAACATCCCTATCCCGCCGCGCTGGAAGATGCCCTGGCCGCCTGGCGCTGGCTGCTCGGCCGCGGCTATCGCGCCGACCGCATCTGGCTCGCCGGGGATTCCGCCGGCGGCGGGCTGGCGCTGGCACTGATGCTGGCAGCGCAACGGGACGGCCTGCCGCTGCCCGGCGCCTGCGCGGTGTTTTCGCCCTGGACCGACCTTGCCTGCACCGGCACCGCCATCGAGGAAAATATCGACCGCTGCGCCTGGTTCATGCCGGCCCAGGTGCGCTTTGCCGCCGGCCTCTATGCCGGCACGACGGCGACGACCGACCCGCTGGTCTCGCCGCTCTATGGCGACCTGACCGGCCTGCCGCCGCTGATCCTGCATGCCAGCGACAGCGAATTGCTGCGCGACGATACCCTGCGGCTGGCCGAACGCGCCGGTGCCGCCGGCGTGCCGGTGACGCTGAAGCTGTGGCACGGCCTGCCGCATGCCTGGCCGAATTTCGCCGGCCTGATGCCGGAGGGCGACGCCTGCCTGAACGAGGCCGCCGACGCCCTGCTCGCCCTGCCCACCCGCTAATCCGGGCCGCCCGATAAACCGGCCTGCCGCTTGAGGAAAGCCGGCCGAAGGCGCAGACTCCGACTCGGGCCTGCGACCGGAGGAAATGCGTGCAGGAAAAGGAACTGCGCCTCGCTTTGGTGTGTTTCGGCGGCGTCTCGCTCGCCATCTACATGCACGGCGTGGTCAAGGAAGTCCTCAAGCTGGCGCGCGCCTCGAAGGTCTATCACGGCCTGCCGAAGGACGACGCACGCCACAGCGCCCGCTTCGCCGACCAGGTCCGCCACGGCGATCCCGAATACGACAGTGAGCATGCCTATTTCGAGTTGCTGCAGGAGCTCGGCAAGGAAGTCGACCTGCGCGTCGTCGTCGACGTGATCTCGGGCGCCTCGGCCGGCGGCATCAACGGCATCATCCTCGGCCGCGCGCTGGCACATGACCTGCGGATCGATCATTTCCGCGACCTGTGGCTGCGCGAATCCGACGTCTCGCGCCTGCTCGACCCGCAAAAGCGCGCCAGCCGCTGGAGCAAGTTCTACATGCGGCCGCTGATCTGGCTCGCCTCGCGCTCAAGGCTCGGCCGCCTGCTGATGGACGAGGAGGTGCGCCAGAAAATCTCGATGTTCACGCGCTCGCGCTGGTTCCAGCCGCCCTTCGACGGCCAGCACCTGATGCGCCAGCTGATGGCCGGCCTCGATGCCATGGGCGACCCCGAGCAGCCCGGCGCCTCGCTGATGCCGGCTGGCCAGACGCTCGAGATGTTCGTCACCCTGACCGACTTCTACGGCTACCTGCAATATATTCCGATCCACGATCCGCCGGCGATCCGCGACCGCGAGCATCGCCATACCTTGCGCTTCGGCTATCGCCGCTGGCCGAACGGCAGCGAGCAGTCGGACTTCACCCGCTCGGATGCGCCGGCGCTGGCCTTTGCCGGCCGCGCCACGTCTGCCTTCCCGGGCGCCTTCCCGCCGGCCAAGCTCGGCGACATGGACCGCCTGCTGGAAGAACAGGGCCGGCGCTGGACGCTGAAGCGCGCCTTCCTGCAGAAGAATTTCGCCAACTACTTCAAGGCCGAACTCGATCCGGAGCTGACCTCCTTCGTCGATGGCGGCGTGCTGGCCAACAAGCCGTTTGCCGCCGCGATGAAGGCGATCCGTGGTCGCCCCGCCGCGCGCCAGGTCGACCGCCGGCTGGTTTACATCGATCCGGCGCCGATGCGCCCCGCCCCGCCGCCGAGCGGCCGGCCGCCGGGCTTTTTCCGCACGCTCAAGGGCGCGCTCAGCGACATCCCGCGCAACGAGCCGGTCGCCGACGAACTGATCTGGGTGAACCGCTTCAACGAGCGGGTGCACCACCTGCGCAGCGTGATCGACGCCACCCTGCCGCAGGTGACCCGGCTGGTGCTTGCCAGCGCGCCGCATGACATCGACGGTCCGCTCGGTCTCGATGACATCCGCGCCTGGCGCCAGCAGGCCAGCGAGCGTGCCGTGCAGGATGCCGGCTTCGCCTATGAGGGCTATGTGCGCCTCAAGCTCGGCGCCGTGCTGGAATTCGTCGCCAAGCTGGTCTGCGCCTCCTGCCGCTACAGCGAGCATTCCTCCGAGCGGCGCTGGGTCCGCATGGTGCTGCAGCGCTGGGCCGAGGAACGCCAGGTCTGCTTCAACTCGCCACGTTTCGCCCGCGCCGAACCGGGCACGCCGCCCGACCAGCTGCCGGGCTGGGCGCGTTTCCTGCTGCGCTTCGACGTCGCCTTCCGCCAGCGCCGCCTGCGCTTCCTGGTGCAGCGGCTCAACCAGCTCTATGGCAAGCTCGATGACCCCGAGCAGCGTGGCCTGCAGGCCGCCCGGCTCGACGGCCTGAAACGCACGCTGTACGACGCGCAGGAGGAGTTGCGCCGCTTCGACAACGGTGCCGGCATCGGCGTCGATTCCGCCGCCCAGATCACCCAGCTGTTTTTCCGCCGCATGACCACCACCGACGCCGACGAACTGGCCGCCGATGCCGATGATTTCGCCCGGGCAAATCTGGCCGGCATCGATGCCGCGGTGGATGCGCTGGCCTTCGACATCGACCTCGACCGCACCACCGACGACCTCGACGCCGTGATGGCCAGCCTGCAGCCGGCGGACTGGAGCCCGGCGGCGCGGCGCGACCTGCTGGTCGGCTATATCGGCTTTCCGTTCTGGGACGTGCTGACCTTCACCATCACCAACTGGCGCGACCTCGGCGAGTTCAACGAAATCCGCATCGACCGCATCAGCCCGGAAGACGCCGTCGCCATCCGCAAGGGCAATACGCTGAAGGGCGTCAATCTCGGGCGCTTCGGTGGATTTTTCAGCCGCGCCCATCGCGAGAACGACTATCTGTGGGGCCGCCTGCATGCCGCAGACCGGCTGATCGACATCGTCTGCGACGCAGGGCTTGGTCATGCCGCCGACCGGCTGATCGACCGGCAGGCCCTGAAACTGCGGATTTTCCGGCTGATCCTCGACCAGGAAGCGGTCAGCCTCGCGGTCAGCAGCCGCCTGATCGACGAGTTGCGTAACGAACTCGACATGCTGGCGGCCGCCGGCCCGGCCACCGCCGCAGCGGCCGACGCCACCCCGGCGTAAGCTCCGCCAGCAGCCGGCCGGCCGCTTGTTCCGGCGCCGGAAACGGGTATGCTCGGCGACCCCGAAACTCCCTGTGAGCACACCGTGATCCGTCCTCTCCACACCATCCTGATTGCCGCCGCCCTCGTCCTTGGCGGCACCGCCCTGACGGCCCAGGCCCAGACCACCAAGCCGGCCGGTGGCGACCCCGTGGTGGGGCGGGTCAACGGCCAGCCGATCACCCGCTCGGAAGTCATCGAGTTCTACAGCCAGCTGCCCTCGCCGATGAACCAGATTCCGCTCGAGCAGATCCGCAGCGGCATTGTCAACGAGCTGGCCGCCCGCAAGCTGATCGGCATCGCCGCCGAGAAGGCCAAGCTGGACAAGGACCCCGCCGTCAAGCAGCAGCTGGAGGCCGCCCGCGAGCAGGTGCTGCAGCATGCCTATCTGGAAAAGAAGGTGCGCACCGAGGTTACCGAGGCGACGCTGAAGGCCCGTTACGAGCAGTTGCTCAAGTCGCAGCCGCCGGAAGAGGAAGTGCACGCCCGCCACATCCTGGTGCCGACCGAGGCCGATGCCAAGGCGGCGCTGGAGGAAGTGAAGAAGGGTGCCGATTTCGCGGAAGTCTCCAAGAAGCGCTCGACCGGACCCACGGCTGCCACCGGCGGCGATCTCGGCTTCTTCACCAAGGAAAAGATGGTGCCGGAATTCGCCGAGGCGGCCTTCAAGCTGCAGCCCGGCCAGGTGAGCGAGCCGGTGAAGACCCAGTTCGGCTGGCACATCATCAAGGTCGAGGAGCGTCGTAAGGCGCCGCCGCCGACCTTCGAGGAATCGCGCCAGCAGATTTTCGACATGATGTCGAACGAGGTCGTCGAGAAGACGGTTGCCGATCTGCGCAAGGATGCGAAGATCGAGGAACTCGACTGGCCGGCCGAAGGCGGCAAGAAGCTGCCGGCGATCGCGCCCGCCGAGCCGAAGAAGAAGTAAGCCACAGCCCCCGTTAAGCCACAGCCCGACGTCAGGAGCAGATCCATGGCTGCGCATCCGGTCTCGCCGCTCGCCCCCTCCAGCTATCCGCAGCTGCCGCCGATTGCCGGGGCCCAGTTCGCCACCGGCCTGTCCGGCATGCGCTACAAGGGCCGCGACGACATGCTGGTGATGCAGTTCGTCGCCGGCACCACGGTGGCGGGCGTGTTCACCCGCTCGTCGATGCCCGGCGCGCCGGTCGAATGGTGCCGCAAAATCCTGCCCGGCGGCAGGGCACGCGCGCTGGTGGTCAATGCCGGCATCGCCAATGTGTTCACCGGCAAGGCCGGCCAGCAGTCGGTGAAGGCCACGGCCGACGGCGCCGCCAAGGCGCTGGGCTGCAAGGCGAACGAGGTGTATCTCGCGTCCACCGGCGTGATCGGCCAGATCCTGCCGGCCGAGAAGCTCGTCGCCCAGCTGCCAAAGCTGAAGGCCGCCCTGTCGGGCGACAAGTGGATGGATGCGGCGAAGGCGATCCTGACCACCGACACCTTTCCCAAGCTCGCCACCGCGACCTGCCAGATCGACGGTAAGACGGTGACGATCAACGGCTTCTGCAAGGGCTCAGGGATGATCGCGCCGGACATGGCGACCATGCTGGCCTTCGTGGTCACCGATGCGAAGCTGCCCGCCGATACCCTGCAAGGCCTGCTGAAGGCGGCGGCCAACCAGAGCTTCAACTGTCTGACCGTCGACGGCGATACCTCGACCTCCGACACCGTGCTGCTGTTCGCCACCGGCCAGGCCGGCAACACGCCACATGCCAAGCCGTCCGACAAGCGGCTGGCCGACTTCCGCCGCGTGCTGACCCAGGTGATGGCCGAACTGGCCCAGCTGGTGGCGCGCGACGGCGAAGGCGCGCAGAAGCTGGTCACCATCGACGTCACCGGCGCCAAGAGCGATGCCTCGGCCCGCATCATCGCCCGCGCCATCGCCAATTCGCCGCTGGTGAAGACCGCGATTGCCGGCGCCGATGCCAACTGGGGCCGCATCGTCATGGCGGTCGGCAAGTCGGCCGAGCCTGCCGACCGTGACAAGCTGGTGATCAAGATCGGCGACAAACCGGTGACCCGCAACGGCATGGTGCGACCCGATCACGACGAAGCCTATGCGACCAAGCATTTCAAGGGCACCGACGTGCGCATTGCCATCGATGTCGGCGTCGGCAAGGGCAGCGCGCGGGTGTGGACCTGCGACCTGACCCACGGCTACATCGACATCAATGCCGACTACCGCAGCTGACGATCCGCTCTGCCCCGGCGATGCCGCGGCGCTGCTGGCGCCCAAGCCGGTCGTGCTGGTGGTCGCGGTGGCGCTGGTCGATGCCGATGGCCGCGTGCTGCTGACCCAGCGGCCGCCGGGCAAGAAGCTGGCCGGCATGTGGGAATTCCCCGGCGGCAAGGTTGAGCCGAATGAGACGCCGGAAGCGGCCCTGCTGCGCGAGCTGCGCGAGGAACTCGACCTCGACATCAGCGCCGCCTGCCTGGCGCCCTATACCTTCGCCAGCCATGCCTATGACGATTTCCATCTGCTGATGCCGCTCTACGTCTGCCGGCGCTGGGCCGGGCAGCCCAATCCGCGCGAGGGCCAGGCGATGAAATGGGTGCGGCCGCAGAAGATGGGCGAACTGGAGATGCCGCCGGCCGACCGGCCGCTGGTGGCGATGCTGCTCGACCTGCTGTAGCCGTTAATGCCGGTGCGGCCCGGCCTTGTCGCCAGCGGGAAATTCCACCGTATCGAGCGCCGCGGCCAGTCTTTGCTTGGCCGCGCCGGGCCTGAGCGGTTTCTGCTGGCTTTCATGCGGCGACCAGCCGGTCAGCGTGATCACCTCGAAACTCGCCGGAATGCGACCATCCGGCCCCGCCTGCTGCTGGCGATAGAGTTCGGCCATGCGCAAGAGCGTCGCCCGCCGGGTGAAGCCGCGGCGGCGGCCGATCGCCGCATTGGTCTCGCCCATGCCGCGCAGATCCTGCATCAGGCGGAACGGATCGCCGTAGGTGACGGTGATCGTCTCGCTGTCGGCGACCGGCAGGGCAAAGCCGGCGCGCTGCAGCAGGCCGGCGCCGTCGAGCGTGTCGGCCATCGGTGAGATGCGCGGGCTGGCGCCGCCCTCGATCTCGGCTTCGGCAGCAAGCCAGGCCTGGCGCAGTTCATTCAGCGTGGCCCCGCCCAGCAAGGCGCCGAGAAACAGGCCGTCGGGCTTCAGCGCCCGGCGAATCTGGATCAGCGCGCCAGGCAGGTCGTTGACCCAGTGCAGATTGAGCAGCGCGATCACCAGGTCGAACCGGCCGGCGGCGAACGGCAGGAACTCCTCGTCGCCGACCACATGCAAGGGCGCTGCGGACGAGACCGCATCCAGCGAAACCAGCGTCTCGATGCCGCCACGGGCGCCGAGCCGCGGACGCAGCCAGGCACTGTCGCAGCCCTGCACCAGGGCCGTGGGGAAACTGCGC
Source organism: Ferrovibrio xuzhouensis (assembly GCF_042648965.1). Lineage (NCBI taxonomy): Bacteria > Pseudomonadati > Pseudomonadota > Alphaproteobacteria > Rhodospirillales > Rhodospirillaceae > Ferrovibrio > Ferrovibrio xuzhouensis. Next base: position 574,491 of record NZ_JBHRYJ010000001.1, read on the forward strand.
TTGATATCGTCGAGGCGGTCGAGCAGGCGCTCGGCCACGGCATCGCGCAGGAAATCGTGATCGCCGGGCATGGCCGCCGCGCGGCGGCGCTGGCGCCGTTTGGCGGCGCGGTCGAAAACCAGCATGGTGTCGGTCATGGCCCCATTGTGCCACGGCCGCGACGGCGGCGCCAAGCGCGGCGCCGGGAATAGATGCTCAGGCGGCGAGCGCCATCACATTCATCAGGCGGCGGGCGCGTTCGCCTACCTCGGCAGCCGAACGGCCGGGCTTGTAGAGTGCCGAGCCGATGCCGAAACCGGCGGCCCCGGCCTCCTGCCAGGCCGGCATGGTGCGCTCGTCCATGCCGCCGACCGGCAGCACCGGCATTTCCGGCGGCAGCACGGCGCGCAGGCCGCGCAGCATCGCCGGCGTGAAGGCCTCGGCCGGGAACAGCTTCAGCGCATCGGCGCCGGCGGCGATCATCTTGAAGGCCTCGGTCGGCGTGGCGAAGCCCGGCATGGCGATCATGTTGAGCACCTTCGCCTTGCACACCACATCCGGGTCGGCATGCGGCAGCACGATCATCTGGCCGCCGGCCATGGCGACGCGGCGGACCACCGCGCAGTCCATCACCGTGCCGGCGCCGATCAGCGCGCTGTCACCGAAGCGGTCGGCCAGCCGGGCAATGCTGTCCAGCGGGTCGGGGGAATTCATCGGCACTTCGAGCATGCGGAAGCCCGCATCGAAGAGCGCCTCGCCCACCGGCACGGCTTCTTCGGGGCGGATGCCGCGCAGGATGGCGACGAGCGGGCAGGCTTTCAGCCAGTAGCTGAGGGGTCTTGCGGCCATGGTCATGCCAGGTCCTCCCTTATCAAGCGACCCAGGCGGTATAGTCCTCTCGCGGCAGCGTCTTCCGGTCCGCTTTGCGCCGCGATGCCCAAGGCCTCGTAGGCCATATGATAGCGCCGGGCGAGGTCGGGCGCAGCAACGATTGTGACCGGCCCGCGGCTTCCTGCCGCCCCCCAGTCGGTACCGCGCAGTTCGTGCCCGATCAGCAGGCCGGACAGCAAATCGGCAGCCGCAGGGGCAGCCAGACGGTCGAACAGGCGGTCGGCGCGGATGCCGAACAGGTGCTGCAGCAGGCCGCCCGGCCGGCCGCTGCGCGCCACCCCGGCCACAAACGCCGCGGCATCCATATCGGTTCCCGCCGGCGCCGGCCGCAGCATCGCCGCCAGCAGGCCGTGGCGGGACAGCAGGGCGAAAACCTCGCCGGTCATCGCCGTGGCAAACCGCTCGATCCGGCCATCGCGCAGCCAGACATGCTTGCTGTGGGTGCCGGGCATGCACAGCATCGCGGTGCCGGCCAAGGTCGCCGCCAGCCCGAAAATCTGCGTCTCCTCGCCGCGCATCACGTCGGCGCTGCCGTCCGGCCGCTCGCAGGACAGGCCGGGCACGATCAGGGCGGGACGGTCCGCCAGGGTCACGGATGTCATATGGCGCGCCAGATCGGCCGGCGCAACCGGGCATGGCAGGTAGGGCGCCTCGACCCAGCCCTGGCGGCTGCCGATCATGCCGCAGAGCAGCACCGGGCCGTCGCGATCCTGTTGCAGCCAGTCGCCGATGTCGTGCTGCAGCAACGCGGCATGATCGCCTGGCTGCAGATCGGCAATGCCGCAGGCGACGCTGCGGCGGTCGCGGATCGCACCATCCGCCGCCAGCCGGTAGGCGCGAAAACCGCTGCTGCCCCAGTCGACTCCGATCATGGCGGCAGCGATGACGGCGCGCGGCTCAGGCGGTCAGCCGGGCGCCGCCCGCGGCATCGAACAGATGTACACGGTCGACCTGCGGCTGCAGCCGCACGGTGCCGCCGGGATGGAAGCCATGGCGTTCGGCAAACACGCCGCAGATCTGTGCGCCGCTGAGGTCGGCATAGACGAAGGTGCTGGCGCCGGTCGGCTCCACGACTTCGACCGTCACCGGCAGGCCGGCGCCATCGCCGACCGGCACCAGATGCTCCGGCCGGATGCCGTAGACCACGTCCTGGCCGTCGCGGCCGGCCGGCGCCGCCCCCAGCGGCAGGTCGATGCCGGCCTCGGTGGCGACCCAGCTGCGCCCGCTGTCACGGCGCAGCACGCCGCGGATCAGGTTGATCGCCGGCGAGCCGATGAAGCCGGCGACAAACAGGTTGGCCGGCGTGTCATAGAGGTCGAGCGGCGTGCCGATCTGTTCGACCACGCCGTCATGCATCACCACGATGCGGTCAGCCATGGTCATCGCCTCGATCTGGTCGTGAGTCACGTAAATCGAGGTGGTTTTCAGTTTCTGGTGCAAAGCCTTGATTTCGGTGCGCATCTGCACGCGCAGCTTGGCGTCAAGGTTGCTGAGCGGTTCGTCGAACAGGAAGACATGCGGGTTGCGCACGATGGCGCGGCCCATGGCAACGCGCTGGCGCTGGCCGCCCGACAGCTGCTTCGGGTAGCGGTCGAGCAAAGGCCCGAGGCCGAGAATCTCGGCGGCGCGCTGCACCTGGCCGTCGATCAGGCTGCGGTCGGCGCGACGCAGGCGCAGCGAAAACGCCATGTTCTCGCGCACCGTCATATGCGGATAGAGCGCATAATTCTGGAACACCATGGCGATGTCGCGGTCCTTCGGCGGCACGTCGTTGACCGTGCGCTCGCCGATACGGATGATGCCGGCGGAAATTTCCTCCAGCCCGGCAATCATGCGCAGCAGGGTCGACTTGCCGCAGCCGGATGGCCCGACCAGAACCACGAACTCCCCATCGGGGATGGTGATATCGATCCCGTGAATGACCTCGAGCGCGCCATACTGCTTGCGCACCGCTTCCACACTGACACTCGCCATCTCGGACTCCCTGTTACTTTCCGCCTTTGCGGCGTTTTCTTGTTACGATTTCACTGCCCCCGCAGTGAGACCCGATACCATGTAGCGCCGGAACACATAGTAGACTGCCGCCGGCGGCAGCGCGTAGATCAACCCCGTGGCCATCAGCAGGTTCCACGGCGCCTCGTCGGTCGACAGGAAATGACCGAGCGCCACGGCGAGCGTGATCTCCTTGTCCGCCGACAGCAGCAGGAAGGCATAGAGATACTCGTTCCAGGCCAGCAGCAGGGCATAGGTGCCGACCGCCACCAGGCAGGGTACCATCAGCGGCAGGAAAACCAGCCGGAAAATCTGCAGCGGGCCGGCGCCGTCGATGCGGGCGGCCTCGTCCAGTTCGCGCGGCAGTTTGTCGGCATACTGCTTCAGTACCCAGATCGCATAGGGCGAGGCGAAAGTGACCATGGTCAGGATCAGTGACCACTGGCTGTTCAGCAGCCCGTAGGTCGCCATCACCTTGTACATCGGGATGGCGAGGAAAGCCGGCGGCACCAGATAGGTGGCCAGCGCGAGGTTGGACACCAGCCCGCCGCCGCGCACCCGCAGGCGGCTGATCGCGAAAGTGGCCGTGGCGGCGATGAACAGGGTCAGCGCGCAGACCGCGCCGGCGACAAAGGCGCTGTTCCACAGCTGGATCCAGAAATGCTCGAGGTAGTAATGGTCCTGGTGCAGCACGGTGCCGAAATTCTCCAGCGTCGGTCGCTTCGGCCACAGCGCGCCGGCGAACGTCTCCGACTTCGGCGTGATCGCCATGACCAGCAGGTGGTACAGCGGGATCAGCGTCCACACCAGGATCGGCACGGCGATCAGCACCAGTTTGCCCTCGCGCCACAGCCGCCTCATGCCCCGTCCTCCCGCCGCATGCGGCGCAGCATCAGGATCATCAGCGGCAGCATCACCGGCAGGGCCACCACCACGGTGCTGACGCCAGGCTCGATCTCCGACATGCCAAACGCGTAGCGGATGCCGAGCGTCGCCAGGGTCTGGGTCGCATCGGCCGGGCCGCCGCCGGTCAGCAGGTAGATCGAGTTGAAATCGCCAAGGCTCATGATGGTCGAGAGCAGAGTGCAGGTGATGTAGAGATTCTGCATGCTCGGGAAGGTCACGAAGCGGAACTTCTGCAGCGTGCTGGCACCGTCGACATCGGCGGATTCATAAAGATCCTTCGGGATCGCCAGCCGACCGGCCAGCAGGATCAGGGTCCAGAACGGCAGGTATTTCCAGATATGCACGGTGCAGATGGCGGCGAGACCCGACCAGCGGTTCAGCAGCCAGACCGGGCCCTCGACCTGGAAATACTTGAAGATCAGGCTGTTCACCATGCCCCACTCGGCATTCAGCATCCAGCGGAACGACAGGATGGTGGGGATCGACGGCACCGCCCAGGGCAGGATGAAGATCACGCTGAGCCAGCGGATCCAGCGCTGCTCATGGGTGAAGAACCCTGACAGCAGCAGCGCGAGGAACAGCTTCAGGTTCACCGCCACGCCGAGGAAAACCACCGTATTGACCATGGTGCTGATGAAGACCGGGTCCTGCCACAGCCGGACATAGGCCGCCGGGCTGCTGCCGAGCCACAGCCCGTACAGTACCGGATAGACGACGAAACCGCAGAACATCACCAGATAGGGCACCAGCAGGATCAGGCCCCAGATCGTCTCCTGACGGAAACGGCCCGGGGCCTGCAGCCCTGCGACAGCCTGATGCCCCAGCGAAGCAACAGCCGTCATCGGCCGGTCAGCCTTCGACCAGCTGCTTGATGCGGGCGAACATCTCGTCGACCGCCTGCTCCGGCGTCAGCTTGTCCTGCACCACACGGCTGATGGCGCGACCCCAGACGTTTTCCGCATTCACCGTGGTGAACTTGTAATTGTAGACGAACTGGAAGGGCACCGTCGGCTGCTTGACGAACTGCTGGTAGACGATCTTGCGGTGCGGATCTTCCGTAGTCCAGAACGGCCGCTCGGCCGATTCCTTCATCACCGGGAACCAGCGCCCGAGCGAGCCCTCGGTATAGGGCGTCAGGTTTTCGGGCTGCAGCAGGTAGGCGAAGAATTCCTTGGCCCGCTTCTTGTTCGGCGCATCGGCGAAGACCACGGCGATCTTGGTCGACACGAGATTCGGCAGCGGTTTGCCATCCGGCTTCTTCGGCCAGGAGATCGTCTTGGCCAGTTCATAGTAGTTCTTCTTGGCGACCGCCTTCTCTTCCTCGGTCTTCGCCTTGTTCATGTCGTCGATGTATTTGGCGACGATCGAGATGGTGGCGTTATGCGTCATCACGGTGGTCTTGTTCTGGAAGGCGACGTTGTTGTCGACATCCTTCCAGGCCAGCGACCCCGGCGGCGTGCAGCCCTTGATCAGCGTGCCGGTGTAATCCTTCAGGGCATTGACCATGCCGGCCTTGACCTTGGGATCGTTGATCAGCAGCTTGCCGTTCTTGTCGACCGGCGAGGCATCATAGGCATTCACGAAGGACAGGAAGCTGAAGAAGGTATCCGACGCCTCCACCGAAGACGGCTGGCCGATGCCATAGACGCGCATGCCCTTCTTGCGCAGCGCCGGCTGCACCTTGTCGCACCAGAAACCCCAGAAGCCGTGCCAGTCGGTCGGAATGTCGGCTTCCTTGTAGCCGGCCTCGGCCAGCATGTCGGCCCAGTAATGGGCATGCATGGTCTGCTGGTAGATCGGGATGGCGTAATAGGACCGCGTGCCGCCCGGCCCTTCCAGATTGGCGCTGTTCAGCACGCCGTCGAGGAACTTGTCCTTGACCGGGGTGATGATGTCGCTGACATCCTCGAGCTTGCCCTCATAGGCCCATTTTCCGGCCGTGCGGAAATCGTAGGTCCAGCCGAAGGCGCCGTCGGGCGGCGTCTTGGCTTCCACGGCGGACACCGACTTGGTGATGATATCCTCGACGCCGAACAGGCTGAGCTCGATCTTGACCCCGGTCTTTTTCTCGAAACCGGCGATCACCTTGTTGAGCGCCTCGTCCTCGGCCGGATAGAAGCCCTTGTTGAACCACAGCGTCAGTTTTTCCTGAGCCATGGCCTGCGGCACGGCGGCGAAAACGGTGCCGGCCAGCAGCAATCCCAGAAGCTTGCGCATTATGTTGTCCTCCCTGACGGACATATGTTTTTTTCGTTTGCGGACTTGCCGTTGCCGGATCGATGCCGCCGCTTCATTTGCATCTGATATATCAGATTAGCCAGCCCGGTCCGGCCTGCCAAGCCGGAAACCGACTCTTTCTGGCCGGTTTCGGCGCCGGTCAATCAGGCGCCGAACCGGACCCCGCCATCTCGCTTAATACGCGATCCCCCGAGATGTGATTCTCAGTGGCTGTGCCGCGGCACCCCGGCGGTTTCGTCGACGCGCTGGTACCGCACCGCGAAATCGAGGCAGGCGCCGGTATCGAGCTGTCCGACCGTGCGACCGTGCAGTTCCTCCCATGGCGTTGCCACCGGCAGTTTCGGCGGCACCCAGGCCTTGCGGCGGCGGTCGAGCTCCGCCGCATCGATCATGATGTCGGCGCTACGCTTGCGCAGATCGATCCGCACACGGTCACCGGTCTGCAGCAGCGCCAGACCGCCACCGACGGCGGCTTCCGGCGACGCATTGAGGATCGACGGGCTGGCCGAGGTGCCGCTCTGGCGGCCGTCGCCGACGCAGGGCAACAGCGTAACACCGGCCTTCACCAGGCGATCGGGCGGCAGCATGTTCACCACCTCGGCGCCGCCGGGATAGCCGACCGGCCCGCAATAGCGGATGAACAGGATGCTCCGGTCGTCGATCGGCAGCGATTCGTCATTGATGCGCTTGTGATAATCCTCCGGCCCCTCGAACACGATGGCGGTGCCCTCGAAGGCATCGGGGTCGCCCGGCTGCTCGAGATATTTCTTGCGGAAGGCCGGGGAGATCACCGAGGTCTTCATGATCGCCGCATCGAACAGGCTGCCCGACAGGACGGCAAAGCCCGCCTCGGTCAGCAGCGGCTTGGCATAGCTGCGGATCACCTTGCGGTCGGGCTCGCCGACGTTTTTCAGGTTCTCGGCCATGGTGCGGCCATTCACGGTCAGCGCATCGCCGCGCAGCTTGCCGGCCTGCAGCAGTTCCCTGAGTACGGCGGGCACGCCGCCGGCGCGGTGGAAGCTCTCGCCGAGATATTCGCCGGCCGGCATGCAATTGACCAGCAGGGGGACCTCGTAGCCGATCTTGTCCCAGTCCTTGACGTCGAGGTCGACGCCGATGTGGCGGGCGATGGCGTTGACATGCGGCGGGCAGTTGGTCGAGGCGCCGAGCGCGCTGGCAGCGACGATGGCATTCTCGAAGGCGGCGCGGGTCAGGATCTTCGACGGCCGCAGGTCCTCGTGCACGATCTCGACGGCACGACGGCCGGTCTCGTAGGCGATCTGGCCGCGCTCGCGGTAGGGCGCCGGGATCGCCGCGCAGCCCGGCAGCGACATGCCCAGCGCCTCGGCCATGCTGTTCATCGACAGTGCCGTGCCCATGGTGTTGCAGTGGCCGGCGCTGGGCGCCGAGGAGGCGACCATCTCGAGGAATTCGTCGTAATTGATACTGCCGGCGGCGAGCAGTTCGCGGGCATGCCACAGCACGGTACCGGAGCCGGCGAGCTGGCCCTTGTACCAGCCGTCCAGCATCGGCCCGCCCGACAGCACGATGGCCGGGATGTCGACCGTAGCCGCCGCCATCAGCACGCCGGGCGTGGTCTTGTCGCAGCCGGTGGTCAGCACCACGCCGTCAATCGGGTAACCATGCAGCAGTTCGACGAGCGTCAGATACAGCAGATTGCGGTCGATCGCCGCGGTCGGCCGCCGGCCGGTCTCCTGGATCGGATAGGTCGGAAACTCGATCGGAATGCCGCCGGCGGCGATGATGCCGTCGCGCACCCGCTTGGCCAGTTCGAGGTGGTGGCGGTTGCAGGGCGACAGGTCGCTGCCCGACTGGGCGATGCCGATGATCGGCTTGTCGCCGCGCAGCTCGCCCAGCGTCAGGCCGTAATTCAGGTAGCGTTCGAGATACAGCGCGGTCATCCCCGGATCATGGGGATTGTCGAACCATTCGCGGCTGCGCAGGCGTTTCTTCCCGGTCATTGTTTCACTCCCTCGACGGACGGCTTTCTACTAGCTTTTGATCTGGCGCTCCCGGTGCAGGACGAACAGCCCGCTGGCGACGATAATGCCGGCACCGGCCAGCATGGCCAGGGTCGGCCGGTCGGCAAAGAACACCCAGCCGAGCAGGATCGCCCAGATCATCGATGTGTAGGTATAGGGCACCACGGTGGCGGCCGGCGCCAGCCGCAGCGCCTGGTTGACGCACATATGCGCCCCGGTGGCCACCACGCCCATCAGCGCCAGCAGCAGCGCGGACTGCAGGTCGAGCGGCTGCCAGCCCCAGGGCAGGGCCAGCAGGCCGGCCAGGCCGACCGCCAGCGTGTGATAGACGATCAATGTCAGCGCACTGAAGGCGCGCAGCCGCCGCGTGGCAATCATCATCAGCGCGTAACACAAGCTGCCGGCCAGCGCGATCAGGGCAGCCGTGCTGAACACGCCGCCGGCGGCCGGCTGCAGTACCAGCATCACGCCAATAAAGCCGATCCCGACGGCGAGCGCGCGGCGCCAGCCGACCCGTTCGCCGAGTAGCGGAATCGCCAGCACGGTGACGATCAGCGGGGTCGCCTGATAGACCGCCATCACGTCGGCCAGCGGCAGGTGGCGCACCGCCAGGTAGAAGCAGCTGACCTCGGCAACGATCAGCAGCGCCCGCAGCAGATGCCGGCCGGGCTGAGCGACGACGAAGACCTCGCGCGGCCCGGCCCGCCAGACCAGCGGCGCCAGGATGACCAGCGCCGAAACCGAGCGGACGAACAGGATCTGGCCGACGCTGAGGCTGGCCACCATCCACTTGCCCAGTGCGTCGTTGCAGGTGAACAGCGCGGTGCCGGCCAGCATGAAGGCGATGCCCTGCCACTGCGCCGCCCCGAATGCCATGCCCGCGTCAGACGCAAGGCTGCGTTCAGCCACCGCGCTTCTCCCGGCCGCGGGCCTGTTCCTGCAGCATGATCTGGTAATCGCGCGAGGCGGCGCGGATATGGACGCCGAGCAGGCTGAGCGCCTTGGTCTTCTCGTGTGCCTTCAGCAGCTTGACGATGTTCTGGTGCTCGGCCAGCGAATCCTCGACGGTGCGGTGCTTCGACGTGACCTTGGCGCGCAGCGCCTGGATGCGCATCTCGAGCTGTTCATGGGCCAGCGTCAAATAGCGGTTGCCGGCCCGGGTGAGGATATGATGGTGGTATTCGGTGTCGAGCCGGCGATAGGCCGGCATGTCGTCTTCGGCCACCGCCTTGGCCATCCTGCGCACATTGGCCTCCAGCGCCGCGACGAGGCCCGCCTCGTCGTTGCCCAGCGCATCCCGCAGTGCAGCACTTTCCAGGATGACACGATACTGGCACAGTTCGGCCGCCTCTTCCGGCGCCATGGTGAAGACGAAGCTGCCGCGCTGCGGCTGGATGTCGACTAGGCCTTCCAGCTTGAGTTGCAGCAGGGCCTCGCGTACCGGGGTCTTGCTGATGCCAAGCTGCGCGGCCAGCACGTTTTCCGACAAAGCCTCGCCCAGCATCAGTTCGCCGTTGGTGATCCGCGTGCGGACATGCTCCTTCACCAGTTCGGTCAGGGATTTCGGGCGTTCCAGGCGCGTGGCGCGGACCGCACTGCTTTTGGCCATGTCGGCTGAACCTTCCAGAGGTGTTGCCAGAGGTGTCGTCGGGGCACGCTAGCAGTGCCGGGGACCGGGCTCAAGATCATATCTGATATGCCAGATGCCTTGCCGCCGCCAACCCCTTCCGCTAGGAAGATAGCCGATGACGCACCCGCCTGCCGACCGTCTCGACATCCTCTGCCTCGGCGAAGCCATGGTCGAGTTCAACCAGACCGGCGGCGCCGACAGCGAGCAGTATCTGCGCGGCTTCGGCGGCGATACCTCGAACTGCGCCATTGCCGCGGCGCGCCAGGGCGCCCGCACCGGCTATTGCACCCTGGTCGGCAGCGACCCGTTCGGCGACCTGCTGCTCGACCTGTGGCGGCGCGAGCAGGTTGACACGGCCGCCGTCGGCCGGCGCGCGGATGCCGCGACCGCGGTCTATTTCGTCACCCACAGCGATGCCGGTCATACCTTCACCTACTATCGCCGCGATTCGGCGGCCAGCCGGATCACCCCGGCCGACCTGCCGGGCGACCTCGCCGCACGCACCCGTTTCCTGCAGGCCTCGGGCATCAGCCTCGCGGTCAGCCCCGGCATGCGCGCCACCGTGATGGCCGCCATTGCCGCCATGCGCTCGGGCGGCGGGCGGGTTGCCTTCGACACCAACCTGCGGCTCAAGCTATGGCCGCTCGACGAGGCCCGCGCCGCGATCACTGCAGCGCTCAGGCTCAGTGACATCGCCCTGCCCAGCCTCGACGACGCGCGTGGCCTGACCGGGCTCGACGAAGCCGCCGCCAACATCGCCTGGTTTCGCGATCTCGGCGTGCCGCTGATTGCGCTGAAATGCGGCGGCGACGGCATGCTGCTGGCCGATGCGGATGGCGGCACCTGGCGGCTGCCCGGCCACAGGGTCGACAGCGTCGACGCCACCGGTGCCGGCGACTGCTTCGACGGCGCCTTCCTCGCCGAACTGGCCCGCGGCGTGAAGCCGCTGGATGCGGCAGTCTATGCCAACGCCGCCGCGGCGCTGACCACTACCGGCTATGGCGCGGTGGCGCCGATCCCGCACCGTCGGGATGTCGAATCCTTCCTGCGCGAGACCGGCGGCGTCACGCCTCAGCCTGCATAAATCAAGCCGTATAGGCGCGGACCTTCTGGTTCTGCTCGCCGAGGCCGGCGATGCCGAGCTTCATGGTATCGCCGGGCTTGAGATAGACCTGCGGCTTCTGGCCCATGCCGACGCCGGGCGGCGTGCCGGTCGAGATCACATCGCCGGGCTGCAGCGACATGAAGCGGCTGAGATAGCTGACCAGATGCTGCACGCCATAGATCATCGTCCTGGTCGAGCCGTTCTGGTAGCGGTGGCCGTTGACCTCGAGGAACATGGCGAGGTTCTGCGGGTCGGCCACCTCGTCGGCAGTGACCAGCCAGGGACCGATCGGCCCGAAGCTGTCGGCGCTCTTGCCCTTGGTCCACTGGCCCTGGCGCTCGATCTGGAAGGCCCGTTCGGAGACGTCGTTGATCACGCAGTAGCCGGCAACATGGGCCAGCGCGTCCTTTTCCTCGACGTAACGCGCCGTGCTGCCGATCACCACGCCGAGCTCGACCTCCCAGTCGGTCTTGACCGAATCCTTCGGGATGATGACGTCGTCATCCGGCCCGGTGATCGCCGAGGTCGCCTTCATGAAGATGATCGGCTCGGACGGGATCGGGTTGCCGGTCTCGGCGGCATGGTCGGAATAATTCAGCCCGATGCAGATGAACTTGCCGACCCCGGCGACGCAGGGGCCGAGCCGCGGCTGGCCCGACACCGCCGGCAGCGAGGCCGGGTCGATGGCCCGCAGCTTGGCCAGCGCGCCCGGCGACAGCGCCGCCCCGCCGATATCGCCGACCACCGCCGACAGGTCGCGGATGGTGCCACCGGCATCCAGCAGGCCCGGCTTTTCCTGGCCCGCAGGGCCGTAACGCAACAGCTTCATGGTTTCATCTCCGCAAAGAAAAATAGGGGCGCCCTACAGCGTCCAGCCGCCATCGACGATGTGAATGGCACCCGTGGTGAAAGACGATTCGTCCCCCGCAAGATACAACGCCATGGCGGCGATTTCCTCCGCCGAGCCGAGCCGGCCGAGCGGCTGGCGGGCGACAAAGGCGGCGCGCGCCTGGTCGGTGCTGCCGGCCGCCGTCGCCTGCGCGGCGATGCGGTCGTCGAGCGATGGGGTCTGGATGGTGCCCGGGCAGATCGCGTTGCAGCGGATGCCCTGGCGGATGAAGTCGATGGCAACCGCCTTGGTCAGGCCAATCACCGCCGCCTTGGTGCTGCCGTAGACGAAGCGGTTGGGCGCCGCCTTCACCGAGGAGGCGCCGGACGACATGTTGATGATCGAGGCGCCGCGGCCGGCTTCCAGCATGGCCGGCAGCAGGGCCCTGGTCATGCGGTACATCGAGCGCACATTGAGGTCGAAGGCGAAGTCCCATTCGTCCTCGGTGCAGTCGAGGATGGTGCCGTGATGGACGAAGCCGGCGCAGTTGAACAATACGTCGACGGCACCGGTCTCCTTCGCGAAAGCGGCGATCTCGTCGGGCTTCAGCACATCGAGCCGGCGCGTGGTGATGCCAGCCTGCCCGGCCAGCTCTTTCAGCTTGGCTTCGTTGACGTCGGTGGCGATCACTTTCGCGCCTTCGCGCGCGAAAGCCAACGCCGAGGCCCGGCCGATTCCCTGCGCGGCCGCCGTGATCACGGCCGTCTTGCCCTTCAAACGCATGCCTTGCTCCCTTGACTGTGCGGATTATGCCACCGCCGGCAGGCAGGCGGGCCCGATCGGCGTGAAGCTCTTGTAGGTGAGGATGAATTCCTGATGGCCGAGGTCTTCCGACTTGGTGGCGGCGCCATCGGCGACCTGCTTGATCAGGTCGAAGATTTCCCGGCCCATGGTATCGAGGTCGGCCTCGCCGGTGAGGATGCGGCCGGCATTGACGTCCATGTCGTCGGCCATGCGCTGGTAGGTGCGCGGATTGGCACAGACCTTGATCACCGGCGCCAGCGCCGAGCCGACCACCGAGCCGCGGCCGGTGGAGAACAGGATCAGGTGCGAGCCGCAGGCGATCAGTTCGGCGATCTCGGCATTGTCACTGATATTGGGGAAGCCGAAGCGCACTTCGCCATCGGGCACGACATCCAGCAGATACAGCCCTCCACGGGGCGGGATGTCGCCGGGCTTGATGATGCCGCTGATCGGCGAAGCGCCGCTCTTGGCATAGGCGCCGAGCGACTTCTCCTCGATGGTGGTCAGCCCGCCATCGGCATTGCCCGGCGCGAAGCTCGGATAGCCCAGCGTCTCGTAATAGGCCGCCGCTTTGGCAACGCAGGCCTTGATCTCGGCGCCAAGCTCCGGCGTCACCGCACGGTCGGCCATCCAATTTTCCATGCCGATCAGTTCGCCGGTCTCCTCGAAGATCGCCGCCGCCCGCTCGGCGACGAGGAAATCGAAGGCGCGACCCATGGCCGGATTGGCGGTCAGGCCCGAAGTGGCATCCGAGCCGCCGCAGATGGTGCCGACCACGAGATCGGAGACCGCCATCGGCACGGTCGGCGCGGCGGCCAGCGCCGCAGCCTGCTCCGCCACCCAGGCGCGGCCGGCGGCAATGGTGCTGCGGGTGCCACCGGTCTCCTGGATCACCAGCGTCTTGACCGGACGGCCGCTCTCGCGCACCAGATTTTCGACCGAGCGCTTGTTGAAGCCCTCGCAGCCCAGCGAGACCAGCAGCACGGCGCCGACATTGGGATGGGTCGCCAGCCGCTGCATCATTTTCAGCGCATAGGGGTTCGGGTAGCAGCCGGGGAAGCCGATCACATGGGCGCCGCTGCCGTCCGTCATCGCGTTGTATGGCGCGGCAATCTCGCGCGCCACATGATGGGCGCATTCGACCAGATAGGCGACCGCCACATAGTTGCGGATGCCCTTGCGCCCGTCCGACCTCAGCCAGCCCTTCATGACGTCACCTCCGCAGCCACCGTATTGGGCAGATAGTCGCTGGCGACATTGTGGTTGTGCACATAGTCGCCGATGGCGATATCCGCCGTGGCGCTGCCGATCGGCGCGCCGTATTTGATCACCTTGGCGCCGGCCGGGATGGCCGCCACCGCCAGCTTGTGGCCGAAACCGAGGTCGCGCCCGAGCATGATGGTGCGACCGGCCAGCAGCAGCCGGGTGCCGGCGGGAATTTCCTGCCGCGCCACCGCGATGTTGTCGCCCGGCGCCAGCACCAGCAGTCGCGGATCGGTATTTGTCGTCTCAGAACTTGCCATGGCGCCGATAGGCCTCCTGCGGGTCCATGCCGGCGAGGATATGACGCCGCACCTCGCCCTCGGTGCCGATCACCGCCTCGGCTTTCGCGATCACTTCCGCCGCCATCGCCGCCGGCAGGATGACGATGCCGTCGCGGTCCGCGATCACATAGTCGCCGCTGCAGACCGTCACTGTGCCGATGGTGACTGGCTCGCCGAAGCGGTCGGGCATCCAGCGCGAGACGATGTCAGACGGGGTGAAGAAACTGCACCAGACCGGAAAGCCTATCTGTTCGATCATGGCGACGTCGCGGCAGCCGACGTCGACGATATAGCCGCGCACGCCCTTGAGCTGCAGGGCAGCCGCTGACAGTTCGCCCATCAGCGCGACCTCGCGGTTGTTCGGCTGGCAGATCACCACCTTGCCCGGCGGCGCCTTGGACAGCACGCCAGTCCAGGTCAGCAGGGTGTCATGGGCGCTGCGGGTGCGGTCGATATGGCCGCCGACGGTCCAGATTTCGCCGGCCAGCACGCCGCGGCCCGGCAGCAGCGGCCGGATCTCGTGCGGCAGCAGGCAGTTGTCATGGCCGAGGCCGCGCAGCACGTCGTGCACCGCCGAGGCGTAGCAGCGCGACAGGCGGTCGGCCAGCGTATCCGCCTGCCGATCGGCAAGCCCGGTCCCGGTCATGTTCTCTCCCATCTGATATATAAGTTAAGCACCGGAGCCGGCCCGGCCGCAAGAGGCCACAGCCCTATCGGGTTGCCGAAACCGGCGACTCTGCCGATACTGCCGCCACCGCCTCCGACCGGAAGAAGGAAACGACCCATGATCAAGAAAGTCGCCCTCGTCTTCGCCGTCCTCGTCGTCGTCATTGCCGGCGGCATCTATTATTTCGCCAGCAACCTCGACAGCATCGTCAAGGCCGCCATCGAGAAATACGGCTCCGAGGCGACCCAGGCCAAGGTCAGCCTGAAGGCGGTCGAACTGTCGCCGGCCCAGGGCAGCGGCAGCCTGAAGGGCCTGGTGGTCGGCAACCCGAAGGGATTCAGCACGCCGGAGGCCATGGCGCTCGGCGATGTCAGCATCTCGCTCGACATCGGTTCGCTGCAGTCCAATCCCATCGTGATCAAGCAGGTGCTGATCGAGCAGCCGGCGATCACCTACGAATACGGCGCCGCCGGCAGCAACCTGCAGGCCATCCAGAAGAACGTGCAGGCCTATGCCGCCGGCTTCGGTGGCGGCAGCGGCGGCAAGGCCGACAGCGGTGCATCGGCTGGCGGCGACAAGGGCAGCGAGAAGAAGGTGGTGATCCAGGACCTGGTGATCAGCGGCGGCAAGATCGGCATCAGCGCCGCCGCCCTGCAGGGCCGCAGCCTGTCGTCGCCGCTGCCGACCATCCACCTGAAGGACATCGGCAAGGACAAGGGCGGCGCCTCGCCGGCCGAGGTGGCGCAGAAAATCATCGGCACCATCAGCGCCGAGGCCTCGCAGATTGCCGCCCGCGACCTGCAGAAGCAGCTCGGCTCCATGCTCAAGGATGGTGCAGGTGCAGCCGGCGGTGCGGCCGGCGGTGCCACGGACAAGCTGAAAGGCCTGCTCGGCAAATAATCCGGCGAAACTTCCGTGCCGGGCATCGAAGCACGCCGGGGCATGCGCTAGCATGCTCCGGCGTTTCCGTCTTCCCCTGCTCCCGTAGACCCCACCATGTCCGCTTTCTGGCGTGATTCCCTCGCCGGCCTCTGCGCGCTGCTGATCGGCATCGGCATCGCCCGCTTCGGCTATACGCCGCTGATCCCGGTGCTGATCCAGCATCACTGGCTCGATGCCGGCGACGCCGCCTATCTCGGCGCCACCAATCTGGCCGGCTATGTCGGCGGCAGCCTGCTGGCCGCCTGGCTGTCGCGGCTGGTGCCAGTGGCGCGACTGACCCGCATCGCCATGATCATCACCACCATCAGCCTCGCCGCCTGCATGCTGCCCTGGGGCTTCCTGTGGTTCGCGCCCTGGCGATTCCTGACCGGCTTCACCGGCGGCCTGCTGATGGTGGCCGCCGTGCCGCTGATGCTGTCGCGCGCGCCACCACATCTGCATGGCCGCAGCAACGGCATCGTCTTCACCGGCGTCGGCATCGGCGTGATCGCGTCCGGCACGCTGGTGCCGGCGCTGGCCAGCGAAGGCCCGGCGGCGATCTGGGGCGGCATGGCGCTGGTCGCCGGCCTGCTGACCCTGCTGACCTGGCCGCGCTGGACGCCACAGCCGGGCGACGCCAGCCCCGGCACCCGCGGCACGACCCGCGCCTTCACCCGGCCGGTGGCCATCCTGCTGGTCGCCTATATGCTCGATTCGGCGGCCTTCGTCCCGCACACCGTATTCTGGGCCGATTTCATCGCCCGCGGCCTGCATCGCGGCATCGAGGCCGGCGGCTTCTACTGGATCTTTTTCGGCGTCGGCGCCATGTGCGGCCCGGTGCTGGCCGGCTTTGTCGCCGAGCGCTTCGGCTTCTACCGCTCGGTCACCGGCGGCTACGGCATCAAGGCGGCTTTCGTCGCCCTGCCGATCCTGTCGCAGCATCCGGTGGCGCTGGCTGCCTCGGCGGTGGTGGTCGGCGCCATGACGCCGGGCATCTCGGCGCTGGCCTCGGGCCGCGTTGCCGAACTGGTCGGCTTTGCCGCCCACCGCCAGGTCTGGGGCTGGCTGACCGGCGGCTTTGCCGTCGCCTCGGCCGTCGCCGGCTATCTGATGTCGTATCTGTTCGACAGCTACGGCTCGTATTACATGCTGTTCGGCATCGGCACAGTCGGGCTGTGCATCGCCATGCTGCTGTCGGTCTTCGTGCGCAACCCGCCGGCCCCGGCCGCGCAAGCGGCCTGAATGCGTCTCACGACCGTCACCGCCTGAGCGCGGTCAGACGAGGCTGCTGTCGATCACCGAGCCGCGCGTCAGCGTTTGGTGCACCGGGCAGCGGTTGGCGATCTCGAGCAGGCGCTGGCGCTGTTCGGCCGTCAGGTCGCCTTCCAGGGTGATCAGCCGTTCGAAATGGTCGCGCGGCTTGCCGTCCTCGCCGGTCTCCTTGCGGTGCCGCACCGTCACCGAGATGCGCTGCAGCGGCAGCGCCTTGCGCTGGGCATAGAGCCGCGTGGTCATGCTGGTGCAACTGCCCAGCGCGATGGCGAGGAAATCATAAGGCCCCGGCCCGGTGTCGCGGCCGCCGGCGGATTCCGGCTCGTCGGCGCCCATGACATGGCGGCCGGAGACGACGATCTGGCCGAGCGCGCCCAGGCCGCTCTCGCCGACGGTGACCTCCAGGACTGGCGCAGCGGTTTCAGTGCTCATCGGTCAATCTCCGGCTCAGGCGACACAGGCTGCCGCGTCCGCAGACTGCCGCCGGCCGGCCCTCTCCGTCAATCCGCGAGACCGGCCAAGCCCTTGAACGGACGGGATTCTATTTATCATATAAAAACTGTTGATTTAAATTTTAGAAAACACTAAATTACAAAAACAAAAACGTATTTACCGGGTCCGCCATGCAGTCCACCGATCTGCAGCTGATGAGTGCCAGCGCCGCCGAGGCCAGCCAGTTCCTGCGCAATCTCGCCAATGAGAAGCGCCTGCTGACGCTGTGCCGGCTGATGGAAGGCGAATGCGCGGTCGGCCAGCTCGCCGAACGGGTCGGTCTCAGCCCCTCGGCGCTGTCGCAGCATCTCAACCGCCTGCGCCGGGACGGCCTCGTCGACACCCGTCGGGACGGCCAGACGATCTACTACCGGCTGTCGGACCGCCGCATTGAGGCGCTGATCCGCCTGCTCTACGACCAGTTCTGCAAGACCAGCTGCTGATTCCCCTTTCACCCGCCGAGGTGTGCCATGAGCCTTCTGTCCAAGATTGATCCCAACAGCCTGCAGCAACGCCTGCAATCCGGCGAGGTCGTGCTGATCGACATCCGCGAACCGGCCGAATATGCCCGTGAACATATCCGCGGCGCCCGCCTGGTGCCGCTCGGCAGCATCGACGCCCATGACTTCGACGCCGAACGGCACAAGACCGCCGTCTTCACCTGTCGCAGCGGCAATCGCACCGCGATGAATGCCAGCCGCCTGCTCGCCAAGGGCTTCCGTGAGGCCCTGGTTCTGGAGGGCGGCATCGATGCATGGAAAAAAGCCGGCCTGCCCGTGCATTTCGATGCCAAAGCGCCGCTCGACATGCAGCGCCAGGTGCAGATCGTCGCCGGCGGCCTCGCCCTGCTCGGCGCCCTGCTCGCCTGGTTCATCCATCCCGCCTTCATCCTGCTCAGCGGCTTTGTCGGCGCCGGGCTGATGACCGCCGGCCTCACCGGCTTCTGCGGCATGGCCCGCCTGCTGGCGCTGATGCCGTGGAACCGCCGCTTCCTCGCCACCCCATGAGCGCATCCCCCATGAAACCTGACGTCCGCGCCTTTTTCGACGAGGATACCTTCACCGTCAGCTATGTGGTCAGCGATCCGGCGACAAAGACCTGCGCCATCGTCGACTCGGTGCTCGATTTCGACCCGGCCTCAGGCCGTACCACCAAGCATTCGGCCGACGCGGTCATCGCCTTCGTGCGACAACAGGGCCTGACCGTCGACTGGATCCTCGAGACCCATGTGCATGCCGACCACCTGTCGGCCGCGCCCTATCTGAAGCAGCAGCTCGGCGGCAAGCTTGGCATCGGCTTCAACATCACCGTGGTGCAGAACACTTTCGGCAAGGTCTTCAATGCCGGGACCGAATTCGCCCGTGACGGCAGCCAGTTCGACCACCTGTTCGGCGACGGCGAACACTTTCGCATCGGCAATATCGAAGCGCGGGCGCTGCATACGCCGGGCCATACGCCGGCTTGCATGACCTATGTGATCGGCGATGCCGCCTTCGTCGGCGACACCCTGTTCATGCCCGATTACGGCAGCGCACGCTGCGACTTCCCCGGCGGCGACGCCCGTACGCTCTATCGCTCGATCCGAAAGATCTTTGCCCTGCCGCCGGAAACCCGGCTGTTCCTCTGCCACGACTACAAGGCACCGGGCCGCGACGATTATCGCTGGGAGACCACGGTGGCCGAGCAGCGCGCGCAGAATGTCCATGTCCACGACGGCATCGATGAGGCGGCGTTCGTCGCGATGCGACAGGCGCGCGATGCCACGCTCGGCATGCCGCGGCTGATCCTGCCGTCGGTGCAGGTCAACATGCGCGCCGGACAGCTGCCGCCGGCGGAAGACAACGGCCTGCGCTACCTCAAACTGCCCGTCGACGCCCTCTGAGCCCGGATTTCCCCTCATGATGCTGTCCGCTTTGCAGACCGGCCTGACCGCCGGCTCCGGCGCCGCCGTCGGTTTCTCGCTTGCGCTCGTCGGCGGCGGCGGCTCGATCCTCGCCGTGCCCGCGCTGCTGTATCTGGTCGGCATCGGCGATACCCATATGGCGATCGGCACCAGTGCGCTGGCGGTGGCGGTGAATGCCTACGCCAACCTTGTGCAGCATGCGCGCCGCGGCAACGTCAAATGGCGCTGTGCTGCGGTGTTCGCCGCCTGCGGCGTTGCTGGCGCCGCCATCGGCGCCCATATCGGCAAGGCGGTGGATGGCCGCGCGCTGATCCTCGCCTTTGCCGCCATCATGGTGATCGTCGGCCTTGCCATGCTGCGGCCGAAGGCGGCCGGCGGCAATCCCGATGTGCAGATCGACCGCCGCATGGCCGGGCGGCTCGCCGGCATCGGGCTTGTCACCGGCATGGTCAGCGGCTTTTTCGGCATCGGCGGCGGCTTCCTGATCGTGCCGGGCATCATGCTCGGCAGTGGCATGCCGATGCTCTATGCCATCGGCTCGTCGCTGTTCGCGGTCGGCAGCTTCGGCCTGACCACGGCGGTCAGCTATGCCGCCTCGGGGCTGATCGACTGGCCGGTGGCCGGCATCTTCATCGCCGGCGGCCTGCTCGGCGGGCTGGCCGGCACGCGGCTGGCGGTGAAAGCTGCCACCTACAAGGGTCTGCTGAACCGCATCTTCGCCGGCATGATCTTTGTGGTGGCCGCCTATATCGTCTGGCGCGCGCTCTAGGGCTCAGCCGTTACCGGGCCTCAGCCGTTATAGAGCCATTCGTTGCCGGCATAGGCCTGTTCGGGCGTACGGTTGCCGAGCATGGTGTTGCGCAGTTCGCGCACCGGCCCGGTGGCGTGATAGAAATCGCCGAACACCCGCGCCATCACCTGCACCCGCGCCGTGCGCAGATAGCGCTCCTGCTGATAGGCAAGGAAGGTGGCGTTCGGGTCGTTGCGGCCCTCTGACAGCTTTCCGGCCAGGCAGACGGCGTCTTCAATCGCCATGCAGGCGCCCTGCGCCAGATACTGCAGCATCGGATGCGCCGCATCGCCGAGCAGGGTGACGCGACCCTTGGTCCAGTTCGCCACCGGCTCGCGGTCACACAGCACCCACATGCGCCAGGATTCGATCTTGTCGAGCAGCCGGTGGACCTGCGGCTGCTGGTTGCGGAAGCGCTCGTTCAGTTCCTCGGGGTCGCCGAAGCTGTTCCAGCCTTCCTCGTAGCGGTTCGAGTGGAAGACGGCGACGAGGTTGTAGAGCTCGCCGCGGCGCAGGGGATAATGCACCAGATGAGTCTTCGGCCCGGCCCACAGCACGACGTTGTTCTCGTACTGGCCATCCGGGACTTCCGCCGCCGGCAGCACGGCGCGATAGGCGATATGACCGGAAACGCGCGGCTTGCCGTCGCCGACGATCTCGTCGCGAAACACCGACCACAGGCCATCGCAGGCAATCAGGCTGTCCCCGGCAATCGTCTCGCCATCGGCCAGCGTGACCGAGACGCCGTCGTCACCGGCGGCATGCGCGGTGACCTTGGCGTTATTACGCAGTTCGACCAGCGGCTGCGCGCGGCAGGCATCGAGCAAAACCTGGTGCAGGTCGGCGCGATGGATCACCGCATAAGGATAGCCGTAATGCTTCAGCGCCCGCTCACCCATCGGGATGCGGGTGACCTCGTCGCCGCTCAGCGCGTCGCGCATGATCAGGTTGTCGGGGAAAACGGCGATGGCCTCGATCGCCTTGCGGATACCCAGTGCCTCGAAGCGCCGGAACACATTGGGGCCGAGCTGGATCCCGGCGCCGACCTCGCGAAACTCGGCCGACTGCTCCAGCAACACCGAGCGAATGCCCTTCAATGCCAGCGCCAGCGCCGCGGCGAGGCCGCCGATGCCGCCACCAACGATGATGACCGGCCGGCCTTTAGTCTTGGTCATGGAATCCTGTCTCCGCCCCCGTTGCACAGGCTTGTACGTCCACCTGTTTCATTCCGGATCAATCCGTACACTGACTATAACGGCCTGTCAAGCCTGAATATGACAACGGCCGCCTGGGCGGCGGCCGGAAATCAGACCTGAATGACCGGGAAAATTGGTGCACCCGACAAGATTCGAACTTGTGACCTCTGCCTTCGGAGCGTGAAGCGGCCATTTGAGTAGGGTGGTGGCTGCGATCGCAATTGGCAGTTTGCCAAGTCGTTGATACTAAACGGGAATCTCAGACCGTTTACGCGCGCGCTCGTTGTTAGCGGCGCGACATTCATCCAACTGCTTACGTGGCGCTTACCTGAGGGCCTGAAAGCGGTGAAATTGGGTCCAGGGCCGGCTACACGCATCGATCGATCGCCTCGTCCACGACAGAGGAAAACTGCCTTTGTCGGTCTACAGCCGGTCGGGTCCTTGGGCGATGCTGGAGGGATAACTGCCATTCGTTCGGTGCGAGGCCGACGGGAGCTTGCGACGAGGCCCGGCTCTTCGTGTAGCAAATCGCGGACGGTCGCTTTCCAGAAGCAGCATATCGCATATTGTACAGGATCAGCAGTATCGCGTCCCGTTGCGACGCTCGGCGGACTGTCATCCTTCAGTTCCGCTGAGCCAGCCATTGATCTGATTGAGCGTCTGCCGCTCGTGGTCGGACTCTATTACGAAAGCTTCCTCGTCGTCTGCCTCATACGATCAGTGTCGAGATGCCGAGGCGCCACGTCTTCATATCCATTCCTTCCTGCGCGCAACGCCGTCTCCTCACGACTAGCTTTGGATAGAGGTATTGGTGATCTCCTCGCTTCTGCGCCAAAGCTCTTCGGCAGCTTTCAGGTCGACCGCATAGGCTTGGACGCCGGTGCCGCGATTGGCACGATCTTCAGTCAGAGCGAAGGAACCGCCCTCCGGGAGCACGGGCGTGATGTCGGAATCGGCGCAGTACACACCGCCTTTGCCGTCGAGTTGCGGACTGACCGCGCACCAGACATGAGTGGCCGCTCCCTGCGGCACCGACTTCAGGTCACGGCTCAGATCGACGACCGGCCGATCATTCTCGTCGACGAACCCGGTCTTCTTCAGCATTTCCAAGCCGACATGCGTGCCGAGATTCGTTCCCGCGATTCCGCCGGGATGGAGCGCGAACGCGCGAATGCCCACGTCCTTGCCACGCCGGTCGAGGGCGACCACGAACAAGATGTTGGCCGTCTTCGACTGACCATAGGCCTTGAAAGGGTCATAGGCGCGGCGCTCGAAATTGACGTCGTCGAACATCACCGGCGAGAAGCGGTGCCCGGCGGAGGAGACCGATACGACGCGCGCGCCATGGGCGCGCTTCAGCGCCGGCCAGAGCCGCAGAGTCAGCCGGAAATGGCCGAGGTGGTTGGTGGCAAACTGTAGCTCGTTGCCTTGCGCGTCGCGCTTCAGTTCGGGCAGCGCCATGACGCCGGCGTTGTTGATGAGCAGGTGAAGCGGCAGGCCTGTCTCGACGAAGTCGCGTGCGAAGTTATCGATCGAGCCGGGGTCGGTGAGGTCCATCGGCCGAACCTCCATGCCGCCGCCTGCTGCGGCGATGGCCTCGCGCGCGCGCGCGACGTCACGCGCCGGCACGATGATCCGCGCGCCCGCCGAGGCGAGCGTGCACGCTGTTTCAAGCCCGAGGCCCGAGTAGCCGCCCGTGACGATCGCCACCTTGCCGACGAGATCCACACCTTTAATGATGTCGATGGTCGTGGAGGCGCGGCCAAATCCTGAACCGATCGGTGCCTGTGGTGTGTTCATTGCTGTATCTCCGTTTTGAAGACAGGAAGAAGCGAAAGCGTGCAATTAGGCCGAAAGGCGCGCCATCGACGGAACCGTGCGGCCATCCACGGTGAGGCCGCCGAACGCGAGCATCGGCGCCAGAGTCTCGTTGTTCTCGGCGGGGAAGTTCAGTTTCGGTTTGGAGACGTCATCGAGCTTCTTCATCTGCTCAGGCGACAGCGTCACGTCGATGGAATCGAGATTGGCCTTGAGCTGGTCGAGGCGCCTTGCGCCGACAAGGGTGGAGCTGACGCCCGCGCGCGACCTGACCCAGGCCAGCGCGACCGATGCGGAGCTGACGCCAAGCTCCGAGGCGACCTCGGCCACCGCGATGATGATGTCGTAATCCGCCTCGCTTGGAACGCCGACCATGCCTGTGCGCTTGGTGTCGATATTGCCTTTGTCGCCACGCTTGAATTTTCCGCTCAGGAAGCCGCTCTTGAGCGGGGACCAGGGCATGACGCCCATTCCCATCCTCTGCGCCATGGGGAAAAGTTCGCCTTCGCTGGTTCGCTCGAGTAACGAATACTCGAGCTGCAGCGCGATGATCGGCGCCCACCCCCGGAAGTGGGCGATCGTCTGGGCTTCGGCAGTCTTCCAGGCGGGAATATCCGAGAAGCCGACGTAGCGGATCTTGCCGGCCGTGACGAGATCGTCGAGACCTCGCAACGTCTCCTCGATCGGCGCCGTCTGGTCCCAATTGTGCAGCCAATAGAGATCGATGTAGTCAGTTTGGAGGCGCTTCAGTGACGCTTCGCATTGCTGGATCAAAGCCTTTCGTCCCGCTCCGCCACCGTTCGGATCGCCAGGAAACAGGCTGCAGTAGAATTTCGTGCTGAGCACGATGCTGTCGCGACGGACGTCGTGCTGCTGCAGATAGTCGCCGATGATCTTCTCGGAGTGCCCGCCGGTATAGATGTTGGCAGTGTCGACAAAATTGCCACCCCGGTCGAGATATTCCGACATCATCGCATCGGACTCTGCCTCGCTGGCGCCCCAGCCGAAGTCTTCGCCGAAGGTCATGGTGCCCAGACAAAGCGGACTGACGCGCAGGCCTGACCGTCCAAGGGTGGTGAAGTGATCGAGAGGCATTCGCACGCTCCGTCGTTCATGTGACTCAACTTAATTCTAGATCACCCGCTTTGAATGATGAATGATTGATCGTGCTAGATTTATGCGAGATAGTACGGATATGCGCTCAGACCCTCTTTCCGATGTCCTTGATCTCGCCGACGCCCGATGCGTCCTTTCGGGAACCCTCCTTGCTGGGGGGGAATGGTCACGAAAGTTCCAGCGCTCCGACGCGGTGAAATTCCTGGCCGTGGTGAGGGGGAGTTGCTGGCTGTCGACCGAGGGCAATTCAGCAGCACCGGCGCGCTTCGAAGCCGGTGATGTCGTGATCACCAATGGAGCTCCGCCGATCGTCCTGGCCAGCACCCCGGAGCGGCTTGCGAACGCCACTTGCGCTCCTCTGGAGCGCGACGCCGAGGGCAACTTGCGCGCCGGCGAAGGCGCCGATTTCATGATGATCGGGGGTTTGCTGGAAGTCGACGAGCAGCGCTGTGGCTTCCTTCGGGAAACTCTCCCACCGTTGATCCATGTCAGCGGCCAGCGAGGAGAAGCCGCCAAGCTGCGCTGGCTTCTGACCGAACTGGCCGAGGAAATGCTGCGCAATCGGGCCGGGTCGGCGACGGCGATTACGCATCTGGCAAAGCTGCTGTTTGTAGAAGCGCTCCGCCTCCATATCGAGGATTCGAAATCCGAGCAGGTAGGCTGGCTCACAGCTCTCGACGACAGACGCATCTCGATCGCGCTGCGCAGTGTTCACGCTGACCCGTCGCATCCCTGGACTCTTGAGGAGCTGGCAAAACTATCGGGGATGTCGCGCACATCCTTTGCCGTAAGGTTCAGGGATGTCGTGGGCATGCCTCCTCTGACCTATGTGCTTAACTGGCGCATACGGTTGGCGGAAAGAGATCTGAGCGAAACCGACCATTCGGTTGCGGACATCGCATGGTCCGTCGGGTACGGTTCCGAGAGCGCATTCAGCAATGCTTTCAGAAGAGCAACCGGCCTCTCTCCAGGCCGCTTCCGCAAGGAAGCCATGCAAACCTATTCGGAACGTCGCCGCAGCGTGAAGCGTCGGGAATTGGAAGCCGAATAGGCTCGCAGCGCTGACGCGCCGCGGGTCTGAGAAACGCAAAACGGGGAGCGACGCTCGACCCTCGAAGCCAACCTTTAAGAGGGGTGGCGCTCTATCCAGCTGAGCTACGGACGCATTTCACTTCGCTTAATCCTATCGACCTCCGGCGGTCAACGGATTCGAACACCTTCAACCGAGCCTCTCGTTC
The DNA here is from genome assembly GCF_042648965.1 of Ferrovibrio xuzhouensis. Lineage (NCBI taxonomy): Bacteria > Pseudomonadati > Pseudomonadota > Alphaproteobacteria > Rhodospirillales > Rhodospirillaceae > Ferrovibrio > Ferrovibrio xuzhouensis. Next base: position 599,825 of record NZ_JBHRYJ010000001.1, read on the forward strand.
CAAGCGTCCAACGCATCGTGCTGGTACTCGCTACGCCACATGCTTGTTCGCTGTTCTTCTCTGAAAACTGCTTACGCGGCGCTTACGCAAAGAATTTTCCAGATCGGGCAGCTTACCGAGAGAACGTCAACCTACTGAAACTCGTTGCCTTTTTCCACTTCCTTCCAAACCAAATCCCCTTGACCTCTGCCTTCGGAGCGTGAAGCGGCCATTTCTATCGAGTTCTGTATTCGCACCCTTCGATAAAATCGACTGCCGCCTTTTTACAATTCTTCATAGCAGCGACAATAAAGATGTTTCTCCTTAAGTTCGCCTGAGGCACTCAGCAGATTTGTCTGTCTTCATCATGACCATGAGAAAAGTCGTCTTACGTCCGCACAAAGAAATTTGTCAGCGATACACTGCCGTGTGCTAATCGACCTCGGTGGATATTTCTCCTTCGATCACGGCTTGCAAATTCTCGCGCCGTAGTGGCGATCGGCCGATTTTTGACACACCCCTGTTCTTCTAGGCCACTGCAGACGTACTTGCGATGCCTCGCGCACATATGCTGCGCAGGTCGGCAGCCTTCACCCCGTCACGCGCCATCAGAAGCTGCACCATCGGGTCGTCAAGTATGTCCTGCAGGCTCGGTTCCTTGAAACCAGCGTCATGCCCTGGAACGTTGAATAATTGGCAGATTTCGACTCGCGCGGCGATCATGAGATTCCTTCTGCAAGATTTTTTGTATGATTGGAGCTCGATCTTCAGCAGGTGTTGACCTGGATCAAGATGGCTGGTCGATAGTCAAGAATAGACTTGCCGCGTTATTTCCCCCTGCGATGGAGAGCGACAATGGCCGATACTCAGCTGGTTCCGCATGATCCGTTCGAAAGCCTGCATAAGCAGGTCGATCGCCTGTTCGGCAGTTTCTTCAACGACTTCTCGATACCGAAGCTGCAGTTGCGCAATGGCGACCTGGTGCCGAAGCTCGATTTCAAGGAAACCGACAAGGCCTACCAGATCGACATCGAGCTGCCCGGCATCCCTGCCAAGGATGTCGAGATTTCGGTCGCCAAAGGCATCCTGACGGTAAAGGGCGAGAAGAAGGGCGAGTCGGAGGAAAAGCGCAAGGACTATATCCGCATCGAGCGCAGCTATGGCTGCTTCGAGCGGAGCCTGGCCCTGCCGGAAGATGCCGACGACGCCAAGATCGAAGCCGCCAGCAGGGATGGCGTGCTGACGGTGACGGTCACGAAGAAGGCAGGCACCGCGCATGCGACCCGCAAGATCGAGGTCAAGGCTGCCTGAGCCGGTCACGGGTTTCCAAAAGTCAAATACAGGGCGGGCCGCCAGGCCCGCCCTCTGCTTTTCTGCCGGCGACGACAGCCTGCAGCCTGCCGTCAGTCCTCGCTCACAACGGCTTGCCATAGGTCCCGCATTTCGCGCGGCATCAGTCCGACGAGCTTGCGGATTTCGCCGCTGTCGATGTGCTCCCGCAGCAGGTCGAAGACGGCCACGGCGGCCTCCTCGGCAGAGAATGGCGCATCCGGCCCCAGTTCCCGGGCGATATGGTCGAGGAACTGCGCCTTGTGATGCTCTTTCGGATGCTGGTGGCCGGGTTGCCAGCCCTCATAGAACAGGCCGCGCACCAGCAGCGGCAGCTGCGCCGACAGATGCGCGCAGGCCTCCGGCGTCATCCGGTCGCGCAAGGCATGCAGGCTGCTGCGCAAAGCGGCATAGGCCAGCCGCCGGTCGCCGACCTGCAACCGATCCATCAGACCTTTCAGCCAGATATTGGTTTCGTGAACGGTGGTGTCGATCCCTGCAAGCCCGGTCATGGTCATCTTGGCAATCCTTTCGTCTCGGTTGCATGGTCCCGGTTCTTTCCGGATGCGGGCCGCGCCTGCTGTCTCGCCGTCGCCAGCACGGCCGCTACCTCGGCATCATCGACCTGCGGGAAGCTGCGGTAGTGGACGCCGACGGCACAGAAATCCGCCGGCGTTTCCAGGCAGACGATGTCGTCGGCCAGCCCGGCGAATTCCTCCAGCGTCTGCGGCGCGGCAACCGGCACGGCGAGGATGATGCGGCGCGGGCCGGCCTCGCGCAGCAGGGTAAGCGCGGCCCGCGCCGTGGCACCGGTGGCGATGCCGTCATCCACCACCACGACCACGCGGCCGGCGACCGGCAGCGGCGGACGGTCGCCTTCATAGAGGCGGCGGCGCCTTTCGATCTCCTGCAGCTGGCGGTCGGCCTCCGCCTGCAGATAGGCTTCGGTGATGCCGAGCTGGCCGGCGATCGCGCGATTGACCGTCATGCGCGGATGCGGGCCATCGGCGATGGCGGCAACGGCAAGTTCCGGCTGGTTCGGTGCGCCGATCTTGCGGACCAGCAGCACGCCGAGCGGTGCCTGCAGGGCCGCGGCGATTTCCGCCGCCACCGGAACGCCACCGCGCGGCAGGGCGAGAATGACCGGATGGTCCGGGCGCCAGGGCAGCAGCCGCTGCGCCAGCCGGCGGCCGGCGTCAGCCCTGTCTCTGAACATGGGAATCTGCGTGCAGCAGGTAGCGCCGGAACCAGAAGGCCGCGCAATCGATCACCTGGTCGAGTGCGCCGACCTCCTCGAACAGGTGGCTGGCATCCGGAACCACCTTGAGTGTCGTCTTGCAGGTCATCTGCGAGCTGGCCCAGCGGTTGAGCGCAAGGACCTCGGTGTCCATGCCACCGACAATAAACAGGGTCGGCGCCCGCACATCCGCCAGGAACGGTCCGGCGAGATCGGGCCGGCCGCCGCGACAGACGATTGCCTTGACGGGCTCGGGCTGGCGTGCCGCCGCCACCAGGGCGGCTGCGGCGCCGGTGCTGGCGCCGAAATAGCCGATGTCGACGGGATGGTGGTCAATGCGTCGGCGCAGCCACTGGGTGGCGAGGATCAGCCGGTCGGCCAGCAGGTCGATATCGAAGGTGGCGGCACGGTCGGTGCCTTCCTGGGGCAGCAGCAGATCGAACAGCAGGGTGCCGAAACCGGCCCGGGCCAGTGCCTGGGCAACGTATTTGTTGCGTGGGCTGTGGCGGCTGCTGCCACTGCCATGGGCGAAGACCACGACGGAGCGGGCCTGCACCGGCAGGGTCAGATGACCATCGAGGCCGAAAGGCGGAATCGCCACGATCTCATCGACCGGCGCCGGCAGTTCCATTATCTGCCCGTTCGACGTGACGAGCCTCGGGCTAAAGCTCCTGCCGAGCCCGATATGCGTTTGCTGGGTCATCGCGTGTTTCCTGTCCTCTGCTAGCCTGCCTGCCGATGCCCGAGACCGACCGGATGCACGGTCGAGGCCTGCAGGCCCTTTTCGCCCATCGCTGTGGTCAGCGTCACCCGGGTTCCCACAACAAGGTCCTCGAAGTGGCCGTCCACCACGCTGTTGCGGTGGAAATAGACTTCCTCGCCGTCCGCCAGTTCGATGAAGCCATAGTCCTGCCCGGCGATCAGGCCGGCGACCCGGCCCTGCAGCGGTTCGATATGGGCTTTGACGTCGCCGCGCTGGTGGCGGGAAAAATCCTCCAGCCGGCGGATTGCGGCATCGAAGGCGTCACGGATCGCCACATAGACATCGGCATGGGCATGATGCTCGTCCGGCGACCGGTCCACCACCAGCTCGCCGCCGGGCACCGTCAGGTCGATGCGGATGCGGTAGAGATTGCCCTTGTGATGATGGCGGTGCGGCGCCTCGACGGTGACACGGCAGGCGGAGACCCGCCCGTAGAACCGGTCGAGCAGTCTGGCTTTCTCGTGAATCCGCGTCACCACGGCATCGGACGGATCCATGTTGCGAAACGATATCTGCAGCGGCAGTTCCATGTCGTCTCCTTGTCACGATTGCCATATTGCCGGACCGGCCGGCCGGCGCGACTTAATCTGGTTTAAGCCCGGGGCACAGATTGCAGTGCACACTGCACAAATCCGAATTGCGGGAACCGGAAGTGCCTGTCTGCAACAGCCAGCTCGCCGCAACCGGCCGCTTTTCGGCATCGTGCCCGTTGTTGCGGCGGACGATGGCGGCGGCATCAGAGGTGCCCGATTTCCTCGTCATCGCAGTCATAGCCAAGCCGGCTCAGGCCCTCCTCGAGGAAATCGCCGAGCTGCGGCTGACCCATGAGGTAGGCGGCGGTATGGTCGCTGCGCCGCTGGCGCGCCAGGTCCAGCGCGGCCGGCCATTCACCGGCAGTGAAATCGCCGCGGCCAAGCCAGGACAACGCCACCAGTTCGGCGCTTTCGTCGGTATTCAGGGCGCCGATGGCGGCGGCGAGCTCGGCGGCGGTGGGATCGTCGCGGAAGTCCTGCAGGATCACCGCCGCGCCGTCGTCGGCAGGGTTCGATCCGGAATCGGGATCGACCGGTTCCACCTTGGCATCGAATTCGTGCGCCTTGACGATGATATAGCACACCGTTTCGGGCGGGATGGTCAGGGGCTGAGCCGTCTCGGGTGTCGGGTCGGTCATGCTGGCTCCGCGATTGCTGATGGCGTCGTGCCGCCGTAGCCGGATAGCGGCCGGCCGGGCAACGAAGTCAGTCTTGCATCACAAGGAATTCGCGCGGTTAACCTGTGTTAGGGCGAACCGGCCGGCGATTGTCTAACCTGGCAAAAAATGGCCGCCGCCGGGGCGGCCGTGGCAACGGACGGAAACATCATGCTGGCACGCGATATCATGACAAGCGACGTCGTCACCGTCGATCTGACAATGACGGTACGCGAGATTGCCAATCTGCTGGTCGAGCGCCGGATCAGTGGCGTACCGGTGGTCGATGGCGAGAGGCGGGTGCTCGGCATCGTCAGCGAAGCCGACCTGATGCGACGTAGCGATATCGGCACCGAGAAGCACCGGGCCTGGTGGTCGGCCTTGCTTGACGATGCGCCGTCACTCGCCCGTGAATTCGTCCAGCAGAGCGGCATCCATGCAGCCGACGTGATGAGCCGCGACGTCCTGACGGTCACCGAGGATACCTCGATCTTTGCCGTGGCCGACCTGATGGACACCTACAACATCAAGCGCGTGCCGGTGCTGCGCCAAAGCCGCCTGGCCGGCATCATCAGCCGGTCGGATATCGTGCGGGTGCTGGCGAAACGGCAGTCGATGGGCGAGACGGTGAAGATCCCGCAGACCGACAGCGAAATCCGCCTGGCGCTGGTCGAGCGGATGCGTACGGAGGCCTGGGCCAACGCGCCCTATATCAGCACCACGGTGCATGACGGTATTGTCGAGCTGAATGGCTTTATCGGCTCCGACAGCGAGAAACAGGCTCTGCGGGTCCTGGCGGAGACCCTGCCGGGCGTACACGGTGTGCTCGACCGGGTTCAGGTCTTCGTGCCGCCGGTCAGTATGACTTGAGCTGGCCGGGCGGGACCGGTCGGCAAACAAGAAAAAGGGCGGCTCTCAGGCCGCCCTTCGACTGGCGATCCGTGGCGTGTTACTCCTTGGCTGCCTGCTCCTCGGGAGCCGCGCGCTTTGCGCCGGTGTCGCCTTCACCCGCCGAAAAACCGGTCCAGTGCGGCAGGGCTTCCTCCATCATGCCTGCAATCTCGGTACCGCATTGCTGGCACTCCTGCAGGTCGGCCGAGACGCGCTGCAGGCTGCCGTTCATCCATTCGCCATACAGGGCGGGAATGTTGACGAACTGGCCGTCGCCGTTCGGATGAAGGGCCTTCTGGGCCACCTCGACGGCCGCTTTCGCCGCTTCCTGACGGCGGTCCAGCCAATGCTTCATGAAACTGCTGTACATGGTCAGCATCCGGTTGTTGACCGCCCACATGCGTTCACCCTGCTGCTGCAGGGCGTGCATCGCGGCGTCGCTGCCATTGCCTTTGTTCTGCGTTACCTGACGGGGGGTTGCCATGCATGCTTCTCCTTCTCGGGATGGGATTTCCGCGGCGGCCCGCTGCCGCGCCGGAATCAGCCGTCCGAATCTGTACCGGCCTGTGCCGCAGCGGTGATTGATCTGGGTTTAGGAGCAGGCAAATTATACATCCTTTGCGCTTTCGATTGCCGAGTCATTATGATGAGAAAATGGCAAAGTCACCTTTAAAGCTCAGTGAAAGCTGACCACGAAAGAAAGCTGCACGACCATCAGGTCGTGCAGCTTCAGTTGCTTTTGCCGTATGCATCCGTCCGGGCCGTCGGGATTGGGGCATATCGGAACCCGGGGATGGCCTCGCCGGATTGCCGGCGAACCAACAAAAACCACGCCTGCCGGTCGCTTCGGGGGAATGTCAATCCGACAGGTCACCAACATAAACATCATACCGGTGACATCCCGTTTTCAGGCTGATCTGCGTTAAGTGGCCGGGGAATTTGCAATACAATCGTTGCCGGCTCTCCCATGCCCATGAATTTTCTGGTGATATTCAGAGCCCGAAGCAGCGCGAATTCGATCGTCGGACAAACCGCCGGAAGTGGAAGCCACTTTCCCTTGATCCATATCAGAGAGCCGCGTGCAGAATACGCGTTTGATATGCGTTACACGCAATCGGCGTGCCTGAGAGCAACCGGGGTGAGACAGGTGACCGCGATGACGCTGATCCACACCATTTCGCCGCTGTTCCGCTGCAGTGCCTGCGCCATCCGCCCCCACAGCATCTGCGGCGCGATGTCCGGCCCGGAGGAGCTGGCCGAACTGGCCTCGGCCCGGCTCGCCTATCGCAGCTACATGCCAAACGATCCGGTTTATGCCCAGGGCGATCCGGTCGGAAATGTTTTCATCCTGGTCTCCGGCTGGGTGCACCTCTTTCAGATCCTTGAAGACGGCCGCCGCCAGATCCAGCGATTCCTGATGCCGGGCGACCTGTTCGGGGCGGTGTCGCTAGGGCATCATGATATCGATCATGGCGCCGAAGCCCTGACGCGGGTCACCGCCTGCATCGTGCCGAATGCGAAACTCGCCGGCCTGCAGCAACGCCATCCGGCTTTCGCCAACCGGGTTCTTGAAGCCGTCGAACAAAGCGCGCATGCCTCGATGGACACGGTCACCAACCTTGGCCGCCGCAATGCCACGGAACGTGTCGCCCGACTGCTGTACGGCTGTCTCTCCGAGATGCGGCGACGCGACCTCATCGCGCCGGATGCCAGTGGCGCCAGCTTGCCGCTGACACAGGTAACGATCAGCGACGCTCTGGGGCTGACCTCGATCCATGTCAACCGCGTGCTGCGCAGCCTGCGTGAAATGAATGTCCTGACCTTTGTCCGCGGCGCGCTGATCGTGCTCGACGATGCGAAACTGGCGCGCCTTGTCCATTGCGCCGGCGGGTATGATCATCGTCGCGCCCCCCCCGGAATTGACGTCCCGGCAATGATCGCGATCCCTGCAGTCGCTGCTGGACAGGCGGGCCTGCGGTAGGCCACATTTCTGCGCGGCGCTTCGCCGGGCGGGAAATGATACAGCCGCTGGTCGCCGAGATTGATGACGATCCCGGTACGGGGTGCGGCAGGCAGGATATGACGGTCGGGCAGAACGATTGGCGTGCTATCGCCCGGCAGCCAGGGATCGATGCCACGATTGGCCGTCACCAGTTCGTCGTAGCCAAGATCATAGCGTATCGCGATATCGGCCAGCGTATCGCTGGCGCGGGTCAGATACTCTGTTTCCGTGCCGATGAGGTCGTCCGTCAGTTCGCCGGCCCGGCTTCGCCACAAAGGCGGCAATGCCAGTGCAAGCGCGGCAACACCAAGAAAAACACGACGGTTCATATCGTACCGATTTGCATGTCAGCTTGGTACTATACCGGGAACCACCCGCAGCTTCTTGACGCATGTCAATGAGATTTGGAACGTAAGTTGATCCAATCAGCCTAAGATGGCTTCATCTGGACTGGTCCAATGCCTCCGGCTCCCTCTGATTCATTCGCACCGCCACCTCCGCCCATGGCACTGCAGCGCATTCTTGGCATGCTCTGGCACCGCAAGTGGCTGCTGGTATCGTCTGCTTTGGTACTCTGCGGCCTGATCGCGCTGTTCCTGCGCTGGCTCCTGGGTCCTGAAGTCGTGGTCTATCCTGCGGTGCGTACAGACATGGTTAGAACAGTGGTTGCCAGCGGCCATGTCGAGACGCCGTTCCGCGTCGAGATTGGCAGCCAGATCACCGGCACGGTGGCCGAGGTGCTGGTCGACGAGGGCCAGAGCGTTGTGCGCGGTCAGGCGTTGATCGTCATTGATCCGCGCGAATTGCAAGCCGCCGTGCAACAGGCCGAAGGTGCCATGGCGCAGAGCGAAGCGCGCATCCGGCAATTACAGGAACTGACTTTGCCCTCGGCAATGGAGACTCTGAAGGAGGCACGGGCCAACCTGGTGAATGCCAAGGCCGCCTATGATCGCGCCGCGCAACTGGTCAAAACCGGCTACGGGACCCGCGCCGCGCTGGATGATGCCACACGCAATCTCGATGTCGCTCAGACGCAGGTACGCAGTGCCGAACTGGCGGTGTTCACCGCTGGTCCAAGCGGTAGTGACTACGTGATGGCGCAGACGCAGCTGAGTCAGGCCCAGGCCAATCTTGCCAATGCCCACGCACGGCTCGACTATGCCACCATCCTGGCCCCGCGTGACGGCGTTCTGATCGCGCGCAATGTCGAACGCGGCGTGGTGGCACAGCCCGGCCGGGCTCTTCTGGTGCTGGCACCGGCCGGCGATACGCAACTGGTCCTGCAGATCGATGAAAAGAATCTCGGTCTGCTCAAGCTGGGACAAAATGCACTCGCTTCGGCAGAAGCCTATCCGGACCAGACTTTCCCGGCTGTACTCAACTATATCAATCCATCGATCGACATCACCCGCGCTTCTGTGACGGTAAAGTTACTGGCGCCGAACCCGCCGGCCTACCTGCGGCAGGACATGACCGTCTCGGTTGATATTGAGGTTGAGCGCCATTCCGACACATTGTCGTTGCCGGCTCGCACGGTGCATGACGCAACCTCCGCAACGCCGTGGGTCTTGGTCTTGCGCCATGGGCGGCCGCAAGTACAGCCGGTGCGCATCGGCCTGCGAGCGGCGCAACAGGTTGAGATCCTGGATGGCGTGTCGGCCGGCGACACCGTCGTGCCGGTCGCCGCGGGTGTGCGCGCCGGCCAGCGAATCCGTCCGATCACGCCCTGAAAGGAGTGCGGCGATGAAGCATTGGCTGTCCTTTGAGTGGATCGCTGCGCTACGTTTCCTCGCCGAGGGCAGGCTGCAGACCGCGTTTATCATCGGCGGCATCACCATCGGCGTCGGCGTGATTGTGTTTATGTCAGCCATGCTGGCTGGCCTGCAGGCCAATTTCATTAAGCGCGTGCTGACCGCCCAGTCGCAGATCCAGCTCCTGCCACCCGACGAGGTGGCGCGCCCCCTGCGTCATAATCATGGCGAGGTCGAACTGGCCATCGTGCAACGGCCGACCCAGCGGCTGCTATCGATCGATCAATGGCAGACCATCGAGGCCGCCATGCACAACCGAAGCGACATCATCGTCGTTGCCAATATTGCTTCCGGCTCGGCGCTGGCCATTCGCGGCGATGCCAGCCACAGCATCACGCTGACCGGTGTGGAGTCGGATAGCTATTTCAGGATCGTCCGTGTGCCGGATTATATCGTGGCCGGCGAGCCCCGGCTCGGTACAGACGACATCCTGATTGGCACGGAGCTGGCCAAGGACCTCGGCGTCACCGTCAGTGACAAGCTGAATGTCAGCACCGCCAATGGCGCTAGCCGGGTTCTCACCGTCCGTGGCATCTTCGATCTCGGCAACAAAGGCGTGAACCAGCGCAACACCTATGTCGCGTTGCGTACCGCGCAGAGCCTGCTCGACCTGATCGGCGGGGCCACCAGCATCGAGCTCACGATCACGGATATCTATGCCGCCGAAGCCATCGCCCGGGATATCGCCGCCGCCTATCCCGTCCAGGCGGACAGTTGGATCAAGACCAATGCGCAGTTCTTCACTGCGGTCCAGGCGCAAAAGAATTCCAACACCATGATCCGGCTGTTCGTTGGCATTTCGGTTGCCTTTGGCATCGCCGCAGTGCTGGTCGTTTCAGTGATCCAGCGCTCCAAGGACATCGGCATCATGCGCGCCATGGGGGCGCGCCGCGGCCAGATGCTGCGCATATTCCTGATCCAGGGTGGCGTCCTTGGCTTCATCGGCTCTCTGTTCGGTGCGCTGCTGGGCGCCGCCGCATTGATTCTGTGGCATCGCTATGCCCGACAGGTTGATGGCAGTGAACTCTTTCCGCTGATTCTGGAGCCGAGTCTTTTCATCAGCGCCGCCGGGCTTGCCACGGTGACGGGCGTCATCGCCGGCATCGCGCCGGCCCTGCGCGCCGCACGCCTCGATCCGGTGGAGGCGATTCGTGGTTGATGTCATCACCCTGCAGGGAATTTGCAAATCGTTCAATATTGGCAGTTCGGTAGAGACCGAGGTGCTGCATGGCATCGATTTCACCATGCGATCCGGCGAATTCGTCGCCTTGATGGGGCCGTCCGGCTCGGGCAAAAGCACCCTACTCAATATCATCGGCTTGCTCGACCGGCCGACCGCCGGCCATCTGCTGATCAATGGCGTCGAAACCACCGCGCTGCCCGATGCCGAACTGACCCGCCTGCGGGGCCGTACCATCGGCTTCGTCTTCCAATACCACTACCTGATCTCGACCTTCACGGCGCTGGAGAACGTGATGATGCCGATGCTGGTTGACCGTGGCCGGCCGAGCGCCGAGATGGAGCACCGCGCCGACGCGCTGCTTGAGCAGGTGGGGTTGAGCAAGTGGCGCAACAACCGCGCCACCAATATGTCGGGCGGCCAGCAGCAACGCGTGGCCGTGGCCCGTGCGCTGTCGATGAACCCCGCCCTGGTACTGGCCGACGAACCGACCGGCAATCTCGACACGACCTCGGCGGAAGGCGTCTTCAACTTGATGCGGCAGATCAATCGGCAGAGCAATACGAGCTTTCTGCTGGTGACGCATAATCTTGACCTAGCGGAACGCTGCGACCGCATCGTCGAGATTGTGGACGGCCGCATCGCTGGCGAGCGGCAGTCAGCTTCATAGGTGTCGGCCTCTGCATATAAGAAGCGGGGAGGTATCGACTCCCCGCTCAGTATATTATTAGACCTTCATCATGACGATGAGAGAAGCCACAAACTCTCTGATCGGGACGGCGTCGACAACCAAGCTCGGCATTGCCGTCTTCATCGAGCAGGCGGACCTCCGTGCAAAATACCATGCGGCTGTCACAGCCGACATTCAGACCAGCGACCTCTCAACGCTGAAAGAAACTGTAGAGGCACTGAATGTTCGCGGGACATCGACAACGCGTGGCAGTCGGTGGCGGACGATCGAGGTCAAGCGCGTTCTTGAGCGGGTCGGCTCAGACGCCGTCACTCAGCGCCGCTCGTACCAGCCACGACTGCTGTTGACGATCTTCACCACCGAAAGCATCACCGGCACTTCGATCAGCACGCCGACCACCGTTGCCAGTGCGGCACCGGAATTCAGGCCGAAGATGCTGATCGCGGCGGCGACGGCCAGCTCGAAGAAATTGCTGGCGCCGATCAACGCCGAGGGCCCGGCGACGCAATGATCGACCCCGAACAGGCGGTTGAGGCCATAGGCCAGCCCCGAATTGAAATAGACCTGGATCAGGATCGGCACCGCCAGCAGGGCGATCACCAGCGGATGATCGACGATCTGCTCGCCCTGGAAGGCAAACAGGAGGACCAACGTCACCAGCAGGGCAACGAGGGAAACCGGCCCGAGCACCTGCTGCACTCGCTCCAATGACCGCTTGCTGGTATTCAGGAGTTGGTGACGCCAGAGCTGGGAGATGACGACCGGCACCACGATATAGAGGCCGACCGACAGCAGCAGCGTGTCCCACGGCACGGTGATCGCCGAGATGCCGAGCAGCAGGCCGACGATGGGCGCGAAAGCCACCACCATGATGGCGTCGTTCAGCGCCACCTGGCTCAGCGTGAAATGCGGCTCGCCCTCGACCAGGTTGCTCCACACAAAGACCATGGCCGTGCAGGGTGCGGCGGCCAGCAGGATCAGGCCGGCGATGTAAGACTCGATCTGGTCGGCCGGCAGGTATGGCCGGAACAGCCAGCCGACGAATATCCAGCCCAACAAAGCCATCGAAAAGGGCTTCACCGCCCAGTTGATGAACAATGTCACGCCGATGCCGCGCCAGTGCCGGGTGACTTCGCCCAAAGCCGCGAAGTCGATCTTCAGCAGCATCGGGATGATCATCAGCCAGATCAGAACTGCGACCGGCAGATTGACCCTGGCGATCTCCGCCGCGGCGATGACGTGAAAAGCCCCGGGAAAGAAATGCCCCAGCGCGATGCCGGCAACGATACAAAGCGCCACCCAGAGGGTGAGGTAGCGCTCGAAGGTATTCATGGCCGGCTTGGATCGGCCGAGTGCTGTATCCGTCATGTCAGTGCCTCAGGCCACCCGTTTGCCGCTGGCGTCGATCAGCGGCGTACCGTCTTCCTTGGCAATCGGCCCCTGCTGAGGATTGGGCAGGATGTCGAGTACGGCCTCCGATGGACGGCACAGCTTCACCGCCAGCGGTGTGACCACAATCGGCCGGTTGATCAGGATCGGGTGCTGCATCATAAAGTCGACCAGTTCGTCGTCGGTCCATTTCGCATCGCCGAGGCCCAGCTCGTCATAGGGTGTGCCCTTCTGGCGCAGCAGGGCGCGCACCGGAATCCCCATCTGCCCGATCAGGTCGACCAGCGTGTCGCGGTCCGGCGGCGTCTTCAGATAGTCGACGATCTCTGGCTCCTCGCCGCTGTTGCGGATCAGGGCAAGCACGTTGCGCGAGGTGCCGCAGGCCGGGTTGTGATAGATGCGAATGCTCATGATCTGACTCAGGACGCTTGCGGGAAATTGCGGCCGATCTCGTTCAGGCGATGCTGCAGGCTCATCTCGTCGAGTGAACGGATCGGCAGGCTGGTGAAGATGCGGATGCGGTTGCTGAGCATGCGGAAAGTGTCAGCGAAGGCGAGCCGCTGCTTCACCTCGTCGCCGTCGACCGCGGCCGGGTCCGGCAGCCCCCAATGGGCGCTCATCGGCTGGCCCGGCCACACCGGACACGGCTCGCTCGCGGCGTTATCGCAGACGGTGAAGACGAAATCCATCTTCGGGGCATCCGGCTTGGCGAACTCGTCCCAGGATTTCGACCGCAAATCCTCGATCGGCAGGCCAGAGGTCTTGAGCAGGTCAAGCGCCATCGGATGCACGGCGCCTTTCGGGTAGCTGCCGGCACTGAAGGCCTGGAAGCGGCCAGCCCCGACGCTGTTCATGATGGATTCGGCCAGGATGCTGCGGGCGGAATTGCCGGTGCAGAGAAACAGGACGTTAAACGGCTTTTCGGCGGGATTGAGGTGATTCATCGGCTTGCCTCTTCGATTGTGGCGCACATATCTCTGGATTGCCGCCGCAGCAGCGATCCGTCAGGAAGGCGATCACCCCGTTCATCGCCGCCACATCGACGGCATAAATCAGCGACCGGCTCTCCCGGCGCTGGGTGATCAGGCCGGCGCCCCGGAGTTGCGCCAGATGGAACGAAATCGTCGCCGACGGCACGCCCAGCGCCTCGGCAATCGCCCCCGCCGGCAAGCCGCCCGGCCCCCGCTCGACCAGCAGGCGGTAGATGGCCAGACGGGTCTCCTGCGCCAGGGCGCCGAATGCTGTGACGGCAGTGGAATCGTTAATTTCCATGATTCCAAATTTATAGAAATATAAGGCTGCGTCCAGTGACGGTATTGTGAAATCTCAGGTCGATCCCTTCGGCAGCATCGTTTCGACCGTGCCGGACACGCCGCGCTCCTTCCGTTCGGAATACCGGTCGGTCATCTGCGCCACATGCGGCCGAAGCAGTATCGTGAAGCGGATCAGTTCCTCGCAGACATCGACGATCCGCTCGTAATAGCCCGACGGCCTCATGCGGCCGGCCTCGTCGAATTCCTTATAGGCCATGGCGACGCTGCTCTGATTGGGGATGGTGACCATCCGCATCCAGCGGCCGAGCAGGCGCAGGGTGTTCACGGCATTGAACGACTGGGAACCGCCGCTGACCTGCATGACGGCCAGGGTCCGTCCCTGGGTCGGGCGGACGGCGCCAAGACTCAGCGGCAGATTATCGATCTGGGCCTTCATCAGACCGGTGACCTGGCCATGGCGCTCGGGGCTGATCCAGACCATGCCCTCGGACCATATGGCGTGGTCGCGCAGGTCCTGAATGGCCGGATGGTTGTCACCCTTGACCTGGTCCGGGAACGGCATGTCGGACGGATCGAACAGCCGCACCTCGGCACCGAACCAGGTCAGCAGCCGGCCCGCTTCCTCGGCGGCGAAGCGGGAATACGACCGCTCGCGCAGGGAGCCGTAAAGGATGAGGATGCGCGGCGGATGGCTCAGGCCGCCATCAGGCAGGCCCTCGGCCGGCCGCCGATGGACGAAGGCCTGATTCAGGGCCGGTAGCGCGTAAAGATCGGGGATTTCGCGAAGGCGCATGAAAAACCGCTGCAATCTTTGCAATTCGACCGGAAGGTTATACGGAAGCGCGTTCCAACGCGGAGCTTTCGGTTCTGAGAAGCATCATGGCGATGAAGCCGGCAACGCACAGGCCAGACGTGAACATCAGCGCGCCGACGCCGAAATGCTCGATCAGGACCGCGAACACGAATGGCGATGCGGCCTGGCCGAACCGTGACGGCGCCGCCAGCAGACCCTGGCGGCGACCATATCCATAGGGACCGAAGATCGCCAGTGGAAGCGTACCCTTGGCAATGGTCATCACGCCGTTGCCGGAGCCGTGGATGATCGTGAAGAAATACGCCGCCGGGGCGCCGAACAGCAGCACGGCGGCGGCGCCGATCGGATGGGTGATCGAGGCCAGCCGCGCCGACAGCAGTGGATGGAACCGCTGCAGCACGCTGAATTCGAGCACGCGGGCCGCGACCTGGGCCGGACCGACCAGGGCGGCAGCGGCGATGGCCGCCGTTTTCGTGGCTCCCGCATCCTCCAGCAGGCGCGGCAGATGCGCCGCCATGGCTGTGCTGGTGATCCAGGTCGCCGCGAAAGCGAAGGCCAGCAGGATCATCTGCCGGTTCCAGAGCGGGGCGCCATCGGTCGCCGCAGCCGATGCCTCGGGCCTGGTATGCTCGCCCAGTTCCTTCGGGATCATCAGCACATAGATCGGCAACGCCAGGACGAGATGCGCCACCGCCCAGACATAGCAGGTCGCCCGCCAGCCCATTTCCGCATCCACAAAAGCCGAGATGGGCCAGCAGACCGTGCTGGCGAAACCGGCCAGCAGGGTGATGCCGGTGATCGAGTTGCGGGCGCCCGTGCCGTAGATGGCCGTCAAAGCAGCAAAAGCGGCTTCATACAGCCCCATGCCCATGCCGAGCCCGATGATGAGCCAGCCGGCAATGAAAACCGGGAGATTGGGCGACCAGCCGAGCAGGCCAAGGCCGGTGGCAAAGACCAGGCTGGAGACCATCAGGATGCCGCGGCCGCCGAAGCGGTCGATGCGGCGGCCGACGGCTGGTCCCATGAATGCCGTCATCAGCATCGCGACCGAGAAGATGCCGTAGACCCAGTCGGTGCTGATGCCGAATTCCCGGGCCATGGGCACGGCCAGGATCGCCGGCAGATAGTAGGTCGAGCCCCAGCTCAGGGTCTGTGCCGTCCCCAGCGCAATGGTGACGATGGTGCGGCGCTCATGTGAGATCGGCATGGATCAGCAACATCCCTTGGCAGGCGCAACGGCGGCCGTCACGGTAACACGCGGTTTGCCGGCGCCGCAGCAGGCCTTTTCGCCAGTGGTCGGGACTGTTTCCCTGACCGTCGTGCAGCCCGCGCCTTCGGTGGCGGCTTCGCAGCAACCGCCGCCTTCGCCGGGGTCGCTGCTGCAGACGCCGGTTTCGGGCAGTTCGAGTTGCACGTCATCGGCGGCCGCCATGTCGCCGGCCAGCGCCGCGGCGATGGAGCGGACCTGCTCGTAGCCCGTCGCCATCAGGAAGGTCGGCGCCCGGCCGTAGCTCTTGATGCCGGCGATGTAGAAGCCGGTATCGGGCTGGGCCAGCTCGCGATGACCATGTGGACGGACGGTGCCGCAGGAATGCAGGTTCGGATCGATCAGGGGCGCCAGCACGCGCGGACTCTCGGTGACCGGATCGAGGGCCAGCCGCAGCTCGCGCAGCATCTCGAGGTCGGGGCGCAGTCCGGTGGCGACGATGATGCGATCGACCCCAACCACTTCGGCAGCGCCGTCCGGCTGCGTCAGGGTGACGGCTAGAGCACTGCCGGCGGCCTCGATCCGCGCCACTGCGCTACGCATATGCAACTCCAGCCCACCGGTTTCGACGAGTGTCTCCAGCGCGCGCCCGAGCGCGCCGCGGGCTTCCAGCCTGTCGTTCTCGCCGCCGCCGAACAGCCGCTTCAGGCTGCTGCCACGCACGGCCCAGACAATCCTGGTATCCGGTGCCCGGTCCGCCGCAAGCTGCGCGAGATCGAGCAGCCCGTTGGCGGCCGAATGTCCCCCGCCGACCACTAGCACATGCCGGTTGGCATACGTGTCGATGTCCCTGCCGAGGATGTCCGGGATGCCATAGGCGATGCGGCCGGCATTGGCCGCCTCGCCCGGCACCGGCAGGCCATGGGCGCCGATGGGGCTGGGCCGCGACCAGGTGCCGGAGGTGTCGATCACCGCCCGCGCCAGATCCGCGCGCGCGCTGCCGTCGCTCTTGTGGACCATGACGACGAACGGTGCCTGCTCGCGGCCCGGACTCATCATCTTGTCATGGCCGGCGCGGCTGACCGCGGTGACCCGCGCGCCGGTCTCAATGACAGCGCTCAGTTCCGGTGTTTCGGCCAGCGGTTTCAGGTACAGCTCATAAAGCTGGGCGCCTGTGGGATAGGCCAGCGGCAGCGGTTCCTGCCAGCCGGCCTTATGCAGCAGGGCCCGCGCCTCTTTGTCGATGTTGTAGACCCAGGGCGAGAACAGCTTCACATGACCCCAGTCGCGCACATGGGCGGCGACATCGGCGGCGGCTTCCAGCAGCCGGACGGGGATGCCGCGCGCGATCAGATGGGCGGCGGCGGCAAGGCCGACCGGGCCGGCCCCGATGACGATGACCGGCAGTGTTTCTGCGGCCGGGCCGGCCGCGGCGGAGGCGATGGCGTTCATGCCGGATCTCTTCGGTGCTCGTCGAAATACGAAACGGATGGGCAATCTTTTTCAGAGATCGCCGACCAGCTGCTGCACGCGCCGCAGCCGGTCGAGGTCGACGCAGTAGCAGGGCCGAGCATCGCTGATGTCGCCCTTCACCAGTCCGGCTTCCTTGAGGATGGTCAGATGCTGCGAGGCCGTGGACGGCGCCACCGGCAGCAGGTCGGCCAGCCGGCCGAAATAGCAGGTGCCAATGCGCAGCAGGTTGCGCAGGATCAGGATACGCACCGGATGGCCGAGCGCCTTGGCCAGAGCGGCCAGTTCCTCATCTTCCGGTCGCAGAGCTTCGGCCAGATCGGCGGGATCGGCGGCCGGCGCGCAGCAGGCATCGGCAGCGGGTGCTGGCGGCGGTGTGGCGGTTCTGGCGGTCATGGTGGCATCCATTCGTTATTCGACGAATAACGTAGGGCGGGACGCCTTAATTGTCAACGGCGGTCGGCACCGAGAGCATACGGGGAAAGTTTGGCGCCGCTCTCCCCCCGGAGATTGTCAGATCACGCTTTACGGTCATTGGCGGGACCGTCAACACCCGTATCGCCGGAACAGAGCGAAGCGAGCGCGGCCGGGCCACCAATCATTCAGATCCCGCCGCCAGAAGGTAGCAGGCCGGGTTGATTTGCATCATCGCCGAATGCGCTGAATGGAACAGAATGAAATACGTTGAAACGGAGCAGCCCCATGTCAAAACGCGAAATTGTCCTCTGCCACCCGGTCAGGACTGCCATCGGCACATATAACGGCAGTCTGAAATCGATCCCGGCCACCGACCTTGGCGCTGCTGTTGTGCGCGAAACCGTTCGACGCGCGAAACTGGAATCTGCCCAGCTCGACGCCGTCATCATGGGCAATGTCATCCAGGCCGGAAACAAGATGAACCCCGCCCGGCAGGCTGCAATCAACGGCGGCATCCCCGTTGCAGTGCCCGCAATGACTGTCAACCGGGTGTGCGGTTCAGGGGCTCAGGCAATCGTCTCCGCCGCCCAGGAAATCTGGCTTGGCTTTGGCAATGCCGCGATTGCCGGAGGGATGGAGAACATGGACGCAGCCCCCTACCTGATGAGTAGCGGGCGCTGGGGCTATCGCATGGGCGACGCCCAGGTCTATGATTCGATGCTGCGCGACGGCCTCAACGATGCCTTTTCGAACGAGCATTCCGGGTGGCACACCGAGGATTTGGTCGCCAAGTACCAGATCAGCCGTGCCGACCAGGATCGCTGGGCCGCACGCTCGCAACAAAATTTCTCGGCTGCCCAGGCGGCCGGAAAATTCGACGCGGAGATTGTCGGCATCGAGGTGAAGGGCCGAAAAGGGTTGGAGCCCTTTGTCAGGGACGAGCACAACCGCCCGGACACCACGGTTGAAAGCCTGTCGAAACTCAAACCTGCCTTCCGCAAGGAAGGAACGATCACGGCTGGTAACGCTCCGGGCCTGAACACCGGTGCTGCGGCAGTCATTGTGGCCGAACGGGCCTATGCCGAGAAGCATGGAATGACACCCATGGCACGGCTCGTCGCCTACGGTGTCGGCGCGGTTGAACCCGGTATGTTCGGGATCGGTCCGGTCCCGGCTGTCCGCCAGGCGCTGGAACGGGCCGGCTGGAAAATCGGCGACATCGACCGCGTCGAAATTAACGAAGCATTCGCCGCGATCGCCCTTGCCGTGACGCGCGAACTTGGACTTGGCGAAGACATTGTCAATGTCGAAGGCGGCGCCATCGCTCACGGCCACCCCATCGGCGCGACCGGCGCCATTCTGACGACACGCCTGCTGCACTCGATGAAGCGCGACCAGTTAAAGCGCGGAATTGTCACGCTGTGCATCGGCGGCGGCCAGGGAATCGCCTTGGCGTTAGAAGCCCTGTAACGGTCGGCTTTCCCATTCTCGTTGCAATGCGAGTGATGGACGACGGCAGAAGTTCATCTGTCGGTTTGGCCATACCAGATGCCGGGCAGCGGCCCCGGTCTAATGCATTCTAATGACGCGGCAGGCCGTCATTGTCGATCAGACGACAGGCACCGCCGTCTCCCAGCTCGATCTGCAGTGTTGCGTGGGTGATTGCGAAATTTCGCTCAAGCTCCCCGGCAACTGCATCAATGAACGCATCGCCCGGATGGCCCCCGGACATGACCAGATGGGCGGACATGGCGGTCGATGTCGTGCTGAGCGCCCATATGTGCAGATCATGAACCGCCGCGATTCCAGGTCTTGCTCGCAGCCAGTTGCCGACTTTTTCAAGATCGACCGATGCCGGCACTCCGTCCAGGGACAGGGCCATCGACGATTTCAGCAATCCGAACGCCGTCCAGGCGATAACCAGACTGACGATTATTGCTGCCGCCGGATCGACCCAGTTCCAGCCGGTGGCCAGTATGACGACAGCAGACAGAACGACGCCAGCCGATACCGCCGCATCAGCCGCCATGTGCAGAAATGCACCCTCCGCATTTAAGTCATGGCCCCGCTCCCGACGGAACAGCAATGCTGTTCCCGTGTTGATGGCTATACCAGCGGCGGCGACCAACAGAACAGGTAGCGCAGGGACAATCTGCGGGCTCGACAACCGTTGTACGGCTTCCAGCAAAACCGCGCCGACACCGACGAGGATGGCAACGGCGTTTGCCAGGGCCGCCAGAATTGTCGATCGGCCAAGCCCGTATGTAAACCGTTGCATCGGAGGCCGCCGGGCGACCACCGCGGCCCCCCAGGCAATCAGCAGCCCGGCTACATCCGTCAGATTATGGGCCGCATCGGCGAGCAACGCGAGTGAGCCAAAGTAAAGCCCGGAACCGGCCTCAACGATGACATACCCGGCATTGAGCGCCACTGCCCATCGAAACGCGCCATCAAGGGCGCCTCCATCGGCTGCCGCATGGGAATGAATGTGGTCACCAGCCACAATGCAATTCCCGGGAACAGTCAGGTTTCACGTCGGATAATGCCGGTCAGTGTTGTCGCTGCCGCAACAGTATTGGAGATCGTGCCATATTTGCGCACGTTGGTGTGCAGCAGGTCCAACCGCCGGTCATCTTCATCAGTATCGACGATGAGTTCGTAATCGATTGAAACCATCTTCGGCGGCGCATCCTGACGCACGCCATGCAGTTTCACCTCGACGCCGCGGAAGTCGAACTTGATCATGGGGGCTACCCGTTCGATACCCTTGATCATGCAGGCGGCAATGGCAGCCAGGAAAAGTTCCGCAGGATTGAAGGCATCGATACGGCCTGACACATCGGTGTCCAGGACTATCTCGGCTTCCTTCGTGCGAGCGAGGCTGCCATGTGCGTCCACCCTCCGGGCGTTGACCCTGTATTCCAGCATCATTCCAGCTCCATTTCCTGATACACGGCCTGGGCATTGCGGCGCGACAGTTCATCGAATACCGCAAGATGCCTATATCCCGATTGATCGAGATCAGCCGCGGATGCCAGATCCGCGCCGGATTCAAGGAGTCGCCCTATGCCGTTTCGCAGATCGTGGATGTAATCATAGGTTTCCCGCTTCGCCTTCTGCAGCGGCCCCGGCCAGCCGTGACCGGGCACGATCACCACTGGATGCAACGCCTCGATGGCCTCGAATGCGGATAGCCAGGCCCTGCTGGATGATTGCGGGCCGATGCCGAGAAGCCGGTCCATGAACACGATGTCGCCTGCAAAAGCGATCCCTTGTTCCGGCAGCCAGATGAAGGAATCCCCCGGAGTATGTGCCTGCCCAGGATGACGAATCTCGATCTTGATGCCGCCGGCCTGCAACTCGAGGCGCTCTTCGAAACGGCGCTCGGCAAATGCAAGCTGCGTCCCATCCATTGCCGTCGCGCCGATCAGCGCGGTCATGCCCTGCAACTGTTGGGCAGCTCTGGATTCCTGGTCCGCAACTGCCGCAGACGCGGCGATGATGCGCGCGCCGCGTGACCGGAAATAGTCGTTACCGAACCAGCGGTGATCCTGCCCGCCGCTGTTGATGACCGTCCGAATGGGCTTGTCGGTCAGTCTCCTCACGGCCGCCTCGATCGCGACCGCACCCTTGGCACTCCCTCCGGAATCGATCAGGACCACCCCATCGGCGGTGATGATAACCCCGAAGGTCGCATTGTTACCCAGATTGGATGCAGACCTCTGTTCCAGCGGGCCGACGAGAGCATAGACATTCTCTGCAACCCGGACGGCCTCCAGAGCCCGCGCCGGGCCAGACGCGACCAGAAGGCCGGTCAAGACCGCAAAAACTGTGGCGCCAGCTCGAGACAATGCCAAAAACCGCGCCTTCAGGCGGCCAGCCATCTGGACAGATCTTCCGGCTTGGGCAGGCCCCCCGCATGAACAACACGACCGTCGATCACGATGCCCGGCGTCGAGGCAATGCCAAAACCGGCAATTGCGGCATAGTCGGTGACTTTCTCCACTGCGACCTCGATGCCGAGTTTCTGCGCCTCGGCCCTGACCATGTCCTCGGTCGCCTGGCAGCGTTTGCAGCCCGGACCCAACACTTTCACCTGTTTCATGTCTCAATCCTTTCAGCTGAACAGCAGATTGAAGAGGAATCCGACGGCCAGAATTCCGGCTCCGACGACGCCGATGAAAACGGCGATCAGTTTCACGCTCAGGACCTTGCGCAGGATGATCATTTCCGGCAGCGACAAGGCGATGACCGACATCATGAAGGCCAGCACCGTGCCCAGCGCAGCACCCTTGCCGAGCAGGGCTTCAACCACCGGAATGATCCCGGCCGCGTTGGAATACATCGGAATCCCGAGGAGCACGGCAGCGGGCACCGACCACCAGGCATCGCGCCCCATGATCGTTGCCAGCAGATCGGCCGGTACATAGCCGTGGATAAAGGCACCTGCCGCAATACCGGCAATGATCCACAGCCACACCTTGCCGACGATATCCTGCACCGCCTCGATTCCGGCCTTGATGCGGTCAACCAGCGATAGCTGATCGACCGGCAGTTCGACCGCTCCAGCCCGAACATCGCGTACCCAGCCTTCCAGCCAGGATTCAAGACGCAGCCGCCCGATCACCCAACCCGCACTCATGGCCACTGCAAGGCCGAATGCGAGATAGGTCAAAGCTACCTTCCACCCCAGCAGGGCGAACAACAGGCCGAGCGCCACTTCGTTGATCATTGGAGCGGCAATCAGGAACGAAAACGTCACGCCAAGCGGCACACCTGCCGAAACAAACCCGACGAACAGCGGGACGGCTGAGCAGGAACAGAAGGGCGTGAAGATGCCGAGCCCGGCAGCCGCTATATTGCCGATGCCCTCCCTGCGCCCGGCGAGCAATGCCCGGGTGCGTTCGGGCGAGAAGAAACTGCGCACGACCCCCATGGCAAAAACGACAAGGGTCAGCAGCATCAGGACCTTGGGCGTGTCGTAGACGAAGAATTTGATTGCCTCTTCCAGATGGCTGCCGCGTTCCAGCGGCAACTGGGCCACGGCCCATTCCGAGAAAGGCAATAACTGTCCGTAGACGGCGAACCAGAGCGCGACCGCTGCGGCGACCCCCGCCAGCCACAGGACAGGCTGCGGCCCCGCAGGTGGCTTGCGCGAGATCAATGACGCATCGGCGCTCATGCCGCATTCCTTTCCTCATTCGCTGCGAGGCTAGCCATCGCCGCATCCACGATGGCGGCCAGATGGTTCGCCAATGCGGGATTGCGGCGGTAGCGGACCCACTGGGCATCGCGACGGTCCACCACCAGGCCGGCCTGTTTCAGGGCAGCCATATGGCGGGACATGCGGGACTGGGTCGCCCCCAGTTCGCGCATGAGTTCGCAGACGCAATGCTCACGGCCATCCCAGAGCAGCCGGACGGCGGCCAGGCGGGTCGGTTCGGCGAGGGCGGACAGAATATCAATTTCGCGGTTCATGGTTGTTTATACTTCTATACGCATATGCGGTCAAGCGCATTTATAGGCTGCCGTTTCCCTCTACCGTGGGCCCGGGCACGATCTGAAGCACCCGCAAGGGCATCACCGGCAAGCCGAGATACTATTGCATCCGCAAGTCTGGGCTCTCACGGATCAAGGCCTTATAGCAGCAGAACAGGACCATGGCGTAGGGCAGTCAAATCGGCTGCCCTACCCTTCCGGCACTCCCAATCTCCGCTCGAATACCCTGTCCGCCTGTAGCTAAGCTGTAGCTATGGCAAATCGTCGGCGAAGTGATTTTCTATAAGTCATTGAAAATTGGTGCACCCGACAAGATTCGAACTTGTGACCTCTGCCTTCGGAGGGCAGCGCTCTATCCAGCTGAGCTACGGGTGCGCAGGTCCTGCGCGGACGCGGCGGACCATACTCGACCGTCCCGGCAGAGGCAAGACCGGGCAGCACGTCCCGCCCGCCCCCGGCGGAAGCCGCCCGGCTCAGCCGAGATCCTCGAACAGGTCGGCCAGGACGGCGGCTGGATTGGCGAGGAAGCGGCGGGTCACCCGGTAATGCTCGGTCTCCGCCACGGTGACCGGGCGAATCGTGCCGCCGTCGAGCGACAGCAGGGCAGCATCGGGCAGGCACATCAGGATCGGCGAATGGGTGGCGATGATCGCCTGCACCTGCCGGCTCAGCTGCCATTCGCGCAGGATGCGCAGGAAGGCGAGCTGGCGCTGCGGTGACAGCGCCACTTCCGGCTCGTCGAGGATGTAGATGGCGCGCTCGCGGGCATGCAGGCGGTCGAGAAACGTATCGAGGAAAGCCTCGCCATGGCTGCGCCGGTGCAGGTCGCCGACGCCGTCATGCTGTTCGAGGTAGCTGGCAAAATTGAAGAAGCTTTCGGCGCGGAAGAAAAAGCCGCGACTGACCCGCGGCAGCCACGACAGGCGCAAAGCCTTGGCCAGGGCGTTCCCTGTATCGGGGCCTCCTGTCCTGTGGTCCTGGCTGCCGCCCTGCGCCGAAAAGCCGGCCGCCTGGGCAATTGCCTCGATCAGGGTCGATTTGCCGGTGCCATTCTCGCCAACCAGGATGGTGACGGCAGCATCGAAGCCCAATTCGAAATCTGCGGTGAGATACGACACCGTGTTGAACGGAAACGCCTTGACGTCGACCTTCTGCGGATCGAGCCGTATCTGTTTCAGGAAAGGCGCGGTGATCATGTCATCCGACCGGTGCGATCAGGTCGAGCGGGCGTCCGTCGTCATGGGACAGAGCAGCGTCATCGGCCAGCAGCAGGCGCCGCAGCAGCATGAAGGCCAGCTCGTAAGCCTGCTCCGGCCATTCCGACCGGGACGGGGCGAGGCTTTGATACAGCGAGCAGGAGACCGGACATGCGAAGCCGATCGGGTCCGGCACCGGCGGGCCGACGCCCGCCTCGAACCGCACGCGGCGGCCATCGGCATGGCTGATCCAGCCGGCAAAGGACACCGCCGGGAACAGGCTGTGGCCCGCTGCATCGGCGAGTGGAGGAAT
Organism: Ferrovibrio xuzhouensis; assembly: GCF_042648965.1. NCBI lineage: Bacteria > Pseudomonadati > Pseudomonadota > Alphaproteobacteria > Rhodospirillales > Rhodospirillaceae > Ferrovibrio > Ferrovibrio xuzhouensis. Next base: position 624,476 of record NZ_JBHRYJ010000001.1, read on the forward strand.
GAAGGCGAGCTCCTGTCCCCGCCCGTCGACCAAGGCAAGATGCCGATAGAGGAGGTCATGGCGAATGAAGGCCACCGACTGGTGATAGACCCATTCCGGAATGGTGCCGTACAGCATGCCACCGCCGGAGGACGCCGTGCTGGCGAAGTCGCACTGGTATTGCCCGTCGCCGCGCCGGACCACGCCACTCACCTCGCCGTGAAACGACTGCTGCGTTCCCTCGGCCGACCGGACAAAGCCATCGATCGCAAATGCCTTCATGATCAGCCCACGTAGAGATCGGGATAAGGATAGCCGTTGTGGCGGCAGTTCGCGTAGCGCTGCATCGAGGAGGAATAGCATTTGGCGCGCGCCATGGCATTCGGAAGCGTGCCACATTTCATCTCGTCGAGGAATCGCTGCTGCTCGCAGTCCCTGAGCGCATGCTGTTCCTCGTCATTGGCCGGCGGCTCGTCGTCGTTGGCCGGCGGCTCTTCCGTCCTCAGGGCCGCGTTCACCGCCCGCTCCGTTACGCCACCGGGCCGGATCAGCCCGTCGGCCTTCAGGTTGTTGGCGCGCTGGAAACTGCGGATGCCATTGAACAGGGCGCTGTCCACCCAGGCGCCGGGGGCCGATCCATCGGCGGTCCGGTAATAGCCGAGACGGCCGAGGGCCTGCTTGGCATCGAGGATGTCTTCCGGCTCGACGACATGGTCAGGGCCGAGCGGGGCTCGCAGGGCAAGGGCGCGGGGGGCAAGGGCGCGGGGGGCGTTTGCGGGGGCAGTCATGCAGGCGGCTCCTTTGCACATGGCATGTCTCCTGGCTGTTTGGCGACAGCCGTGCACCAGGATGCAGGCCGCCGGACGCTGCCGGCGGACAGGCCGGCGCGGATGGAAAAGCGCGGAACTGACAGGGAGCGTTCTCCGCCACTGGGCCCCGGCTTCATCCGGACCTGACGGTCGCTCATGTTTTATAGAGTACATAACGGGAACAATAAGTCAAGAAGAATTCCCGGAAAACTGGCGAATACAGGATTATTCGCGTGACGGAGGATAATCAGGGCAGTGGAAACGGCGGCGTGGCCGCCGCCTTAGCCGCGGGCGGTGACCAGCCAGTCCCAGGGCTGGAGGGCGCCAGGCCGCGCCGCGCGCAGCGCTTTCGGCCGGCGGATGCCGTGGCAGGCCCAGGAATATTCGATCCGGCGCACCTGAATCCCGGCGAAGCCGAGCGCGGCCAGCTCGCGCTTCAGCTCGGCACCGGTGTAATGCTTGGTGGCAACGCCGTCGATGGTGACCTGCGCCGCGCCTTCGGCATCGCGGGTCACCCTGATGCTCGGCTCGGCACCCTGCAGCTGTTCCGCCCGCATCAGCAGCCGCGCCGAGCCCAGCGCCGGCACCACCAGGATCAGCCGGCCCTGGCGGCGCAGCAGGTCACGCGCCGATTGCAGCACGCCGCGCCACACCGCGCGGCGCGGATGGATCGCCGCATTGGCACAGAGCACGGCATCAAAAGCGCCGCGCCATTGCGGCGCGCTGCGGCTGGCGACATGCACCGAGACATTCTTCTGCGCCCTGGTCTTTTTGCGCGCCACGGCGACGCAGGCCGCCGACTGCTCGAAGCCATGCACTTCACCGAACAGCTTGCCCAGCAATGGTAGGTAGATGCCGATGCCGCAGCCGAAATCGGCCAGCGTGGCATCGGGATCGGCGGCGGCCCTGAGGGCTGCGGCGATCACGCCTTTGCGGTCGTTGTGAAACGACGAGAAGATTTCGTCTTCCCAGGTGGTGGCTGCGGCATCCCAGTAGCGACCCGACTGGCGGCCGGGCAGGGCCGATGCGACAGTGTTGTCCATCGCACTGTCCTCCTCGTTGCGCCGCCGCAAACGAATCGCGGCGAGCGATCTTCTGTCCCGCCACGAATCGTGGCGGCGGTGGACCATCACGCCGATCAGACCCGGTTATGGTTAAGCGGGGGTTAAAATCACGACGTGCCGGCAATTGTCTTTCCGTGTCATGGCCGGGCCCGCCCCGGCCATCCACGCCTTGCCACCGGACAAGACTGAAGGCGTGAAGCCCGGATTACGTCCGGGCATGACGACCTGGAATACCCTACGCCGCCTTCCTGGAGGTCAGTTCGAGGAACAGGTCCTCGAGGTCGGCATCCTGGGTCGAGAGATCGGCGATCTCGAGCCCGGCGCCCTGGATGCGGGCCAGCACGGTCGAGAATGCGATCTGGCTCGGCCGGTAATGCAGCCGCAGGCGACGGGGGCCGAGCAGTTCGGCGCCGAGATCGGCAAGCACCGGCGGCACGGCGGCGAGATCGGCGCCCAGCGTCAGGATCACATCCTTGCGGTCGAGCCGCGACAGCAGGGCCGGCGTCGAATCCATCGCCGCGATCTCGCCGTGGTTGACGATGGCGATATGGTCGCACAGCGCCTCGGCCTCTTCGAGGTAATGGGTGGTCAGCACCACGGTGGTGCCGGCCCGGTTCAGCTGGCGCACATAGGCCCAGAGCTGCTGGCGCAGTTCGACGTCGACGCCGGCGGTGGGTTCATCCAGCACCAGCACCGGCGGCGCATGCACCAGCGCCTTGGCCACCAGCATGCGCCGGCGCATGCCGCCGGACAGCGTGCGGGCATAGGAATTCGCCTTGTCGCTGAGGCCGACCGCGGCCAGGATCTCGTCGGTGCGGCGCTCGGACCTCGGCACGCCGTAGAGGCCGGCCTGGAATTCCAGCGCCTCGCGCGGCGTGAAGAAGGGATCGATGTTCAGTTCCTGCGGCACCACGCCGATGGCGCCGCGCGCCTGGCGGGTCTGGCCGTCGATGTCGAAGCCCCAGATCGCTGCCGTGCCCCCGGTCTTGCGCACCAGGCCGGCGAGGATGTTGATCAGGGTCGACTTGCCGGCGCCGTTGGGCCCGAGCAGGCCGAAAAAGCTGCCGCGCGGCACCGCGAGGTTGATGCCCTTCAGCGCCGTCTTGGCCGTCGGCCCGGCGCCATAGACCTTGACCAGGTCGCGCACGGCAATCGCCGGCGGGGCGGCCCGGGCGGCAGCGGCGGGAATCGCATGGATATTGTCCGGCATCGGGCACGGGTCCGTGGTTGTCCCGGGGGCTGCTCCGGCCGGTTGCGGCGGGGCCCTGCGGGTTGCGAAAGACTGGCGAAACGGTGTCTGCTGGGGTAGGTATCACCCGGGGCCGACCCGGTCAAACCGGCGCGGTTAAACCACCGGTCCCACTGGCAGATATCGCCCTTTCGGAGAATGGCAAGATGCAGCCCCAGAAAACCGCCCCCGCCCCCGGCCGTTCGCCTGTCGAGACCATCACGGTCGACAGCCCCGTGGTCGCCTGCGACGGCGGCGGCGGCGCGCTCGGCCATCCGCGCGTCTATCTCAACATGGGCGAGAAGCACGACATCGACTGCCCCTACTGCGGCCGGCTCTACGTGCTGAAGGCGGGCGCCGGCGGCCACGGCCACTGAGGCCGGGTTTCCCCTTGTAATGCCCGGAAAACACCGCCTCTACCTCGTCGACGGCTCGGGCTATATCTTCCGCGCCTATCACGCACTGCCGCCGCTGACCCGTAAGTCCGACGGCATGCCGATCGGCGCCGTCTCCGGCTTCTGCAACATGCTCTCGTCGCTGCGCGACAAGGCCGAGCATGACCAGGCGGTCAGCCATATGGCGGTGATCTTCGACACCAGCCGGCAGACCTTCCGCAGCGACATCTACCCTGCCTACAAGGCGAACCGCGCCGAAACGCCGGAAGACCTGATCCCGCAGTTCGGCCCGATCCGCGATGCCAGCCGCGCCTTCGGCCTGGCGACGCTGGAGATGGACGGCTTCGAGGCCGACGACCTGATCGCCACCTATGCGCGGATCGCCCATGAGGCCGGCATGGAGGTCGTCGTCGTCTCGTCCGACAAGGACCTGATGCAGCTGGTGCGCGCCTCTTCTGCTGATGAACCGGGCGTGGGCATGCTCGACCCGATGAAGGACCGCAGTATCGGCCCGGCCGAGGTGATGGAGAAATTCGGCGTCGCGCCCGACAAGGTGGTCGACGTGCAGGCGCTGGCCGGCGATGCCACCGACAACGTGCCCGGTGTGCCCGGCATCGGCATCAAGACGGCGGCCGAGCTGATCAACACCTATGGCGATCTCGACACGCTGCTGGAGCGCGCGGCCGAGATCAAGCAGCCGAAGCGGCGCCAGACCCTGCTCGACAATGCCGACAAGGCGCGCATCTCGCGGCAGCTGGTGAAGCTGCGCGACGACGCACCGGTGAAAGACGGCCTCGACGCGCTGACCCTTGGCCCGGTCGAATGGCCGAAGCTCGCCGCCTTCCTCGACCTGATGGAGTTCCGCACGCTGAAGGCGCGGATCGAGAACCGGCTGAAGCTGCGCGGCACCGCCGACATGGGCCCGGGCTCAAGCGGGGGCGCCCCTGTTACTGTGGCGGCTCCGGCGAAAGAGATCGCCTTCGAAGGCGAAGGCGGCCCGGAGCAGCCGGCAGCGCCGGTCGGCCAAGGCAGCTACACACTGGTGCAGGACATCAAGACCCTGCAGGCCTGGATCGACCGTGCCTCTGCGGCCGGCATCGTCGCCTTCGATACCGAGACCACCGACCTGTCGCCGACAAAGGCCGAACTGGTTGGCTTCAGCCTGGCGGTCGAGCCTGGCGAGGGCTGCTATGTGCCGGTGGGCCATATCCCGCCGGGCGGCGGCGGCCTCGATCTCGGCGGCCATGGCGAGATCCGGCAGATCCCGCTGCAGGACGCCCTGGCAGCGCTGAAACCTTTGCTGGCCGATCCGGGCGTGCTGAAGATCGGGCAGAACATCAAATACGACATGGCGGTGCTGGCCGGTTACAGGGTCGACATCGTGTCCTACGACGACACCATGCTGATCTCCTACACGCTCGATGCCGGCAAGCATGGCCACGGCATGGACGAGCTGTCGGAGCTGCATCTCGGCCACAAGCCGATCAGCTATGACGAGGTCACCGGCACCGGCAAGGCGCGCATCTCGTTTGCCGAGGTGCCGCTGGAGGCCGCCTGCAAATACGCCGCCGAAGACGCCGACATCACGCTCAGGCTCTATCGCGCACTGAAGCCGCGCCTGCTGGCCGAGAAGCAGGTGACGCTCTACGAGACCATCGAACGGCCGCTGCCGGCCGTGGTCTGCGCCATGGAAGTGGCCGGCATCCGGGTCGATCCGGCCGAGCTCAACCGTCTGTCGGCGGATTTCGCCGAGCGCATGGCCGGCTTCGAGAAGACGGCCCACGACCTCGCCGGGGAAAGCTTCAACATCGGCTCGCCCAAGCAGCTCGGCGAGATCCTGTTCGACAAGATGAGCCTGCCCGGCGGCAAGAAGGGCAAGACCGGCGCATACTCCACCGGCGCCGACGTGCTGGAGGAACTGGCCGCCCAGGGTCACGACCTGCCGCGCGCGGTGCTCGACTGGCGCCAGCTCGCCAAGCTGAAATCGACCTATACCGATGCGCTGGTCGCCTCGATCAACCCGAAGACCGGGCGCGTCCATACCTCCTATTCGATCGCCTCGACCAATACCGGGCGCTTTGCCTCGAACGATCCGAACCTGCAGAACATCCCGGTGCGCACCGAGGAAGGCCGCAAGATCCGCAAGGCTTTTGTCGCCGACAAGGGCTGCAAGCTGGTCTCCGCTGATTATTCACAGATCGAGCTGCGCATCCTCGCCCATATCGCCGATATCGCCGCGCTGAAGCAGGCCTTCCTCGACGGCATCGACATCCATGCGCTGACCGCCAGCCAGGTGTTCGACACGCCGGTCGAAGGCATGAACCCGATGGTGCGCCGCGCCGCCAAGGCGATCAATTTCGGCATCATCTACGGCATGAGCGCCTTCGGTCTCGCCGCCCAGCTCGGCATTCCGCAGCGCGAGGCGCAGGCCTATATCGAGGCCTATTTCAAACGCTATCCCGGCATCCGCGACTATATGGACCGCACCAGGAAACAGGTGAAGGAGCAGGGCTTTGTGACCACCCTGTTCGGCCGCCGGGTGCATTTCCCCAACATCAACACCAGGAACCCGGCCGAACGCGCCTTCCTCGAGCGCGCCTCGATCAATGCGCCGATCCAGGGCTCGGCCGCCGACGTGATCAAGCGGGCCATGGGCAAGCTGCCGGCCGCGCTGGCCGCCGAGGGGCTGCAGGCCCGCATGCTGCTGCAGGTGCATGACGAACTGGTGTTCGAGGCGCCGGAAGCGGAGGTCGAGGCGCTGATCGCGGTGGCCAAGCGGGTGATGCAGGCGGCGGCCGCATTGTCGGTGCCGCTGACCGTCGAGGCCGGCGTCGGCGACAACTGGGAAGCCGCGCACTAGGCGTATCACCGTCACCCCGGCCAAGCGCAGCGCGAGCCGGGGTCCCATTCTCCGCCCGGCCGTATCGTTCAAACGGGATGCCCGCTTTCGCGGGCATGACGATTATAGAGTTACCGCCCGCGCAGCTTCAGGCAGCTCTGCACGATGGCGCCGCAGGGCTCCAAGGTCGGCCGCCCGGTCGAGGTGCGGCCCTTCAGCGCCACGGCAGTGACCCGGCCGTCGCGCAGGGTGAAGGTCGCATCGCAATAGCGGTAATAATCGAAGGTGGTGGTGCCGCGGTTGGTCGGCGTGCTGCCCAGCCCGGAATCCGCCGTGGCCGAAGAACTGGTCTCGCGGAAATAGCTCCAGATCTCGTTGCCGCCCTCGCGGTTCTTCGCCGCCGGCTCGCCGGCACAGAGCTTGAGCTGCGTGGCGGTCAGGCCGGGCAGTTCCCGCGGCGCGCGTTCGGCCGCCAGCTCCAGGTCGGAGGTGCAGGCGGCGAGCAGCAGTGGCAGGGCAAGCAGGGCGATTTGGCGCATGGCGGGAACTCTGCCGCAACGCGGTCATGCCCGCAAGCGCCCGTCTTGTCGCCCTGCCGGCTTTCCGCTAGACCGGATGGCCATAAGCTCGAGGAAACTCCAGAGAACGAGGACTGCCCCATGGCTGCCACCGTCACCGTCGAAGCCGAGGCCCTGCGCCGCGCCGTGCGCCACATCGTGCTGGCGGGCGGCAGCAACGCGCGCGAGGCGGCGCTGGTCGCCGAGAATCTGGTGCTGGCCAATCTCAGCGGTCACGACAGCCACGGCGTCGGCATGCTGCCGCAATACATCCTCGCCGTGGTGGAAAAGCGCCTCAGGATCAACGCGGCGCCCAGCGTGATCGCCGACCATGGCGCCATCCTCAACCTCGACGGCAACATGGGCTACGGCCAGGTGATCGGCCATGACGCCATGGAGCTCGGCATCCGTCGCACCCGCGAGACCGGCGTCTGCATCGTCTCCTTGCGCAACAGCCACCATATCGGCCGCATCGGCCACTGGGGCGAGCAATGCGCCGCCGCCGGCTTCGTCTCGACCCATTATGTGAATGTCGTCGGCCGGCCGCCGCTGGTGGCGCCCCATGGCGGCGCCGATGCCCGCTTTGCCACCAATCCCTATTGCTGCGCCATTCCGGCGACCGCGCCCGGCGGCGAACCGGTCGTGCTCGACATGGCGACATCCAAGATCGCCATGGGCAAGGTGCGCGTCGCCATGAACAAGGGCGAGCAGGTGGCGCCCGACACCCTGATCAACAGCAACGGCGCGCCGACCACCGAGCCGCGCACCATGTTCGAGCCGCCCACCGGCGCCATCCTCGCCTTCGGCGGCCACAAGGGCTATGGCCTGGCGGTGATCGCCGAACTGCTGGCCGGCGCCATGACCGGCGGCGTCACCATGCATGACGGTAGCTGGGCGAAGAACACCATCACCAACAACATGTTCTCGGTGATCGTCGATCCGGCGAAACTCGGCGGTGCCGACAGCTGGCGCCGCGAGGTCGCCGCCTTCGTCGATTTCGTCAAGGCCTCGCCACCCTCTCCTCAGAATGGAGCACCCGGCAGCGACGGCGTACTGGTCGCCGGCGAACCGGAACGCCAGACCCGCAAGGCGCGGCTCGCCGCAGGCATCCCGGTCGATGCCACCACCTGGGGCGAGATCGTGGCCGCCGGCGAACGCGTCGGCATCGCCGCCGCCGAAACGCTGGCCGCCGCAGGCGTGCACTGAGATGCGCGCCATCGCGCTGCAGCGTTTCGCCCCCGATGGCGATACGACAGCCCTGGTCATGGCCGACCGGCCGCAGCCGGCGGCCCCCGCTGCCGGCGAAGTGCTGGTCCGGGTGAAGGCCTGCTCGCTGAACTTCCGCGACTGGCTGATGCTGCTGGGCCAGTACAATCCGAAACAAAGGCTGCCGCTGATCCCGGTCTCCGACGGCGCCGGCGAGGTGATCAGCACTGGCGACGGTGTGACGGCTTTCGCACCGGGCGACCGCGTGCTGGGGCATTTCTTCCCGGCCTGGGCATCGGGCGAGCCCAGCGTCGCGAAATTCGCCGTCAGCATGGGCGGGCCGCACGACGGCTGGCTCACCGAATACCGCTGCTATCCGGCCGCCGCACTGGCGAAGATTCCCGATCACCTCTCGTATGAAGAGGCCGCCGCGCTGCCCTGTGCGGCGCTGACCGCCTGGAGCGCCATTGTCACGCTCGGCAATGTGCGGCCGGGCGACCGCGTGCTGGTGCAGGGTACCGGCGGCGTCGCGCTGTTCGCCCTGCAGTTCGCCAAGCTGTGCGGCGCCGAGGTGATCGTGACGTCCAGCAGCGACGAGAAACTCGCCCGCGCCAAGACACTCGGCGCCGATCATGGCATCAACTACCGCAACGATCCGGAATGGGGCCGCGCGGCACGCGCGCTGACCGGCGGCGCCGGGCTCGACCATATCGTCGAGCTGGGCGGCGCCGAGACGCTCAACCAGTCGATCCGCGCCATCCGCCCGGGTGGCATGATCAGCATGATCGGCGTCCTCTCGGGGCCGAAGAATGCCCTGCATATCCCGCTTGTCGTCATGCAGCAGGTCCGCTTGCAGGGCGTCACCGTCGGCCCGAAGGAAGCGCTCGACGCCATGCTGCGCGCCATGGCGCAGGCGAAGCTGCACCCGGTGATCGACAGCCGCTTCGATTTCTCGGAAGCCGGCGTGCGCGATGCCTTTTCCCACATGGGCAAGGCGGCAGCCTTCGGCAAGATCGTGGTGGGGATGTGACGAACGCGCCCGGCCTCGCCCTCTACACCTTCGGCATCTTCCGGCGGCCCTCCGCCGATCCGGCCAATGCCGGCTTTCATGCCCGCAACGAGCCCAATCTCGCCGCCGCCGAAGCCGCTGCCGGCTTCATCGCGCGGTCGGGCTATGACGGCGATCCGGGGCCGGCGAGCTGGGGGCCGCATGCCTATCCGCGTTTCTATCGGGGCGGCGATGCCCATTCGCCCTCGACCCTGTCGCTGTGGGACAGCCTCGAAGCGCCGATGGCGTTTACCTATCATGGCATCCACGCCGAGGCCCTCGCGCATGGGCGCGACTGGTTCCTGAAACCCGTCCCGCCGCCGGCGAGGCCAGCCTGGCCGCCCTACGTGCTGTGGTGGGTGGCGGGTGATCACCGGCCCCACTGGCAGGAGGCCGTGGCGCGGCACGAACATCTGCATGACCATGGTGCGTCGTCGCAGGCTTTCGACTGGCAGACGCCCCTCGATGCCGCAGGCCGGCCGGCCATGATCGACCGCGCCCGGGTGCGGCAACTGGCGGCGCGGAATGCCACGCCGGCCTGACAACATCCCGGTATCGCGCCGGCACCGCTTCGGGCATGATCCCGGCAGCCTGCCAATCCCCGGAACGGACCCGCCATGCCCATCGACATCCTGCTGCCGGCCCATACCGCGGTCAGCATCATCGCCATCCTCATCGGCATTCCGGTGGTGGCCGGGCTGCTGCGGGGTCGCGACCGGCCGGCGCTGACCGCCGTCTTCCTCGCTGCGGCCTTTATCACCAGCGCCAGTGGCTTCCTGTTCCCCTTCTTCCAGCTCCTGCCCTCGCATGTCATCGGCGCCATCGCCCTGCTGGTGCTGGCCGTCACCGTGCCGGCGCGCAGGCGCTGGCCGCGCATCCATGCCGCCGGTCTGGTCGCCAGCCTGTACCTGCTGTCTTTCGTCGGCATCGCCCAGGCCTTCGCCAAGATCCCGGCCCTCAACGCCATCGCGCCGGGCCATGCTGACTGGCCGTTCCAGGCCGCGCAGGTCTTCGTGCTTATGCTGTTCGTCGGGCTCGGCATTGTCGCGCTGCGCCGCGTGGCCCGGCCGTCCCTCGCCTGATCAAGGCATCGTGATCGGCCGGCGGCGCTGCGCCCCGCCGCTTGCGACCGTCAGTCCCGCGCGCCATGCTCGGCGGGCAACCTCCCCTCCCGTGAACGGGTCTCCATGCTGACACTCTATTACGCCGCCGGCAGCTGCGCGCTGGCCACCCATATCGCCCTGATCGATGCCGGCGCCGACTATGAGGCCAAGCCGGTCGATTTCGCCGCCAACCAGCAGCGCACGCCCGAATACCTCGCGGTCAATCCCAAGGGCCGGGTGCCGGCGCTGGTCACGCCGCGGGGCATCCTCACCGAATCGCCGGCCCTGCTGGCCTATGTGGCGCAGAGCTTCCCGGCAGCCAAGCTGGCGCCGCTTGACGACGCGCATGCCTTTGCCGAGGTGCAGGCCTTCAACAGCTACATCGCCACCACCGTGCATGTCGCCCATGCCCATGGCCGGCGCGGCTATCGCTGGGCCGACGAGCCGGAGGCCATCGCCGCCATGAAGCGCAAGGCGCCGCAGGTGATGGCCGACAGTTTCGCGCTGATCGAGGACGGCATGCTGCGCGGCCCCTGGGTGATGGGCGAGCGCTACAGCATCTGCGATCCCTATCTCTTCACCATGGCGTCGTGGCTGGAAGCCGACGGCGTCGATCCGGCGCGCTTCCCGAAAATTCTGGATCACCGCAACCGCATGATGGAGCGGCCGGCAGCAAGGCAGGCGCTGGCTGAACAGGCCGCCTGATCGCCCGGTTCCGGCCTTCCGGTCTGGACTTCGCCGGCCGGAAGGCGCAGCTTGCACATCATCGCGCCGCTGTCATCGTACAGCCGGCCCGAAGGGGCCGTGACTGACATGTGTTTCTCCGCCTCGGCGAGTTTCGTGACGGCAGCGGTGACCGGCAGCCTCGGCATCGCGGCGCTGATTCGCGCGCCGCAGCGGCAGGACCTGCTGCTGGCGGCGACGCCGCTGCTGTTCGCCCTGCACCAGGGCATCGAGGGGCTGCTGTGGCTCGAACTGGCACATGGTCCCGGCCGGCCGCTGGCCGGCGGCCTGACGGTGCTGTTCCTGCTGATCGCCGAGGCCTTCTGGCCGGTCTATGCGCCGCTCGCCATCCTGCTGATCGAGCCGGACCGGCTGCGGCGCCGGCTGATCCGCGGCTGTCTCGTCATCGGCCTCTGCACTGGCGCCGTGCTGGCCTGGTGGGTGCTGGCCCGGCCGCATGCGGCCGCGATCGTCGGCGGCCATATCGCCTATCTGTCGGAGGACCGCGATTCGCGCGCCATCGCGCTGGCCTATCTGGTGGCGACGGTGCTGCCGCTGTTCCTGTCGTCGCACCGCACGGCCCTGACGCTCGGCACCATCATCCTCGCCGGCTACGTCGTCACCTATCTGTTCTATCGCGAGGCCTTCGTGTCGGTCTGGTGCTTCTTCGCCGCGGCAGCCAGCGTCGCCATCCTCGGGCATTTCGAATGGTCGCGCCGCCAGCGCCTGCGTGGCGCCCTGTCTTAACGATGCACTGTCTTAACGGCGCACTGCCTGCCTAGTCGCCGGCGGCCTGCTGCGGCAGGCGGATCAGCCGGGCGCGCGGGAAGCGCAGGGTGACCGTGGTACCTTCGCCCTCGCCGCTTTCGACCGTCACCGAGCCGCCATGCAGCCGCATCATCGCCTGCACCAGCGGCAGGCCGAGGCCGGCGCCGCCATAGGACTTGCTGAGATGGTGGTGCAGCTGGACGAAGGGCTCCAGCGCACGCGGGATGTCTTCCTTTTTCATGCCGATGCCGGTATCGGCGACGCCGACCGCCATGCGGCCGTCCTGCTCGATCCGCGCCACCAGCACGACGCGGCCGCCGGCGGGGGTGAATTTCACCGCGTTGCCGAGCAGGTTGAGCAGCATCTGGCGGAAGGCACGCTCATCGGTGACCAGCATCGGCAGGTCGGCATCGATCTCGAATGCCAGGGTCACGTCGCCGGCGGCGGCACGCTCCTTGACCATGCGGAGCGCCGCGTCGCAGTGCTCGGCGACGTCGATCTCGCTCTCGATCAGGTCGATGCGGCCGGATTCGATGCGGGTATGGTCGAGCAGGTCGTTGACCAGGCTGAGCAGGTGGCGGCCGCTGGCGAGGATGTCGCGGGCATATTCGCGATAGCGCGCATCGCCGAGTTCGCCGAACAGTTCCTGGCTGAGGATTTCCGAAAAGCCGATCACGGCATTGAGCGGCGTGCGCAGCTCGTGGCTCATGTTGCCGAGGAAGGCGGTCTTGGCCTGGCTGGCCGCCTCGGCGCTGGCCTTGGCGCGTTCAAGATCGTCGATGGCGCGGCGCAGCTTGTCGGCATCGCTGTTCACGCGCTGGATCACCCGGTTGTACTGCAGCGCGATCGACTCGACTTCCGAACCGATGACGACGCGCACCGGCTGGGCGAAGTAGCCTTCCGAGCGATGGCGTTCCATGTCGTTGACCAGATCGAGCATGGCCGATCCGGCGCCGTGTTCGGCCTGGTTGAGGCCGACCATTTCGCCTTCCGGGCTGACGCGCAGCGGCATCAGGCGGTTGACGATCCACAGCAGGACCCAGGACCCGCCGAAGGCCAGCACGCCGGCAGCGACGCAGCCGAGCGCCTGCACACCAAGCTGGGTCAGGCGGTCGTGCTGTATCGGCCAGTCGGCCGGATTGCCGAACAAGGCGACGGCCAGCGTGCCCCAGATGCCGGCGGCCAGATGCACCGGCACGGCGCCGACCGCATCGTCGATCCGCGCCCATTCCAGCAGCGCGGCAGCGGCCAGCGCGACAACGCCGCCGATGCCGCCGACGATCACCGCGGACAGCGCCGAGACGGTATGGCAGTTGGCGGTGATCGCCACCAGGCCGGCCAGCGTGCCGTTGAGGAAATCCTCGACCTGCACCTTGTCGTGAAACAGCCGCGAGGCGAATAGTGCCGCCACCCCGCCGGCGCAGCCGCCCAGCGTGGTGTTGATCAGGATCATCGGCACCTTGTCGTCGAGCGCCAGCGTGCTGCCGCCGTTGAAGCCGAACCAGCCGAACCACAGCAGCATGGTGCCGAGCGTGGAGATGACGAGGTCATGGCCGCGGATCGCCGGCACGCCGCGCAGGAAACGGCCGGCGCGCGGGCCGATCACCAGCACGGCGGCGAGCGACACCCAGCCGCCGATCGAATGCACCACGGTCGAACCGGCGAAATCGACAAAGCCGAGGGCCGCCAGCCAGCCCGGCACGCCGCCGAACTGCGCAGTGTTCCAGGCCCAGTGGGCATAGAGCGGATAGACCACGGCCGAGATCACCAGGGTGATGACCACATAGCCCGAGAAGGTGACGCGTTCGGCCACGGCGCCCGAGACGATGGTGGCCGAGGTGCCGCAGAACATCAGCTGGAACAGGAAGAAGGTGGCCGCCGAAGCACCGTCCTCGCCGCCATAGAGCCAGTGGCTGAGGCCGAACACCCCGCTGGTGCCGGCACCGAACGCCAGCGCGAAGCCGAAGGCCCACCACAGCAGGCCGGCGACGCAGAAGTCCATGAGGTTTTTCAACGCCACGTTGATGCTGTTCTTGGCGCGGACAAAGCCGCTTTCCAGGCAGCAGAAGCCGGCCTGCATGACAAAGATCATGCAGGTGGCGACCAGCACCCAGGCGATGTCGACGCGGTCCAGGATCATGGGGCCTGATTTACGGGAGCTGACAGCAGGGATACGAGGGCATGGGGTCGGCAAATCCTCCGCGATTCCCGTAGCAAGAGCCGTACCAGCGATAGATAGCGGTCCAGCGGTTGTATCAGCCGCGGGCATGCCTATATTTTTGGCAGCTGACCCGGCAACAGGCGGCAGGGTGTTGGCTTTTCGGCGGCAGGCCATTATCTGTCATTGCCGTATCCGCCGCCGCCCGCCGCAAGAGTCGGGCCCGCATCGACCAGACACGAAAAGCCAGACACGAAAAGATCGCGCGATGGACATTCTCGGAGCCAACCCCGCCCCCGCCCCTGCCGCCGTTCCCGGCGGCGATGCGGTCAAGGACGTCGACATCACCACCTTCATGCAGGATGTCGTCCAGGCCTCGATGACCACACCCGTCCTGGTGGACTTCTGGGCGCCGTGGTGCGGCCCCTGCAAGACGCTGGGGCCGATGCTGGAAAAGATCGTCAAGGCGTCGAACGGCAAGGTGAAGCTGGTCAAGGTCAATATCGACGAGCCGCAGAACCAGCCGCTCGCCCAGCAGCTGCGCATCCAGTCGATCCCGGCGGTCTTTGCCTTCTCCGGCGGCCAGCCGGTCGACGGCTTCGTCGGCGCCCTGCCGGAAAGCCAGCTGAAGAAATTCGTCGAGGGCCTGGCCGGCGGCGCCCTGGAAGGCGACACCGCCACCCAGATGATCGAGGCCGGCAAGGCCGCGCTTGGTGTCCAGGACTGGACCGAGGCGGCAACCGCCTTCTCGACGGCGCTCGGCACCGAGCCGGAGAATGTCGCCGCGCTGGCCGGCCTGGCCCGCGCGCTGGTCGGCATGGGCGAGATCGAGGAAGCCAAGGAAGTGCTGACCCAGGTGCCGGAGGCCCCGGTCGAGCATGCCGATGTCGCCGCCGTGCGCGCCGCGCTGGCCCTGCACGAGGAAGGCGCCCAGGCCGCCGGCCAGCTCAAGCCGCTGGAAGATGCCGTCGCCGCCAACCCGAACGACCACCAGGCCCGGCTCGACTATGCCACCGCGCTGATGGGCGCCAACCGCCAGCAGGAGGCGATCGACCAGCTGCTCGACGTCGTCAAGCGCGACCGCAAATGGAATGACGAGGCGGCCCGCAAGCAGCTCGTCAAGATCTTCGAGGCGCTGGGGCCGATGGACCCGCTGGTGGTCGATGCCCGCCGGCGGCTGTCGTCGATCCTGTTTGCCTGATAGACTGGCGGCATGAGCGCGCCGGCCGAATCGCTGACGATCGACGACCTCAGCCGCACCATTCCGATCTTTCCGCTGCGCGGGGTGCTGCTGCTGCCGCGTGCCTTGCTGCCGCTGAACGTCTTCGAGCCACGCTATCTGGCGATGACCCGTGACGCGCTCGGCACCGTCGAGGCAACGGGCCGCGGCCTGATCGGCATGATCCAGCCGACCGAGCCCGAGCGCGGCGGCCAGCGCCCCGATCTCTACCGGATCGGCTGCCTCGGCGAGATCGCCGGCGCCGCCGAAACCGAGGACGGCCGCATCCTGATCACGCTGCGCGGCATCTGCCGGTTCCATGTCGCCCGCGAACTCGAGGCCGGCACATTGTATCGCCAGGTCGATGCCGATTATGCCGCCTTCGCCGCCGACCTCGAGGTCGCGCCGGATGGCATCTGCCAGCGCGACCGCCTGCTGAAAGCCCTGCAGGCCTTCTGCGACCGTCAGGGCCTGCCGGCCGACTGGGATTCGATCAACACCGCCCCGGACGACCTGCTGGTGCATTCGCTGGCCATGGTCTGTCCCTTCTCGGCTGGCGAAAAACAGGCCCTGCTCGAAGCGCCGGATTTCGCCGCCCGGGCCGAGATGCTGATCACCCTGATGGAAATGGCCGTGCTGGAGCCCGGCGGCCCGCCCTTTGGCCGCAAACTGAACTGACCGGAGTATCCCGATGAGCGACACACCTGCGGCCGGCCCGGCGCCGGTCGATCCGAAACTGCTGGAGCTGCTGGTCTGCCCAGTCACCAAGGAACGGCTGACCTGGGACCGCCTGCGCAACGAGCTGGTCAGCGAAAAGGCCGGCCTCGCCTTCCCGATCCGTGACGGCATCCCGATCATGCTGGTCGACGAGGCGCGTCAGCTCGACGATACGCCCGACCATGCCCAATCTGCGCTCGACAAGGCGGCTGCCGAGAAGCCTGCCTCCTGATGCCATCATCGGGCATGAACCCGCAGTCGCCCTACCAGCGCGCCGGCCGGCCGGCCTGCACCGAGCTGCGCTACAAATCCGCCGAGAAGCGCCTCGAGATCGCCTATGCCGACGGCAAGGCCTTCGGCTTCACGGCGGAATTCCTGCGCATCGAAAGCCCCTCAGCTGAAGTGCAGGGCCATGGCGGCACCGACAAGACACTGGTGCCCGGCCGCCGTGAGGTCGGCATCACCGCCATCGATCCGGTCGGCAGTTACGCCGTGCGACTGACCTTCGACGACCTGCACGATACCGGGCTGTACAGCTGGGAATGGTTCTACGACCGCGGCCATGACCAGGACCAACTCTGGGCTGAGTATCTCGCCCGCATGCAGGCCCGCGGCCTCAGCCGCGACCCACGCGCCTGAGCCGACTATAAAAAAAACCGGCCGGGTTTGCGCCCGGCCGGCTGTCGTTTCAGTCCGGCGCCGCGCGTCAGACCACGCGGAAATTCTTGAACTGCCAGGGGTCCGCGCGATCGATGTCCTCGGGGAACAGGGTCTCGCGCTCGGCCAGCGGCGTCCAGTCGGTATAGGCGCCGGCCATCTCGCCGAGATACGGCCGGCAGATGTCCATGATCCGCGCGTGGTCGAGTTCGTCGGCCTCGACCGGGCCGGCCTTCGGGTTCTCGATCGCCCAGATCAGGCCGCCGAGCACCGCGACGGTGACCTGCAGCGAGGTGGCGTTGTTGTGCGGCACCAGCTTGCGGGCCTCCTCGATGGTGAGCCGCGAGCCGTACCAGTAGGCGCCCTTCTTGTGGCCCATCAGCAGCACGCCGAGTTCGTCCATGCCGGAGGTGATCTCGTCCATCATCAGCCGCTTGCTCGGCTGCATGTCCCAGTTCTTGCCGGCGATCTCGTGCAGCGAGAGCACGGCATCGTCGCAGGGATGATAGGCATAATGCACGGTGGGGCGGTAGGCCACCGCGGCGCCGTCCTTCACCGAGTAATAGTCGGCCATCGAGATCGACTCGTTATGGGTGACCAGGAAGCCGTGCATCGGGCCTTCCAGCGGCGTCCACGAGCGCACCCGGGTGCCGGCACCCGGCCGCATCAGGTAGATCGCGGCGTCGCAGCCGAAATCATGGCGCTTGCCGTCGGCCGGCATGGTCTTCTCGTGGCTGCCCCAGCCGAGTTCGGCCGGCTGGCAACCCTCGCCGACGAAGCCGTCGATCGACCAGGTATTGACGAATTCGCCGCGCCGCTTGGGCTGCACCTGCGCCACCTGGGTGTCGCGCTCGGCGATATGGATCACCTTGACGCCGAGCGCCTGGGCGAGCTTGGCCCAGCCGGCACGGTCGGCCGGCACGGTGGTGCCATGACCGGTGTCGCGCGCGATATGCAGCAGGGCTTCCTTGACGAAATGCGACACCAGGCCGGGGTTGGCGCCATGGGTCAGCACGGCAGTGGGGCCGTTTCTGTACTTCTCGGCCAGCGCCCGGGCAGTTTCGCGCAGCGCGTAGTTCGACCGTTGCGACGGGGTTTTCGACGGATCGGTATAGCCGCCGACCCAGGGCTCGATGCAGGTGTCGAGATAGAAGGCGCCGCGCGCCTGCGCCAGCTCGATCAGCGCCACCGACGAGACATCGACGGACAGATTGAGCAGGAAGTCGCCCGCACCCAGCAGCGGCTCGAGCACCGTCTGGTAATTGTCGCGGGTCAGCGGCTGCCGGACGAAGCGGATGCCGTATTCGTTGGCGACGTCATGGCCGCGGTCCTCTGCGGTGACGATGACGATGCGGTCGGCCGGCATGTCGATGTGGCGCAGGATCAGCGGCAGGACGCCCTGGCCGATGCTGCCGAACCCGACCATGACCAGGCGGCCCGAAAACGACACATGCTTCATTCTGGAGTCTCCTTCTGTAGGCAAGACCGGGGATCCCGCTCCCGGCCCTTGTTAGCGCAAACCTATGACGGCTGGACGTCAGTCAGGCAATGGCGATACCGGGGGTTTCGAGCAGGGGCGGGTCGGAAACCTCGACCAGCCGGCCCCGGTCGAAACCGTTAAAGGCGGTCCGCAAGGTCGCCCCGTAGGCCCCGAGCTGGCCGATCTCGATCCAGTCGCCCTCGGCGATATCGGCCGGCAGGGCGAAACCGCCATCCATGCGGTCGAGGCTGTCGCAGGTCGGCCCGAACAGGGTGTAGCTCTGGCCGGCCGCCGCCGAGGCCCGCCCCTGATCCGCACGAAGCGGGCGGACCGGGAAGCGCCAGCCGAGGCTGCCGGCGTCGGCCAGGCTGCCATAGACGCCGTCGTTGATGTAGAGCGCATCGCCCCGGCGGGCCTGCACCTGCACCACCACCGAGGCGCCCTGGGCGACCAGCACGCGGCCGGGCTCGGCCCAGATTTCGGCCGGGGCATGGACGCCCAGCCGGTCGCGCAGCCGGTCCACGCCGGCATCGATCTCGGCCATGATGGCGGCCAGTTCCGGCAGGTCGGCGCCCGGATAAGCCACGGGAAAGCCGCCGCCGACATCGAGGATGTCGAGCTTCACGCCGGCCTGCGCCGCGGCATCCGCCGCCAGCGCGATGGCCTGGCTCCAGCGGGCCGGGTCGGTGCATTGCGAACCAACATGGAAGGAAATGCCGAGCCGGACGGCCATGCCACGCGCGGCCCGCAGCAGGGCCGGCGCGTCTTCCATGGCGGCACCGAACTTGCCCGACAGGTCGAGGCCGGCATTGCCCTTGGGCAGTGCCAGCCGCAGGATCAGGCCGAGATCGTTGGCGCGCCCGTCATCACTCTGGCGGGTTTCAGCCGCGATCTTGGCCAGCTCGTCGGCGCTGTCGAAGGCAAAGTCGCGCACGCCATGCTCAACGTAAGCCGCGCGGATCGCCGAGCGGGCCTTCACCGGGTGCATGTAGTGGATGCTGGCTTCCGGCAGCACCTGGCGCACCAGGGCGACCTCGGCCGGCGAGGCGCAGTCGAAGGCGCGCAGGCCGCCGCGCCACAGCGCCGACAGCACGCGGGGCTCCGGGTTGCACTTCACGGCATACAGCGTGCGGCCGGCAAAGGCCGCAGTGAAGCTGCGCGCCGCCGCCTCGATGGCGGCCGGACGCAGGCAGTGCAGCGGCTCTTCCGGGCGCAACCGGGCGACCACGGCATCCACCGTGGGCAGGGCATCGGATTTCGGGCCGCGGGCGAACTCGCGGCGGAGCGGGGAAACGGCGACGCGAAGGCGGGACGCAGTCATGGCGAACTCCCATAACGGCAAACGACGGCTCCCGGCACGGGAGCGCGGCGGACTTCAGGATGTCTGGAAATGCGGAACCGATCCGGCTGGCCGCAATGACTTGCGGGCGTGATCGCCAGGGACCGGTTCGCGGGGGCTATCGACCGCCCCAGCTTATACTAAGCGCAACCATCGTCTGCTCCTTCAAGGCACCAGCCCACTCTGCCCAGATTTACTTGGTTCTGGCTGGCTCTCCGAAAAGGACGCTCCGTCGTTGCTTGACCGAACTGGCGGCCGGGGGCACGTGCGATCTGCGTCTTGACGCGTCACTTAAAGCAATTGCGCCGCGATGCAAGATAAAATTTCAATTACGGCGAAAATGTCATATTCCGGGCGGCAGCAGCGCGAGGTATTCGCAGACCAGCGTGGCCGCCGCCAGCGCGGTGATCTCGGCGTGATCGTAGGCCGGCGCCACCTCGACCATGTCCATGCCGGCGAAATTCACCCCGGCGAGGCCGCGTAGCAGCGCCTGCGCCTGCCAGGTGGCCAGCCCGCCGATCTCCGGCGTGCCGGTGCCCGGCGCAAAGGCGGGGTCCAGCGCGTCGATGTCGAACGACAGATAGGCCGGCGCCAGGCCGACCGTGCTGCGGATACGCTCGGCCACGGCGGCCACGCCCTGCTCATGGACCTCCTGGGCGGACACGATGGTCACCCCCTGCCCCAAGGTCCAGTCGAGCACGTCATTCTGCACCGGCGAGCGGATGCCGATCTGGATCATCCGGCGTGCATCGACCAGGCCCTCGCGGATGGCGTGGTAGAAGCAGGAGCCATGGCCGTAAGCCAGGCCGAAGCTGTCCGGCCAGGTATCCACATGGGCGTCGAAATGCACGAGGCCGACCGGCCCGCCCTGCCGCTTCGCCAGCGCGCGCAGCAGCGGCAGGGCGATGGCATGGTCGCCACCGAGTGTGACGAGGTGGCGGAAGCCGGCTGCTTGCCGCTCGATCAGGGCGAGGCTGGCCGGCACATCGCCAAGCGCAATCGCGAAGTCGCCCATATCGGACAGGCCGGCCGCGAGGTCGCGGCGGGCGACGGGGTGGTCGCCGTCGACCAGCATGCGGCTGGCGCGACGGATCGCGTCGGGCCCGAAGCGGGCGCCGGGCCGGTTGGTGGTAGCGATATCGAAGGGGATGCCGGCGACGGCGAGTGCCGGGTCAGTGTCGCGCCGGGTGACGCCGAGAAAACCGCCGGACAGGGCGAAAGTCGGAACACCGGTCATGTCAGAAAATCCAGTCGATCAGGGTCAGCGCGATCTCGAAGACGATCAGCAGCACGATGGCCGCCTCGAGCCGCAGGCTGCGCTGGGCGTCGATCAGGTCGGTCAGCGCCCGGGTGGTATTCTGGATCACCGTCACCTTGTTGGCCAGCGCGTCGGCGCGCTCGGTCAGCTCGTATTCGTCCTGCAGGCGGCTGAACAGGCGCTCCAGCTCCGGCCGGTCCCACAGCACGTCGGGCTTGTCCTCGACGGCGACGCGGCCGGCAACCCGGTGCTGCACCAGCAGCGATTCGCCGATCAGCTTCAGCAGCTGCTTGCGGTTGCCCGGCACCCGGCCGTCGCCGGCCATGTTGCGCGCCAGCGGGTCGATGATGTCGAAAACCTTGCTGACCTCGCGCTCGTTATGGGCAAGCGCCACGCTTTTCCCCAACACGTCGGCGATCACCAGGAAACGCTCCGGCGTCAGCTCGCGCAGCTGCAGCGGACCGCCGGGCGGAATCGCATCTTCGCCGCCGGCATCGCCGATCCGGATGGTGGCAACCTCGTCCTCCAGCGGCGTATGGCTGCCGCTGACGCGCGGCTGGATCATGCGCAGGATGTCGTCTTCCTCGACCGGCGACAGGCCGGCGATCACCGCGGCGCCGTAGCGGAACAGGGCGACCATGCCGCGGTCGCCGACCCGGAAGGCGAAGGGCACCGTCGAGATGGCGTCCGAGCGTTCCAGCCCGGTGGTGTCGATGCGCTCGCCGAGCAGGATCGCGCGCACGGTCAGCAGCCGTGCCGCCGCCGGGCTGGCGGACTGGGCGGCGGAAGCGGCAGCGGAAGACTGGGCGATGGTCTGCGGATCGGTCACGGGGATCTCTTGGCTCGACGGCCCGCCTATAGCATAGGCATGACCGGCCGGATGTTACAGATTGATGGCGTCAGACACGCTCGCCACGCAGCAGCCGGGGCAGGACACCGACCTCGCCCATGGCATGGCGCATGAAGAATTTCTTCACCGGCGGCAGCCGCTCGATGATCCCAAGCCCAAGATCGCGGGCCAGCCGCAGCGGCGCAATGTCGTTGGAGAACAGTCTTGTCAGCCCGTCGGTGACGGCCGACAGCACGAAGGCATCGACCCGGCGCCAGCGGGCATAACGCTCCAGCACGTCCTCGCGGCCGATATCAAGGCCGAGCCGGTGCGCCTCGACCACCGCCTCGGTCAGTGCCGCGATGTCGCGCAGGCCAAGATTGAGGCCCTGGCCGGCGATCGGATGGATGCCGTGGGCGGCGTCGCCGACCAGCGCCAGCCGGTGGCCGACATAGCGTTCGGCATGCAGGAAGGTCAGCGGATAGGACCAGCGCGGGCCGGTGACATGGGCCTCGCCATAACCGTCGCCGAAGCGGTGGCGCATCTCGGCCTCGAAAGCCGCGTCGTCGAGCGCCATGATGGCGGCGGCGCGCGCGGTGGGTTCGGTCCAGACCAGCGACGAGCGGTGGGTGCCGTCGGCGGCATCGGTCATCGGCAGGATGGCGAACGGCCCGGCCGGCAGGAAGCGCTCCTGCGCCACGCCCTCGTGGTCGAGGTCATGGGCCACGGTGCAGACGATGCCGGTCTGGTTGTAGCGCCATTCGGTGGTGCGGATGCCGGCACCGGCGCGCACCGCCGACTGCCGGCCATCGGCGCCGATCACCAGCCAGGCGCGGATCAGGCTGCCGTCGGCGAGTTCGATTTCGGCCGGCCGCCCGGCACCGGGCTCCCCGTGGTCGATGCGGGCGGCCGTCATCGGCGCCTGCAGGCGCAGCCTGGGCAGCCCGGCGATGGCGGCCTGCTGGGCCTGGCGCATCACCCGGTTCTCGACCAGGTAGCCGAAGGGCTGGTCGCCGATGGCGCTGTGGTCGTAATGCAGGAACAGCAGCGAGTCGCCATCGGACACCCGGATGTCCCACATCGGCTGGGCGGCGGCGACATGGTTCCACAGGCCGATCGCCGCCAGCATGCGCTGGGACGCGAGCGCGATGGCCGAAACGCGGCCGTCGAAACCGGCGGCCAACGCCCGGGCGGGGTCTTCGCGGTCGATCACGGTGACGGAAATGCCGTGGCTGGCCAAGGCGATAGCCTGGGTCAGGCCGGCCAGGCCGCCACCAATGATGGCAACGTCGACGGGGTCGTTCTGCGCGGTACTGGACTGGGTCATGGCGGCAGGATCGACCCTGCCCTGCCGCTTGTCCAGTGTCGGACCGGGCGCCATTCCCCGCCCACCGCCCCGTCCTTCCCATTGGACGCGGCCGGGGCGCCGTACTAGCTTGTTCCGCATGCTGTTACGGCCTGTCGTCGCCTCTGTGCTGGCGTTGGTCGCGGCCGCCGGCTTCCTCCTGCCGAGGATGGCGACGGCCGGGGAGAAACCTGCGGTCGATCTCGCGCTCATGCTGGCGGTCGACATCTCGGGTAGCATCGATCTCGACGAGGCACGGCTGCAGCGCGAGGGCTATGCCCAGGCGATCAGCGATCCGGCGGTGATCAAGGCGATCACCTCAGGCATCAACGGCCGCATCGCGGTGGCCTATTTCGAGTGGTCGGACAGCTATACCCAGAATGCCCTGCTCGACTGGACGGTGATTTCCGACCGCGCCAGCGCCGAGGCGGTGGCCCGCAAACTGACCGCCGAACCGATCACCACGGCGCGGCGCACCAGCATCTCGGGCGCGATCCAGTTTGCCCTGCCGCGCTTCGCCGGCCTGCCGTACACTGCGCTGCGCCGGGTGCTTGATATCTCGGGCGACGGGCCGAATAACGATGGCGGCCCGGTCGACCTCGCCCGCGACGCGGCACTGGCCGCCGGCATCGCCATCAACGGCCTGCCGATCATGAACGGCCGGCAGAACAGCTGGGGCTTTCCCACCCTGCCCGATCTCGACAAATATTACGAAGGCTGCGTGATCGGCGGCCCCGGCGCCTTCGTGGTGGTGGCCGAGGATTTCGCCTCTTTCGACGTCGCCGTGCGCCGTAAGCTGATCCTCGAGATCGCCGCCGCGCCGGTCCCGACCCCGGCGACCCGCCCGCGGGTGATCCGGGCCCAGACGGCCGGCGGCTATGGCCAGAACGGCTACGACAGGGGCTGTGATATCGGCGAGAAGCAGAGCCGGGAATTCTGGCGCCGCCGCTTCGACCAGTAGGCCGGCCGGGCGCCATTCCGGGGTTAGCGAAAATCCGCCGGCCGGCACCTTGGCCCTGCCCGGTTTTTGCCGTATTCCCAAGGGATAACCATACCGGACAGACAACCGGCCACCATCCGGCCTTTTGGCCATCCGACCTTTCGGGAGTTCCCTGCCATGACCTCGCGCCCCGGTCCCTTCGACCGTGCCGATTTTCCCTTTGCCCTTCGCCTGGTGACCGAGGCCGCCGCTTTGGCCGCCTGGAAGTGGGTCGGCCGCAGCCAGAAGGAAGCCGGCGATGGCGCCGCGGTGGATGCGATGCGCAAGGCGCTCAACGACATCAACGTCAATGCCGTGGTGATGATCGGCGAAGGCGAGAAGGACAATGCTCCGCTGCTCTATCGCGGCGAGCGTATCGGCAGCGGTGAACCGGAGATCGAGATCGCCGTCGACCCCATCGAGGGCACGACCAACATGGCGAACGGCACCGAGAATTCGATGGCGGTTTTCGCACTGGCGCCGCGCGGCGCCATGTTCGATCTCGGCCCCAGCTTCTACATGGACAAGCTGGTGCTGCCGGCCCCGGCCAAGGGCAAGGTCGATCCGCGCTGGCCGGTGAAGCAGAAGCTGGAGGCGCTGGCCGCCGCACTGAACAAGCCGGTCTCGGAGCTGCGTATCTTCGTGCTGAACCGCAAGCGCCACCACGCGATGATCAAGGAAATCCACGATGCCGGCGCGCGCACCATGCTGCAGGAAAACGGCGATGTCGCCGGCGCCTTCATGGCGCTGCAGCACGGTCATAACGTCGACGCACTGTTCGGCACCGGCGGCTCGCCGGAAGGCGTGATCACCGCGATCTTCGCCCGTGCACTCGGCGGCGAATTCTTCGGCCGCGTCGATCCGCAGGGCGAGGACGAGGCAAAGGCGGTGAAGGATTTCGGCCTTGATGCCGGCAAGTGGCTGTCGGGCGCCGAACTGGTGAAGAGCGACGATGCGATCTTCGTCGCCACCGGGATTAACTCAGGGCCGGTCTGCCGCGGCGTCTCTATCCACAAGGGTGTCGCCCGCCTGCATACCGTGATCCTGATGGCGAAGACCGGCGTACGCCACGACCTGGTCAGCCATCTGCCGCAGGCCTGAGCCCGCATGACTGTACGTACCGTCGCCATCCGGCCGTTCGAGGGCCAGAAGCCCGGCACTTCGGGGCTGCGCAAGAAGGTCGCGGTGTTCCGGCAGCCGGGCTATCTCGAGGCCTTCGTGCAGGCGGTTTTCGACACGCAAGAAGCCTTGCGCGGCGGTACGCTCGTGCTGGGCGGTGACGGACGCTTCTTCAACCGCGATGCCATTCGCACCATCCTCGGCATGGCGGCGGCCAATGGGGTTGCCCGCGTGCTGGTCGGCCAGGGCGGCATCCTGTCGACTCCGGCGGCCAGCGCGGTGATCCGCCGCCACGGCGCGCAGGGGGGTCTCGTGCTGTCCGCCAGCCATAATCCCGGCGGCCCGGACGGCGATTTCGGCATCAAGTTCAACATCGCCAACGGCGGGCCGGCGCCGGAGTCCGTCACCGAGGCGATTTATGCCCGCACCCAGGTCATCGACCGCTACCTGATCCGCGACGGCATCGAGATCGATCTCGACCGCATCGGCGAGACGGCCTTCGGCACCCTGCAGGTCGCCGTGATCGATCCGGTCGCCGATTATGCCGACCTGCTGGAGTGCCTGTTCGATTTCGACGCGATCTCCACCCTGCTGCGGCGGACCGACTTCCGCTTCCGCTTCGATGCCATGCATGCGGTGACCGGGCCTTACGCGTGCCGCCTGCTGGTCGACCGGCTGGGTGCGCCGGCAGCCGCGGTGATCAACGCCGTGCCGCTGGAGGATTTTGGCGGCGGCCATCCCGATCCGAACCCGGTCTACGCCAAAGAGCTGTATGACGCAGCGATGGCCGGCCGGCTCGATTTTGCCGCCGCTTCCGACGGCGACGGCGACCGCAACATGATCCTCGGCGCCGGCATCGCGGTTGGCCCGAGCGACAGCCTCGCCGTGCTGGCCGCCAATGCGACGCTGGCGCCGGGTTATGCGCGCGGCATCGCCGGCGTCGCGCGGTCGATGCCGACCAGCCGCGCCGCCGATGCGGTAGCGGTACAGCTCGGCGTCGAATTCTTCGAGACGCCGACGGGCTGGAAATTCTTCGGCAACCTGCTCGATGCCGGCCGCATCACGCTGTGCGGCGAGGAAAGCTACGGCACGTCCTCCGACCATGTGCGCGAGAAGGACGGCCTGTGGGCGGTGCTGTTCTGGCTGAATGTGCTGGCCCGCCGGCAGGGCGAAACCGTGCACGGCATCCTGCAGCAGCACTGGCAGCGCTTCGGCCGGCATTACTACAGCCGCCATGATTACGAGGCGGTGGATGCCGCACAGGCGCAGGCCGCGATGGCCGGGCTGCGCAGCGCCCTGCCCGATCTCGCCGGCAGCGCGATTGCCGGCATGACCATCACGCAGGCCGACGACTTCGCCTATCGCGACCCCATCGACGGCAGCGAAAGCAGGGGCCAGGGCCTGCGCGTGATCTGCGGCGAACAGGCCCGCGTGATCGCGCGGCTGTCCGGCACCGGCACCGAGGGCGCCACCGTGCGACTCTATTTCGAGCTGTTCGAGGCCGATCCGGCACGGCAGGATGACGATGTGCAGACACGTCTGCAGCCTTTGTTCGACTTCGCCGAAAGCGTGACCGGTCTTCGCAAGATCACTGGCCGCGCCGGGCCCGATGTGATCACCTGAGCCGGACCGAAGCGGAGACCGCCATGATCCAGCCGCCACCCCTGCCGATCGACCAGACCGCCCCCTGGCGGGCACTGGCCGCGCATGCCTCGGCGGTGCGGCAACGCCATCTGCGCGACCTGTTTGCCGCCGATGCAGACCGGTTCACGCGCTTCTCGTTCCGCTGCGGCGACATGCTGCTCGACCTGTCGCGCCAGCGGCTGGAAGACGAAACCCTGCGGCTACTGCTCGAGCTTGCCGGCGAGGCAGACGTGCTGCGCTGGCGCGACCGCATGCTGGCCGGCGAGAAGATCAACCTGACCGAAAACCGCGCCGTCCTCCACACCGCCCTGCGCCTGCCGGAAAGCCGCAGCCTGGTGGTGGAGGGCGAAGACGTGGTGCCGATGGTGCACCGCGAGCTGCGTCGCATGGGCGGGATGGTGGCGGCGATCCGCGGCGGCGGCTGGACCGGTGCGACGGGCAAGCATTTCCGTCACGTCATCGCCATCGGCATTGGTGGCTCGGACCTCGGGCCGCGCATGGCGGTCGAAGCGCTGACGCCGTTCCGCGAGCCGGGCCTCGACATCCATTTTGTCAGCAATGTCGATGGTGCCGATATCGCGCGGGCGGTGGCCGCCTGCGATGCCGCCACCACGCTGGTCATCGTCGCCTCCAAGACCTTCACCACCCAGGAGACGATGACCAACGCCGTCACCGCGCGGGACTGGCTGAAGGCCGGGCTTGGCGGCGCATCGGATGGCTGGCACCGCCACTTCGTCGGCATCTCGGCCAATCCGCAGATCCCCGGCGGCTTCGGGATTCCGCCCGAGCGCGTGCTGCAGTTCTGGGACTGGGTCGGTGGCCGCTATTCGTTGTGGTCTGCCATCGGCCTGCCGATCGCGCTGGGCATCGGCATCGACCGCTTTCACCAGCTGCTGGCCGGCGCGCACGAGATGGACGAGCATTTCGCATCCGCCCCGCCGGCCGAGAACCTGCCGCTGCTGATGGGTCTCGCCGGCATCTGGAATATCAACTTCCTTGGCCATCGCACGCTGGCCGTGCTGCCTTACGATCAGGGCCTGTCGAAGCTCGCCGCATACCTGCAGCAGGCCGACATGGAGAGCAACGGCAAGGGCGTCGACCGCTGGGGCCGCCCGGTCGGCTATGACACCGGCCCCATCGTGTTCGGCGAGCCGGGCACCAACGGCCAGCATGCCTTCTACCAGCTGCTGCACCAGGGGCCGCAGCCGGTGCCGGCTGATTTCATTGTGCCGCTGGGCAGCCAATACCGGCTCGACAATCACCACGACATCCTGGTCTCCAATGCCCTGGCCCAGGCTGAGGCCCTGATGCGCGGCCGTACCCGCGACGAGGCGGCAGCCGAAATGCGCGCCGCAGGCCTGTCTGCCGAACAGACCGCCGCACTCGCCCCGCACCGGATGTTCACCGGCAACCGGCCGAGCACCACCCTGCTGCTGCCGCGTCTGGATCCACATCACCTCGGCATGCTGATCGCTCTGTATGAGCACAAGATTTTCGTCCAGGGCTGTATCTGGGGGATCAACTCCTTCGACCAATGGGGGGTCGAACTCGGCAAACAGCTCGCCAAACCGATTCTTGAGGAGTTGACCAGCGCTGGCCTCCGGCATCATCATGATGCCGCGACAAGCGGCCTGATCGAGCTGGCAAAGGGCCGCGACCGCTCCTGAAGGGGCCAAGACAAATGAAGCGCGGCGACGGTGCGGCATGAGCGACGCGCCGAAAAGCGACGGGCCCAGAAATGATGGGCCGAAGGGGGACCCGGCCACGGTGCGGCAGGGCATGCGGGAAATCGACTTCGTGCTGAATTCCTGCTGGCGGCTGGGCAAGACCATCGTGGCCGGCTGGAGCCACCAGGGCGCGAAGATCAGCTTCTGCTTTTCCGAATCCTACAATGTGCTGGGCAAGGCGGAGGCGATGCCGCGCCTGATCCGCGGCAAACGGCTGATGGGCCCGCGCACCTTCGCCGAAGCCTGCAAGACGCTGCGCGCCCGGCCGATGGAAATGGAAGTGCCTTTCACCGTCGGCACCGGCCGCGGCGAGGTCAATCCGCTGATGATCGAAAACCTGGTGCGTCGCTATGCCGTGTCGGCCACGACATCGCGCGCCGCCATCCTTTTCGATATCGTCAGCTTCTCCAAACACACGCCGCTCGAACAGGTCGCCCAACTCAGCTCGCTGGAATACAGTATCAACAGCGCGGTGAAGCGGCTGAACCAGATCGGCCTGCGCACCGAACTGGCGCGCTCCACGGTCGGTGACGGCTTTTATGTGTGGAACCGCGCCAAGGGGCTGGAGGCCGA
Organism: Ferrovibrio xuzhouensis; assembly: GCF_042648965.1. Lineage (NCBI taxonomy): Bacteria > Pseudomonadati > Pseudomonadota > Alphaproteobacteria > Rhodospirillales > Rhodospirillaceae > Ferrovibrio > Ferrovibrio xuzhouensis. The sequence continues at coordinate 653,239 of NZ_JBHRYJ010000001.1, forward strand.
CATCCGCACCTGGCTGGCGCTGACCCTGATCCTCGCCGACAATGCGCTGGCGCACCAGAAAGGCGATCCGCGGCTGGTGCCGACGCTGCGCGTGGCCTTTGCCGTCGGGGCGCATTTCTCCTACCACCAGGTCGAGGGCAACAGCCCGCGCGGCTTCGAATACATCGTCGGCGACGTCACCATCACGCTGGCGCGCATCATCGCCAAGGCGCTGCCGGGCCAGATTCTGGTCGGCCAGTTCGTCCGCGCCACGGGTGTGCTGACCGGCAAGGACACCGAGGCCGATACGCTCGGATTTCTGGCCCGGGCCGAACGCGGCGCGGCAAAATTCACCGAGCTTGAGATCGGCCACCAGCAGATCCTGTCGCTGCGCACCGCAATAACCTCCGCGCCGGAAATCGGTCGCGCCGGCACCACGATCTACCACATCAAGGACAAGCACGGCTTCACGCACCAAGCCTTCAACGTGCGGGTCATCTTCGAGCGCGACGGTGCCAATACGCTCGCGATCGGCCGCCCGGCCAGCGATCTGGACGGATTCGCGGCCGAGCGCGCCGCCTATCAGATCAAAATCCCGCAGCCGGCACGCTGACGGAGGGTCAGCCGCCGGTTTTCTCCGGCGGCGCGCCCCGCGGCACTCCCTGGGCATCGGTGAAATCGCAGCCCTCGGTGACGGCACCATCGAGTCTCGTCTGCTGCAGGTCGGCGCCGCGCAGGTTGGCCTGCGTCAGCTTGGCGCCGCGCAGGTCGGCGTGGCGCAGATGGGCGCCTTCCAGGCTGCTCGGGAATTTGCGGTCGGCGGTGATCACCAGGGGGCCGAGATCGGCATTGCGCAGGTCGGCATAGGCCAGTCGCGCGCCGGCAAGGTTGCTGCCGCGCAGGTCGGCGCCCTGCAGGCGCGCATTGCGCAGGTCGGCACCGGCGAGCTTGGCCCCCTGCATCAGCGCGCCTTCCATGTTGAGCCCGTAGAAGACCGCCTTGTTGGCGACCACGCCGACCAGCAATGCCTTGTACAGGCTGCCGATCTGGCGCAGGTCGAAGCCACTGAAATCGGCCAGCTTGCCCTGAGCGCCGCCAGAGGTGACCCACAGGCCGTGCTGGCGCAGGGCTTCCTCCGGCGGCATGCCGAGTTCATCGAGCGGCTTGCCGGCCGGCTTGTCGCCCAGCATGCCGGCGGTATTGGCGCCCGACATGTCGGTCTGCGTCAGCGTCGCGCCGGTCAGCACGGCATTGGTCAGCGCCGCGCCCTTCAGGCTGGCGCCCGAAAGGTCGGCGCCGGAGAGGTTGGCATTGGTCAGGTTGGCGTTGGACAGGTTGGCACGCACCAGGTTGCAGCCGACCATGATCGCGTCGGTGAAGTCGGTGTGATGCGCCATGGCGCCGCTCATCTTGGCGCTGGACAGGTTGGCGCCCTTCATCTGCGCACCTTCCATCTCGACCGGGCCGGGGTCATATTTCATCGCCACGATATTGCCGTGGCGATCGCGCTCGGCAATCATGCCGTCGCGCAGATCGGCATCGAACAGGTTCGCATGGGTCAGGTTGGCACCCTGCAGCAGGGCGCCACGCAGGTCGGCCCGCACCAGGCTGGCACCGATCAGGTTGGCGCCGCGCAAGTCGGACCCGAACAGCACCGCGCGGTCGAGGATGCAGCCGCCGAGATTGGCGCCGTTGAGCACCGCACCGGTGAAATCGGCATCGCTGAGGTCGGCGCCGATGAAGGCCATGCCGGTCAGGTCGGTGAAGGCGAAGCTGGCGCGGCGCCCGCCCATGACGCCGTTGCGATAGTCGTGATGCAGCTTGACGGTCTGGGCGATGGCCTGCTGGCTCAGTTTCCTGCGCCCGCCCGGGCTGCCGGCTTGTTCCGCCATGCCTGTCCGCCCTCCCCGCCGGCGCTCAGGCCGGCATCTTCTCGATCGCCGCGAGACCGTCCTTCATCAGCTTGCCGGCCGCATGGCCGCCACCGACCAGTTCCAGCATGCGCACCGCGCCGAACAACTGCTGCTTGGCGGCATCCTTGCCGAGCGCATTCAGCTTGCCGGCCTTGATATCGGCCAGCAGGCTGCCACCGCCCTGCTCGAGCTGCTGGCTGAGCGTCTTCAGCGTGGCGCCGATATCCTTGCCGGCACCGATACCCTCGGCCACCTTGGCTACCTTCTGGATGGCGAAGACCCGGGTCTCCGCCTGCATCTTGGCTTCAAAGGCCGCTTCGCGGGCGGCTTTCGGGTCGGCATCGGCGGCCGGTGCTTCCAGCGCCGACAGCACGGTGGCGCCGGCAGAGTCGAGCATGCTGGTCTTCACGGCCTCATGCAGCTTGGCGCTGGCCGCCTCCATCTCGGGTTGCGGTCCCTCGGCCATGCCATCGGCCTCCAGCCGGCCGACCAGATGCACGAAATCCACCACCATGCCGGCGACATTGGCATCCGGCACGGTGGCCGCATCGACACGGCCGAGCGACTTGAAGAAGCGCTTGCTGTCGCCGGCCAGCATCTGGCGGGCGAACTGGCCGGGCGTCAGGCCCTCGAAACCGGTCGGCGCATCGGCCAGCCCGTCGCAGATCGGCAGCAACTGGAAGCCGTCGGTCAGCCGCGCGATCACGAAGGCGATCATGTAGCCGGGCAGGCCGGTGCCGCTGGCGCTCAGCTCCGCATACGTCTCCTTGATCGCCGCCACCTGATCGTCGAGCAGCTTGCCGACCGGCTTGGGCGACAGCTCGTCGCGCAGCTTTTCCAGCGTACCGGCAATCTCCAGCATGCCGGTCATGTCCACCAGGTCGAGCAGCGGCGTCTCGCCGCCCAGTTTCTCGACCAGTTCGGCACGAAAAGCCGGGTCGCTGCCGGCGCGGCTGATGTCTTCGCGCAGGCGCTTCGCCGCCACCGCCCAGAGGGTGGCGCCCAGCTTGGGAATGCGCGGATCGGCGGCGGCGCCGATGCGCGGCGCCGCCTCGGTGCGCAGGCTGGCTTCGAGCTGCTTGACCGCGGTCTGGTCGAGGCCATGCACCACATAGTCCCAGCAGGCCGCCAGCGAGGTGCGCGAGATGCGACCGAACTGCTTGTCGCCGTCCTCCGGGATCACCAGAAGATCCTCGAAGGGGTGGCAGAAAATGCGCTGCAGGGTCAGGTGGCGCGGCGGCCGCGTCTTCACCAGCCGGGGCCGCAGCGTACCGAGCGCCGCATTGGCCATCGCCGCCGACAGCACCACGGCGCGCGAGCGCTCGATCAGCAGGGTCAGCTGGGCGACCTTCTCGTCGGGAATCTCGAACAGCTTGCGTTCGATATCGCGCAGTTCTGAGGCCAGATCGGTCATACCTGGCTCCGTTTGATCGTCTCGACGCGATGGATCATTTCAATGTCGAGCATGCCGGAATTCCACCCCTCCAGAGCGCGCACCTGCATCCGCGTGCTTTCCTGCATGGCCTGCAGGTTCGGACGATTGGCGGCCTCTTTGTCGGGGATGATGGGCAGAATACGGTAAATTTCCGTTACCGCTGCCCGCTGGGCATCGCGGTCGCGGCCTTCCGCGTCCCGCCACAGCAGGATGATAAACTCCCAGCCATCGATGGTCCACCACAGGCGCTCCATGTCCTTGCGGATATTGAGCCGGGCCTTTTCCCAGTTGGCGAGCACGCGTTCGGCATGCTCGATCGGCCGCCCCACCAGGATCGCCTGGTCGCGTGCGAACTCGTCGGTGAAGCGGGCAACCTTGGCAATCGAGCGGGCCAGGTCGGCGGCTTCGGACTTGTCGGTATCGGCCCAGCGGTTGAGGCCGTCGGTCAGCGCGGTGATGCTGCTGATCATGCGGCGTAGGCGGCATTCGCGCGGCATGCCGGGCACGCCGAGCTGGCCGATCATGGCCCCCCATTCCTCCAGCCGGGCATACAGCTCGTTGCTGGAGGTGTGCAGGCGCTGGGCGATATCGCCAAGCCCGCTCTTGATCCGGTCGCGGCCGCTGTCGGAGGTGAGGTCGGAAACCCGCAGGTCCATCGAACCGCCGGACATCTTCTCGATCGCCGACTTGAACAGGAAGAAGCTGGTCAGCAGCTTCTCGTCGTCATCCTCCGCCAGGGCTTCCTCGGCCATGCGCTGGGCCTCGGGGCCGGCCAGTCCGGTCCTGGCGGTTTCCAGCATGGCGTGGCGGACATCCGGCGGCAGGCAGGAATTATGGCTGAAAATCGTATCCTGCAGGGCCCGGTCGTGCATGGTCAGGGAAAAGATGTCGGGCACGTCCTTCCAGCGGATGACGTAATTGCCCTTGGCGCCGGAAAACGCCGAGACCGTCAGTTCGAGCTGCTCACGGCTGTCCTGGCGCACCCGGGCCTGGCTGAGCGCCGGGGTCGTGAAGGCGACGGCGGTGCCGCGCTCTTCGAACTTGGCGGGCTGGAACTGCTGCCCGGCTCCCCTCGGAAAATTCATCCCCCACGCCCAACGGTAGAATTGGCCTCTGATGCCCCCTACTTAACCACAAGGCGGGGTCGGCGCAAATGACTGTCGGGGTCAGCCGAGCCAGTCGCGCGATTTTTCGATCACCCGGGCGGTTTCCGCCCAGGTCTCGAGGCTGCCGAGGTCTTCCGGTGCCACCCAGGCGACAGCGGCCGCATCATCCCCCGCCACCGCCTCGCCGGCGATCCAGCGGGCGGCGTAGTCGATGATGGTGAAATGATACAGCACCCGCCCGGCGGCGTCGCGGCGCACCGAATCGATCACCTCGACCAGGCCGAGCAGCTCGATCTCGACTCCGGTCTCCTCGGCGATCTCGCGCCGCACACCCTCGGCCACCGTCTCACCCACCAGTTGCAGGCCACCCGGCAGACTCCAGATCCCCTCGCCCGGCGGCCGGCCGCGCCTGACCATCAGCACCCGGCCGTCCTTCCAGACGATGGCACCAAGCCCGACCAGCGGCTGATCCGGATATTCACGCGACATGCTGTCCTCCCTGTACCGGCCTGTTCCGGCCCGCAGCCGGCAAGCGATGCGAATACAATTGATTAGCATACTGATTTTGGCAATGTTGATGCTTCTCCTCACGCCGGTGCGCCAGCATGCTGAGACCCACTGCCCGTTCGCCGCTCCAGCTCGCCCTGCTGATGGCCGGTTTCGCGGTCATCGCGGTGACCAGCATCAGCTCGATCTGGCTGACCGACCGGATCAACGGCGTGTCGGATGAAGTCGCCCACAGCCTGCAGGTCAACGCCGCGCTGGTCACCTATATCGCTGCCCTGCGGCGCGCCGAGAGCGGCCAGCGTGGCTATCTGGTCACCGGCCGGCAGAGCTATCTCGACGACTACCGGATCGGCCTGCAGCGGAACCGCGAGATCGGCGAACAGCTGGCCGGCCTGATCGCCGAGGATCCGCCGCAGCGCGAGCAGTTCCTGCAGCTGCAGCCGCTGGTGCATCAGAAACTGGTCGAGCTCGAGCGCGTCGTCGCCATGAAAGAAGCCGGCCAGGGCGTCTCTGCCCTGGCGCTGCTGGAGACCGACGAAGGCCTGCGGGTGATGAACGAGATCTCCGGCATCATCCGCGGCATGCTCGACGAGGAGATGCAGGCCTCGGACAACAGCCAGCGCCTTGTCGACCGCTTGAACCCGATCCTGTTCATCGTCAATTTTGCCGGCAGCCTGACCATCGCCGCACTGGCCATCCTCGCCCTGCGGCTGATCCGCCGCAACAGCCGCGACCTGCTGTCGGCGCATGCCGCACTGGAACAATCCGCCGACCGGCTGGCCCTGGCCAACCGCGCGCTCGAGCAGGCCAACACCAATCTGGAGCATCGCGTGGCGGAACGGACCGCCGACCTCAGCGAGGCCAACGAGGAAATCCAGCGCTTCGCCTTCGTGGTCAGCCATGACATGCGCACGCCGCTGGTCAACGTGATGGGTTTCACCGGCGAGATCGAGGCGCTGAAGGAGGAAATCTTTGCCGGTCTTCCGGCCGATGATCCGGCCCGGCAGCGCCAGAAGACCGAACTCGGCGAGGCCATCGGCTTCATCAAGGCCTCGATCGGCAAGATGGATCGCCTGATCAATGCCGTACTGCGGCTGTCGCGGGCCGGCCAGCGCGAATTCCATCCGCAGGAGATCGACCTGCGCAGCCTGCTCCGTGGCCTGGCCGACCAGTTCGCCCATCGCGCCCAGGCGGCAGACTGCCGGATCGAGATCGACGACCTGCCGCAGATCGTCAGCGACCGGCTGGCCATCGAGCAGATCTTCTCCAACCTGCTCGACAATGCAGTAAAATATCTCCGGCCTGGCGTTGCGGGTGAGATCACGATCCGCGCCGAGGACGCGGCCGATACGGTGGCGATCCGGGTCGGCGACAACGGGCGCGGCATCGATCCGCGCGATCACGAGCGCATCTTTGAATTGTTTCGCCGCTCCGGCGATCCCGACCAGCCGGGCGAAGGCATCGGCCTCGCCCATGTCCGCATCGTGGTGCGCCGGATCGGCGGCAGCATCAGGGTCAGCAGCACGCCGGCCACCGGCACGATTTTTACCGTTACTTTACCAAAACAGTGGAAAGCATATCCCGAAGCATCAGGACGCGTGCCTGAGAGGGACAGAATCGATGCCTGAGCAGCAGCCCGTGACCATCGTGATGATCGAGGATGACGAGGGTCATGCCCGCCTGATCGAGAAGAACATCCGGCGCGCCGGCGTCAACAACGAAATCGTGCCGTTCACTGCGGGCGAGCCGGCACTGCAATACCTGCTCGGTGCCGATGGCAACGGTGCCGGCCATCGGCACGAAGCGACGCTGATCCTGCTCGACCTCAACCTGCCCGACATGCAGGGCACCGAAATCCTGCGCCGCGTGAAGGCAAGCCCCGGCATGAAGCTGGCGCCGGTGGTGATCCTGACCACCACCGACGACGAAAAGGAAATCCAGAACTGCTATGCGCTGGGCTGCAACGTCTACATCACCAAGCCGGTGAACTACGAGAATTTCGCCCAGGCGATCCGCGCGCTCGGCCTGTTCTTCACCGTGATGCAGGTGCCCGAGAACGGCCACTAGGCGGCTGCCAGACAAAACGGCCGCGCAGGTTGCCCCACGCGGCCGTTTGCGGTTCTGCGGTCCGGTTTATTCGGCGGCCAGCGCCGCGGCCCCGTTGAGCAGGTCCCATACCTTCTGCGGCGTCGCCGGCATGTCGACATGGGTAATGCCGGCCGGCAGCAGCGCGTCGGCCAGTGCGTTCATCGTCGCCGGCGCCGAGCCCACCGCACCCGCCTCGCCGGCGCCCTTGACGCCGAGCGGATTGGTCTTGCACGGCACCTCGCAGAGGATCACCTCGATCTCCGGGAAATCGTCGGCCCGCGGCATGCAGTAATCGGTGAAGGTGCCGGTCAGCAGCTGGCCGTCATCGTCATAAACCACGCTTTCATACAGCGCCTGGCCGACGCCCTGCACCACGCCGCCATGGATCTGGCCCTTGACGATGGTCGGGTTGATCACCCGGCCCATGTCGTCGGCGACCACGTAGCGCACCACCGTGGTGATGCCGGTGGCCGGATCGACCTCCAGCTCGCAGACATGGCAGCCGTTCGGGAAGGTGATCGCCTGCACCTGCCAGTCGGCCACGGTATCGAGACCGCCAGTCTGCCCGGCGGCGACACCGGCCCGCTTGCGGGCCTCCTGCGCCACCTCGGCAATGCCGACGCCACGGTCGGTGCCGGCCACCGCAAAGCGGCCGGCGACGAATTCGATGTCGCCCTGCGCGGTTTCCAGCATCTCGGCAGCGACCGCCTTGCCCTTCTCGATCACGCCGTCATTGGCCTTGAGGATGGCGCCGCCCTCGGAATACAGCGAACGCGCACCGCCGGTGCCGCCGCCGGTGGGGATCGCGTCGCTGTCGCCCTGGCGGATGCGCACCTTGTCGAAATCGACACCAAGCTGCTCGGCGACGATCTGGGTATAGGCGGTCTCGTGGCCCTGTCCGGTCGACTGGGTGCCGACATAGACCTCGACGATACCGTCCTCGAGGAAACGCACTTCGGCGCGTTCACTCGGTGCGCCGCCGGTCGCCTCGAGGTAATAGGCCATACCGATACCGCGCAGCATGCCGCGCTTCCTGGCTTCCGCACGGCGCGTCTCGAAACCGTCCCAGTCGATCGCCTTCAGCGCCGTGTTGGCGGTATTCTCGAATTCGCCGGAATCATAGGTCAGGCCCATGGCGCTGGTCCACGGGAAGGCCGAGGGCGGGATGAAGTTCTGCTTGCGTAGCGCCGAACGCTCGACGCCGAGTTCGCGCGCCGCCTTGTCGATCAGGCGCTCCATCAGGTAGTTCGATTCCGGCCGGCCGGCGCCGCGATAGGCATCGACCGGCACGGTGTTGGTGAACACGCCCTCGACATGGGCATGCACCGCCTGGAAGCGATAGACCGAGGACAGCACCTTGGTGCCGGCCATGGTCGGGATCATCGGCGCATAGGTCGACAGATAGGCGCCCATATCGGCGATGTTATAGGTGCGCAGCGCCAGGAAGTTGTTGTCCTTGTCGAGCGCCAGTTCGCCATGGGTCAGGTTGGCGCGGCCATGGGTATCGGTCAGGAAGGCTTCCGACCGCTCCGAGGTCCACTTCACCGGCCGGCCGAGCGCGCGGGCGGCGAACATGGTCAGCACCTGTTCGGGGTAGATGAAGATCTTCATGCCGAAGCCGCCGCCGACATCGCTGGTGATGACATGCAGGCTCGATGGCTCGACGCCGAGGATCTTCGACAGCACGTTCTTCTGCACCCAGACGCCCTGGGTCGGCACATAAAGCGTGAAGCGGCCGGTGGCGGCGTCGAAAGCAGCCAGCGAGACGCGCGCCTCCATCGAGGCGACGATGACACGGTTGTTCTCGATGGTGATCTTCACGACCCTGGCGGCCGAAGCGAACAGCGCGTCGGCTTTTTCCTTGTTGCCGACCTCCCAGTCGAAGGCGCGGTTGTTCGGCGCCTCCGGCCAGATCTGCGGTTGGCCGGCATCCATCGTGGTGGCGAGATGGGCGGCGGCCGGCAGCGGGTCGTAATCGACCTCGATCAACTCGGCAGCATCACGGGCCTGGACCTGGGTTTCGGCCACCACGAAGGCCACCGGGTCGCCGACATGGCGCACCGCACCGTCGGCAAGCGTCGGCCGCGCCGGATCGGCACGCAGGGATCCGTCGCGGTTCTTCAGCGGGATCATGCAAGGCAGGTTGCCGATGCCGGCCGTCTTCAGGTCGGCCACGGTATAGACCGCCAGCACGCCCGGCGCCGCCTTGGCGGCCGTCGTGTCGATCGAACGGATTTTCGCATGGGCATGGGGCGAGCGCAGCACCACGCCGACGGCTTGGTTGGGCAGGGAAATGTCATCGGTATAGCGGCCGGCACCGGTGATGAAACGCTGGTCTTCCACGCGGCGAACCGGCTGGCTCTGGCCGAACTTGGTCATCGGGGGCGTCCTTTCGGGAGACGGCTGTCTGGCAGGCTGGGGGCCAAGGAATGAACCTGGGGAAACGATCCTGGGGAAATGATAGGGAGTCCGGCGGGGGGTTTTCAACCCGCCGGTTACAGATCATTGCCGGGGTACATTTTCCGGCCGGACAGAAATCGCACCCACCGCATTGGTCACCTGGAGGGAACCCACCCGGTCAGGGGCCATAGGCCCGCAGCGAGCGGTAGCTCCAGAACGGGAGCGCCCCCATCAGCACGCAGAAACCGGAAAACAGGAAAACCGCGGTATAGCCGCCGGTCCAGTCGTGCAGCAGGGCGCCGATGAAGGTGCCGAGCGACACGCCCACTCCGGAACCGACCATGATGGTGCCGAAAATCGCCCCGAAGCGGCGCCCTTTGAAAATCAATGCGGCGGTGGCGCCGATCATTGGTCCGCGGGCGCCGAAGGACAGCCCGACCAGCAGCACGAACAGCGACATGAACACCATATTCTGGTGCGCCTTGAGCGCCCAGAGCGCGGCCAGTCCGGCCAGGCTGAAGGCATAGGAGATGGCGGCCGAGGCATGGCGGCCGATGCGACCGTCGGCCCAGGCGAAGCCGATGATGCCGATCGGGGTCAGCACGCCGATCAGGCCATAGATCGAGGCGGCCTGCAGCGGCGGGTAGCCGAGTTCGATCAGATAAGCGACTGCCTGTACCATGACCGAGAACATCCCGGCGCTGGTGAACAGGAACACCGAAGCCAGGCCCCAGAAGGCGGTGGTGCGCATGGCCGACAGCACCGTCCATTCGTCGCCCGGCAGGCCGTCGGCGCGCACCAGCGGCGGCGGCGCGGCGATGCGGCCGGCCTGCGCCTGCGGCCAGCGCACCAGCAGCAGCAGCGGGCTGAGCAGCACGACGATGCCGGCCATGCTGGCATAGGCCACGCGCCAGCCGCCGGTATCGATCAGCAGCTGGGCCAGCGGCACCAGCAGCAGCGAGCCGACGCCGAGGCCGGCATAGACCACGCTCATGGCGCGCGACAGCGCCGCCCCCTCGAACCAGCGCGCCAGCAGCGCCGAATGCGGCGCATTGCCAAGCGAGGCGGCCGCGCCGCCGACGCCAAGCCCGATAAACAGGTAGAGCTGCCACAGGGTGCCGCTCAGCGATGCCAGCGCCAGACCGCTGGCGAGGAACAGGAAGCCGCCGATATAGAGCCGCAGCGGCCCGAAGCGGTCGAAGCAGTAACCGGCGAGCGGCGCGCCAAAGCCGGCGATCAGCATCTGCACCGAATAGATCGCCGCCACGGCGGCACGGTCGGTCTTGAAATCCTCGGTCAGCGCCAGCAGGAAGGTGGCGAAGGTCTCACCCATGCCGCGCGACAGGGCATTCAACCCGAAGCACAGGCCGACCAGGACGATGGCGGCCTTGGCGGGCGTGCGGCCGGCAGACGCGGGACTGGCAGACGCGGGACTGGCGGCAGGTTCTGGTCCGTCCTCCGGCATCGGCTCAGTCCGCCGCGCCGGCTGCGGCCTGCTTCAGCATCTGCCGGGCGATGACGATCTGCTGGATCTGGCTGGTGCCCTCGTAGAGACGGAACAGGCGGACGTCGCGGTAGAAGCGCTCGACGGCGTAATCCTGGATATAGCCCGAGCCGCCATGTACCTGCACGGCGCGGTCGGCGACGCGGCCGACCATTTCGGAGGCGAAATACTTGCAGCAGGAGGCTTCCATCGAGACATTCTCGCCGACACTGTAGCGCCGGGCCGCGTCGCGGATCATGCAGCGTGCGGCATAGGCTTCGGTGCGGCTGTCGGCCAGCATGGCCTGGACCAGCTGGAACTCGGCGATCGGCTGGCCGAACTGTTTGCGGTCGCGGGCATAGGCCACCGCCTCGTGGATCAGCCGCTCGGCGGCGCCGACGCACATGGCCGAGATATGCAGCCGCCCCCGGTCGAGCACTTTCATCGCCGTCTTGAAGCCCTGCCCCTCGCGGCCACCGATGATATTCGCCGCCGGCACCTTCACGTTGTCGAAAATCACGTCGGCGGTATGCGAGCCGCGCTGGCCCATCTTGCGGTCATGCTTGCCGATGGAGATGCCCGGCGTGTTCGCCTCGACGATGAAGGCCGTCACCCCGCCGGCGCCCTTGTTGGCCGGATCGGTGCGCGCCATCAGGGTGAACACGCCGGCATGCGGCGCATTGGTGATGAAGCGCTTGGTGCCGTTGACGACGTAATGGTCGCCCTGGCGTTCGGCGCGGGTCCTGACGCTGGCCGCATCCGAACCGGCCTCGGGCTCGGTCAGCGCGAAGCTGGAGATCACTTCGCCGCTGGCCAGTTTCGGCAGCCAGGTCTGCTTCTGCTCCGGCGTGCCGTCGATCAGGATGCCCTGGCTGCCGATGCCGACATTGGTGCCGAACATGCTGCGGAAGGCCGGCGAGGTCCAGCCCAGTTCGAAGACCAGCTCGACCTCTTCCGCAAGGGCAAGGCCGAGACCGCCGTATTCCTCGGGGATCGACAGGCCGAACAGGCCCATCCCGGCAAATTCGCCGCGGATTTCGTCGGGGATGCGGTCGTCGTCGGCGACCTGCTGTTCCAGCGGCACCAGCCGCTCGCGTACGAAGCGTCGCAGCACCTGCCGCGTCTGCTCAAGCGTTTCCGTGTCCATGGTCGTTTTCTTCACTCTGCCGCAAGGGTCTGCGGCAAGATTGGCACAACCGCCGCGGCCGGAAAAGCCGGCAGCCTCAGTTCTTGCGCAGCAGCACCGCCGCCAGCCAGCCGGCCAGCATGGCGGTCAGCACGGCGACGAGACCGTAGGCGGCCGGTGCCTGCCGCGAGAAATCATAGATTTCCTGCTCGATGCCCTGCTTGTCGATGAACAGCGGGCTCGACTGCGCGGCGATGATACGGTCGTCGCGGATCAGGTAGACCTCGGCCTGGTAAGTGCCGACCGGCGCCGTCGCCGGGAAGCTGATCGCAGTGCGGAACAGCTTGGGGCCGAGGAAGTCGACGCCGCCGACGCTCTGGTGATACAGCCCCTCGTAGCCTTTCTGGCGGATCAGCGCTTTGCGGAATTCGTCGACATCCTCGACGATGCCGCTGCCGACAAAGCGGAACCGCAGGCCGCCGAGCCCGATCTGCAGGCGCTGCAGCAGGGTCTCCGGTGCGATCTCGGCCAGCGGCTTGGTGCTGGTGACAGCATAAAAGGCCGGCACGCCGTCAAACGTGGCGGAACGCCGGGTCAGCCACAGGCCGAAGGTCGATTCCTTGCGCCGCACCACCGCGGTGCTGGTCGGCCCGCGCACCACCACGATGATATCGCCCGGCTCGTCGATGGCCCCAAACAAAAGCAGGTCGGTGCCGGTAAAGTTGGAGGTGATGGCGATCAGATGCGACGACAGGTCGGTGATCAGCGGAGAATCGGCCGGTGCCGGACCCCGTGTCTGCGTCGCGCCGCGGGTTTGCGCCGAAGCCGGCGGCGACGCGACCAGCGGGGCGGCCAGCAGCGCGAGCAGCAGGACCAAGCGATATTGCCGCATCATCGCTGCGACCCCGCTTCGAGGAAATAGACGTCGTCGGGCGGGATAACAAGCTGGGTGGCGAGCACCACCGCCACGGCCAGCACCACGGCGGCCAGCAGGCCGCGGATCTGCTCGCCGCGCAGGCGTGCGCCATGGCGCACGCCATATTGCGCACCGACCACCGACCCCATCACCAGCAGCAGCACCAGGGTCAGGTCGACGGTCTGGGTCGAGATTGCGTGCAGCATGGTGACGTTGGCGGTAACAAAAATGATCTGCACCAGCGAGGTGCCGATCACCACCGCGGTCGGCATGCCGAGCAGGTAGATCATCGCCGGCACCAGCATGAAGCCGGCGCCGACGCCCATGATGGCGGCGAGGATACCGACCACGAAGCCAAGCGCGACCGGCAGCAGCGCGCTGACATAGAGCTGCGACTTGCGGAACCGCAGCTTGAACGGCAGCACGCGGATCCACGGATGATCGTGCATGCGCCGGCGCCGCATGGGCGGTTGCACGGCACCGCCGCGGCTGCGCCAGAACAGGCGGATGCTGTCGGTCATCATCAGGCTGCCGATCAGGCCGAGAATGACGACATAGGACAGCGCAATCACCGCATCGAGCTGGCCGATGCGCTTGAGCACCGAGAAGAGATAGGCGCCGAAGGCCGAGCCGGCGAGGCCGCCGATCAGCAGCACACCGCCCATCTTGAAATCGACATTGCCCTTGCGCCAGTGGGCGTAGACCGCCGAGACGCTGGAGGCGACCACCTGGTTAGCCGAGGCGGCCACCGCCACCGGCGGCGGCACGCCGATGAAGATCAGCAGCGGCGTCAGCAGGAAGCCGCCGCCGACGCCGAACAGGCCGGACAGATAGCCGACCGCCGCCCCGAGGCCGAGTGGCAGCCAGAGGCTGACCGACATCTCAGCGATGGGGAGGTAGATCTGCATAACCGGGAACCGGACCCTGACTGAAGCTAAGGAAAAAGCGGACGGAACCGCCGCGGCAATGGAAAGCTACAATGCCGCGACAAGGGTTGCGATTTCGTGACCGGTCACGAGGTTTGCGCGGTTTGCCGCGGTGCCGTGTCGCCCACGCCGGCGCGCTCGAGTTCGCGGCCGATGCTGCCGGTCAGGAAACAGGCGTACATGCGGTAATCGGACACCAGCGACCAGAGGGGATAGCGGAAGGTGGCCGGGCGGTTCTTCTCGATGAAGAAATGCCCGATCCAGGCCGGGCCGTAACCGGCCACCAGGCCGGCGCCCAGCCAGCCCCATTGGCCGGTCGCCACCAAGGCCGCGAGGCAGGCCAGCGCCGCCGTGCTGCCGGCATAATGCCAGGCGCGGGTCGTCGGTTTTTTGTGCTCGCGCAGGTAGTAGGGCCAAAAATCGCTGTACGACTCGATCCGATTGTCGGACAATGTGTCGGGCATGGTGGTCCCTCCGGCTGGTTGGCCGGGGCCATCATACGCCCGTAAAATGCGGAAATCCAAGAGAAACCGGCTCTGCCGGGCGGATGCTCATAGTTTCATCTTGACGTTTACGTAAACGTAAACTAAGAGTCGCCGCCAAGAAACAGAGCCTGACTGAGGGAGGCTAACCGTGTCGGACAAGACCTACACGATCACTGAACTGGCGCATGAATACGACGTCACCCCGCGCGCCATCCGTTTCTATGAAGACAAGGGCCTGCTGCATCCGTCCCGCCAGGGCATGATGCGTGTCTACGCCCGCCGCGACCGCGCCCGCCTGCAGCTGATCCTACGCGGCAAACGGCTCGGCTTCAGCCTCGCGGAAATCCGCGAGATGATCGACCTTTATGATGTCGGCGATGGCCGGGTCGAGCAGATGAAGCTGACGCTCAAGCGCTCGCAGGAGCGCCTGGCCGCGCTGGAGCTGCAGAAACGCGACATCGACGACGCCATTCTGCAGCTGAAGCACGACGTGCGCATCATCGACGAGTTCCTGAAGGTGAAAGAGCGCAGCCGCGAGGCGCCGAGCTTCAAGGAATTCATCCAGGGCCGCGTCGGCCAGCTCGCCGAGGTCGCCGAATAAGTCGCGGCGGGGCCCTGTCCCGCCCCGCCCCGTCCGCTATCTACTGCCGTTCAAGCAAGCAACGAACAGTCCTGTCCGTCCGCCGAAGGAGACGCCGTCATGATGCGCAACGTGGTGATCGCTGGTTATGCCCGCTCGCCGTTCACTCTGGCCCGCAAGGGCGCCCTGACCAAGGTGCGCCCCGATGACCTGACCGCCCAGGTCATCAAGGCGCTGGTGGAACGCACGGGCGTCGACCCGAAAGCCATCGAGGATGTCATCGTCGGCTGCGCCTTCCCGGAGGGCGAGCAGGGCCTGAACGTCGCCCGCCTGATCAGCTTCCTCGCCGGCCTGCCGCAGGAGGCCGCCGGCACCACGGTGAACCGCTTCTGCGGTTCGTCGATGCAGTCGATCCACCAGGCCGCCGGCGCCATCCAGATGAATGCCGGCGAGGCCTTCATCTGCGCCGGCGTCGAGAGCATGACCCGCATCCCCATGGGCGGCTTCAACACCCTGCCGAACCCCAGGCTGCTGAAGGATTACCCGCAGGCCTATGTCTCCATGGGCATCACGGCGGAAAATCTCGCCAACAAATACGGCATCGACCGCAAGGCCCAGGAGCAGATGGCGGTCGACAGCCATGCCAAGGCCGCCGCCGCGCAGAAGGCCGGCAAGCTGAAGGACGAGATCGTCGCCATCGTCGACGGCAACAGCCGCGTCGAGGAAGACGGCTGCATCCGCGCCGACACCTCGGCTGAAGGCCTCGCCGGGCTGAAGCCGGCGTTCGACGAGCAGGGCTCGGTCACCGCCGGCACCTCCTCGCCGCTGACCGACGGCGCCTCGGCGACGCTCGTCTGCTCGGAGGATTTCGCCAAGGCCCATGGCCTGAAGCCGCTGGCCCGCATCAAGGCGGTGGCGGTGGCCGGCTGCGCACCGGAACTGATGGGCATCGGCCCGGTGCCGGCGACCAGGAAGGCGCTGGAGCGCGCCGGCCTCAAGCTGCAGGACATCGACATCATCGAACTGAACGAGGCCTTTGCAGCCCAGACGCTGGCCTGCGTCAAACAGGCCGATTACGACATGTCGAAGGTCAACCTCGATGGCGGCGCCATCGCGCTCGGCCATCCGATGGGCGCCACCGGCGCGCGCATCACCGGCAAGGCAGCATCGCTGCTGCAGCGCGAGGGCAAGCAGTTCGCGCTGGCCACCCAGTGCATCGGCGGCGGCCAGGGCATCGCCACCGTTCTCGAAGCCGTCTGAGCCGGGGTATCCGACCATGACCGAAATCAAGAAAGTCGCGGTGATCGGCTCCGGCGTGATGGGGTCCGGCATCGCCGCCCATGTCGCCAATGCCGGCATCCCAGTGATCCTGCTCGACATCGTGCCCCCCAATGTCGGAGTGGGGGGTGCCAACGACCGTTCGGCGCTCGCCAAGGGCGCCATCGAACGGATGCTGAAGACCAAGCCGGCGCCCTTCATGCATGCGCGGGTCGCCAAGCTGGTCACGCCGGGCAATCTGGAAGACGACCTCGACAAGCTGGCCGATGTCGACTGGATCTGCGAGGCGATCATCGAGAATGTCGACCTCAAGCGGAAGCTCTATGCCACGCTGGAGCAAAAGCGCAAAAAGGGCTCGATCGTCACGTCGAACACCTCGACGATCCCGCTCGACCTGCTGACCGAGGGCCTGCCGGACAGCTTCGCCGCCGATTTCGCCGTCACCCACTTCTTCAACCCGCCGCGCTACATGCGGCTGTTCGAGCTGGTGAAGGGCCCGAAGACCAAACCCGCGACCATCGATGCGCTGCGCCGTTTCGGCGACGTCAGGCTCGGCAAGGAGGTGGTCGACTGCAAGGACCGCCCGGGTTTCATCGCCAACCGCATCGGCATCTACTGGTCGACGGTCGCCACCGCGCTGGCCTATGACCTCGGCCTGACCGTCGAGGAGGCCGACAGCATCGTCGGCCGGCCGATGGGCGTGCCGAAGACCGGCATTTTCGGTCTTGCCGACCTCACCGGCATCGACCTCGGCCCCTATGTGGTCGGCTCGATGCTCAAGACCCTGCCGAAGACCGATGCACTGCACCAGTTCTACAAGGCGGACCATCCGCTGAACGCCCTGATGCAGAAGATGATCAAGGACGGCTATACCGGCCGCAAGGGCAAGGGCGGCTTCTACCGCGCCCGCGGCAAGGAAGCCCTCGATCTGAAGACCGGCGACTACCGCGCCACCCAGCGTGCCAGTCTCGGCTCGGCCAGGGCAGCCAAGGCCGGCCTGCGCGCGCTGGTCGACTTCGACGACAAGGGCGGCCAGTATGCCTGGGGCGTGCTCAGCCGCGTGCTGTCCTATGCCGCCGACCTGGTGCCGGAAATCGCCGACGACATCCTCGCCGTCGATACCGCGATGAAAACGGGCTACGCCTGGAAATACGGGCCGTTCCAGCAGATCGACCAGCTCGGCACCCAGTGGTTCGCCGACAAGCTGAAGGCGTCCGGCCTGCCGGTGCCGAAGATGGTGGAAATCGCCAAGGGCCGTCCCTTCTACAAGGAAGAGGGCGACAAGGCCTATCGCCTGATGCCGTCAGGCGACTATGCCGAAATCGCCGTCGCGGCCGATGCCTGGGCGCTGGCCGACAAGAAGCGCGGCAAGCAGCCGATCGCCTCGAACCGCGGCGCCAGCCTGTGGGACATCGGCGACGGCGTCGTCTGCCTCGAACTGCATACCAAGATGAACGCGGTCGACGCCGACATCATCAGTATGGTCAAGGAAGCCGCCAAGATCGACAAGAAGGGCTTCAAGGCCCTGATCATCGGCGGCGACTACGACAATTTCTCGGTCGGCGCCAATGTCGGCATCGCGCTGTTCCAGGCCAATATCGCCATGTGGCCCGCCATCGAGCAGGGCATCAGCGAAGGCCAGGATGCCTATATGAAGCTGAAATACGCCCCCTTCCCCGTCGTCGCGGCGGTGGCGGGCATGGCGCTCGGCGGCGGCTGCGAGATCGCCCTGCATTCCTCGGCGATCCAGGCCCATGCCGAAAGCTACATGGGCCTCGTCGAGGTCGGCGTCGGCGTCATCCCCGGCTGGGGCGGCTGCAAGGAGCTGACCACGCGCGCGATTCTCAACAAGCGGCGCCCCGGCGGCCCGATGCCGGCGCTGGCCCAGGTATTCGAGGCGATTTCGACGGCCAAGGTCTCGACCTCGGCCATGGAAGCCCGCGACATGCTGATCCTGCGCGACGGCGACGGCATCACCATGAACCGCCGCCGCCTGCTGGCCGATGCCAAGGCGAAGGCGCTGGAACTGGCCAAGGACTACCAGGTGCCGAAGCCGGTCGAGATCAACCTGCCCGG
The DNA here is from genome assembly GCF_042648965.1 of Ferrovibrio xuzhouensis. Classification (NCBI taxonomy): domain Bacteria; kingdom Pseudomonadati; phylum Pseudomonadota; class Alphaproteobacteria; order Rhodospirillales; family Rhodospirillaceae; genus Ferrovibrio; species Ferrovibrio xuzhouensis. The sequence goes on from NZ_JBHRYJ010000001.1 coordinate 671,537, forward strand.
CCCGACGGCGAAGGCCGCCATGGAACTGGCCGTACAGGGCTTCCACCAGCAGGGCAAGGCGACCAAGCACGATGTCGTCGTCTCGCTGGCGCTGGCCAACGTGGTGTCGGGCGGCAAGACCGACATCACCGAGCCGGTGACCGAGAAGAAGCTGCTGGAACTCGAGCGCGAGAATTTCATGGCGCTGATCAAGACCAATGCGACGCTCGACCGCATCGAGCACATGCTGACCAAAGGCAAACCCCTGCGCAACTGACGCCAGGGCCAAGTAGGAAAGTTTGCAGGGAGACAGGCCATGCCGAGCTATACCGCACCGATCAAGGACTTCCAGTTCGTGCTGCATGACGTGCTGCAGATGGAAAAGCTGAGCAACCAGCTCGGCTTCACCGATGCCAGCCGTGACGTCATCGACGCGGTGCTGGAAGAAGGCGGCAAGTTCATGAGCGCGGTGACCGCCCCGCTCAACCAGAGCGGTGACCAGGAAGGCTGCCACTGGGACAACGGCGTGGTCACCACGCCGAAGGGCTTCAAGGAAGCCTACCAGCAGTATTGCGAGGCCGGCTGGGGCGGCCTGACCGCGGAAGAGAAATACGGCGGCCAGGGCCTGCCGCATGTGCTGGGCATCGCCATGGCGGAAATCCAGTCCGCTGCCAACATGGCCTTTGCCATGTATCCCGGCCTGACCCACGGCGCCTACGAGGCCCTGCTGCGGCACGGCTCGGAAGAGCAGAAGGACATGTATCTGCCCAATATGGCGTCCGGCAAATGGACCGGCACCATGAACCTGACCGAGCCGCATTGCGGCACGGATCTCGGCCTGATGCGCACCAAGGCCGAGCCGCAGGCCGATGGCAGCTACCTAATCTCCGGCACCAAGATCTTCATCTCGGCCGGCGAGCATGACCTGGCAGAGAACATCATCCATCTGGTGCTGGCCAAGATTCCCGGCGGTCCGGAAGGCATCAAGGGCGTCAGCCTGTTCGTGGTGCCGAAATTCCTGGTCAACCCGGACGGCAGCCTCGGTGCCCGCAACGGCGTGTCCTGCGGCTCGATCGAGCACAAGATGGGCATCCATGCCAACTCGACCTGCGTGCTGAACTACGACAGCGCCAAAGGCTGGCTGGTCGGCCAGATGCACAAGGGCATGCAGGCGATGTTCGTGATGATGAACGCCGCCCGTCTCGGCGTCGGCGTGCAGGGTCTCAGCCAGGCCGAGGTCGCCTACCAGAACGCGCTGACCTATGCCAATGACCGGCTGCAGGGCCGCTCGATCACCGGCACCAAGGTGCCGGACAAGCCCGCCGACCCGATCATCGTGCACCCGGACATCCGGCGCATGCTGATGACCATGAAGGCGTTTACCGAGGGCAGCCGCGCGCTGGCGCTGTGGACCGGCATCGAGCTCGATGTCGCCGCCAAGCATCCCGATGCCGAGCGCCGCCAGGAGGCCGACGACCTCGTCGCCTTCCTGACCCCGATGGTCAAGGCCTATATGACTGACTACGGCTACCAGTGCGCCACCATGGCGCAGCAGGTCTACGGCGGCCACGGCTATATCCAGGAATGGGGCATGGAGCAGTTCGTGCGCGATGCCCGCATCGCCATGATCTACGAAGGCGCCAACGGCATCCAGGCGCTCGACCTCGTCGGCCGCAAGCTGCCGACCGGCATCGGCCGGCTGGCGCGGCGCTTCTTCCATCCGGTGTCGACCTTCATCGAAGACAACATGATGGATGCCGCCATCGGCAAGGACTACGTGATGCCGCTGGCCAAGGCCTTTGCCCGCCTGCAGACCGCCACCGCGGTGATCAGCGAGCGCGGCATGAAGAACCCCGATGAGGCCGGTGCCGCCTCGTGGGATTACCTGAACCTGTTCGCGCTGGTCGCGCTCGGCTTCATGTGGGCCAAGATGGCCAAGGTGGCCAAGGTGAAGCTCGCCGAGGGCGCCGACGACAAGGACTTCTACGAGACCAAGCTGGTCACCGCCCGCTTCTTCATGGACCGCATGCTGCCCGACACATCCGCGCAGCTCGCCAAGATCCAGGCCGGCGCCGAAAGCACCATGATGCTGAAGGCGGCCAATTTCTGACCCAAAAAGGGCCGCGCCACTCTTCACAAGAAAGGGGGCGCGGCACGTCTACGGAGGAAACGAAAAGACCATGACCGAATTCGGCATCCCGCGGAGCGTCTATTCCGAAGACCACCTGATGTTCCGCGACGCCGCGCGCAAGTTCTTCGAGCGCGAGGTCGTCCCCCATCATGCCAAGTGGGAAGAGGACGGCGTGGTGCCGCGCGAGGTCTGGCGCAAGGCCGGTGCGGCCGGCTTCCTCTGCCCGACCATGCCGGAGGAATACGGCGGCTCCGGCGTCGACCGCGCCTATTCGGCGATCCTGATGGAGGAGCAGGCCTATACCGGCTGCACCGGCCCGGGCTTTTCGCTGCATTCCGACATCGTCGCGCCCTACCTGCTGCATTACGGCAGCGAGGCGCAGAAGCAGAAGTGGCTGCCCAAGATGGCCAGCGGCGAGGTGATCGGCGCCATCGCCATGACCGAGCCCGGCGGTGGCTCCGACCTGCAGGCGGTGAAGACCACCGCGATCCGCGACGGCAACGAATTCGTCATCAACGGCCAGAAGACCTTCATCACCAACGGCCAGAACGCCGACCTGGTGATCGTGGTGACCAAGACCGACCCCAAACAGGGCGCCAAGGGCACCAGCCTGTTCCTGGTCGAGGCCGGCCGCGAGGGCTTCACCAAGGGCCGCAATCTCGAAAAACTCGGCATGAAGGCGCAGGACACCTCCGAACTGTTCTTTGCCGACGTGCGCGTGCCGCCGGAGAACATGCTGGGCGGCGAGGGCCAAGGCTTCTTCTACCTGATGCAGGAACTGGCCTGGGAGCGGCTGCAGATCGCCATCATGGCCGTCGCCGGCTGCGAGGCGGCGCTGAAATGGACCACCGACTATGTCCGTGAGCGCAAGGCCTTCGGCAAGGCGGTGATCGACTTCCAGAACACCAAATTCGAGCTGGCCGAGATAAAGACCGAGACCCAGATTGCCCGGGTCTTCGTCGACAAATGCATCGAGCTGGTGGTCGAGAAGAAGCTCGACGTCGCCACCGCGGCGATGGCGAAATACTGGTGCAGCGACCTGCAATGCAAGGTCCTCGACCGCTGCCTGCAGCTGTTCGGCGGCTACGGCTTCATGTGGGAATACCCGATCACCCGCGCCTATGCCGATGCCCGCGTGCAGCGCATTTACGGCGGCACCAACGAGATCATGAAGGAACTGATCAGCCGCACATTGTGAGGCTGACCCGATGCCAAGGGAGAAACGACCATGACCGAAGCCTTTATCTACGATGCCGTGCGCACGCCGCGCGGCAAGGGCCGCGCCAGCGGTGCCCTGCATGAGGTCACCCCGATGCGGCTGGCCACCACCGCGCTGGAAGCCGTGCGCGACCGCAACGAGCTTGACACCTCGCTGGTGGACGATGTGGTGCTGGGCTGCGTGATGCCGGTCGGCGAACAGGGCGCCGATATCGCCCGCGTCGCCGTGATCCAGTCGGGCTATGCCGAGACCACCGCCGGGGTGCAGGTCAACCGCTTCTGTGCCTCGGGGCTGGAAGCCTGCAACATGGCCGCCGCCCAGGTGATGTCGGGCCAGTCGCAGATGGCGATCGGCGGCGGCGTCGAGAGCATGAGCCGGGTACCGATGGGCGCTGACGGCGGCGCCTGGTCGACCGACCCGGCGGTCGCGCTGCCGACCTATTTCGTGCCCCAGGGCATCTCGGCCGACCTGATCGCCACCAAATACGGCTTCTCCCGCGACGACGTCGATGCTTACGCCGTCGAGAGCCAGAAACGCGCCAAACGCTCGTGGGACGAGGGCCGCTTCTCGAAGTCGATCATCGCCGTGAAAGACATCAACGGCCTGACCGTGCTGGACCGCGACGAGCATATGCGGCCCGACACCACCATGCAGACCCTGGCTGCGCTCGATCCGTCCTTTGGCGTCATGGGCGAACAGTTCGGCTTCGATTCGGTGGCCACCCAGCGCTACCCGGAGGTCGAGCGTATCGAGCATGTCCACCATGCCGGCAATTCGTCCGGCATCGTCGACGGCGCCGCCGCGGTCCTGATCGGCAATGCCGAGGCCGGTAAGCGCGCCGGCCTCAGGCCGCGCGCCCGCATCCGCAGCTTTGCCTCGATCGGTTCCGAGCCGACCATCATGCTGACCGGCCCGAGCTTTGCCGCCGAAAAGGCGCTGAAGAACGCCGGCATGAAACCGTCCGACATCGATCTCTGGGAACTCAACGAGGCCTTCGCTTCCGTCGTCCTGCGCTTCATGCAGGCGTTGAACATCCCGCACGACAGGATCAACGTGAACGGCGGCGCCATCGCGCTCGGCCATCCGCTCGGCGCCACCGGGGCGATGATCCTCGGCACCATGGTCGACGAGCTGGAGCGCAGCGGCAAGAGCACGGCACTAATCACGCTCTGTGTCGGCGCCGGCATGGGCACCGCCACCATCATCGAGCGCGTCTGAGCGCCGCAGCAGGATCGGGTAGCGACATGATCGAATACAGCATCGACGGCGACGGCATTGCCGCCATCGTCTGGAACATGGCCGACCGGCCGATGAACGTGATGAACGGCGAGAGCCTCGCCGCCTTCCGCGAGGCGGTCTACAAGGCGATCGCCGACAAGGCGGTCAAGGGCGTGATCGTCACCTCGGCCAAGGGCGATTTCGTCGCCGGCGCCGACCTCGTCAATCTTCTGAAAGAATCGAAAGACGCGGCCAAGGCGCTGCAGAACAGCTTTGCCCTGCAGAAGCTGTTTCGCGACATCGAAAAGGCCGGCAAGCCCTTCGTCGCCGCGATCAACGGCACGGCACTCGGCGGCGGCTACGAGATCTGCCTTGCCTGCCATCGCCGCATCGCCGCCGACAACCCGAAGGCGCTGATCGGCCTGCCGGAAGCCACCATCGGGCTGCTGCCCGGCGCCGGCGGCACCCAGCGGCTGCCGCGCATGATCGGTGTCTCGAAAGCCCTGCCGATGATGCTGGAAGGCCGCAAGGTCGACCCGAAGGCGGCACTGGCGCTCGGCATGGTCGACGAGGTCGTGCCGCCGGGCGAACTGCTGATCCGCGCCAAAGCCTGGCTGCTCGGCGAGGGCCAGACCGCCCATGTGAAACCCTGGGACCAGAAGGGCTTTCGTGTGCCGGAAGCCGCCAACACGCCGAAAGGCATGCAGGTGTTCACCGCCGGCAACGCCATGCTGCGCGCCAGGACCATGGGCAATTATCCCAATGCCCAGTACATCATGTCCTGCGTCTACGAGGGCATGCTGGTCGATATCGACACGGGCCTCAAGATCGAAAGCCGCTATTTCGTCGCTTGCACCCAGTCGAAGGAAGCGCGCAACATGATCCGCTCGCTGTTCTTCTCGATCGGCGAGGCCAACAAGCTGGCCAACCGGCCCAAAGGCGTGCCGACCCAGGCCTATACGAAGATCGGCATCCTCGGCGCCGGCATGATGGGCGCCGGCATTGCCTGGGCCGCCTCCTCGGCCGGGCTGCAGGTCGTGCTGCTCGATTCGACGCAGGAGTCCGCCGACCGTGGCAAGGCCTATAGCGCCGGCCTGCTCGACAAGCGGATCAAGGCGAAGAAGGCCACCGAGGCCGACAAGGAGAAGCAGCTTGGCCTGATCACCGCGACCACCAGCTATGAGGCGCTCAAGGGCTGCGACCTGGTGATCGAGGCGGTGTTCGAGGACCGCGCCATCAAGGCCGAGGTGACGAAGCGGGCCGAGGCGCAACTGGCCGCCGATGCCATCTTTGCGTCGAATACCTCGACCCTGCCGATCACCGGCCTGGCCGAGGCCAGCGCCCGGCCGGCCAATTTCATCGGCCTGCATTTCTTCTCGCCGGTCGACCGCATGCCGCTGGTCGAGATCATCCGCGGCAAGGCGACCTCGGACGAGACGCTGGCGCGCGCCATGGATTTCGTGAAGAAAATCCGCAAGACGCCCATCGTGGTCAACGACAGCCGCGGCTTCTATACCAGCCGGGTCTTTGCCACCTACGTGAACGAGGGCCTGTCCCTGCTGGCCGAGGGCGTCGCCCCGGCACTGATCGAGAATGCCGGCAAGGCCGCCGGCATGCCGGTCGGACCGCTGGCGCTGGCCGACGAGGTGTCGCTGGAACTGATGCACCGGATCCGCAGCCAGACCCGCAGGGATCTCGGCGCCGCCTACAAGCCCGACAGTTCCGAACCGGTGCTGGGCCTGCTGGTCGAAAAGCTCGGCCGCATGGGCAAAAAGGCCGGCAAAGGTTTCTACGACTACCCGGTCGACGGGAAAAAGCGGCTGTGGCCGGAGCTGGCCCAGCACTTCCCGGTGAAGGCCGAACAGCCGGCGCTCGCCGATGTCATCAAACGGCTGGTCTATATCCAGTCGGTCGAGACCGCCCGCTGCCTGGAGGAGAAGGTCGTCATCGACCTGCGCGACGCCGATGTCGGCTCGATCATGGGCTGGGGCTTCCCGCCCTTCCGTGGCGGCACGGTCAGCCAGATCGACACCGTCGGCCTGCAGCCCTTCGTCGCCGAATGCGACCAGCTTGCCCAGAAATTCGGCAGCCGCTTCACGCCGCCGAAACTGCTGCGCGACATGGCCGCCGAGGGACGCAGCTTCTACACGGCCTGACCGTATCCCGCACGAAACAGCGAAGGCCGGGCTTGTCCCGGCCTTTTTGTTGCCTGCAGCAGATATTGTGCAGCGACCGCAGCCTTTCGCGGCGCAACATCGAATTTCGCCACACGGTGGCGCATGAAGGCCAAACTGGCATTGACCCGCTAGGTTCCCCGACCTACCCTTTGAAAAAACAAACAAAGCATACATTGCCTCCCGTACTGCCGAGTGTGTGTCGCATCCGGCCTGACCATCCCGCCTGAACTGGCGGCTGGTCTTATACGGATGCCGCATACCCTCCGCGCAGACTTCAGTCGCAGGCCGGTTGCCACGGACGGACGAATACCGCGTACACGGCGCAGTATTCCGGAGCTGTGCCGATCAGGAAAACGTCGACGATAGAAACGTGGGAGGACATCAAATGACCAGACAAGGCAAACAGGGTTCCGGCCAGGGCGGCACCGTCAACCGCCGCGGCCTGCTCAAGACCATCGGCGCGGGCACCATCGCCGGGGCCGGCGCGGTCGCCATCGGCGCACCGTTCATCAGCGACCCGGCCAAGGCCGCCACCACCACCTGGAAGGTGCAGACCTCCTGGCCGGCCGGCGTCGGTCTCGAGACCTTCAAGACCTGGGCCAACTCGATCAAGGAAAAGACCGGCGGCGAGCTGGAATTCAAACCTTTCGCCGCCAAGGAAGTGGTCGGCGACTTCGAGCTGCTCGACGGCGTCAAGAATGGCGTGCTGGAAGCGATGAATTCCTTCACGCTGTACTGGGCCGGCAAGATGCCGGCAACCGCCTTCCTCAGCTCCTACCTGATGGGCCTGCGCTATCCGCACGAGTGGGACATCTTCTTCTACTCGAAGGGCGGCATCGAGGCGGCGCGCGAGATTTTCGCCAAGCAGGGCCTGTATTACGTCGGCCGTATCCATCACGGCCCGAACATCATCCACTCGAAGAAGCCGATCCGCTCGATCGACGACTTCAAGGACCTCAAGCTGCGCGTGCCGGGTGGCATGATCGCCGAGGGCTTTGCCGCCATCGGCGCCAAGACCACCCTGCTGCCGGGCAGCGAAGTCTTCTCGGCACTGGAAAAGGGCACGGTCGATGCCGCCGACTATACCGGTCCGGCGGTGAACTGGGACCTCGGATTCCAGCAGGTCACCAAATACATCTGGGTCGGCCCGCCCGGCCTCGAGTCGATCTACCAGCCGGTCGATCTGATGGACTTCTGCGTCGGCATGAACCACTGGAACAAGCTGTCGCCGAAGATGAAGCAGTGGGTCGAGGCCGAGATTCAGGTCTATTCCAACACCCATTTCGGCGCGATCCAGAAGGCCGACATCGAAGCCTGGGGCAAGTTCGAGAAGGCCGGCACCCAGATCAACCGCCTGCCGGCGGAAGACCTGCCGAAGTTCCAGAAGGCCGCCGTGCCGATCTGGTTCAAATGGGCGAACAAGGACAAGGATGCCGCCAGGCTGTTCAAGCTGCAGCTCGACGTCATGGAATCGCCCACTGTCGGCTATGTCACGCCGGATATGTACAAGGGCCTGAAGATCGACCTGTAACGGCCGGTGTCCGCATGTCCCGTTTCGAGTGAGTGAGTGAGGCGGCGAAGGGGGTGCCCTCGGGGCATCCCCTTCGTTGCTGTCTGCCATCACCCTTCTGTCTTTCCCGTTGCTTCAGAGGCGCACATGCCAAGTTTGACCTTCGTGCTACCGCACTGGCTGTATTGGGCAGCCCTGCTGCTGTTCCCCGTCGTCGCCCAGTATCTGGTGGCGCGCCAGAAGCGGACCGGCGTCCAGATCGGCCCCTCGCTGCCGATCGCCTATATGTTCCTCATCTTCTCCGGCTTCGCCGGCCTGCACCGGTTCTACCTGCGCAGCCTGCTCGGCGTGCTGTTCATCCCCGTCTTCCTCGGGATCATCTACACCAACGGCCTGCTGTCGGATGCCCGCGAGGATGTCTCGCGCACCAGGTCGGACTGGGAGAGCGCCGAGCTTGTCGTCAAACGCGCCGAGCCGCAGCCCGGCCAGGCGGCCGACGCGGCGGCGCTGGCCAAGGCCAAGGCCGACCTCGCCGTAAAAGCCGCCGATCACGACGCTGCCGAAGCCGAATTGGCGCAGCGTCATATGATTGCCCGCGGCCTCGGCATCCTGCTGGCCGCCATGCTGATCGGCGATGCCATCCTGCTGCCCGGCCTGGTGCGTCGCCGGCGTGAGCTGGAACGCAACCTGCCGCAGCCGGCCGAGATCGTGCTGCCGCCGGATTTCCATGAAATCGGCGTCGGCCAGGATCCGACCCGCCACCTGCGCAATCCGCTGACCGATGCCATCGAATGGATCAATTCCCGGGCCGGCGAATTCGTCGCCTATTGGTCGGTCATTGCCGTGTTCTTCTACTACTATGAGGTCATTGCCCGCTATGTGTTCAATTCACCGACCAACTGGGTCCATGAAAGCATGTTCCTGATGTTCGGCATGCAATACATGATCTCCGGCGCCTACGCCTATCGCGAGGACCAGCACGTCCGCGTCGATGTGCTCTATACAAAATTCTCGACGCGCGGCAAGGCGATCGCCGACATCATCAGCTCGGTCTTCTTCTTCCTCTTCACCATGACCCTGCTATGGACCGGCTGGCGCTTCGCCAGTGATGCCATCCAGGTCGGCGAGCACTCCTTCACCGAATGGGGCATCCAGTACTGGCCGGTCAAACTGATGATCCCGGTCGGCGCCGCACTCATCGCCCTGCAGGGCCTGTCCAAACTGATCAAGGACATCCTCATCGTTACCGGTAAGGAGGCCTGATCATGGGACTCGAAATCAGCATTGAATGGCTCAGCCTGCTGCTGTTCGGCGGCCTCGGCCTGCTGCTGCTGCTCGGCCTGCCGATGGCCTTCTGCACCGGCAGCCTGGCAGTCATCTTCCTCTTCGTGTTCGGCAATTCGGCCATCCTGAACATGATGCCGGCGCGCATCTTCCCGTTCATGACCGATTACCAGCTCTCCGCCGTGCCGCTGTTCATCTTCATGGCGGCGATGCTGGAGAAAGCCGGCATCATCGAGGAACTGTTCGACGTCATTTATAAATGGCTCGGCTCGGTCAAGGGCGGTCTTGCCTCGGCTACCGTCATCGCCTGCACGGCGCTGGCCGCCATGGTCGGCGTGGTCGGCGCCACCGAGGTGACCATGGGCATGATCGCACTGCCGGCAATGCTGAAACGCGGCTACGACCCGCAGCTGGCCTGCGGCGCCCTGCTGTCGGGCGGCACGCTCGGCATCCTGATCCCGCCGTCGGTCATGGCCATCGTCTACGCCGTGGTGGCGCAGCAATCCCTCGGCGAACTGCTGGTCGGCTCGATCCTGCCGGGCTTCATGCTGGCGGGTCTCTATGTCGGCTATGTCACCATCCGCTGCTACATCAACCCGTCGCTCGGTCCGGCCCTGCCGGTCGAGGAGCGCGTCGACATGCGCGAGAAGCTGCATCTGCTGCGCAACACGATCAGCCCGATCCTGCTGATTATCCTGGTGCTCGGCGTCATCTTCCTCGGCATCGCCACCCCGGTGGAAGCTGCCGGCATCGGCACCTTCGGCGCCCTGTTCGTCTCGGCACTGCATCGCCGGCTGACCTGGATCGCGGTGCAGGAGGCGGCGATCGCCACCCTGAAGGCAACCGCCATGGTGATGTGGATCTTCTTCGGCGCCACCATGTTCGTCGGCTTCTTCATCGTGAAGGGTGGCCAGACCTTCGTTGCCAACTCGATCCTCGGCACCGGGCTGTCGCCTTACGGCATCCTGCTGCTGATGATGGCGATCCTGATCGTGCTGGGCATGTTCCTCGACTGGGTCGGCATCCTGCTGCTGACCGTGCCGATCTTCCTGCCGATCCTGAAGAGCCTGGATTTCACCGGCCTGCTCGGCGTGAACGGCGTGGCGCCGTCGGAGGTGCCGCTGTGGTATGGCGTGATCTTCATGGTCAATATGCAGGTCGCCTTCCTCAGTCCACCCTTCGGCTACTCGCTGTTCTACCTGAAAAGCGTGGCGCCACCGCAGATCACCATGGCCATGGTGTTCAAGGCGGCCCTGCCCTTCATCGGGCTGCAGATCCTGGGGCTGGCGCTCTGCATCACCTTCCCGGATATCATCCTGTGGCTGCCCCGCCTGGTCTATCCGGGCCACTGACGCCAGCCTTCTGGGCATGACGGATGACGGGGCCGGCCGCAAAGCCGGCCCCGTCTCATGTCCGGCGCCTCAATAGGCGGTGAACAGCACCATGAAGGCCGAGACGGTGACCGTGGCGACCACGGTGCTGACCAGGATGGCGCTCGAGGTGCGCTCGACGAAGGTGTGATAGGTGGTGGCGAGAATGTAGACGTTGGCCGCCGTCGGCATCGAGGCCTGGATCACCGCGACGGCAGTGAGGAACGGATCGAGCTTCAGCACGTAAGCCGCCAGCATCCAGACCATCAGCGGATGCACCGCAAGCTTGCCGATGGTGGTCAGGGTCACCTGTTCCAGCCCGTGCGACAGCGGCCGCCCGACCAGCGTGAGGCCGAGCGCGAACAGCGCACAGGGCGCCGCGCTGTCCGACAGCAGTTTCAGCAGCGCGTCGACCGGCACCGGCAAATGCAGGCCGGTCAGGCCCCACAGCAGGCCGCCGAAGGTCGACAGGATCAGCGGGTTGCGCGCCATGCCGGTGCAGACCTTGCGGAAGATCATCCATACCGAGGTATGGCCGCTGGCCGAGCCCTCGATGATGCCGGTGGTCAGCGGGATCAGCACGATATGGTCGAACACGATCACCAGCACGGCGGGCAGCACCGCGGCATCGCCGAACAGGGTGACCAGGATCGGCAGGCCCATGAAGCCGACATTGCCGAAGGATGCCCCCATGGCCTGCACCGCGCGCTGGCCCCAGGCAAGCTGGGGGAACAGCAGGCGGCTGAGTCCCGCCACGGTGCCATAGGCGATCAGGCCGCCGCCGGTATAGGCGGCAACGAAGCGCGGATCGAACGCCTCGAAGACCGGCGCCTGCGACATCTTGATGAACAGCAGGGCCGGCAGCGCGAACCAGATCACGAAGGCGTTGAGGCCGAGATAGGCCTGCGGCGTGATCAGCCGGGTGCGGCCGGCGCCATAGCCGATGAAGATCAGCCCGAAAAAGGGCAGCGATACGTTGAGCAGCGTTTCCATGCCGCGATCCGGTCCCCCCGGTGGTCTTGCGGTAGAGTGTTCTCTGGTGCGGGCGGGTTCAGCCGGCCGGCACCGTCACCAGCCGGCGGCTGAAAGCCTGCCGCACATGGTCCGGCATGACAATCGCCTTTCGCGCCGTCAGGTCGAACAGCACGGCCACCACCTCGGCGCGGGCGATCGGCGCGTGGCTGTTGCTGTCGAGCAGGAAATGGCAGAAGCGCCAGGTCTTCTCGCGCAGCTCGAGAATGCCGGTCCGGGCGTAATAGGCGTCGCCGATGCTCTGTGGCCGGAAGTAATCGATGGTGTAGTCGAGCGCCGCCGAGCCGATGCCGCTGGCCCGCATCTGGTCCGCCGTCAGGTCGCCGCCGGCCAGCATATTGCCGGCTGCATCGGAGAACCGCGCCATGAAGAAGCGCGTCGCCATGCGGCCGGTCTCTTCCGCTTCCCAGCGGTCGACGCCGCCGCGGCAGGTCTCGTACATGCCCTCCACCGGCACGGCCGGCGACGCCGGCTCGCCGGTCGGACCGGGCGGCGCGGGCGCCACAAGCTGTGCCGCCAGCCGCTCGGCCGCCAGCGCCACATCCTGAGGGATAGGCCGCAGGCCGCTGCCGTCCAGCGCATCCAGCGCCACGACGGCTTCGGCGATGGCCGACAGGCTGCCGCTTTCGGCCTCGTAGAGTTCGTGGCGGATCGCCAGCCGGTCGGCTGCCACGCTGCGCACGCCGCTGCGGAGCGTGAGGATCGCGCCCTCGTGGTTCTCGCGCCTGAACTGGATACGGTGATGCAAAGGCCGGATCGCCACAGCGTCGGCGCGGCGCCGCGACGGGCCGTAACCCAGCGCCGCCAGCAGCTGCTTCTCGCCCTCGGCAAAGCGCGCCAGGTAGAACTGCACGTTCAGATGCCCCATGCGGTCGCATTCCCAGGGCTGCACCGGGCTGCGGCCGGTCGCCAGGAAGCCGTCCTGGGCCGCCGGCTGGGCCGCCGGCATGCGCTCTTCCTCGCCGGTCACCAGCAGGGCGCTAAAGCCGGCGCGGATGTCGTCGGGCAGCGCCACAGACTTGCGGTTCTGCAGGTCGAAGCACAGGCCCAGCACATCGGCGGTCATGCACAGCGCGCCGGTCTCGGCATTGAACAGGCGGTGGTGGAACTTCAGCTTGCGGCCCTCGGCCAGCTTGACGCCGCTTTCCATGCGGATCAGGTCGCCGGCATGCAGCTCGGCCAGGTAATCGACCTCGGCATGCACGGCGGCGACGCCGAGCTTCTTGTCCTCGAAGGCCTCGCGACCGAAGCCGGCGGCCAGCATGGCGGAGGCAGCCGCATCGCTGATCCGCGCGGTGTAAAACTGCACATTCATGTGGCCATACTGGTCGCATTCCCAGGCGGCGACCGAGCCACGATAGGTTTCACGGAAATTGCTCACGGGCAGGCGTCTCTGAAGTCTGTGGGGGGAAGATTCTGCGGGCCATACTGTCGCCCGCAAAGCGGCGCCATGCAACCGCCCGGCGCCCCGGATGACCCTAGGTCAGGCGCGCGATCAGGGCGTCGACTGCGCGCCGCACCACCGCCTCGCCGCTGTCGCCCAGCACCTTCAGCCGGCCGGTGCTTTCCAGCACCAGCGCCCCGGTGATCGCGGCGGCCAGCGTCACCGTCTCGGCCCGCAGGGTCTCGGCCTCCAGCGTCGCCCGCCGCCGCATGCCGTCGCCGAGCACCGTGTAACACTGGATCAGCCGGCCGTTCAGCAGGCGGTCGAGCTCCGGCGTCAGGCCGACGGGCTTCAGCCCCTGGGCCAGATAGAGGCCGAGATAGAGGTCGTCCGGCCGGTCGCGGTAGAACCCATAGAAGCCTAGCGCGGCAGCCAGCAACTGGTCCTCCGGCCGGGTCCTTGCCACGGCATCGCGCAGCGCCTTCTGCAGGTCGGCCAGCGAGCCCGCCAGCATCTCGGCGTAGAGCGCTTCTTTCGTCGGGAAATACAGATACACCGTGCCGACCGCCATGCCGGCCTCGGCGGCAATGGCACGCAAGGTGGCGCCGTCCAGTCCATCGCGGGCGAAGACGGCACGCGCCGCCTGCAGGATGCCGTCGCGCCGGACCGCCTTGAGCGCGCCGCGGCGCTTCTGCTTCGCGGCCTCCACGGTGGCGGCGTCAGCGGGCATTCTTCCACGCCAGCGGGTCGCCGCCATCGCGTTCCTTCACCGCGGCCTTGAAGCCGACCTGTTCGCAGCGTGCCTTGAAGGCGACGCCTTCCGGGCTGTGCCGCGTGATGCCGTCGAACAGGGTGGCCAGCGTCTGCGTCGAATTGAGACCCATGTTGTCGTAGGCCTGGTTGATCATCATTTTCTGCATCATCAGCTGGTTTTTCGGCACGCTGGCGATGCGGGCGATCAGCGCCTCGGTATGGGCATCCAGCTCATCGGCTGGCACGCAGTCGAGCACCAGGCCGTAGTCCTTCGCCGTCTTCCCGTCGATCAGGTCACCGGTCAGCAGCATGCGCTTGGCCTTCTCGGCGCCGAGGCGATAGACCCACATGCCGGTGGTCGGGCAGCCCCAGATGCGCGCCGGCGGATAGCCGATCTTCGCATCCTCGGCCATGATGACGATGTCGGAGCTGAGCGCGATGTCGCTGCCGCCGGCCACCGCATAGCCATGCACCTTGGTCACCACCGGCTTCAGCGAACGCCAGAGGCTGAAATAGCAGTCGGTGGCGTAGCGCATCCACTGATAGTCGACCAGCGGGTCCCACGGCATGTCCTGGCTGCCCTTCACCGGGCGCGGCGCCTCGGCATAGGCTTTGAGGTCATAGCCGGCGCAGAAGGCCCGTCCCGCGCCCGACAGGGCGATGACATGCACGGCGTCGTCCGTGTTGGCGCGCTCGACCGCCGCTTTCAGTTCGCCGGGCATCGCGTCGGAGATGGCGTTCAGATGTTCCGGGCGGTTCAGCGTGATCCGCGCGACGCGGCCGTCACGCTCGTATTGGACGACGGGTTCTTGGGTCATGGCATCCTCCCCTGGATACCACGACTGTATCATAGTTCATAAAAATGAACAGTGTTCATAAATTAATCTCGCGATACCGGGCATCCGGTAGCGGGTTGTCGTAATAGGCCGGAATATCGCGGAATCCCAGCGCATCGTAGATCCGGTTGGCAGCCACCATGCGCGGCAGGGTATCCAGCCGCATGACCCGGTAGCCGAGCCTGCGGGCCTCGGCGATCACCGCATCGGCGAGCAGGCGGCCGAGATTGCGGCCACGGCCCTCGGGGTCGATATAGAGCCGTTTCATCTCGCAGATGCCGTCACCGAGATCACGCAGGCCGACGACACCGAGCGGCCGGCCTTCCACGAGGCCGAGCAGCAGCGCACCGTTGCTGGCGGCGGCATAGCGCCCCGGCAGGTTGTCGAGTTCGTCCTCGAAGCCCTGGAAGTCGAGGCTGAAATCCAGCGATTCGGCATAGGCCTGGAACAGCAGCCGGGCGACGCCGAGATCGGCGGCGGTTTCCGCGGTGCGGATGGCGACGAGCGGGGTGGCGGTCTGATCGGTGTCTTCAGTCATGCCCTATCTGACCGCAAACCGCGGCAAAGGCAAAGCACTGAAAAAAGAAAAGGGCGAGACGCCAAACAGGGGAAGGCGCCTCGCCCGCCGGTGCCTTGCGCAGCACCGGGCCGCGGCGGCATCGGGGCAGCCGCCGCAGTTCTGTCTCAATGCATCACACCGCCATCGTCATACCGTGATGCTGCCTTCGAGATACGGCTTGCAGAATCCGGCCAGCCGCACCCGCGCGCCCTCGTCGCGGCAATACAGCGTGCCGCCGCGCGCCGAGGCCTGCCAGGCGGTGATGTCCGGCTTGCCGAGGCGCTTTGCCCAGTAGGGAACGATCGTGCAATGCGCCGAACCGGTGACCGGATCTTCCGGAACGCCCTTGGCCGGTGCGAAGAAACGCGACACGCAGTCGAGACCCGCCTCGTCGCCCGGCGCGGTGACGATCACGGCGAATTTGTCGATGCCCATCAGACCCTGCATGTCGGGCTTGAGCGCGCGCACCTGTGCCGCCGTCTCGTAGACCAGCAGATAGTCGCGTGATCCCAGCACCTGCTGCGGTGCTGCACCCATGGCCGCGACCAGGCCGGCTTCCGGTTCCACCGGCGCGGCATCCCGGCTCGGGAAATCCATCGCCAGCCGGCCGCTCTCGCCGTCCTGCACCACGGTCAGCGTGCCGCTGCGGGTGGCGAAGTCGATGCGGCTGCGGGCGCCATCAAGTTTGTTGAAGATCACCCATGCGGTCGCCAGCGTGGCATGGCCGCAGAGATCGACCTCGACGGCCGGCGTGAACCAGCGCAGCCGGAAGCCGTCACGGCCGTCGACCGGTTCCGGCACGAAGAAGGCGGTCTCGGCGAGATTGTTCTCGGCGGCGATGGCCTGCATGGTCGCATCGGGCAGCCAGGCCTCCAGCGGCACCACGGCGGCCGGATTGCCGCGGAAGACTTCGCTGGTGAAGGCATCGATCTGGTGGATCGGCAGGCGCATTTCCCATTCCCCCTAGACGAACATCAGCACGGCGGACGCGATGGTCAGCACCGCCATGGCAAGATTGAAAGCCCGGCGCCAGCTGGTGCGGGTCAGCAGCTGGCCAAGACCGGTGCCGAACAGCGCCCACAACGACACGCAGGGCAGGTTGATCAGGGTGAAAACGACGGCAATCAATGTCAGTTCGACGGCATAATTGCCGCCCGGCGTGGTGAAGGCGGCAACCGCGCCGACCGCCATCATCCAGGCTTTCGGATTGACATACTGGAACAGCGCCGCTTCGTGAAACCGCATGGGCCGTGCGCGTTGCATGGTTTCGGCGCTGCCGGCGCGGGCTAGCTGCCAGGCCAGCCAGACAAGGTAGCCGGCGCCGGCGATCCTGAGCGCGTTATGCACTACCGGCTCGGCGAGGATCAGCGCGCCGACGCCAAGGCCGCAGACCAGCAGCAGCGAGAAGAAACCGGCGCTGATGCCCAGCATATGCGGCACCGTGCGGCGAAAGCCGAAGCTGGCCCCCGAAGCCGTCAGCAGGATGTTGTTCGGCCCCGGCGTCACCGAGGTGACCAGGGCGAACAGGGCCAACGGCAGCAGCAGGGTTTCGGCGGTCAAGGTCATCGGGATCCCGGCTTGTCCGGTCGGGCGGCGCCGCGCTCGCAGCGCAGCCGCCGGCCTCCAGGGAGGTACTGTTGGTACGCGGGTCAGGCCCTATCGCAGCCAGAGCGGCTTGTTGAGCTCGGCCTCGATATCGGCGCGCGACAGCCCGACGTCCTTGAGAATGTCATTGGGCAGCGCGGCCAGATCGGACCGTTCCCGGGCGCGGCGCTGCAGGGTGAGCAGCGTCAGCACGGCAGCCGTCGCGACTTTCGCGCTGACAGCGACCAGCTGGTCAATCCCCCGGCCGATCGTGCTGCCCGCGCGTTCGACCGGGCCTGTACCGTAGGGCCGGTCGATTGTATCGATACAATCGGACATGTTTTGCTCCTTCTTCATCCGTGTTGGACCTATTGAGCCCGCTCAATGCGGGCAGTGCAGATACAATATTGACTCCTTGATCGGGTCAATCTAAACATTGTCACCATGACAATATGGATCCCCGATCTCCAGCAATTCCCCGGTCCGCGCTATCAGGCGCTGGCGGCCGCCATCGAGGCCGCCGTGCAGACCGGTGAACTGCCGCCCGGCGCCAAGCTGCCACCGCAACGCAATCTCGCCTGGAAGCTCGGCGTCACCGTCGGCACGGTCAGCCGCGGCTACATGCTGGCGGAACAGAAGGGCCTGCTGTCCGGCGAGGTCGGCCGCGGCACCTTTGTGAAAGCGAATGGCGTGAAGGCCGATGCGCTGCGACCGGAAAATCCCGGCCTGGACGCAATCCGGCTGAACGGTCCGGCGCCGATCGAGGCGGGTGCGGGCGAAATCCTGTCGCTGGCGACGCCCGGCGTGATCGAACTCTCCCACAACGAGCCGAGCCTGCCCGATTACGATGCGCTGCTGCGCCGCTCGCTGCAGACGGTGGCGGCGAAAAGCGGCCTGCAGCATCTGCTCGGTTACAGCCGCACGCTCGGCGATCCGGCGCATCGCGCGGCGGCCGCGCAATGGATCGGTCGCACCGGGCTCAGCATCACCGCCGACCAGATCATCGTCACTGCCGGCGCCCAGCAGGCGCTGGCCATCGCGATCTCGGCGATGGCCATGCCGAACGAAACCATGATGGTGGAATCGCTGACCTACGGCGGCGTGCACGAGAATGCCCGCCAGCGCCCGGTGCGTATGGAAGCGGTCGCCATGGACCATGAGGGCATGCTGCCCGACGCGCTGGCCGCCGCGGCGAAACGCACCGGCAGCCGCCTCGTACTGCTGCAGCCGACCATCCATAACCCGACCACCGCGACCATGTCGCTGCAGCGCCGCGAGGAGATCGTCGCCATCGCGCGCCAGCATGACCTGACCATCATCGAGGACGACGTCTACGGCTTCCTGATCCGCGACCGCGCCGTGCCGCTGGCCACCCTGGCGCCGGAGCGCACCGTCTATATCGCCAGCGCCTCGAAATGCATGGCGCCGGGCCTGCGGGTCGGCTGGCTGGCGGCGCCGCCGGCGCTGATCGAGCGCTTTGCCGATGTGCTGCATGCGCTGTCGGTCAACAATCCGCGGCTCAACCAGGAAATCGTGCGCCAGTGGATCGAGGATGGCACCGCCGACCATCTGGTCGAACGCCTGCGCGAGGAAGCCATGATCCGCAACGCCATGGCGGTCGAGGCTTTCGAGGGCATCACCATGCGCAGCCATCCCGGCGCGCTGCATTGCTACATCGAATTGCCGCCGCCGTGGCGGCCGAACGACTTTACCGCCCAGGCGCTCACCCATGGCGTGCGCATCGCCAGCTGCACGTCGTTCGTGCCGGACAACCGACCGAATCCGCCGCCGTGGGTGCGCATCTCGCTGGCCCCCTCGCCCGACCGCGCCCAGCTCGGCGAGGGCCTGCGCCGGCTGCGCGCGCTGATCGAGCGCGGCCCGGACACGCCGCGCCGCACCGTCGTCTAGGATTTCTGGCGTCTAGGTTTTATCTAGCTCCGCCGCAGCGGCCAGCCGTGGTTGAGCGGGCCATGGCCGCGGCCGAAACCCGGCGCGGTCTCGATGGCATGGCGGACGTAGCGGCGCGCTTCCTCGACGGCGAAATTGAGCGGCTGGCCGAGTGCCAGCCCGGTGGCGATGGCCGAAGCCAGCGTGCAGCCGGTGCCGTGCGTCGCATTGCTGTGCAGCCGGGTGCCCTCGAAACGGAAACTGCCGCCGTCGCGCTGCACCAGCAGGTCGACCAGATGGTCGCCGTCGAGATGGCCGCCCTTCAGCAGCACCGCCTGCGGGCCGAGCGCCAGCAAAGCCTGCGCCGCCGCCGGCATCGCGGCGGCATCGGCGATCTTCACATCCGCCAGCGCCTCGGCCTCGGGCAGGTTGGGCGTGATCACGGCGGCACGCGGGATCAGCCGCTCGCGCAGCGCGGCTTCGGCCTCGGGCTGCAGCAGCCGGGCGCCGCCCTTGGCCACCATCACCGGATCGACCACCAGCGGCACATCCGGCGCATATTCCTCCAGCGCATCGGCAACGGCGGCGATGATGTCGGCGCGGTGCAGCATGCCGGTCTTGATCGCATCGGCGCCGATGTCCTGCAGCACGACTTTGATCTGCCGGGCGACGAAATCCGCCGGCACGTCGTGGATGGCATGCACGGTCAGCGTATCCTGCGCGGTCAGCGCGGTGATCGCGGTGGCGGCATAGCCGCCCAATGCCGTGACCGTCTTGATGTCGGCCTGGATGCCGGCGCCGCCGCCTGAATCGGACCCGGCGATAATCAGGACGCGGCCACGGTGCCGCGCGGAAGACTCACTCATGCCGCGGCCTGCTCTAGCGCCATGCAGATATCGGCGACCACCTTCTCGACCAACACCTGGTCCTCGCCCTCGGCCATCACGCGGATTAGCGGCTCGGTGCCGCTGGGGCGGATCACCACGCGGCCCTGGCGGCCGAGCGTCTGTTCAGCGGCATCGATCGCCTGCTGCACGCCGGCCGTCTCCAGCGGCTTGCCGCCGGCATGGCGCACGTTGCGCAGCAGCTGCGGGTAAGGCGTGAAGCGGCGGCAGAACTCGCTGGCCTTGCGACCGGACTCGCAGAGCGCCACCAGCACCTGCAAAGCGGCCACCAGGCCATCGCCTGTCGTGGCGAAGTCGGACAGGATGATATGGCCGGACTGTTCGCCGCCGAGATTGTAGCCGCCCTCGCGCATCGCCTCGAGCACATGGCGGTCGCCGACCTTGGTGCGCAGCAGATCGATGCCGAGCCCGTTGACGAAACGCTCCAACCCGAGGTTCGACATCACCGTGGCGACCAGGCCGGCCTTGGCCAGCCGGCCCTGCTTGTGCCAGCTTTCGGCGATCACCGCCATCAGCTGGTCGCCGTCGATCACCTGGCCGCGTTCGTCGACCATCACGACGCGGTCGGCGTCGCCGTCCAGCGCAATGCCGAGATCGGCGCCATGGGCGACCACGGCCTCCTGCAGGGCGGCCGGATGGGTCGAGCCGCAGTCCCGGTTGATGTTGAAGCCGTCGGGCTTCACGCCGATCGAGATGACCTCGGCTTCCAGTTCCCACAGCACCGCCGGCGCCACCTTGTAGGCGGCGCCGTTGGCGCAGTCGACCACCACTTTAAGGCCCTTGAGCCGGTGCCCCTTGGGCAGGGTCGCCTTGGCGAATTCGACATAGCGGCCGTCGGCGTCGTCGAGCCGCTTGGCGCGGCCGAGATGGGCGGCATCGGCGAGCTTCGGCTCGCGCTCGCCCAGGATCATCGCCTCGATGCCATGCTCGGCTTCGTCGGACAGCTTGTAGCCATCGGGGCCGAACAGTTTGATGCCATTGTCGTGGAAGGGATTGTGCGAGGCCGAGATCATCACGCCGAGATCGCAGCGCAAGGCGCGGGTCAGCATCGCCACCGCCGGCGTCGGCATCGGGCCAACGAGAAACACGTCCATGCCGACCCCGGTGAAGCCGGCCACCAGCGCCGGTTCCAGCATGTAGCCCGACAGCCGGGTGTCCTTGCCGATCAGCACGCGGTGGCGGTGGTCGCCGTTGGTGAACCAGGTGCCGGCGGCCATGCCGACCCGCAAAGCCATGGCGGCGGTCATCGGCTCGGTATTGGCGAGGCCGCGGATGCCGTCGGTGCCGAAGAATTTGCGGGTCATGCGGATAATCCTGCGAATCGGGTGTTTTCACCCTGAGTGACGCGGGACTATGCCACAGAAGCCGCCGCCCGGTCAGGCCGGCGAAAGGAAGTGTTACGACTTTTGAACCGCGGGGTTTCCCCCCGACTCCGGACCACTTATGGCATGCCACAGGGCCAGCGCCTGCACGGTCTCCGGCACATCATGCACGCGCAGGATGGCGGCGCCCCGGGTGGCCGCATGCAGGGCGACCGCCAGCGAGCCGGGCAGCCGGCGGGCCGGATCGGGCTCATGCGCAATGGCGCCGATGAAGCTCTTGCGCGAGACGCCGATCAGCAGCGGACAGCCGAGCCCGTGGAAGCGCGGCAGGGCGCGCAGCAGCGCGAGGTTGTGGGCGACCGTCTTGCCGAAGCCGATGCCGGGATCGAGGATGATCTTCGCCCGCGCGATGCCGGCGGCGGCGCAGGCGGCGATGCGGCTTTCCAGATAGGCCAGTACCTCGGCGACCACATCATCGTATTGCGGGGCGCTCTGCATGGTACCGGGCTCGCCCTGCATGTGCATCAGCACGATGGGAAGCCCGCTGGCGGCGGCGGCGGCAAGGCTGCCCTCGCCTTCCAGCGCGGAAATGTCGTTGAGGATGGCGGCCCCGGCGGCAGCGACCGCCCGCATGGTGGCCGCATGGCGGGTATCGACCGAGACAGGCTTGCCCAGATCGCGCAGGCCTTCGAGCACCGGCAGCAGGCGGTCGATCTCCTGCTGCACGCTGACCGGCGCGGCCCCGGGCCGGGTCGATTCCGCCCCGAGGTCGACCATCGCGGCCCCGGCGGCGACCTGCGCGCGGGCCTGCTGTATCGCCCGCCCCGCGTCCCCCTTCAGGCTGTCACCCGAGAAGCTGTCATCCGAGACATTGACGATGCCCATGACGACGGGTCGCGCCGCATCCGGATCGAGGCCGGGCAGCGGCGGCAGCGGGGCGGACCTGAATACACGCGTCATCATTTTCCGTCCGTTGCTGCCCGTTCCGGCCCGCCGGTGACCATTGGTGACCGTTCGGGACCGTTTCTGCCCGTTCGGGACCGTTTCTGACCGCTGGTGACCGCTGGTGACCAATCCGGACCGTTTTGTACCGCCGGCGCCCGCCGGGGGCAAATTCCGCCGGACCGGAGGTGGGCGGCCGGCCGGGGACGGGCCGCCCTGCCGGACGGGGGAACGGGGACGCCCAGCCATATAGGCAGGCCGGTGCCGGTTTACAGCCCCCGCCCCGGCAGGATTGTATAGGGCCGGCTGCCGTGCGGCGGCATTGCGGGAGGGGGGCCCCATGACGGCAAAATCCCAGAGAACCGGCCGGGCAGTGAAGCCGGCAGCGGCGGCGCCTGCCGCTGCGCCCGCCCCGCAAGCCGCGCCCCAAGCTGCACCACAGGCCGCGCCCCAAGCTGCACCACTGGCCGAGAACATGCGGCTGCGCGCCAGCCTGGCCGGCCTGCTGGTCGACCATATCGCCGGCGCCGGACTGGACGAGGCGACCGCCGCCGGCATGCTCGGCGTCGGCGGGCCGCGCATCGCCGACCTGATGCATGGCCGCATCGAGCATTTCTCGCTGGATACCCTGGTCAACATGCTGGCCGCCACCGGCCTGCGGCTGAAGATCAGCATCGCCGCCGCCGAGTGAAGCCTTCCGGACAGGAGCCCTCATGAGCCCCGAATTTCTCATCATCGCGCTGGTCGTCGTCATCGCCCCGGGCACCGGGGTGCTCTACACGCTCTCCGCCGCTTTGGGCCGTGGCGCCCGGGCCAGCGTGATCGCCGCGCTGGGCTGCATGCTCGGCATCGTGCCGCATATGCTGGCCGCGATCACCGGGCTGGCCGCGCTCTTGCAGGCGAGCGGCATGGCCTTCGCCATCTTCAAATATGCCGGCGTGGCTTACCTCTTGTGGATGGCGTGGCAGAGCTGGCGCGCGACCGGCACCCTGACCGTATCGGTCCTCGCCGGCGGCAGCCGCCCGGCGCTGCGCATTGCCGGCCAGGGCATCCTGGTCAACCTGCTGAACCCGAAGCTGTCGGTGTTCTTCCTCGCCTTCCTGCCGCAGTTCGTGCCCGCCGGGGCGCCGGACGCGCTCGGGCGCATGCTGGAATTGAGCGCCGTGTTCATGGCGATGACGTTTGTCGTCTTCGTGCTCTACGGACTCTGTGCCGCCAGCGTACGCGACCGCGTGATCGGCAGTCCGACAGTGATGACCTGGCTGCGGCGGAGTTTTGCGGCGGCTTTCGTGGCATTGGGCGCCAAGCTGGCGCTGGCGGAGCGGTAATTAAACAAACGGACCCGACAATGGAAATTCTAGTTCAGATTCTGTCTTCCGGATTCGTCGGAGCCCTCGCCGCCGGATTCATTGTCTGGGTTACAAGACTTTGGCTGTCCGAGCGAATCAAGCAATCGATTAAGAATGAATATGATCAGAAATTGGAAACTTATAAGGCGGAGCTGAGGGCGAAGTCTGAGATAGAACTTGAGCGTTTACGCGCCCAACTAAGCATTTTGTCAACTGAACATGAAGTGCGATTCTCTCGCTTACATCAAAAACGTGCGGAGGTGATCGCAGAAACCTATGCATCTCTCAAAGATGTTTTCTTTCGACTAGCAGAGTACGTCAAAAAGATTGAAATGTCCGGCGAGGAACCTCGTCAAGAGCGGTATAGAAAATTGGTAGAATCACACGAGAAGTTCCGCGCTGCCTATTCTTTAAATCTTATCTTTTTTCCTAAAAGCACGGCTGACAAATTAGACCACGTAAACGCCGAATATATAAAAGCGGGCAATGAATTTCGGGTGTTTGTTGACAGTGGGCAATATGGAAGCATGCATCAGAAATGGGGAGAAATAGCTCAAAGGGTAGGAAATGAGATCAAAGCAGCTCTGGCAGACTTGGAGAACGAATTTCGAAAACTATTGGGGGATGACAATTCCCTAAACATATAACGATCAACTAGCTATCGAGCTTTTTTACAGACCCTTCGAATCGCATAACCATGAACATCGGTATCATCGAATGCGGGCCGGTGCCTGAGGCGCTGCGCGGCACTTATGTCAGCTATCCCGCGATGTTCGCCGCGCAACTGGCGCCCCTGCTGCCCTTTGCTTCGTTCGAGACCGTCTCGGTGGTCAATGGCGAGACGCTGACGGCACCCGAAGCGCAAGATGCCTGGCTGCTGACCGGCTCGCGCCATGGCGTCTATGACGACCTGCCGTGGATCGCCCCTTTGAAGGATTTCATCCGCGCGGCGGCCGGGGTGCGGCGCCCGCTGGTCGGCGTGTGTTTCGGCCACCAGATCCTGGCCGAGGCGCTGGGCGGCCAGGTGGAGAAAGCCCCGGTCGGCTGGCGCGTCGGCCTGGAGCGCTACACGACCACGCTCGGCGGCGGCGCAGAGCGGACCGTGGCGATGCCGGCCTTCCACCAGGACCAGGTGGTCGTGCCGCCGCCCGGCAGCGAGGTCGTGGCCAGCAGCCCGGCCTGTGCCTACGCCGCCCTGCGCTACGCGTACGCCCCGATCCTGTCGGTGCAGTTCCACCCGGAATTCAGCCGGCCGTATCTCGCCGACCTGATCGACGTGCTGGCGAAGCAGGACGCGGCGCCGGGCCTGCCGCCGGATGCCGCACCGGACGAGGCTGGGGACGATACCGGCATGCGCTGGATCGCCGGCTTCCTGGCGGAGCAATGGGCGGCGGCATAAAAAACACTGCCGGGCTTCTCAATGGGACCCTCGGGTCGAGCCCGAGGGTGACGATCTGTGTGAATGAGCTTTATCTTCAAGATCGTCGCGGCCCGTGAGGCTGTTCACTGTCTCACAGATCGTCACCCCGGCCCTGAGCCGGGGTCCATGCGATGCCGGCAGCGAGAGGCACGTCGGCCGCAACAAAAAAAGCCCGGCATCGCTGCCGGGCTTCTTGAATGGGATCCCCGGGTCGTGAAGTTTACCGCCGGGCCGGCCTTCGGCCGGACCCGGTGGCCCGAGGGTGACGGTTTATGAGAGAGTGCCCATTCCCATAGATCGTCACCCCGGCCAAGCGCAGCCCGAGCCGGGGTCCATGCGGTGCCTGCAGCGAGAGACACGTCGGCCGCAACAAAAAAGCCCGGCAGTGCTGCCGGGCTTTTTGCGTGGACCCTCGGGTCGAGCCCGAGGGTGACGATGGTATGTAAGGCTTACGCGCCGGCCGTCCGCTCTGGCGCTTACGCGCCGGGCTGCGGTTCCGGCTCGAAGCCGGGGCCGGGCTTGGCTCCCGGGCGGCTGGTGCTGGTCGGCACCGCGCTGCGCGGGCCGGTGTCGCTGCCGGTCGGCGCCGCCGGGGTCTTGTCCTCGGGGCGCACGATCGGCTCGCCGCGCAGCAGTGCGCGCACCTCGTCGCCCGACAAGGTCTCGTATTCGAGCAGCGCCTGGGCGATCTTGTCGAGGTCCTCGCGATGTTCGGTGAGGATGCGGCGCGCATTGCCCTCGGCGTCGTCGATGATGCGACGGATTTCCTCGTCGATCAGCCTGGCGGTGGCATCCGAGACGTTCTTGCGCTGGGTGACGGAATGGCCGAGGAAGACCTCTTCCTCGTTGTCGGAATAGCGCAGGCGGCCGAGCAGGTCGGACATGCCCCATTCGGTGACCATGCGGCGCGCCAGGCCGGTGGCCTGCTGGATGTCGTTCGACGCGCCGGTGGTAATGTTTTCCTTGCCGAAGATGATCTCTTCCGCCATGCGGCCGCCGAACATCATCGCGAGGCGCGATTCCAGTTCGAGGTGCGAGATCGACAGGCGATCCTTTTCCGGCAGCGACATGGTGACACCCAGCGCGCGGCCGCGCGGGATGATGGTCACCTTGTGCAGCGGATCATGCTTGGGCATGAACAGGCCGACCAGCGCATGGCCCGCCTCGTGATAGGCGGTCAGGCGCTTTTCCTCTTCGCCCATCACCATGGAGCGGCGCTCGGCGCCCATCATCACCTTGTCCTTGGCCGATTCGAAATCGGCCATGGTGACGACGCGGCGGTTGCGGCGCGCGGCCAGCAGGGCTGCCTCATTGACGAGATTCGCCAGGTCGGCACCCGAAAAACCGGGCGTGCCGCGGGCGATGATCTTGGGGTCGACGTCGGGCGCCAGCGGGACTTTCCGCATATGGACGCGCAGGATGTGCTCGCGGCCGATGATGTCGGGGTTCGGCACCACGATCTGGCGGTCGAAGCGGCCGGGCCGCAGCAGGGCCGGATCGAGCACGTCGGGGCGGTTGGTGGCGGCGATCAGGATGACGCCTTCCGAGGCCTCGAAACCGTCCATCTCGACCAGCAACTGGTTCAAGGTCTGCTCGCGCTCGTCGTTGCCGCCGCCGAGGCCGGCGCCGCGATGGCGGCCGACCGCGTCGATTTCGTCGATGAAGATGATGCAGGGCGCGTTCTTCTTCGCCTGCTCGAACATGTCGCGCACGCGGCTGGCGCCGACGCCGACGAACATCTCGACGAAGTCGGACCCCGAGATGGTGAAGAACGGCACATTGGCCTCGCCGGCGATGGCGCGCGCCAGCAGGGTTTTACCCGTGCCGGGCGGGCCGATCAGCAGGCAGCCCTTGGGGATCTTGCCGCCGAGGCGCTGGAACTTCTGCGGGTCGCGCAGGAATTCGACGATCTCTTCCAGCTCGCTCTTGGCTTCCTCGATGCCGGCAACGTCCTCGAAGGTGATGCGGCCGTGCTTCTCGGTCAGCAGGCGGGCCTTGGACTTGCCGAAGCCCATGGCCTTGCCGCCGCCGGACTGCATCTGGCGCATGAAGAAGATCCAGACGCCGATCAGCAGCAGCATCGGGAACCACGAGATCAGGATCTGCATCAGGGTGTTGTTTTCTTCCGGCGGCACGGCATTCACGCGCACGCCGCGCTCGGTCAGCTTAGCAACCAGGGTCGGGTCGTTCGGCGTGTAGGTGCTGAAGCTGCGGCCGTCGCGGTAATGGCCGCTGACGGTATGGCCCTGGATGCTGACGTCGGTGATCTGGCCCGACTGCACGTCATTGAGGAATTCGGAATAGGCGACGGAGCTGCTGCTGCTGCGATTGCTCGGCCCCTGGAAAAGATTGAACAGCGCGACCACCAGCAGACCGATGATCACCCACAGAGCCAGATTGCGACCGAACATGTTCACCGCAGTACATTCCTCATGTCTGGCAGGCCGTTACGAGACCCGCGCGCCGCTGCCGGGATAAAGCTCCGGGCGGGCGGAAAAGTTTAGCCGATTTCCGCGGCTCAAGACCATAGATATGACCGGACGGGCCGGAAACAAGCGGCGGTCCAGGGGATTACCGTAAATCAGACGGCCGCCCGGCCGCATGATCCTGATCAAGCGCCGCGTCGCAGCCCGGATTCATGCCCGCTTCACGCCGGCCTCACGCCAGCGGCGGCGGCGCGAATGTGACGGTCACCCCCTGCGGCAGATCGCCCCAGCCGAGGCCCGGCACCGCCAGCAGGCCGCCATCGCCGCCCAGAATCGCCGGCAGGCCGGCCCGCGTTGCAGCCGGGGCCGCCGCAGGCAGCGGGCGGACCGGCAGCCGGGCATTGCCGAGCGCCGCGACCTGCAGCCCGGCCGGCGCGCGGCGGGTCAGCACAATCCGGAAGCGGCCGTCCCACAGGATCGTCGCGCCGGGCACCAGCGGCTGCGGCGCTGGCAGGTGGCGCGCCTCGCGGCAGACGACGAGCAGCAACGGCGGCGGTGCGGCAGTCGCCTCCCCTGTCCTGCGGTCGCGGGCGCGGCGTTCTTTCTGCGGCAGCAGGCGGCAGCGGTGCAGGGTCTGCGCGGTGAAAGCCTGCGGGCTGCGCAGCTGGCCAAGCAGGCGCTCCAGCCGGTCGAGCCGGGGCGGCAAAGGCTGGCCACCGATGGCGCCGAGCAGGCGGGCGAGCGCGCGTAAGCCCACTTCGTCGGGCGCGGCGGCGATGGGCCGCGGATCGAGCCAGGCGATGCCGGCGGGGGTGACGGTGACGGCGGCGCGCAGCACGTCGTAAGCCGCCGCCGCCAGCGCGGCTTTCGCCCGGGCGAGGTTGCGGGCGGTCTGCGCCAGATGGGCGACGAGTTCACTGCGCGCCGCCGGATCGCCGCCGGCGAGATCGTCGAGCGCGCGGCGCACGCGGACCCGGGCATGGGCGGGGTCGGCGTTGCTCGGGTCCTCGATCCACGGCTGCCTGCGTTTCTGCAGGGTTGCCACCAGCCGCGCCTTCGGGATGTCGAGCAGCGGCCGCAGCAAGGCCAGGCCATCATCCATGACACGCGACGGCTGCATCGCCGCCAGGCCGTCGACGCCGGAGCCGCGCAAGCAACGCAGGAGCAGCGTCTCGGCCTGGTCATCGCGGTGATGGGCGAGCAGCAGATGCCCGATGCCGGCCCTGGCGCAGGCCTGTGCCAGCAGCGCATAGCGCGCCGCGCGGGCGGCGGCCTGCAGGCTGCCGGCAGGCTTGCCGTCATGCTGCCAGGCCAGCACGCGGGCGGCGATGCCGGCGGCTTTCAGCCAGCGGGCGACCTGTTTCGCCTCTTTGGTGGAGTCCGCGCGCAGGCGGTGGTCGACGATGAAGGCGGTGAGGCTGGCGCCGCGCTTCTGCGCCCAGTGCTGCGCCAGCAGCGCCAGCGCCAGGCTGTCGGCGCCGCCGGAGACCGCGACGGCCAGATGGTCGGGGCGTTCGCCGGCCAGCAGGGGGGTGAGCGCGGCCGCGAAATCCGCGGCCGTGACGCCGGCGGCGCCCTCCCCCCGGCGCGGCATGATGCTACTTGCAGCCGACCTTGGCGCGCTCGCGCTGGGCGGCGTCCTTCACATGGGGCGGCGCCTCGGGGAACTGCTTGGACAGCTGGCCGAGCGCGGCGCAGGCTTCCGGGTTCTTTTTCAGCGCCGCCAGCGACATGCCGAGCTTGAGCAGGCTGTCGGAGGCCTTGGCCCCCTTCGGGTAATTCTGATAGCCGGTGAGGAAGGCGGCGGACGCCTGTTCGTACTGCTGGCGCACGTAGAAGGTCTCGCCGAGCCAGTATTGCGCATTGCCGGCCAGCGGGTCCTGCGGATGGGCGCCGAGGAATTCGCGGAAGGCGCCCTCGGCATCGGCATAGTCGCTCTGCACCAGCAGCTTGTAGGCGTAGTTATACTGCTCCTGGGGGCTGCCCGGCGGCAGCTTGGCGCGGGCCGACGGCGCCGCGGCCGCGGGCGGCGCGGCGCGCTGGGCGGTCTGGGTGCCAGCGGCGGCGGCGCCCGGCAGAGGCCTGCCGCTGGCATCGACCGGCAGGCTGCCGAGCACGCCCTCTTTGGTCGGCGCCGCGCCCGGCGTCGCCGAGGTCGAGCCGCGGGCGAGCGGCTGGCCGGCGGCATTGGCCGGCGCCGCGGCGGCAGGGCCTTCAGCGGCCGGCTGGACGCCGGGCTGCTGGCCGCGTTCGAGCTGGGTCAGGCGGAAATCGATGTCCTTGCTCAGCTTGTCGAGATTCTGCTGCACCTGGCTGGCCTTGAACTCGACCTCCTCGAAGCGGCCGGTGAGCGCACGGACCTGGCTTTCCAGGTCGTCGATGCGGCCAGCGAGCTGGTTGGCGACCGACTGGCCGCTGGCCCCGGTCTGGCCCAGGCTGCCGTCGCTGGGCAGCGCCGCCGGCGGCGTGCTGCCGCCGCGATAGACCTGGCGCTGCAGCGCCTGCAGGTCGGCCTGCAGACGATTGACGCGATCGATCAGGGCCTGGTTGTCCTGGGCCGCGGCCGGCGGCGGCAGCAGCACGGACCCCGCCAGCAGCAGGGCCAGCAGGGCCGCGAAAAGCGGCGGACGGACGATCACGTGATGGGTCAGCAGCACGGGCATGGCGATACCCCGGTTCCGGTCGAGCATATTGATCTTACAGGGATTTACGTCAAAAGCATGGCGCCCCGCAATGGCGCAGGGCGGCAAACCGCCGTTATTCGCGGCCGCGGACCATGGCATGGGCAACAGGAGCCCGCAAACGGAAACACCCGCCCGCCGCCGGCCGGAGCCGGAAGCAGAGCGGGTGTTCCACAAGCGGTATCCGGCAGGCGACAAGGCGCCCGCCGGAAAAGCTTTAGTTCGACAGGACCGTCACGCCGCGACGGTTCTGGGCCCAGGCGGCCTCGTTCGAACCGAGAGCCACCGGACGCTCCTTACCATAGGAGATCGTGGTGACGCGGTTCGCCGGGATGCCCTGGTTGACCAGATAGGTCTTCACGGCATTGGCGCGACGCTCGCCGAGCGCCAGATTGTACTCGCGGGTGCCGCGTTCGTCGGCATGACCCTCGATGACAACCTTCCAGTTCGGATACTTCTTGAGCCAGGCGGCCTGCTTGTCGAGGGTCGCCTTGCCGGCGGGCTTCACGTCATACTTGTCGAAATCGAAGAAGACGCGGTCGCCGACGTTGACCTGAAAGTCCTGAACCGAACCGGACGCAATGCCGGAGGTCGACGGACCGGTCGACATCGTGGACGTACCCGAACCGCCGGTGTTGGCGGCATTCTCAGGGGCCTTTTCGCAAGCGGCAAGGAACAAGCCCACGGCAGCGACGGCCAGGAACTTGGAGCCGAAGGAGTTGAGGCGCATTTTTTTTATCCCTCCAAGGGTTTCGAGTGAGTGCAGGAACCTGAACAACCTAAACAGGCGACCGTGTCCGGCGCTGAATTTTTTCGCATCCGGAACGATGCGCCGACACAAACCAGACCTTTCCAGACATGTCGGCCGTTCGGTCCATTCTGCTCGAAAATTGTGACCCACAGCTGACGGTGCCGGAACCTTTGGTTCAAGCCATTGCGTCACAATCGACTATATCCATCGGTTTTTGGTGAATCAATAGGCCGCCAAGTAAACATAAGGACTTACCGGCCGGCTGCGGCATTTCTGCAACAGCCGGCCCTGTGGATATCTGCCTGGGACAGCGGCCCGAATGACCGGCGCCGGGTCAGCGGACCAGCGCCGACAGCGGCGACCAGGCCGGGTCGGACGCATCAATCGGAGTGGGAATTTCCCGTTCATTATACCCGGTTAGGTCGATCGAGAACAGCCGCACCCGCTGGCCCTTGCCCTGGGCGTTCCATGGCGATTCCCGATAGAACATCAGGACACGGCCGTTCGGCGCCCAGGTCGGCGCTTCCTGCACATTGTTCGAGGACGACAGGATGCGCTCGCCCGAGCCATCGGGACGCATCACGCCGATCGAGAACTGGCCCTGGTGCTCCTTGGTAAACGCGATCAGGTCGCCGCGTGGCGACCACACCGGCGTCGCATAGCGGCCCTGGTTGAAGCTGATGCGATGCTGGTTCGAGCCATCGGCATTCATCACATAGAGCTGCTTGGTGCCGCCGCGGTCGGAGTTGAAGGCGATCTGCTTGCCATCGGGCGAGAAGCTGGGCGAGGTATCGATCGCCGGATCGGAAGTCAGCTGCGTCTTCGCCCGCGTGCGCAGGTCCATCATGTAGACGTCGGAATTGCCGTTCACCGCCATCGACATGATGACGCGGTTGCCGTCGGGCGAGAAGCGCGGCGCGAAGGTCATGCCGGGGAAATCGCCGACCAGCTCCTGCTGTCCGGTGTCGATGTTGAACAGATAGACCCGCGGCTTGTTGTTGTAATAGCTGAGGTAGGTGATTTCCTGCTGGCTCGGGCTGAAGCGCGGCGTCAGCACGAGGAAGCGGCCATCGGTGAGGAAGCGATGGTTGGCGCCATCCTGGTCCATGATCGCCAGCCGCTTGATGCGGCGGTCGGGCGGACCGCTCTCGGCGACATAGACGATGCGGGTGTCGAAATAGCCGTCCTCGCCGGTGACGCGCTTGTAGATGGCATCGGCGATCAGATGCGCCAGCCGGCGCCAGTTGTCCGGCGTGGTGAACAGCGCCAGGCCGGTCATCTGCTGCTCGGCGGCAACATCCCACAGGCGGAACTCGCCGCGCAGGCGGCCATCGGACTGGATCTCGATGCGGCCGTTGACCAGCGCATCGACATTCAGCACGCGCCAGTCGGAAAAGCGCGGCTGCACGCGCATGGCCGCCGGCGTCTGGATATGCGCTTTCGGATCGATCGGCGCGAACAGGCCGGACCGTTCGAGATCGGCGCGGATGACGCGGGCGACATCCTGGCCGACCTTGGTGGCCTGCGGATTGTCGGCATCGAAATCCGAAATGGCAATCGGCACCGGCTTGAAGTTGCCGCGCGTGATGTCGATGACGACATCGGCGAAGGCGGAGGATGCGACCGCGACGACCGCAAGCATTGCCAGTGCCACCGTCACCGGCAGGTTCAACCGTCGCATCATACGTGCCTCCATTCTGTCAGCCTCCGAGCATCTGCCGCGGATCGAAATTCAGGATGATATCCTGGCCCCATTTTTCCTTGTCGCCCGGCGGCAGCTTGAACGGCACTGCCTTGAGGACGGCGCGCCGCGCCGATTCGGCGGCGGCGCGATAGCTTTCCTGGCCCGGCAGGTACATGCGGGCCTGGTCGACGATCTGCGGCTGCGTCCGCAGCGTGCCATCGGGATTGATGCTGAAGCGGATGCGCACGACCAGGTTCTCGGCATCCTTGGCGCCGAGATCGAACAGCCAGTTGTCCTCGACCTGCTTGCGGATAAAATCCTTCTCGCTCATCGAGATCGGCAGGTTCGGGTTCGACGGCCCCTCGGCGCGCGACGCGGACGCCGGCGGCGTGCGCGAGGCCACCTGCGGCGCCTGGTTGGGCTGAGTCGCCGGCGGCGTCTTCTGCATCTTGTTGACCAGCGCCGCGACGTCGGCGAAATCCGGCGTCTTGCTCTTCTGCGGCGGGGTCTGCGGCTTCGGCGGCGCCGGCTTCTCGACCGGCTTCGGCGCTTCGACCTTCTTCTTCGGCGGCTCCGGCGCGTCGGCAACCTTGTCGGGCTTGGGCACCGGCTTCGGCGTCGGCTCGGGTTCCGGCATCGGCGCGGGCTTCGGTGCCTCGACCTGCTTTTTCGGTGGCTCCGGCGTCGGCGGGGGTGGCGGTGGCGGCGGAGTCACGGCGGCCGGCGGCGGCTTCGGCGGCTCGGGCTTGGCCTCCTTGACCTCGGGCTTCGGTTCCGGCTTCGGCTCGGCCTTGGTCTCGACCGTCTTGGGCTGCGGCTTCGGCACATTGGTCTGCTCGGCGATCGGCGCGAATTCGGCCAGGATCACCGTGGGCTCGGTCTGCACGTCCGGCTGGAAATACGGCAGCCCGAAGACTGCCAATGCCAGGATACCGGCATGCAGGCTGGCCGAGAATATGTACGAAGTGCGCTGCACGGTTCGTGCTGTCCTGCCGTTACTTCTTCCCGCCGGCCGCCGGCGGATTGCCGACCAGCGCCACCTTGGTGAAGCCGCCGGCATTGATCATGCCCATCACCTCGAGCACCTTGCCGTAGTTGATCGACTGGTCGCCGCGCACGAAGATGCGGCGGTCGGCGGCGCCCTGGGCGATCGCCTGCAGGCGCGGCACCAGCTGGTCGATTTCGACCGGCGTCTCCTGCAGGTAAATGGTGCCCTTGGCGTCGATGGTCACTGCCAGCGGCTCGTCCTGGCCCTGGATCGCGGCGGCCTGGGTCTTCGGCAGGTCAACCTGCACGCCGACCGTGAGCAAAGGCGCCGCCACCATGAAGACGATCAGCAGCACCAGCATCACGTCGACCATCGGGGTGACGTTGATGTCGGCCATCGGCCGGCGCCGCATGCGGCCGCCGCTGGTCCTGCCGCCTCCGAGTTGCATTGCCATGGATTACTCCGCCGCTTCTTCGTCGAGCTGGCGCGACATCAGCGCCTGGAACTCGCCGGCAAAGCCCTCGAGCCGGATATTGAGCCGGCCGAGATCGCTGGAAAACTTGTTGTAGGCCATCACCGCCGGGATCGCGGCGAGCAGGCCGAGCGCGGTGGCGAACAGCGCCTCGGCGATGCCCGGCGCCACCACGGCCAGCGAGGTGTTCTTGCTGGATGCGATGGCATGAAAGCTGTTCATGATGCCCCAGACGGTGCCGAACAGGCCGACGAAGGGCGACACCGAACCGACGGACGCGAGGAAGCCGAGGTAGCGTTCGATGCGGTCCATCTCGCGGTCGATCGAGACCCGCATGACCTGGCCGATGCGGATCTGCAGCGAGCCCAGTCCCTGCTTGCCGCGAACCAGACCGCGTTCGGTGGAGCGCCGCCATTCGCGCATCGCGGCGACGAACAGGACGGCCATCGGATGCTGCGGGCCGGAGACCGACAGGCGGTCATACAGCGCGTCCAGCGAGCCACCCGACCAGAAGTCGCTTTCGAACTTGTCGGTATCGGCCACCACCTTCCGGATCTTCAGGATCTTGTCGAAGATGATCGCCCACGACCAGAAGGAGGCGAGGATCAGCATCAGCATGACGGCCTTGACGATCCAGTCGGCCTGTATGAAGAGCGCCCACAGGGACAGGTCGGATACGGCTGACGAGCCCCCGAGCTGCATGGCGCTGACGGTCCTGTCCATTAGATTTGAGTCCTTCCGTTAAGAACTAGCAGATCAACGCGATAAATTTGGTGAAAGTGTGGCGAATACGGCCGCAACCGCCGGCGGCACCCGCCGCGCCCGGCCCCGGCCGTCGATGCAGGCGAGCCGGACTTCGGCGGAAACCAGCAGTTCCTCGCCCCGCCAGACATCCTGGCGGGCCTCGACCGTGGCGCCGCGCAAAGCGGTGATTGCGGTGGTGACGACCAGATCCTCATGCAGGCGGGCCGGCTTCAGATACTCGACATTGCAGGCGCGGACCGCGAAGGCGGCGCCGCCCCGGCCGTCCGATTCGCCGCCGTCCATCAGGCCGCGCTGGTCGATGCCATGGGCGAGCAGCAGGTCGGAACGGCCGCGCTCGATATAGCGCAGGTAATTGGCGTAATAGACGATGCCGGCGGCATCGGTATCCTCCCACTGCACCCGCAGCGGATAGCGATGCACGAAGCCCTGTCCTGTGCCCTGCCCTGCGGCCTGCTCAGGCATCGTCGTCTCCCAGCATGTCGAGCTGGCGGCCGGCGAGGCCTGCCGGTGCGGTCAGCCCGATATGGGCGAAGGCCTGGGCGGTCAACAGCCGGCCGCGCGGAGTGCGCTGCAGGAAGCCCTGCTGGATCAGATAGGGCTCGATGATGTCTTCCAGCGCGTCGCGCGGCTCGGACAGGGCGGCGGCGATGGTCTCGACACCGACCGGGCCGCCCTGGAAGTCGCGGGCGATGACCCCGAGATAGCGGCGGTCCATGGCATCCAGGCCGCGGGCATCGACCTCGAGCCGCTGCAGCGCCGCATCGGCGGCGGCGGCGTCGACGGTCTTCACCCCCGAGACGGCGGCGAAGTCGCGCACCCGGCGCAGCAGCCGGCCGGCGACGCGCGGCGTGCCGCGGGCCCGGCGGGCGATTTCGCGGGCGCCGCTGGCATCCAGCTCCAGCGCCAGGATGCGGGCGCCGCGCCGCACGATCAGCTCAAGCTCGTCCGCTTCGTAGAAATTCAGCCGCAGTGGAATGCCGAAGCGTTCGCGCAACGGCGTGGTCAAGAGCCCTGAGCGCGTGGTGGCGCCGACCAGGGTGAACGGCGGCAGGTCGATGCGCACGCTGCGCGCCGAAGGCCCCTCGCCGATGATCAGGTCGAGCTGGAAATCCTCCATCGCCGGATAGAGGATTTCCTCGACGGCCGGGTTGAGCCGGTGGATCTCGTCGATGAACAGCACGTCGCGAGCTTCGAGATTGGTCAGCAGCGCGGCAAGGTCGCCGGCCTTGGCGATCACCGGGCCCGAGGTCGCCTTGAAACTGACGCCGAGCTCGCGGGCGACGATCTGCGCCAGCGTGGTCTTGCCGAGGCCCGGCGGGCCGTGCAGCAGCACATGGTCGAGCGCCTCGTCGCGGGCGCGGGCGGCCTGGATGAAGACCTGCAGGTTCTCGCGGGCCTGGCGCTGGCCGATGAAATCGCCGAGCTGCTGCGGCCGCAGGTGGCGCTCGAAGTCGTCGCCCTCGGCCGTGGCCCCCGAGACCAGCCGGCCGGCATCGACCGGCGTGTCCTTTGCCGGTTTCGGCGTCACTGGGCCAGCTCCTTCAGCCCGGCGCGGATCAGCGCCTGCACATTGGCCTCGCTGCCGAGCGTGCGCGCGGCGGCCGTGACCGCACCGAAGGCATCGGCGCGGCGATAGCCCAGATTGACCAGCGCCGACAGCGCATCGGCCACGGCCCCGGTGCCCTCGGTCGCCGCCACGGTCTCGGCGGCGCCACCGCCGGCCATGGCGACGGGGCCGAGCGCGATGCCGCCGACCTTGTCCTTCAGTTCGGTGACCAGCCGCGCGGCCAGCTTGGGGCCGACGCCATCGCAGCGGTGCAGCGTCGTCTTGTCGGCGGACGCAATGGCGCGGAACAGCTCGTCAGGCGACAGCGAGGACAGGATGCCGAGCGCGACCCGCGCGCCGACGCCCTGCACGGTCTGCAGCAGGTTGAACCAGCCGCGTTCGGCCTCGGCGAGGAAGCCGTAGAGATGGATATGGTCCTCGCGGACATGGGTCTCGACATGCAGCCGCACGACCTCGCCCGGCCGCGGCAGACCACGCAGCGTGCGGCCCGAGCAATAGACGAGGTAGCCGACGCCGCCGACATCGACGATGCAGGCGCTCTCGGAGACGGAATCGAGCAGGCCGGACAGCCGGGCGATCACCGCGCACCTGCCAGTCTGGCAGTCCGGGCAGCGGCATGGGCGCGGCCCTCGGCGGCACGCAGCACGCGCTGGCTGGCCGCATGATGGGCGTGGCAGATCGCCAGCGCCAGCGCGTCGGCCGCATCGCTGCCCTGCACGGTCACGCCGGGCAGCAGACGCTTGACCATGGCATGCACCTGGTCCTTGTCGGCGGCGCCGGTGCCGACCACCGCCTTCTTGATCACGGTGGGCGCATATTCGGCGACCGGCAGCCCGGCCTGGGCCGGCGCCAGCAGCACCACGCCGCGCGCCTGGCCGAGTTTGAGCGTCGAGGCCGGATTCTTGTTGACGAAGGTTTCTTCCACGGCGGCGCTCTGCGGCTGCCATTCATTGAGGATTTCGGTCAGCGCGTCATGCAGGCTGCGCAGGCGATAGGCGAGGTCCTCGTCCGGATTGCTGCGGATGGTGCCATGCGCCACATGGCTCAACCGGTTGCCCTCGGCGAGGATCACTCCCCAGCCGGTGGCGCGCAGACCCGGGTCGAGGCCAATGATGCGCATGCGGTCCTGTCAGCTCGCGAGCTTGCTCAGCTCGTCCTCCGAAATCTCGAAATTGGCATAGACCTGCTGGACGTCGTCGGAATCTTCCAGCACCTCGATCATCTTGAACAAGGTTTCCGCTTTCTCGCCCTCGATCGGTGTGCCGGTTTTCGGCCGCCACACCAGCTTGGCCGATTCCGGATCGCCGAACTGCTTTTCCAGCACCTCGCGCACCTGGGCGAAGTCATCCTGGTTGCAGGTGATCACATGGTTGTCGTCGGACTGGCAGTCGTCGGCGCCGGCTTCCAGCGCCGCCTCGAACATCGCCTCGCCGCTGGCCGCAGCGGCCGGGAAGACGATCTCGCCGACGCGATCGAACATGAAGGCGACCGAATTGGTCTCGCCGAGCGTGCCGCCGTTCTTCGAGAAGGCGGCGCGCACCTCGCCGGCGGTGCGGTTGCGGTTGTCGGTCAGCGCCTCGACGATCACGGCGACACCACCGGGGCCGTAGCCTTCGTAGCGCACCTCTTCGTAATTGTCGGCACCGTCGCCGCCGGCGCCGCGCTTGACGGCGCGCTCGACGGTATCCTTCGGCATGTTGGCAGCACGGGCGGCCTGGATCGCGGCGCGCAGGCGCGGATTGGCCGCCGGGTCGGGCTGGCCGGCGCGCGCTGCCGTGGTCAGCTCGCGGATCAGCTTGGTGAACACCTTGGCTTTCTTGGCGTCCTGCGCACCCTTGCGGTGCATGATATTCTTGAACTGGGAATGGCCGGCCATGACCTTCAACCTGCGGCG
This sequence comes from Ferrovibrio xuzhouensis, assembly GCF_042648965.1. Classification (NCBI taxonomy): domain Bacteria; kingdom Pseudomonadati; phylum Pseudomonadota; class Alphaproteobacteria; order Rhodospirillales; family Rhodospirillaceae; genus Ferrovibrio; species Ferrovibrio xuzhouensis. Next base: position 709,626 of record NZ_JBHRYJ010000001.1, read on the forward strand.
TAGCGGAAAACGGGCGAATCGGGTGTGTTTACCATATTTCGGCCGCCACCGGCAGCCGGCGAGGCGCCCGGATAGCCTTCCGCGGAGCTAAAAGCAAGCTGCCGGAAGCCTTTACCGCCGATCCCGATATCACTCTTGCGCGAAACCACCCTGCTCCATACAATCAAACGCGTGTGTCGGAGCCGTCCGTGGCAACGGGCTGATCTGCATACAGATTATAATGGGAGACGCATGTCCGACCTCGCCCAATGGATCGCCATCCCGCCGGTGGCGCTGCCGCAGACGCCCTCGGCGCTGCCGGGCTACCCGCAGTCGGGGATGATGCGCCAGGCCCATGGCCTGTGGCTGCAGGCCCGCGGCGCCCGCGAGATGCCGGACCGGGCGACCCTGGCGCCGCTGATCCCCGAGACCATCCGCCCCTTCACCATCCTGTTCGCGGCGATCCGCGAGCCCTTCGATTTCCGCTATGCCGAGATCGGCAGCCGCATCCAGGCGATCAGCAATTCCGACAATACCGGCCGGCTGCTCAGCGAGCTGCCGCACCAGCGGCCGCCCAGCAAGGTCTGGGACCATCTGTCGGCCGCCTTCGACGCCCGGGCGCCGATCCACGGCATACTGCCCTATGTCGGCCGCGCCCGCGACCTCAGCAGCATCTATCACATCGTGCTGCCGCTGGCCGATGACGGCGAGACCGTCGACCGGCTGCTAGTCTGCGTCGATCTCGGTCCTGCCGTCCGCCTCGAGGACGGCACCCATCCCTTCACCCAGCTTGGCTGACCGCAACCGCGCGGACATGCCGGTGGTAAACCGCTCAACCCAATGAGTGCAGGTCTTTAGAACCTGCGCGACAAGCGGCGCGGTGCCAGCCTAACATCGGGTCGTGCTCGAGCTGAACCGCGCCACTCACCTGCTGCAACAGGGCTATCGTTACTGGGACGCCAAGCGCGCCGGACGGCCGATGCCGGCGCGCGGCGACATCAATCCGGCCGAAATCCCCGCCCTGCTGCCTCATGTGGTGCTGCTCGAAGTGCTGCGCGAGGCGCCATCCGGAAATACGACCGGCGCGCCGCTCGATTTCCGCTATCGCCTGATGGGCGGCGCGGTGGAGGCACATCTGACCATGCGCTATACCGGCCTGCGCATGAGCGAGATCCCACACCAGAAGCCGCCAAGCCGCATGTGGCAGAATTTCAGCACCGTCGTCGAAACGGCCCGGCCGCTGGTCACCCAGGTGCCGTATATCGGCCAGCACAAGGATTTCCTCGCCGCCCAGGACCTGATCGCACCGCTGTCGGAAGACGGCAGGACCGTGACCATGCTGTTCAACCTGGTCGACTTCCTGCCCCGCCACGGCCTTGGCCCGGTGCCGGCGGAAACCCCGCAGCCGGTGCCGCGTCCGGGCAAAGGGGCGCCGTGAGGTGAGCGCGCTGCGGGACAGCCTTGAGCGCGACGGCGCCACGCCCCTGCTGCTGGCCGGCTTCGACTACTGGGATGCGCAGCGCGGCGACCGGGCGATGCCGTCACGTGCCGATATCGATCCGGCGGCGATCACGCCGCTGCTGCCCAACCTGATCCTGATGGACGTGCTGCGCGACGCCAAGCCGGGCTGGCCGCTGGATTTCCGCTACCGCGTACTCGGCACTTTCGCCGACGAGCACATGCTGGCGCGCTATACCGGCACATGCATGAGCGACCTGCCGCACCAGCAGCCGGGCAGCCGCATCTGGCAGAGCCTTGAGGCCGTCACCACGCAGCAGGTGCCGCGCGTCAACCGGGTGCCCTATGTCGGCCCGCACAAAGACTTCCTCTCGGTAGTCGACATCGTCATGCCGCTGTCGACCGACGGCGTGCAGGTCGACAAGCTGCTCTGCTTCCTCGAATTCGTGGCGCGCCGGCGCCCCTGACCGCCAGATCGTTCGATTTTTCTTGTCGATACGAACCGGACAATCTGTTGGTCTGATCGAACGGCCAATACCATTGTCCTGCCATCACCGCCCAGCCCGCCGAAGGAGAAACCCATGTCACTACAGGCCAAACGCATCACCGTGACCGGCGCTGCCGGCCAGATCTGCTATTCCCTGCTGTTCCGGATCGCCAAGGGCGATGTCTTCGGCCCGGACCAGCCGGTCATCCTGCAACTGCTCGATCTGCCGCAGGCGCAGGCCGCCGTCCGCGGTGTCGTCATGGAACTTGAGGACTGCGCCTTCCCCCTGCTGGCCGGCGTCACCGTCACTGACGATCCGGCCACCGCCTTCCGCGATGCCGATGCGGCCTTCCTGGTCGGCTCGCGACCGCGCAGCAAGGGCATGGAGCGGCGCGACCTGCTGTCGGCCAATGCCGAGATCTTCAAAGTGCAGGGCCGGGCGCTGAACGAGGGCGCAAAACGCGACGCCCGCGTCATCGTCGTCGGCAACCCGGCCAACACCAATGCCGCCATCCTCGCCCGCAACGCCCCGGAGTTTCCCGCCGCGAACATCACCTCGATGATCCGGCTCGACCACAACCGCGCGGCCTCGCAATTCGCCGCCAAGGCCGGCGTCGCCGTACACGACATCGAGAAGGTGGTCGTCTGGGGCAACCACTCGCCGACCATGTTCGCCGACTGGCGCTTTGCCACCGTCGGCGGGCGCAGCCTGCGCGACATGATCGGCGACGCGGCCTGGTATCGCGAGACGCTGATCCCGACCGTGGCCCAGCGCGGCACGGCGATCATCGAGGCACGCGGCGCCTCGTCGGCCGCCTCCGCCGCCAATGCCGCCATCGACCATATGCGCGACTGGATCCAGGGCACGCAGGGCGGCTGGGTATCGATGGGCGTGCCGTCGGACGGCAGCTACGGCATTCCGCCCGGCCTGATCTGCGGCGTGCCGGTCATCTGTGCCGGCGGCACCTACGAACGGGTGAAAGACCTGCCGATCGACGATTTCGCCCGGACGATGCTCGACAAGACCTGCGCCGAACTCGCCGGCGAGCTGGAAGCCGTCGGCTAGAGCAGCCGCGCGACCTGCTGCCGCAGCACCGGCAGCAGGTCGGCGGCAAACCACGGCTGGCGCTTCTGCCAGCCGGTATTCCGCCAGCTCGGGTGCGGCAGCGGCAGCAGGCCGCCGGGCAGGTATTCGGCCCAGGCCTGCACCGTGGCGGTCAGCGTGGATTTGCGCCGGGTGCCGAGATAGCGCGCCTGGGCATATTGCCCGACCAGCAGGGTGAGCTCGATGCCCGGCAGATGCGCCAGCAGGCGGTCATGCCACAGCGGCGCGCATTCCGGCCTGGGCGGGCTGTCGCCGCCGCGCGCGTCGCGGCCGGGATAGCAGAAGCCCATCGGCATGATGGCGATGCGCGTTTCGTCGTAAAACACATCGCGGTCGAGGCCGAGCCAGGCGCGGAGCTGGTCGCCGCTGCGGTCGTCCCACGGAATGCCGCTCTCATGCACCTTCGTGCCCGGTGCCTGGCCGATGATCATCAGCCGCGCGGAGGATGCCATGCGCACCACCGGGCGCGGCCCGAGCGGCAGTTGCGCGGCGCAGACGGTGCAGGCTCGCACGTCCTTCAGCAGTCTGCCGAATGCCGCCATGGTCAGGCCGCCATGGTCAGGCTGGCAGGGTCGCCTGCTGCAGCCGGCCGCCGAGGCGCAGCGGCGCGATCTTCGTCGCCAGCCCGCTGCGGTCGTCGGTCTCGACATAGACGGCACAGAGCGTGCCCTCGCCGCTGGCCGGTTCGAAACGGCCGCCGGGAATGCGGCGGGTGAAGCGGTTGACCGGCTCGGTCTTCTCCATGCCGATCACCGAATTGTAGTCGCCGCACATGCCGGCATCGGTCTGGTACGCCGTGCCGCCGGGCAGGATCTGCGCATCGGCGGTCGGCACATGGCTGTGGGTGCCGCAGACCAGCGAGGCGCGGCCGTCGCAGAAATGGCCCATCGCCATCTTCTCGGAGGTCGCCTCGCCGTGGATGTCGACGATGACGGCATCGACGCTGCCGCTGCCGAGCCGGTATTTCTGCAATTCGCCGTCGACCGCGGCAAACGGATCGTCCAGCGGGTCCATGAAGATGCGGCCCATCACCTGCACGACCAGCACCTTGCGGCCACCGGGCAGGGTGAATACCGCGGCGCCCCTGCCCGGCGTGCCCTTGGGGTAATTCAGCGGCCGCAGCAGCCTGGGGTCGCCGTTGATGTAGCTCAGCGTCTCGCGCTGGTCCCAGGAATGGTTGCCGAGCACGATGGCATCGACGCCGGCGGCGTAGAAGTCCTCGCAGATCTTGGCGGTGATGCCGAAGCCGGCGGCAGCGTTCTCGCCGTTGACCAGCACGAAATCGAGGCCGAGGCTCTGGCGCAGCGCCGGGATGCGCGACACCACCGCGTCACGCCCGGCCCGCCCGACCACATCACCGCAATACAGAAGCTTCACGCCATCGTCCTCACGTCGCTGTCCCTGTCGTGTCCCGTCGTCATATGGTCTGGCCGCCCTCTGCGTGGCAGTCGATGGCGCCGCGTTCGGTCACCACTAGGTCCAGTCTCTCATCCATCGCGCCGTGGGGCAACTCCGCCACCTGCTGCACCGCGAAGGCATAGCCGGCGGCCAGCAACGGCAGGCCGTCGCCGCGCAAGGCCTCGAGCGTCGCATCGTAGAAGCCGCCGCCCATGCCGAGCCGGTGGCCTTCGGCATCGAAGCCGACCAGCGGCACCAGCAGGATATCGGGCCGCAGGGCCGGCAGGTGATCCGGCGGCGCCGGAATGCCGTAGCGTCCCGGCGGCGGCGCGACATCCTCGTCCCAGCGGCGGAAGGCCAGCGGCTGCGCTTTCGCCACCACGCAGGGCAGCAGAACCAGCACACCGCATTGTCGCAGCGCGTCCAGCAGCGGCCGCGGATCGAGCTCGTCCGCCATCGGCCAGTAGCCGGCCACCGCCTGGCCGGCGCGCAACGGCACGGCAGCGAGAAAGCGGTCGGCGGCCAGCGCGGCGACGGCAGCGCCGTTGGCTGCCGCGGCCGCGGCGCGGCGCTCTTTCAGTTTGCCGCGCAGGACGGCCTTGCGCGCATCGAGATCGGTCATGCCGGGACTCTGACATGCGGGAACAGCGCGAGGGAAGGGAAAGCGGACGGAGCCCACCATGGCCGTCGGTATGAACAAACCTCTGTGGCCTGGCGTACCAGGTGGGCGCCGTATGATCGGAACCACGGTTCCGGCAGGGACAGCTCCCTCAGAGATGAGCATTGGCCCCAGGGTTATGTAAACCTAACGCACCGGGCAGCACACCGTCCTGCCCTTAATCTAGGAGGTCTCCAGCCGCGCGGCAATGTCTTCCAGCCTTTGCGCCAGCCCGACCAGCGCATCGGCGCCGCCTTCCGCCGTTTTCTGCTGTTCGCGCAGCGCCTCCAGCTCGGCCCGCATGGCCGCGATCTCGCCCTGCACGGTCTCGAGGTCGTCGGCGAGCGTCAGCGCCGTCATCAGCATCAGCCGCGCCTCGCCGACCTGGCCGACCAGGGCCGCCAGTTCGCGCATGCGGCCGTCCAGCACCTGCGACAGCCGCTGGACCTGCGCCTCCTCGCCGTCGTCGCAGCCGACGGAATAGAGCCGGTTGTTGACAGTGACATTGACCTGTCCCATCGCGTGCTCCTGTCTATCTCTGGCCGGCTACTTCGGCGTCGAGTGCCTGGCGCAGCCGTGCCATGGTGGCCTCCAGCCGCGCCGCGATGCCCGACTGGAAGGCCTGCATTTCCGCCTGGGCCGCCCGCGCCGCGGTCAGTTCGGCCTTCAGGGTCGTCACATCCGCAGCCTGTACCGTGGCCGGCATCGCCGCACTGCCGGCCGCGGCCAGCCGCTGCTGCAGTGTATCGCGCTCGTCCTTCAGGGCGGCAATCTCGGCGTCGCGTGCCGCCACCGCCTGTTCGAGCTGCATGTGCCGGGCGGTGTCGCCGGCGCCGGCAGCAACCGGCTGCATGTCGCCCTCGCCGCGCTCGTTCTGGATCTGGGCCAGTTCCTCGCGCAGGGCATCGACCAGATCGGCGCGCTCGCGCAAGCTGGCCGCCTCGTCGCGGGCCGCCTGCAGCTCCTCGCGCAGCGCACGCAGCTCGGCCGCCGTCGCCCCGTGCTGGTCGGAAAGCGAACGGAAGGCTGCCGCACGCTTGCCCAGCGCGGCATCGAGGCGGCGGACCGCCTGCTCCATCGCGGTTACCGCCGCGGAGACGCCGTTATCCATGCTTCGTTCTGGTGATTGGTGTTGCACAGCAAACTTGATATGGAAGATAAACTTCGCCGCACCATACCGTCAACCGAACCGGCCGTCTGCCGGCGATCAGGCTTTGTCCCGCCATGCTGTCGCATTTCGCCATGATTCCCGATCCCTGGTTCTACGCCGTGGCCTTTCCCGCTGTGATCATTGTGGGCTTCAGCAAGGGCGGCTTCGGCCCCGGCTCGTCGCTGATCGCCCTGCCGCTGATCAGCCTGGTGCTGCCGCCGCTGCAGGCCGCCGCCGTCATGCTGCCGGTGCTGTGCCTGATGGACCTGGCCAGCCTGTGGGGCTTCCGCGGCATCTGGGACCGCCGCGTGCTGCCCACCATCCTGGCCGGCGGCGTGGCCGGCGTCGGCATCGGCGCGGCGATTGCCCGCTGGGTCGACAACGAGGCGATCCTGCTGATCGTCGGCACTGTTGCGGTCCTGTTCCCGCTGCACCGCTGGTTCGGCCGCCGCAGTGACCAGCCGGCACCGCACAGCCTGCCCAAGGGGTTGTTCTGGAGCGCCTGTTCCGGCTTCACCAGCTTCATCGCCCATGCCGGCAACCCGCCGCTGATGGTCTATATGGTGCCGCTGAAGCTCGACAAGACGCTGTTCATGGGCACGGCGGTGATCTTCTTCGCCGCCATCAACTACGTGAAACTGATCCCCTATTGGTGGCTCGGCCAGTTCAGCGCCGAGAACCTCGGCACCTCCGTCGTGCTGATGCCGGTGGCGCTGGTCGGCGTGACCACAGGCATCTGGCTGCACCGCAAGCTGAACGACCGGATCTTCTACCAGATGGTCAACATCATCACCCTGCTCTGCGGCCTGAAGCTGCTGGCCGACGGTTTCGGCCTCAAATTCACCTGAGCCCGCTGGACAACCGGGGGCAGCCGTTGCCGCCGGCGTACAATCCGGGCTAGCTTGGCCGCGCCTGCTGGGGAGGCTTCCGCCATGACGACGATCTACGACCGCGACCTCGACAAGACGCCGGCCAATTACGAGCCGCTGTCGCCGCTGAGTTTCCTGCGCCGCACCGCCGAGGTGTTCCCGCATCGCCTGGCCGTCGTCCACGGCGACTGGCGTTACGATTACGCCACGCTGTACATGCGCTGCCGCCGGCTCGCCTCGGCGCTGGCGCGGCGCGGTATCCGCCGCGGCGACACGGTCGCCATCATCGCCGCCAATACCCCGGCGCAGCTCGAGGCGCATTTCGGCGTGCCGGCCACCGGCGCGGTGCTCAACGCCATCAACACCCGGCTCGATGCCGCCGCCATCGCCTTCATCCTCGATCATGGCGAGGCCAAGGTGCTGATGGTCGACCGCGAATTCGCGCCGGTCGCCGAAGCGGCCCTCGCCCAGGCGAAGAACAAGCCCTACGTGATCGACATCGACGATGCAGCCGTGACCGCCGGCGAGCGCATCGGCGCCATCGAATACGAGGATTTCCTCAAACTCGGCGATTTCGAGTATCCGTGGCAGGGCCCGCTCGACGAATGGGATGCCATCTCGCTGGGTTATACCTCGGGCACCACCGGCAATCCGAAGGGCGTGGTCACGCATCACCGCGGCGCCTATCTCAACGCCATGGGCAACGCGGTCACCTGGAACCTGCCCAAGCATCCGGTCTATCTGTGGACCCTGCCGATGTTCCATTGCGACGGCTGGTGCTTCCCCTGGACCATCACCATGCTGGCCGGCGTGCATGTCTGCCTGCGCCGGGTCGATCCGGCGGCGATCTTCGACAGCTTCGTCCATCTCGGCGTGACGCATTTCTGCGGCGCCCCGACGGTGCTCAACATGCTGATCAACGCGCCGGCCGAAGTGAAGGCCAGGCTGAAGCCCGGTGTGAAATGCATGACCGCCGGCGCCGCGCCGCCGGCCGCCGTGCTGGCGGCGATGGACGACATGGGCTTCGACGTCACCCATGTCTACGGCCTGACCGAGGTCTATGGCCCGGCGGTGGTCTGCGACTGGCACGACGAATGGGATGCGCTGCCGCTGCCCGAGAAGGCGGCGATGAAGGCGCGCCAGGGCGTGCGCTACCATGTCGAGGAAGACGTCACCGTGCTGGACCCGCAGACCCTGCAGCCGGTGCCGGCCGATGGCGAGACCATGGGCGAGATCATGTTCCGCGGCAACGTCGTGATGAAGGGCTACCTGAAGAACCCGAAGGCGACGCAGGAGGCCTTTGCCGGCGGCTGGTTCCATTCCGGCGACCTCGCGGTGCTGCATCCGGGCGGCTATATGCAGATCAAGGACCGCTCGAAGGACATCATCATCTCGGGCGGCGAGAACATCTCGACCCTGGAGGTCGAGGGCGTGCTGTATATGCATCCCGACATCCTCGAAGCCGCCGTGGTGGCACGGCCCGATGCGCATTGGGGCGAAACGCCCTGCGCCTTCGTCACGCTCAAGAATGGCGCCGCCCTCGCCGCCGACCAGAGTGGCAGCGACGCGATCATCGCCTTCTGCCGCGAGCGCCTGGCGAAGTTCAAATGCCCCAAGACCGTGGTGTTCGGCGATATCCCGAAAACCTCGACGGGCAAAATCCAGAAATTCGAACTGCGCGAGAAGGCGAAGGCTCTTCCGTAAGGACTGCTGGCCTGACGGCAGCGCCTTCGCCGGTCAGGCAGTTATTGTTCGAAGCGGGTGATTTCCTCTTTCAGCTTGAGCTTCTCGCGCTTGAGCTGGGTCAGGCGAACCGAGTCGGGCATGGGGCGGTGGATCTCGTCATCGATCGCCTCTTGCAGGCTGTGATGTTTTTCGATGAGCGTTTCGAGATGCGCCGGTGTATTCATCGCGACCTCCTCCTTGCGGTTCGGAGCGCGTCTAGCGGCACGGCAGGCGCCTGATTGCGGCGCGGCCGCACCGCCACGCGCACTACAAGAGTTAAGCACTGCCCTTGCGCTTTGTCAGCCCCCTGCGTCAAAATTGCTTCATAATTGGAAATGGTCATGCCACGCCCCGTGAAACCCGCCGCAAAATCCGTCCGCAGCCAGAAGAAAGCCGCCAGGCCGGTGGCGAAAGCTGTGGATAAGGCCGGTCCATCCACACCGCGCCGCCCGACCGCTGCCAAACTGGCGGCACCGGTGGCGAAACCGGCGATCCGTGCACCGGCCTACCGCAGGCTGGTCGTCGGCATCACCGGTGCATCCGGCGTGATCTATGGCCTGCGGCTGCTCGAGTCGCTGAAAGGCAGCGGCGTCGAGACCCATCTGGTGCTGACCCGCGCCGCCGAGATGACGATTTCCTACGAGACCGACCGCAGCATCGCCGAGGTGAAGGCCATGGCCGACAAGGTCTATGCCATCGGCGACATCGGCGCGGCGATCTCGTCGGGTTCGTTCCAGACGCTGGGCATGGCGGTGATTCCCTGCTCGATGAAGACCCTGGCCGAGATCGCCAGCGGCGTGACCGGGACTTTGCTCAGCCGCGCCGCCGACGTGACCCTGAAGGAACGCCGCCGGCTGGTGCTGGTGCCGCGCGAGACGCCGCTGCATCTCGGCCATATCCGCAACATGGCGGCGGTGACCGAGATGGGCGCCATCGTCGCGCCGCCGATGCCGGGCTTCTATGCCCAGCCGCAGAGCCTCGACGACATGATCAACCACACGGTCGGCCGCGTGCTCGACCTGTTCGGCCTCGATGCCGGGCTGGTGAAACGCTGGACCGGCGGCAAGCCGGTGCGCAGCACCGACCCCGAAGAGATTTAGGCCGCGAAGGCCGCGTCCAGCAGCGCGGCGCCGAGTTGCAGGGCCTCCGCGTCGCCCGGCGCGATCATGTCGAGGCTAGCCGACAGATGCTGCGCCGCGGCGGCGATCTCGGCCTCGCGCCCCGGCGGCTCGGGGTCGCGAAAGGCCGGCGAGGCGCGGCAGGCGCCGAGCGCCCAGACCTGGGCGACCTGCTCGAGGCGCAGTTCCAGCGCCTTGATCTCCCCGTAAAGCGCCGGCGCCGCCGGCTCGTCGGCCTGCAGGGCCTTGAGCGCCCGGCGCGCCTGCCGCAACGGCCGCTGCACGGCATTGACCGGTGCCAGCGCCGCCGTCACGCGGGCCAGTTCGCCATCGGCCCAGCCGGGAAATCCCTTATGGGCACGCCAGAATCCGAGCAGCAGCAGGGTGACGTCGGCGCCGCAGCGGTCCTGCAGGGCAAGGCAGGCCGCCGCCGCCCCGGGCCGGCCGTAAAGTGCCAGGGAAAAACGCCAGAAACCGCCATCGGCCGGGGGCTGATTGCCGTCTTTTGCCAGTGTGCCGGGCTCGCTCATCCATGCTATGGTTAAGGGCTTTCCGGCCGGCTGGGAAGCCATATTGCCACCCTCTGACCGTCATTGCCCGCCCAACCACCCGGGGTCCGTTTCCAGCATGAATTATCCCGGTCCGATCGATACCGAGGAACTGCAGCGCAAGCTGGTCGACCTGCGCGCCGAGCATCGCGATCTCGACGACGCGATTGCCGCCCTGGCCGAGCAGCCGCATCTCAACCTGATCCAGATCCAGCGCATGAAAAAGCGCAAACTGTCGCTGAAGGATCAGATTACCAAGATCGAGAACCTGCTGATTCCTGATATCATCGCCTGACGCGAAGCGTCAGGCCGGCCCGACATTATTGCCTGAAGACGCGCGTATTCAGGCCGGCCCCTGTCAGACAAGCCGGCGCCGGCCCGGCAGGCTGAGGCGGCCGAACCACGAACCGCCGGCGACCGCGGCGGCATTGATCACGCCGAAGACGACAATGGCGAGGCCGAGCGCGGCGAAGATGTGGAAGACATCGCCGTCGAGCTGCAGCGCTAGCCAGCCGCCGCCGGCGGCGATGACCAGCCGCGTCATGTTGGCGATCAGCGGCCACAGCAGCCGCCCGGCGCCCTGCGAGGCGAAATACAGCGCCAGTCCGAGACCGAAGAAGCCGTAGAGCGGCCCGACCGTCTGCAGGTAGCGGGTGCCGACATCGAGCATCAGCGGATCGCGGTCGAACAGGGTCAGCCAGGCATGCGGGAAAGCCGCCGCCGCCAGCCCGATCACCTCGCAGATCGCGGCCGCCATGGCGGCGCCGATCCAGGCGGCACGCAGGGCGCGGTCATGACGGCCGGCGCCCATGTTGGTGCCGACCATGGCAACCAGCGGCGCGCCGAAGCCGAAGATGATCGGCACCAGCAGGTATTCCAGCCGCGCCCCGGTGCCGTAGCCGGCAATCGCGGCGGCGCCGAAGCGGCCGACCAGCGCCGTGGCAATGGCAATGATCAGGTTGGTCTGCAGGCTGATCAGCGCGGCGACGGCGCCAACCCGCAGGATGTCGGCGAACAGCTTGCGGCGGAAGCCGGCGAACCGCGCCGACAGGTGCACGACGGAGCGGCCCGACCACAGGTAGACGGCGAAGACCAGGCTGCCGATGCCGTAATAGGCGACCACGGCATAGGCGCCGCCGGCGATGCCGAGCCGCGGCAGCGGACCCCAGCCGAAGATCAGGCAGGGCGACAGCGGGATCAGCGCCACGGCGCCGATGCAGGTGACCAGCGCCGGCACCATCATGTTGCCGGTGCCGCGCAGCACGTTGGCCAGCGCATTGAAGATCCACAGCAGCGCGGCACCCCAGAAGATCACCCCGGAATAGACCAGCGCCGCCTCCAGCGCGGCGCCATCGCCGCCCATCATGCCGTAGAGCCAGCGGCCGCCGCCGAGCACGGCGACCATGAAGACCAGCCCGAACAGCAGCGAGATGGCGAGCGCATGCTGGACCAGCGCATCGGCATCGGCGCGCCGGCCGGAGCCGAGCGCACGCGCGATCGACGACGAGATGCCGCCGCCCATGGCACCGGCCGACATCATCTGCATCAGCATCAGCACCGGGAAGACCAGGGTAACCCCGGCCAGAGCGTCGGTGCCGAGCTTGCCGATGAAATAGGTCTCGATCAGGCCGACCGAGGCCTGCACCACCATCACCACCACATTGGGCGCCGCCATGCGCAGCAGGGTCGGCACGATGGCGCCCTCCAGCAGCCGGCGGGTGCGCGGGTCCATGACTGGCGGCGCGGCGGCAAGGGTGATGGCTGGGCCGGCGGCGGCAGAGATCGGCATGGTCATCGGGTCAGCTCCCTGGGGATCATTATGGTTATGGTGACGGAACGTCGGTCAATGGGCCTCCGCCGCGGCCGCCGGCGACGGCGCGCCCACTTTGCGCATCAGCGGCACCATCGCGGTGGCGATCACGAAGCAGACCAGGATCACGGTGAAGGCATCGCCGTAGCTGAGCGTCTGCGCCTCGCGCATGGTCAGGGCCCACAGTTGCTTCAGCGCCGCCGCCTGGCCATGCAGCGGATCGCCGCCGAGCAGGGCCGTCTGCGCCGCTGCCACCCTGCCGAGCAGGCCGGTGACGGCCGGATTGGCGCTGGTCAGGTGTTCGGCCAGCCGCAGGAAATGCAGGTTGGTGCGGTCGTTCAGGATGGTGCCGCAGACCGCGATGCCGATGGCGCCGCCGAGGTTGCGCATCAGGTTGAACAGGCCCGACGCCAGCTTCAGCCGGTCGGGCGCGAGGCCGCCGAGCGTCAGCGTCACCGTCGGCGCCACGGCGAACTGCTGGCCGAAGCCGCGCAGGGCCTGCGGCAGCAGCAGCTCGCGCCAGCCCCAGTCATGGGTGATCGGCATGAAGTTCCACATGCTGAGCGCGAAGCAGGCCAGGCCGAACATCATCAGCCAGCGCAGGTCGAAGCGCCTGGCGAGGATGGCGTAGACCGGGATCGCCATCACCTGGAAGACGCCGGTGGAGAAGACCGCGAGGCCAATGTCCAGCGCGCTGAAGCCGCGCACATGGCCGAGGAACAGCGGCGTCAGGTAGATGGTGGCGAAGATGCCGATACCGGTGACGAACGAGAAGAAGCAGCCGAGCGCGAAATTGCGGCTCTTCAGGGCACGCAGGTCGACCACCGGATTGGCGAAGGTCAGGCTGCGCCAGATGAAGGCGACGCCGGCGATGATGGCGATCCAGCCGGTGGTGCGGATCACATCGTCGCCGAACCAGCCCCAGCGCGGACCTTCCTCGAGGGTATATTCGAGGCAGCCGAGCGCCAACGACATCAGGATCATGCCGGGATAGTCGGCACCTTTCAGCAGCGACAGGTCGGGCTTGTCGATCTTCACCAGCATCGGCACGGCGATGGTGATGAAAATGCCCGGCACCAGGTTGATGAAGAACAGCCAGTGCCAGGAATAACTTTCGGTGATCCAGCCGCCGACCGTGGGGCCGAGCGTCGGCGCCAGCGAGGCCAGCGCGCCGATGGTAGCCGCGGCCGCGACGATACGCTTGCCGGGGAAGAAGGCGAAGGCGGCGGTGAACACGGTCGGGATCATTGAGCCGCCGAGGAAGCCCTGCAGGGCGCGGAACACGATCATGCTCTCGATGTTCCAGGCAGCGCCGCACAGCAGGCTGGTGATGGTGAAGCCTGCGGCCGAGGCGGCGAACAGCCAGCGCGTCGACATCACCCGCGACAGCCAGCCGGACAGCGGAATGACGATGATCTCGGCGATCAGGTAGCTGGTCTGCACCCAGGCGGTCTCGTCGCTGCCGGCCGACAGGCCGCCGCCAATATCGCGCAAGGACGCCGAAACGATCTGGATGTCGAGCAGCGCGATGAAAAAGCCGATGCACATCACCGCGAAGGCGAAGATCTTCTGGCCCGGCGACAGGGCGTCGATGCCCTGCCCCGGTGCGCCGGCTGTCATGGCGCGCCTCCTTCTTTCGCCGCGCCTTTGGTGTCGACCGTGGCCACCACCGACAGGCCGGGCCGCAGCAGGCCAAGCCGCGATGCATCGCCGTCGAGCAGCACGCGCACCGGCACGCGTTGGACGATCTTGGTGAAGTTGCCGGTGGCATTCTCGGCCGGCAGCACGCTGAACTCCGCCCCGGTGGCCGGTGCCAGGCTGCCGACATGGCCGCGGAACTCACGACCCGGCAGCACGTCGGCGCGGATCGTCACCGGCAGGCCCGGATGCATGTGGGCGAGCTGGCTTTCCTTGAAATTGGCATCGACCCACAGGCCGCTGGCCGGCACCACCGACAGCAGCTGCGCGCCGATGGTGGCGTAGGCGCCGACCCGGGCCGACCGGTTGCCGATGGTGCCGTCGACCGGCGCCCGCAGCTCGGTATAGCCGAGGTTGAGCCGGGCGATCTCGACATTGGCCTCGGCTTCGGCCAGCGCCGCACGGACCTGCTGTTTCTGGGTGTCGATCACCGCAAGCTGGCGTTCGGCGGCATCGCGTGCGGCACGGGCGCTGTCGACAGCGGCGGCGCCTTTCCGGTTGTCGGCATCGGCCTGCTGCAGACGCTGCTGCGAGACATATTCGGCCGAGGCAAGCTGGCGATAGCGCGACACATCGGCGCGGGTACGCACCACTTCCGCATTGGCGGCGATGATCTGCGCCTCGGCCTGGGCGACCAGCGCCTCGCGCAGATGCCGGGTGGCATCGAGGTTGGCCAGCGCCGCCTGCTGCGCGGCAACAGCAGCCTCGGCGCGGGCCAGCGCCGCGCGGTAGTCGCGGTCGTCGAGCTTCACCAGCAGGTCGCCGGCATGCACTGCCTGGTTGTCGGTCACGGCGACGGCGGTGATCAGGCCCGAGACCTTCGGCGCGATCACCGTGATGTTGCCGCCGACATAGGCGTCGTCGGTCTCCTCGATGAAACGGCCCACCGTCCAGTAATCATAGCCGTATTTCGCACCGCCAAGGCCGGCGAGCAGGATGACGGCACCGAGCAGCAGGGTCTTGCGGCTGAAGCGGCGGGCCTTCACCGGGGCATCGGCCGTCGCGGCAATGCTGTCGCGGTCGACAACCATGCTGGTCATGTCAGCCTCCTGCCTTCTGGGTCTGGGCGGCAGCCTGCCGTGCGGCAAAGGCATGCCGGCGGCGGGTGCGTTCGTCGGCGGCCGGACCGGCGGCCGAGCGGAATTCGGGGATGGTGAGCGGGCGGCCGCTGTTGCGGTCGACCAGCACGGGATCGGCCGCGATGCCGGTGACGCTGTCGGCCACCACGACGGCATGGCCTTCGGGGGCAAAATGCTTGTTGCCCCAGGCCAGCAGCGACCACAGCACCGGGCGGAAGTCGCGGCCGACCTCGGTCAGCACGTATTCGTCGCGCGGCGGGCGCTCGTTATAGCGGCGGCGCTCCAGCAGGCCGGATTCGACCAGACCGTTCAGCCGGCGGCTCAGCATGTTCGGCGCGATGCCGAGGCTTTTCTGGAACTGGTCGAAGCGCGTCAGGCCGGCAAAGGCGTCGCGCAGGATCAGGATGCTCCACCATTCGCCGACCCGGTCGAGGCTGCGGGCGATGGGGCACTGCATGTTGCCGAGATTCGTGCGCTGCATGGAAACACCGTCTGGTGACTATCAGGATGATAGGAACCTAGCCCGGAAGCTTGCATCTTGAAAGTGACTATTGTCACAGTCCCGGTTTATAAAATTAAATCATTTATAATCAAATGCTTAAATATCAGGACCGGCGCTGCAGCAGGGCCCGGGCCTCGCGGGCGATCATCAGGTCCTCGTCGGTCGGGATCACCCAGGCCGAGACCCGGCTGCCCGGGGCGCTGATGCGGGTGGCGCCGACGGCATTGGCGGCCGGCAGCAGGTCGAGCCCGAGCCAGCCGGCGCCCAGGCAGACGCGGCGACGGATCTCGGCGGCATGCTCGCCGATGCCGGCGGTGAAGACGAGGGCATCGAGCCCGCCGAGCGCGGCGACCAGCGAACCGAGCTCGCGGCCGATGCGGTAGACGAACAGGTCGATGGCCCGGGCGGCACGGGGATCGTCGCTTGCCAGCAGCTCCTGCATGTCGTCGCTGACGCCCGAGACGCCATAGAGGCCGCTGTCGTGATAGAGCAGGTCGCTGACGGCCGCCGCGCTCATGCCCTTCTGCTGCATCAGATAGAGCAGCACGCCGGGATCGATGGCGCCGCAGCGCCGGCTCATCGGCAGGCCGTCGAGCGCGGTGAAGCCCATGGTGGTGGCGATGCTGCGGCCGTCCTGCAGGGCGCACATGCTGGCGCCGCTGCCCAGATGCGCCACCACGACGCGGCCGGCGGCAACCAGCGGCCCGGCCACCTCGGCCAGCCGGCCGGCGATATAGGCATAGGACAGGCCGTGAAAGCCGTAGCGGCGGATGCCGTCGCCTTCCGTCAGTGCGCGCGGCAGGGCAAAGGCCGTGGCCACCGCCGGCTGCGTATGATGGAACGCCGTGTCGAAGCAGGCGACCTGCGGCAAATCCGGATGCAGCCTGGCGATGGCCGCGATGGCGGCCAGGTGATGCGGCTGGTGCAGCGGCGCCAGCGGCACCAGCTTCTCAAGCTCCGCCGTCACCTCCGCATCGATCAGCACCGCCTGGCTGTAACGCGGCCCGCCATGCACCACCCGGTGCGCGGCGGCGACCAGCCGGTGGCCGGCGAATGCGGTGCCGATCCAGGCCAGCAACTCGCCCAGCACCGCCTCGTGGTCGCCGGTGACGCCGAGATCGCGGTCGAGCAATGCCTTGCCTGCCCCGTCCCGCGCAGTGAAGCGAACGTGATGGCCCAGCCCGGCGCATTGTCCCGCGCAGAGCAGTGTCGCCCGCGCCGGTTCGTCGGCGGCCGGGAACAGGGCGAACTTGATGCTGGACGAGCCGGCATTGAGGACGAGGATCGCCGCCGTCATGCCGCCACCTGCGGGCCGCCCGCCCGGTGCCGCGCCAGCAGCAGCGCGATGGCGCAGGAGCCGAGCCGGGCCAGCGTCTTGTCGGCGCGGCTGGTCAGGATGATCGGCACCCGGGCGCCGAGTACGATGCCGGCCACTTCGGCACCGGCGAGATATTCAAGCTGCTTGGCCAGCATGTTGCCGGCCTCGAGATCGGGCACTACGAAGATGTCGGCGCGGCCGGCAACGGCCGAGACGATGCCCTTGGTCTTCGCCGCTTCGGCGGATACCGCATTGTCGAAGGCCAGCGGCCCGTCGAGAATCCCGCCGGTGATCTGGCCGCGTTCGGCCATCTTGCACAAGGCCGCGGCATCCAGCGTGGATTGCAGCTTGGCCGTCACCGTCTCGACCGCCGACAGGATCGCCACCCGCGGTTCGGGCACGCCGAGGGCATGGGCCAGCTCGATGGCGTTCTGCACGATGTCGCGCTTGTCTTCCAGGCCCGGCACCACATTGATCGCCGCATCGGTGACGAACAGGGGCCGCGGGTAGCCCGGCGCATCGATGACGAAGACATGGCTGATGCGTCGCTTGGTGCGCAGGCCGAGGGCGCCGTCGACCACGGCATGCATCAGTTCGTCGGTATGCAGTGCGCCTTTCATCAGCGCCTCCGCCCTGCCCGCCCGCACCATGGCGACGGCGGCAGCCGCGGCGGCATCGCTGTGCTCGACGGCAACGATCTCGTAAGGCGCCAGATCGAGCGCGGCCCGGGCGGCGGCGGCGCGGATCTTCGCTTCGGGGCCGACCAGCACCGGCAGGATCAGCCCGGCTTTTGCCGCCTCGACGGCACCGAGCAGCGACGGCGCATCGACCGGATGCACCACGGCGGTGCGGATCGGCGCCAGGCCTTTCGTCATCGCGATCAGCCGGCGGTAATTGCGGCCCGTCTCGTACAGCGCCACCTCGGGCAGCACGATGCGCGGCCGGCGGATCTTTTCGGTCGGCGCCAGCACCAGCGCGGTGCCGGAAATCACCGGCGCGCCATCCTGATTGATCACCTGGCAGTCCAGCGTGACGCGATGGCCCTTGTCCTGCTTCTCCGTCACCGTCACGGTGACCGTCACGGTATCGCCCAGGCCGACCGGGCCGCGGAAGCGCAGCGACTGGTCGAGGTAGATGGTGCCGGGGCCCGGCAGTTCGGTACCCAGCACGGTGGAGATCAGCGCACCGCCCCACATGCCATGCGCGATGATCTTGTGGAACATGTCGCTGCGGGCGAAGGCCTCGTCGACATGGGCGGGATTGACGTCGCCCGACATCACCGCGAACAGGGAGATGTCGCGCTGGGTCAGCGTGCGCACCAGGCTGGCGCTGTCGCCCGGCTGCAACTCGTCATAGGTGCGGTTTTCGATGGTATCCATCGCGGCTCTCCGTGGCGGCCGCGGGGAGAACGGCCGGTGGCTGGGAAGTGAGCCGCGACACGCCGCGCATCCGGCCTGCCGTCATCCTTGCGGGTGCGGCAGGCCGGCGCGTTGATCCACGTCAAGCTGCGACAAAGGTGTCCAGACGCAGCCGCGCATCATGCAGGAGAATGCCTCAGCCTTCGAGCAGCTTCGCCACCTCGGCGAGATCCTCGGCGGTCAGCTTCGTCTCGCCGGCCTTGACGTTCTGCTCGAGCTGTTCGGGCTTGGTCGCCCCGGCGATCACGCTGGAGACCACCGGTTTGGCCAGCAGCCAGGCAAACGCCAGATCGGTCATGCCGATGCCGCGTGTGTCGCACCAGCCGCGCAGGCGTTCGACCACGGCCAGATTGGCCGGCGTCATGTAGCGGTCGGCCAGCCGCTGGGTATTGGCGAGCCGCGAGCCTTCGGCTGCCGTGCCGGCCTTGTGCTTGCCGGTCAGCAGGCCGCTGGCCAGCGGGAAGAACGGCAGGAAGCCGAGACCGAGATGCGCGCAGGCCGGCAGGCGTTCCTCCTCGGTCTTGCGGAAGACGAGGCTGAGTTCGTCCTGCGCCGAGACGAAGCGGTTGAGCCCGAGCTGGCGCGCCGTCCAGTCGGCATCGGCGATCTGCCAGCCGGTGAAGTTGGAATTGCCGATATAGCGCACCTTGCCCTGGCGGATCAGGTCGTCGAGCGCCCGCAGGGTCTCGTCGATCGGCGTGTTCGGATCGGGCTGGTGCTGCTGGTAGAGGTCGATGTAATCGGTCTGCAGCCGCTTCAGGCTGTCTTCCACCGCAGTCATGATGTAGCGGCGCGAGGCGCCGACCTTCCTACCGGCGTCATCCATCGGCATGGCGAATTTGGTTGCCAGCACGATGTCCTTGCGCCGCGCACCGAGGATCTTGCCCATCTGCGTCTCGGAGCCGCCCTTGTTGCCGTAGACATCGGCGGTGTCGAACAGGGTGATGCCAAGATCGAGCGCCTTGTGGATCACCTTGCGCGAGGCTTCGAGATCGAGGCGCATCTCGAAATTGTTGCAGCCGAGACCGACTTCGGAAACCAAAAGGCCGGACTTGCCGAGATTACGGAACTTCACGGGAGACTCTCCTTGCTGGGGAACGTATACGCAGCAAAGACCTTCAGCCGAGCATGCGCAAGGCTTCGGCCGCCGCCTGGCGGCCGGACAGCCAGGCGCCGGCGACCGACCCGATCCAGTCCTGCGGCGCGAAGGCCTCGCCGCAGAACAGCACGCGGACGCGGCCGGCCGGCCCCGACAGCGCCCGCCCGGCGATGCGGCGCGCCGCCGAAAAACCCGGCCGGGCGACGCAGATGGCGCCGCGGCTCCACGGATCGCGGCCCCAGGCCGAGGCGATGCCGCGCACGAAGCGGCGGTCAACCTCGTCGCCGAGCATGGCCTTGAGCTGCGCACGGGCCGCGGCAATGGCGGCGGCCTCGCCGCGCGCTTCGAGATCGCGGGCATAGTCGCCGCCGGCCAGCGCGATCGCCACCGGCTGGGCCTGCACATTGAGGCGGAACGCGAGGATGCCGCCGCCCTTGCCGTCACTGCCGCCGCGCGACAGCGCCTGGGTATTCACCGGCGCCTCGAAACTGCCGGGCTCGTACAGCAGGGCAATGCGGTCGAGCAGGCCGCTGCCGAGCCGCCCGAGCGCCTCGCGCTGCACATCGGGCAGGCCGGGCTGGAACAGGATGCCGTCCTTCGTGCCGGACGCCGCCAGCAGAGCCGGCGGCTGGGTGACGATGCAGGCCTCGGCGCGCACCTGGCCTTCGGCGGTGGCCAGCGTGACGCCACGGCCCGACCAGTCGATGCGGCTGACCGGACGCGACAGATAGACCGGCAGGCCCTGGGCGTAACCGGCGAGCCAGCCGCCGAGGCCGCCGGGCAGCCAGATCTCGTTGCCGGTGCCGGACAGCCGCGGCGCATCCAGCGCGGCGACCTGGTTGAACTCGACGCCGAGATGCAACGGCCCGGCCATGGCGCGGGCCAGTTCGCTCCAGCGCCCGGCAATACTGCCGGCGGTATTGCCGCTGGCCGGCACGTCTCCGTCGAGTTTCACCCGGCTGGCCAGGGCTACGTCGGCGCGCAACACTTTCGCATCGGCCAGCGCGTCGTCGATGCGGTCATAGGCGGCGCCAAGCGCGTCGTAGTCGAGCGGTTCGGCATCGCGGCTGCCGCCGCGGCTGTCGCGGTCGAACAGCCAGAAGTCGCCGTCGTCGGGCTGCATGCGCACCTCGCGGCGGCGCAGTTCAGCGACCAGCGGATTGACGTCCGAGGATTTGAGCGCGGCGGCACCGAGATCGACCGGCACGCCGAGCCGGGCGGTATCGGTCCAGACACGGCCACCGATGCGGTCGCGCGCCTCGAGCACGGCGACGCTGCGGCCGCGTTCGGTCAGCATCATGGCGGCCGCCAGCCCGGCCATGCCGGCGCCGACGATGGCGACATCGACATCGGCGGGCAATGCCGCGGTCGCCGGCGCCGCAGCCACCGTCTTGGGCAGCAGCAGCGGCGGCAGCAGGCCGGCCGCCATGCCGGTGGCGATGGCGTCGCGTCGTGTGGGAGTCTTCATGCTGCCATTATGCCGTGCGATGGCGGCAAAGCGCAAAAAATTAACGCCAGCGGGCCGGTGCCGCGCCAAGGCCTCTGGCCTCACGAAGTCGTGGCTGGTGCTGTCTTATTTATGTAAGAGGGAGATCAGGAGCCGCCGCCATGACCCGCACCACGCCGCCCGCCAAGCATTCATCAGCCGATTCGATGCTGCAGCTGGATAACCAGCTCTGCTTTGCCATCTATTCGGCCGGCCTCGCCTTCAACCGGCTGTACAAGCCGCTGCTGGACGCCATGGGCCTGACCTATCCGCAGTATCTGGTGATGCTGGCGCTGTGGGAGCAGGACGGCCAGACTGTCGGCGAGCTGGGCGAGCGGCTGTTCCTCGAATCGAGCACGCTGACCCCGCTGCTGAAGCGGCTGGAGACGGCGGGCTATGTGACGCGCCGGCGCAATCCCGACGACGAGCGCCAGGTGCGCATTGCGCTGACCAAGGCCGGCGCGGCGCTGAAGCAGCGCGCCGCCATCTGCCCGTCGACCGTGCTGGAGGCCTCGGGCCGCAGCCTTGAGGAACTGATGCGGCTGAAAGACGCCGCCAGCGGCCTGCGCGATGCGTTCAATGCTTTCATCGCTGCACGCTAGAGCAGGATCAGCGCGACCGAGCCGGCCAGAATCACGCCCATCGCGACATTGAAGATGCGCTGCCGCCGCGGATCGGTCAGCAGGCGCTGCGCGGCCGCACCGAAGGCGAGCCAGACGAAGCCGCTCGGCAGCGCCGCGGCGAGGAAAACCAGCGCGAACACGCCCGCACGCACCAGCAACCCTTCATCGCCACTGCCAGCCGGCAGATAGGTGGCGACCGCGCCGGCGGCGACCATCCATACCTTCGGATTGACCCATTGCAGCAGGGCGGCGCCGATGAAACCGACCGGTCGCGGCGGCACTGCCGGTGCAGGGTCCGTTGCCACCGGGGCCGTCGCGATTTTCCACGCCAGCCAGAGCAGAAAGGCGGCGCCGACGATGCGCATCCCCTGCAGCAGCAGGGGATGCAACTGCATCAGGCCGCCGAGGCTGGCGGCCGCGGCGAACATCAGCGCCGCGGCACCGCTGGACACGCCGAGCAGGCAGGGCAGGCCGCGCCACAGCCCGGCCTGGGCGCCGGTGGCGGTGAGCAGCACATTGCCTGGCCCCGGCGTGACAGCGGCAACCACAGCAAACAGGTAAAAGGCGATGATCTGGTCGAGCGACATGCCGCCAGCAGACAGCGCCGCGCCGGCGATGTCTGGAACGCCCGTGCAGAATATCCCGCGTAGATTATCCTGTGCGGATGGTGCGGTCAGGCTTCCGAACGGTAAGCGTGCGCGGTGAATACGCCGATCACCTTCAGCGAGCGGCTGAAATACTCCAGCTCCTGCAACGCCAGGTCGACATTGTGATGGGCCGGATGGCCCTCGATCTCGGCGTAGAATTCGGCGACCTTGAAGCCGTCCGACAGGTAGCTTTCCAGCTTGATCACGTTGACGCTGTTGGTGGCGAAGCCGCCGAGCGCCTTGTAGAGCGCGGCCGGCACGCTGCGCACCCGGAACATGATCGCGGTGACGCAGGTAGCGGCGCCGTTCGGATCGGGGTCGCGGCGCTGGCGTTCCAGCCGGATGAAGCGCGTGGTGTTGGTATGGGTATCCTCGATATCGGCGCGCAGGGTCTGCAGGCCGTAGAGCTCGCCGGCAATCGACGAGGCGATGGCCGCCTCTTCCGGATTGTTGCGCTCGGCCACTTCCCTGGCCGAACCCGCGGTGTCGCTGGCAACGACGGGCTCGAGGCCAAGGTCCCTGGTGGCGCGACGGCATTGCGACAGCGCCTGCACATGGCTGTAGACCCGCTTCAGGGTCTTCAGCGTCGTGCCCTTGGGCGCCAGCAGCTGGTGCCGCACGCGCAGGAAATGCTCGGCGGTGATGAACAGCCCGCCCTCGGGCAGCAGCTGGTGGATGTCGGCGACGCGGCCGGCGGTCGAATTCTCGATCGGGATCAGCGCACAGGCTGCCCTGCCCTCGCGCACCGCGGCAAAGGCATCCTCAAACGTCGCGCAGGGCAGCGGCGCCAGATCGGGCAGCGCCTCACGGCAGGCCAGATGCGAATAGGCACCGGGCGCACCCTGGAAGGCGACCACCTGCGCGGGGTCGGAGGATTCGGTGGCGATGACGACGGCTGGCGGCATGATGTTTCTGACTGATTTTTAGCGGGATTTCTGCATGACCTGGCGGATGCGCTCAAGGTCGGCGGGAGTATCGACACCGAGCGGCAGGGTGTCAACGACGGCCGCCGCAATCGCCATGCCGTTCTCCAGCGCGCGCAGCTGCTCGAGCTTCTCGCGCTGTTCCAGCGGCGAGGGCTTCAGGCTGACGAAACGCTCCAGCGCGGCACGGCGATAGGCGTAGATGCCGATATGATGCCACAACGGCCCCTCGCCCGACGGCACCGGGCGGCGGCTGAAATACAGCGCACGGCCGGTCGTGGCGCCGGGCGCCAGGCTGAGCACCGCCTTCACCACATTGGGGTCGTCGATCTCGTGCTTGTCCACGATCGGCGTCGCCAGGGTGGCAATGTCGATGGCCGGGTCGGCCAGCGGGGTCAGCGCCGCGGCGATCACTGTCGGGTCGATGGCCGGCAGGTCGCCCTGGAAGTTCACCACGGCGTCATGCCGGCGCTCGGGGTCGAGGCGCTGCAGGGCCTCGAAGATGCGGTCGGAGCCGGACGGATGATTCGGGTCGGTCAGCACCGCCTCACCGCCGGCCGCCTGCACGGCTTCGGCAATCGCGGCATCGCCGCATGCGACCGCGACCCGGGCGAAGCCGGCTTCCTCGGCGCGGCGCAGGCAATGCACGATCATCGGCAGGCCGTGGATGTCGGCCAGCGGCTTGTCCGGCAGGCGGGTCGAGGCGAGCCGGGAGGGGATCAGGACGATCGGATTCTGGGGCACGGCGGACATGGCGGCGGGCATGGCTGAACAGACGGCCTCGGCAGGCTGGAATCGGTGGCGGGACAGGCGGTTGCAGACGACTCGGGCAGACGGCCCAGGTGCGGCACTTCGCCGCAGCAGGCGCCACGGGAAGTCTTTGAGCCGCCGATATATACGGGTTGCGGAGGGTCCGGGGAAGCCGCTAATGTGCAGCGCGATTTTCGGGCCGTTCCGGCCTGTTTTCCCCCGTTTCGCTACCCCCGCCCCGCCGGCATGGCGCGCCGGGCGGAAGTCTGGAGTGACGAGAGATGGATAGTTTCGAGCTGAACAAGATTATTGGCGCCGTGCTGTTCTGCCTGCTGATCATCATGGGCGTCAATCAGTTCGGGAACATCCTGATCCACGAGAAGCCGATCAAGGAAGCCGGCTTCAAGGTCGAAGTCGCCGAGGAAGCCGGTGCCGCCGGCGCCGCGCCGAAGAAGGAAGAGCAGGATCCGCCGGTCGCCACCCTGCTGGCCGCCGCCGATCCGGCCGCCGGCGAAAAGGTCGCCACCAAGTGCCACGCCTGCCACACCTTCGACAAGGGCGGCGCGGCCAAGATCGGCCCGAACCTCTATGGCATCGTCGGCAACCACAAGGGCCATATGGCCGGCTTCGCCTATTCGGACGCGATCAAGAAGACCGAAGGCGACTGGACCTACGAGAACCTCTATCACTTCCTGAAGAAGCCGCAGGCCTATGCCCCGGGCACCAAGATGTCGTTCACCGGCATCCCGAACCCGAAGCAGCGCGCCGACCTGCTGGCCTACCTGCACACCCTGTCCGACAGCCCGGTGCCGTACCCGGCCGCCCAGTAAGACAGCGTTCAGAGACCAAAGGCCGGGCGGTCGACATGCGCGACATCCCGGCCTTTTTGCATGATCTGCCCGCCGGCTTCCTCGATGACGCCGTTGCCTTTGCCGGCCATCTCGCCGATCTCGCCGGCGAAGCGATCCGGCCCTATTTCCGCCAGCCGCTGGATGTCGAAAGCAAGGCCGATGCCTCGCCGGTGACGGCGGCCGACCGCGCCGCCGAGGCGGTGATGCGCAAGGCCATCGAGGCGCAGTATCCCGAGCACGGCATCTTCGGCG
Organism: Ferrovibrio xuzhouensis; assembly: GCF_042648965.1. NCBI lineage: Bacteria > Pseudomonadati > Pseudomonadota > Alphaproteobacteria > Rhodospirillales > Rhodospirillaceae > Ferrovibrio > Ferrovibrio xuzhouensis. The sequence continues at coordinate 734,577 of NZ_JBHRYJ010000001.1, forward strand.
AGGAATACGGCCACCTGCGCCCCGAAGCGCCATGGCAGTGGATCCTCGACCCCATCGACGGCACCAAGAGCTTTGTCACCGGCCTGCCGATCTTCGGCACGCTGGTGGCGCTGACCCATGAGCACCAGCCGGTGATCGGCGTGATCGACCAGCCGGTCACCCGCGACCGCTGGCTCGGCGCGCCGGGCCGGCCGACCACCTGCAACGGCCAGCCGGCCCGCACCAGCAAGGTCGAGACGCTGGCCGGTGCCGCCGTGCTGACCACCTATGTCGATGCCTTCAGCGAGACCGAGGCGGCTGCCTTCACGCGCCTGCGCCAGAGCTGCCGCATCAACCGGATGAGCGGCGACTGCATCGCCTATGCCATGGTCGCCTCGGGGTTCGCCGAACTGGCGCTCGACGGCCATATGCAGCCCTATGATTATGCCGCCCTGGTACCGGTGGTCGCGGGCGCCGGCGGTCTTATATCCGACTGGGAGGGCCGGCCGCTGACCACCGCCGGCCGGTCGCGGGTGATCGCCGCCGCCAATCCGGCGCTGCACCGGGCCGCGCTCGACATTCTCGCCGGAGCCTGAATCTCCCGGCCGCGCCATTTACGGGAGTCCGCCATGCGTTTCGCCATTGCCAGTCTTGCCGTCTTCCTGCTGCTGTCGGGAGCGGCTGCCGCGCAGACGAAAACCAGCCATGCACTGTCGCTTGGCGATGCCCCGAAATATGGCGCGGACTTCAAGCAGCTCGATTACGTCAACGTGGATGCGCCCAAGGGCGGCGAGCTGAAGCTGGCGACGCCGTCCGGTTTCGACAGCCTCAATCCCTTCATTCCCAAGGGCGATTCGGCGCCGGGCCTCGGCCTCGTCTACGAAACCCTGATGACCCAGCCGCCGGATGACGACCTCAGCGAATACGGCCTGCTGGCCGAGAGCGTCGAGGTGCCGGACGACCTGAGCTGGATCGTCTTCACCCTGCGGCCGCAGGCGACATGGGCCGACGGCCAGCCGGTTACCGCCGACGACGTGGTCTGGAGCTTCGACCAGATCAGGAAGGACGGCGCGCCGACCATGCAGCTCTATTACGCCAATGTGGCCAAGGCCGAGGCGCTGGGGCCGCGCAAGGTGAAATTCAGCTTCTCGGGCCCGAAGAACCGCGAGCTGCCGCAGATCATGGGCCAGTTGCCGGTGCTGCAGAAGGCGGTGTGGGCGAAGCGCGGCTTCGACAAGGTGACGCTGGAGCCCTGGGCCGGCTCGGGTCCCTACCGGATCAAGAGCTTCGAAGCCAACCGCGCCATCACCTACGAACGCCGCGCCGACTGGTGGGGCAAGGACCTGCCGATCAACCGCGGCCGCTATAATTTCGGCATCATCCGCTACGACGTCTATCGCGACCAGACGGTGATGCGCGAGGCCTTCAAGTCGGGCCAGTATGATTTCCGCAGCGAGAACAGCGGCCGCGAATGGGCCACCTTCTACACTTTCCCGGCCATCGAGCAGGGCCTGGTGAAGAAGGAAATGGTCAAGCACAACCGGCCCGGCGGCATCAGCGGTTTCATCTACAACACCCGGCGCGACAAGTTCAGCGACCCGCGGGTGCGCCACGCACTCACGCTCGCCTGGGATTTCGAATGGGTGAACAAGAACCTCGCCTATGGCGCCTATTACCGGCCCGCCAGCTATTTCGACAATTCGATCTTTGCCGCCGAGGGCGCGCCCTCGCCCGACGAACTGAAGCTGCTGGAGCCGCTGCGCGACAAATTGCCGAAAGAGGTGTTCGGTCCGGCCTGGAAGCCGCCGGTCTCGGACGGCAGCGGCTTTGACCGCAAGAACCTGCGCGAGGCGACGAAGCTGCTGAAGGAGGCCGGCTGGGAGGTCAAGGACGGCAGGCTGGTGAACGCCAAGGGCGAGCCGTTCACCATCACCTTCATGATGCAGGACCCGTCCTACGAACGCATGGCGGCGCCCTGGGCGCAGAGCCTGCAGCGGCTCGGCATCACCCTGACCATGCAGGCCATCGACAGCGCCCAGTATGTGCGGCGCCTGCGCGAGTTCGACTACGACGTGATCTATGCCGGCTGGGGCCAGTCGAGCTCGCCGGGCAACGAACAGCGGTTCTTCTTTTCCAGCAAGGCGGCCGACAATCCCGGCAGCCAGAATTATGCCGGCATCAAGAACCCGGCCATCGACACCCTGATCGACGACGTGATCGGCGCGCCGAGCCGGCATGCACTGATCCCGGCGGTTCGCGCGCTCGACCGTGCGCTGACCTGGGGCTGGTATATCTCGCCGAGCTTTGCACTGAATGCCGACCGTATCGCATACTGGAACAAGTTCGGCATGCCGGCGAAAAACCCGGCCAGCGGCGTCGACTTCATGTCCTGGTGGGTCGATCCGGCCAAGGCGGCGAAGCTCGCCGCCGCCCGCCAGTGACCATCACAGAGAGAGCGCAATGACCTGGCTTTCCCCCGTCACCCTGCAGGACGACCGCGTCGCGCTGGTCCCGCTGGCCCATGCCCATGCCGCCGACCTGACCGAGGCGGTCAAGGACGGCGAGCTGTGGAAGCTGTGGTACACGGCGATCCCGGCACCGGAGACGATGACAGCCGAAATCGACAACCGGCTCGCCCTGCAGGCCCAGGGCAGCATGCTGCCGTTCACGGTGATGGACCGCACCAGTGGCAAGGCAGTCGGCATGACCACCTACATGCATGTCGATGCCGCCAACAAACGGGTCGAGATCGGCGCCACCTGGTATCGCAAATCCGTGCAGCGCACGACGCTGAACACCCGGGCCAAGCTGCTGCTGCTGGAATACGCCTTCGAGACGCTTGACTGCATCGCCGTCGAATTCCGCACGCATTTCTTCAACCGGCAGAGCCGCCAGGCGATCGAGCGGCTCGGCGCCAAGCTCGACGGCGTGCTGCGCAGCCACCAGGTCGCCCGCAATGGTACATTGCGCGATACCTGCGTTTACAGCATCCTGCCGGTAGAATGGCCCACCGTGAAAGCCAGCCTGCGCTTCCGCATCGACGGCACTGCGGACAAGTCGGAGTGACCAGCCGACGCGACGCCCTGTTCCTGCTGTTCGCCGCCGGCCTGGTCCGCCCGGGAGCGGCGCGGGCCGCCGCCGATATTGTCGGCCCGCGCCATGGCCTGTCCGCTTTCGGCGACCTGAAATACCCGGCCGGTTTCGCCCATTTCGACTACGTCAATCCGGCGGCGCCGAAGGGCGGCGAGCTGCGCGCCTGGCAGCTCGACAGTTTCGACAACCTCAATCCGCTGATCCTCAAGGGCGTGCAGGCCATCGATCTCGAACTGGCCTATGAAAGCCTGATGACCCGGGCCTTCGACGAGCCCGACGCGCTGTACGGCTCGATTGCCGAGAGTGCCGAACTCGGATCCGGCCGTGCCTGGGCCGCCTTCACCATCCGCCCCGGGGCGCGCTGGGACACCGGCGCGCCCATCACCGCCGAGGATGTCGTCTTCACTTTCGAAGCCGTGAAGAAGGATGGCCACCCGCTCTACCAGCTGGTCCTGCACGACCTGCTCGAAGTCGTCGCCGAAGGGCCGCACCGCGTGGTGTTCCGCTTCGCCGAAACCGAAAGCCGCCGCGACCTGCCGCTGATCGTGGCGTCGCTGCCGATCATGTCGAAGGCCTGGTTCGCCGGGCGCAATTTCGCCGATCCGGTGCTGCAGCCGCCGCCCTCGTCGGGCGCCTACCGCATCGCCCGGGTCGATGCCGGGCGCAGCCTGGTGTTCGAGCGGGTGAAGGACTGGTGGGGCCGCGACCTGCCGGCGCATCGCGGCCAGCATAATTTCGACATCGTGCGCGAGGATTACTACCGCGACCGCGACATCGCCGCCGAAGCCTTCTTCGCCGGCGAATACGACTATCGCGAGGAGATCACCGCGCGGCTCTGGGCCACCGGCTACAAGGGCCGGCCGGCCTTCGATGCCGGCAGGATCATGCGCGCGGTGCTGAAGGACGGCACGCCGTCGGGCGTGCAGGCCTGGTTCCTCAACAGCCGCAAGCCGCAGCTCGCCGATCCCCGCGTGCGCCAGGCGCTCAACCTCGCCTTCGATTTCGAGTGGATGAACAAGACGCTGTTCTACAGCCTGTACAAACGCACCCGCTCGATGTTCGAGAATTCCGACCTCGCCGCCAGCGGCCTGCCCTCGGCGGCGGAACTGAAACTGCTGGAGCCCTGGCGCGGCCGCGTCCCCGAGGCGGTGTTCACCACCGAATACCAGCCACCCAAGACCGACGGCTCGGGCCGCAACCGCGCCAACCTCAAGCAGGCCCAGGCCCTGCTGATTGCGGCCGGCTGGCAAGTGAAGGACGGCCAGCTCGCCGATGCCGCCGGCAAACCCTTCACACTGGAATTCCTGCTGTTCGAGCCGAGCTTCGAGCGCATCGTGCTGCCCTTCATGCGCAATCTCGAGCTGATCGGCATCCGGCCGACGATCCGCGTGGTCGACGTCACCGCCTTCGAAAACCGCATGCGCAGCTTCGATTTCGACATCATCAGCCGGCGCTTCGCCCAGCCGCTGACCCCCGGGGTCGAACAGCGCAATTTCTGGTCGTCGGCCAGCGCCGCCACCGTCGGCAGCTACAATCTCTCCGGCATCCGCGATCCGGCCGTCGACGACCTGGTCGAACATATCGTCAAGGCACCGGACCGCGAGGCCCTGCGCACCGCCTGCCGGGCGCTCGACCGGGTGCTGATGTGGGGCTGGTATGTGATCCCGCACTGGTACAGCGGTACGGTGAAACTCGCCTGGTGGGACCGGTTCGGCAAGCCGGCCGGGAAACCGCCCTATGCCACCGGCCTGCAGGAGACCTGGTGGGTCGATGCAGCCCGGGACCGGGCGTTGAATCTGCCGCGGCAAAGATGAGAGACTGAGCCATGCTCGCCTATATCCTGCGCCGCTTGCTGCTGATTGTGCCCACCCTGCTCGGCATCATGGTGGTCAATTTCGCCGTCATCCAGTTCGCCCCGGGCGGCCCGGTCGAACAGGTGATCGCCCAGGTCACCGGCACCGCGGCCGATGCCGCCGGCCGCGTCTCCGGCGGCAGCGGCGGCGAGAGCGGCGTCACCGGCGCGGCGATGGCCCAGGCCGGCAGCGGCGCCGGCAAATACCGCGGCGCCCAGGGCCTCGATCCGGAATTCATCAGGAAGATCGAAAAGCAGTTCGGCTTCGACAAGCCGGCGCCGGAACGCTTCTGGCTGATGCTGAAGAATTATGCCCGTCTCGATTTCGGCGAGAGCTATTTCAAGGGCCGGCCGGTGATCGACCTGATCATCGAGAAACTGCCGGTGTCGATCTCGCTCGGCCTGTGGACCACCTTGCTGGTCTACCTGATCTCGATCCCGCTCGGTGTCGCCAAGGCGGTGCGCGACGGCAGCCGTTTCGACCTCTGGAGTTCAGCCGCCATCGTCATCGGCTATGCCATCCCGAGCTTCCTGTTCGCCGTGCTGCTGATCGTACTGTTCGCCGGCGGCAGCTTCGTGCAGTGGTTTCCGTTGCGCGGCCTGACCTCGGACAACTGGGGCGACCTGTCCTGGCCGGCGAAGATCACCGACTATTTCTGGCATATCGCCCTGCCGGTGCTGTCCATGGTGATCGGCGGCTTCGCCAGCCTGACCATGCTGACCAAGAATTCCTTCCTTGAGGAAATCAACAAGCTCTATGTGCTGACCGCCCGCGCCAAGGGCCTCAGCGAGCGCCGCGTGCTCTACGGCCATGTCTTCCGCAATGCCATGCTGATCGTCATCGCCGGCTTTCCCGGCGCCTTCATCAGCATCCTGTTCACATCTTCCCTGCTGATCGAGGTGATCTTCTCGCTCGACGGTTTGGGACTGCTCGGTTTCGAGGCGGCGCTGAAACGCGACTACCCGATCATGTTCGGCTCGCTGTTCATCTTCACGCTGCTGGGCCTGATCGTCGGGCTGGTCTCCGACCTGACCTATGTGATGGTCGATCCGCGCATCGATTTCGAAAGCCGGCAGGCCTGACGCGATGACGCCAAGCCGCCTCCCCAACTCTTTTGTCACCCTCGGGCTTGACCCGAGGGTCTCATTTTCCTTCCCGACAGCCGTACAAAATGGGATGCCCGGGTCAAGCCCGGGCATGACGAAGAAAAAGGATCGGGCCTGACCATGCAGATCAGCCCGATCAACCGGCGCCGCTGGCACAACTTCCGCAGCAACCGCCGCGGCTTCTGGTCGCTGTGGATCTTCGCCATCCTGTTCGTCCTCAGCCTGTTCGCCGAACTGATCGCCAATGATGCGCCGCTGCTGGTGCGCTACGACAGCCAGTTCTATTTTCCGGTCTTCAAGGCCTATCCGGAGACCACCTTCGGCGGCGATTTCGAAACCGAGGCGAAATACCGCGACCCCTTTGTGCAAGAGCTGATCCACGACAAGGGCGGCTGGATGGTCTGGCCGCCGCTGCATTACAGCTATCGCACCATCAACTACGATCTCGGCCGGCCGGCGCCGGCGCCGCCCTCGACGGAGAACTGGCTCGGCACCGACGACCAGGGCCGCGACGTGCTGGCCCGGCTGATCTACGGCTTTCGCATCTCGATCCTGTTCGGCCTGGTGCTGACGGCGGTCAGCTCGGTGATCGGCGTCGCCGCCGGCGCCGTGCAGGGCTATTTCGGCGGCCTGACCGACCTGTTGTTCCAGCGCTTCATGGAAATCTGGTCCGGCCTGCCGACGCTCTACCTGCTGATCATCATGGCCAGCATCGTGCAGCCGAATTTCTGGTGGCTGCTCGGCATCATGCTGCTGTTCTCGTGGATGTCGCTGGTCGGCGTGGTGCGCGCCGAATTCCTGCGCGCGCGCAATTTCGGCTATGTCCGCGCCGCCCGCGCGCTCGGCGTCTCCGATGTGGCCATCATGTTTCGCCATCTGCTGCCCAACGCCATGGTGGCCAGCCTGACCATGCTGCCCTTCGTGCTGAACGGCGCGATTACCACGCTGACCGCGCTCGATTTCCTCGGCTTCGGCCTGCCGCCCGGCTCGCCCTCGCTCGGCGAGCTGCTCAGCCAGGGCAAGACCAACATCCAGGCGCCCTGGCTCGGCATTACCGCCTTTGCCATCCTGGCGCTGATGCTGAGCCTGCTGATCTTCATCGGCGAGGCGGTGCGCGACGCCTTCGACCCGCGCAAGACCTTCCGGTGAGCGCCATGGCACGCGGCGAGACCATCCTGCAGGTAGAAGACCTGAGCGTGCGCTTCGGGGAAGGGTCCGGTGCCGTCGATGCGGTCCGCCACGTCAGCTTCGACCTCGCCCGCAGCGAGACGCTGGCACTGGTCGGCGAAAGCGGCTCGGGCAAGTCGGTCACCGCGCTGTCCGTGCTGCAGCTGCTGCCCTATCCGCTGGCCAGCCATCCGTCCGGCTCGATCCGCTTCCGCGGCGAGGAGATGGTCGGCGCGAAACCGACCGTGCTGCAGGCGATCCGCGGCAACCGCATCGCCATGGTGTTCCAGGAACCGATGACCTCGCTGAACCCGCTGCACAGCATCGAGCAGCAGGTCAACGAGGTGCTGCTGCTGCACAAGAAGATGAGCCGCACGGCGGCTCGCGCCCGCACCCTGGAACTGCTGCGGCTGGTCGGCCTGCAGGATGCCGAAAGCCGGCTCGGCGCCTATCCGCACCAGCTGTCGGGCGGCCAGCGCCAGCGCGTGATGATCGCCATGGCGCTGGCCAACGAGCCCGACATCCTGATTGCCGACGAGCCGACCACGGCGCTCGATGTCACCATCCAGGCGCAGATCCTGAAACTGCTGAAGGAGCTGCAGGGCCGGCTCGGCATGGCCCTGCTGCTGATCACCCATGACCTCAATGTCGTGCGCAAGGTGGCCGACAAGGTCTGCGTGATGACCCATGGCGAGATCGTCGAGGCCGGCCCGGTCGCTGGTGTCTTTGCCGCGCCCCAGCACCCCTATACCCGCAAGCTGCTGGCGGCCGAGCCGAAAGGCCAGCCGCCGACCTCCCATCCGGAGGCGCCGCTGGTGATGCAGGCCGACAATGTGAAGGTCTGGTTCCCGATCACCCGCGGCCTGCTGCGCCGCACCGTCGGCCATATCAAGGCGGTGGATGGCATCAGCCTCGCCATCCACGCCGGCGAGACACTCGGCGTGGTCGGGGAAAGCGGCTCGGGCAAGTCGACGCTGGGCTATGCGCTGCTGCGCCTGCAACGCAGCGAGGGCGGCATCCGTTTCAACGGCAGCGACCTGCAGGGCAAGAGCTGGGGCGAGATGCGCCCGCTGCGGCGCGCGATGCAGATCGTCTTCCAGGACCCGTATGATTCGCTGAGTCCGCGCATGTCGATCCACGACATCGTCGCCGAGGGGCTGAAGCTGCACGACATGGGCGGCAGCGACGCCGGGCGGCGGCAGATGGTCGCCGCGGCGCTGGAGGAAGTCGGCCTCGACCCGGCCACCATGGACCGCTACCCCCATGAATTCTCCGGCGGCCAGCGCCAGCGCGTCGCCATTGCCCGCGCCATGGTGCTCAAGCCGCGTTTCGTGGTGCTGGACGAGCCGACCTCGGCGCTCGACATGAGCGTGCAGGCGCAGATCGTCGACCTGCTGCGCGATCTTCAAAGAAAGCACGACCTTGCATACCTGTTCATCAGCCATGACCTGCGGGTGGTGCGCGCGCTGGCCGACCGGGTGATGGTGATGAAGGACGGCCGCATCGTCGAAGAAGCCCCGGCGGCGCAGATCTTCTCGGCGCCGCGCACCGATTATACCCGCGCTCTGATCGCGGCGGCCTTCGACCTCGAGGTCATTCATGCCGCTGCCGTGCGCACGTAATCCGCCGTCACCGAGTCCACCATGGCCCTGCTGATCTATTCGCCCTCGCATCCGGTCGCCGACTGGGCCGCCGCGATCCGCGCGCTGGCACCCGATCTCGACGTGCGTCTCTGGCCGGAGGTCGGCGACCTGGCCGAGATCGAGGTGGCGCTGGTGTGGAAGCCGCCGGCCGGCCTGCTGCAGTCGTTTCCGAACCTGAAGCTGATGCAGAGCTTCGGCGCCGGTGTCGACGGCATTCTCGCCGACCCGAATATCCCGCGCCATGTGCCGCTCGCCCGCGTGGTCGACGGCAACCTGACCGTCGGCATGACCGAATACGTGCTGCTGCATGTGCTGCACTTCCACCGGCAGGTGGCGGCAATGCAGCAGAACCAGCGCAACGGCAAATGGCAGTGGCTGCCGCCGGTCGATCCCGGCCAGCGCATCATCGGCATCATGGGCATGGGTACGCTGGGCAGCCATGCGGCGCAGAAGCTGCTCGGGCTCGGTTTCCAGGTGGCAAGCTGGAGCCGCGGCCTGAAGGCGATCGACGGCGTCACCAGTTTCCATGGCGACGAACATCTCGAGGGCTTCCTGCGCCTCTGCAATGTGCTGGTCTGCCTGCTGCCGCTGACGCCGCAGACCCGCGGCATCATCTGCCGCCGCACCCTGTCGCTGCTGCCGCGCGGCGCCTATGTGATCAATGCCGCGCGCGGCGGCCATGTGGTCGACGACGACCTGCTGCATGCGCTGGACAGCGACTGGCTGTCGGGCGCCACGCTGGATGTGTTCAACGAGGAGCCGCTGCGCGACGGCCATCCGTTCTGGACCCACCCGAAGGTGACGGTGACGCCGCATAATGCCGCCGACAGCATTCCGGCCCATGTGGCGCCGCAGATCGTCGACAATATCCGCCGCCTGCAGACCGGCCAGCCGATCCTGCGGCTGGTGGATTACACGCGGGGCTACTAGGGCCGGGCGCCGGACGGCGCCGTTACTGCCACTTGCGGAAGACGTCGACGAATTTTTCCTCGCCGCAGGCGATGAAATAGCCGCGCAGCGAGCAGTTTTCGCTCTCACCAAGCCGGCGGCGCACCGCCTGCAGGGCCGGCAGCATCTCCTTGGCGAGCTGCTTATCCTTGAAGCGCATCACCTCGCCCTCGGTGCGGGCACCGTCATAGAGCACGCCGATACTCTCTTCCGAGAGGATTTCGGGCCGCCGCTTGATGTAGGTGTTAAGGCTTTTCAGGCCGCCGGTATTGCGGATGAAGGACTGGAAATTGCTGAGGCCGGTGATGCGCTTGTCGGGCGCCGCCTCTTCCTCGTTGCAGCCTGCCAGCGGCAGCGCCAGCAGCACAAAACCCAGCACCGCAAGGCGCGCGACACGTCCCACCATTTTCCCCTCCACCCGGCCAGGACCCACACCCCACGCAGGGTCCTGTACGCGCGGAAGTTATCGGGGCTGGCTTCAGAGAAAGCTATAGGGATCGACATCCACGGCGCGTTTTACACCTGACGGTAGTTTTGTTTTTGCCAGCCATTCGCGCAGCACGGCAGGCACATCGACATCCCGCGCCGCCCGCAGCAGCAGCCGTTCGCGGAACCGGCCGCGCAGGTAATGCAGCGGCGCCGGTGCCGGGCCCAGCACCTGCAGGCTGCGGCCCTCGCCGCGCGGCGCCGTGCGGGCAAGGTCGCGGGCGGCGGCCTGCACGGCGCCCTGGTCGGCGCCGCTGACAATGATCGCCGCCAGCCGGCCGAACGGCGGCATCAAGGCGCGCTGGCGTTCGGCCATCTCGGCGGCGATGAAGCCGGCGCCGTCATGGCGGCTGAGCGCGGCGATCACCGGATGCTCGGGCATGAAGCTCTGCAGCAGCACGCGACCGGGATGTTCGGCGCGGCCGGCACGGCCGGAGACCTGGGTCAGCAGCTGGTGGGTCCGTTCGGCGGCGCGCGGATCGCCGCCGGCCAGGCCGAGATCGGCATCGATCACACCGACCAGCGTCAGCAATGGGAAGTGATGACCCTTGGCGACGATCTGGGTACCGATCAGGATGTCGATCCCGCCGCTTTCCATCCGTTCCAGCATGTCGGAGATCTGGCGCGGCGTGTTCGCGGTATCCGACGCCATCACTGCCAGCCGCGCCTCGGGGAACAGCGCGGCGGCTTCTTCCGCCAGCCGCTCGACGCCGGGGCCGCAGGCCTTGAAATGGCCCTCGGCACCGCAGGCCGGGCAGGCCCTGGGCAGGCTTTGCTGATGACCGCAATGGTGGCATTGCAGGCGGCCGTGGCGGCGATGCTCGACCAGCCAGGCCGCACAGTTCGGACATTCGAGGCGATGGCCGCAGGCACCGCAGAGCGTCAGCGGCGCATAGCCGCGACGATTGAGGAACAGCATGGCCTGCTCGCCGCTGGCAATGGTGCCGGCCAGCGCGGTGACCAGGGCGGGAGAGAGGAAGCGCTGCGCCGGCAGCTTTTCCTTGCGCATGTCGATCACCGATACCGCCGGCAGCACGGCATCGCCATGGCGCTGCGGCAGCACGGCATGGGCATAGCGCCGGCGCGCCACGTTATGCAGGCTTTCCAGCGACGGCGTCGCCGAGGCGAGCACCACGGCGATGCCTTCCAGCTTGCCGCGCACCACCGCCATGTCGCGGGCGTTGTAGATCACGCCCTCTTCCTGCTTGTAGGAGCCGTCATGCTCCTCGTCGACGACGACGAGCCCGAGATCGGCATAGGGCAGGAACAGCGCCGACCGCGCGCCAATCACCACCTTCGCCTCACCGCGACTGATCGCCCGCAAGGTCGCGGCGCGGCGGGCTTCGGTCATTTCCGAATGCCAGGCCCAGGCCGGCGCGCCGAAGCGCTGTTCGAAGCGGTCGAGCGACTGCTGGGTCAGCGCGATTTCGGGCAGCAGCACCAGCGCCTGGCGGCCCAGCTTCAGCGCCGCGGCGATGGCCTCGTAATAGACCTCGGTCTTGCCGGCCCCGGTGACGCCTTCGAGCAGGGTCACCGAGAAATCGCGCGCGTCCACGGCGGCACACAGCGCGGCGGCCGCCTCGGCCTGGGCGGTATTGAGCTGGCGGCCCGGCCGCTGCCAGTCGGGCGGCGGCGGGGCACGAAACGCCGGCACCGCGGTGGCCGCCAGCGCGCCGAGTTCGACCAGCTTGCGCACCACCGCCGGCGACACGGCGGCGGCCTCGGCCAGTTCGGTGGCACTGAGCCCCGGCTGCGCGCCGGCAACCCGCAGCACGCGGTCGCGCTGTTCGCTCGGCCGCATCTCGACGGCGGCGCCCAGCGACAGCACCTGGCGTTCCGGCGGCGCCTCGATCAGGGCGCGCGGCTCCGGCAGGCACATCTTGAGCACCGCACCGGTCGGATTGAGCGTATAGCCCGCCACCCAGTCGACCAGCCGGCGTAGGGCCGTGCCCAATGGCGGCGCGTCGCAGCGGCGCAGCACCGCCTTTGCCACCTTGCCCGGCGGCAGCGGCTCGGCGGCGCCGTCCCAGACCACGCCGAGCAGCACCCGGGTACCGAACGGCACCTCGACGATATCGCCGGGCGCCAGCGGCGCAGCAGGACCCGGCCGGTAGCTGAACGGCTCGGCCAGCGGCAGCGGCAGCAGGACCCGGACGAGGCCCCTGTCTTTGAGGGGGCCGCTGTCTTTGGGGGTGCCGGTATCGGAAGGAGCGGATGTCAAGGGCGCGTTACGGTGGCAGGGCCGGAGGGGATCGGATAATGTTAACCATGTGCATATAGCATCGCGACCGATTCGGGCAGCCATGTCATCGCCCACGGAGCTTAACCCTATGAAATTTTTCGTCGATACGGCCGATATTGCCGAGATTACCGAGCTGAACGACACCGGCCTGCTGGATGGCGTCACCACCAATCCGTCGCTGGTAGCCAAGACCGGCAAGGATTTCGTCGCCACGGTGAAGGAAATCTGCCGGCTGGTGAAAGGCCCGGTCTCGGCCGAGGTGACCGCCACCGACCACGAGACCATGCTGGCCGAGGGCCGCAAGCTGGCCGGCATCGCCACCAATATCGCGGTGAAGGTGCCGCTGACCATGGACGGGCTGAAGACCTGCAAGGTGCTCAGCGACGACGGCATCATGGTCAACGTCACGCTGTGCTTCTCGCCCGCCCAGGCGATCCTCGCCGCCAAGGCCGGCGCCAGCTTCATCTCGCCCTTCGTCGGCCGGCTCGACGATATCGGCCATGACGGCATGGCCCTGATCGCCGACATCGTGCAGATCTACAACAACTACTCCGATTTCCAGACCGAGGTGCTGGTCGCCAGCATCCGCCACCCGATGCATGTGATCGAGGCCGCCAAGCTCGGCGCCGATGTCTGCACCGTGCCGCCTGCCGTGCTCAAGGCCCTGGTGAAACATCCGCTGACCGACAAGGGGCTCGACGCCTTCCTGGCCGACTGGAAGAAGACCGGCCAGAGCATCCTCGGAGGCAACTGATGGCCGACCACAGCGCACCGGCCGCCGCCCCGGCCGATCTCGTCTCGCTCCACGAGGCCGAAGTGGTGGCCTGGCTGAAACAGCATCCCGACCTGCTGCTGCGTCATCCCGATCTGTGCGACATCCTGCAGCCGCCGGAACGCCGCAGCGGCGACAATGTCGTCGACCTGCAGCGCTTCATGGTACAGCGCCTGCAGGGCGCGCTGGCGCGCGCCTCCAATGTCGGCAACGAACTGCTGGATGCCAGCCGGCAGAACCTGTCGGCGACCCAGCGCGTGCATGCCGCCGTGCTCATGCTGCTCGAGGCCGGAAACTTCGAGCATATGATCCACATGGCGACCCAGGACTGGACCGACCTGCTGGAGGTCGATGTCATCAGCCTCTGCGTCGAGGGCGACCCCGAGCGCATGCAGGAGATCGCCACCGGCGGCGTCGTCATACTGCCGAACGGCGCCATCGACACCCTGCTCGGCGCCCTGCCGGCGCTGGCCCGCGACCAGACCGAGGCCGCCGAGTGGCTCTACGGCCCGGCCGCCAGCCTGGTGCGTTCAGATGCGCTGGCGCGGCTCGATTTCGGCCCGACCGCGCCGCAGGCCATGCTGGCGCTCGGTTCGCGCGAGGCCGACAAGTTCCAACCCAACCAGGGCACCGAGCTGCTGCAGTTCCTCGCCGGCGTGCTCGGCCGTTCGGTGCGCGCATGGCTCGACCTGCCGCAGCCCTGACCGACGGCACGACAGCAGAAGAAGAACGCCTGCCGTTCTTCCTCGCCGCCGACGATGTGAAGGCGGCCGCCGAAGCCTGGTATCGCTGGCTGAAGAAGGAAAAACGCTTCGCCTTGCATACCTTGCGCGCCTACGGCCAGGACCTCGCCGGCTTCCTCGCCTTCCTGGCCGAGCACCTCGGCAATGCCGCCACGCTCGACGACCTGCGCGGCCTGCGCCAGAGTGATTTCCGCGCCTACCTGAGCCGCCGGCGCAACGACGGCCTCGCCGCCACCTCGCTGGCGCGCAGCCTCAGTGCCGTGCGCAGTTTTTTCCGCCGCCTGCAGCGCGACGGGCTGGTCGACAATGCCGCCGCCAACCTGATCCGCACGCCGAAACGGCCGCACAGCCTGCCCAAGCCGCTCAGCGTCGCCGCCGCCGAACAGATGATCGAGACGGTCGACAGTGCCGATGCCGCGCCCTGGCTGCAGGCGCGTGATACGGCGATCCTGACCCTGCTGTGGGGCGCCGGCCTGCGGCTCGGCGAGGCGCTGGGCCTCAACGGCGACCAGAGTCCGCAGGGCGACAGCCTGACCGTCACCGGCAAGGGCAACAAACAGCGCATCGTGCCCATCCTGCCTGTCGTGCGCGACGCGATCGCGACTTACGTGAAGCTCTGTCCCTGGCCGATCGCCGCCGGCACGCCGCTGTTCTACGGCGCGCGCGGCAAGCGGCTCGATCCCGCCATCGTGCAGAAGGCGATGCGCGACGCGCGCCGGGCATTGGGTCTGCCTGAAACGGCAACGCCCCATGCGCTGCGGCACAGCTTCGCCACGCATCTGCTGGCCGCCGGCGGCGACCTGCGCACTATCCAGGAACTGCTTGGCCATGCCTCGCTGGCCACCACCCAGCGCTATACCGAGGTGGATGCCGAGGCCCTGCTCAACGTCTATAAAAACGCCCACCCGCGGGCGCGGGCGGGCGTCTAGTCCCAGATGATCAGCTCGCCGCCGGCAGGCCGGTGAGATAGCCGACCGCGCCGCCGAGCTTGCCCCGGGCATCGGCGTAATTGGCGCGGATGATCGGATCGAGCGTCTCGTAGACCTTCACATGCAGGCCGCCGGTGACCTTGCCATCGGCGGCCTTCTTCAGCTCCCAGTCGGCGGCATGCTGGAAGTTGCTCATGATGTAGGTGAAGCCGTTGATGTCGTCGGCCGCCTGCAGGCCGGTCGATTCCGCGCCGGACGGCGCCGACATGATGCGCGACAGCTGCCTGGTGTCGACGTTGAAGGCCCACAGGAAGTTGTTGACGTGCAGGCCACTGTCCTCGCCGATGAACAAAGTGCGCAGCTTCTCGGAGAACTTGATGTTGTCCGGATTGCCGATCCTGTCCGGATGGGCAAGGTTGCCGAGCGCATCCGGCGCCTTCAGGTCCTCGCCGACCAGTTCGGGCACGGCGGCCATATGCACCGGCACCCACTCGCTGTGGATCGCGGCACCGGCATCGTCCTTCTGGCCACCACGCAGCGTATGGGCATAGACGGCACCGGCATTTGGCCCTTCGACCGAGATGCCGCCGGAACCGTCGGTCATCGCCTTCTGGATATAGCTCATCGCCGAATAGGCGATCTTGTCCTTCACGTTGACGGTGGTGCCTTCCATCTTGGTGAAGCCGAGGCTGCCGCCCTTGAACGCCGCATAGCGGTGGGTTTCGAGGAAGGCGGCGGCCTTCTCCTGGCCCGGCTTGAACTTCACCCAGTTCGGCTTGCCGCCGAACGGAATCTTCGTATAGCCGGCATCCTGCGGATCGGCCGTCTTCACATCGGCGATATCGGCAATGGTCAGCCTGTCGGCCAGCGCCCGGATCTCGGCGCTGGTGGCATGGCCGAGCTTGATCCAGCTCAGGTCCGCCGAACCGCCATTGGCGGCCGTCTTCTGATGCCATTTCGCCACATAGAGCGTGCCGGCGCTGAGGTCACGGGCCTTGTCGGCCACGAACATGAACAGGCCGCCGTTGGTGGCATCGTCTCCCATCAGCGCGGTGCGTTCGTCCGGCATCATCTGCACCAGCTCGTGCGAGATGCGGCCCATGCAGAAATGCTTCTTGATGCTGCCGGTGCCATCGGCATGCACGGTGATTTCCGGCAGGTGGCCGTAATGATAAGGATTGGCCTTCTGCGGATCGCCGTAGAGATTCTGGCTGAAGCCGTGGAAGCGCTTGTCGCCGGCGACGGCGGCTGCGTCGGGTTCGTATTCCTCGCTCGACAGATGGGTCCCCCACGGCGACAGGCTGGCGCCGCAGGTGATCCACAGGCCATGCACCGACGAGGTATCGACGACCGAATATTTCACCAGCTTGAGGTGGCCGCTGGCCTTGTCCTGGTCCAGCGTGAGTACGGCGACCGGCGAGGGCAGCTGGGCATACATGTTCGCGCCGGCGGCATTCTCGCTGGTGTATTCGAACTGCACCACGGCGAAAACCGTATTGCCGTGCACGCCCTTGACGGCCGGCTTGGCCAGCTTGATCAGGCTCATGCCGTCCGGGCAGTCGGAGAAGAACTGCGGCTTGGTCGGCTGCGGCGACGAGGCATCGAGGATCGGCTTGCCGGCGATGTCGTAATAGCCGCCGGCAAGCACCAGGCCGCCCTTGCCGTCCGGCACCATCTGGCCGGTGACGAAGAACGGCTGATAGGCAAGCTGGAAGGCTTTCGTGCTGCCGTCCGCATAGGTGACCGCCATGCTGGAGCCGACCGTGGTCGATGCCATGGCAGCCGGATTGTCGAGACCCGGTGCCGGCATCGAGACGAAATGTGCCGCCTTCGCCGCCGTCTTGGCCATGGCGCCGGTCGCGACCAGCAGGCCGGCCGAGCCGGCCATCAGCGAGGAGGCGACGGGCAGCAGCGGGATGCTGGCGACCATCTTCAGGGCATCACGGCGCGAGGCGGTCCGCGGGGCGGTGGTCGGTTTTGCGGTCTGGGTCGTCATGGGGGGCTCCGGAGTAAGCAATCGCGCGCAGCTGAGTCGCGCGGCGCCATGCTAGCCTTGGATTATGACAATTATGCTCTGCCCCCAGCTGCCCTCTGCTTTGCCCCGATGGCCGTTCCTGTCATACTGGCGCCGCCCCGCCCGCCGCCGACCGAGACGACCATGACGCACCGCCGGATTCTGCGCCGTGTCCTGATCCTGCTGGCCCTGCTGGTGACCCTGCCGCTGCTGGCCAGCGGCGTGTCGGTCGCCACCCAGGAGCATCCGCACTGGTCGGCCAGCCGCTGGGACAGCACCGGCCTCGCCCCCGATCCCGCCATCACGCCGGATGCCGTGGTGCAGGTCTATGCCGCCCGGCTGTGGGGCTGGCGCGGCGTCTTTGCCGTGCACACCTGGATCGTCGCAAAGCCCGCCGGCGCCCGGCAGTATACCCGCTATGAGGTGGTCGGCTGGGGCCGGCCGGCGCTGCGGGTCAGCAACCGGATTCCCGATGGCTACTGGGCCGGCAACCCGCCCGCCCTGCTGCGCGACATCCGCGGCCCGGCCGCCGCGGCGCTGATCCCGCGGATCGCGGCAGCGGCGGCAGGCTACGCCGACCGTGAGGATTACATCACCTGGCCCGGCCCCAATTCGAACAGCTTCACGGCGCATGTCGCCCGTGAGCTTCCCGAACTCGGCCTGCAGCTGCCGCCGACCGCCATCGGCAAGGACTGGCTCGGCACCGGCCGCCTGCTCGCCCCGGCGCCGAGCGGCACCGGCTGGCAGGTCTCGCTGTTCGGTCTCGCCGGCGTTACCGTGGCCATGCGCGAGGGACTGGAGCTGAACCTGCTCGGCCTGACCATCGGGATCGATATCCTGCATCCGGCGGTGAAATTGCCGGGCCTCGGCCGGCTCGGGCTGCCGCTCGCGCCCGGCGAAACCACCGGTTGAGCTTCACAGATGCGTTATCCATGCATCGACCTGATACACCGGGGTGTTACACTGCATCCGCGCCGGACGTGTTAGCCATACTGCATGCCGCGCCGGGCCATACACCGGGGCGGCAGTATCGACGACACATCCATCAGGAGCCTCTCATGAACCGCAACACCGCCTATCTTGCCGCCTCTGCCGTTGCCGCCGCGCTGGCCATTGGTGCGCTGTCCGGCGCCGCCCAGGCCCAGAGCAAGACCGAGAAATGCTTCGGCGTTGCCAAGGCCGGCAAGAACGACTGCCAGACCGCCACCTCGTCCTGCGCCGGCACCTCAAAGAAGGACGGCCAGACCGATGCCTGGCTGGCGGTGCCGACCGGCACCTGCGTCAAGATCGTCGGCGGCAGCCTCGAGTCGAAGAAGAGCTAAGCCACGTGAGGGCGGCGCGCGCATGACCGATCAGGCTCCGATGCCATCCCGCCAGCCGGCCGAGGCCACCGCGCAGATTGCGCCGCGGCCGTCGCCGGAGCGGGCCGGAATCGGCCTGCGCGCGCCGCACCATCACGCCCTGCTGGAGACCCGGCCGGCCATTGGCTGGCTGGAGATTCACGCCGAAAACTACATGGGCGGCGGCGCGCCGCGGCATTATCTCGAACAGGCCCGCGCGCTCTGGCCCATCTCGGTGCATGGCGTCGGCCTCGGGCTCGGCGGCAGCGAACCGCCGGATGCCGGCCATCTCGACCGGCTGGCGACGCTGGTCGACTGGCTGCAGCCGGCATTGGTTTCCGAGCATCTCGCCTGGGTCGGCGTCGACGGCCGCTATTACAACGACCTGCTGCCGCTGCCCTATACCGCCGACAGCCTCGACCATGTCTGCCGCAATGTCGGCATCGTGCAGGACCGCCTGCAGCGGTCGATCCTGATCGAGAATCCGGCGACCTATCTGCGCTTCCGCGAAAGCCAGATCGCCGAGGCGGAATTCCTCAGCCGGCTGGTCGAACGCAGCGGCTGCGCCATGCTCTGCGACGTCAACAACATCTACGTCTCCAGCGTCAACCATGTCGGGCTGGAAGCCGCCCCGGCAGTGGCTGCCGCCTATCTCGACAGCCTGCCGGACGGCATCGTCGGCGAGATCCACCTGGCCGGCCATGCCGAGAATGACGCCGATGGCCGCCTGATCCTGATCGACGATCATGGCGGGCTGGTCGCCGAGCCGGTCTGGGACCTCTACGCCGCCGCCGTGCGCCGCTTTCCGCGTGCCGTCACCCTGCTGGAATGGGATAGCAACATCCCGCCGCTCGACCATCTGGTGGCCGAGGCCGCCCATGCCGACCGCCGCCGCGCCGCCGCGCTCAGTGCGGCAACACCCGATTCCGCCCCGGACCCGTCCGATGAACGCGCTGCTTGACCGCCAGCGGGAATTCGCCGCCGCGCTGACCGGCTCGTTGCACAGCATCGCCGAAAAGGTGATCGGCGACGCGATCCCGGCCGAGGGTCGCGTGCAGATTTACGCCAACCATTTCCGCGTCAGCCTGCTGGATGCGCTGGCCGGCACCTTCCCGGTGACCCGCGCGCTGGTCGGCGAGGCCTTCTTCGCCCAGACCGCCCGCGCCTTCCTGATCTTCGAGCCGCCGCGCAGCCCGGTGGTGGCGCAGTATGGCGCCGGCTTCCCCACCTTCCTGGCCGCACTGCCCGACCTCGGCGGCCATAACTACCTGCCCGATGTCGCCGCCTTCGAATGGGCGCTGAATGTCGCCTATCACGCCGAGGATGCCGCCCTGCTGCGGCCCGAGGACCTGCCCGATCCCGATGCGGTCGGCCGCATGCGCTTTCCGCTGCATCCCTCGGCCCAGCGCCTGTCGACGCCGTTTCCAATCACCCAGATCTGGCAGGTGCATCAGCCCGATGCCGAGCCGGTCGACCGCATCGTGCTGACCGATGGCGGCGAACGGCTGCTGATCTGGCGGCAGGAGATCGATGTCTGCTGGCGCAAGCTCGAGCCCGGCGAGGACCAGTTCCTCGCCCATCTCGCCGCCGGCGATCCGCTCGGCACGGCGGCGCTGGCCGCCGCAGCCGCCGACGACGCCTTCGATTTCGCCGGCAGTTTCACCTGGATGCTCGACAGCAGCATCTTCGTGCAGGCCGCCCCGTTATCCGACCCTTCCTGACAACCGCGACTGGACCGAACCGATGACCCGACAGACCGGGATTGCCTCCCTCTGGATCCGCCTGACCGACCTGCTGGCCCGGTTTCCGATGCCGCTGATCCTGCTGATGGTGCGGATCGGCATCGCCATGGTGTTCTGGAAATCCGGCCTGACCAAGGTAGTCACCACCGAGTCCGGCAACTGGCCGCTGCTGCCGCTGCAGGTCACCGACGGCGCACTGTCGCTGTTCGAAAGCGAATACACGGTGCCGCTGCTGCCGCATGTGCTGGCCGCCTGGCTGGCGGCGATCACCGAACTGTCGATGTCGGCGCTGCTGGTGGTCGGCTTCGCCAGCCGCTTCGCCGCCGCCGCCCTGCTCGGCATGACCTTTGTGATCCAGGTCTTCGTCTATCCCGGCAACTGGCCCGACCACCTGTTCTGGGCCGGCGCACTGGCGCTGGTGCTGACGCGCGGCGCCGGGCCGGTCTCGCTGGACGGCCTGGTCCGCAGCCGCCTTATCGGCTAGCCGACCCGAAGTTCCAGGAGCGGAGCATCGCCATGCGTAGAATCATCCCGCCCCTGGCCGCGCTGCTGACGCTCGCCGTTTTTTCCCCGGCCTACGCTGGGTACGTCGGGACCCTGGAGACGCCGTCCTTCACGGTGACCATCAAGAACAACTGCGAGGAAGGCGTCGTCAGTTGCGACGACGTGACGTACACGGGCGTCTCGAAGAAGAACGGCAGCCGCATCACCTTGAAGGGGGAGACACTGCATACTTATTCGGCGGACGGCACACCCAGCCGTTTCCTCGGCTACGAATTCCGGTCAGGCGATTACGTCTATCAGGCGTTGGAAGACGGCACCCTCTGGGTGACCAAGGGCGGCAAGGACGTCCTCGTCGAACACGGTAAATGGGACTGGTAATACCGGCGCTGCCTGAACCGGCCTAATCCAGCCAGGCGAAGGCGGCCAGCAGCAGGGTCTCGACGCCGGTCTTCAGCGTCGGGTGGATCACCGGCGCGAAGAACGGCGAGTGGTTGACCGGGATCGGTTCGCCGCCGCTCTGGGCCGCGGCGAGCCTGGCCGGATCGGTGCCGCCGACCCACCAGAACACCGACGGCACGCCCCAGGCGGTGCCGAACAGGCCGAAATCCTCGCTGCCCGACAGGGGATCCATCTCGGTCAGGCGCGCCGCGCCGAAATGCGCACCCATGGCGCCCACGGTTTTCGCCATCGCCGCCTCATCGTTGACCGTGAGCGGGAAGCGGCTGATCTCGCGGATCTCCGGCATCTTCGGCGCGCCGGACGCGGTCGCCTCGGCCTCGATGATGCGCTTGACCGACTCGAGCACGCGGCTGCGCACGGCTTCCTTGAAGGTGCGGATGTTCAGGCGCAGCAGGGCCTCGTCGGGGATCACATTCTCGTTGAAGCCAGACTGGATGGTGCCGACGGTGACCACCGCATTGTCGGCCATCGCCACTTCGCGCGAGACCACGGTCTGCAGGCGCATCACGGTGGCCGAGGCCATCACCACCGGATCGATGCTGTTCTGCGGCTGCGAGCCATGGGCGCCGCGGCCGACCATTTTCACTTCCCAGCTGTCGGCCGCCGACATGGCGATGCCGGGGCGGTAGCAGATCTGCCCGGCCGGCTGCGGGATCAGATGCTGGCCCAGCGATACCGTCGGCTTGGGGAATTTCTTCACCATGCCGTCGGCCAGCATGGCGGCCGCGCCGGCGCCGATTTCCTCGGCCGGCTGGAACACCGCCATCACCGTGCCGCGCCACAGTTCGCGCGACTCCGACAGCAGGCGGCTCGCCGCCATCAGCCAGGTGACATGCATGTCATGGGCACAGGCGTGCATGATCGACACCGACTGGCCGAAGCGGTCGGTGCCGGCCGCCTTGCTGGCATACTCGAGGCCGGTCTTCTCCTTCACCGGCAGGCCGTCCATGTCGGCACGCAGCAGGATGCAGGGGCCCTCGCCGTTCTTCAGCAGGCCGACCACGCCGGTCTTGCCGATCTGGCGATGCACCTCGAAGCCGTATTTTTCCAGCCAGTCGGCGGCGATGCCGGCGGTGCGCACCTCCTGCATCGACAGTTCGGGATTCTGGTGCAGGTCGACGTAGATGCGCTCCAGCTCGGGCAGCAGGGCGTCGATCTTCTCAAGAACGGCCGCCTTGTCGGATGCCTTGGACTTGCTCTGCACGTTCATGGGGAGAATCCTTTTTGCAGCGGGACTCAGTTGAAGATGGGCAGGGCCGACAGCCGGTCGCCGCGCAGCCGCGGCAGGCCCGGCCGGGCCAGCAGGAAGTCGTCGCAGGCGTCGTCGATCTCGTCGAGCAGGGCGAGAATCTCCTGCCCGATGCGCAGCGCATCGGCCGGCGGCAGGGCATCGGGATGCTCGACAAGGCCCAGCAGGCGCAGCACATGGCGTTGCTGCGCCCGCTGTTCCGGCGACAGCCCGGTCTCGTCCGTTTCGGTATCGCACCAGCGGCACATGCAGGGATTTGAGTATATCGTTTGCCTGCGGTCAATCCCGGCGGGCAGGGATCGGTGTTTTGTATATTATACGCCGGGCGATGCCGCAGCCTTGCGCGCGGTCCACAGCAAGGCCACCGGACCGAGCAGCGCGCCCAGTCCCATCACCGCCAGCCCGATGCCCCAGGTAACAATGCTCTGGCCGCCGGCGGCATGTTCGACCTGGTCGAGCGCCAGGCCGACGCAGAGCGGCCCCAGCACCGAGATGCCGAAACCGAAGGCCGAATGCACCGCCATGGTCGATCCGCGATGGGCCGGTTCGGCGGCTGCCAGCATGCCGGCGGTGAGTGCCCCGGAATCGCCGCCGATGAACACGTAATAGACGGCGCTGTAGACCAGCACGGCCCAGACCGGCAGCCCCGCCGTGAAGCCGAGCACCAGGCCCATCAGGCCGGAAATGCCCATGATCAGCACCAGCGCGCGGCGGCGGCCGATCTTCAGCGCCAGTTCGTTGCCGAGCAGGCTGGCCGGCAGGCCGATCAGGGTGATGATCGCCGCCAGCACGGTGGGGCTCGGCAGGCTGGCGGCCACGGCAGCATCGCGCGCCAGCACGAAGACGAGGAAGGCGGTCAGCCAGGCCCGCATGGCGGTCAGCTCGAAGCCATGCGCCGCATAGCCGATGATGTAGCCCATGGCGTCGCGGTTGCGCAGCACCGGCTTCAGCGCGAACAGTGGCCGGCCGTTGGCATGCTGTGGCGGCTGCGGCTTCAGAGCCACCCAGGCGGCCACGGCCGAGACCAGGCAGGCGATGCCGACCACGGCGAAGCTGATGCGCCAGCCATAGCGTTCGGCCAGCAGGCCGGTCACCGTGAAGCTGAGCGAGATGGCGATGGAATAGCTGGCCGTGTAGAAGGTCACCGCGCGGCTCTGCTCGCCGCCCTTCAGCCGGTCGGTCAGCGCACGCAGGCCGGGCATATAGACCGCCGCCTGCCCGGCACCGCCGATGGCGCGCAGCAAGAAGCCCGACCAGAAGCCATCGGCGAAGACCGCGAAGGCCAGCGTGCTGATGCCGGTGACGGCACAGCCCAGCACGAAAACCGTGCGCGCGTCGAAACGGTCGGTCAGCGTCACCGCCGGCGTGACCAGCAGCATGTAGCCCAGATAATAGACTCCGGCGATCCAGCCGGCCTCGGTCTTGGTCAGATCCCAGGCGGCGATGAAATCGGTCAGCAGGGCCGGAAAGCTGGCGATGGGCAGGATGGCCAGCACTTCGAGGCCGGATAGCAGCAGGATCAGGTGACGCGACGACATGATCGACTCGGGATGCGGTCTGCGGGGAGACGGATTCGGGGGTGGGCGCCGGCGGGGGACATGCTATCCTTGTCATGCAGTATTCATCCTTCTCGCCTAAACCGCCAGAGGACCGGGCCAGCCCGGCCGCCCTGGACAGAAAAAATCAAGGACCACAGATCCCATGCTGCGACCCAACCGCCGTTCCTTCCTGCTCGGTTCCGCCTCTGCCGGCCTCGGCGTCCTGGCGCTCGGCCCGCTGGCCGGCTGCGCCTCCGGCCCGGCCTCCCCCGCCGATCTCGCCGCCGTGCCGCCGGTGGTCTTCGTGCACGGCAACGGCGACACCGCCGCGCTGTGGCACACCACCTTCTGGCGCTGGGAGAGCAACGGCTTTGCCCGCAACCGGCTGTTCGCCGTCGATTTCCCCTACCCGCTGTCGCGCAGCGTCGATGCGACGCCGCAGCGCCTGCGTTCCTCGACCGAGGAACAGCGCGAGCAACTGGAACAGATCGTCGCCGAAGTGATGCGGCGCACCGGCGCGCCGAAGGTGGCACTGGTCGGCTCGTCGCGCGGCGGCAATGCCATCCGCAACTACATCAAGAACGGCGGCGGCGCCGCCAAGGTCAGCCATGCGGTGCTGTGCGGCACGCCGAACCACGGCGTCATCGTCTCCGACAAGGTTCTGGTCGGCAACGAGTTCAACGGCGCCTACATGTTCCTGCGCCAGCTCAACGAGCCGACCGAGACCGTGCCCGGTCCGGCCTGGATGACGACGATGAGCGACCACAACGACAAATACGCCCAGCCTGACGGCAAGTATCTCGGCATGCCCGGCACGCCGACCGGTGTGGGCTATGACGGTCCGGCACTCAAGGGCGCCAAGAATGTGATCCTGCCGGGCCTCGACCACCGCGAGACCGCCTTCGCGCCGGCCGCCTTCGGCGCGGTATGGGAATTCATCACCGGCGCCGCCCCGGCCACCACCGGCATCACCGTCGAGTCCGGCCTGGTGCTGAACGGCAAGGTCAACGACATGCCCGGCGGCGTGCCGACCAACCTGCCGGTCGCCGGCGCCGTGGTGGAAATCTGGGAGACCGATCCGGCTACCGGCGTGCGCCGCCAGATGGTGCATCGCAAGGAGACCGGCGCCGATGGCTACTGGGGCCCATTCACGGGCAGTACCAAGGCGACCTACGAATTCGTCGTCACCACGCCGGATGCGCCGACCACCCATATCTACCGCTCGCCCTTCCTGCGCTCCTCGGCCATCGTGCACCTGCGCGCCGCCAAGATGAGTGCGGATGACCACAAGGCCGGCAGCGTGGTGATCCTGGACCGCCCGCGCGGCTATTTCGGGCAGGGCCGCGACAAGGTGCTGATGGACGGCCAGCCGGCACCGGGCATCGCCGAAGGCGTGCCGTCGGTCTCGACCGCGACGCTCCGCCTGGCCGATGCGCCGCCGCGTGCGGTGACCACATCGTTCAATGCCGAGCAGATCGCGGTGCAGACCTGGCCGGCGAAGGACAACCACGTCTCGGTCGCCGAGCTGCATTACTGAGGAGCCATCGTCCGTGCTGCGCCTGCTGGAGACCTCCGTCACGCTCAGGCCGGCGCAGCCGGACGACCTCGATTTCGTCTGGTCGGTCTATGCCGATGGCCTGCGGCCGTATCTGTCCGCTTACCGGCCGTGGGACGAGGCCGGCCAGCGCCAGCGCTTTCCGCGTCTCTATGATGCTGCGCACAGCGCCATCGTGCTGTGCGAGGGGGTGGCCGCCGGCTTTGTCACCATCGTCGGCCATGACAGCACCATCCTGCTGCAACAGTTCTTCCTGGACGCAGCGTTTCGCGGCCAGGGGCTTGGCGGCCATCTGCTCAATCGGTTCTGCGCCGAATGGGACGAGATGGACCGGCCGGTCAGCCTCGCCGTGCTGAAGAACAACCCGGCACAGCAGCTCTACCGCCGCTTCGGTTTCGCCCCCACCTGGCAGAGCGACGACCGCTTCTTCATGCTGCGGCCGCCCGGCAGCCAGTCCGCCTAGCGCCGGATCAGCAGCAGGCCGCCACCGACGATCAGTGCGGTACCGGCCAGCGTCGCCAGCCCCGGCAGGTGGTCGAAGAACATCCAGCCGAGCAGCGCCGCGAAGACCACCGAGCTGTAGCCGAAGGGGGCTAGCCAGGCGGCATCGGCGAGCCGGAAGCCGCGGATGTTGCACATCTGCCCGGCGATCGCCAGCGGCCCGAGCAGGAACAGGGGTGCGAGCTGCAGCGGCGACAGCGGCACCCAGATCCACGGCAGCGCCAGCGTCATCAGCAGCGCCGCGAAGCCGTTGACCAGGAACAGCATGCTGAGCGCGGTTTCGGTGCGGGCGAGGAACTTGATCAGGATCGTCTCGCAGGCCACGAGAAACGCCGCCAGCAAGGCCACCAGCGGTGCCGCGCCCGAGGCGAGCAGCGAAGCTGCCCCGATCTCCCCCGCCGTGCCCGTGACAATCACAAAGGCGCCGCCGAGACAGAGCCCGGCGGCCAGCGCCTGCCCGGCCGAGACCCGTTCACGCAACAGCAGCACCGCCAGCACCATGACGAAGACGCCCTGCAGCAGCTTGAGTGCCGCCGCATCGGCCAGCGGCATCGCGGTCGAGGCATAGACAGCGCAGCCCAATCCGCCGATGCCGCAGAGCGCGCGCAGGGCGTGGAAGGCGAACTTGTGGCTGGCCAGGCCCGGCCGCAGGCTGCCATGGCGGACGAGCGAGACGGCCGAGACGGTGACAAAGCCGCTGAGATAGCGGACCCAGACGATCACCAGGGCCGGCACCGCGCCGCCGGCCAGCTTGCCCGAGGCATAGACCACCGAGAAGGCGAGCGCCGCGGCCAGCACCCAGAGCGCCGCCTGCAGTTTCGATCCGGCCGCCGCATCCGTCATGGCGTCCTCCGCGCAGCAAAAAGGGCGGCCCTGAAGCCGCCCTTCGCCAACCGGACAGACGGCCGGTCAGATATTGATGGCGCGGCCATCGAGCGCCATGGCGGCTTCCTTGACCGCCTCGCTGAGCGCCGGATGCGGGTGGCAGACACGGTAGACGTCTTCCGCCGAGGCGCCGAACTCGATCGCCTGCACCAGTTCCTGGATCAGATGGCCGGCATCGGCGCCGATGATATGGGCGCCGACCACCTTCTTGGTCTTGTCGTCCTCGAGGATCTTCACGAAGCCGTCGGTCATGGTCATCGCCCGCGCGCGGGCATTGGCGGTAAACGGGAACTTGCCGGTCTTGTAGGCGATGCCCGCGGCCTTCAGCTCTTCCTCGGTCTTGCCGACGGAAGCGACTTCCGGCCAGGTGTAGACCACGCCCGGAATGGCGTCGTAGTTGATATGCGGCTTCTGGCCGGCCAGCAGCTCGGCCAGCACGACGCCCTCTTCCTCGGCCTTGTGCGCCAGCATGGCGCCCTGGATGGCATCGCCGATGGCGTAGATGCCCGCCGCCGTGGTCTGGAAATGGCCATCGGTCTTGACCCGGCCACGCTCGTCGAGCTGCACGCCGGCCGCCTCGAGACCGAGACCCGCGGTATAGGGACGGCGGCCGATCGAGACCAGCACGATATCGGCGGTCATCTCCTCGGCGGCGCCGCCGGCGGCCGGTTCCATGGTCAGGCTGACGCCAGCCTTGCCGGACTTGGCGGCGGTGACCTTGGTGCCAAGCTTGAACTTCATCCCCTGCTTGGTGAGGATGCGCTGCATCTGCTTGGACACTTCGCCGTCATTGGTCGGCAGGATGCGGTCGAGGAATTCCACCACGGTGACCTCGGCGCCGAGCCGCGACCACACCGAGCCGAGCTCGAGGCCGATCACGCCACCGCCGATCACCACCAGGGTCTTCGGCACCTTGGCCAGTTCCAGCGCCCCGGTCGACGAGACGACCTGCTTCTCGTCGATCTCGATGCCCTTGAGCGGCATCACCTCGGAGCCGGTGGCGATCACGATATGCCTGGCCGAGACGGTGCCGGCATCCGTGCCGGTGACTTCGACCTTGCCGCCGCCAAGCAGCTTGCCGGTGCCCTTCAGCCAGGTGATCTTGTTCTTCTTCATCAGGAATTCGACGCCCTTGGTGGTGGCGTCGACGACCGACTGCTTCTGCTTCATCATCGCCGGCAGATCAATCTCGAGCTTGCCGACCTTGATGCCATGGGTGGCGAAGCCGTGCGCGGCCTCGCTGTAGAACTCAGAGGACTGCAGCAGCGCCTTGGAGGGAATGCAGCCGATGTTCAGGCAGGTGCCGCCGAGCGTCGCGCGGCTCTCCACGATGGCGGTGTTCATGCCCAGCTGGGCGCAGCGGATCGCCATGGTGTAGCCGCCGGGACCGGCACCGATGATGACGACGTCGAAAGCCTGTTCGCTCATTACACTTACCTCCAGAAGATCAGAATGGCAGCGGGCCGAACAGGCCACCGCCGGCAACGCTCAGCTTCTGCACGCGCTGCTCGCCAGCAAGGGTGCCGCTGGCCAGCAGTTCGTCGAGCAGGCCGCGATAGACCGCGGAATCCTTGACCCCGTCCACCGCCGCCTGGTCGCGCCAGACGGTGATGGTGCGCCACTCGCTGTCGTCATGGGTGAAAACGCAGGCGAGACAGCCGTCGTGGTCGCGAAAGAACGGCTTCAGCCGGTCGTTGCAGAAGGCGGCGAGGTCATCGAGCCGGCCGGGCGCGTAACCCGTACTCCAGTCCCGGACGATCATCGCCGCCGCTCCGTCTTACATCTCGAACAGCAGGCGCTGCGGATCCTCGAGACATTCCTTGACGCGCACCAGGAAGCTGACCGCCTCGCGGCCGTCGACGATGCGATGGTCGTAGGTCAGCGCGACATACATCATCGGGCGGATCACCACCTGGCCGTTCACGGCCATCGGGCGGTCCTGGATCTTGTGCATGCCGAGGATGGCCGACTGCGGCGGATTGATGATCGGCGTCGACATCAGCGAGCCGAACACGCCGCCGTTGGTGATGCTGAAGCTGCCGCCCTGCAGCTCGTCGATGCCGAGCTTGCCGTCTCGGGCGCGCTTGCCGAGATCGCTGATCGTCTTCTCGATGCCAGCGAACGACAGCTGGTCGGCATCGCGGATCACCGGCACGACCAGACCGGTCGGCGTCGAGACGGCGCAGCCGATGTTGAAGTAGTTCTTGAAGACGAGTTCGTCGCCCTCGATCTCGGCGTTGACCGCCGGGAATTCCTTCAGCGCCTGCACGCAGGCCTTGACGAAGAACGACATGAAGCCGAGGCGCACGCCGTGCTTCTTCTCGAAGCCGTCGACATACTGCTTGCGGGCGGCCATCAGCGCCGACATGTCCACCTCGTTGAAGGTGGTCAGCAGGGCGGCGGTGTTCTGCGCCTCCTTGAGGCGGCGGGCGATCACCTGGCGCAGCTTGGACATGCGCTGGCGCTCTTCGCGCTCGGCATTGCTGCGCGGGCCGGCCGGAACCGACGGGCGCGCGGCCGGCGCCGGACCACCGGAGGCCAGCAGGTCCATCACGTCGCCCTTGGTGACGCGACCGTCCTTGCCCGAACCGGCGACGCCGGACACATTCACGCCCTTCTCGGCGGTCAGCTTGGCGGCGGCCGGCAGGGCCTGGCCGGCGGCGGGCGCCGCGGCCGGCGCCTTCGGCGCAGCAGCGGGCGCCGGAGCGGCAGCCGGGGCAGCGGCCGGAGTCGCGGCAGCCGCCGGCTTGGCGGCCGGGGCGCCGGCACCGGCGGTCAGCGAGCCGAGCAGGTCGCCGACCTGCACGGTGGCGCCGGTGGCGGCAAGGATTTCGGACAGCGTGCCGGCTTCCGGCGCGTTGACCTCGACGGTCACCTTGTCGGTTTCGAGCTCGACCAGAAGCTGGTCGCGGGCCACCGCCTCGCCGGCCTTGACGGCCCAGGCACCGACGGTCGCTTCGGAGATCGATTCCGCCAGCTGCGGGACACGAATTTCGACTGCCATAGTTCTACGTCCTTATCTTCCTAGGCTTGTCCGCTGCCCCGGCAGCGCTGGCCGCCGGGGCAGGGTCATCACGGTCTGACGGCTTACGCCGTCAGGCAAACTCGCGACGGCTTACGCCGTCAGGGCATCGTCGACCAGCTTGGCCTGCTGCTGGTTATGCTTGCTCATCAGGCCGGTAGCGGGCGACGCCGCCTCGACGCGGCCGGCATAGACCGGACGCTTCGCCTTCAGGCCGGCCTCGCCCATGACGCGCTCGACGAACGGCTCGACAAAGGTCCAGGCACCCATGTTACGCGGCTCTTCCTGGCACCACACGACGGTCTTGGCGTTCTTGTAGCGGCCGACTTCGGCCAGCAGCGCCTTGTGCGGGAACGGATAGAGCTGCTCGACGCGCAGGATGACGGTGTCCTTCATCTCCCGCTTGTTGCGTTCCTCGAACAGGTCGTAATAGACCTTGCCGGTGCACAGGATGACGCGCTTGACCTTGTCCTCGGCCGGCGGCGCATCGTCCCACAGCACGCGGTGGAACGACGAGCCGGGGCCCATCTCCAGCAGCTTGGACACCGCCAGCTTGTGACGCAGCAGCGACTTCGGCGTCATCAGGATCAGCGGCTTGCGGAACTTGCGGTGCATCTGCCGGCGCAGGATGTGGAAGTAGTTGGCCGGGGTGCTGCAGTTCGCCACCTGCATGTTGTCTTCGGCGCAGAGCTGCAGATAGCGCTCGAGGCGGGCCGAGCTGTGCTCGGGACCCTGGCCCTCGTAGCCATGCGGCAGCAGCACGGTCAGGCCCGACATGCGCATCCACTTGGCTTCGCCCGACGAGATGAACTGGTCGAACACCACCTGGGCGCCGTTGGCGAAGTCGCCGAACTGGCCTTCCCACATGACGAGCGTGTTCGGCTCGGCCAGGCTGTAGCCGTATTCGTAGCCGAGCACGGCAGCTTCCGACAGCAGGCTGTCGATCACCTCGTAATTGGCGGCCTTTTCGTCGATGTGGTTGAGCGGGATGTAGCGCTCTTCGGTCTGCTGGTCGTGCCAGACCGAGTGACGCTGGCTGAAGGTGCCGCGACCCGAATCCTGGCCCGACAGGCGGACGCCGAAGCCCTCGAGCTGCAGCGAGCCGAAGGCCAGCGCCTCCGCCGTCGCCCAGTCGATACCCTCGCCGGACTCGATCATCTGACGGCGATTGCCGACGTTGCGGGTCAGCGTCTTGTGGATGTTGAAGCCGTCGGGGACGGTGGTCAGCGCAGTGCCGACCTTCTTCAGGGTCTCGATCTCCACCGCGGTGGTGCCGCGGCGGTCGTCGCCCGAGGCGATCTCGAGGCCTGACCACTTGCCTTCCAGCCAGTCGGCCTTGTTCGGCTTGAACGACTTAGACGCCTCCAGCTCGCCTTCCAGAAGATTCTGGAATTCGGTGACCATGCCCTCGGCTTCGTCGTCGGTCAGCACCTTTTCGTCGACCAGGCGCTTGGCATAGATCTGCCGCGTGGTCGGATGCGTCGCGATGGTGCGATACATGATCGGCTGGGTGAACGAGGGATCGTCGGTCTCGTTATGGCCGTGCCGGCGATAGCAGAACAGGTCGATGACCACGTCCTTCTTGAACTTCTGGCGGAACTCGGTGGCGATCTTCGCCACATGGGTCACCGCTTCCGGATCGTCGCCGTTGACGTGGAAGATCGGCGCCTGCACCACCTTGGCCGGATCCGACGGATACGGCGACGAGCGCGAGTAGGACGGGTTCGTCGTGAAACCGATCTGGTTGTTGACGATGATGTGGATGGTGCCGCCGGTGCGGTAACCGCGCAGCTCGCTGAGCGCGAAGCATTCCGCCACCACGCCCTGGCCGGCGAAGGCCGCATCGCCATGCAGCAGCACGGTCATCACCTGGCCGCGCTCGGTATCGCCGAACTGGGTCTGCTTGGCGCGCGACTTGCCGAGGCAGACCGGATTGACGATTTCCAGATGCGACGGATTGGCGGCCAGCGACAGATGCACCTTGTTGCCATCGAACTCGCGGTCCGACGAAACGCCGAGGTGGTACTTCACGTCGCCCGACCCCTGGAAATCATCCGGGTGATAGGCCATGCCCTTGAACTCGGTGAAGATCGCCCGGTATGGCTTGGCCATCACGTTGGCGAGCAGGTTGAGGCGGCCGCGGTGCGGCATGCCGAGCTCGATGTCGAGCAGGCCGAGCTGGCCGCCGCGCTTGATGATGGCTTCCATCGCCGGGATCAGGGCTTCGCCGCCCTCGAGGCCGAAGCGCTTGGTGCCGGTGAATTTCATGTGGCAGAAGCGCTCGAAAATCTCGCCTTCCACCAGCTTGTTGAGGATCGCCTTCTTGCCCTCGTTGGTGAACGAGACTTCCTTGTCGCGGCCCTCGATGCGCTCCTGGATCCAGGCCTTCTGCTCCGGATGGTAGATGTGCATGAACTCGACGCCGATGGTCGAGCAGTAGGTGCGCCGCAGGATCTGCAGGATCTCGCGGAGCGTCGCGGTCTCGAGGCCCAGCATGTTGTCGATGAAGATCGGCCGGTCCATGTCGGCCTCGGCGAAGCCGTAAGTCGCCGGCTCGAGCTCGGGATGCTCGCCGGCGGCCTGGATGCCGAGCGGATCGAGATTGGCGCGCAGGTGGCCGCGGATCCGGTAGTTGCGGATCAGCATCGCCGCGCGGATGGTATCCAGCGCGGCGGCGCGGGCATCGGCGGCCGAAGCCCCGCCCTTGGCGGCCCGGTCGGCCGCCTTGGCGGCCTTGCCGCCGGGGCCGAGCAGGCCTTCCTCGTCCATCGGCACCAGGGCCGTGGCCGGGGCCCAGGACGGGCGGCTCAGCGCCTGTTTGGGCTGGCTGAAATCGTCGCCCAGCGCCTCGAAAAACTGGCGCCAGGAGGAATCCACGCTGTCAGGATTGGCAACGTACTTGGCATACAGCTCCTCGACGAAGGTGCTGTTGCCACCGTAGAGGAACTGCGTGCGTTCAAGCTGCGCCGTCATCTATGTCGTGGCGCCGCTTGTTGGCCGGCGCCGCCCTCTTCTGTTTTCGGTTACTTCCCGTTCAACAGATCGACCAGGGTGGTGCCGAGAGCCGCGGGACTCTCGGAGACTCGGATGCCGGCCGATCGCATGGCATCGAGTTTGGTATTGGCATCGCCCTTGCCGCCCGAGATGATCGCGCCGGCATGACCCATGCGGCGGCCCGGAGGCGCGGTGCGCCCGGCGATGAAACCGACGGTCGGCTTCTTCACCTTGGACTTCTTGAGGAACTCGGCGGCATCTTCCTCGGCGCTGCCGCCGATCTCGCCGATCATGATGATGCACTCGGTCTCGGCATCGCCGAGGAACAGGTCGAGCGCGT
This sequence comes from Ferrovibrio xuzhouensis, assembly GCF_042648965.1. Taxonomy (NCBI): domain Bacteria; kingdom Pseudomonadati; phylum Pseudomonadota; class Alphaproteobacteria; order Rhodospirillales; family Rhodospirillaceae; genus Ferrovibrio; species Ferrovibrio xuzhouensis. Next base: position 767,681 of record NZ_JBHRYJ010000001.1, read on the forward strand.
CGATGAAGTTGGTGCCGTTGACCGGATCGCCACCGATGCCGATGCAGGTGGTCTGGCCGAGGCCGGCCGCAGTGGTCTGCGCCACCGCCTCATAGGTCAGGGTGCCCGAGCGCGACACGATACCGACCTTGCCGCGGCGATGGATGTGGCCAGGCATGATGCCGATCTTGCATTCGCCTGGCGTGATCACGCCGGGGCAGTTCGGGCCGATCAGGCGGGTCTTCGAGCCCGAGAGCGCGCGCTTGACCTTGACCATGTCGAGCACCGGGATGCCCTCGGTGATGCAGACCACCAGCGGGACCTCGGCGTCGATCGCTTCCATGATCGAGTCGGCCGCGAACGGCGGCGGCACATAGATCACCGAGGCATTGGCGCCGGTCTTCGAGATGGCTTCGCCGACGGTGTTGAACACCGGCAGGCCGATATGCTCGGTGCCGCCCTTGCCCGGGGTGACGCCGCCGACCATCTTGGTGCCGTAGGCGATCGCCTGTTCGCTGTGGAAGGTACCCTGGCTGCCGGTGATGCCCTGGCAGATGACCTTGGTGTCCTTGTTGACGAGAACAGCCATTTACTTGGCTCCCTTCACGGCCTTCACCACCTTTTCGGCGGCATCGGCGAGATTGTCGGCGGAGATGATCGGCAGGCCCGACTCGGCCATGATCTTCTTGCCCAGATCGACATTGGTGCCCTCGAGGCGGACCACCAGCGGCACCGCCAGCTTCACCTCGCGGGCCGCCGCCACCACGCCTTCGGCGATGATGTCGCAGCGCATGATGCCGCCGAAGATGTTGACCAGGATGCCTTTGACGTTCTTGTCGCCGAGGATGATCTTGAACGCGGCGGTGACACGCTCCTTGGTGGCGCCGCCGCCGACATCGAGGAAGTTGGCCGGCTCGGAGCCGTACAGCTTGATGATGTCCATGGTGGCCATGGCCAGGCCGGCGCCGTTGACCATGCAGCCGATCTCACCGTCGAGCTTGACGTAGTTCAGCGACCACTTGGCGGCTTCCAGCTCGGAGGCATCCTCCTCGTCCGGATCGCGCATGTCCTCGACATCCTTGTGCCGGTACAGCGCGTTGTCGTCGAAGTTCATCTTGGCGTCCAGCGCGATCATCTCGCCGCTGCCGGTGACGACCAGCGGGTTGATCTCGACGATGCTGGCATCCAGGCCAGTGAAGGCGTCGTACATGGCCAGCATGAACTTGGTGGCCGACTGTACCTGCTTGCCCTCGAGGCCGAGGCCGAAGGCGATCTGGCGGGCATGGTGCGGCTGCATGCCGGTCGCCGGGTCGATGGCGGCCTTCAGAATCTTTTCAGGATGCGTGGCGGCAACTTCCTCGATTTCCATGCCGCCCTCGGTCGAGGCCATCACGGTGATCTTCGAGGTAGCGCGGTCGACCAGGAAGCTCAAGTAGAGCTCGCGCTTGATGTCGCAGCCTTCCTCGACGTAGAGGCGCTTGACCAGCTTGCCCTCGGGACCGGTCTGGTGGGTGATCAGGGTCATGCCGAGCATGCCCTTCGCCTTGTCGGCGACGTCGTCGAGCGACTTCACCACCTTGACGCCGCCGGCCTTGCCGCGGCCGCCGGCATGGATCTGGGCCTTGACCACCCAGACCGGACCGCCGAGCTGGCGCGCCACGGTGACGGCTTCATCGGGAGAGAACGCGACGCCGCCGCGCGGAACCGCGACGCCATATTTCGCGAGCAGGCTCTTCGCCTGATATTCATGGATGTTCATGCTGACCTAACGGATGAGGGACCCGACGGCTTGGACAAGCGTGGGGTCCCGGCTGCAGACATGGATCGTTGTTTCGGGGCGAGGTTATAGCAGCCCCCGGAAGCCCTGCAACCTTTGCCGACAGGGATTTACGCGGCTTTTCGACGAAAGTTCACACTTCCCGGGTTACGGCCGGGTAATCCCGCAATCGGGTGTGATAAGCGGCTCTTATCGGGCTGGCGGGAAGTGGCCGGAAAGCCGGTCGGAAAGCGCGATCCGGCCGGCCACGGACCACCCGGGCGGAACCGGCCGGCGGGCCGGGTCGCAAAAGCGGGTCCGGCTGTCCGACCGGTGTCAAAGCGCGGGATCGGAAAAGCCGGGGCCGGTCAGCGGCGGCGCATCAGCTCGCGCTCGGCCTGGGTCCGACCGTCGCCATAGGTGAACAGGCGGGTCGACAGCTCGGGATTGAAGTCGATCTTGCTGAGCGTGATCGCGGTCACCTTGCCCACGGCATCAGTGACGGTCCAGCCGGCGAATTCGAGCGGCTTGTCGCCGAACACCAGCGTCAGCGAGCCATCCTTGGGCCGCGACGGCTCGAACAGGGTGACGCGCAGGATGGCGGCGCCGCGCTCCAGCTTCGAGATGCCGATGCTGTCGTCGAACGTGACGACATCGCGCACCAGCAGGTCGAGCGGCGTGGCGGCAAGCGGGATGCGCTCGACCGATTTCAGCTCGCGGTCGTCCATGATGATGTAGGCGCCGTCCGAGACGATCAGCATCGGGACCGGCGGGTCGAATTCGAAGCGGAAACGGCCCGGCCGCTGCAGGTAGATGTCGCCCTCGGCGGCGCTGCCATCGGGGCCGACCTGCAGGAAGCGGCCCTTCATGCTGCGCACCTGGTTGAAATAATCCGCGATCCGCTTGAGGTCGTCGCGATCATGCTGGGTCAGCTTGACGCCGACCGGCGCGGCCGCATAGGCCACCGGCAGGGTCAGCTTGGCCGCCGCCGCGGTCACCGCCATGGCGAGCAGGAAGCGCCGCCGGCTGGTGCCGGCAGATGCAGTGGCTTCGGGATCGGCTGGGATAATCGGCGAGACCTTGTCCATGGCGACAGGGGTAGCCCCGGGTGATGGCGAAATCAAGGCGGCGCGGTTAACCTGCGGTGACGGCGCATCAATACCGGCAGGGAGACGGACGGATGATCACCACCACCACCGACAGCATCGATGGCCGCAAGGTGGCCGGCTATCTCGGCATCGTCTCGGGCGAGGCGGTGATGGGCACCAATGTGTTCCGCGATTTCTTCGCCGGTATCACCGATATCCTCGGCGGCCGTTCCGGCGGCTACGAAAAGGAACTGCGCAAGGCCAAGGCGCTGGCGCTGGAAAGCATGGTCGAGGAGGCCGCCGAACTCGGTGCCGACGCCGTGGTCGGCATGGATCTCGACTACCAGCAGATCGGCGGCGGCGACCGCCAGATGCTGATGGTGGTGGCCAGCGGCACGGCGGTGAAGCTGGGGTGAGGCGGCCGGCCGGAAACGGCCCCTTAATTAATCTCGCCTCTTGAAAAAGAACGATCGTGCTATATTCTCGGCTGCGCGGTCGCCTACAGGACCGCCCATTCCGTAAAGGCCTCCCATGACATCCCCTTCCGGACCCAACTCCACCCCGTCTCACCGCGTAAAAAGCACGAATATTCGTCCTTTAATTGTCCGAATCACTATCCGCGGCCTGATCCGCGCCGGTTTCGCGCTGGCGCCGGGCTGGGCCGCCGGCCGGGCCGCCCGGCTGTTCCTGCGGCCGCAGCGCCGGCCGCCGCCGGGCCGTTCGCGAAGTGTTTCACGTGAAACACCCCTGGCGGTCGATGGCCCCGCCGGGCCGATGGCGGCCTTTCTCTATGGCCGGCAGGAGAATCCCGATGGCCCCGTCGTGCTGCTGGTGCATGGCTGGGAGGATGACCACCTGAGCTGGGCGCCGCTGATCGACCGGCTGGTCGCCGCCGGCTATCGCGTGCTGGCGCCCGACCTGCCCGGCCATGGCCGCTCGCCGGCGCGCCTGGCCTCGATCCCGGTCTTCGCCGCCGGCGTCGCCGCCACCGCCCGCGAGGCCACCACGCTTGGCCTCGTTTCGGACGACAGGCCGTTCCATGCCGTGATAGCCCATTCGCTCGGCGGCACCGGCACTTTGCTGGCGGCCGCCGAACACGAACTGCCCGCCCGGCGGCTGGCGATCCTCGCCGCGCCGAACCAGCCGCGCCTGTTCGCCGGTGCGATGATGGCGATACTCGGCCTGACGCCGGCGCAGACCGCGCAGGTCTTCACCGCGATCGAGCGGCTGGTCGGCCGCAGCATGGAGTCGCTCTACCTGCCGCCGAAGCTGCGCAGTCTCGGCATGCCCGGCCTGATCCTGCACAGCCGTGACGACCGCGTCGTGCCGCTGCAGCACAGCCGCGAAAATGCCGCCGCCTGGCCGGGCGCGCGTTTGCGCGTGCTCGACGGGCTCGGCCACCGCAAGCTGGTCAGCGATGCCGATGTGCAGACCGGCCTGCTACATTTCATCCGTAGCGATGCGCCAGCCGATGCTTTCGGGCCGCCATCGGAGTCTGGCCGGCCAGATGCAGCGTGAGGCGGCGTCTTACGCCTTCAGGGCGGCGGCGTGATGGGCGATATGGTCGCCGATGAAGCTGGCGATGAAGTAATAGCTGTGGTCATAGCCCGGCTGCAGGCGCAGGGTCAGCGGGATGCCGGCTGATACACAGGCGGCCTGCAGCAGTTGCGGCCGCAGCTGTTTGTCGAGGAACTCGTCGGCGGCGCCCTGGTCGACCAGCACCGGCCGGCGCCAGGCGGTGGTCGCCGCCAGCTGCGTCGCGTCATACGCGGCCCACGCGGCACGATCCGGCCCGAGATAGCCGCCCAGCGCCTTTTCGCCCCAGGGCACCTGTGACGGCGCCACGATCGGCGCAAAGGCCGAGACCGAGCGGTACTGCTGCGGGTTGCGGAAGGCGCAGACCAGCGCGCCATGGCCGCCCATGGAATGGCCGAAGATACCGCTGCGCGCCGGATCGGCCGGGAAATGCCCGTTGACCAGCGCCGGCAGTTCGGCGGTCACGTAAGAGTACATCCGGTAATGCTTCGCCCACGGCGGCTCGGTCGCATCGACATAGAAGCCGGCGCCGGTGCCGAAATCGTAAGCCTCGTCCTCGCCGGGCAGGCCGAGGCCGCGCGGGCTGGTGTCGGGGGTGACAAGGATCAGGCCATGCTCGGCGGCATAACGCTGGGCGCCGGCCTTGGCGGTGACATTCTCCCAGGTGCAGGTCAGGCCCGACAGGTAATACAGCACCGGCAGCCGCGCCGCGTTGTCGGCGGCGACCTGCGGCGGCAGGTAGACGGCGAACTCCATGGCGCAGCCGAGCGTCGGCGAGTTATGCCGCCAGACCTCCTGCCGGCCGCCGAAGCAGGCCCAGCTCCTGATCCGCTCCATTAAAACGTCACCACGGACCGGATCGACTTGCCCGCGTGCATCAGGTCGAAGGCGTCGTTGATCTTGTCCAGCGGCATCACATGGGTGATCAGGTCGTCGATGTTGATCTTGCCGTCCATGTACCAGTCGACGATCTGCGGCACGTCGCTGCGGCCGCGCGCGCCGCCGAAGGCCGAACCCTTCCAGACCCGGCCGGTGACCAGCTGGAACGGCCGCGTGGCGATCTCGGCGCCCGACGGCGCGACGCCGATGATGATCGATTCACCCCAGCCCTTGTGACAGCATTCCAGCGCCTGCCGCATCGTCTTCACATTGCCGATGCATTCGAAGCTGTAATCGGCGCCGCCTTTGGTCAGGTTGACCAGATACGGCACCAGCTCGTCTTCCTTCATGTCCTTCGGGTTGACGAAATGGGTCATGCCGAACTTCTCGGCCATCGCCTTGCGCTCGGGGTTGAGGTCGACGCCGATGATCATGTTGGCGCCAACCATGCGGGCGCCCTGGATCACGTTCAGCCCGATGCCGCCGAGCCCGAACACCACCACATTGGCACCGGGCGTAACCTTGGCCGTGTAGATCACCGCGCCGAGCCCGGTGGTGACGCCGCAGCCGATGTAGCAAACCTTGTCGAACGGCGCGTCCTCGCGGATCTTGGCGACCGCGATCTCGGGCAGCACGGTGTAATTGGCGAAGGTGGACGTGCCCATGTAATGCCAGACCGGCGCACCGTCGCAGCGGAAGCGGCTGGTGCCATCGGGCATCACGCCCTGCCCCTGGGTGACGCGGATCGCCTGGCACAGGTTGGTCTTGCGGCTGAGGCAGTAGTCGCAATTGCGGCATTCCGGCGTGTAGAGCGGAATGACGTGGTCGCCCTTCTTCAGCGTGGTGACGCCGGGGCCGACATCGACCACCACGCCGGCGCCCTCATGGCCGAGGATGCAGGGGAACTTGCCCTCGCTGTCCATGCCCGACAGGGTATAGGCATCGGTGTGGCAGACGCCGGTGGCCTTGATCTCGACCAGCACCTCGCCGCCGCGCGGCCCGTCGAGCTGGACGGTCTCGATGCTCAGCGGCTTCCCGGCCTCGAAGGCAACGGCGGCGCGCACATCCATGGGGCAACTCCTCTGTTTCTGCTGGCGGGCAGAATAGAGGCCGATCCCCCGGCATGGAACCCCCGGACACCGAAGTGAAACCGGGGCCGTGCGCCGGGAGCTGCGGTCAGGCGGCGCGCTCCAGCGCGATGGCGGTCGCCTCGCCGCCGCCGATGCACAAGGACGCCACGCCGCGCTTGGCCCCGGCACGATCGAGCGCGTTCAGCAGCGTAACGATGATCCGGGCCCCGGTGGCACCGATCGGGTGGCCGAGCGCGCAGGCACCGCCCAGCACGTTGACCCGGTCATGGCCGATGTTGAGCTCGCGCATCGCCGCCATCGGCACGACGGCAAAGGCCTCGTTGATCTCGAACAGGTCGACATCGCCGATGCTCCAGCCGACCCTGTCGAGCAGCTTGCGGATCGCCGGGATCGGCGCGGTGGTGAACCATTCGGGCGCTTGCGCATGCACGGCATGGCCGAGGATGGTGGCGATCACCGGCAGGCCGCGCGTCTCGGCTTCCGAGCGGCGGGTCAGCACCAGGGCGGCGGCGCCATCGGCATTGGCGCTCGACGAGGCCGGGGTGACCGTGCCGTTGGCCTTGAAGGCGGCCTTCAGCAGCGGGATCTTCTCGGGGTTCACCTTCAGCGGATTCTCGTCGCGCGCCACTTCGCCGGTCCTGGCATCCGGCGTGACGGCGACGATCTCGGCATCGAACCAGCCGTTCGAGACGGCCTTCTGCGCGCGGGTCAAGGTCTCGATGGCATAGGCATCCTGCTCGGCGCGGGTGAAGCCGTATTTCTCGGCGCATTGCTCGCCGAAGGTGCCCATGGCGCGGTCGCGCTCGTAGGCATCCTCCAGGCCGTCCAGCATCATGTGGTCGTAGACCACGCCATGGCCGGCCTTGCGGCCCGCCCGCATCTGCGGCAGCAGGAAGGGCGCGCCCGACATGCTTTCCATGCCGCCGGCGACCATGATGTCGGCCGAACCGGCCAGCAGCATGTCATGCGCCAGCATCGCCGCCCGCATGCCCGAGCCGCAGACCTTGTTGATGGTGACCGCGCCGACATGGTCGGGCAGGCCGGCCTTGCGCGCCGCCTGGCGCGCCGGTGCCTGGCCCTGGCCGGCCGGCAGCACGCAGCCCATCAGCACTTCCGAGACGTCCCCGCCCTCGACCCCGGCCTGCGTCAGCGCGGCGCGGATCGCGGCGGCGCCAAGCTCGTTGGCGGGCATGCCGGCCAGCGCGCCGGTAAAGCGACCGAGCGGCGTGCGGATGGCGGAAGCGATGACGATGGGATCAGGGTTGCTGCGGGTGGCGATGGCGGACATGGCGGCTCTCTCCTCGTGGCTCTGGGTGTTTTCTCTTGCCGGAGGATAAAGATGATCGTTATCATCTAAGCGTCAAGCGCTATTTTCAGGAGAAAAATCCGGCATGCGCCGCACGGCCGAGGACAAGGCGGAAACCCGCCAGCGGATCGTCCGCACCGCCGGCCGCATGTTCCGCGGCCACGGACTGGCCGAGACCGGCGTCGCCGAGGTGATGGCCGAGGCCGGCCTGACCCATGGCGGCTTCTACCGGCATTTCGCCTCCAAGGAAGACCTCGCCGCCGCCGCCATCGAAGCCGCCTTCGCCGAGATGCGCGGGCAGTTGCAGAGCGCCGCTGCCGCTGCACCGCCCGGCCGGGTGCTGGAGACGGTGATCGACCTGTATCTGACCGAGGCGCATCGCGACCGGCCCGATCGGGGCTGCGTGATGGCGGCGCTCGGCATGGAAGCGCCGCGCGCCGGCGGCGCTATGCAGGAAGCCTATCGCAGGGGCATCGCCGACCTGCTGACGATCTATACCGGCCTGATCGAGGCGCCGACGAAGCGGCAGGCGGAAGACCGCGCCCAGGCCCTGCTGGCGCAACTGGTCGGCGGCCTGCTGGTCGCCCGCGCGCTCACGGACCCGGCGGAGTCGAAACGCGCCCTGCAGACGGCGCGCAGGGCAGCGCTGGCGGCGGCCGGAACTGAGAAAGATAGATCACTTTAGCTGGAAGGTAGCGAAACGATTACGAAAACGGCGGCTGCCAACCCGGCAAGAAGAAACATAAACATGAACCGCCTTGCTAAACGTAGATGTCGCCGCCCAGCATCCGTAAGCACCTGTGGGTCTCCGAAGAAGATTCGCCAATCGGTTAGAGCGACACCATGTTTGGTTTCACTCGCCATCTTAACCGAGTGATAAGAGCTCATGATTACGCAGAGAATAAGCGCAGCAAGGAACACAACCATCAAAATGTATTGAACTGGCGTCATTGGCACATTTTATCCTCACCAATTACTGACGTCACCCGCGGACTTGATCCGCGGGCCCCATTAAATGAGATGCCCGGGTCAAGCCCGGGCATGACAATGAAATTGATGACGAAGCTGGCTTATTCCGCCGCGTCGATGTTGCGGGCGAGGACTTCGCGCTTGCCGACATGGTTGGCGCCGCCGACGACGCCTTCCTTTTCCATGCGTTCCATGATGCGGGCGGCGCGGTTGTAGCCGATCTGCAGGTGACGCTGGATGAAGGACGTGCTGGCCTTGCGCTCGCGGCACACCAGGGCCACGGCCTGGTCGTAGAGAGTGTCTTCCTCGCTGCCGCCCTCGCCGCCGCCCGTGCCCGGCGCGCCGTATTTGCCCTCGGCATCGGCCGTGACGGCTTCCACATAGACCGGCTCGGCCTGGGCCTTGAGTTCGGCCACCACGCGCTCGACTTCCTCGTCCGAGACGAAGGGGCCGTGCACGCGGCTGATGCGGCCGGCGCCGGGCATGAACAGCATGTCGCCCATGCCGAGCAGCTGTTCGGCGCCCTGCTCGCCCAGGATCGTGCGGCTGTCGATCTTCGACGTGACCTGGAAGGAAATGCGGGTCGGGAAATTCGCCTTGATGGTGCCGGTGATGACGTCGACCGAGGGGCGCTGGGTCGCCATGATCAGATGGATGCCGGCGGCACGTGCCATCTGCGCCAGCCGCTGGATCGCCGCCTCGATGTCCTTGCCGGCAACCAGCATCAGGTCGGCCAGCTCGTCGACGATGACGACGATGAAGGGCAGCGGATTGAGGTCGATCGGCCGTTCCTCGTACATCGGCTCGCCGCTCTCGGGGTCGAAGCCGGTCTGCACGGTGCGGCCGAGCTTCTCGCCCTTGGCCTTGGCCTGCGCCAGCCGCTCGTTGTAGCTGGCGATGTTGCGCACGCCGAGTTCCGACATCTTGCGATAGCGGTCCTCCATCTCGCGCACGGTCCATTTCATCGCGACCACCGCCTTGCCCGGTTCGGTGACGACGGGCGCGAGCAGGTGCGGGATGCCGTCATAGACAGACAGTTCCAGCATCTTGGGGTCGACCATGATGAAGCGGCACTGGTCCGGGGTCAGCCGGTAAAGCAGCGACAGGATCATGGTGTTGATCGCCACCGACTTGCCCGAGCCGGTGGTGCCGGCCACGAGCAGATGCGGCATGCGGGCGAGGTCGGCGATGATGGCGCCGCCGCCGATATCCTTGCCGAGCGCGAGACCGAGCTTGTTGCCGGCGGCCTCGAATTCGGCCGAGGCCAGCAGCTCGCGCAGGTAAACCGTCTCGCGCCTGGCGTTCGGCAGTTCGATGCCGATGGCATTGCGGCCGGGGATCACGGCGACGCGGGCCGACAGCGCGCTCATCGAGCGGGCGATGTCATCCGACAGGCCGATGACGCGGCTCGACTTGGTGCCGGGCGCCGGTTCCAGTTCATACAGCGTGACCACCGGACCGGGACGCACCTTGGTGATCTCGCCCTGCACGCCGAATTCGTTGAGCACCGATTCGAGCATGCGGGCGTTCTGCTCCAGCGCATCCTCGTTGATCTTCTCGCGCGCGCTGTCCGCCGGCGGCGGCTTCAAGAGCGACAGTTCCGGCAGCTCGAAATCGCCGCCGTCGCCGAGCCGCAACGTCGTCTGCGCCTCGCGGGCGGCGCGGCCGCCGGCCTTCGGCTTTTCGATGCGGCGCGCCACGCGGCTCTCGTCGGCGCGGATCGCGGCTGGCAGGCGCGGCAGGTCGTCTTCGTCATCCTCATCGATCTCGTCGTCGAGATCCTCGGGGTCGACGTAAGCATCCTCGCCGACCGCGCTGGCCTTGCCACGACGCAGGCTCGGTTCGCGGTCATGCAGGGTCGGACCGTCCGCGTCGTCGCTGTCGCGGGTAAAAAAGGCGCGGATGCGGCCGAAAAATCCGACCGCGGCATCGGGCGCCTCGGCGCCGGTGCGGGCCATGGCGCGGCTGCCGTGATAGAGACCCTGGGCGGCCAGGCCGGTGGCCGCGGCAGCGCCGAAGCCGAGGCCGGCGCCCATGCGGCGGACTTCCTGCACCGACAGACCGGAAGCGAAATAGAAGGCGCCGAGCGACAGGATCAGGCAGAGCGCGCCGGGCAGCACGGCAGATACCGGCAGGCCGAGGCTTACGCCGAGCGGCAGCAGTTCCTGGTAGAGGAAGAAATCACCGAGGATGCCGCCGAGGCCGGTCCGCAGGCTCCACAGCTGCGGCACCGGCAGGGCGGCGGCGAAACTGGCGAACAGCAGCAGGGCGACCGGCACCACGGCGACATTCAGCCACCAGCGCGGCAGGCCGCGATGCGAGACGATGCGGAACCCCCAGCTTGCCAGCACCAGCACCAGCAGCCAGGCCGACAGGCCGAGTGTCTGCAGCAGCACGTCGGAGAGATAGGCGCCCGGCATGCCGAGCCAGTTCTGCGGCTTCAGCGGCGTGGCATGGTTGAAGTTGGGGTCGGCCGGATCGAAGGTCGCCAGCGCGAGCGCCAGCAGGAAACCGAGGCCGAGCAGCAGGATGCCGCCGCCTTCGGCCGCGCGCTGGCGCAGGAAGTCATCGAAGCCTTCCGGGAAGAACCGCGCCTTTTTCCTCGACCTGGAAGCCATGCCCTTCTTCCTCGCCGTCTTTGCCATAGCCCCATTAACCATAAAAAACCGGACAGAAATCGTGGCCGGAGCGGACGAATCCACCCCAGCCTCGCCAGTTAAGACCCGAGAGTATTACTGAATCGTTGAAGCGCCGCCCGGGTGGTGGGCACATCGGCGACCAAAGCCAGCCGCAGGAAGGATTTTCCGGCCTTTTCGCCGCCGTTTTCCGGCCGGGTCAGGTAATTGCCCGGCAGGGTGCGCAGGCCGGCCTCGCGCCACAGCTTCAGCGCCGCGGCCTCGGGGTCGCCGACATCGAGCCAGAGGTAGAAACCGCCGGCCGGCCGGAAAAAGCCGAAGCGGTTGCCGATGATACTCTGGGCGATGTCGAATTTCTCGCGATACAGCGCCCGGTTCTGCTCAACATGGCTTTCCTCGCGCCACAGGGCGGCCGAGGCGGCGATCACCGGCATCGGCACGCCGGCGCAGCCGTAGTTGCGCAGCTTGATGAAGGCCTGGGTGATCGCCGGATCGCCCGAGCAGAAGCCCGAGCGCAGGCCCGGCACGCTGGAGCGTTTCGACAGCGAGTGGAAGACGATCACGTTCTTCAGGCAGTCCGGCGTGATGCGGCCGCCGCTGAGGTGCATCGCGGCTTCCATGCCGCCGGTCGGCGGCACGTCGCCATAGATCTCGGCATAGCATTCGTCGAAGGCGATGACGAAGTCATGCTCGCGCGCCAGCTCGATCAGCTTCGCCATGTAGTCGATGCTGGCCACCGTGCCCTGCGGGTTGGCCGGCGAGCACAGATAGACCAGCGCGGTGCGCGCCAGCACGTCGCGCGGCAGGCCGGCGAAATCGGGCAGGAAACCGTTGTCCGGCGTCGCGGCAACGAAATAGGGATCGGCGCCGGCGGTGACGGCGGCACCGACATAGGTCTGGTAGAAGGGGTTCGGCATCAGCACCAGCGGCCGCTCCCCCTTCGGACCTTTTTTCTCCGGCACCACGACCTGCGCGATCATGTAGAGGCCTTCACGGGTGCCGCTCAGCGCGACGATCTGCCTGTCCGGCTCGATCAGGCCTTCAGGCAGATTGTAGCGCCGGGTCAGCCAGGCGGCACAGGCGATGCGGTAATCCGGGCTGCCGTTCGGCGTCGGGTAGCGGCTGAGGCTGCCGAGGTCGCGGCTGAGGTGCTCGCCGACGAAGGCCGGCATGGCATGCTGCGGCTCGCCGATCGACAGGTTGACGACATCGAGGCCGGCCGGCGTCGGCTCGTGGTCGAGCAGCGCGCGCAGGCGGGCGAAAGGATAATCGGACAGCAGGTCGAGCCGGGGGTTCAGCATGGCGATAATCTGTCTGCAGGGTCAGGGGTTTGACGAAGGTTCGCCGGCGGGCATGACAAGCGGGGCGGCGAATCGGGCCGGAACCCGGCCTGCCGGCAATCTACGGGGCGGCGAGTCGCCCGGCAAGCCGGGGGACCGGCCATGGCCAGCCGGGCCGGCAGCGGCACCATGCCGCAGCCATCAAGACCGCTATCACGGGGATATGACTCCCCGGCGGAACCGGTCGGACTACCTTCAACGGCGCTTATCCCCCAGTTGGACAGATACCCATGACAATTTGGCAACGTACCGCGTGGTGGCAGGATTCCGGGGCGCTGCGGCGCCTGATTACCGATCTGGCCGGCGCCGAACTCAACCGGCTGCATCCGGCCGAGCGGCCGATGACCTGGCCCGCCGCCGCCGGCCTGCCGCCGATGACCCCGGCCGAACAGGCAGCCGTCGGCGCCGCGATCACCCGCTTTTTCTGCCTGGCCGATGACACGCCGGTCGCGGCCGCCCTGCAGCAGCCCGACTGGCTGGCCGCCCTGCAGGCCGTTCTGCAGGGCGGCCCCGGCGATCTCGGCTTCCTGACCTCGGGCAGCAGCGGCGAGCCCAAGCCGGTACGCCAGCCCTGGTCGCGGCTCGACGAGGAAGCCGCCTTCCAGCTCGAGCTGCAGGGCCATGCTCCGCGCATCGTCAGCCTGGTGCCGGCGCATCATATCTACGGCTATATGTTCACCGTGCTGCTGCCCTATCGCTATGCCGCGCCGGTGCTCGACCTGCGCGACCGCCGGCCGGCCGCGATTATTGCTGCCCTGCAGCCCGGCGACCTGGTGGTCGGCTTCCCGCAGATCTGGAGGACGCTGGCGCAGAGCGCGCTGCAGAGCGGCCGGCCGATCCCGCCGGACGTGCGCGGCATCACCTCGACGGCGCCCTGCCCGCCGGACACCGCACGCCTGGTGCGCGCCGCCGGCTTCGCCCGCCTGGTCGAACTCTACGGCTCCAGCGAGACCATGGGGATCGGCTGGCGTGACGACCCGGCACAGCCCTATACGCTGTTCCCCTACTGGCGGCTCGAAGCGGATGCCGCGACCCTGCACCACCGGACCCGCGATTTCACTCTGGCCCTGCCCGATCGCATCGAGACGACCACGCCGGATGGCCAGCATTTCGTGGTGCGCGGCCGCCATGACGGCGCCATCCAGATCGGCGGCATCAACGTGCATCCCGGCCGCGTCGCCGACCTGCTGCGCAACCATCCCGGCATCGCCGATGTCGCCGTGCGGCCCTACCGCGCCGGCCCGACCCTGCGACTGAAGGCCTTTATCGTCCCGGCCGCGGCGGACGCCGACACCACGGCTCTGCGCGGCGAGATCGAGGCCTGGCTGCGCAGCCGGCTGCCGGCGATCGAGCGGCCGCGCAGCCTGACCTTGGGTCCGGCCCTGCCGCAGGGCACGATGGGCAAGCTGGCGGACTGGGAGATCGGCTGAGCGGGATATTACCGGCTGAAAAAGCGGCCGGCAGCTCCGCAGAAGACGCAGAAGGCGGAGCGCCGGCCGGCTATTCTAGAGGAAGAAGACCATCTGCCCCCGGATCGGCGGCTTGTCTGCCGGGGCCCGGCATCGGCTCAGAGCCGGCAGGGCAGCCACCGTTGCGGCAGGAGCTAGGCCGGCAAGCGCCGCCGCACAGGGCGGCCACAAGCGATTTTCCCCATCGGCGATTTTCCCCATCGGCGATTTTCCCCATCGGCGATTTTCCCCATCGGCGATTTTCCCGGTGCCGCCGGCGGGTGTAGGCTGGCGCCATGTCACAAAAGCCCCCTGCCTCGCCCGCCTGCAGCCTGGACGAGGCCCCCGACAGCTATCGCGGCTATCTGGCACCCGCCGAGATCGCCGCCGTGCTGCGGGCGATGGCCGCCGGCGCACCGGCGGAGATCGCCGCCCGCCTGGATGGACTCTGCAACGGCCTGCCGGCACCGGCGGCGCAGCTGCCATCGGGCTTTACCGGCGATGCCGCCGCCGACCTCGACCGCCTGCTGCCCCGCATCCGCGACGATGCCCTGCATGCGGCGCTCCGTGCGCTGCGTGATATGAACCCCTAGCTTTTCGCATCGGCCCCATCGGCATCGTCGGGCGCGTCCATTTCATGGGCGTCGCTGACCGGCGGCGGCGCCTTGGGCAGCGACGCAGGTGGCGCTTCCGCCGCCGGCCGGTCCTGCGTCACGAAGACCGGCGGTGCCTTGCCCTGCTTGTCGACGCCGAAATAGATCGTCTGGTGCGGAAACGGAATCTCGATGCCGAGCTCGTCGAAGCGCGCCTTCATGCGGCGCTGGAATTCGCGTTTCACCGCCCATTGCCCGCCGGCCACCGTCTTAAAGCGCACGCGCACGATGACGGCGGAATCGGCGAGCTGATCGAGGCCCAGGACCTCCAGCGGCTCGAGGATGCGCGCCGCCCAGTCGGGCTCCTGCCGCATCGTCTCGCCCAGTGCCTGCAGCACCGCGATCACTTCGTCGACATTCTCGCGATAGGCGACGCCGGCATCGATCACCGCGTAGGAGAAGCCGCGCGTCATGTTCTGCACGCGGGTGACCTCGCTGAACGGGATCACATGCACGGTGCCGTTCAGGTCGCGCAGGCGGATGATGCGGATCGAGATATCCTCGACCACGCCGGCATTGCCGCCGAGATCGACCACATCGCCGACCGAGATGGTGTCCTCCATCAGGATGAAGGCGCCGGTGATCACGTCCTTGACCAGGGTCTGGGCGCCAAAGCCGATGGCGAGGCCGATGACGCCGGCACCGGCCAGCAGCGGCGCGATGTTGATGCCGAGCTCGGACAGGATGATCAGGCCGGAAATCAGGCCGAGCACCACGGTGACCGTGCGGCGCAGCAGCGGCAGCAGGGTGCGCACCCGGCCCGACCGCGGCGTCGGCGTGCCATCCGCGCCCGGCTGGGTCAGGTAATACTCGATGCCGGTGCCGATCGCCTCCCACAGCACCAGGGTGAGCAGCAGCACCAGCACGATGGTGGTCAGCCGCGCCACCACGGCGCGGCCGGCGTCGCTGCCGAGCCAGACCAGCGTGTCGATGCCCCAGGCCTGCAGCACGGCAAAGGCCGCCACCCCATAGAGCACCACGCGGATGGTGCCGAGCAGCACCGGCAGGTAGCGGTTGGCCCGCGCCTCGAGGCCGGGAAAGCGCAGCCGCGTCTCCGCGCCGACGGCAAACAGCCGGCGGAAGCCGCGGTCGGACGCCGCCAGCAGCAGGCGGGTGACAACGAGGATGGCAATGGTCAGCAGGGTGCCGCGCAGGATCAGGCGGAAGCCGCCGGCGACCTCGAAGGCCCAGATCGCATAGGTGGCGCCGATATACAGCAGCGCCAGCACATGCCAGATGTCGGCGGCCCGCTGGCGCAGCAGGCGCATGGCATTGCCCCGCGGCGTCTCGTGGTGGCCGTGGCCGCGGATATGCTCGGCCACCGCGCGGCGGTTCTGCAACACCAATACGGTGACCATAGCGGCAAACAGGAAGGCGACCAGCCTGGCGATGGCATCGACGCCGTCGGGCGGCACATGCACGCGGCCGGCGATGCGCACCAGCGCATGGCCGAAAAAGCCGAGCACGGCGAGCCGGCTGAGCCACAGATAGGTATAGGCCGCCGTCTCGTCGCTGACGCGGGCGAGCCGGAGCGCGGCATTACCATGGCCGTCGTCGGGCGACAGCAGCGCCTGGCCGACGATCTGCACACCGCGCACGGCGACGAAAGCCAGCACGATGTACTGCGCGAGGTCGCGCGTCAGCGGGCCGGGCGCCAGCAGGCCGAGGATGCCGTAGGCGGCGCCGGCGAAGACCGCCGTCGGGATCAGCGCGACGACGGCGCGCAGCACCAGCAGCAGCAGGTTGAACCACAGCGAACCGCCCGGCTGGGCGCCGAGCGTGGCCAGCGGCCGGCGCAGCATGGCGAAAGCCAGCGCCTGCAAGGCGGCGGCAACGAGAATCGCGGCACCGAGCTTCAGCAGAACATCGGCCCAGGCGGCGCGGCGCTGCGGATTGGCGAACTGCCGCTGCACCCAGTCGGTCAGCGCCGGCAGGTCGGAGAATAATGCACTCGCCGCCGCGAGCGTGCTGCCGGCGCGGCGCATCTGTGCCATCACGCCATCGACGATGGCGCTGCCCGGATCGGTGTCGGCGGCCTGCGGCGGTGCTGGTTTGCCGTCAGCCGTCTTGCCATCGGCCGAATCGCGCGCCGCGGCCAGCGCCCGCAGGGTCTCGACCAGTTTCTGGCGCTCGTCGGGATTCTGCAGCCGGTCGGCCAGGCCGTTGAGGTCCTGCGCATTCAGGCCCGCCGTCTCGCCGGTCGCCGTCGCCGGAGCGGGCGCTGTCTGCTGGGCAGCGGCGGGCATGGCCGCCAGCAGGGCGGCAAGCAGGAGCGTAATGGCAGGGAACAGCCGGGCCTGACGGCACAGCCTGGGGAAAACTATCTTGTCGGTCATCGGCCTGATTGTAGACGGCACACCCGATGGTGCCAGTTCAAAATCCGTGGAAGACCGGCAAGCTATTGTCGGAATTGGGCATTTTTTTGACCCGGCGGGCGCCGGATCGCTGCAGGACGGATTTTTGGAGGGGAATGGTGCCCAGGGACGGATTTGAACCGCCGACACGAGGATTTTCAGTCCGACGCTCTTTGTAGAAAATCAATGACTTGCGTGCAAAACTTGGGTATTTGGGGGCACCAGTGGTCAATAGGTTACCGGCAATTTGCAAAACTCTCGGAACGGCGTTCGGACTCCTGCTGATCGCTGCCCTGCCGGCACAGGCCAACACGAAACGGCCCGAGACGATCACCGGGGTCGTCACCGCCGTCGACGATGGCGACACCCTGACCCTGCAGGCCGATGACGGCCGGTGCATCGAGGTCCGCATGTCGGACTATGACAGCCCGGAAATCGCCCACCGGCCGGGGCAGACACCGGCCTGCGGCGGTTCACCCGGAAACTGGCCGCCCGCGCCCTACCCCGGCCAGCCGGGCGGCGAAGACGCCGGCAAGGTGCTGCGCGATCTCGCCCTCGGCCACCGCGCCACCGCGCTGTGCTATGGCTCCGGGGGCTACGGCCGGCTGGCCTGCCATGTTACCGTCGACGGCCAGGTCGAGAGTTTGAACCGGCAGGTCATCCGCGCCGGCTGGGGCCTGATCTTCACGCGGTCGAACTGGGTCCATGACCCCCAGTCGCGTGCCATCGAGGCCGAGGCCATCGCGGCACACCGGGGCCGCTGGGGCCTGCCGGCATGGCAGGCCCTCGATCCCTACTGGTGGCGCACCAACTGCTGGAAAAAGGGCGGCGGTCAGCCGGACAACTGTCCCGGCGCCAGCGCCAAATAAGACTGCGATCCGGCAGCCCCCGAACATTGTCCTGTGGCGGATGGCCGGCATTCCGGTCTATCTGTCGTCGCCATGCGCTTCCCGCTTCGCACCCTCGCCCATGTCCATGGCTTCCGCCGCGCCACCCAGGGCCGGCTGGGCGCCGAACAGATCGCCGTCTGCCGGTCCTGCGGCTGGAAGTGGAGCGTCAACCTCGATGCGGCGCGCCGCGAGCTGGGCGACGATGCCACCGGCAGGGACCTGATCGGCGTCCACCGCTGCCCGCATTGCGGCGAAGGTATGGCCGGCGATGCCTATGTCGTGATCGACACCGCGCCGCAGCAGCGGCCGGTCTGGTTCGGCAGCCAGTTCGAGGGCCGGCTGGATACCACGGACCCATTCGCGACCATGAAGACGCGGCGGCGGACATAAAAAAAAGCCCGCCGGCACGAAGCCGGCGGGCACCCAGTCTGGGAGGAAGGCGATATGGGCAGTCAGGGCAGCGGCAGCGCCGCGCGATCCTTCAGCAGTTGATTGGCCGCGCCGATCATGGCTTCGTTGCAGGCACCCCAGCCGGCCAGCTCGAAGGCCGCGGCGCGCGCCTCGTCAAGGCTGGCGTAGGCCGCCGGCAGTTGCGGCCGGGCGCAGGGCTGGATCTGCGGAATGTCCTGCCGCTGGATCACCGCCTTGGGGATCACCACCGCCGACGATCCACCGCAGGCCGTCAAGATCGCTGTTGAAAGCATCGAGAACAGCACCGCAGGCCGCGGCCACCGGCACCGGGATTTTGCGTTCGACATAGACCTTCCTCACTTCCACCCTGACCTGGCCGGCAAGGCGATCGGCGCGGGCCATCATGGCCTGCAGCGCCGCCGCGTTGAGCCGGTTGAGACTCTGTTCATGCTGGAAGGCGGCAAAGTTATCCTGCGCCACCTGTTCCGCCGTCTTGCGGTTGGCGGTTTCGGTGCCGAGCGCCATCTGCGCGCGGCCGAGGCGCCACTCCGTCAGGCCGACGGCGCCGGCCAACAGCAGGACGGCGCAGATCATCGCGCCGGTCGCCCATGCCCGCAGCGAACTGCCCGCGCCCAGCAGGCTGACAAGGCGGCCCATGGTCAGCCGCCCGCTTCCATCAGCCGCCACCAGCGGTCGATGGCCGGGGCGTAGCCCAGCGTCTCGGCGGCATGGCGGCCGGTGATCTGCGGCAGGCAGCGCATGATGGCGTCGTATCCCGGCGGTAGCATGCCGTTCTCGGCACAGGCCCGCTGGGCAGCGAGGATATTGCCGAAACCGCCGTTGTAGCTCGCCTGCGCCAGGTGATGCCGGTCCAGCGCCGGCCGCGGGCTCGACCAGCCGGCCCGCAGCCGCGCCATGTAATAGGCGCCGGCCTCGATACTGACCGCGGCCTGGCTGCGCGGCACGGCGCCGAGGCCCATCGCCGCGGTGACCTCGGTCCAGGTCGCCGGCATGAACTGCGCCAGACCCTCGGCGCCGGCCGGGCTGCGCGCCGCCGGGTCGAGGCGCGATTCCTGATAGAGCTGGGCCTTCCACAGTTTCCACGGCACGCCGGGCATCCAGCGTTTCGAAGCCTGCATGATGGCCAGGTCATACTTGCCGGTGAAGGTCGCCGCCTGCGCCGGCCCCGGCAGGACGATGATCGCCAGCGCCAGGCAGCCGAAGGCCATGATCAGCGCATAGGACAGGAAGACGGCCAGCACCCGGCAGCCCATATAGCCGCGCATGGCGGCGGAATCATGATCGATGTCGCGGAAGCGCACGCCGCGCAGCCAGTCGAACAGGCGCAGGGTGAGAACCGCCCCAAGGCCGACCGCCGTCGCCAGCAGGAATTTCAGCGAATAGCTGGTCACGAGCTGCAGCGCGGCCGGGCCATAGGACTCATGCAGGAACTGCCATATCGCCGGCCAGATGCCGCAGAGGAACTGCCAGACCGTGCGGGCGGCGGCGATGAACAGCGGGAGAATATCGGGCATGTCAGGACCTCAGTGTTTCGAAGGATCGGCCGGCAGCACCGGCGGGGCGTGGGTCTGGGTGACCGGCGGCATCGGCACGCCGTTCCGGCGCAGCCACAGCACGATCAGCGACTGGATGCCGTTCATGCCGAACCACGAAAACAGGCCGATGAAGGCGGCCTGCTGCGGCCCCGGTGCGATGTGGAAATAATCGGCGATGCCGACGCCGATGATGGCGCAGAGGATCGCCATGCCGATCTCGAAGGCGATCAGCGAGAAAGCCAGCCGCGCCCGGCCGGCACGGATCTGTTGCGCGTACCACATCAGCCGCGCCAGGCCGGCAATGGCGAAGGGCCAGGCCCAGTTAGAGAGGGCGGTCGAGGCCTCGACCCACCAATCGCCCAGTCTCTCGACCATATCTCCCCCTTGTCGCCAGAAACCAGCAGGCGCCGTCATGCAGACACTCCGGCTGTCACCGCCCACCAGATGCACAGGCCGATCCAGCCGCCGAACAGCAGTTCGGCCAGTTCGGTGCCCCGCCCGATCACCACCTCGCCGCGCCACACCACCGGCCGCATCGGCAAAGCCCAAGCCGCCATGTACAGCGGCGCCGAGGCCAGGCCGGCCAAACCGACGAACCGGCCGCAGTCGTATCCGGTCAGCGCAAAAACACAGGCTGACGGATACAGCCACAGCAGACCTCGCACTGCATTGGCGATGGCGCGTTCGACACCAGCCGGCACCAATCCGTCGTCGAACCACGGCGGCAGACAGCCGAGGAATAGCGCCGGCACCAGCGCCAGCAGGCGCCAGTCGGCGCCATAGGCCATGCCGGCAAGGCCCAGCAGCGTCGCATACTGCAGCCGGCCGCCGGTGGTGCCGGTGCCGGTGACGGCATCCCACAGGCCGGAACCGCGCAGGCGAAAGGTGACGGCGCCCAGCAGGATGAAGCCGAGGCACCACAGCGCCTGCGCAAGGATGCGCAGGTCGAACAGCATCATGGTCATGGCAAGTTCCTTCACAGCAGCGACGCCTGGCGGCGCACGGCCGGGTCGATATTGGTGAAGACCAGCTCGTTGACTTTCTGGCTGGCCGCCTCGGCAATCGAATAGGTCGTCTCGATCACCGAGCAATGGAAGGCGGCGAAGATCGACCGGATTTCCGGGGCGTCGTTGATCGATAGGATGAACCGGCCGCTGATACCGGCCAGGACCTGCGCCAGCCGCTCGAAATCATCCTTGCCGAAGACACCGGCGCCGTAATCGGTCTCGCAGTTCCAGTAGGGCGGGTCACAATAGAACAGCGTGCCGGGCCGGTCCCAGCGCGAGACAAGATCGGCCCATGGCAGCCGCTCGATGATGACACCGGACAGCCGCTCATGAACCTCGGCAAGGTCTGGAGCGAGACGGTTCACGTCGAAGCGGCCGGCCGTGCCTGGTGCGATGCCGAAGGTGCGGCCGACGATCTTGCCGCCAAATGCCGTGCGCTGCAGGTAGAGGAAGCGCGCGGCGCGCTGCATGTCGGTCAGGCTGTCGGGGTTCTGCCCGGCCAGCCGCTCGAACTCGTCGCGGCTGGTGATCTGGTATTTCAGGACATCCATGAACTGCGGGTAATGATGGTTCAGGATGCGGAACAGGTTGATCACGTCACGGCTGATATCGTTGATCACCTCGCAGCGCGGCCGTGACTTGCGACGGAAGAACACCCCGCCCATGCCAATGAAGGGTTCGGCATAGGTATCGTGCGGCACCTCGCCGATCAGGTCGCCCAGCCGCTCGGCCAGATGCCGCTTGCCGCCCAGATAGGGTGCCACCGGCGCGACCGGACGGACCGGTTTCAGGGACGGCGACTCGGGACCGGCCGGCGGTTCCACCGGCCTGTTGCTCGACTCCATGCTGTGGATTTCCTACTTTTACCCGCCCCTGCAGGGGTGGCGGGTTGGCCGGTCGGGCCGGCCTGGACGGTCAAGCGCGGCACCACCCGCGCGGTTCGGGCTGTGTCCAGCAGCCCAGACCCCCGCCTCTTGTCCGCCGGTTCAGGCCCGGCGGAACGGCGTTCCGGTTATTGCTGCTGACCGGCCACCGGCGGCCAGCCGGCGGTGAAGTCATAGTCGATCAGGCTGGGGATATTCTCGGCATCGGCCAGCGCCTTCATCGCCTGGCTGTGCAGCTTCTCGGTGCTGTAGCACGCCTGCACATGCGTGCCGGCGGTAACGGCGATGGCGGTCATGGCGGCAGCGTCAAGCTGTTCCCAGCCGTTAGCTGCCTTCCAATCGATCACCATTTCCGGGTCGCGCTGTACCAGGCTGTAGGCGGAGCTGATCTTGGCCTGGCTTGCCTCGTCCGTGCGGATCACGCTGCCGCCCAGTTCGATGCCGGCCGTCTCGATGCCATAGCGGAAGGCCGCGAGGTCGGCCTGGCGGCGGACCAGGATATCGGCCACCGGCCGAGGCGTGGCCTCATAGGTGATCACCTCGTTATTCCGGTTCTCGGATACAACGTAGTAGCGGTCGTCGACAGCGGGCCGTGCGGCACGCTGGACCGGAACGGCCCCAAGCGCCGCCAGCGTCTCGGCATCGGCGCCGCCGAGGAAAGCTGCATCATAGAGCCGGTTCTGGAAGCTGAAGGCAGAACCGACCTGCACGATGCCGAGGCCGGGAATGAAATACTCGGTGGGCTTGGCCATGGTGTCTCCTTATCGGGCGGTGCCCTGTTTATCTGGCGGTGCCCTGGGCGGCGCAGTCGCCGGTGGCGAAAATCTGGTCGGCCAGGAAGAAGGCGAAGATCGCCGCGCCGCTGGCATTGGTGTTGCTGGTGTTGTCGGCCGGCGCGGCACCCGCGGCGAAGAAAGCCAGACGATTGCTGGCGATATCGCCGCTGTTGAGGTTCGGGATCAGATTGTGCGGCGCCGGGTTGTAGGCCGGCAGGCCGGCATCGTTCCAGATCCAGTTGTAGCCGCCGGCCTCGACCTTGCAGACGCCGATGCCGGCAAGGAACGGCAGGTTGATGAACGGCGACCATGCCGTCGCCGTGCCGGTGAATTTGCGGAGCGCGACCACCGGGCCATCGGCCAGCACGATATAGCGATAGCGGCCGGTGGCCGCCGCCGCCCCGATATCGAAGCCGGCGGCCGTGACGCTGGTGATGCTGGTGTCGGCCGTGCTGGTATCCTGGCCGTCCATGTAGAACAGCTTGCCGGCCGCGAGATCCGGATGGAAGAACGGCCAGCGCCCGCCGGCGCCGTCGACCCGCTTGAGGATCACGACCTTGCGGCTGGTGCCGAGGCCATCGGCCACCGTGGTGGCGACGCCGTTGACATGGTCGATCTCGCCGGTCGCGATGCCATAGGCCGGGTCGACCCGCAGGGTCAGGCCGACATACTGCCCGCCGGCGGTCAGCGCGGGAAACGCCACCTTGATGCCGGTCGACGACGTATCGAGCGCATTGGCAAAGTCGTCGCTGAAGCGGTAGCGCCAGCCCTCGGCCACATCGGTACGCTTGAACACCTCGATATAGGCCGGCCAGCCGAGACGCTTAGCCGCCAAGGCCGCCTCGATGGTCGAGCCGGATTCGGCGGCCCTGGCAACGGCAGCAGCGGCCTTCACCACTGCCGGACGGGCGACCGCAGCCATGCACCACGGCCGGAAGCCGGCCGGCGCGGCAATCGAGAAATCACGCTGGCCGAAGTTATATTGCCCGATCCCGGCGGTGTTGATGCCGGTCGTTCGGCTGACCGAGGTAATGGGGCCGTAGCGCCGACCGGGAACCGGCGAAAAGGTCATGGTGGGCAGGGTGCCGGCAACCGGATCGCCGCCGCCGATCCAGGCGCCGGCTGGCGACCGCAGCCAGATTTTCCCGGCCGTTACATCCGCGGCGACACCATAGATGCCATAGGTCGCATAGTCGGCGCCGTTGCCGGCATACTTGACTGCCACATAAGAGGTGGCGCCTGTAGCATCCAGCTCGACGATACCAAGGCCGGTGCTGCCATATCCCGCATTGGAGATCGCGGTGCCCTCGTGGAAGAACTGGCCGGTCGAGACAAACAAGGACGGATTAAAATCTATCCGAAGTCCGGCCACTGCGGTCTGAAATTTCAGACCGCCCTCGGAAACCACGCCACCATTCAGCGCGCCCGAGGCCAAATTCGGGATGCAGCAATTGCCGCGGAAGTCGGTCCCGGACCGATAGTTGGTCGGGGTATCCTTGACGAAATCGGATTGAATAAAATTCGCTGGCGTCCAGTCGTTCGCGGCGACGTGGTTCGCCGCCAACAGCGCGCGGTCCTTGAATCCTTCAGCCACCGTGGCCGGCAGATCACCCGCATCGCCGGTGAAGTTGAGGAGGTGGCCATTCTTTCCGGCATCGCCGGTCCAGATGACAGGCATGAGATTGCCGCTGCGCGGATCTGTGGCGAGAAAGGCTTCCGGCCCCAGCGAGACGCCGTCGAGGTGATAGAACAGCGCGATGTAGCCATCGAAATACTGCGGCGATACCGACGTGTTTCGCCCGAACTGGTGCGCGATGGCGGTATTCATGCGGGTGTCGAAATTCACCGCCGGATAGGTCGCGCTGTTGAAATCGGTGATCTGGTCGAGGCCGACATAGAGCCGGTTGCGGTCGGCCGCGACGGCCTGGTCGGTATCCACGCGCCAGGTGAACGG
Source organism: Ferrovibrio xuzhouensis (assembly GCF_042648965.1). NCBI lineage: Bacteria > Pseudomonadati > Pseudomonadota > Alphaproteobacteria > Rhodospirillales > Rhodospirillaceae > Ferrovibrio > Ferrovibrio xuzhouensis. The sequence goes on from NZ_JBHRYJ010000001.1 coordinate 792,194, forward strand.
CAGCCATGCCGTCGGGTCGCGGAACAGCCGGCTGGTGAAGATCGGGTAAGCCCCGCCGGCATTGGCAAGGTGCGCCGTCAGCCGGTCACCAACGATGCCGATACCGGTGGTATTGGACGCCGAACCATCGGTGAAAATCCAGCCATCGGCGAGCGAGGCCCGCTTGAGCATCATGAAGACGGTCCAGCGGCGGGTGTTGCCTGCCGTCGCAAAGGTCTTCTGCGCATAGGTGGTGCCGGCGGCGCGGGCCAGCACGCTGCGCTTGACGCGGAATTTGGCGCAGCCGCCCATGGCGTGCGGGAGTATAAACTCGTGCATCGCGGCCTCAGAGGATGTTGTTTTTCATGTGGGCGAAGACCTTGCCGCCCGGCATGCCGATGCCGATCAGCAGGTCGACGGCATTGGCGGTGGTGGTCGGCGCCGGTGCCTCGCCGTTCTCGAACTGCCAGTTGGTATCGTAGGCCAGGCCGCAGCCGCCGCCGGCCGGCTGGGCGATCTTGATGACGAAGGGCTTGAGCAGGGTCACGCCGGTCGGATTGCCCAGCGTGCGGCTGGCGGTCAGGCCGAGCGTGAACGCCGAGCCGGCGGCCAGCGGCACCGCGACCGGGCTGGCCTCGACCAGCGGCACCACGTTGACGCCGGCGGTGATCGCCACGATGGCGTCATAGAGCTGGTTGTAGTTGCCGGCATCGAGCGGAATGCCGGCGGACTCGACGCATTGCGCAAGCTGTTCCTGGACATGGTCGCACCACTCAGCGATAAGCCGCGTCGCCAGCACGGCGGCGAGCGGATCGCCGTTCCGGAAGCCGTTCTTGCCGGCGCCGAACTTGTCGACGAAGGCGGTGCTGGTGTCGATGCGCTTCATGCGGCCACTCCGTAAGAAAACAGGACCTTGGTATGGGCGGGTTTCAGCTTGTCGATCACGCATTCCAGCGTGGTATCGCCCCAGACCCGGATCGCTTCGTCGCAGGCCGATTCGCAGGTCATGTCGACGATGCGGGTGGCCTGCGCGATATCCATGCGCCAGACGAAGCGCCACGGGTCGGGGTCGAGGCTGTCGTCACAGTTGCTGTTGCAGGTGAACGGGCGGAACTCGGTGATGACGGCGCCGGGATAGCCGAGCTGGTCGGCGATGCCGATGAAATAGGCGCGCGACTGGCCACCGCGGCTGGTCCATTTCTGGGTCACCCGCAACTGGCGTTCGGCGATGGTCTCGCCGCCGGGCACCGTGCATTCATCGGGCAGTCCGCAGACCCGTTCCCAGCGCGCCAGCATTTCGTAGGCGGTGCGTGGGTCGCCCTCTTCCACCAGGTCCATGACCCGGCCATGGATGCGGGCGAACTCGCCGGCGATGCCTTCAAGAAAAGCAGCCAGACGACTGCCGAGGTCGCGCGGCCAGAGCGGCCCCAGCGGCAGCAGGGACAGCAGCAACGACCGGTAGTCAGCCGTGGACAGGCGGGTCAGCATCGCGGGCATCGGATCAGGTCCAGGTGATATCGCCGAAGGTGCTGATGTCACCCAGCGCCGAGACCACATTGGCCGCCGGGGTCACCAGCACATGGTCGGATTCGCCGGCGGCGTTCGAAATCGCCTCGCGGATGTGACTGATCAGCAGGGTGCCGCCAGGCTTCGTTTCGCGGCGGATCAGATCCCGCAGTTCCACCGCGATGGCGGTGCGGACCGCCGGCGTATCGGGCTGCAGGCCAGCGATTTCAAATGCAATCGGAACGGCGTTCGGGGCGCCGACAAAGACTTCGGCGGTCACCGGACGCTGGATGTCCATATACGTCTGCGCCGCGGCTACGTCGGCAGGCAGTGGAATGCCATCCGGATAGGTGTCATCCATCATGAATCGCACGTTGACGGTGCCGAGGCCGGCTTCCTGCGGCGCCGGCCATGACCGCGTGACGGCGGCGGAATAGGCCCTGATCCAGGTGTCGTAATCGGTTTCCTTGCCGCCATGAGGCGGCTGGCGGATACGGTCAAGAATGCGCGCCCGCCACGCCTCGATATCCTCGGTCTCGGCACCACCGGTCAGGCCGCCGGCGGCAACCGTGCCGGTGCCGGCGAGGCCGGCGACCGGCGAGACCAGCGCCAGGGGCGCGCCAGCGTCCATGTTGCCGGTGATGCCCGCCGTGCTGCACAGCAGCGGCACCGTGACGGTCCCGAGCGCGACCACGCCATCGGCCTGCACGGTGAACTCGATGCCGTCGGTGCGGCGCAGGACCTGCCCGGCCGGCAGGACGACGCCATCGGGGGAACCGGCGATAGTGAAGCTGCCGCCAGCGTAGGTCGCGGCGATGCGGTCGATCTTCCAGATGCCGGCATGGCGCGCCAGCAGCAGGACGGCCGTATCGGGCAGGAGTTCGCGGGCGACGACACCGATGAAGGCATAGAGGCTATTGGCGACCTCGGCGATCACCCGCGACAGCACGCCGGCCAGCGAACGGCGCAGGGAAAACTCGGTCGACCCGAGACGCGCCACCAGCTCGGCGGCGATCCGGCCGATCAGCGCCGTCAGGGTCGGACGGCTGAAATCGCTGGCCATGATCAGACCTCACCCATTCAGAATTTCCCACGGAAACTGGATATCGAGCCGGCTGACCGCGCCGTCGATCTCCTCAATTTCGGCACCAATGCCGATGGCCTCGATGCCGATACGTTCGACGGTGATAAACACGCTGCGCGCCAAACCATCCGTCACCAGCCAGGCCAGCGCCTCTTCGGTATATTGCCGGGCGCGGACCAGCGTCGACGGCACGATCTTCTCGCGCACCAGCAGCCACAGACGCGAGCCGATCCTGTCGCCCGGCACTGCCGGAAAACTGTCGCCCCACCAGCCCCTGCGGTCGCCATCGGGCAGCGGATCGCTGGGATCGGCCTGGCGCCAGGTGAACAGGCTGATCAGCACCGCCTCGCGCAGGCGGTCGGTCAGGCCGGCACCGGTGACCTCGACCTTGATGTCGCCGGCCAGCGCCGTGAGATCGAAGAGAAGCCCAAGGCGGTCCATCCGGTCCCTCCCCTACGGGTCTTCGCTGCGCGGCGGCGCAATCGGATTGTCGATCTGCGGGTCGAAGACCGCGCCAGTGGACCATGTCTCGCGCTGATATCCGGCGCCGGACTTGCGCAGTTCCTCGGCATAGCCGTTGACATCGAGGCGGTGCCGGTTGGCGGCCAGGACCACGATGTCGTCAGCATCCAGCACGATGCGCGGTGCCTTGATATGAAGGCTGCCGTCCGCGCGCAGATGGATGAATTTTCCCAGCATGTCCCACAGCATCGACTCGCCAGCGGCCAGCGCCTTGGGCTGCCGCTTGCGGTCGTCCAGCACGAGGACGACGCCATGGCTGCGGTCGCCGGCGGGAAACACCGCGACGCCACGGGCACCGGCCGGCGCGACCGATGAAAACCCGAAGGCCTGCAGGTATTCGACGTTGTCCTTCACTTCATCGGCCAGCAGGGAAATCTGCACGGCCTGCACCGGCGCATGGTCCCGCGCCTGAGTCAGCACCACGCGGGCGACCATCATCAGGACGCGGCGCGCCAGCGGCGCCAGCAGGCGATTGATCGCCCGCTCGGAGACACGATTGTCCATGGTCTGCCCTACCCGTTGCGCTTAAGTTCGTCGCGCAGCAGGCCGGCAAAGCCGGCCAGCGTCGGATTGAGCGGCACGACAGGCTGCGGCTGATAGGCCGCCGGCGGTGCCAGCTTCATTTCGGTCAGGGTGCCGTCGGGGCCCTTGGTCCAGACGGTTTCCGCGACCAGCAGGCTGGTGGCCGGCAGGCCGATGATGTCGTCGCGATAGCTGGTGATCTGGTCGACCGTCCACAGCCGCCCGTCGGCCTGGCGCCAGCCCGGCACCGTCACCGTGATATCGAGACCGCGGCCGGCGCGGTTGGCGGCCTCCCAGCGGGCGCGCCGCGCACAAATATCGGCATCCGCCTGCGATTCGGCGATGATGACGGCGACCCGGTTGCTGCGGATATTGGGGTCGGTGGCGGTGCCGGTCGGCTGGGCGATCTGGTTCGGGTCGGCGATGTCGAAGCCGGCCTGCTGGCCCTTGACGATGTAGGTATGAAAGCGGTCGCGCTGGCTGAACTTCACGGTGGCCTTCAGCACATTGCCGCCCTGGCCGGCCACCAGGGCGCCGGCAGTACCGCCAGACCCGGGGCGATGCAGGATCAGCCGGCCATTCACGTCGTCGGTCGGCACCAGGCTGCGCATGGCGCAGATCCGGTGCAGGCTTTCCATCACCGTCTCGCCCTGCTGCAACTGGTGGTCCGGGATCGGCGCACCGCCATCGCGGACGATGACCGGCACGCCGAACGGGCCGGCGAGTTCGTCGGCGATGCGCTGGGCCGTCTGGCCGAGCCACTGGCCGGGCCGGTTCGAGGCGCCGCAATCGATCAGGTCGGCAGTCCGGCTGCGCCCGCTCACGTCGATGCGATGCGTGGCGGAATCATGGCTGTGCGCCACGTCGTCGACATAGCCGGTGACCAGGCGGTCGGCGCCGATCCAAACCTCGCAGGCCATGCCGGCGGTGATCGGCCAGTATTGCCGGGTGACCGCAAGGGTGAAATCGGCGGCGGCGCGGTCGACGCCACGGGCAATGCGGACCGATTCCCAGCCGCTGTAGTCCCGGCCATCGACCTTCAGGACGACGCGGTCGCGGCTGCTGGCCGCCGATGCTGTGGCCGCCATGTCAGACGCTCAGTACCGACAGGGGCTCGGGCGGCACGAAACCCGGATGCGCGACACCGTTGCGGCTGGCGATTTCATCGGCGCGGGTCGCATCGCCATAGAGCTGGTAGGCCAGTACCGTTGCCGGCATGGTCTCCGGCGGCTGGATTTTGCGCAGGGCCGGCTTGTTGACCGCGCGGGTGTCGATGTCGCGCAGGGCCTCGGTGCGCAGGTCGGTCAGGGCCGTGAACATGTCGTCGCTGCCGGTCGAGCGGCTGGCGACGACTTCGCTGGCATCGTCGAGCCGCTGGCCGATATCGTCGCGCCAGGCGATGGCATCGTCATAGGTGGCAAAATCGGTTTCGGCGCCGGCCCGCGTCGTCTCGATCAGGGCCATGCGCTGCACGGCGTCGGCAATCGCCAGGTTGTTGGCGGCTTCCTGCTGACGTGAGGCGGTGGCCCAGGCGGTGCCGTCGAGCGGCTGGCTGGTTGAGGCGCCAGGCAGACCGCTGCCGTAGCCCAGAAGGCTGCGATAGCCAGCGATACGGCCGGCCGGATCGAGGCCGCGCAGGGCCGAGAAGACGCCGGTGAGACGGGAGGACAAGCCGGCGCCGGTGGAGACCAGGCCGTCGAGGTCGCCGGTCATCCCGGACAGATTGCGGGTCGCCGCCGCGGCATCGGCCGGCGCCATCTGCGAGGACAGCGTGTTCAGCTTGTCGAGCGCGCCGCGCAGGGCGTCGCCGGCCGACTGGGTCAGAAAGCCAGGGCCGCGGGTATCGAGGCGATTGGCGAGATCTGTGCCGGCAGCAGCCATCGCGGCGTCGGAGGACATGCCGACCCGGGCGGCGGTGTCATAGCTGGACTGGGGATACTGCTGGTCGCCGGCCTCGACGAAGGCGATCTCGAAACTGGCCATGCCACCCTGGTCGGTGGTCTCGCGCTGGGTCCAGCTATCGACGGCGACCGAGACCTGGCCATGCAGCGGATGCACCAGGATGCCGGGGCCGGCTTCGCGCAGGGCGGCCAGCAGGGCATCGCGGGCGGTCTTGTACGATTCGCCGATGACATAGGCGGTGACCCGGAAGCCCTCGGCCTTGCGACCCAGGTCCTCGACATAGGGAATATCCTGCTGGGGATATTCGTGCTTGGCCAGGCGCCGGCCGCCGGAGCGTTCAGCCGCCTCGACCTCGAAGCCGGCCGTGCGAAAGCGCGCCGGCTGCAGTTCATCGCGCCAGGTCATCGGATATGCCGTGGCGTCACGGGCCGATGGGCAAAGGCTGGCGGCCGATATCGGCCGACAGGTCGATGCCGCCGTCGGCGCGCACGCTGTCGATGCGGGTGCCCGGCGGCGCGTTGTCCATCTTGATGACGATCTCGCCGCCGACCCGCTGTTCCGGCGCGGCGTTCAGCAGGCCGCCGCCCTCGCCGGAACGGCGTTCGGCCACCGCGCCATCGGCCGGCTTGCCGCCCCATTCGCGGATCGAGCGGGTGCGCTGTTCGATATCGGCCTTGAGCCCCTTGCCGCCGAGCCAGTCCGGCAGCAGGTCGGCCAACGCCTCGCTGAAACCGGCGACGGTTTCCAGCAGGCTGGCGATCTGCTGCCTGATCCAGCCCCAGACCTTGCCGAGAATGCCGACCACCTGTTCCCAGTGGGTGTACAGCAGCACGGCGGCGCCGGCCAGCGCGGCGATGGCCGTGATGACGAGGCCGATGGGATTGGCGGCCAGCGCGAAGTTGAAGGCGAACATGGCGCCGGTGCCGGCCTGGATTGCCTCTACGAAGGCGGCGATGACCGGGCCGACCGTCATGCCGACCACCCATTTGACCAGCGCCACCGTGGCACCGGTGAAGGCCCAGCCGAGCTGGCCGACCGCCAGGATCAGTGGCGCGAAGGCGACAGTGAGCCCGGCGACCAGGGTGCCGGTCGGCCCCAGCAGGTCGGCCACGGTGACCAGCGCATGGCCGATATTCTGCAGGGCGCCGAACACCGCGTCCCAGTTGACCGCAGCCAGGGCGGCGGCAAAGGCACCGACGGCCTGTTCGACCCGTTGGGCGATCAGCACGCGGTTGGCGGCGATCCACTCGGTCAGGCCTTCAAGGATCGGCTTCAGGGTCGGCACCAGATAGGTGCCGATGGTGCGGCTGAGCCCGCGGGCCGCCGCGGCCAGCGTGTCGAGGGTGTCGCCGAAATCGTCGCCGGCGGCAATCGCCGAATCATCCAGCACGATGCCGAGCCGTTCGGCCTCGGCGCGCAGCCGGGCGATCTCGCCCGAGCCGGCCGACAGCAGCGGCAGCAGGTCCTTGCCGGCGCCACCGAAGACCGCCATGGCGACGCTGCTGCGCGCCGCAGGATTCTGGATGCGCTCGAAGCCCTGAATGAGTTCCGGCAGGATCTGCGATGCATCGCGCATGCTGCCGTTCGGGTTGCGCATGGTGATGCCGAGCTGGCGGAACACCTCGCGGGCTTCCAGCGCGCCGCCCTTGGCGATATCGCCCATGGTCTTGTTCAGGCCCTCGATGCCGCTGTCCAGCGTGCCCTGCTGCACGCCGACCTGGCCGGCGGCAAAGCGGTATTCCTGCAGGGCGCGGGCGGCGATGCCGAGCCGGGTGCTGCTGTCGTTGACCTCGGACGAATACTCCGAGAAATCCTTGACCGCTTTGCCGAGGCCGGCCGCCGTGAAGGCCGCCCCGACCGCCGCCACCGGCCCCAGCAGGCGGCCCATCTGGGTCGAGACATTGGCCAGCGCCGGGCCCATCTGCCCGAAGGCCGCCACCGGCCCGCGCGCCGAGGCGACGATGCGTCCCATCGGACCGCTGAAGCGGTCGACGGCGGTAATGATCGCGCGGATGACGGTTTCAGCGGCCATGGCTCAGCGTTTCTGCTTTTTCAGTTCCTTGCCGACCCGCAGGGTATGGGTGACGGCAAAATTGAAATCGGCGATCGACATCCCGAACACCGCGGGCGGCGACCAGGAATAGACGTACATCAGGTCGCCGGCGTCTTTTTCCCAGCCGCGGCGAAGTCCCGCAATTCCTGCGGCAGCAAAGGGAGGGCGGCTTTCATGACCTCCGTCGTCTGCGTCAGCGGCAGTTTCCACGCAAACGACGGCGGGATGGCCAGCAGGTTGGCGATGAAGATGGTGACGGCGTCGGTCTTCAGTGCGAACTCGACCTTCATGGTGTTGGCATCGACCGTCATCGGCATTTCGATGCCGCGGAACAAGGCCAAGGTGGCCTCGTCCGGGAGGGTGAAATCCTTGACCGGACCGGTCGGGGTCTCGATGGGCTTGGAGAGGGACAGGGTGGCCATAGCGTCAGTTCCGCGTCATCACGCCGACGAAGGTGACGGGGATCGAGCCTTCCGCCGCATCCACCTCGTATTCGCCCGACTGATAGGCATTGCTGAGCAGGTAGGACTGGCCGTTGACCAGTTCGAAGGTCAAGGTCACGCCCTTCAGGTCGTTCAGATTCATCGGGTCGAGGTCGGCGGTATGCTGCAGTTCGCAGTCGACCTGCTGCACCACCGGCTTCTCGGTGTAGTTCGGCGTGCCCGACAGGCCGACCTTCGGTTCGCGCGAGACCTTGGCCGGCTTGAAGGTGAACTTGCCGCCGACGGAATACTGGGCGCCGTCGATCTTGAAATAGACGGTGCCGCCAATCGGGCCAGTCTGCATGGGGATATCCTTCTGCGAAAGCGGGAGGGGTCAGCCGGCGGCCGGGCCGCCGGCATATCTGGGGGAGATCAGGCGGCCTGCGCCGCCGGGTACTGCTGGCGGAACTGCACCAGCAGGGCGACGATGTTGAGTTCGTTGACCAGGTCGGGCGCGAACAGCACGTCGAGGCGGCTGGGATCGTTCTGGTTGATCTCGACGATCAGGTTGGCCGTGAAGGCCGCCAGGTTCTCGACCAGACCGAGGCCGATCAGTTCGACATAGGCGGCGATCAGTTCGGCGCGGATCACCTTCGGGGTGACGACGGCATCGCCGGCGCCGAACGCCGTTCCGTCGGCGGCCAGCTTGTGGCGACCGAACTTCTGGGTGATGCGCTGGCGCAGGAAACGGACAATATAGGCCAGGTTGGCGACCGTCGTCACGTTGAGGAACGACGGGTCGGTCTGGTCGTAGGCGTTCTTCTGGTAGGTGGTGATCACCCGTTCGAGGCGGACATAGCCGCCCGAGACCATCAGGGTGGCGATGCCACCATAGGCGAGGATATTGCGCTCCTGCAGGGTGAAGCGGCTGCCCGACGGCGGCTGCAGCACGCCAGTCAGCGGCAGGGTCTGCAGCGGCCGGGCCGGGTCGATATTCAGCGACCGGGCCGCCACGGCGGTGGCGCTGGCGGCGATCTCGTAGCCCGGAGTCGGCGTGTTGTAGAAGCCGAAGATGGTGGCATGCGGGTCGTTGCGGCCCGTGCCGAGCGTGACGAGGCTGGCGTGGCTGGCGACCTTGGCCGCGAAGACGTGGCCATAGATCATGCGCAGCGGCGACCAGCGGCCGGTGGCATCGTTCATTTCCGCCTTCAGCGCATCGAGCGAGGCGGCATCGGTCCAGGGAACCGCGATGTAGTCGTAGGGTTCGTCCCCCATGGCGGCGATGGCGGCGGTCAGATCCGGGTTGCCGGCGCCGGCGACGCCGTCGGCAATCACCACCGTCACGCCGGCCGGCAGCACCTCGCCGCCGGACTGGCCGAGATAGGCCACCCGCACGTCGAGGTCGTTGCCGACCAGGCCCTTGTGCCGCGCGGTCAGCGTGACCACTTCGGCGGCGGCCACCGCGGTATAGGGCTGGTCGGGCGCAGCATTGACCGCCGCGGCAATCGCCGTGGCGATATCGGCATCGGTGTCCGCCGCGGCGACACCGACCTGCAGGCGCTGGCCCGCCAGATAGAGCGGGATGACGCCGGCCGCCGTGGCCGGGCCGCCGATGGTCAGGGTCTTGGTGGCGGCAACGCCGGCGCCGAGGTCGTCGACCGGGATGCACCAGAGTTCGCCGAAATCGTCGTTGGCGCGATAAGCCGCAACCATCCGCTGCAGCATCGAGCCGCGGCCGAAATAGGCAATCGCCTGGTCATTGCTGGTCACCAGGACCGGCACGTCGGCCGGCGCCGTACCGGCCGGCAGCTTCTGGCCGATGATCAGGGCGCGGTTGTTGTTGACGAAATAGCTGGCCTGGCTGTTGTCGATCTCGGCATAGAACAGCGGGATGCGGAGATTCGGCGGCAGGGTATTGAAGGGAAGCGGCATCGGAGGTCCCTTTCCGGGCAGAGGGCGGGAGGGTTACTTGGCGGCCGGCGATTTGCCGGCGGGCGGCTTGACCGGGGCAGCGGATGACTGCGGGGCACCGCCGGCGGTCACGTCCTTGTCGATCAGACGGCGATGCCAGTAGCTGGCGTCGCCGACGACGGTCTTGCCCTCGGCCGGCAAGGCCTTGTGGGTTGCGGGGTCGATGACGATCAGACCGGGTTTCGGAATCAGGAACATGGCGGGTCTCCGGGGCGCGGCAGGTGCGGTCAGGGGTCGACGGTGATCTTGGCGAAGGGGCTGAGTTGCCAGTCTTCGGGTGGAAACGGCAGGTTGGGATCGCGGGGCTCGACAGGCTTCACGGCCAGGTCGACGCCGGCAAACGTCTGGTCGAGGGCCGGCGGGAAGGTCGTATTGAACTGGACCGAAAGAGAGAGCTGGGCGCCGATGTAGATATCGTCGCCCTTGCCGTCGACCTTGTAGCTGGTGGTGATGCCGTCGACGCGGCGCAGTTTGCAGGCCGTCCGCCAGGTCGGATCGCACAGCACGGCGGCCTCGATCTGGTCGATCAGATCGTCCATGTCGTCTTCGCAGTCGGCGCCGGCGGCCTTGACATAGACCTCGATGGCCAGGGTGCAGGTATCGAGGAACGACGGCTGGGTCTGGGCGCCCTGCGACTGGGCATCGCTATGCAGGGTGTAGACGCAGATCGCCGGCATGGCCGATGCTTTCAGCGGCAGCAGCCGGCCAGGGAAAACACTGTCGGCCAGGCCGGCAATGTTGCGCAGGCGCGAGACGGTCTCGGCACGCAGGGTCTTGCGGGGATGCGGCATCGGAACGGCGTTCGGCGCTTACAGCTTGTGCAAGGGCAGCTTGGCCCCGCCGCGGCCGTCGGCCAGCACATCGGCGACCTTGTAGTCGCCGAGCGGCGCCGGATTCGGATCTGCGGCAGACGGCAGGAACGTAATGGTGCAGGTGTCGCCCTGCGCCGGCGCCACCGCCATGCCGGCCAGACTGACCGACAGGACCGGGTTGCTGTGCGAGACCTCGACCTCGCCGCCCAGATCGGTGATCTGCGCGGCATCGTCGAAGATCGCCTCGAACGGGAACGGCGCGCCGGCGGCGGGACGATAGGCAACCGCGACGTTGCGGAAATCCGCAATCGCCTGCGCGTAGTAATCCGCCACCATGTCCCGCCAGCCGGCCATGACGGATCAGGCCGCGCCGTCGCCGTCTTCCTGCACCTTCTGCGGCACCACCGGGGTGGCGTGGCCACGCGTCAGGTAGTCGCCGATCTCGTCGGCATCGCCCTTGAAGATGGTGCCGCGCGGGATGACTTCATCCTTGCCGTTGCGCTTGCGGTGGATGGTGACCGCCGCAACGGCGGAGGTGTTCGGCTTGGCTGCCATGGTCAGTCCTCTGGGTTGTCGGGAATGGAAGCGGGCCCGCCAGGCGGAAACGGCCGGGACCGGAACCGGCAGCCGCCGCCTGGCGGGTTGGTCAGGCTGGCTGCAACCAGCCGGACCGGCGCGACGGGCGGGCGCCGCGTTACTTGACGGTGACGCAGATGCTGGCGTTCGGGCGGTAGGGGAAGACCAGCGGCGCCGACTGCAGCAGAATCCACCGCACCGAAGGGTCATTCTCCAGCCACGACTTGACGAAGTAGCGATCCGCCTTGAAGGCGGCCTCTTCGTCCATGATGGCGCCATAGGCGCGGGTGCCTTCGAGGCCGCCAGCGCCGGAGCCATCCGCACCAGTGGCGCCCATGATCACGGTGAAGTCCGGCAGCACATTCTGCTGCGCGCCCGCATCGTCGATATAGGGCTCGTTGTAGACCCAGATTTCGAGATCGCCGAGCATGCCGACGAAGCGCGCCGCCGCCTCGCCACGGGCGCGGGTGACCGGGCCATCGACGAGCTGGGTCTGGCCGCGATAGGCATCGCGGTCCAGCATGCGCTGGAACTTGTCATCGGCACGGGCGAGGGCATAGGCCTTGGGGTCCATGGTGACCACACGGGCCGCCGTGCCGGACTTGTCGAGGATCAGCGACGCCCAGGTTTCAAGGTTGTCGACCGGGGAGATACCGGCATCGCCCCACTTGGAGCCGGCACCGAGCGCGATGGTCAGGCCGGCATCGCGCTTGAAATCGAGGACCTTGGCCGGATAGCCATCGCCGGAGACGGTGACCTGGCCGAGGCGCAGCACCTCGGACGCCATCACGGTCTCGCGCCGGGTCAGCATGCGAAGCTGGTCGTCGAGGGTCTGGGCGATCAGCATTTCGCGGCGCTGTTCCGGCGTCAGGTTGCCAGCGATCTGTTCGCCCATCACCCGCTTCAGCGCCATGCGGGTATTGAACTCGCGCTTGTCCTTCACATAGGCCGGCTTGAAGGTCATGGTCTCGAAGCCCTCATGCTTCACCACCTTGCCGGCGACGGTCGGATGCACGAAGGGGGTGATGCGCGGCTTCGACTGGTCAATGTCGAAGGCGATCTCTTCCTTGTCCGGGTTGGTCTGAACGAAGGGGAAATAGGTGCGCAGCAGGAAGGTCGAGGGATCGTAGAGCGCCTGCACCACGCGGGTCAGGAAGGTCGTGTTGAAATAGTCCATGGAGTCCTCCGGGGGTCGGGATGGTGCCGGCACACCACACGGGCCGGCGAAGGAAATGGCTGCCGGCCGGGGCCGGCAGCGGGGTCAGGAACGGCGACGGTCAGATATGCAGACCGAGGGTGCGCAGGCCGTCGCGCGAACTGTCGGCGGTGAGGCCGGCGCCGAAGGTCAGCGCATCGGGCAGGAAATGGCCGGTCACGAAGACCAGGCATTCCACGTCGGCCGCCGAGGCATCGGCATCCTCGGCCAGCGCAAAGCGCGGCACCTCGGAGCCATCGCCGGCCGCCGCAGCGGCCAGTTTCAGCTTACCGGTGGCGGTGATCGCGCCCAGCATATCGCCGCGGCGGCGGGCGGCGCCGCCGGTGAGGGTGAGCTTGCGGTAGATGCGGGGGAAGTCGCTGGCAAACAGGTTCTCCTGAACCAGCGTGCCCTGCGAAGTGAAACCGTCAGCAGTCGGCATTTTGTGTCTCCTGGGTTTACGTGAAGATCAGGCCACGGCAGTCGTGGCGTTGACAGGGCAGCGGTTCAGCGGCGACCGCCGGCGTAAGCGGCGATCCGCTGCACCGCGGCGGCTTCGCTGTCGGTGGCGCCGCCACCGGCACTGGCGCCGACCTTGGGCGTCCCGAGGCCCGCCATGGCGATGCCGAGCGCGCCCTTGGCCGTGCCCTTCGGGGCCGCCGCGAGGGCAGCAATGGCCGCCTTGGCCGACAGGCCGGTGCCGAAGGCGAAGTGCTGGGCCAGGCTCTCGCGGCCTGCGGCGGCCTCATGGGTGAGGATCGACCTGATGCGGGTCCGCTCGGCGGCTGCCGCCTTGGCTTTCGGCTTGTCGGCGTCGTCATCCTCATCCTCGGCCGCATCTTCGGCATCCTCGCCGTCGTCGTCTTCGGCTGCGGCGTCCTGGTCCTTGTCGTCGCCTTCGGCCGCCGTGCCGTCGGTCTGGTCCTTGTCATCGCCTTCGGCCGCCGTGCCGTCGGTCTGGTTCTTGTCGTCGTCCTTGTCTTCGGCGGCGGCAGCAGCGGCGCCGATCTTGCCGGCGGCCGGCTTGGTGGAGCGGGCGCCGCGGGCGCCGCGCAGATGGCCGGGACGGGGGCTGGGTGCGGGCATGACGGTGTTCCTTTTCGTCAGGTCGGGGATTTCAGGGTGGCCAGCAGGGCCTCGAAGGCTTCGTCGGAAGCCTCGACTTGATCGGCGAGACCGACATCGACGGCGGCCTGGCCCATGTACACCCGCGCCTCGGTGGCGCGGATCTTGTCTGCCGGGATGTCGCGGTTGCGGGCGACGGTCTCGACGAAGAGGTTCACGACGGTGTCGATCTCGGACTGGATGGAATCACGCACGTCGGCCGGCAGCGGCTGGTAGGGATTGCCGTCGACCTTGTGGGCGCCGCCAAAGATCAGGGTTACGCCGATGCCGTCCTCACTCAGGGCCTTCGACCAGTCGACATGCATGGTGCAGGCGCCGACCGAGCCGGCAAAGCCGGTGCGCGGCAGGCTGATTTCGTCGCAGGCCGAGGCGATGGCATAGGCGGCCGAACAGGCCATGTCGGTCAGGATGGCCCAGCAGGGCTTGATGCCACGGTTCTGGTAGATCAGGTCGACCAGGTCGAAGCAGCCGGAGACCTCGCCGCCCGGACTGTCGATATCGAAGGCGATGGCGCGCACGTCGCTGTCTTCGAGGGCATTGAGATAGCTGGCGCGGATGCCGTCGTAACCGGTCATCCCCGACCACGGGCGCAGGGTGCCGAGCTTGTTGACCAGGGTGCCCTCGACGGGGATCACGGCGACGCCGTCGGTGACATCGTAGCCGCGGTATTCGCCGGGCAGGCCGAGGTCGTCGGACAGCAGGGCCTGGAACTCGCCGGCCTGCAGGGTCCGAACGCCGTTCGGGTCCATGATGTCGAGACGGGCGATGCCGAGACGGCTGGCCAGGGCGGCGACGATCAGTTCGGCCTTTTCCGGCCGGATCATCAGCGCGCGGTTGAACAGCCGCTGGGCGATCAGCGGAAAGGCGGTCGGGACGTTTGGCATGGCGTGGCCCTACTTCGCTGCCAGCTCGGCATCGCTGGCATAGGTCGCGCCCGGCACCGCCGGACCGGCCGGCGCCAGGCCAAGGCCCCGCATGCGGCGCAGTTCACGGGCGCGCTGCTGCAGCACGTCGTCGAAGTCCTCGCCCTGTGCGGCGCATTCCGCTTCCATGGTGGTGATGTTGAGCTCGAGCCGGCGGGCCACCGCGTCAGCCTCTTTCATCGGGTCGATCCAGCCCATCGACGGTCCGATCCATTTGCAGGCGGTATAGGCCGGATAGGCCTCCCAGAAATCCGGGGCGCCGGGCGGCAGCGTGACCTCGCCCTTGTCGACCGCCTCTTCCAGCCACAGCGCGTAGGTCGGCGTGCAGAAATCGAAGCCGAACTGCTGGCGCTTGCCGCGGAAGAACTTCCAGCTTTCCAGCAGGGCGGCGCGGGCCGAGGAATAGTTCGTCTTCGAATAATCGCGCGACAGTTGCTCGTAGGTCAGGCCGGTGCCGGCGGCGATGTTGCGCAGCGCCGCGGCGGTAAAGGCATCGAAGCCGGTGTTCGGCCGGGTCGGCGTGGTGAAGGTGAATTTCTCGCCGGGGAAGAGCTGGGGGATTTTCACCCCGTCCATCTTGAGGCCGCGCTCGGTGTGGAAATCGGCGCGGGCATTCTGGTAGGTCATGAAGTCTTCGGCGCCCAGCGCCTCGCCCAGCAGCGAGGCATCGAAGGGGCTCTCGATGAAGGCGGCGAACATGGCGTTGACGATGGTCGCCTGCAATTCGGCGGCCTCGTAGCGGGTCAGCATCTTGAGGTGTTCGAGGATCGCCGTCATCTGCGGCTTGCCGCGGGTCTGTTCGACCCGCTCGACATCGAAGGCATGGATGCACTGGGCGCGACCCCAGGCGGTCTCGCGCGGCACCCGCACCCAGGTGAACGGCGACTGGCCCATGGCAGAGGCGAAGATGTCGCCGGGATGGCGCGAACGGATGTGATAGGCGACGGCAGCGCCGAACTCGTCGATCTCGACGCCGCCGCGCATGACATCGCTGTCGGGCTGGCCGAGCGGGTTGGACAGGCGGTCGGGTTCGAGCAACTGGATCGCCGTGGCATAGGGCGCGCCGCGATGTTCGATCCACTGCGGCAGGGCCAGCGCGGCGCCGTTCATGAACTGGCTGCGATAGGCGAGGCCGAACAGGCCGGGCAGCGAGCATTTGCGCGCGGCATCGCAGAACTTGCGCGGGTCATAGGCCCAGAGCCGGAACTTGGCCTCGACCTCGCGGCCCCATTCATCGGCCCATTCCGGGCTCTGGCCCAGCACGCGCCATTCCGGCTTGGCCGACAGGCGCAGGTTGCCGCCGATGACATTGTCGAGGTGGGTCTGCATCGCACCTGAGGCGAAGCCGTGATTCTGGGCGATGTCGCGCGTGCGCGCCATGATGAGCGGCAGGCCCTGCAGCAGGTCGGAATCGGCCGAGCCGGGGAACGGCTGCCACTCGCGCAGTTCGCGGCTGAAGGCCGAGCCGGCGCGGTACATTTCGGCCGAGCGGCGCAGCGGCGCGCCGCTTGCGTCGACCAGCGACGGCAACACCTGGCCCTTGCCCTTCATTTGAACACCATGGTCAGCGGCCGGGGCCGGCTGCCCTGCCCGAGCTGGGCCTTAAGTTCGCCGATATAGGCGCGCAGCCGGGTGGCATCGGCCGGCGTATAGGTCAGCGACTTGCCGTCGAAGCTGATCGAGACCCGCTGGCTGCCGATATTCAGCGCATGCAGGGCCGCCTCGGCTTCAGCGAGGCGGGCTTGCAGGGTGGCTGTGTCGGTCATTGCGGGTCCGGATCTCAGGCCAGGCGGCGCGGCTTGGCTGGGGCAGCAGCCGCGGTGGCGGGTTTCGGGGTGGCCGGCGCGCGGGCCGGGCCGGTGAACAGGTCTTCAAGGTCGCCCTGGGCGCCGGGCTTCGGCACGTCGACCGTCGCTTCGAGGCGGTCCCAGTCGGCATCGGTGTTCTTGCGCCAGCCGAGACGGATCGCCATCGCCTCGGAATACATCGCGGTGTCGAGGCCTTCGTTGCGTTTGCCCGGCGGCAGAATCCAGCGGAACTCGCGGGCGCCGCCGCGCTTCTTGACTTCGGCACGGCGTTCCGAACAGAGCTGTTCGAAGTAGTCGTCGTCGAAGCCGGCCGGGATCAGGATGGCGCCGCGTTCCAGCGGGTCGGGCTTCTTCAGGCAGATGTACAAGGCCGACTTCAACTGGCTGACGCCGACGTTGAAAAACCGCCGGCTGAATTTCAGGACCTTGCCGTCCTTCTTGCGTTCATATTTGACCAGCGCCAGCGGCGGCGCGGCATCGGACTGCGCGCCACGCACCATGATGACGCGGGACTGCGGATGCACCTTGACCCAGTCGAAGACATCCTGAGTCCAGGCATTGCCGTCGATGCCGAGGCCATTGGCCTGCCGGCGGTTGCCGAAGGCATCGGGCCAGTCCCGCTTCAGCAGCGCGTTCAGCGCGGCGCGGGTTTCCAGTTCGCTGATGTGGCCGTCGATCACGCCATAGTCGACGATGCAGCGGCGGACATTGCGGCCATAGACAATGGCATGCCACTCGACGCGATCGGCCTGGCAGTCGACGCCAATCGTGAACAGTGGAAAGCCGGCCGGGATATAGCCGCGGCGCAGGCCGCTGGCCTCGGCCCGGTCGCGCAGCTTTTCCCAGTCCGGCGCATCGCTGGCGCCTTCATAGGCGAGTCCGAACCAGTCGTTGTAGACGACCCTTTCGGCTTCCGGATCGCCCTTGGCGGCCAGCCATTTCTCGGCGATGTCGCGCCAGGTGACCAGCTTGGAATAGGCCGACCACAGATAGAAGCCGATGATCGCGGCATCTGGGTTTTCCGCAACCCAGCGACCGCGGCGCAGGATCGCATCGCGGTCGCGTTCCTCGATGGCCGCGCCGCATTCGACGCAGGCGAAGTGGGGATCGCCGGGCCGGGTCGGATCGAGGTTGGCGAGGAAGTTCTCGACCGTGAGCGGCTGGTAATGATCGCAATGCGGACAGGGGACATGAAACTGTTCGCGGGTCGACCGCGCGTAGTTCTTCGAGATCCGGCAGTTGTCCTTCAGCAGGGCAGTGCCGATCTTGAAAATCTTGGCCCAGGAGAAGGCCATCGAGCGGCTGTCGGCCTGGGATTCCGGATCGCCGGCTTTATTCAGTTCCCACTTCGACAGGTCGTCCTGCACCTGGCGATACATCGAGATCATCGACAGCGATGCATCCGAGTTGGCGCCGGAGACGGTCAGCGACCCGAGGCTGTCGGTCCGTTCCTGATACAGGATCGAGTTGCCGCCATCGCGCGAGGTGTTCGACGGGAACAGCCGCTGCAGCGACGGGATCTGCCGCAGCATCGCCCGCCACTTCTGCTTGACCCAGCGGACCGCGTTTGACTCGGTCGGATGGACATACAGGATCGGCGACGGGTCGAGGTCGAGGCTGGCACCGACGAAGATCTGCGCCAGTACCGTGCCGCCGAGCTGGGCCGATTTCTTCAGCACCACCACGCGGGCGGCATGTTCCGGACCCAGCACTTCAAGAATCCGGTTGAAGAACGGGAAGTCATCCGGGTTATAGGGGCCGGGACGCGGGCTTTCCTTGCCGAAGGCAACCTTTCGTTTTGCCCATTCGAGATAGTTGACCGGCGGCGGCGGTTCGGCGACGTGGGCAATCACGCCCCAGCCGATGGCATAAGGATTGGCCAGGAACTTCGGGTCGATGATACCCATGATGGTCAGGCCGCGGCCGGCGTATCCGAACGACGTTCCGTTGCATCATCGGCCGGAGGCAACCGCTCGGGGTCGACAACAAGCCGGTCAAGCGCTGCGGCCTCGGCCGCGGCGAGGTTGGTCAGTTTGCCGCGCCAGGTGCGGAAGGCATTGCGCAGTGCTACGGTCGCCTTCTTGGGATCATCGCTGCCAAGGGCCTGCGCGACCGAAACCGCCATGTCTGGGATGGCCCCTTCGAGATCGGCGATCACCTTGCCAAAGATTTTCGACCATGCAGCAGCAGCCTGATCGGCCAGCAGGTAGCGGCCGGATTCAGCCTCGAACTCACGACGGTCACGCTCATAGGCCATCTCGGCCTGGTCGGCCTTGATCTTCGCCAGACGCCGCTGGTCGGTGAACACTTCCGGCTGAACGGAGTTGGGCGAGGCCTGACCATCAAGCGGGATTGTCGACTGCAGGCCGTTGGCGACGGACTGGACCGGGTCGAGCGTCACGCCAAGCTGCTGGCAGGCGACCACCGGATCGATACGTGCGCTGCGGCCTTCACCGACGATGGCGAGGCCGCTGATCTTGCCCTCGGAAATCCACTGCGAGACGCGGCCGGGCGAGACTTGCCGCATGGCCGCAAACTCGCCCTTGGTCACGCTGGCAGGTGTGGTCATGTTTAGCCGCTCCGGCCCGTCTAAAGGCTCCGTCTTTAGCTAAAGTTTAGGCTCTAAAATCCGTCTCACACTGGCGATGGCATGCGGATCGAATTACCCGCAATGCACACCCCCCCCAGGAAGGACCCGTTAACTTTTGGAGAGCCGGTCTGTTAACCTATCGAAGCCTTGCCGAGCCGATCATTTCGCCGTGCGGATTGCATCGTCGAGTGACTTGCGGAACTTCGGTTCGAAGACCTCACGCGAGACGCGCACCGCAGTCTCATAGAACGGCAGCAGCTTGTTGTAGCTAGGCACCTCGATGAACAGCATGACCGGCGTGATGTCGCGGGCCTTGCGGCCTTTGCGCATCCATACACCCATCGGGCCATTCCCGGGCTTGCCGACGAAATACTTGGCACGCTTGCCATCGCCGCGGTTCTGCGTGGCATCGGACGACGCGCGCAGGTCCGACAGGATCTGCGTGATCTGGCCTGGCGACATATTGCCATAGCTGTTGACCCGCGCCCCCTTACCCGGAACGACGGCCATGTTCTTTGGCAGCTTCCCCGCCATTTGCATGGCCCGCTCGAAACGCTTGACGCGCCGCTTGCCGCCATAGACCTCGGGGCCGAGGTATTTCACCGCCGGCGTGCCCTTGCTGGCGAACTCGCGGAAGAACACGTTGGCATAGAGCCGGTTCTTGGTCGCAGGCTTCACATAGAGGCTGTTCAGTGCAAACCGCGTCGGGCGGTCGAAGACGCTTTGCATCTTCTGTCGCTCGGCTTCCTTCACGGCCTGCGCCGTCTGGGTCAGGGCGCGTGCGGCTGCGAAGGGAAACTGCTTCTGCTTGATGTCTTCGAGGCCTTTGGCGAACTTGCCGATGTCGCGGCTGAAGCTGACCTTGAAGCCATCGACCATGACACCGCCCCGGAATCGAAAACGCCCGGCGGTTTCCCGTCGGGCGCAATCATCGAATCTAGGTAGGGACCTTAGAAGTGCATCGGCCCTCTGTCAACGCCGTTTTGAAAGTTCGTACCAGGCCGCCAGATCATCGAGGCCATAGCGCAGCGTTTCCATGCCGACCGACTGCGCCGTGGTGCCGCGCTTGCCGGTGCTGGCCGCCCAGCCCGAGGCAGTGCCGCCGATGCAGACGACATGCACCAGCACCGGGCGAAAGCGGTAATGCACGAAGGCCATCGCCGCCACATAGCAGCGCCGCGCATCGCTTTGTCCGGCGCCAAGGTCGTCCCAGCCCTGCCCGCGCCCGCCGACCTTTTCGCAATACGACGCCGTCACGCGCGGTTCGATGCCGGAGCGGTGGAAATCGCCATGCAGGCGCAGGCCGGCGCCGAACTGCGTCTCGGTGATGGCCTTGTCGCGGAGATACTTGCGCAGCGGAGTGCTGTCATTGACGCGCGCCGCCGGCACCCGTTCCTTGCCGACCAGCGTGCCGTATTGCACCCCGCCGGCATGGCGCACCCGCTCCGGCGTCGGCCGGTCGTCGCCGAACATGGCAACCTGAACGCCGTTCCGGTCCCGCATCAGGATGGCCGGCTCCGGCCCGACCAGCGCCAGCCGCCGGGCCTGCTCAGCCACCTTGGCTTCCTCGACCTGCATCAACCGTTCGATCCGTTCCAGCACTTCACTGGTCAGGGTCTCGGTCGGGATATGCGACTGCGCAATTGCCATGTCAGACCTCGTTCCGGAGAGAAAAAATCAAAGGGAGGGTCAAGGGAGGGTTGAGTGTGATGATTGACGGCTGATAACCGCCATTCCGGGAGGGTCGGGAGGGTAGACGCAGACCCACCGCATGGGCGCAGGCCGGCGCGCGCACCTGACACAGTGTGGCCTCCCTACTATCCCGACCCTCCCGGAATGGCCGATTGCCGGGCTTTGGGCCGGGAGGGTGCGGGAGGGTCAGGGAGGGTTTTTCAGCGCAGCGGATCATCGCCATCCCCCACATCTGCCGTCGCCGGCAGAGGGTCGTCATGCCGCGACACCATGTTCAGCGCATGGTTCAGTTCGGTCTGCGCCTTGGCATTGACCTTCATCCCCATCCACATCATCGAGCTGGACTTGGTCTTGCGGAAACCGCGGGCCTTCAGGCTGTTCGAGAAGGCGGTCTGCGACATCGGATCGGCGGCATTGACCCGCGCCCAGTCCTTGTAGAGCGAGAACAGCATCGACGACCCGATAGTCTCGGTCCAAGCCGCCGGTTCCGTCATGGTGGCAAGGAACAGGCCGAGCGGGTCCTGGTCCTCGCGGTATTCGGCCGTGGCATTGCGCACCGTCTCCGGCGGGTTGAGGCCGTCGCTGGCATAGGCGCGCCAGCCGTCGACGCACCAGGCGAGGATGCCGGCCGCCTCGGCTTTCAGCTTGCGCATCAGATCCGCATCGCGTTCGTCGCGCGGGATCACCTCGTTGAACGGCACCAGCAGCACGCGGCGCCAGATGCCTTCCTCCTGGCCGCGGATGCGCGGCAGGTGGTTCGACGACAGGATGACCTTGAACTCCGGGTCGAAGTCGAAAAACCCCTTGTTCAGGTGTCGCGCCGTCATCGTCTCGCCGCCGGTCAGCCGCTTGACCAGCGATTCGTCCAGCCGGGCGTTCTGGTTGAACTCAGACGCCGGCACCAGCCGCGCACCCGGCAGCCGCGCAATGTCCGGCGTGGCCGATCCGCCGGAACGCCGGTCGTCCTGCACCAGGCTTTCCGGCGGCAGCACCACGGCATAGGAGCCGAACAGCCAGCGCATCAGGTCGACCAGCGTCGATTTGCCGTTGGCGCCCTTGCCGAAAAACAGCACCAGCACCTGTTCCGACCAGAAGCCCGACAGGCAATAGCCGAACCAGCGCTGCAGAAACGCCCGCATCGCCGGGTCGGGTTGCACCCGTTCGAGGAAATTCAGGAACACATCCGCCGCGGCATTGTCGTCATAGGCGGCCGGCGCGACATGGGTGATCAGATGGGCCGGGTCATGGTCGCGCAGCTCGACGACGCCCTTTGGCCCCAGATACAGCGTGCCGTTCTGGCAGTTGAACAGCCGCGGATCGGTGTCGAGGTCTTCGAGGTTGCGCATCAGGTGCGGCGAGGCCACTTCCAGCATGGCCAGCAGCCGCGTCTTGTTGCCGCATTGCGCCGCCCATTTCCATGCCCGTTCCAGCCGGGCCTCGAAGGCATCCTCATCCTCGCGCGGGCGCGGCCCCGCCGCCTCGATGGCCTTGGCTTCCTCACGCAGCGCCTCGGCCACCTTCTGGGCATGGATCAGCGACTGCGTCTCGCCTTCCTCGTGGTTCCAGCAGCGGCCGTCGTAGAAATGCCAGCCGAGGTCGCGGATCACCATGAAGTGCTTGCCGTGGCGATCCCGAAACCGCACCGAATTGCCGATATCGTTGTGCGGTTCGCGCGCCAGCCGCAGCGACAGGTCGTCTACCGCCTCGCCCTGCCCGCTTGCAGCGTCATCGCCGACATCATCCTGGGCATCGCCGCCCGTGGACCCGCGCATCATCGCCACCGCGCCGGCCGTCCCCTTGCGCTTGCCTTTGCCGCCGCGCGCCTTGCCGCCGCCGGCAGAGCGCGCCGGCGGACGGGATACCGCCTCGAAGCCGGCCGGCAAATCGTCATCGTCTTCGTCACGCGCCATACTCGCTCAACCCCGCCCTACGCTGCCGCCACCGCCGCCGGTGGCGACGGTTTGATGAATCCGATCTTCGGCATCTTCTCTGCCGCCCGCCGGCGCCGGCGTTCCATGGCCATCCGCTCGGCCAGCCATGCGGCATGATCCTCGCCATCGGCCACCAGGGCCGGCACCGCGGCAAACAGGTGTTCGTAGTTCACCGCACCGGACAGCACGCAAACCCCATGCAGACCGGGCACCGGCATCGCCGGCAGCCGCTGGTCGAACCAGACCCGCAGGGTGGTTTCGGCCCAGCGCAGCCATTCCCATCCGGTCCGCCCGGTCTCGACCGCCGCCTTCACCGCCATCGCCCGGCAGTCGGCTTCCGCCGAACGCCGTTCCGACCGCCAGGCCAGTCGCGCCTCGCCCCAGCCACGCAGCCAGGCCCATGGCGTCGGATACAGCCGCAGCGGTCGACCCTCGATCACCGCATGGGCCAGCGCCGCCTCGCCCAGCAGGTCGGCCAGGCCGGTGCGCAGCCAGAAGCGGTTGAGGTCGTCCGGGTCGAAGGCGACGATATCGACGATGCTGTGCCTGTCGTCCGGGTCGGCCAGCACCGGCAGGGTCACGGCAGGCTGGCCGCCGTCTTCGGCATCCGCGCGGCCGACCGGCGTCCACAGGCCGGTCAGCGGGTCGATGGCGATCCGCGCCACCCCCATGCGGAACATGGTCACCAGCACCAGGTCGAGCCCGACCTTTTCGGTCAGCCACGGGGCGACGGCGGCATTGGTGCCGGTCTTCAGCCAGTTGTCGAAAGCCTCGTCCCACAGCGGCGGGTCGCGCTGCCAGGTCAGCACGGCGCGCGCATCCTCGGCAAGATCGGGCGGCAGGATGCTATCGAGCATATCGGTCACCGCCGCAGGCTCCGGATGTTCGAGCCCGGCATGTCGACCCGCGCGCCATACAGCCGGTTGCCGATGCGCCGGATCACCTCGCGCTCGACAAAATCCAGCCGCGCGTCATCGGGATGCACAGCGAGGATGCCGGTCTCCTGCCAGCCATCGCGCTTGACCGTTTCCGGATCAGGTCGGTCAGCATGAAATCGCGCCAAGGAACTTCGCGGGTCCATCACGCCACCCCACTGCATGGCAGGGGTGTTTCACGTGAAACAGGTTCCGCCAAATTTTCCGGCGGCAGGCCTTCAAGGGCATAGGTGCCGTGCACCGGCTGCACGATGGCCACCGCGCTGCCCGCCGCGCGCAGCTTGCGGCGGATCATACTGACCTGCACCTTGATGGTCTCGGGCTGGGGCGGTTCGTCGCGCGACGAGGCATAGCGCGAATAGAGTTCGGCCGAGCGGATCGGCCGGCCGCGCTGTTCCAGCAGGATGGCGAGGATGGTGCCCTGGCACAGCGTCAGCCGCGCCCCGTCATAGGCCAGCACCGGTTCGATGGCTTTCTCGACATGGCCGCAGCCGCCGCAGGTCGGGCAGATCGCCATCACAGCAGCGCCCCCTGCGCGGCGGATGGGACATTTGCCGACGGCGGCAGAATGCCCGCCGGCGCTGCCGGCATGCCCGGCAGGAAGCCATCCGGCAGATGCCCGCGGCACCAGAACGGACCGCGGCTGCCCTCGCCAAACACGCCCCAGGCCATGCAGTCGCCATGGCCGCAGCGCGGCAGCCATGGCGCGCCGTCGGCGGGCGGATACTGCGGCGCGATCATCGTTTGGCTGTCCCGGCATGGGGAACTGCGGGCGGCACCGGCGAGCTGATCGGCGTCAGCGGGATATCGAGGCCATAGGCCTGGCGCCGCAGCTTGGCGGCCCAGACCGGCGTCACCGGCAGTTCGGCCAGCCATTGCGGCAGCAGGGCAAACCGCTCGCCGGCAAAGGCGCCTTGGGCTGCGCGCAGGCTGACCAGGCGCGGCAGCGCCACCTTGCCATGCGGCCCGTCCAGCAGCATGCCGTCGATCATGCCGTCGACCACGGCAAACTGCCCGTGCAGCACATGGCCTTTCAGGCGCACCCGCACGATGGTGGCCGGGCGGAACGCGACGCTGACGCTCATGCGCCCACCCCTTCCGCGATGGCCATCAGCCGGCTGCGCAGCGCCGCGGCCTTGCGCATCAGGTCGTCGAGTTCGCGCACATCCACGCGCGCCTCATCCTGTGTCACCTCGCCATCCAGCAGGCTGCTGACGATGGCGGCCAGCGCCTCGCCGGATTCACGCGCCATGTCGGAGGTCAGCAGACCCAGCTCGCTGCTCTTGTCCTGCGGCAGCGGCATGAAGATGCCGCCGGCGCGATGGGCGAAGAACTCGGCGGCCACGGCATTGTCCGGCGCGGTCAGGGCGGCGGCGCGGCTGACCCCCATGTCCTTTTCCTGCGCCGGGTCGCCATAGGCATAGACAATCGAGACGTTGAGGCCGAGCCGGTCGGCCACCGCCTTGTGCCCGCCGGCCATGCGGATCAGGTCGTCGACCATGCTCTTGGCATCGCCGTAGGGCCGCGGTTTCATCGGACCGCGCGGTAGAACCGCGGTGGGCCGTTCTGCCGTGACACCGGCGCTATCGGCTGCGACTCTGCGCCCATGACCATGCCCTTGACCGCGACTGCTCATGACATCCTCTCGGAGACGGCCGCCCGGCTGGGCGCCATGGAACTGGTGCTGGAAGAAGTGCTGGCCGCCCTGCTGCAGGTGACGCCGATGCCCGAACGGCTGGCGGCGCAGGCGACCGCACGGGCACGCCGGACGGCCATCGGAATGCGCCGGGCCGGCACCGGCGACGCGGCGGTCGCGCTGGCGCTGGAAGACCAGGTCGCCCGCATCACGCGGAACCTGCTGGTGCGCGTGCAATCGCCCGATGGACCGCGTCCCGCAGGGCTTGGTCGAGACCGGAAATGACGATCTCATCGCCCAACCGTTCGACCTTCATTTCAGGCAGCAATGCCGCGGTCTCGAAATATTGCAGGCCGTTGTATCCTGGCCACGGCTGCGAGATCGCCCGACGGACCCAGGACTGCCAGCGCAGGAAGACAGGCTCGATTGTCAGCCAGCGCATTTCCCGCCGCGCCCACTGCCAGCACAAGGCCGCTTCGCCGACCAGCAGCGCGGACACCAGCGCGATGCAGACGGCGGCGATCATGCGGCCTCCGCAGGGATCAGCAGCCGGCGGCCGGCGGCATCGATACCGAACATGTCGTTGGCGGTCACCCGGAAGCCGGTGGCGACGGCGATCTGCCGGATGGTATCGCCCGGCGGCATGGTCAGGCCGAGCGCATATTTGCGCGCCTGGCTGGCATTCACCCCGCCGATCAGGGCGGCAAGGGCCTGATAGGTCAGTTTGTTTTCGCGGCGGTAGGCTTCAAGCAGGTGCATGCCCCGTTTATGTCTATTTGAGACACAAAAGTCAACGAAAATGTCTAAACGGGAAATAGCGAAATCTGTCCGCCGGAGACAAACTCCGGCCATGCAGAATCACCTGAAAGCCTGGCGCGATTCCCGCGACTGGACCATGGCGGAAATGGGCGAGCGGCTGGGCGGCGCCACCGCCAGCCAGGTCAGCAAGCTTGAAAAGAGCCGCCAGAAACTCAACGACGACTGGCTGCAGCGCTATGCCCGCGCCTTCGGGGTCAAGCCGGCGGATATTCTGGGACCGCCCGATGCCAAATCGGCCGCGGCCCCGGCGGTGACGGCGATGGACGAGGACGCCTTCATGGCGACGATTCGCGCCGGGCTGTTGCTCAGTGGCGTCAGGCTGTCGCGCGCCGAGGAAATGAAGCTAGTCGGCCATGCCCTCGAAATCTGGGAACGCATCCGCGCCGGGGCCGACCCGGCCGCGCTGCTGGCGGATCTCGTCAAGGCGGACGATACTGCCGGAACCCGGACGCCGGCCCGCCGCTAGCCGCTCGGCCAGCACGATGCCGAACACCACGCCCCAGGATGCCAGCGCGGCCGAACGCCGTTCGGCATCATCCATGCCGGCATCGGCCATGCCTGCGTCGGCCGCCGGCCCGGCGTCCGGATTCGACGCCGCCCCGCCCTGCCTGTCGCCGCATCCTGCGGCAACCCGTCCCCCACGATCCATTCCGTCCTCACACAATGGCCAGATACCAGCGTCGTCACTGTCGGATGATGCCGCCTTATCGCAGTGCAAAGCTGGGGGCTGCCCAGATCCGGTGCGAATAGGCGACGCAAAAGCGGCCGACCGGCACGGCAAGCCGGTAATAATCCATGTCGGGCGCGGTGATATGGTGCAGCATCGGTTCATCCCGGCCGAGACAGTCCATCACCTGCGGATAGACCTCGATGCCGTAGCCCTGCGGCGCCAGGGTGCGGATGTCGCGGCCATAGATACCGCGGTCGATCTGCGCCGCGCTGGCCATCTTGCTGCCGCGATGGGTGATGAACATGCCGTCGGTTTCGCTGCGCAGCATGATATGCACATGGGCCAGCAGGCCGTGTTCCGCCAGCCAGTCTTCGAGGCTGACCGCCGCGCGCATGTCGCCCAGACAATCCAGCAGGGCCCAGCCCCGCGCGTCCGCCATGGTTTCGCGGCCCAGCGTCAGCCGCTCGCTGTGCCAGCGGGCCGCCGCCCTGATCCGGTCGATCAGGCCGGGACAGCCGCGGCCGGCATAGACCCGGTCCATGCGTTCGATCTCGGAATACGAGGGCTCGTTTTCGCCGCCGCGCCAGGCCCGCAACTGCCGGTCGCTTTTGCCCATATCGGCGGCGACCCGCACCAGGGACACGCCGGCCTCGGCCTTGAACAGGTCCATGACCGCCTTCAGCCGGGGGGCCAGCGGGCTCCCCGGCCGGGCCGGCGATGTAACCTTGGGTGCGTCCTGCATGGCGGCGGTATCCCTCCTGATAGACGGATGATTACGACCGGTTGCATAAGAGTCAACTGTAACTTTCTACAGGTGCCGTGGCGACGGGCCGGCCGAACGCCGTTCCGACGGCTTTTTCCCGGTTTTCCCGCGCGCCGCCGCCGGCCCGATCTGGTAATCGGCCGGCAGCGACCAGCGTTCGGCCAGGATGCCGGGGTCTGTCCAGACCAGACACAGCAGGTCGGCCGCCGCCTCACCCGGCAGATACATCAGGTCGAGCGCGGTGGCCGAGGTAAAGCCATAACCTTCCGGCGCCAGCGCCAGACCGGCATGTTTCGACCGCACGAAACCGAACACCGCGTCGATGCCGTAACAGCGCACCAGATGCGCGATGGTCAGTTTCAAAGTCAGGCTCATCACCCGGCGACCCCGCAGGTCGGGGTCGACCCAGGCTCCGCCGAGGTAGGCCAGCCGGCCGGTCAGGTTGACCGGCGGTGGACGATCCACCACCGGCAGCACACGACCGAATACGCGGCTGTTCAGAACGGCGTTCAGGCCGCCGGCCTTCGCCGGCGCATCGATCACCCGCCCCGCCTCGACGGCAACCATCCGGCCCTGCGCGTCTTCAAGGCCGACCCACAGCATGCCGGCGCCGAAATCCGCCAGGCTGTCGTCCAGCGGCGAATAGATGTGATAGTCTGGAATGGCGGCGACGGCGGCACGGTACGAGGCCGCATCGCCGGACAGCGTGGCGCGAAAGCCGGCGGCCGAGAATGCCGCATTCAGGGCCGCGATATGATGATGCAGGGCTATGTCTTTTTTCTTCATGTCGATGTCCGGTTGTGTGGAAGGAAGACCCGCCGCAGGCCGCGGCTTCGGCGGAGGCGACAGACTGTCGGGAGGGCGCCATGAAAGGAAGACTGAAAACCATCTGTGCCGTGACCATACTCGCAGCGGCAACGATCCTGCCGGCGCCGGCATGGGCCGAGACCAGCGCGGCGCGACAGGCGCGGGTCGCCAACGAAAGCTTCTGCGCCGCCGTCATGCGCGGCAGCATGCCGCCGGCCGAGTGCCACGCCGATCTCGCGCACAGCCAGGTCACGCTGGTGCCCGCCGCAGCCAAATCCGGCACGGCGACGATGCCGGTCATTGCCGGCGTCGCTCATATGGCGGCAGTGATCGCCGGCCAACGCCATGTCGCGCCCGGCATCAGCGTGGCTGAATCCGACAAGGGCATGGACCTCGTCACCATCGACCTCGATCCGGCCGCGGTGGATGATTTGTCGAAACTGGATAATGCCGCCGCCGCAATGACCCTGGTCCGGGCCCGGGCGCAGCGCTGCAAGGTCGCCCTGACCGCCAAATCCTGCCAGCCGCTGGCCAAGCACTAACCCCGATTTCCGCGATTATTGGCACCGGACGCCGGCGCATGTCCGATTTTTGTCTATCTTAGACATTTTTTGCTTGCCGATATGTCTATTACAGACATATAACTGGCCATCCGCACTGACCGGAGGCCACACCGATGCACCTGCAGTATTTCAACCAGCGCCCCAGCAACCGCCGCCGCATGGCGGCTGCGGCACTGGATCGCGCCCAGCGCGAGCGTGAAGAACGCGCTCGCGAGTTCCAGCGCCTCTGCGGCGCCATCATGGTCCTCGCCGACAACGACACGCCGGTCACCGTCAACAACCTGACCGGAACCTACGGCTTCGCGCCGATCTTCCTGCAATCCAGATGCGCCGAGGCGGCCCGCTGGGTCGCCGACAAGCGCCCCGACCTCGCCGAGAAGGTCGATCACATGAATGGGGCGCAGTGATGGGAACCCTGCAGAATGCCGAGTCCTGGACGGACGAAGGCCGAGCGCGGCGACTAGGTCATCATCAAGCCACCGTCGAGATCCTTCACGAGAAGCTGAGCAACCTCATTGTCGATGCTCGCTTTTTGAAGAAATCGGAAATCGTCAAATCGCTTTCCCGGATTCTCGAAGTCTCCGGGAAACAGGTCGAAATGAACCGCCGCGACGACGAGAAGATTGAGGCATGGCGGAAAGACCTCGAAGAACGGAGGGCTGAACGCCGTTCCGGTCAGGCGGTCACTCAAGAGGCGGTGCAGTCATGACCGTCACGTATGTTCGCGTCGCCGGCGTCGTCCGTCGCCTTGCGGTCATCATCCCGCCACATCTCGAAGGCGGCACCCCGGTCTGGGACGAAGACCAGCGGCCCGCGACCGTCATGTCGGATATCGGCGCCTACACGCTGATCCGGCGCCACGACAACAGCTTCGTCTGGCGCCCGCGCCGGACCCTGACCGAGCGCTGGCTGCCGACGGGCACGCCCCGGGTCGACATGGTCTTCGACCATCCGCCCTGCCCGGCCCCGCGCCGCTGACCGCCCCTGCCAAACCGGAGACCGACCCATGGCCAGCAAGACCGCCGCAAAGACCCCAGCCACCAAAAAGTCCGGCACCGCCAAAAAGCCTGCCGCAGGCGGCTGGCTGCCCTACCAGCGCGCCCTGCGCGGCTGGGTGCAGACCGAAGGCAATTCCCTGCGGGCACTGGCACGCGATGCCGGCGTCGACAACTCGGTGCTTTCGCGCGGCACCAGCGTGCCGGGCAAGGAACTGGCGATGGACGTGCTGCGCCGCCTGATCGACACCAAGCAGGTTGATGGCCTGGCCGAGGCCGTGGCCGAGACGCTGGGACTCGATGTCAGGGCCGCCGCGCAGCCGGCGCAACCGGCTGCCGCCGGCGGTGACATCATACTGGTCGATCCGGCCCGGCTGTATCCCTCGCCGTTCAACCCGCGCAAGCTGTTCCGCGCGGAATCCCTGCAGGAGATGGCCGACAGCATCGGCGCCACCGACGACCCCGCCGCCAAGGGCGTGCTGCAGAACCTGACCGTGCGGCCCAAGCCCGGCGGCGCTGCCGGCGATTTCGAGATCGTCGCCGGCGAGCGCCGCTGGCGCGCCTGTTGCCTGCTGGTCGAACAGGGCCGCCGCAAACCCGGCGAGGCCTTCGTTCCGATCAAGGTCGAGTCCTACACCGAGGGCGAAGCCCGCTCGGTCGCCCTGCTGGAAAACCTGCAGCGCGAAGATGTCTCCCCGCTCGAAGAAGCCGATGCCTTCGACCAGTTGACCATGATGGACCCCGATGTCTGGACTACGGCGGCCATCGCCAGGGCCATCGGCAAGACCGGCGAAAGCGGCCAGCGCTATGTGCTGCAGCGTCTCGCCCTGTCGCGGCAACTGATCCCCGAGGCGAAAGAGGCCCTGCACGGCGACCTGATCTCGTTCGAGAAGGCGCGGTTCCTGTGCCAGAAGGACATGGTCGCGGCCCAGGCCCTGATCATCGAGACCCTGCGGAACGGCGATCCGGACCTCAACGGCCTCTTTGCCGATTTCACCACCCGTGCCAAAGCCCTCGCCGACAGCCTGAAGCCGGCAGCCGAACGCGCACCGCGCGAGGCCCGCAAGCCGCCCGCGGACGAGGCCGGCCCCGGCCAGACGGCCATGAAGGACCCGGCGCCCTATCGCACCAGCCTGCCGCTGCCCGCCGCCGCAGCAGCCATTGGCGACCAGGCCGGACCGGCCAGCGATGCCGACCTGGTCGCCGGCCTGCCCGATCCGGATTGCTGGCTGCTGGTCACGGCGACGCCGAAGCTGCTGACCATCAGCCTGCAGGCGCCGAACCAGGAAGCCTTCGAGGCCGCACTGCGGCTGTTCGGCAAAGGTGTCACGGTCTTCGTCGAGGCGGCAGCCGAGGCGACAGACGAGGCGACTGGCGAGACGGTGTCCGAGGCCGCGGCATGAGCCCATATGCCACCGGCTTCCTGATCGGCCTGGTCGCCATCGTTCTGGTGGCCAGCGCCCTCATCATCGCCAGACGGTGACGGCCATGGACCACTTCGAGGGCGAAGCCGCCGGCTGCGTCGACCAGATCATCGCCGCTGTCAGGAACGGCTGCAGCCGGGATTTCATCGCCGCCAGGCTGGCCAACCGCATGCGGGCCGCCGCCCAGGCCTGGCAGCACAACAACGCCCTGGCCCCCAGGCCCGCATCCACCACCGCAGCCCCCCCAACACCGGAGACCGACCATGCCGGATAACCGTCCGAATCCGACCATCAGCCATACGCTGGCCATCGCCGACCAGATCGCCGCCGAACGCATGCGGCAGATTCACGCCGAGGGCTTCACCATCCAGAACGACGACGCCTATGAGTTCGGCGAGCTGGCGCGCGCCGCCGGCAGTTATGCGATCACCGCCGGCCAGGAGATCGCCCGCGCCGCCGGCAGCCCGCTGGCGCATGCCGCGCATCACCTGGCGCCGATGCCGGCGACATGGCCGTTTCCGCTGCAGTGGTGGAAGCCCCGCGATGTGCGCGGCGACCTGATCCGCGCCGGCGCCCTGATCCTCGCCGCCATTGAAAGCCTCGACCGCAAGTCCGGCGACGACACGGTGCCCGGCATCAACCCCTTCGGCTCCGGTCCGACTGAGATCGGCCTGCGGCATCAGCCGCAGGCCCTCGACGCTTCGCCACTCGCCGGCTGCGCGCTGTATACCGAAGCGGCCCGCCGCTTCCATGCGGCAACGGGGACATCGCGCTGCGCCATCCTGCAGGGACCGGCCAATGACCTGCGCGCCGAGATCGCCGAACGCTGCGCGCGGCACGGCTTCGTCACCCGCTGCCTGCCGCCGCGCAATACCAGCGGCCCACTGCATATCACGCTGACCGGTCCGGCCGGCTGCGGCAAGACCACCTTCCTCAATGGCCTGGCCGACGCCGGCTTCATCGTCCGCGACCGCGAATTCGGGATGGAGACAGCAGATGCCGAACCACGGGAATCGGCCTGCATCTACGGTCGCCCGCTGGCCCCCGCCGAGGTCATGGCCCAGCGCAATGCCGAAATGCAGCACGTCGAGGCCATCGGCATCGCTGCGCCAGGCCCCTGACCGGCAAAGACGACATCCCCTCTGACCGGACAAGGAAAATCCGCATGACCAAGACCGCAATACTGCACGGCCCGCGCAACAGCACCGCCGAAAAGGTTGCCATGGTGGCACGGGAGCATGGTTTCCGCGTCACCCATGAACGCCGCTCGAACAGCAACACCAACCGGCTGGAACTTTTCGGGCCGGCGGCCTGCGGCAAGTCGCGCTGCCTCGATGCCATCGCAGCCGGCCAGCGGCTCGACATTGTGATCCGCGACACCGGATTCCGCGCTGCGGACGGCAATTACGAATTCATCATCTTCCGCCCCGCACGCCTGCATATGGCGGCGTGATTTCTTAACCCCAAGGAGACAGCCTCATGAGTCAACAGCATGCCCAGCGCGACCCTGCGGTGTCGCATAATTTCCAGCAGTTCATCGGCGTCGTCGAAGACGGCCAGCTTCTCGCCGACCTGACCAACGAGCTGCAGAAGCTGATCGGCGACATGCAGAACCACCAGATCAATGTCGGCGGCGTGCCCAAAGGCGACATCACCGTCAAGTTCGGCTTCAAGCTGGAAAACGGCGTCGTCGAGGTCACCGGCAACTACAGCATCACCGCGCCCAAGCGGGTCGGCGGCCGGTCGCTGTTCTGGGTCACCGCCGACAATCTTCTGACCGGGCGCAACCCCAAGCAGACCGACATGTTCCGCGATGTGTCGGGCCAGCGCGAGGTCCGCTCGGTCTGACCGCCTCCATCCCGACAGTAACAGCCTTCGCAGTACCAATGTTCACAGCCACAGGAGACTGAGTCCCCATGTCGAAGCCCGAAACCTCCAATGCCGGCGGCAGCGAAAAGGTGCCGCTGTCGCAGGTCGGCCAGTCCGTCAAGGACATCGCCGGCGTGCTGGCCCAGCACCTCAACCCCACCGACCTCAAGATCCCGCACCCGGAAAAAACCGGCGAGACCCTGCCCGTCTTCGCCATGCCGAACGGCGCCGGCCACCTGAAGATCGAAACCCTCAAAGCCATCCAGGACATGTTCCGCAACCGGCCGGAACGCCGTTCCGGCACGGCGACCCTGCTGAGCCTGGACAGCTTCATCGCCCATGCCAACCGCTTCAAGGACGAGAACTCGGCCCTCTTCGCGGTGAACGACATGGAAGACCCCAGCATCACCGCCGTGCTGGATTATCACGAGGCCGGCGCCGGCCAGCCGCGTTTCGGCCGGCATCGCTCGCTCTACCAGTTCCCGCTGTCCAAGCAGTGGAAGAAGTGGCTGGACCACAACGAGGAGGTCATGCAGTCGGGCGACTTCGCCCGCTTCCTCGAAGACCAGATCATCGACGTGATGGACCCGCCGGATTTCATCCATGCCGCCTTCGACAGCAAGGATGGCGTCGAACCCAACGCCGACCAGAAGCTGGCCGAACTGATGGCCAATGTCGACGGCAACCTGGCCACGCGCAAGAAGCTGCTGGAACTCAGCCGCGGCCTCGAAGTCAACGTCGACAGCAAGGTGCGCAACGCGCAGAACCTCTCGACCGGCGAGATTTCGGTCAACTGGGATGAACAGCATGTCGATGGTGCCGGCCAGCCGATCAAGGTGCCGAACTGGTTCCTGATCGGCATCCCGGTCTTCGACAATGGCGTGGTCTACCGCCTGCCGGTGCGGCTGCGCTACCGGATCGCCGCCGGCAAGGTGCTGTGGTTCTACACCATGCACCGCCCGGACCTCGCCTTCGAGGATGCCTTCGGCGAGGCGATCCGCAAGGCCGAGGCCGCCACCGCCCTGCCGCTGATGCTGGGCAATCCGGAAGAATAATCCGCATCCCCGACTACCCCGCCGGCCACCACCGGCGGGGCTTTTCCCACCCGCCGCGACAGGAACCACCATGGATATCATCCGCGTCCTCGACCTCGAAACCACCGGCTTCCAGCCCCCCGAGGCCGAAATCATCGAGATCGGCTGGACCGACGTGGTCCTGCGCCCGACAGGGCCCGTTGTCGTTCAGGAGCCGTTCAGCCTGTTGGTTCGCCCGGAACGGCCGGTGCCGCCGGAGACCAGCGCCATCCATCACCTGGTGGACGCCGACCTGACCAGCGGCCTGTTGCTGAAGGATGCCATCGAGATTGCGACGTATCCCAAAGGCGCCCGCATCATCGCCTTTGCTGCGCATAACGCCAAATTCGAGCGGCTGTTCCTCTCCGGCCTCCTGCCGGCGGACATGCCGTGGATATGCACGTGGAAGGCCGCGCTGGCCCGCTGGCCCGATGCCCCCGGCCATGGCAACCAGGTGCTGCGCTACTGGCTCGACCCGCATGGCCTCGACCGCGGCATCGCCCAGCCGGCCCATCGCGCCGGCCCGGACGCCTATGCCACGGCGTTCACCCTGCGCGAATTGCTGCGCGCCGGCGACACCGTCGAAGACCTCGTCCGCATCACCGAAAACCCCGCCCTGCTGCCGCGCGTGCCGTTCGGTCACAGCAAGGGGATGCGCTGGGCTGAGGTCGATGACGGTTTCCTCTACTGGGTGCTGGAGCGCGATTTCGACGCCGACGTGATCCACACGGCGCGGACCGAACTCGACCATCGTCTGGCTGAGCGCCGGCGTGAAGCCGAAGCGCGCGCCGCAGCCGAGGCCTCATGAGCGAGCAACCGTTCGAGTAGACGAGAATCCATCCTAACCAAAAACCGGAAAAGGATTTCCCATGACCAAGATAGATCAAACAGAACTCCCAGCCGTCGGAACGCCGTTCGGCGGCGGGTTTCTGGGCGCCGTGTATTTCGATGATGACGGCCGCCGCGTCGGCCTGATCACTGCGCCGGCGTCGAGCGAGATCGAGGCGGTGTTCAAGACCAGCCGCACGGCCGACCCCGGCGCACGCAGCCTGCATGACGGCCTCGCCAATTCCGAGGCGATGAACGATGCCGAGCATCCGGCGGCACAGCACTGCCGGTCCCTGCGGATCGGCGGGAAAGACGACTGGCAGCTGCCGAGCCGCCGCGACATTTACCGGTTGGCCGAGAATTGCATGCCCGGCGCCGGCATCGTGCCGCAGCAGACGACGGCAGCAGCCTTCAGGGAGGGCGGTCCGGCAGCCTTCCAGCGCGCCTTGTACTGGAGCAGCACCGAGTGCACCAGCGGCTCCGCCTGGGTCCAGCTCTTCTACGGCGGCCACCAGTACGGCACCGGCAAGGACTGGAGCTGCCGGGTCCGCGCCGTCCGCAAATGCTTCCTTTAACCCTTCACCCATTCCCGGGCCGCTGCGCGGCCCGGGGCGCCAGTTGAAACCAGGAGACCAACCATGACCGTCACGACCATTCCCCTCGCCGGCCTTCCCGCCATCGGCACGCCCTTCGGCGGCGGCTTGTTCGGCGGGGCATATCTCGAATATGGCACGCCCATGGCGCTGATCGTCCCGCCGAAGGCTCTCGGCCAGTCGACGATCAAGCTGCCCTTCGGCGCGGCCGGAAAGATCGCCGGCGCCCGCTCGCTGATCGATGGCCTCGCCAATACCCGCGCCCTGGGCGATGCATCCCCCGCCGCGAAGTACTGTCTCGATCTTCGCATCGGCGGCCTCGACGACTGGCATCTGCCGGCCCTCGACCAGATGTCGGTGCAGCGCGCCAACTTCACCCCGGAAGACGATCACATCCCGGAACAGACGACGGCCGAGGCGTTCAAGCTCGGCGGCCCGGAGGCCTTCGACATCGACGACTGGTACTGGACCAGCACCGAATGGGGCAGCGGCTACGCCTGGGTCCAGCTCTTCGACTACGGCGGCCAGACCAGCGACGCCAAGGACTGGAGCTGCCGGGTCCGCGCCGTCCGCAAATGCCCACTTTAACCCTTAACCCATTCCCGGGCCGCTGCGCGGCCCGGGTTTCGTGACCGGGAGAGATTTATCATGGCGCGCGCCACTGATCTGCCGATTTACCGGGTGGCTTACGAGCTGCTGCAGCTTCTGGCGAAGCTGACGCAGCAGTATCCGCGCGGTTATCGGCAGGGACTGGCACGCGAGGTCTTCGCCAAAGCCCAGGCGGTTGTCATCGGGATCTTCAGCGCCAACAGCGCCACCGACAAGACACCGCACCTGGAGACGCTGCGCGAGCATCTGGAAGCGCTCAAGCTGCTGCTGCGGCTGTCGAAAGACCTGCACCTGATCTCCGCCGGCCAGTTCGGGGCCACGGCCGAACTCACCGACGCCATCGGCAAGCAGGCGTCGGGATGGCTGA
The DNA here is from genome assembly GCF_042648965.1 of Ferrovibrio xuzhouensis. Classification (NCBI taxonomy): domain Bacteria; kingdom Pseudomonadati; phylum Pseudomonadota; class Alphaproteobacteria; order Rhodospirillales; family Rhodospirillaceae; genus Ferrovibrio; species Ferrovibrio xuzhouensis. The sequence goes on from NZ_JBHRYJ010000001.1 coordinate 828,758, forward strand.
ACTACGCAAGGAACCGCGCCTGATGCCCGAGGGTCAAGGCCTTCGGGCCCGTGCGTATCATTTGGTCGGGGTAGCGGCGGTAACGATGCCCCGCGGGCCTTGCCCGCAGATCGTATGGTCTGCCGGCGAAGCCGGCGGTGCCGCAGCTCCACGCGCCTTCAGGGATACGGCGGGACTGCTCCCCCGCACGTCCCGGCGCAGCCCGGCCGGCGTCGATGCAAAATTCGCAATCGCCGGCCCGGCCTGTAAACCCCCGTCTGTGCGGCTACGCCTGGGTCCAGAACTTCAACAACGGCAACCAGAACAACAACGACAAGGACTGGAGCTGCCGGGTCCGCGCCGTCCGCAAGTGAGAAGCGTCATGCCATCTGAGATCACCGTGGCCTCTCTTTTCGAGGCCTATTACGACTGCCGCCGAGCCAAGCGCAACACGCGCGCCGCCCTGACCTTCGAGGTGAACCTGGAAGACAACCTGATGGCCCTGCTGCGCGACCTGCAGACGGGGACATGGGCGCCGGCGCCGGCAACCGTCTTCGCCATCACCCGGCCGAAGCCGCGCGAGGTCTGGGCCGCCGATTTCCGCGACCGCATCGTCCACCATCTGGTCTACCGCGCCATCGCGCCGCTGTTCGAGCCGTCGTTCATCGCCGGGTCCTGCGCCTGCATCCCCGGCCGCGGCACGCTCTATGGCGCGGACAGACTGCGGCGCCATCTGCTGAGCGCGACCGAGAGCTGGACCAAGCCTGCCTTCGTGCTGAAGGCCGATGTTGCCAACTTCTTCGGCTCGATCCGGCACGCCGACCTGTTCGCCATGCTGGCACGCCGGGTCAGCGACGCCACCATGCTGGACCTGTGCCGCAAGCTGGTGTTCCAGGACGTGCGCCACGGCGCGGTCCAGCGCGGTGCAGCGCATCACATGGCGATGGTGCCGCGCCACAAGAGCCTGTTCCACGCGCCGCCCGGCACGGGCCTGCCGATCGGCAACCTGTCCAGCCAGTTCTTCGCCAACGTCTATCTCGACGGCCTCGACCAGATGGTCAAGCGCAAGCTCGGGATGCGCCACTATGTCCGCTACGTCGACGACATGGTGCTGGTGCACCCGGACCCGAAGGCGCTGCTGCAGGCCGCCGATGCCATCCGGGAGCATCTGTCCGGCATCGGTCTGGCGTTGGCCGAGCGCAAGACCTTCATCGCCCCGGCCGAGAAGGGCGTCGATTTCGTCGGCCAGGTGATCCGCCCACACCGCACCATCGGCCGCGCCAAAACGCACCGGGCCGCCATGCACCGGCTGTCGAATCTGCCGAAGGAAGACCTGGCCGAAAGCGTCAACTCCTATCTCGGATTATTCCGGCATACCGGCAGCCAGGAACAATGTGCCAGCATTGCCCGTCTCGCGCACCAGCGCGGTCTGCGGGTTTCCAGGGACATGACCAAGGTCGTAATCGCCCAAGCTCTGCCTGACACGAGGGCGGCGGCATGACGAGGCTGTTCACCGAACTGCGGTGGCTGCTGGTCAGCATCCTGCTGAGCCTGATCACCGCCATCGTCCCGCCGGATGTACACGGCGTCGCCCTACTGCGGTTCATCCGCGATTGGTGTGCCGGTCAACTAAATGACCACAAGCCGGCGCGGACCAATGCCCGGTTTCGCTGCGCCGAGGCCCATATCGAGGGCCTGCTGTGCCTCGGATGCATCCCGCTCGGCGATTGCCGCCAGTTCATCGAAGCATCCCTGTCCCGATCCACTCAGGCCGAAGAGGAACCCCGCCATGAAACTGCCTGACCGGTTCATCACCGCGCTCCACAAACGGCTTGAGACGGTCTCGGCCAGCCGCGACCCCGACATCATCATCGGCGGCAACGACAAGCCCTATCTGAAACGCTGGTATGTGATCCCGCGCAACCGCTGGCTCAATGTCTACCTGCACCAGTTCCTGCGCAGCGACGATGACCGCGCCCTGCATGATCACCCCTGGGTGAACTGCAGCATCCTGCTGGCCAACGAATACACCGAGGTCTTGCCGACCATCGGCGCCACCACCACCAGCCGCATCCTGCGGCCGGGCAGTGTCGTCTTCCGCCGGCCGCGTGCCGCCCATCGCGTGCTGCTGCATGCCGGCCCGGCCGTGACGCTGTTCCTGACAGGGCCGCGCATCCGCGAATGGGGCTTCTGGTGCCCGCAGGGCTGGCGCCACTGGGAAGACTTCACCGCCGGCCACCGCGGCGAGATCGTCGGAAAGGGGTGCGAATGATGACCGACATCCAGACCGAATGGTCAAGTTTGACCATCGCCTGTGCCGGCAATGTCCTGACCGTCGCCTGCCATGGCGGCAGCGTGCGCGCCGGCTGGCATGTCGACCGCAAGACCGGAACGCCGTTCACCCCGGAGCAGCAGAAGGCCCTGTTCCCCACCCGCATCGCGCTGTGTCACTCGGAACTGAGCGAAGCCCTCGAAGGCGACCGCAAGGATCTGATGGACGACCATCTGCCACACCGCAAGATGGCCGAGGTCGAGCTGGCCGATGCCGTCATCCGCATCTTCGACCTGGCTGGGGCGATGAATTATGACCTCGGCGCCGCCATCGTCGAAAAGCTGGCCTATAACGCCCAGCGCGCCGACCACAAGATCGAGGCGCGCCAGGCCGCCGGCGGCAAGACCTACTGACATGCCGATCCGGCCGGAGAACAAGGCGCGCTATCCGGCCAACTGGTCGAGCGAAATCGTGCCGGCCGTGCGCGCCAGGTCCGGCGGCCGCTGCGAGTTCGAGGTGGACGGCGGACGGTGCCCGGCCCTGCAGGGCGAGCCCCATCCGATCACCGGCAGCAAGGTGGTCCTGACCGTGGCCCACCTCGATCACCAGCCGGAGAACTGCGATATGGCGAACCTGAAAGACGCCTGCCAGCGCTGCCATAACCGCTATGACATGCCGATGCGCCGCGCCGGCATGCAGGCCCGCGCCCATGCGTCTCGCGCCGTAGGCGATTTGTTCGAGCGAGAGACGCCATGAAGGCCCTCAGCATCCGCGCGCCGTGGTGGTGGTTCATCCTGCATGGCGGCAAGGATATCGAGAACCGTAGCTGGCGAACCAATTTCAGGGGCACCGTACTGGTGCATGCCGCAAAGACCATCGTTAAGAGCAACCTGCGTGATGACCTCGCATGCGCCGGCGCCATCATGAAGGCATCCGGGCATAGCCAAACAGAGATCCCGCGATGGCGTGATTTTCTGGACCCGCAATACCGCGGAGCCCTGGTCGGGACCGTCGGAATCACCGACTGCCTGTCCGCCAGCACCAGCCCGTGGTTTTTCGGCAGCCGCGGGTTCGTCCTGCGTAACCCGACGCCGTTTAGAAACCAGTCCGGCGGATGCCCCATACCATTCAAGGGCGCGCAGGGCTTTTTCGACGTGCCGGATGACCTGATCCGGAACGCCGTTCCGATGGACAAGATTGCCTGATCATGGCTGGCCGCCGCCTCGATACTGCCGAATTGCCTGGTTGGCCGCGGATGATGTCGCGCGACCTGGCTGCGGCCTATGTCGGGGTGTCACCATCCACATTCGATCTGGAGGTCGCAGAGGGCCTGTTACCCAAGCCTTTGCCGCGCGGGCGCAAGGGCGGTCTCGACACATGGGATAGGATGGCCCTCGACGACGCGCTTGACCTGCGCACCGGGCGGCGTCAGGCTGAAGGCTCCAATAAACACTGGCTGGACCGGCTGGACGATGGTCATGCACCCCGTTAAAGGCGTCAACAAGGTCCGGGCCAAGGGCCGGGTGTATTACTACCATCGTGCCACCGGAACGCGGCTGCAGCAGATGCCGGGCACGGCCGAGTTCATCCGCGAGATCGCGGCCCTCGATTCTGCCGGTGTCGCCCAAGCCAGGAGTCTGCCCGGCAGCCTCGGTGCCATGATCGCAGCGTACCGCGGCAGCCCGGAGTTTCTGGGCCTCGCGGACCTCACCAAGCGTGATTACAACAAGGTATTCGACTATCTCGCCGGGATCGCCGACATGCCGGCAACCGAAGTCGACTCGCCTTTCGTGGTAGCCTTGCGGGATCGGGTGTTCCGTCTCCGCAAACGGCGGTTCGCCAACTATGTCGTTGCGGTGCTGCGGCTGTTGTTCAAATGGGGAAAGCCGCGTGGCTGGCCCAAGGTCAACCCGGCAGCGGATGTTCCGATGATCCGCCGACCCCGCGATGCCAAGAAAGTCAACCGGGCTTGGTCGACCGACGAGAAAGAGACCGTGCTGCGTGAAGCGGAACGACGCATCCCGCATCTACTGCCAGGCATTGCCCTCGGTGTCTTTACTGGCATATCAGAGGGAGACATGGTCCGCCTGATATGGCCGGCATATGACGGCACTGCGATCCGGTTTACCCGCAGGAAGACAGGCGTGCCGGTCGCGGTTAAGGCCCTACCGGCCCTGAAAGCCATCCTGAACGCTGAAAGAGCCCGCCAGGAATCCCATGAAGCCGAGCTGGCCAGGAAGGCCGGTGACCAGGTCGGGAATGTAGTGGCTCTGCGGAAGGCAGAAGACGATACGGTTCTGCGCGGCAAGCGCGGTAAGCCATACACCGAGGATGGCTTCCGATCCGACTTTTTCAAATTCATCAGGGCGCTCGAATCTGAAGGCCTTGTTGCCGATGGACTGACATTCCACGGACTGCGCCACACCCTCGGCAAGGAAATGCGCGAGGCCAGAGTCTCACGTGAAGGCCGCAAGGCCGTCTTGGGCCATGAAACCGATGCCATGTCGGATCATTATTCGGATGAAGCGGACCGCAGCATCGAGGCGTTCGATGCAATGGACCTTCTGGCGAAGGCTCAGAGGGCTAAAAAGCGGAAGTAAGTTGCAAAACCAGAGGACGGTTTTGCAAAACCCCATCTGTTCACGGTCTCTAAGTGTTTGAAAAGATGGTGCCCAGGGACGGATTTGAACCGCCGACACGAGGATTTTCAGTCCTCTGCTCTACCAACTGAGCTACCTGGGCCCACAGATCGCGATGTGCGCGGGCGCATCGCAACGGCGCGCGGTTATAGACAAATTCCCCCGGCCTGTCCATATCAAGGCAGGACAAATTTCTCTCGCTGCGAAAGCCGCTTAAGCCCGATCCGCCCGCCATGACGCAGAGCCCAGACAGCCGCCCCGACGCTGACCGCAGTGCCGGCCCGGCCATCGTCGTGACCGGCCTCGCCAAGACCTACGACCAGGTCGCGGCGGTGGCGGGCATCGACTTCGCCGTGCCGCGCGGCAGCGTCACGGCTTTGCTCGGCGGCAACGGCGCCGGCAAGACCACCACGATTGCCATGCTGCTCGGCCTGCTGAGCCCCACGGCCGGCAACATCGCGGTGCTCGGCGTCGACATGCTGCGCGACCGCCACCAGGTGCTGCCGCAGATGAATTTCTCGTCGCCCTATGTCGACCTGCCGCACCGCCTGACCGTGCGGCAGAACCTGCGCGTCTTCGCCCAGCTCTATGCCGTGCCCCAGGCCGAGGCGCGCATCGCCGAACTGGCCGCGGAACTGGATTTCGCCGCCCTGCTCGACCGGCCGGCCGGCGCGCTGTCGGCCGGCCAGAAAACCCGCGTGGCGCTGGCCAAGGCACTGATCAACAAGCCTGCCCTGCTGCTGCTCGACGAGCCGACCGCGTCGCTCGATCCCGATACCGCCGACTGGGTGCGCAGCCTGCTGGAACGCTATCGCCGCGAGGCCGGCGCCACGATATTGCTGGCCTCGCACAACATGGCCGAGGTCGAACGGCTGTGCGACCAGGTGCTGATGATGAAACAGGGCCGCATCGTCGACCGCGGCACGGCGGCCGAGCTGATCGAACGCTATGGCCGGCGCAATCTGGAAGAGGTCTTCCTCGACATCGCGCGCAACCGCGGCAAGGCCGCAGCGGCGCAGGAGGCGGTGGCCAAGGAGTCACTGGCATGAGCACGCCCGGCTGCGGTTTCGAGATGTTCGGCATCGGCCCGGGGCGCATCGGCGCCATGCTGCGCCGGCACTGGTACCTGCTGTCGGGATCATGGTTCCGCGTCTTCGAGCTGATCTACTGGCCGGCGGTGCAGATGATCATGTGGGGCTTCCTCACCCAGTTCCTCGCCGGCAAGACCAGTTACGTGGCGCAGGCCTTCGGCATCCTTTTGTCAGGGATCATGCTGTGGGACACCCTGTTCCGGGTGCAGCTCGGCGTCGCCGTTTCCTTCCTCGAGGAAATGTGGTCGCGCAATCTCGGCAACCTGTTCGTCAGCCCGCTTAGGCCGACCGAATTCGCGGCCTCCGTGCTGCTGATGGGTGCCATCCGCACGTTGCTGGGCATGGTGCCGGTCAGCCTGCTGGCCTGGTGGTTCTTCGGCTTCTCGGTCTATTCCATGGGGCTGGCGCTGGCTGCCTTTTTCGCCAGCCTGATCCTGTTCGGCTGGGCCATCGGCATCGCCGTCTGCGGCCTGATCATGCGCTACGGCATGGGGGCGGAAAGCGCCGCCTGGGGCACCATGTTCCTGATCCTGCCGGTCGCCGCCGTCTATTACCCGGTAACGATCCTGCCGCAGTGGCTGCAATACGTCGCCTGGGCGATGCCGCCGGCCTATGTCTTCGAGGGCATGCGCGCGCTCTTGATCGACGGGGTGATCCGCAGCGACCTGATGTGGCGCGGCTTTGCGCTGAATGCCGTCTACCTCGCCCTCGGCATGGCCGCCTTCCTGCGCTGGTTCGAGGCGGCGCGCCGTCGCGGCCTGCTGCTCGGCCAGGGTGAATAAAAACTAGCCGCCGAACAGCAGATGCCCGAGCAGCCGGTTCGGCAGCAGGGTGAACAGGCCGGCCAGCACCAGCCCGCCGGTGAACAGCCCGATCATCGTCCAGCGATGGCGCTGCACATTGCCGCGACGGATCGCGTAGATGCCCCAGGGCAGGGCCAGCAAAGTGACCACCGACAGGATGTGGATCGGGCTGAACTGGCCCGGATGGATGGTGCGGATGAACAGGCTGCTCAGCGCCGCCGTCGCCATCAGGATGACCCAGATCCAGCCGAGCCGGCGGTGCGAGGCGGTGCCCTTGCGGCGCACCAGCATGACGACGCCGAGCACCAGCGCCGCCAGGGTGGCGGCCAGATGGAGCTGGATGACCGGGCCGGCGGCCATAATTGGGGCATAATTCATGGCTACAGACTTAGCGAAGACCCTGAAAAACAGCCATAAGTTTGCTATATAAGGCCTGTGATCCAAATCACAGCCGATTCCGGGAAAAATCCTTTCAGCCCACCCCCATTCACTTAGCCAAGGACATTAACCGTGAGCGCCACCATTGCCCTGGTCGACGACGACCGGAATATCCTGACCTCGGTTTCCATCGCGCTGGAAGCCGAAGGCTACAAGGTCCGCACCTATAACGACGGCGCCGAGGCCCTGCGTCACCTGACCCAGCAGATGCCCGACCTCGTCATCCTCGACATCAAGATGCCGCGCCTCGACGGCATGGAAACGCTGAGCCGGCTGCGCCGGGTCAGCCAGGTGCCGGTAATCTTCCTGACCTCGAAGGACGACGAGATCGACGAGGCGCTCGGCCTGAAGATGGGTGCCGACGACTACATCACCAAGCCGTTCAGCCAGCGCCTGCTGATCGAACGCATCAAGGCGGTGCTGCGCCGCGCCGAGGCGAACAAGCCCGGCGCCGAAGAGACTTCGGCCGACAAGATGATCCTGCGCGGCCCGCTCTCGCTCGATCCGGCGCGCCATCGCTGCCTGTGGAACGGCGAGGACGTCACGCTGACGGTCACCGAGTTCCTGCTGCTGGAAGCGCTGGCGCAGCGGCCGGGCCATGTGAAGAACCGCGACCAGCTGATGGATGCGGCCTATGACGACAACGTCTATGTCGACGACCGCACCATCGACAGCCATATCAAGCGCCTGCGCAAGAAGTTCAAGCAGGTCGACGACGATTTCGATGCCATCGAGACGCTGTATGGCGTCGGCTACCGCTTCAAGGAGCAGGCATCCTGACCGTGTGATGCCGGCAGGGGGAGTGAACCAGTGACGGGAGACAAGCGGTGACCGCGGGACGCCCGCGGCGGCTGATGTCGCCGCTGACCCGCCGCATCCTGCTGATCAATCTGGCGGCGCCGATCTCGCTGGTGCTGGCTTTCCTGTATCTCGACCAGTTCCGCCTCGGCCTGATCGAGACGCGCCTGACCTCGTTGCGCTACGAGGCCAACCTGATGTCGGGCGCGCTCGGCGAGGCGGCGATCAGCCCCTACGAACTGACCCCGGCGCTGGAGCCGGAAACTGCGCGGCAACTGCTGCGGCGCCTGTCAGCGCAATCGAGCGCCCGCGCCCGGCTGTTCGATACCGACGGCGAGATGGTGGCCGACAGCCGGCTGCTGCTGGCGGCCGGCCGCGGCGTGATCACCCGCCAGCTGCCGCCACCGCAGATCGACACGCCGTGGGAACGCGCCCTGATCGGCATCTACGATCATATCAACGCGCTGTTCATGACGCGCCTCGACCTGCCGAAATACGTCGAGCTGCCCTATACCCATGCCAATGACTATGCGGAGGTGCGCCGCGCGCTGACCGGCGACGACGCCCAGCAGCTGCGCGACCTTGGCAGCGGCCGCATCCTGCTGTCGGTCGCGGTGCCGGTGCAGGGCCTGCGCAAGGTGGTCGGCGCCCTGATGCTGACCGTCGACAGTACCGAGATCGACAACCGCGTGCGCGAGGAGCGGCTGACCGCGCTGAAGGTGTTCGCCGCCGTGCTCGGCTTCACCGTGCTGGCCTCGCTGTATCTCGCCGGCGCCATCGTGCGGCCGATCCACCGACTGGCCGATGCCGCCGAGCGCATCCGCGCCGCCAAGGGCCGCATCGGCCATCTGCATATCCCTGATTTCTCGGGTCGCAGCGACGAGATCGGCGACCTGTCGACAGTACTGCGCGCCATGACCAGCGCACTGTCGCAGCGGCTGGATGCCATCGAGCGCTTCGCCGCCGATGTGGCCCACGAGATCAAGAATCCGCTGACCTCGCTGCGCAGCGCCATGGAAACCTTCGCGCGCACCGAAAAACCGGAGCTGCGCGAGCGGCTGCTGGTCGTCATGCAGGACGATGTCGGCCGCATGAACCGGCTGATCAGCGACATTTCCGAATCCTCGCGGCTGGATGCCGAACTCGCCCGCAGCGATGCCGAGCCGATCGACATTGCCGAGATGCTGCAGGCGGTGGTCGATACCTATGCGGCACGCGGCGCCGTGCAGGCGATGCCGAAGATCGAGCTGAAGCGCATCGAGCCCGGCCCCTATCTCGCGTCCGCCTTCGAGGGCCGGCTCGGCCAGGTGATACGCAACCTGATCGACAATGCCATCTCGTTCAGCCCCGAAGGCGGCACCATCACGGTGGCGGTGCGCCGCGAGCCGCGCCATGTGGTGTTTACCGTCACCGACGATGGCCCGGGCATTCCGGCCGAAAGCCTGGAATCGATCTTCGACCGCTTTTACAGCGAGCGGCCGTCCAGCGAGGCCTTTGGCCTGCATTCCGGCCTCGGCCTGCCGATTGCCCGCCAGATCGTGCAGTCGCTCGGCGGCCAGATCCATGCCGAGAACCGCGACGACGGCCACAGCGGCGCGCGGTTCACCGTGCGCCTGCCGCTTTAACCATATCGTGCGGTTAGCGGCGGCAATTTAGCGGCGGCATGTATTGACAGTGCCGCCTCCCCGGCGGCAGGCTCCCGACCATGCTGACGATCCATGCGAGCTGTGTGGCCTTCACCGGCGCCGCCGTGCTGTTGCGCGGCCCTTCTGGATCCGGCAAATCCGATCTTGCCTTCCGGATGATCGAGGCGGGCTGCCGCCTCGTCGCCGATGACCGCACCATCCTCACCCGCGACGACGCGCGGCTGATCGCCGCCGCGCCGGAGACCATCCGCGGCCTCATCGAAATCCGCGGCCTCGGTCCGGTCGAAATGATCCCCGCCGCGGCCACCCCGGTGGTGCTGGTCATCGACCTCGTGCCGCAGGACGAGGTGCCGCGGCTGCCGGACCCGCAGCATGAAACCCTGCTCGGCATCGACCTGCCCTGCCTGAAGCTCGCGCCCTTCACCGCCAGCGCGGCCGCCGTCGCGCGACTGGCGCTGATGCGCGCCGCTACCGGCCGCCTGTTCGAGCCGGCCGAAGCCCGCGCCCTGCAACGCGACGTGCACCATGGCTGAACCGCTCCGCCCATGACCGCAGCTCCGCATCGTCCGCGTCTTGCCATCGTCAGCGGTCTGTCCGGTGCCGGCAAGTCGACGGCGCTCAAGCTGCTTGAGGATGCCGGCTACGAAGCTGTGGATAACCTGCCGGTGTCGCTGCTGCCGCGCCTCACCCAGCCGGGCGAAGCTGACGCCCAGGCGGCACAGCACGGCATCGCTGTCGGGGTCGACAGCCGTACGCGCGATTTCCAGCCCGACCGCCTGCTGGCCATCCTCGGCGACATCCGGCAGCGCGGCGACCTCGACGTGCAACTGGTCTATTTCGACTGCGACGACGATGTGCTGCTGCGTCGCTTCACGGCAACGCGGCGGCGCCATCCGCTGGCCGGCGACCGGCCGGTCAGTGACGGCATTGCCGCCGAGCGCCACCTGATGGCACCACTCAAGGCTGAGGCCGATCTCGTCATAGATACCTCAACGCTAGCCCTGCCCGGTTTGCGGCAGGTGCTGGCCAGCCAATTCGCGCTGGACGACCAGACCGGCCCCGGTATCATGATCGTCTCGTTTTCTTACCGGCATGGCCTGCCGCGCGAGGCGGATTTGGTGTTCGACGTGCGCTTCCTGCGCAATCCCCATTATGACGAGCAGCTGCGGGCGCGCACCGGCGAGGACCCGGCCGTCGCCGCCTATATCGCCGCCGACCCGGATTATCCGGGTTTTTTCAGCCGCCTGACCGGAATGCTGGAGGCTCTGCTGCCGCGCTACGGCGCCGAGGGCAAACGCTATCTGACCATTGCGCTGGGGTGTACCGGCGGCCAGCATCGCTCGGTGTTTGTCGCCGAACAGCTGGCGCAGGCCTTGCGCAACAGCGGCCAGCATGTCGATATCCGGCACCGCGACCGCGATCAGGCCCTGGCCGACGCGACAAGGAAATGAAGACCGAGGGAAATGAGGACCGCGACCCCCATGACCGGCTGCACCCCATGATCGGTATTGTCATCGTCACCCACGGCCGCCTGGCCGAGGAATTCATCAATGCCACCGAGCATGTGGTGGGCCCGCAGAAGAATATCCGCGCCGTCTGCATCGCGCCGACCGACAAGGACGAACGCCGCCAGGACATCGTCGATGCCGTCGCCGCCGTCGATGCCGGCAAGGGCGTCATCATCCTGACCGACATGTTCGGCGGCACACCGTCGAACCTCGCCATCTCGATCCTGTCGGAAGGCAAGATCGAGGTGATCGCCGGCGTCAACCTGCCGATGCTGATCAAACTGGCCTCGGTGCGCGACAAGTTCGACATGGCCGCCGCAGTCGCCGCCGGCCAGGAAGCCGGCCGCAAATACATCAATGTCGCGTCCAAGCTGCTGGCGGGAGAATCGCGCTAGTGGACACGGCTTCCGGCACGCCGGCCGCCAGCAGCGCACCACTGGTGCGCAGCGTCACCATCATCAACCAGCGTGGCCTGCATGCCCGCGCCGCGGCCAAGTTCGTCCAGGTGGTGGCGCGCTTCCCGCAGGCCCGCATCCAGGTCTCCAAGGACGGCCAGACCGTCAATGGCGAGTCCATCATGGGCCTGATGATGCTGGCCGGCACGCAAGGCTCCAGCATCGAGATCGCCGCCAGCGGGCCCCAGGCCGAGGCGGCCATGGCCGCCCTGGAAGAGCTGGTGGCGAACAAGTTCGGCGAGGGGGAGTAGCCGGTTCGGGCGGGCCGCCCCCGATATACCGCCCCGGGATCATATATTCCTATATAAAGATTTCTTTATATAAGGCTGGACAGCCCCGCCCGGCCTTTGCTATACCGCCCCCAGTTTTCGACCCTGAACGCCGGAGCGAGCGGATATGAGCGCGGATTACATCATCAAGGACATCGGGCTGGCCGACTGGGGCCGCAAGGAACTCGACATGGCCGAGACCGAGATGCCGGGCCTGATGGCCCTGCGCGAGGAATTCGGCAAGAAGCAGCCGCTGAAGGGCGCCCGCATCGCCGGCTCGCTGCACATGACGATCCAGACCGCAGTGCTGATCGAGACCCTGCAAGCGCTCGGCGCCGACATCCGCTGGGCCTCGTGCAACATCTATTCGACCCAGGACCATGCCGCCGCCGCCATCGCCAAGGCCGGCATCCCGGTCTTCGCCGTCAAGGGCGAGTCGCTGACCGAATACTGGGACTACACCCATAAGATCTTCGACTGGGCCGACGGCGGCACGCCGAACATGATCCTCGACGACGGCGGCGACGCCACCCTGCTGCTGCATCTTGGCATGCAGGCCGAGAAGGATCTGTCGGTCGTCGCCAAGCCGACCAACGAGGAAGAGGAAGTCCTCTTCGCCGCGATCAAGAAGCGCGTCAAGGAGCAGCCCGGCTGGTACACCAAGATGGGCACCGCCATCAAGGGCGTGACCGAAGAGACCACCACTGGCGTGCACCGCCTGTACCAGATGGCCAAGGAAGGCCGCCTGCTGTTCCCGGCGATCAACGTCAATGACAGCGTTACCAAGTCGAAGTTCGACAACCTCTACGGCTGCCGCGAAAGCCTGGTCGACGGCATCCGCCGCGGCACCGACGTGATGATGGCCGGCAAGGTCGCCGTGGTCGCCGGCTTCGGCGATGTCGGCAAAGGTTCGGCCGCTTCCTTGCGCAACGCCGGCTGCCGCGTCATGGTCACCGAGATCGATCCGATCTGCGCCCTGCAGGCGGCGATGGAAGGCTACGAAGTCGTGACCATGGAAGACGCCGCCCCGCAGGGCGACATCTTCGTCACTGCCACCGGCAACGTCGATGTCATCACGCTCGACCACATGCGCCAGATGAAGCATCGCGCCATCGTCTGCAACATCGGCCACTTCGACAGCGAGATCCAGATCGGCGCGCTGAAGAACCTGACCTGGCACAACGTCAAGCCGCAGGTCGACGAGATCGAGTTCCCCGACAAGAAGCGCATCATCGTCCTGTCGGAAGGCCGCCTGGTCAACCTCGGCAACGCCACCGGCCATCCGAGCTTCGTGATGAGCGCGTCCTTCACCAACCAGGTGCTGGCGCAGATGGAACTCTGGGGCAACCCGGGCAAGTACCAGAAGCAGGTCTACACCCTGCCGAAGCATCTCGACGAGAAGGTCGCCTCGCTGCATCTGGCCAAGGTCGGCGCCAAGCTGACCAAGCTGAGCGACAAGCAGGCGAAGTACCTCGGCATCGGCAACACCGGCCCGTTCAAGCCCGATCATTACCGCTACTGATCCGCCGGCCACAGCACGCGGCGGCACGATGGCCGGGCGGGGAAATCCGCCCGGCCATTCGTCTTTTTAACGCCTTGTTTTCCCGCCGCCGTCTGCCGATAGTGACCGCCATGTCCCCGTGGCGTAACACAGATGGTGGAGCGGCCGGTCATGGCCGATAGCGCCTTGATCTGGGCCGGCCTGTCGGTACTGGCCGGCTCGGCTGCCGCCATCGTCGCCCTGCGGCAGAACCGGCAGGCGCGCCGGCTGGCCGCGCACCTGAAGCAGGCCGAGGACGACCGCAAGCGGCTGACGCGCGAACGCGACGGTGCCCGCGGCGAGGCCGCCGCGCTGGCCGACCGGCTGGCGGCACTCGCGATGGACACTGCCTCCCTGCGCACCGAGGTCCAGGCCCTGCGCCAGGCCGAGGCGGAAGCCCAGGCCCTGCTCGATGCGGCGCCGTTTCCGATCTGGCGCCGCGATGCCGAGGCCCGCCTCGTCTGGGTCAATGCGCGCTATGCCCAGATGGCCGAGACCACGCCGGCCGAGGCCGTCGCCCGCGGCCTTGAGCTCGCCTCCTCGCATGACCTGAGCCAGCCGCGCGATCTCGCGCTCGCCGCCCGTGATGCCGGCATCCTGCGCACCGAGGATCGGCGCTTCGTCGCCGAGGGTGACCGCCGCAACTATCGCATCTTCGAACAGCCGGTCGGCAGCGGCACGCTCGGCTTCGGCCAGGACATCACCACCGAGGCCGACGCCCGCGGCCAGCTGCGCCGCCATATGGAAGCCCATATGGAAGTGCTGCGCACCATCTCGACGGCAACGGCAATCTTCGGTCCCGACCGCAAGCTGATCCTGTTCAACCGCGCCTATGCCCGCCTCTGGCAGCTCGACGAGGCCTGGCTCGATACCAGCCCGACCTTCGGCGAGATCCTCGAGCAGCTGCGTGCCGACCGCCGCCTGCCCGAGCAGATCGACTGGCAGTCCTACAAGCGCGGCCAGCTCGGCCTGTTCACCACGGTGATCGAGCGGCAGGAGGAACTGCTGCATCTGCCGGACGGCTCGACACTGCGGCTGGTCATCAGTGCCTATCCCTCCGGCGGCCTGCTGTTCGCCTATGACGATGTGACCCGGCAGCTGACGCTGGAGCGCGCCACCAACACCATGATCGCCGTGCAGCGCGCCACGCTCGACAACCTCTACGAAGCCGTGGTGGTCTATGGCTCCGACGGCCGGCTGTCGCTGTACAACCGCGCCTTCTCGCAGCTCTGGCAGATCGATCCCGACCTGCTGAACCGCCAGCCGCATCTGACCGAAGTGCTTGAAGCCGCCCGCCCGCTAATGCAGCGCGGACCGGGCTGGGCGCAACTGCGCGAGCGGCTGGTCGACAGCTTCGCCGCCCGCAAGCCGACCCGCGGCCGGCTCGAACGCGGCGACGGCGCGGTGATCGACTATGCCTCGGTGCCACTGCCCGACGGCGCCGTGCTCTATACCTATCTCGATGTCAGCGACAGCATTCGCATCGAACGCGCACTGCGCGACCGTAACGAAGCGCTGGAACGCACCGACCGGATGAATGCCGCCTTCATCAGCAACATCACCCACGAGCTGCGCTCGCCGCTGGGTACGCTGATCAGCATGACCGAGGTGCTGGCGCAGGGCATTCTCGGCCCGGTCAATGCGCGGCAGGAGGAATACTGCGGCGACATCATGCTGGCCTCGCGCAACATGCTGCGGCTGCTCGACGACATCATCGCCATCGCGACCATCGAGGTCGGCCAGATGGCGCTCGATCCCGACGACCTTGCCGCCGAAGACCTGTGGCAGCCGCAGAGCACGCAATGGCTGGACCTCGCCGAGCAGCGCGGCGTCGCCATCGAACTGCCGGATGGCCAGGCCACGCCGGCCGGCCGGCTGACCGGCGATGGCCACCGGCTGCGCCAGGCGCTCGACAGCGTGTTCTGCGCCGCCATCGACGGCACGCCGCAGGGCGGCCGGGTCCGGCTGTCGACCTATACCGCCGAGAATGGCGCCGCCGACACCAATGGACGTCTCTGCCTGCGCATCGAAAGCCACAGTGGCGGGCTGGCGCCGGTGCGCCCGACCCGGGTCTTTGCCGACCTCGCCGATGCCCCGGACCGCCGCCGCACCCATGCCGACCTGTCGCTGGTGGTGGCGCGTGGCCTGCTCGACCTGCATGGCTGCGGCCTGCGCCTCGACGACGGCGACGGCATGCAGGCGGTGGAAATCCTGCTGCCGGCCGGTCGTACGCCGGCCATGGCCGCCATTGCAGCGAGTCCGGGCGGTCAGTAGAGTCCGCCCATGGCCGTGATTCGCCGTTTTCCGCTGGCCAGTGAGGCAGCCACCGCCGCGCTCGCCGCGGCTCTGGCGCCCCGCCTCAAGGCCGGCGACGCCCTGCTGCTGGATGGCCCGCTGGGCGCCGGCAAGACCAGTTTCGCCCGCGCCCTGATCCGCCGGCTGGCCGGCCCCGGCACCGAAGTGCCCAGCCCGACCTTCAACCTCGTGCTGACCTATGACATCGATGGCGTGACGCTGTGGCATTTCGATCTCTACCGCATCGATGACCCGCGCGAACTCGACGAACTCGGGCTGGACGATGCACTGGCCGAAGGCATCAGCCTGATCGAATGGCCCGACCGGCTCGGTCCGGAAACTCCGGCCGATGCCCTGACCCTGCGCCTGCGGCCCGATCCGGCCGGCGCGACTGCGCGCGTCGCCGAGTTCGACGGCGATGCCGCCTGGGCCGCCCGCCTGCAGGGTATGGAGATACGCCTTGGCTGATTATGCCGCGCCCATTCGCGATAGTCTGGCCCGCGATTTCCTCGCCAGGGCTGGCTGGGGCGGCGCCGCGCGCAGCCGGCTGGCCGGCGATGCCTCGTTCCGCAAATACGACCGCCTGCGGCGCGACGGCAGCCATGCGGTGCTGATGGATGCGCCGCCGCCGCAGGAGGATGTGCGCCCCTTTGTCCGCATCGCCCGGGCACTGGCCGCAGGCGGCTACAGCGCGCCGCGCATCCTGGCCGAGGATACCGAGCACGGTTTCCTGCTGCTGGAGGATCTCGGCGACGATCTCTATGCCCGGCTGATCGCCAATGGTGCCGACGAACGGCCGCTGTATGAAGCAGCGATCGACTTCCTGCTCGACCTGCACCGCCGGCCGGCGCCGGCCGGCCTTGCCACCTATGACGAAGCGCGGCTGATCGACGAGCTCGGGCTGTTCACCGACTGGTACCTGCCGGCACTGACCGGCCGCGACACGCTGGAGAATATCACCCAGGCCTTCCGCTTCCTCTGGGCCATTCTCGCCCCGGAGGTCGCCACCGAAAGCCCGCAGCGCCCGCGCGTGCTGGTGCTGCGCGACTTCCATGCCGAGAACCTGATCTGGCTGCCCGGTCGCGAAGGCCCGGCCCGCCTCGGCCTGCTCGACTTCCAGGATGCGGTGGCCGGCCACCGCGCCTATGACCTCGTCTCGCTGCTGGAAGATGCCCGCCGCGACGTTTCGCCCGATCTCGCCGAAGCGATGCTGCAGCGCTACATCGTCGGCAGCGGCCTCGACGAGGCCGGCTTCCGCCGCGCCTATGCCATCCTCGGCGCCCAGCGCAACCTGCGCATCATCGGCATCTTCACGCGGCTGTGGAAACGCGACGGCAAGCCGCATTACCAGGCCTTCCTGCCGCGCATGTGGCGCCTGGTCGAACGCGATCTCGCGCATCCGGCACTCGCCGACCTGCGCGGCTGGCTCGATGCCCTGGTGCCGCATGAGCAGCGCTTCCGCCCGCTGCCCGGCCTGGCGGACGCCTCATGATCCCGGTTCCGGATACCGCCATGGTGCTGGCCGCCGGACTCGGCACCCGCCTGCGTCCGCTGACCGACCGCACACCCAAGCCGCTGATCACCGTCGCCGGCCGCAGCCTGCTCGATCACTGCATCGACCGGCTGGTCGAGGCCGGCGTGCGCCGCGCCGTGGTCAACATCCACTGGCTCGGCAGCCAGATCCGCGAGCATCTCGCTGCCCGCCGCGACATCGCGGTGACGATTTCCGACGAGAGCGGCGAACTGCTGGAAACCGGCGGCGGCATCGCCCGCGCCCTGCCGCTGCTGGGCGACGCACCCTTCCTTGCCGTCAATGCCGATGTGATCTGGCGCGATTACGGCGGTGATGCCCTGCGCCGGCTCGCCGCGACCTTCGATCCGGCCGCGATGGATGGCCTGCTGCTGCTGCAACCGCGCGAGACAGCCACCGGCCATGGCGGGCCGGGCGATTTCGATCTCGACCCCGGCGGCCGTCTGGTCCGTCGCGGCGCGAAGCCGGCCGCCGGCTATGTCTATACCGGGGTGCAACTGCTGCAGCCCGGCCTGTTTGCCGACGCGCCGGCCGGCGCCTTTTCGCTGAACCTGCTCTACGACCGCGCCATCGCCGCCGGCCGGCTGCACGGGCTGGTGCACCAGGGCGACTGGATGGATGTCGGCACCCATGATGGCCTCGCCATCGCCGAAGCGATGCTGACAGGACCCGACAGCGCGGGGCCGGGCAGCGCGGGGCCGGGCAACGATGCCTGACCGGGCCGCCCCCGCCGTCTTCAGCATTGCCCCCGGCCGGCCTTTTCTCGACCTGCTCGCCGCCGAGATTCTGGAGCGCTGGGGCGACGCGCCGGAACGCCTGAGCCGGGTCACCGTGCTGCTGCCGACGCGGCGCGCCTGCCGCGCGCTGACCGAGGCCTTCCTGCGCCAGCGCGATGGCCGCGCCCTGCTGCTGCCGGCGATCCGGCCGCTTGGCGATGTCGACGAGGACGAACTCGACCTGCGCGGCGCCGGCATGATGGATGGCAGGGCCGGCGATGATGCGCTGCCCTTCGCGCCGCGGGAACGCGACCTGCTGCTGGCGAAACTGGTGCGCGCCTCGCCGCTCGCCGGCGGCGATGCGGCCGGTGCGCTGCGGCTGGCGCATCAGCTCGGGCAACTGCTGGATACGGCCGCCACCGAAGAAGTCGACCTCACCGGCCTGATCGGACTGGCCGGCAGCATCGACCTTGCCCGACACTGGCAGGCGACGCTGGATTTCCTCGACGTGATCCGTGCACACTGGCCGGCAATCAAGGCCGAGGCCGGCAGGCTGGATGCCGCCGAGCACCGCCGCCTGGTGACGGACCGCTGGATCGCCCACTGGCAGGCCGAACCGCCGCAGAATCCGGTGATCGCCGCCGGTTCGACCGGCAGCATCCCGGCCACCGCACGCCTGCTGAAACTGGTCTGCCGCCTGCCGCAGGGCCTGGTGATCCTGCCCGGCCTCGACCGTGACCTCGACGAGGCGGCCTGGACAGCGGCGAAGGACGAGCCGACCCATCCACAGCATATGCTGGCCCGCCTGCTCGACAGCCTCGGCGTGCTGCGCGGCGAGGTTGCCGAATGGCGCAGCGAAGACAGTTCAGGCGCACCGGCGCACGCCCGGCTGCTGTCGGCCGCCCTGCTGCCGCCCGGCGAGACCCACCGCTGGCGCGACCTGCCCGCGCCTGAGGATGCCGCCTTTGCCGGCCTGCAGCGCATCGAGGCGCCGGGCCTGCACGAGGAGGCCGTCGCCATCGCGCTGGCATTGCGCGAGACCCTGGAAACGCCCGGCCGGACCGCCGCCCTGATCACGCCCGACCGCGTGCTGGCCCGTCGCGTTGCCGCCGAGCTCGCGCGCTACGACGGACTGGCGATCGACGATTCCGCCGGCCGGCCGCTGGCGCAGACGCCGCCGGCGATCTTCCTGCGCCTGCTGGCTGGCGCCGTCGCCGCGGATTTCGCCGCCGTGCCGCTGCTCGCGCTGCTGAAACATCCCTTCTGCCGTCTCGGCCGGTCGCGCCGCGAGCTGTTGCGCTGGACGCGGCGCATCGAGCGCTCGTTCCTGCGCGGCCCGCAGCCGGAGACCGGCATCGAGGCGCTGGGGCGCAGACTGGCTGGCGATGACCGCCTGTTGCCGCTGTTCGCCGCCTTCCGCCAGGCGATCGCACCCTTTGCCCGGCTGCGATCCGGCGACAGCCTGCCATTGCCGGACATCCTGCGCCTGCTGACCGGCGCCGCCGAGGCGCTGGCCGAGCCCCAGCGCGACGGCGGCGAGACTATGCCGCTGTGGCAACGCGAGGCCGGCGAGGCGCTGCATGACCTCGTCACCGAACTGCTGCAGACCGGCGACATCCTCGGGCCGCTGCCGGTGGCGCAGGGACCGCGGCTGCTGGATGCCCTGCTCGAGGGCCGCGTGGTGCGCCCGCGCCATGGCAGCCATACGCGCCTGTTCATCTGGGGCCTGCTCGAAGCCCGGCTGCAGCAGGCCGACCGCATCATCCTCGGCGGCCTCAACGAAGGCACCTGGCCGCCGCAGGCCGAGGAAGATCCCTGGCTCAGCCGGCCGATGCGCGAACAGCTCGGCCTGGCGCCACCGGAACGCCGCCTCGGCCAGACCGCCCATGATTTCCTGCAGGCCGCCTGCGGCAGCGACGTCATCCTCAGCCGCGCCACCAAGGTGGATGGCACACCGACCGTGCCGGCGCGCTGGCTGCTGCGGCTCGATGCCATGCTGAAGGGCCATCCCCGCTGGACGGCCACGCGGGCGCCGCGCTACCTCGCCTGGGCCGAGCAGCTCGACCAGCCGGAGACCGCCGTCCGCAGCGAGCCGCCGATGCCGCGGCCGCCGGTCGAGGCGCGGCCGCGCAGCCTGTATGTCACCGACATCCAGACCTGGGTGCGCGACCCTTACGCGATCTATGCCAAACGCATCCTGCGGCTGCGGCGGCTCGATCCCGTCGACGCGCCGCCGGATGCCCGTCTGCGCGGCAATATCATCCATGACGTGCTCGACAGATTCCTCAAGCGGCATGCCGATGCCCTGCCGGCAGATGATGCGGCATTGGACGAACTGCTGGCGCTCGGCCGCGCGGCCTTTGGCCTCTGGCTCGACCAGCCGCAGATCGCCGTGCTGTGGTGGCCGCGCTTCGAACGGGCCATGCGCTGGTTCGTCGGCTATGAGCGCGAACGGCGCGCCGCCGGCTTCATGCCGGCCCTGCTCGAACAGGACGGTGCGCTGAGCTTCGCCGCGCCGGCAGGGCCGTTCACGCTGAAGGCCCGGGCCGACCGCATCGACCGCCGCGCGGCGGACGGTGCGGTTGCAGTGCTGGACTACAAGACCGGCAATTCGCCCGGCGTGAAAGAGGTCAATGTCGGCCTGGCACCGCAGTTGCCGCTGGAAGCCGCCATTGCACTCGGCGGCGGCTTCGACGGCCTGACCGCGCGGGAGATCGCCGAGCTTGTCTACATCAGCCTGCGCGGCGGCGCCGAACCGGGCAGGGCCGTGAACATCCGCGGCCGCGACATTCCGCCGCCCACCGACATCGCGATGCTGGCGCTTGAACACCTGCAAGGCTGGGTCGCCCAGTTCGATGATCCCGACCGGGCCTATCTGTCACGGCCGCGACCGCAATTCGTGCAGTATCCCGGCGACTATGACCATCTCGCCCGGGTCGCCGAACGCGCCGAAGGCGGCGAGGACGCATGAGTCCTGCCGCAGCCGATACCGACCGCGAGCTGCTGGCGCACCAGATGAACCAGCGCAGCGCCGCCGATCCGGCACTGTCGGCCTGGGTGGCGGCCAATGCCGGCTCGGGCAAGACCCGCGTGCTGGTCGACCGTGTCATCCGCATCCTGCTCGGCGGCACGCGGCCGAGCGGCGTGCTGTGCCTGACCTTCACCAAGGCGGCCGCCGCCGAGATGGCGCTGCGCCTGACCGAGCGGATCGGCGCCTGGACGACTCTGTCCGACGACAAACTGAAGGCCGACCTGTTCGACCTGCTCGGCCGGCCGGTCGAGCCGGCCGACATGGCGGCGGCACGGCGGCTGTTCGCCCGCACCCTCGAAGCACCCGGGGGCCTGCGGCTGCAGACCGTGCATGCCTTCTGCGAAGCCCTGCTGAAACGCTTCCCCGTCGAGGCCGGCCTGCCGCCGCATTTCCAGGTCGCCGACGAGGCCGCCACCGCCGCCCTGCTGGCCGAAGCGCAGACGCGGATTCTCGACGAGAGCCGCAGCGACGCCGGTCTTGCAGCACTGATCGGCTATTTCGCGGCAAAACTCGACGACACGCGCTTCACCAAACTGCTGGCCAGCCTGCTCGGTCGGCGCCGCGATCTTGCGGCGCTGCTGGAGACCCATGGCAGTGCTGAAGCGGCCATCGCAGCACTGGCAAGGCAGCTTGGCCTGCCCGACGGCGCCAGCCGCGACAGCCTGATCACCGGCCATATCGCCGCCATGCCGCAGGCCGACCTGCGCCGCGCCGTTGCCGCACTGGCTGAAGGCGGGGCAAATGACCGCAAGCTCGCCGATGCGGTCGCGAACTGGCTCGCCGCCGGTTGCCCGCCGGCGGATTTCGAGGCCGGCTGGATGGCCGCCTTCTTCACCGCCAGCGATCCCAACAAGCCGCGCGACAAGCTGGTCACCAAGGCGGTCGAGAAGATTGCCGCCGATTGCGGCGACATCCTGCGCACTGAACAGATGCGGCTGGAAGCGCTGAAACCTCTGCTCAATGCCGCCGTCGTTCTGGAAGCCACCGGCAACCTGCTGCGGCTGGGCGAACGGCTGCTCGGGTATTATGCCGAGCAGAAGCGCGTGCTGGCGCTGCTGGACTATGACGACCTGATCCTGCGCGCCCGTGACCTGCTGGTCGAGCCCACGCGCGTCCCCTGGGTGATGTACAAGCTCGACCAGGGCATCGACCATGTGCTGGTTGACGAGGCGCAGGACACCAGCCCCGACCAGTGGTCGGTGATCGCGGCGCTGGCCGAGGATTTCTTCTCCGGCCTCGGCGCCCGCGAGGTCGACCGCACGGTGTTTGCCGTCGGCGACGTCAAGCAGTCGATCTACAGTTTCCAGGGTGCGCGGCCGCAGGCCTTCCTCGACATGCGCGAGCATTTCCGCCGCGCCGCCCGGGCCGCAGAGAAGACGCTGCTGTCGACCCCGCTCGAAATGTCGTTCCGCTCGGCGCCGGCTGTGCTGCGGCTGGTCGATGCCGTTTTCGCCGCCGAGACCGCGCGGCCCGGCGTGGTCGAGGATGGCACCATCCTGACCCATCGGGCCAAGCGCCGCGAGGAAGCCGGCCGCATCGAGATCTGGCCGCCGTTCAAGCCCGACCCGAAAGCCGACAGCGAACCCTGGGACGTGCCGGTGGATTACGTGGGCCAGCGCGATCCGCGCCTGCGGCTGGCCGAAGTCATCGCCGGGCAGATCCGCCGCTGGATGGACAGCGAAATGCTGCCGAGCCTAGGCCGGCGCCTGCGTGCCGGCGATGTGATGATCCTGGTGCGCCGGCGCAATGTCTTCTTCGAGGCGATGGTGCAGGCGCTGAAGGCTGCCGGCGTGCCGGTGGCCGGTGCCGACCGCATGCAGCTCGCCGAACAGATCGCTGTGCGTGACCTGCTGGCACTGGGCGAGGCCTGCCTGCTGCCCGACGATGACCTGACCTTGGCCACGGTTCTCAAAGGCCCGCTGTTCAATTTCACCGACGACGACCTGTTTGCCCTGTGCTGGCAGCGCGACGGCCGGCTGTGGCCGGCTTTGCGCGCGCGCGCCCATGAACAGCCGCACTGGCAGGCCGCCTTCGACGAGCTGCGCGCCCTGATGAGCCGCGCCGACCTCGTCACGCCGTTCGGGTTCTATGCCGAACTGCTGGGCGCCGGTAACGGCCGCCGCCGCCTGCTCGCCCGGCTCGGCCGCCAGGCCAGCGAGCCGATCGACGAATTCCTCGCAGCGACGCTGAATTACGAGCGCGAGGCCGCCACCAGCCTGCAGGGCTTCCTGTTGTGGTTCGACGACCATGCCGGCGTGGTGAAGCGCGACCTTGAGCAGGGCCGCGACGAGGTGCGCATTCTCACCGTGCATGGCGCCAAGGGCCTCGAGGCACCGGTGGTAATCCTGCCCGATACCTGCGACCTGCCGCAGGAACGCGACCCCGACGGTCTGCTGTGGAGCGAGGCCGGCACCACGCCCCTGCTGCTGTGGCCGCTCAATCGCGCCTACGACACGCCACTGAGCCGCGGCATCCGCGAGCAGCGCCGCACCGCGCTGATGGCGGAATACCGCCGGCTGCTCTATGTGGCGCTGACCCGCGCCCGCGACCGGCTCTATGTCTGCGGCTATCTCAATCACAAGACCGCAGAGAAGGGGCCCGCGCCGGAAAGCTGGTACAGCCTGATCGAGGCCGGCTTCGCCGCGCTGGCGCCGCAGCAGGAAATCGCCCTGCCCTGGGGCGCAACCGGGCAGCGCCATGACAGTTTCCCCGGGCAGACGCCCGCTGTGGCGAAACCCGAAGCCGCCGAACCGGCCGTGATGGCATTGCCCGGCTGGGCCCGCAATCCGCCGGCGCAGGAGCCGGTGCCGCCGCGGCCGCTCAGCCCCTCGCGGCCGTCCCGCAACGACCCGGCACCGCTCAGCCCGACGCAGCCGGAGCGCCTGGCCGGCCTGGCCCGCGGCCGGCTGATCCACCGCCTGCTGCAGACCCTGCCCGAGCTCGATCCGGCGGAGCGCGAGGCGGCGGCGCGGCGCTTTCTGGCCCATCCGGCCCATGGCCTGTCGGCCCCGGCACAGGGGGAGATCGCCGGCGAAGTCTCACGGATTCTTGCGATGCCGGACTATCTGCCGGTCTTCGGCCCCGGTGCCCTGGTCGAGGCGCCGCTGGCCGGTCGTGTCGGGAACCGGCTGGTCGCCGGCCAGGTGGATCGCCTGATTGTGAACACCGACGCAATTCTGGTGGTCGACTACAAGACCAACCGGCCACCGCCGGCACGGGTGGAGGATGTCGACCCGGCCTATCTGGAACAGATGGCGCTTTACCGCGCCCTGTTGCAGCAGATATATCCCGGCCGGCCGGTCGAAACGGCCCTGTTATGGACCTTCGCACCCCGGCTGATGCCGTTGCCCTCCGCTCTGCTTGACCGGATCGCGGAAAATTTCACCGCAACGTGACTGGCCCCCGAGCGCAACGTTGCCTAGCTTGAACGCCATGACGAAACGACTTGCCATATCCGCCCGGATCGGACTGCTCGCCTTCGCAGCGGCGTTCGGCCTGATGCTTGCCGGCGGAACCGCAAAGGCGCAGCAGCAGATGGTGGTGCTTGAACTCTTCACCAGCCAGGGCTGCAACTCCTGCCCGCCGGCCGACGCGCTGATGAAAGACTGGGAGAAGCTGCCCGGTGTGCTGCCGCTGTCGCTGCATGTCGATTACTGGGACTATCTCGGCTGGCGCGACACCTTCGGCAAGAAAGGCCACACCAACCGCCAGCAGGCCTATGCGCAGAGCTTCGGCTCCCGGCAGATCTATACGCCGCAGGCGGTGGTCGACGGCCAGTTCCAGGCGGTCGGCTCCAACCGCGGCGCGGTCGCGGCCGCCATCAAGGCCGCCGAAAAGGAAAAGCGCGTCACCCTGCAGGCCAAGCCGGTGACCGAAGCCGGCAAGACGGTCTGGCAGATTGCCGTGCCGGCCATCGCCGGCTGGCAGGGCGAGGCCAAGCTGCTGCTCTGCGAATACGACCGCGAACACAAGGTGGCGATCGAGCGCGGCGAGAATACCGGCCAGACGCTGACCTACCTCAATGTGGCGCGCAGCTGGAATGATTTCGGCCGCTGGAAGGGCCAGGCCGCGAGCTACACGGTGCCTGACCTCGGCAAGGTCGACTGGCAGCAGCATGGCGTCGTGGTGATGCTGCAATCCCTGCAGGGCCCGATCCTCGGCGCCGTCGACCTGCGCGGCGCGAACTGAACGCGCGGACAGCCGCCGTGACCTTTCCGCAGCAAAGCACAAGCGGCGGTTGACAGTCCGGCGCGGCAGTCGGAAGCTGCCGTCATGACGATGGTTCCGTCCGAACGAGTCCCGGCCGCGGGTACAACCCGCAGGCCGCCACGCATCGACCATCGCGTGCGGCTGGCCGATGCCCGCGACCTGTCGCGGCTGCACGAGATCGCCGCCGAATCCTATCCGTCCTTCACCACCGACCTTGCCGCCCTGCAGCAGGAGGAAAGCCTGTTCGTCGCCGAATGGCGCACGGCACTGGATGGCTTCATCGTGCTGCTGCCGTTGCATGACGCCATCCTGGTGCACCGGCTGGCCATTGCCGCCGACATGCGCCGCCGCGGGCTTGGCGGCTGGCTGCTCGATTTCGCCACCCATCATGCCCGCACCGCCGGGCTGGCCGGCGTCGAGATCCAGGTCTCCGACAGCGACCGCGTGCGTATTGCCTGGCTGCAACGGCTCGGCTTTGCCCCGATGACGCCGACCGGCAACCGCACCCTGCTGCGCCGGCCGGCCCAGCACGGGCGCGACATAAAACCATAAATCCGGGGAAACACTGCGATGAGCGATCCGAAGTCCGGCAGGCTGCTGCCGTCCAGCACCGTGCTGATGATCCGCGATGGCGCGGCCGGCCTGGAAGTCTTCATGGTCAAGCGCAACCACGCCATCGACTTCGCCTCGGGCGCCATGGTGTTTCCCGGCGGCAAGCTGGCCGAGGGCGACAGCGATCCGGTGCTGATGGGCCGCCATGCCCGGCCGGGCCGTTTCGATCCCGCCCTCACGCCTTTCGCCTTCGGTGCCATTCGCGAGGTCTTCGAGGAATCCGGCCTGCTGCTGGCGCGGCCGAAGGGCGACGGCGCCCTGCTGCCGGCCGACCGCGCAGCCGCACTCGCCCCCTGGCGCGACCCGCTCAATCGCGGCGACAAGACGCTCCGCGACATGGCCGAAGCCGAGGGCCTTGATTACGCGCTGGATACGCTGGTGCCGTTCGCGCACTGGATCACGCCGGAGAGCATGCCCAAGCGCTTCGACACCTGGTTCTTTGTCGCGGCAGCCCCCGAAGGCCAGATCGGCGCCCACGACGGCAGCGAGTCGGTCGATTCCGGCTGGCTCGGCGCCCAGGCCGCGCTCGACGACTGGGAAGCCAAGCGACGCACGATCGTGTTCGCCACCCGCATGCAGCTGGTCAAACTGGCCCGGGCCGACAGCGTGGCCGCGGCACTGGCCAATGCGGCGGGCGACATCATCGTCGACGTGATGCCGGTACTCGACAAGAACGCACCGGGCGAGCCGCATCTGCGCATCCCGGTCGAGGCCGGCTATGGCGTGACCGAAGTCCCGGTCAGCCGCATCGGCATGTAATTCCGCCTAGAGTCCCTGCTGCATCACCGCCGCGAGCCGGCGGGCAAAGGCCTGCGGATCGGCCAACGGTTCGCCCTCGACGATGCGGGCCTGGTCGAGCAACAGCTGTGCCGCATCGGCCAACGCATCGACCGCACCGGGCTGGGTCGCCCGCTCGGCCAGCCGGCGGATCAGCGGGTGTGACGGATTGATCTCGAGGATGCGCGGGCTGGCCATGTCGAGCTTCTGGTGCATCCGCAGCAGGCGTTCGAGATGCATGTCCATGTCGCCGTCGCCGGCGACCAGACAGACCGCGCTGTCGGTCAGCCGCTTCGACTCCCGCACATCCTTCACGGCCTCGCCCAGCGTCTGCTTCAGCAGGGCGACCAGGGTACCGAGCGCGGCACCTTCCGCCTTGTCTTCCGGCTTCGCGGCATCCGCGCCGCCGGCAATGCCGTCGAGATCGGCGCCGGCCCGGGTCGCCGACCTGATCGGCTTGCCTTCGAAATCGCTGACCACCGAGAGCCAGAAATCGTCGACCGGATCGGTCAGCAGCAGCACTTCGATGCCCTTGGCACGGAAACCCTCGAGCTGCGGGCTGCGCTTGAGCTGGTCGAGCTGCTCGCCGTTGATGACATAGATTGCGGTCTGGCCGTCCTTCATGGCGGCGACATAATCGGCCAGCGAAACCCAGCCGTCGCGCGACGACGAACGGAAGCGGGCGAGCTTCAGCAACACCTCGCGATGCTCGGCATCCTCGTAGAGGCCCTCTTTCAGGACGGCGCCGAAATTCTCCCAGAAGCCCGCGTAGGCCTCGGCCTCGCCGGCGGCCTTCTTCTCCAGCTCGCCCAGCACGCGGCGGGTGATCGCCTGGCGGATGCGGGCGACCACCGGATTATGCTGCAGCATCTCGCGGCTGACATTCAGTGGCAGGTCGGCAGAATCGACCACGCCGCGCAGGAAGCGCAGCCAGGACGGCACCAGTTCGTCGCAGCGGTCGGTGATGAAGACCCGGCGCACATACAGCTTGAGCTGCGCCTTGCGCGACGGCTCGAACAGGTCCGGCGGCCGGCGGCCGGGCACGAACAGCAGCAGCGTGTAATCGAGCTTGCCCTCGACCCGGTTGTGCAGGGTCAGCCAGGGGTCGTCGAAGGCATGCGCCACGTGATGGTAGAAGTCCGTATACTGCTGCGGCTCGATCTCGGCTTTCGGCCGCGCCCACAGGGCACTGGCGGCATTCAGCGCCTCGGTCCTGTCGCCGTCCTGCAGCAGCACCGGCAGGGCGATATGGTCGGAATAGGTCTTGACGATATGGCGCAGCCGTTCCGGTTCGAGGAATTCGTCCTCGCCGGCGCGCAGATGCAGGGTGATGGTGGTTCCCCGCGTCTCGCGGGCCGCTTCGCCGATGGTGAACTGGCCGGAGCCGTCCGATGCCCAGTGCCAGGCCTGTGCCTCGCCCGCCTTGCGCGAGACCACCTCGACGCGCTCCGCAACCATGAAGGCCGAATAGAAGCCGACGCCGAACTGGCCGATCAGCGCCATGTCCTTGCCGGCATCGCCGGTCAGTCCGGACAGGAACTCGCCGGTGCCCGAGCGGGCGATGGTGCCCAGATTGGCGACCAGCTCGTCGCGGTTCATGCCGATGCCGTTGTCGGCGATGGTCAGGATGCGGGCCGCCTTGTCGGCGCCGATCGTCACCTTCAGGTCGGCATCGCCGGCCCATAGCGTCTCATCGGTCTGGGCGGCGAAGCGCAGCTTGTCGCAGGCGTCGGACGCATTCGAGATCAATTCCCGCAGGAAGATCTCTTTCTGGCTGTACAGCGCATGGGTGACGATATGCAGTAGGCGCGCGACTTCGGCCTGGAATTGCAGCGTCTGTTCAGTCATGGGTCTGCTCGGTCATGGCTCCGGTTCCCGGCGTCAATGGCCAAGCGGCGGGTTCAGCCCGCCTTCTTGGCGTCCTTCTTGTCTTCCGGCTTGTCGGCCTCGAGCAGGTCCTTCAGGTGGCGGGTCAGGTCGCGGCGTTCGGACTCGGGTACCAGATAGGCCCAGCCATCCATGCGCGCCGCCGCCTCCTTGACCTGCTTCTGGGCGTCATCCGGCTTCAGCAAATCTGGGTTCGCCGCGTCCGGTTTCAAGAGGGCCGGGTCATAGGTCACCGCGATGGTGATCCAGGCCTTCTTGTCGTCCTTGCCGTCCTTGTCCATGGCCGGGATGCTGCGGATCACGGCATGAACGCCGTCCAGCGTCTTCAGATCGGTGACCGTCGCCTTGGAGAAATCGTGGTCGGCCGCCTTGGCGACATCGTCGAAGGTCATCCACGACAGCACGCCGGCCACCGCGTTGACGTCATACTGCGACGAGATCTTCATGCCCTTGGGCAGCGGCTCACTCGGGGTGAAATTGGCGCTGCCGGCATCCTTGTCGGTCTTCGGCGCCCGCACCAGGGCCAGCGTCTCGCCATCGGGCTGGCGCACGCTCGCCTCGGCCACCCGGTTGCGGTCGATCTTGATCAGGTCCTTGACCAACCAGTCGATCGGGTCCGCCTTGGCATCGAGCATGCCGCGGGCCACCCAGGCCCGCGCCTCGTCGGGCTTGCGCACCAGATACTGGCCGGGCTTGCCCTCGACCGGGTAAGACTTGGTCTTGCCGACGATCACCGCGGCAATCGGCTTGGCATCCTTGCCGACCAGCCGGATCAGCACCGGGCCGGGATCGGATTCGGCGGCCTTGTCGACCGGCTTGTAATGCTCGGGGTCGGCGACCTGCAGCAGGTCGTAATTCTCCGGCTTGTCGCTGCGCGGCTCGATGGTC
Source organism: Ferrovibrio xuzhouensis (assembly GCF_042648965.1). Lineage (NCBI taxonomy): Bacteria > Pseudomonadati > Pseudomonadota > Alphaproteobacteria > Rhodospirillales > Rhodospirillaceae > Ferrovibrio > Ferrovibrio xuzhouensis. The sequence continues at coordinate 858,142 of NZ_JBHRYJ010000001.1, forward strand.
TCGAGCCCGGCGATGCCGAGCACGTTCTTGCGCACCAGGTCGGCCTGCACCGGATAGCCAGCATGGCCCGGCATGGTCCAGTGTTCGGAATCGGCGCCCTTCTCGATCCGGAACAAAGCCTTCGGGGTGGCGATCTCCAGCGAATCGACGTCATTCACCTTGGCGGTCAGGCCCGGAAACATCGGCTTCGGGGTGAAATCGGCCTCGGACGCCTGGTTGCGCGAGGAGGTCACCCACCAGGCGGCCCCGCCCAGCACGATTGCGACGCCGACCAGAACGGCCCAGCTCTTGTTGCGCATCATGACTACTCTCCCTGCCCGCCCGTCAGCCTTCCAGCGCCCGGCGCTGGCGGCGCCGGCGCCAGAAGATGCCGAGCCCGACCGCAACCACGGCGGCCAGCAGCGGCATCAGGCCGATATTGATGAACTTGATCAGCAGCTGCAGCCGTTCGATGCCGCGGTTGAGCTGGTGCTGGACGTTGCGCAGCTCGCGCCGGGTCTGCAGCAGCTGGTCGCGGAAGGTGTCGATGGTGGCCTGCTGCTCGGCGGTCAGCAGGGCATTCGACTGGCCCTGTGCCTTCGACTGCAGGTCGGCCAGCTTCTTCTGCGTGTCTTCCATCTTTTTCTGCAGCTCGTTCTGGCGGGCCAGGAACTGCTGGTCGGCATCGCGGCGCATCGCCTCGATCTTCTCGAACGGGCGCTGGGCGCGGCCGCGGCTGCGCAGGCCGATCAGGTCGCTGGAGCCCGCCATGTTGTCGATGGCGTTGACCAGGAAATCGGCATTGGCGGCAATCGGCACGAACACATTCTGGCCGAACATCTGCTGGGTGCGGGCCCAGAAGCGGTCATCCAGCATGTCGGCATCGGCCACCAGCAGCACGTTGATCGGCTTGACGCTCTCCTTGACCTCAGGCGCCGCCGGCTTGGCGTCGGCAGGCTTGGCCGCATCAGCCGGCTTGTCGCCGGCCTTCTGCTCGGGGGCCGGGGCACCGTCCGGGAAGGCGGTCTTGGCCGGACCGCTGATGCGGGCAGCCAGCACATAGGTCTTGCCGTCGGGCTTGAACTTGCCGGCAATCGCTTCCGGATCGGGATCGCCCTGGATGTTGGAGACATCCATCAGCATCGCCTTGTCCGACGAGGTCATCAGCGGCGTCACCTTGGTGGTGGCGCCGGGCAGCGTCTCGATGGCGCCGAACGAGGCGCCGTTGATGTTGGTCAGCGACGCCGTGACGATGTCGCCATGGTCCATGTTCTGCTGCGGGATATTCAGCCACGGCACGTAATCGACCACCGCGGCGGCGCCCGGCTTGCCGGTCTGCACGCGCTGGGCCAGGGTCAGGTCGGCGACGAACTTGCCCGGCTCGATCTTGACGCCCCAGGCCTTGAACAGGTCGTTCATCAGCGAGGACTGGTCCATGCCCGGCGGTATCGGCTGGCCGGTCATCGGATTGGGCATCGCCGCCATCGTCTCGGAATAGGGATCGCTGAAGACGATCAGATGGCCGCCCTTCAGCACGAACTGGTCGATGGCGTATTTCTCGGCCGGCTTCAGGTCCTTGGGATGCGCCAGCAGCAGCACGCCGAGCTTGTCGTTGATCTCGTCGGGCTTGCTCGCATCCAGCATCTTCACGTCGAAGAACTGCTTGATCTGGTCGAGGATCAGATAGGGCTGCGACTGGCCGCGCATCGCCGCCATCATGCCGCCCGGACCATACTCCAGCGGCAGCGAACCGAGGATGCCGACGGTCGGCTTCTTCGGGTTGCTGAGGCCATAGACCATCTTGGTCAGGTCGTATTCGAGGAACTGCTCGCGATCCGCCTGGAAGAACGGGATCGACTGCTGCTGGTCGAGCGCATTGCTGCCGACCAGGCCGAAGTAGAGCTGGCCGCCGTCAGGCAGCGGCGCCGCCTGCAGGCCGGCCTGCACGGCGCGGTCTTCCGATTCGGTGAACGGCTCGGGGTCGATCACCTCGAGATGGATCTTGCCGCCCGACAGCGCGGCATAGCGTTCGAGCAGTTCGCGGACCCGGTTGCCGTACTGCTTGAGCTGCGGCGCGGCGCTGGACAGCCGGTCCGAGAAGAAGAACCGCAGCGTGATCGGCTCGGGGATCGCCTTGATCACGTTGCGCGTGCCGTCGGAGAGCGTGTAGAGCCGCGCCTCGGTCAGGTCGATGCGGGCACTGCGCAGGCCCTGGTTCGACAGGACGTTGACGCCGAAAAAAATGGCGAAGGCCGCGACGAGGCCGGTGCCGGTGAGGAGCGCTTTGCTGCCGGTCTTCATGATCCTGCCCTCAGCCCGCTTTCTTGTAATCGACGATGACGGCGGTGGCGAAGAGAGCGACGGCCATCAGTGACAGGAAGAAGATGAGATCGCGCACATCGATCACACCTTCGGTAATCGCGTTGAAATGGGTGAGGAAGCTGAACGACGCGATGGTGTCGACGATCAGCGGCGGCGCCCAGCCCTGGAAGAAGCTGAGCACCATCGGCGCGCCGGCCACCGTGAACACGAAGCAGACCAGCACGCTGATCACGAAGGCGATCACCTGGTTCTTGGTGATGGCACTGAGGCAGGAGCCGACCGCGAGATAGCCGCCGGCCATCAGGAAGCTGCCGATATAACCACCGAGGATGACGCCGTTGTCGGGGTGGCCGAGCCAGTTGACCGTCAGCCACATCGGGAAGGTCAGCGCCAGCGCGATGCCGGCGAAGATCCAGGCGGCGAGGAACTTGCCGACCACCGCGGCCCACAACGGGATCGGCAAGGTCAGCAGCAGCTCGATGGTGCCCGACTTGCGTTCTTCCGCCCACAGCCGCATGGCGATGGCCGGCAGGAAGAACAGGTAGAGCCAGGGATGGAACAGGAAGAAGGCCTTGAGGTCGGCCTGGCCGCGTTCGAAGAACTGGCCGAGATAGAAGGTGAAGATGCCCGCGGTGAACAGGAACACCACGATGAAGACATAGGCGACCGGGGTCGCGAAATAGCCCGAGAGCTCGCGACGGGTGATCGAGAACAGCGATGACATGACGGAAGCTCCGATCAGGCGGCGCGCGCGGGCGCGCCGGCTTGCGTGACTTGGCGGAAGGCGGCGTCCATGCGGCCCGGCTCGGCGATGATGTCGCCGATGCGCCAGCCGCCGCTGGCCGGATCGGGCCGGCCCTCGGCCACCACGCGGCCGCGCGCGATGATGATGGCGCGGCTGCATACCGCCTCGACCTCTTCGAGGATATGGGTCGAGATGATGATCGCCTTGTCCTTCGCCATGGCCTGGATCAGGTCGCGCACTTCATGCTTCTGGTTCGGATCGAGACCGTCGGTCGGTTCGTCGAGCACCAGCACCGGCGGATCGTGCAGGATCGCCTGGGCGAGGCCGACGCGGCGCTTGTAGCCCTTGGACAGCGTGTCGATCGGCTGGTCGAGCACGTCGCGGATGTTGATCTGGTCGACCACGCGGGCGAGCCGCGTGCGGCGGTCAGCGCCGGACAGGCCGCGGATGTCGGCGATGAAATCGAGGAAGCCGCGCGCCGTCATGTCGGCATAGGCCGGGGCGCCTTCGGGCAGGTAGCCGATGCTGCGCTTGGCGGCCAGCGGATCGGCCTCGACATCATGGCCGCAGACCGCGATGCTGCCCGAGGTCGGCGCCAGGAAGCCGCAGAGCATCTTCATGGTGGTGGATTTGCCGGCGCCGTTCGGCCCGAGGAAACCCAGCACCTCGCCCCTGGCGACGGATAAACTGATGTTGTCGACTGCCGTAAACGGACCGAATTGCTTGACCAGATTCTTTATGTCGATCATCGTTTTGCGTGGTCCCCTGCCTCACCGTTACCAGATTGTGGCCGCACGGCGACCGCTAGATAAAAGTTTCTGCCACCAGGGTTCAAGCCTCGGAGCATTAATTGCGATTAACAAACCCATCGCGAACGGGGTCTTAACACGAACGCCGCCACATTTTCGCCACGATCCACCCGCCAGAGCCCCCCAACACAGTCACCCTGCAGCATGACCAGCGCCTACGACATTCCCTCGCCCTGCACCAAGATCTGCCAGATCGACCGGCGGACCGGCTGGTGCCTGGGCTGCCTGCGCAGCGGCGAAGAGATCGGCGCCTGGCCGCGCATGGGGCTCGACGAGCGGCTCGCCCTGCTGCGGACCCTGGACGAGCGCCGGCGGCAGCAGCGAGCGGCAGGATGATCCCACGATGACCCGCTCGCTCGGCCTCGACGCACCCCTCTATGACTACCTGCTGTCGGTCTCGCCACCCGAACATCCGCTGCTGGCCGAATTGCGCCAGCGCACGGCTTCGCTGTCGGGCGCCGGCATGCAGATCGGCCGCGACCAGGGCGCGCTGTTCCAGATCCTGGTGAAACTGACCGGCGCCCGCCGCTGCCTCGAGGTCGGGGTGTTCACCGGCTACAGTTCGCTGGCCGTAGGCCTCGCCCTGCCGCCCGACGGGCAGATCACCGCCTGCGACATCAACCCGAAGACCACGGCCATCGCGCAGCGCTTCTGGAAGAAAGCCAGCCTTGCCGACCGTATCGACCTGCGCATCGGTCCGGCCGGCGACACGCTCGACGCACTGATCGCCGGCGGCGCCGCGGGCTCCTACGACTTCGCCTTCGTCGATGCCGACAAGACCGGCTATGCCGGGTATCACGAACAGGTGCTGACCCTGCTGCGGCCGGGCGGCCTCGTCGCCTATGACAACGTGCTGTGGGGCGGCAGCGTGATCGACGATACCGACCAATCCGACGACACCGTGGCGCTGCGGGCCTTCAACGCCATGCTGGCGGCCGACGACCGCGTGCAGATCGCCATGCTGCCCATCGGCGACGGCGTGACCCTCGCGGTCCGCCGCTGATGTCGTGAGGCCATGGCCTATTACCTGCTGAAACGCCTGGCCACCCTGATCGCCACCCTGTGGGCGACCTCGGCGATCATCTTCCTCGTGCTGGAAATCCTGCCCGGCGATCCGGCCCTGCTGGCGCTCGGCATCGATGCCAGCAGCGAGCAGCTTATCGCCTTCCGCGCGCAATACGGCCTCGACCGGCCGCCGCTGGAGCGCTATCTCGACTGGCTCGGGCATCTGCTGCATGGCGATTTCGGCATCTCCTACGCCTACAAGACCGCGGTCTGGCCGCTGATCGCCGACCGGCTGGCGCTGACCTATCCGCTGGCGGTGATCGCCATGGCGCTTACCGTGGCACTGGCGCTCGGCCTCGGGCTGTTTGCCGCCGCGCGCCATGGCCGCCCGACCGACCTGCTGGTGATGGCCTTAAGCCAGCTTGGCATCTCGATTCCGAATTTCTGGTTCGGCCTGCTGCTGATCCTGCTGTTCGCGGTCAATCTCGGCTGGCTGTCGGCCGGCGGTTTCCCCGGCTGGCATGCCGGCCTGCTGCCGGCACTGTCCGGCCTGGTGCTGCCGAGCCTGTCGCTCGCCGCCATGCAGGCGGCGATCCTCGCCCGCATCACCCGCTCGGCCGTACTCGACGTGCTGCGCGAGGATTTCGTGCGCACCGCCCGCGCCAAGGGACTGAGCCGCAATGCCGTGCTGTGGCGCCATGTATTGCGCAACGCGCTGATCCCGGTGATCACGGTGATCGGCCTGCAGTTCGGCAACCTGCTGGCCGGCTCCATCGTGGTCGAGCAGGTTTTCTCGCTGCCCGGATTGGGCCGCCTGATCTTCCAGGCAATCAGCAACCGTGACATCGAGGTGGTGAAGGCCGCCGTCATGCTGCTGGCCGGCACCGTGGTGCTGGTCAACTTCGCCGTCGACCTGCTCTATGTCGCCATCGACCCGCGCCTGCAGGCCCGCGATGCGTGATCTCGCCGCCTTCCTGCATCGCGCCCGGCAGCACCGCAGCTTTGCCGCCGGCGGCCTGCTGACCGCGCTGGTGATCGGCATGGCGCTGCTGTCGCTGGTCTGGACACCCTATGTCGCCACCCAGCCCGATGTGCGCCAGCGACTGGCGGCGCCGTCCGCCGTCCATTGGCTTGGCACCGATGCTCTGGGCCGCGACATCGTCTCGCAGCTTCTCGCCGGGGCGCAGAACTCGCTGCTGGTCGCGGTACTGGCGGTCGGCATCGGGCTGGCACTCGGCGGCCTGCTCGGTTTCCTTGCCGCAGCGCGGCGCGGCTGGACCGAGGAGCTGGTGATGCGCTGTGCCGATTTCACCTTCGCCTTTCCCGCCGTGCTGTCGGCGATCATGCTGGCTGCGGTGTTCGGCCCCGGCACGCTGAATTCGGTGATCGCCATCGGCATTTTCAACATCCCGGTCTTCGCCCGCGTGGTGCGCGCTTCGGCCAACGCGGTCTGGACGCGCGACTACGTGCTGGCGGCGCGCGCTGCCGGCAAAGGCAGTTTCCGCATTACCCTGGAACACGTGCTGCCCAACATCCTGTCGGCCATTGTGGTGCAGGCGACCATCCAGTTCGCGCTGGCGATCCTGGCCGAGGCCGCACTGTCCTATCTCGGCCTCGGCACCCAGCCGCCGACGCCGTCCTGGGGCCGCATGCTGAACGAGGCGCAGTCCTATGTGTTCCGCGCGCCCCTGCTGGCGGTCTGGCCGGGCTGTGCCATCGCCATCGCCGTGCTGGGGCTGAACCTGCTCGGCGACGGGTTGCGCGACCTGACCGATCCGCGACTGGCGCGGCGGCGGTGACGGCATGACTATTTTGCTTTCCGTCCGCAATCTCACGGTGACGCTGCCCACGTCCGGAGCACTGGTACAGGCCGTGCGCGGTCTCGATTTCGACCTGGAAAAGGGTGCCACGCTTGGCATCGTCGGCGAGAGCGGCAGCGGCAAGTCGATGGCGGCTTTGGCTCTGATGGGCCTGCTGCCCGAAGGGGCGACGGCCGGCGGCAGCGTGCGTTTCGCCGGCGAGGATCTGCTGGCCGCCGGCGAGGAGCGGCTGTGCGCCCTGCGCGGCAACCGGCTGGCGATGATCTTCCAGGAGCCGATGACCGCGCTCAATCCGCTGCACCGGATCGGCGACCAGATCGCCGAGCCTTTGCTGCTGCATGCGGGCCTCAATGCGCGACAGGCCCGCGAGCGTGCCGCCGACCTGCTCGACCGCGTCGGCATTCCGGAACCGCGCGCCCGCCTCGAGGCCTGGCCGCACCAGCTGTCCGGCGGTCAGCGCCAGCGGGTGATGATCGCCATGGCACTGGCCTGCGGGCCCGACATCCTGATCGCCGACGAACCGACCACGGCACTCGACGTCACCATCCAGCGCCAGATCCTCGACCTGATCCGCCGTCTGGTCGATGACGAGGGCATGGCGCTGGTGCTGATCAGCCACGATCTCGGCGTGATCGCCGACAGTGTCGACCGCGTGCTGGTGATGTATGGCGGCCGTGCCGCCGAGGCCGGCCCGGTGCGCGAGGTCTTTGCCGGCCTTGCACATCCCTATACGCGTGGCCTGTTCGCCGCCATGCCGCGATTGCGCCCCGGCCGGCCGCATCCGCGCCCGCCGCTGCCGACCATTGCAGGCATCGTGCCGGACCTGGCCGATCTCGGCGCCGGCTGCGCCTTTGCCGGCCGCTGTCCGCTGGCCGATGCCCGCTGCCACGCCGAGACCCCGCCGGACGTCACTATGACGCCCGGCCATACCGCCGCCTGCTGGCATACCGACCAGGCCCGGCTGCTTGGCATGGAACCGGTCTCATGACAGCGGATGCGCCCCTGCTGCAGCTCCGCGATGTCCGCAAGAGCTACGCCCTGCCGCGCCATGCGCTGCTGGCGCCGCGACGGCGCATCCAGGCCGTCGACGGCCTGTCGCTGGAGATGACGGCCGGCGAGAACCTCGGCATCGTCGGCGAGAGCGGCAGCGGCAAGTCGACGCTGGCCCGGCTGGCCATGGCGCTGGAGGCGCCCGACAGCGGCACCATCAGTTTCGCCGGGCAGGACCTCAATGCCCTGTCACCCGCGGCGCTGCGTCTGGCACGGCGCGATTTCCAGATGGTATTCCAGGACCCGTATGGTTCGCTCGATCCGCGCATGACGGTGGCACGCATCGTCGGCGAACCGCTCGACATGCTGGAGCGGCTGTCGCGCGCCGAACGCGGCGAACGGATCGGCGAGGCGCTGGCCGACGTCGGGCTCAGACCTGCCGATGCCGGCAAGTACCCGCATGAATTTTCCGGCGGCCAGCGCCAGCGCATCGCCATCGCCCGTGCGCTGATCACCCGGCCCAAGCTGATCGTCGCCGACGAGGCGGTCTCGGCGCTTGATGTCTCAGTGCAGGCGCAGGTGCTGAACCTGATGGCCGACCTGCAGCAGCGCCACGGCGTGACCTATCTGTTCGTCAGCCATAACCTTGCCGTGGTCGACCATCTGTGCAGCCGGGTCGTCGTGATGCATCGCGGCCGCATCGTCGAGGCCGGCGACACCGCGACGGTGTTCTCCCGGCCGGAGCATCCCTATACGCAGGCCCTGCTGGCCACCCTGCCTGGCAGCGCCAATGGCGGTATCAGTGCGTCACCGGCAGCGGGGTGAGGCTGTAGCCGCGCTGCTGCATGCAGTAGGCAATGAACTCGGCTTCGCGCGGCCCGCGCGAGAAATACGACGGCGATTCGACCGGACCGAACGGTGGCCCCCAGCCGAAACCGGTACCGGTATAAGGCGGATAGAGCGGATGCGACGACTGGCTCTCATCGAGTGCCTGCCAGTAGGCCTTGTCCGAGCATTGCTTCTGATCCTGATCACGCTGGGCCACCGGCGTGCCGGGCTTCGTCCATTCGGTCGGCGTCGCGCAACCGGCCAGCGCCAGCAGCAAACCCGGCAGCAGAACGCGTCGCAGGATCATTTCTTCACAGCCACCAGCTTGTAGCCGCGCTGCTGCATGCAATATTCGGTCAGTTCGTAGGCCCGGGCGCCGCGGCGGCTGTAGCTGACATTGCGCCCGCCGCCATCCGGTCCGCCTTCGTCGACGAACTGGGTGTCGCGCAGCGGCGGGTATTTCGGATGGCTGCTGAAGCTTTCGTCCAGCGCCTGCCAGTCGGCAATATCCTGGCAGGCCTTTTCATCGGCATCGCGCTGCTGGGCGGTCATGTTCGGGCGGACATACTCGGTGGCCGGGGCACAGGCCGCCAGCAGCAGCACGGCCACCAGGCCAGCCATCCCCAGATTCCATCGCTTTTGAACCACCGCCATGTCCCTCATCCTGCCTGCCTGGGCGCAACCTGCTCCAGAGTATAACCGCGCTGCTTCATGCAGTAACTGGCCAGTTCGTAGGCGCGTGCGCCCTCCCGGCTGTAGGACGGCTTGGGGCCATGGCCGCTCATGTTGCCGCCGCTCGGGACATACAGGGTATCGGTCTCCGGCGGATAGAGCGGATGGCTCGACATCATCTCGAGGCTGGCCTCGTTGTAGGCAATATCGTTGCACTGCTTCTCGTCGGTCGCCTCCTGTGCCGGGCTGGCGCTCGTTTTCACCCACTCGACCTGCGGGGCACAGGCCGTCACGGCCAGCACTGCTGCCACAATCAGTAAACAACGCTTGTCCATGTCACACCTTCCCTCTGCCGCCACGATGGCATTGTCATGGTTGTACGGTGGTCAACGCATAACCGCGGGCGCGCAGGCAGAAATCCCGCAGATCGCTTTCGCGCTGCGCCCGCCACATGAAATCATCACGATAGCCGGCATAGGGGAACGGCCCGAAGCCGCCCCGGTACGGGCCCGGCATGCCGAGGAAAGGGGAACCGGCATAACCGTATCCCGGCCCGTAATAAAAGCTGTCGCGGAAGGCCTGATCGCGGGCCAGGCCGGCGCATTCGGCGCTGTCCTGCCGGGCCTGCAACACCGAGGTATTCGGCCGGCTCCATTCCAGTGCCGGCCCGCAGCCCGACAAAACAGGTGCGAGCAGAAAAACCGTTGCCATGAACGCGGGACGGAAACCTGGCATCGCCTTACCTTCGCGGCCCGCTCCCTGCCGGCCGCCAGCACTGACAGGCCCAATATAGGGCGCGTCGGGAAAAAGGCTCGGGCCGGATTGCGGCAAAATCGGGGCAGGTTATTCCTGGCAGGGGAAAGCGTCGGCCAGGGCCAACCGCAGGGCCTGGATCGCCTCCAGCCCCATCTGGTCGGCATTGTCCTGGGCCCAGCTGACGAACTGCTGCCGCAGCATTTCCGCCGGCGCATCGCGCGGGGTGCAGAACCAGCCCGGGTCCTTGCCGTCGGCCGCGATCAGATTGTACATCGCCGCCGCACCCTGCAGATAACGCAGGCAGCCGCGCTGCTGCACACTGCCGTCGGCAGCCTGACAGCCGGTCAGCAGGTCCTTCGCCAGAAATTTCGGCGGTGGTGCCAGACCGGCCGGCATGCTGCTGTCGGCCGAGGGCGTGGCCGGGGCCGTCTGGGCCGGAGCAACAGCAGAAGTGGCGAGAAACAGCAAAACCGTCAGCAGGGCAGGCAGAAAGGCAGACAGAGAAGCGCGCATCGGATCACACGATTTCGTTTTCGGTCGGCTCGCCGCCGAAACGGCGAAAAATGGCATACATGGCCTCAGTGGCCGCATCGAGCCGGGCCCGGTCGGTCGAACGCAGCACGATGGCGGTCGACGCCTTGCCGCCGCGAAAGGCCGGATAGGAGCCCATGTCGACATCGGGATACTGCTGCTGCAGGCTGCCGAGATCGGCCGCCACCGTGCCTTCCGGCACCTGGGCGATCACCGTGCGCGACAGCAGCGGAGCGCCGCCGGTCAGGCCGGGGGCCAGACTTGCCACCATAGCCTGGAAGATCGCCGGCACCCCGGCCATCACATGAACGTTACCGATGCGGAAGCCGGGTGCGGTCGAGACCGGGTTGTCGATCAGCGTCGCACCGTCCGGAATCCGCGCCATGCGCAGCCGGGCTTCGTTCAGCATGCCGGCCTCGTAATGCGCCTCGAGCCGGCGACGCGCTTCCGGCTGCACGTCGATGCCGACACCGAAGGCCTTGGCGATGCAGTCGGCGGTAATGTCGTCATGGGTCGGGCCGATGCCGCCCGAGGTGAAGACGTAATCGTAGGTCGCCCGCAGGGCGTTGACCGCGGCGATGATGGTGGCCTCGACATCGGGCACCACACGCACTTCGCGCAACCGGATGCCGAGTTCGGTCAGCCGGCCGGCCAGGAAATACGCATTGGCGTCACGGGTGCGGCCCGAGAGAATCTCGTTGCCAATCACCAGCATGGCCGCTGTCACAATCCGCGGCTGCCCCGATCCCTGCGCTTCCGACATGGCGCAAGGAGATAGCACGCGACGCGGGTGCAGGCCAGCGGCCCGACGGGACTGCGACACCGCCGCCCGCGATCTTCGCCTCCGGGTTGCCGCGGCCGGGCCGGATGTCTATAGGCGGGATATGGAATTTCCCGTCCCGCTGACCCCCGCCACCCTGCTGCGCCGCTACAAGCGGTTCCTCGCCGACATGCGCTTCGCCGACGGCCATGAGGAGACCGTGCATTGCCCGAACCCCGGCGCCATGCTGGGCCTCGATGCGCCGGGCAGCCGGGCCTGGCTGAAGCCCGGCCGCGGCAAGCTTAGGTGGGGCTGGGTGCTGGTCGAGGCCGACGATGCGCTGGTCGGCATCGACACGACCCTGCCCAACCGGCTGGTCGCCGAAGCGCTGGCGGCGGATACGATCCCCGAACTGCAGGGCTACGCGACCCATCGCCCGGAAGTGCCCTATGGCACCGAGAACAGCCGGGTCGACTTCCTGCTCTCGGGCCCGGACCGGCCGGACTGCTATCTCGAAGTGAAGAACGTCCACCTGATGCGACAGCCGGGCCTGGCCGAATTCCCCGACTGCGTCACCACGCGCGGGGCGAAGCATCTGCGCGAGCTGGCGGCCATGGTGGCGGCCGGCCACCGCGCGGCGATGCTGTTCCTGGTGCAGCGGCCCGATTGCGGGCGCTTCCGGCTCGCCGCCGACTGCGACCCGGGCTATGCCGCCGCCTTCAGGGATGCTTTGAAAGCCGGGGTGGACGCGCTATGTTACGATTGTGCCGTGACGGAGACTGCGATTGCGCTCCGCCGCCGCCTGCACATCGAAGATAAGTGACTGGAGTGACACGGTGAATCAGAACCAGGCCCTGGCTGTTGCCGATACGGACGAGGATGACGGCATCCTTGAGGCCGGCGCCATCCGCCTGCACAAGCCCGAGGATTTCGAGGGTATGCGCAAGGCCGGACGGCTGGGCGCCGAGACGCTGGATTTCATCACCCCCCATGTCGTGCCCGGCATCACCACCGGGCAGCTCGACGAACTTTGCCACAATTTCATCCTCGAGCATGGCGCCGTGCCGGCACCGCTCGGCTATCGCGGCTTTCCGAAATCGATCTGCACCTCGGTCAACCATGTGGTCTGCCATGGCATCCCGGGCGACAAGGTGCTGGAGGATGGCGACATCCTGAATATCGACGTCACCGTCATCCTCGATGGCTGGCACGGCGACACCAGCCGCATGTTCCTGCTGGGTGACGTCGGCGTGAAGGCCCGTCGCATCTGCGACATCACCTACGAAGCGATGATGCGCGGCATCGAGGTGGTGAAGCCCGGCGCCACCACCGGCGATATCGGCCATGCGATCCAGAAGTTCGTCGAGAAGGAACGCTTCTCCGTGGTGCGCGATTTCTGCGGCCACGGGCTGGGACGCATTTTCCACGAGGCGCCCAACATCCTGCATTACGGCGAGGCCGGCCGCGGCATCCCGCTGCAGGCCGGCATGTTCTTCACCATCGAGCCGATGGTGAATGCCGGCAAATGGCAGGTGAAGCTGCTGTCCGACGGCTGGACCGCGGTGACCAAGGACCGCTCGCTGTCGGCGCAGTTCGAGCATTCGATCGGCGTCACCGAAACCGGCTACGAGATCTTCACCCAGTCGCCGAAGGGCTGGCACAAGCCGCCCTACGCCTGACGTGCCGGGCCTGACCCGGGCCCGCCAGAACCCCGTCTCTGAGAAAAGGTCGCTTGACAGAGCTGTCTCGGCGCCCTAACACTTTACCTTATGGTTAAGTATCAGGATGCCGGTCTCGACCGCACCTTTGCCGCCCTCGCCGACCCGACCCGCCGCGCCCTGCTGGCCCGGCTGGAACAGGAAACCGAGCTGTCCGTTAGCGAACTGGCCAAACCGTTTCCGGTATCGCTGCCGGCGGTGATGAAGCATCTCGACGTGCTGTCGGACGCCGGCCTGATCACCCGCGCCAAGGCCGGTCGCACCGTCAGCGTCCGTCTCAATGCCGGCCCGATGGAGCAGGCGATGGAATGGCTGAACCGCTACCAGCGTTTCTGGTCCGCCCAGCTCGACCGGCTGGCCGCTTTCCTGGAGGAGGAACCATGTCCGCCGATCCCGTCTTCGCCCAGCGCCCCAGCCTCACCCTCAAAAAGCGGATCAACGCCGCGCCGGAAAAAGTCTTCGCCGCCTGGACCGACCCGGCGCTGATCGTCCGCTGGTGGGGCCCTGACAGTGGCCCGGTGACCCAGACGGATATCGACCTGCGGATCGGCGGCGGCTTCACCATCGCCTTCCGCACCCAGGACGGCGAGTTGCACAGCGTCAGCGGCATCTACCGCGAGATCGTGCCGGGCGAGAAACTGGTGTTCAGCTGGGCCTGGATCAGCACGCCGGAGCGGCAGTCGCAGGTGACCATCAGCCTGAAGCCCGATGGCGCCGGCACCTTGCTGACCCTGCACCACGAACAATTCTTCGACGACGCCGCCCGCGACGGCCACCGCCGCGGCTGGACCGGCAGCCTCGACAAGCTGGAACGCCTGTTTCTCTGATCCGCACGCCCCGGGAGGCCACCATGATGAAGCTGTATTACGACGAGACCATGAATCCACGCAAAGTCTGTGCCGTTGCCCGTTATCTCGATAGCCCGGTCGACTTCATCCGCGTCGACCTCGGCAAGGGCCAGAACAAGACGCCCGACTTCCTCGCCCTCAATCCCAATGCCAAGGTGCCGGTGCTGCAGACCGGCAATGATGTGCTGTGGGAATCGAATGCCATCATGTGCCGGCTGGCGCAGATCGCCGGCTCTGATCTCTGGCCGGCCGACGACCGCCAGGTCGAGGTGGTGCGCTGGCTGTTCTGGGACAGCCAGCATTTCTCGCGCCACGGCGGCAGCCTGTATTTCGAGCATATCATCCGCCGCAAGTTTGGCCTCGGCGAGCCGGATGCCAAGGCGGTCGACGAGGCCATCGGCTTCATGCGCCGCTATTTCGCCGTGCTCGACGCGCATCTGCAGCAGCAGGACTTCATCGTCGCCAGCAAGCTCAGCCTGGCGGATTTCGCGGTCGGCGTCACCCTGCCCTATGCCGATACCGCGCATATCCCGCTGAACGACTTCCCCGCCGTGCGCCGCTGGCATGACCGGCTCTGCGCGCTGCCGGGCTGGCTCGATCCCTTCCCGGTCGAGCGCGCCGCCGCCTGAACCCCCTGGATCCCCCAGCACAGGAGGCAACCATGCAACCGCACCGCATCGTGTCCCGCGAGGACTGGCTGGACGCCCGCCGGGCGCATCTGCGCAACGAGAAGGCGCTCACCCGCATGAGTGACATGATCGCCGCCGAGCGGCGCGCGCTGCCCTGGGTGAAGGTCGACAAGGACTACGGCTTCGACACCCTGCAGGGCCGCAAGACGCTGGCCGGGCTGTTCGACGGCAACAGCCAGCTGATCGTCTATCATTTCATGCTCGGGCCCGACTGGGAGGCCGGCTGCCCCGGCTGTTCCTTCCTCGCCGACCATATCGACGGCGCCAACCAGCACCTGAAGCACCACGATGTCTCGCTGGTGGTGGTCTCGCGGGCACCGCTCGACAAGATCGAAGCCTATCGCAAACGGATGGGCTGGCAGTTCGACTGGGTCTCGTCGCACGGCAGCGACTTCAACCACGACTACCATGTCTCCTTCACGCCCGAAGAGCTGGCCGAAGGCAAGGTCTTTTACAATTTCGCCATGACCGAAGGCGGCCATGACGAACTGCCCGGCATCAGCGTGTTCTACCGGAACGAGGCCGGCGACATCTTCCACACCTATTCGAGCTATGCCCGCGGCGGCGACATCCTGATCGGCGCGCACCATTACCTAGACCTGACGCCGAAAGGCCGCAACGAAGGCGGCACCATGGACTGGATGCGACGCCACGACGAATACCAGGATGCGCCGAAGAAGGCCGCCTGCTGCGACTGAACCGCGAATCCTCCCGCCGCCGCATGCTGGCCGGCGGCGCAGGCACATGACACCCAGGACCCGAGGAGACCAGACATGACAGAACTCGTTACCTGCATATGGTTCGACCATGGCGAGGCAAGAAAAGCGGCCGAATTTTACGCGGCAACCTTCCCCGACAGTCATGTCGGCCGGGTCAACGCGGCGCCGGGCGATTTTCCCGGCGGACAGGAAGGCAAGGAGCTGACCGTCGAATTCACCGTGCTGGGGCGGAAGTTCATCGGCCTGAACGGCGGGCCGAATTTCAAACCGAACCAAGCGGTGAGCTTCATGGTCCTGACCGCCGACCAGGCGGAGACCGACCGTTACTGGAACGCGATTGTCGGGAACGGGGGCGCTGAGAATGCCTGCGGCTGGTGCAATGATCGCTGGGGCTTCTTCTGGCAGATCACGCCGCGGCGCCTGCTCGACCTGACAACCGATGCTGACCGCAGCAAGGCAAAGCGCGCCTTCGAGGCGATGATGACGATGACGAAGATCGATATCGCGACGCTGGAAGCCGCGGCGGCCGGCTGATTTCGGCCACGGGGCGGCGCAGCCTGCATAGCCCCGCGAAAGGAGATGACCATGCCCAATACTGTCAAACTGCACCGGGTCTTCGCCACCAGGCCGGAAAAGGTCTACCGCGCATTCCTGGAACCCGACGCCGTTGCGAGCTGGCTGCCACCCTTCGGTTTCACCTGTACGGTCCACGAGCTTGAGGCCAGGGAAGGCGGCCGGCACAGAATGTCCTTCCGGAACTTCACCACCGGGCAAAGCCATGCCTTCGGCGGCACCTATCTGAAACTTGTCCCGGGCGAACTGCTCGTCTACAGCGACGTGTTCGATGACGCGAACCTTCCGGGCGAGATGAAAGTGACCGTCACGCTGAAGGCCGTTTCCGTCGGAACCGAGATGACGGTGGTTCAGGAGAACATCCCCGATCTCATTCCCGTCGAGGCCTGTTACCTCGGCTGGCAGGAGTCGCTGCGCAAGCTCGCCAAACTCGTCGAGCCTGAAATCGCCCAGTGAGCCCTCGGCGCGAATCCCCCTGCCGCCAGTGCAGCGGCCATGCTAGCCTTGCCGCATGGCCGCGACGGACGAGGATGCGGAGCCGAAACCCCATTACCACGGGCATCGCGCACGCTTGCGGGCCCGTTTCCTCGACAGCGGCGGCGCCGGCATACCGGATTATGAAATCCTCGAACTGATCTTGTTCGGGGTCTTCCGCAACGGCGACGTCAAGCCGCTGGCGAAAGCGCTGATCGAGGGCTGCGGCGGCAGCCTCGGCGCCGTCCTCTCGGCGCCGGCCGAGCGGCTGGCGAAAATCCCCGGCTGCGGCGATGCGGTGATCGCCACCTTGAAGGTCACCCGCGAGGCCGGTCTGCGGCTGCTGAAAGCGGACGCGATGCAGCGGCCGGCGATCGCCAACTGGCAGGCCCTGCTCGATTACTGCCGCGCCGCCCTGCAGCATGAGGGCATCGAGCAGTTCCGCATCCTATTTCTCGACCGCAAGAACCAGGTGATCGCCGACGAGCAACAGCAGCGCGGCACCGTCGACCACACGCCGGTCTATCCGCGCGAGGTGGTCAAACGCGCGCTGGAACTCGACGCCGCGGCGCTGATCCTGGTCCACAACCATCCCTCCGGCGACCCGACGCCGTCGCGCGCCGATATCGAGATGACCAAACAGGTGATGCAGGCCGCCGCCGCCCTCGGCATTGCGGTACATGACCATCTGATCATCGGCCGCAAGGGCCATGTTTCCTTCCGCGAGCGTGGCCTGATGTAGCCGGCCGCCGGCAGCGAATCCGGCCGATTCTTCCCGGAATTTGTGCAGGACGCCCAATATCCCGGCATTTTTGGAGAAATCTTCCGCTTTCTGTGCGATTCGGGAATTTTGATTACGCGCTTACTCAAATCGTGTTGTATAGACAGGTGTGGACATACGGCCACCTCAAGGCCCCGACCCGATCAGGCACCGGAGTTTTTCATGCAGCATCCGTCGATTTACCTGACCTATCTGAACCGCCTCGATGTCGAGGAACTGGCGCTCACCGACGACGAAATCCTTGCCGCCATCAAGACCAGCCTGGCCAGCCAGGGCCGTGGCGAGGCGGTGATCGAGCCGCGCATGCATCTCGAACCCGGCGTCGCCAACGGCCATTTCAACGTGCTGCGCGGCGCCCTGCGCGAGCCGGTCGATTCCGCCGGCGTCAAGGTGGTCGGCGACTTCGTCGACAACTACAAGCACAACCTGCCGTCTGAACTGGCCATCCTGCTGCTGTTCGATCCGCGTACCGGCGTGCCGAAGGCCATTCTGGATGCCAGCCGCATCACCGACATGCGCACCGGCGCGGTCACTGCCATCGGCGCCAAGTATCTGGCACGTAAAAACTCCAAGATCCTCGGCCATGTCGGCGCGCGCGGCACCGCTTACTGGAACGTGCGACTGATGGACCGGATCTTCGATTTCGACGAGATCCGTGTGCATTCCCGCCGCGTCGAAAGCCGCGAGGCCTTTGCCGAAAAGCTGCGCCAAGACCTCGGCAAGCCGGTGATCGTCACCGAGGACTGGCAGAGCTGCGTCGAGGGTGCCGATATCGTGGTCGAGGCCTCGCGCCTGAACGAGCCGACGCCGATGCTGAAAACCGCCTGGATCAAGCCCGGCGCGCTGGTGATGCCATACGGCACCATGAGCGCGGTCGAATTGTCGCTGACCGACATCATGAGCAAGCTGGTGGTCGACGACTGGGGCCAGTGCAAGGGCGGCAAATTCGGCAGCCTGCGTGCCCATGTCGAGGCCGGCAAACTGTCGGAACAGACCCTGCATGCCGAGATGGGCCAGATCGTCGCCGGCCTGAAGCCCGGCCGCGAACGCGACGACGAGACCATCCTGTTCTGGCATCGCGGCCTGTCGCTGTCCGACATCGCGCTCGGCCATGCCATGCTGGAAAAGGCCGAGCGGCTGAATATCGGCCACCGCCTGCGCTACGCCTGACGGCAGAGGGGTTCCGGGACATGCCTCTCGTCGCCAATGCGCGCATGTATGCGATCACGCCAGCTTCGGCCGCGGCGTGGACGCAGCTGTTCGCCTGGGCGGCAGAGGCGAGCGGCCAGCCGCTCGACGTCATCGCCCATGCCTTCCCGGCGCCGCTGAATGACCTATGGACGCGACGCGATCTCGGCGCCGCCTTCATCTGCGGCTATCCCTACGCGCTTGGCGGCAAGCGGCAGCAGATCCTAGCCGCGCCAGTGCCGTCGCCGGCGCGTTATGCCGGCCGGCCGGTCTACATGACCGATTTCGTCGTGCGCGCCGACGGACCATTCCGCAGCCTGGAAGACAGCTTCGGCGGCCGCATCGGCTACACGGTGGACGACTCGCATTCCGGCTGCAACGCACCGCGCCATCACCTGCTGCGGTATCGCAGCGCGGAGCGGCCGCAGCTCTATGCCGCCAGCATCGGGCCGCTCTATACGCCGCGCAAGGTGATCGAGGCGGTACTGGCCGGTGAGATCGATGTCGGGCCGGTCGATGGCTACAACCTCGACATCCTGCGCCGGCACGAACCCGATCTTGTTGCCCGCCTGCGCATCGTCGCCACCACCGACCCGGCACCGGTGCCACTGCTGGTGGCCGGCCCGGACTGCACACCACAGGTTGCCGCCGCCCTGCGGCAG
The DNA here is from genome assembly GCF_042648965.1 of Ferrovibrio xuzhouensis. Lineage (NCBI taxonomy): Bacteria > Pseudomonadati > Pseudomonadota > Alphaproteobacteria > Rhodospirillales > Rhodospirillaceae > Ferrovibrio > Ferrovibrio xuzhouensis. The sequence goes on from NZ_JBHRYJ010000001.1 coordinate 877,011, forward strand.
GCGCTGCTGCAGGTCGGCAGTGCGCCGGAAACCGCCGGCATCCGCGACGCGCTCTGCCTGTCGCATTTCACCATGATGGCGCCGGGGGATTATGATCTGACGCTGGCCTGGGACCGCGAAGCGGCCGCTGCCGGCTATGCCCTGCCGGGCTGAGACTGAAAGAGGGGAATGACGGTGAGCCTGCCGCCTGCCATGGATTTCCGTAATATCGTGCACGAGTTCCGCGCGCCTGCCGGCGGCGGTCGCCTGCGCGTGCTGGACGATATCTCCTTTTCCGCCGAACCCGGCACCTTCACGGCCGTGATCGGGCCGAGCGGCTGCGGCAAAAGCACCCTGCTGCAACTGATGGCCGGCCTGCTGCGCCCCACCGCCGGCAGCGTACTGCATGGCGGCCAGGCGGTCAGCGGCGTCAACCAGCGGGTCGGCTTCGTCCCCCAGCAGGCCCAGCTGTTCCCGTGGAAGACCTTGCGCGAGAATATCGAACTGCCGCTGCTGCTGCGTGGCACCGCGCCGGCCGAACGCGCATCGCGCGTTGCCGAGATCATCGCCGCCGTCGGTCTTGCCGGCTTCGAGAACCATTATCCGCACCAGCTGTCCGGCGGCATGCAGAAGCGCGGCTCGATCGCCCGCACACTGGTCTATACGCCCGACGTCATCCTGATGGACGAACCCTTCGGTGCGCTGGATGCCCAGACCCGCATGATCATGCAGAACGACCTGCAGGCGATCTCGATGCAGCGCCGGCCGACCGTGCTGTTCATCACCCATGACATCACCGAGGCAATCACCCTAGCCGACACTGTCATCGTATTGAGCCAGCGGCCAACCCGCGTGCTGGCCGCCGTGCCGATCACGCTGGAACGGCCGCGCAATGTCTTCGAGCCGTTCCGCATGGCCGGCTACGAGGCGATCTACGACCGGATCTGGTCGATCTTCCGCTCGGAACTGCCCGACCTGCGACCGGCCAGCATCGGAGGTGCGGTATGAGCGAGATGACCGATCCGACACTGCTGCAGCGCCTTGGCCTCCGGCTGCTCCGCCTGCTGCTTCTGCTGCTGCCCGGCGCGATCCTGATTCTGTTCTGGCAATGGGCATCCGGCCGGCTGATCGCCACGCTGTATGTCAGCAAGCCGACCGACATCGCCGCGCGCTTCTACGAGATGTTTGCCAGCGGCGAAATCCAGCCGCATATCATGATCACCCTGCAGGAACTGGTGCTCGGCTACTGCATCGGCGTCGGCGTCGGCGTGGTGGCCGGCTACCTGCTTGGCCGCAGCCCGCGCGCAGCGGCCATTTTCGAGCCCTATGTGATGGCCTTCTACGGCATCCCAAAGATCGCGCTGGCGCCACTGTTCATCATCTGGTTCGGCATCGGCCTGTGGTCGAAAGTGGCGCTGGCGGCGACCATGGTGTTCTTTCTGGTCTTCTACAACGTCTATGTCGGCGTACGGAATGTTGACCGCGAACTGCTGAATCTCGCCCGCATCATGGGCGCCGGCGAAAGTCAGCTGACCCGGCACGTCTACTTCCCCGCCGCCGCGCCCTTCGTCATCATGGGCATGCGCATGGCGATCCCCTACAGCGTGATCGGCGTCATCGTCGGCGAATTCACCTCGTCGGTGAAGGGGCTGGGCCTGTTCATCAACCAGGCCTCCTCGACCTACGACCCGGCCGGCGTGTTCGCCGGCATCGCACTGCTGCTGATGTTCATCGTGGTCGCCAATGCCGTCGCCGGCCAGCTGGAAAAGCGCCTGCTGCGCTGGCGCCCCGCCATCAACACCGAGAGAAGTGAAATCTGACAGAGAGAGAAGGAGACCTGCCAATGACCCGGACATTGCGTATCTTACTCGCCACCGCCGCCGTCCTTGTGCTGGGCGTCAGCGGCCAGGCCATGGCCCAGCAGAAGGTCAGGATCGGCCAGGCGACCTCGTCGCTGAGTTTCCTGCCGGTCTGGTCGGCGCGCGCGCTCGACAGCTTCAAGGCCCAGGGGCTCGACCTAGAATGGGCGGCGATCCCCGGCGGTGACCCGAATGCGCTGGCGGCCCTCGATGCCGGCGACCTCGATTTCGTCGCCGTCGGCTCGGAAACCCCGCTGCAAGCGATCTCCAAGGGCCAGCCTTTCGAATTCATCATGCCGTTGATGAACAAGGTGTCGCTGCAGCTCGTCGTGTCCAACGACTTCATGCAGCGCAAGGGCGTGTCGCCGAAGGACCCGCTGGCCAAGCGGTTGGCGGCTCTGAAGGGCGCCACGCTGGGTGTCAGCGCCATCAAGGGCGCCCAAGACCGCGCCGGCCGCTGGCTGGTCGCCCAGGGCGGCCTCGATCCGGCCAAGGACCTCAACGTCGCCATGATCGGCCCGCCGCCAGCCCTGAATGCCGCGCTGCAGAACAAGCAGATCGACGCCTTCATGCTGTCGCCGCCGTCCGGTGCCGTGGTCGAGCAGGAAGGCTTTGGCAAGGTGCTGGTCGACCTAGCCGATGCTTTCCCCAAGCTGAAGCAGCAGCCCTTCCTGGTGCTGGTCGCCAAGAAGCCGATGAGCGCGGAAAAGAAGGCACTCGCCGTGAAGACGGTGAAGGCCCTGCTGGCTGCCAGCGCGGCGACCGTGAAGGACCCGAAGGGCACCGCCGCCGCGATTCAGGGCAAGTTCTTTGCCAAGGTCAAGCCGGAGGTGGTTGAAGCCGCGGTGAAGGACATGACGGACGGCATCGCCAGCCCGCGTTTCACGGCGGCCGGCATCGCCAACGTGATCGCCTTCGCCTCCGAGACCGGCACCAAATTCGACAAGCCGCTCGATGCCAAGAAGGGCGAGAACGACTTCTGGACCAACGCGATCATCGACGCCGCCAAGAAGTAGTCCAGCAGCCTGCCGGCACACAAGGCCGGTCCGGTCCCAGCGACCGGGCCGGCCTTTTTCTTAATTGGGTGCCCTAGCCGGCATCGGCGCGCAGGCCGGCCTGCAGCACGCGGTCGGCGCCGAAACGCACCGTCACCGTCGTTCCCTCACCCGGCTCGGATTCGATCTCGACACTGCCGCCATGCAGCAGGGCGAGTTCGCGCACCAGCGGCAGGCCGAGCCCGGTGCCCTGGCGCTCGCGGGTCATGACATTCTCGACCTGGCCAAAGCGCTGCAGGGCCTTGTCGATCTCTTTCTCGTTCATGCCGACACCGGTATCGCGCACCCCGAAGGCCACGCCGCCATCGGAGTGCAGGCCGGCAAATGCCGTCACATGGCCGCCGGTGCCGGAATATTTCACCGCATTCGACAGCAGGTTCAGATAGATCTGGAACACCGCACGCTGGTCGGCCCGCAGCCGCGGCAGCCCGTCGGTGCCGGCCACCGTGACGCTGATGCCGGCACGCCGGGCCTCGGCTTCCACCTGGCGCACGGCGCGACCGGCAAGAGACGCAAGATCGACCTCGCCCTCATGCAGCTCGTAGGCGCCAGCCTCGATCTTGGACAGGTCGAGCACATCGTTGATCAGGCTCAGCAGGTGCTGGGCGCTGTCATGGATGTGGGCGGCATAGGTGCGATAACGCTCCTCGAGCGGGCCGAGCAGCTGTTCCTTCATCACTTCCGAAAAGCCGAGCACGGCATTCAGCGGCGTGCGCAGCTCGTGGCTCATATGGGCCAGGAACGACGACTTGCTGGTACTGGCACGCAGCGCATGGTCGCGCGCCGCGGCCAGCGCCAGATTCATCTCCTCCAGCCGGCGGCGCTGGCTCTGCTCCTCGGTGACGTCGCGGCCGACGCCGATATAGCCGATGAAGTGGCCCTGCCCGTCATACCGTGGCTTGCCGCTGGTGCTGATGCAGACCATGCCGCGCGGCCGGTTGATCCATTGCACGAAATCGGCAAACGGCCGCCGCGCCTGCAGGTCGGCGACATGCTGCTGCAGGAAATAGTCGCCCTCCGGATCGCCGAACAGGGCGATGCGCGACTGGCCGATATAGCCCGCGGGCGGCAGACCGGTGACCCGTTCGACCCGGTCCGACATGAAGGTATAGGCAAGGTCGGCATCGGTCTCCCAGATCCAGTCGACGCTGAGGCTGGCGACGTCGCGGAAGCGGCGATCGGCATTGCGCCGCTCTTCCACCTCGCGGCGCAATTGCCGGTTGGTGGCTTCAAGCTCCGCGGTGCGCGACTGGATACGGTTTTCCAGATCGGCATTCAGCGCCCGCACCTGGGCCTCGGCGGCGCGACGGTCGGCCACCTCGCGGTTGAGCATGTCGTTCAGCCCCATCCACTGCCCGGCGCTTGGCACCAGCCGCGCCCAACGCAGCGCCGGCACCAGCGAGATGGCGGTGGCCAGCGACACCACGGCGGTGGCAGCCTTGACCAGGCCCTCGGCGCCATAATCCGGAGTCCACAGCACCCAGACCGCAAACAGATGAGTCATGCCGCAGAGCACGATGAAGGCGCTGAACAACGCCAGGATGCCGCGCGGCACCAGATCGGCACGGTAGATCGCCAGATAGAGCAGGGCTGCCGGAATGGCGAAATAGCTGGCGGCGATGACCAGGTCTGAAATCATCTGCAGCCAGAAAACTTCCGGTTTCCACAGCAGGCAGACGCCATGTGGCATGAAGCCATCGGTGGCGAAGAATTCTGCAACCGTACCCATTCATCCCTCCCCGGCTTCCGCGCAATCGCGACCGGAAAAACGGCGATTCCCTGCCCGAATCACCCCTGCCAGCATGGCGGTCGAAAGGCCTGCCGTAAATCGCAATCTATCGCCGAAGCACAACCATAGGGCGTGTGGTTGACGCGGGGACGGAAAGGCGTCAGGGTCCCGGCTACCGAGGGGGGCGCCGTGAGGGCGCTGAGATTCGGCCGGCCGGGAGCATGCTTCCGGCACCGCCGTGACCCTGAGAGTCCCGTCCGTCACTGTTTCCAGAGGCCGGCGGGGCTTGTGAACCTGATCCGGGTCATGCCGGCGGAGGGAACGGTCGCGCGGTGCCACGGCACCGGCATTCCGCACAACCATCCACCACACCCCGGATCTCCTGTCGCTGTTGAGAAGGAGATCCCCATGGACAAGATTGCCGACGCCCAGAATTTCCAGATCACCACCAATATTCAAGTGAGTGGGGGACCGCTGCCGGCCTCGGTGAAGCGCTACACGCCCGGCCGGCTGCACCCGGCCATCCGCGTGCCGCATCGCGAGATCGCCACCCATCCGACGGCCAACGAGCCACCGCTGCCGGTCTACGACACCTCGGGCCCCTACAGCGACGCGGCCGCCGAGATCGACATCAATCGCGGCCTGCCGCGCTGGCGCAGCGCACTGGTCGAGGCCCGCGGCGATGTGGAAGGCTATGACGGCCGCAGCATCAAGCCCGAGGACAATGGCGGCGCGGCGACCGTGCCGCTGTTCCCGGTTGCCAACCGGCCGCTGCGCGGCAAGCCCGGCGTCGCCGTCACCCAGTTCGAATATGCCCGGCGCGGCATTATCACGCCGGAAATGGAATATGTCGCGATCCGCGAGAACGAGGGCCGCGCGGCGCTGGCGCAGGCTGCCGTCCGCGACGGCGAGGATTTCGACGCGTCGATCCCCGACTATGTGACGCCGGAGTTCGTGCGCGACGAGATCGCGCGCGGCCGCGCCATCATCCCCTGCAACATCAACCACCCGGAACTCGAGCCGATGATCATCGGCCGCAATTTCCTGGTGAAGGTGAATGCCAATATCGGCAATTCCGCCGTCACTTCCTCGGTGGCCGAGGAAGTCGACAAGATGGTCTGGGCGATCCGCTGGGGCGCCGATACGGTGATGGACCTGTCGACCGGGCGCAACATCCACAATATCCGCGACTGGATCCTGCGCAATTCGCCGGTCCCCATCGGCACCGTGCCGATCTACCAGGCGCTGGAGAAGGTGAACGGCAAGGCCGAGGACCTGACCTGGGAGATGTTCCGCGACACCCTGATCGAGCAGGCCGAACAGGGTGTCGACTATTTCACCATCCATGCCGGCGTGCGGCTGAGCTACATCCCGCTGACCGCCAATCGCGTGACCGGGATCGTGTCGCGCGGTGGCTCGATCATGGCGAAATGGTGCCTGGCGCATCACGAGGAGAATTTCCTCTACACGCATTTTGCCGAGATCTGCGACATCATGCGGTCTTACGATATCTCGTTCTCGCTGGGCGACGGGCTGCGGCCGGGCTCGATCGCCGACGCCAACGATGCGGCACAGTTCGCCGAACTGGAGACGCTGGGTGAGCTGACAAAAATCGCCTGGGACAAGGGCGTGCAGGTGATGATCGAGGGCCCCGGCCATGTGCCGATGCACAAGATCAAGGCCAACATGGACAAGCAGCTCAAGGCCTGCGGCGAGGCGCCTTTCTATACGCTGGGGCCGCTGACCACCGACATCGCGCCGGGTTATGACCACATCACCAGCGGCATCGGGGCTGCGATGATCGGCTGGTTCGGCTGCGCCATGCTGTGCTATGTCACACCGAAGGAACACCTCGGCCTGCCCAACCGCAAGGACGTGAAAACCGGGGTGATCACCTACCGCATCGCCGCCCATGCCGCCGATCTGGCGAAAGGCCATCCGGGTGCCCAGCGCCGCGACGACGCGCTCAGCCGCGCCCGCTTCGAGTTCCGCTGGGAGGACCAGTTCAACCTCGGGCTGGACCCGGAAACCGCGCGCGACTTCCACGACCAGACCATGCCCAAGGAGGCCCACAAGCTCGCCCATTTCTGCTCGATGTGCGGGCCGAAATTCTGCTCGATGAAAATCAGCCAGGAGGTGCGCGACGCCGCCAGGAAGCAGAATGACGTGGCACAGAATGACGTCGCCCAACAGGGCATGACGGAGATGGCAGAACGCTTCCGCGACCAGGGCGGGGAAATCTACCGGCCAGCCGGCTGAGCCTGCCGCAGCGCAAAAGCGGCAGCCGGGTCTTGTGCATCCGGCTGCCGCTGCTTACATCTCGTGGACCATAAACCCGGCATAAAATCGGGACCGCTTCACAGGGCAGGCAACCATGATCCGCAAACCGACTTCCATTCTTGTCGCCATCCTGGCGGCAGGTCTCGCCCTGCTGCCGGCCCTGGTCGAAGCCAAGGCCGGTCGCGGCGGCAGCATGGGCAGCCGCGGCATGCGCACCTACGATGCGGCGCCCGCCACGCCCACTGCGCCCTCGGCCGCACCGGTGCAGCGCACGGTTACGCCACCGCCGCCCACGCAGACCCAGCCGCAGGCTGCGCCCCGCCCGGCCACCACGGCAGGTGCCCCCGCCGCGGCTCAGCCCGGCTTCTTCAACCGCCCCTTCATGCCGGCCCTGATGGGCGGCCTGATCGGTATGGGGATCGGCGGTTTGCTGTTCGGCGGCGGCCTGTTCGGCGAAGGCGGCCTCGGCGCCATGGGCTTTGGCGGCATGATCGGCCTTCTGCTGCAGTTGGTGCTGGTCTTCTTCATCGTGCGCTTTGCGCTGAACGTCTTCCGCAACCGCCAGCAGCCAGCCATGGCCGGCGGTCCGCAGGATAGCGACCGCGCGCTGGTGACTGACATCCCATCCCACACCCAGGCACGCACCGGCACCATGCTGGGTGGCGGCGCTCCGGCGCTGCAGATCGGCGACGCTGACTTCGAGGCTTTTCAGCAGGCGCTGTCGGATATCCAGTCTGCCTGGTCGAAGGCCGACCTCGAAGCCCTGCGCAGCCATGTCACACCGGAGATGCTCGGCTATTTCGGCCGCGAACTCTCGGCGCTGGCGAGCCAGGGCCTGACCAACCATGTCGAGCAGGTGACTCTCGAACAGGGCGATCTGGCGGAAGCCTGGAGCGAATACGGCGTCGACTATGCCACCGTCGCCATGCGCTGGAGCGCGCTGGACTACACCACCGATGCCAGCGGCAAGGTGGTGGAAGGCAGCACGACTGAGCGCGGCGAAAGCCTCGAGACCTGGACTTTCCTGCGCGCCAATAATGGTCGCTGGATTCTGAGCGCCATCCAGCAGATCTAAGACGTGACTACGCCGCCGGTCTTCGACGATGCCTTCCGGCAGAAGCTGACCGACCTGCTGGCCTGGCGGCGCGACGTGCGCCATTTCCAGGCCGGCAGAGCGGTGCCCGCCGACCTGATCGCCCGGCTGCTGGAAATGGCCGCGCTGGCGCCCTCGGTGGGCAACAGCCAGCCCTGGCGCTTCGTGCTGGTGGAAGATCCGGCCCGGCGGCAGAAGGTGATTGCCAATTTCGAGGCGGCCAATGCCGAAGCGCTGGGCGACTATCGCGGCGAACAGGCCAGGCTCTATGCCGGGCTGAAGCTGGCCGGCCTGCGCGACGCGCCGGTGCATCTGGCGGTGTTCTGCGACGAGGCCACCGGTCAGGGCCACGGGCTCGGCCGCCGCACCATGCCGGAGATGCTGGATTATTCCGCGGTGATGGCGGTCTATGGCTTCTGGCTGACCGCCCGCGCCGCGGGGGTCGGCGTCGGCTGGGTGTCGATCCTCGACCCCGAGCGCATCGCCCGCGACCTCGACATCATGGAGCCGGACTGGCGGCTGGTCGCCTATCTCTGCGTCGGCTGGCCGGCGGAAGAGACGGATACCCCGGAACTGGAAAAACGCGGCTGGGAACACCGCCGCGGGGTCGGGACGCAAATCATTCGGCGCTAACCAACGCCGAGCGCAATCTTGATTAAACGGTCAACGAGGACTTTTATGGCCGCTCCGGTCAGTGCCTCGCCAAATTTCTTCAAAATCCAACCCAAGACCTTCTGAGCGAAACGCTCAACAAGCTCCACCGGTATTTGAGGTTGAACTATCGTCGCCTCGAATACCGCAATCTCACTAAGCGCTATCTGCCTGTCTTTTTCTTCAACATCGTTAGCGGCCCTGACGGCAGATTTTAGATTCTGAACTTCCGCGGCAACTTCATTACGTTGATTATCTGACAACGCAACATATCGATCTGATGCTGGTACGCCTTTATACTCAGGATGAACCTGTAATAGATCTTCCGCCGCTTCAATTCCTGCATGCGTAATCTGCACATTAAGATGGCTCATGCCCGGATAAGCTTTCCCCCACCCCCGTCCTGCAATGTCGTCTACAACAAGCCGAAGCTGGTCGCGTAATGGGGTTAGCCCACCTTTGTCTGCGATCATTACAGCATCATAATATTTTATTAGTCCCGCTGAATGAGCCACTCGGAAGAGAGTGACTATAAAACGCTCTCGAAATTCGCGGGCTTCCATCCGAAATTCTCCACGGGGCAGCTTCTATGCACGAAGCAATATATTCACGATGATCAAGAGCGATAAAAGAACAATATAAGAACATTTTTTCCAAAAAATCAAGGCCCGGTTTGAAGGGGCCTTGAAACGTGGATGGCCGGGTCAAGCCCGGCCATGACAATGAGGCTTACGCCGCCGCCTCAAGCATGGCGGTGAACTTTTCCACCTTGGCCTGGGCACGGGTCCGGCTGTGGTCGTCCTTGGCGTCCTCGGCATCCTCGCGGGCATCTTTCAGCGCCGCTTCGGTCTTGGCCCGGTCGATCTGGCCGACCGGCATGGCTTCTTCCGCCAGCACGGTCAGCTTGTCGTTGGCAACTTCCGCGAAGCCGCCGGAGACGAAGATGCGCTCGATCCTGCCGTCCGCCCCGGTCACCTCGATGATGCCGTTGCGCAAGGTCGAGATCACCGGCGCATGGCCCGGCAGCACACCGAAATCGCCGGCCTCGCCGGGCACCACCACCTGCTCGGCCTGCACCGAGAGCAGCAGCTTTTCCGGCGATACCAGTTCGAACCCGAAGGTCTCGGCCATGGTCTAGCTCCTTACCCGTTCAGGCGGTGATCAGGCCGCCTCGGCGGCCAGCTTCTTCGCCTTGGCAATCACCTCGTCGATGGTGCCGACCATGTAGAAGGCCGATTCCGGCAGATGGTCGTGCTTGCCTTCGGTGATTTCCTTGAAACCGCGGATCGTCTCGGCCAGCGGCACCTGCACGCCCGGCGAACCGGTGAAGACCTGCGCCACGTCGAAGGGCTGCGACAGGAAGCGCTGGATCTTGCGGGCGCGGGCGACGGTCAGCTTGTCTTCTTCCGACAGTTCGTCCATGCCGAGGATGGCGATGATGTCCTGCAGCGACTTGTAGCTCTGCAGGATTTCCTGCACGCGGCGGGCGATGCCGTAGTGTTCGTCGCCGACGATACGCGGATCGAGGATGCGCGAGGTCGAGTCGAGCGGGTCCACCGCCGGATAGATGCCGAGCTCGGCGATCTGGCGCGACAGCACGGTGGTCGCGTCCAGGTGGGCAAAGGACGCGGCCGGCGCCGGATCGGTCAGATCGTCGGCCGGCACGTAAATCGCCTGCACCGAGGTGATCGAGCCCTTGTTGGTCGAGGTGATGCGTTCCTGCAGCTGGCCCATGTCGGTGGCCAGGGTCGGCTGGTAGCCCACCGCCGAGGGGATACGGCCGAGCAGCGCCGACATTTCCGACCCGGCTTGCGTGAAGCGGAAGATGTTGTCGACGAAGAACAGCACGTCCTGGCCTTCCTGGTCGCGGAAGTATTCCGCAAGCGTCAGGCCGGTCAGCGCGACGCGGGCGCGGGCGCCCGGCGGCTCGTTCATCTGGCCGTACACCAGGGCGACCTTGGAGCCCGGGCCATCGGTCTTGATGACGCCCGATTCCATCATCTCGTGATAGAGGTCGTTACCCTCGCGGGTACGCTCGCCGACACCGGCGAACACCGAATAGCCGCCGTGGGTTTTCGCGATGTTGTTGATCAGCTCCATGATCAGCACGGTCTTGCCGACGCCGGCGCCGCCGAACAGGCCGATCTTGCCGCCCTTGGCGTAGGGCGCGAGCAGGTCGACCACCTTGATGCCGGTGACCAGCACCTTCTGCTCGGTCGACTGGTCGATATAGGCCGGGGCCGGGGCATGGATCGGCGCCGCCAGCTTGGCGTTGACCGGGCCGCGCTCGTCGATCGGCTGGCCGATCACGTTGATGATGCGGCCCAGAGTCTCCGGGCCGACCGGCACCGAGATCGGCGCGCCGGTGTCGGTGACATCCATGCCGCGGACCAGACCATCGGTCGAGTCCATGGCGATGGTGCGCACAGTGTGCTCGCCGAGATGCTGCGCCACTTCCAGCACCAGATGGTTACCCTGGTTGGTGCAATGCAGGGCGTTGAGGATCGCCGGCAGGTGCCCGTCGAACTGAACGTCGACAACCGCGCCGATAACCTGGGTAATGCGACCCACCTTGTTCGTAGCCATGATGCTGCTCCGCTCTTTCTGTTCCGTATCGTCCTGCGCGTGGCCTTAAACGGCCTCGGCGCCGGAGATGATTTCGATAAGTTCCTTGGTGATCTGGGCCTGACGCGACCGGTTGTAGATGGTGGTCAGTTTCTTGATCATCTCGCCGGCATTGCGCGTCGCATTGTCCATCGCGGACATGCGGGCACCCTGCTCGGAAGCCGCATTCTCCAGCAGCGCGCGGTAGACCTGCACCGACAGGTTCCGCGGCAGCAGCTGTTCGAGGATGGTCTCCTCGTCCGGCTCGTATTCATAGACCGCACCACCCAGATCCGGCGTCGCCGCCGTCTCATTCGGGGTGGACGAAACACCATGCGTCATTGCCGGGATCAGCTGCTGCACGGTCGGAATCTGGCTGATCACCGACTTGAAGTTGTTGAAGAAGACATGGGCGACGTCGAATTCGCCGGCCTCGAACATCGCCAGCACGCGGTCGGCGATATCCTGGGCATTGGTGAAGCCGAGCCGCTTGACCGCCGACATGTCAACGGTATCGACGATCTTCGACGCATGGTCGCGACGCAGCTGGTCGCGGCCCTTCTTGCCGACGCAGAGGATCTTCACCGTCTTGCCGGCGGCGGTCAGCTCCTCGATCTTGCGGCGGGCGAGCTTGACGATCGACGAGTTGAAGGCGCCGCACAGGCCGCGCTCGGCGGTGGCAACCACCAGCAGATGCACTTGGTCCTTGCCGGTGCCGACCAGCAGACGCGGGGCGTTTTCCGCACCGTTCTGGCCGGCCGCCAGCGAGGCGAGGATGCCTGCCATGCGCTCGGCATAGGGGCGCGCGGCTTCGGCGGCCTCCTGGGCGCGGCGCAGCTTGCTGGCCGCCACCATCTTCATCGCCTTCGTGATCTTCTGGGTCGACTTGACCGAGTTGATCCGGATTCGGAGGCTTTTAAGGCTGGGCATGACGCTCGTCCTTTATCCGGCCGCCTCAGGCGAAGGTCTTGGCGAAATCTTCGAGGATCGCCTTCAGCTTTTCTTCGATGTCCGGCGTCAGGGCCTGCGCCTCGCGAATGCCCTTCAGCACGTCGCCGTGCTTGCTGCGCATCAGGCCGAGGAAGGTCTGCTCAAAACGGGTGATGGCATTGACCGCCACCTTGTCGAGATACCCCTTCACGCCGGAATAGATCGAGACAACCTGCTCTTCGACCGGCAGCGGCTGGTACTGGGCCTGCTTGAGCAGCTCGGTCAGACGGGCGCCGCGATTCAGCAGGCGCTGGGTCGAGGCGTCGAGGTCGGAACCGAACTGGGCGAAGGCCGCCATTTCGCGATACTGCGCCAGTTCCAGCTTGATCGAGCCGGCCACCTGCTTCATCGCCTTGATCTGCGCGGCCGAGCCGACGCGGCTGACCGACAGGCCGACGTTAATCGCCGGGCGGATGCCGCGGTAGAACAGGTCGGTCTCGAGGAAGATCTGGCCGTCGGTGATCGAGATCACGTTGGTCGGGATGTAGGCCGAGACGTCGCCGGCCTGGGTCTCGATGACCGGCAGGGCGGTCAGCGAGCCGGCGCCGTTCTTGTCCGACATCTTGGCGGCGCGCTCGAGCAGGCGCGAATGGATGTAGAAGACGTCGCCCGGATAGGCTTCGCGACCCGGCGGGCGGCGCAGCAGCAGGGACATCTGGCGGTAGGCGACGGCCTGCTTGGACAGATCGTCATAGACGATCACGGCATGCATGCCGTTGTCGCGGAAGAACTCGCCCATGGCGCAGCCGGTATAGGGCGCCAGGTACTGCAGCGGCGCCGGCTCCGAGGCGGTGGCGGCAACGACGATGGAATATTCCATCGCGCCGGCTTCCTCGAGGGTCTTCACCACCTGGGCGACGGTCGAACGCTTCTGGCCGATCGCGACGTAGATGCAGAACAGCTTCTTCTTGTCGTCGGCGCCGGTGTTGGTCGCCTTCTGGTTCAGGATCGCGTCGATGGCCACCGCGGTCTTGCCGGTCTGGCGATCACCGATGATCAGCTCGCGCTGGCCACGGCCGACCGGCACCAGGGCGTCGAGCGCCTTCAGGCCGGTCTGCATCGGCTCGTGCACCGACTTGCGCGGGATGATGCCCGGCGCCTTCACTTCCATGCGGGCGCGGGTGACATCCTTCAGCGGGCCCTTGCCGTCAATCGGATTGCCGAGCGCGTCGACCACACGGCCGAGCAAGCCCTTGCCGACCGGCACGTCGACGATGGCGCCCGTACGCTTGACGGTGTCGCCTTCCTTGATGCCGCGGTCGTCGCCGAAGATCACGACGCCGACGTTGTCGGTCTCGAGGTTGAGGGCCATGCCCTTCACGCCGCCCGGGAACTCGACCATTTCGCCGGCCTGCACCTTGTCGAGGCCGTAGACGCGCGCGATACCGTCGCCGATGCTCAGCACCTGGCCGACTTCGGAAACTTCGGCTTCGGCGCCGAAATTCTTGATCTGCGTCTTCAGGATTTCAGAAATCTCTGCGGCGCGGATGTCCATCACGCAACCCCTTTCATGGCGGTCTTAAGATTGTTGAGCTTGTTGCGGACCGAGGCATCGATCATGCGCGACCCGAGCTTGACGACAAGGCCACCGATCAGATCGGGATCGACCTTGGCGCTGATCACCACGTTGCCGGCGGCTTCCGACGACAACGAAGACTTGAGCTGCGCCAGCTGGGCATCGTCCAGCGGCACGGCAGAAACCACTTCGGCAATCGCCTCGCCGCGATGATGCCGGCGCAGGGCGCGGAAGGCGGCGATGACATCGGCGATGGCGAACAGGCGGCGGTTGGCGGCGGTGACGCCGAGGAAGCGGCGCACCAGCTCGGACAGGCCAGCCTTTGCGGCGACAGCGGCGATGGCCTTGGCCTGGTCCTCGCGGCTGAAAGCCGGCGAGCGGACAAGGCGGACCAGATCAGCCGATTCCGCCAGCATGGCAGAGATATTGTCGAGATCCTGAGCGACGGCATCGAGCTGGCCGGCATCCCGCGCCATATCGAACAGCGCAGTCGCGTAGCGGCCGGCAATGCCGGAGACGAGCGAGGTTTCCTGAGCCACGAACGACCCTTCTTCTTTATGGAGGCCGCCGATTCCGACCGGGCGTTGGACCCCCGGTCCCGTTCCCTCTCGGTCTGCCAGCCAAACTCTTGATCCGCCTGGGGAATTCTCACGCAGGTGACCACGTGTCCGCAGCCCCCCGGTGCGAAAGCCGCGCTTAGTTAGCATAAGGGTATGGGCGGCGCAACAGAGAGGCGGACCGGGCAGTTATGCCGCATTTGTTGCACCCTGCATGCGCCAGCCCGGAGTCTGCTTTTGTCCCGGCTGTCGCCGCGGCGGCGACGGCCCGTAGCGACTCAGCAGCAGATGGTGCAGGCAGCGTCCGGATGGGCCGCCGGATCGACCGACCGCCCGGAACCGAGGCAGAATCAGCGGAAAGAAAGGCATATATTCCGGGCAGATTCGCCGTATTTTCCGGCCGCGTGCGATGCCCCGCCATCAGCTGCCCGGAGACAAATACCATCAGCGCAGCAGCTGCAGCAGCGCGTCGGACTGATGGTTGGCGACCGACAGCGACTGGATGACGAGCTGCTGGGCGACACGGCCGGATTCAAGTTCGGCGCTGCCGGCGGCGACATCCGCATCGATCAGAGAGCCCAGGCCGCCTTTCAGCGCATCGACCAGATTGTCGATGAAGCCCTTCTGCTGCTCGAGGGAGCGGGTTTGCGCCGCCACCGTGGCCGAAATCTCTGTAACCCGCCCCTCGAACGAGGCCAGGCCCTGCAGCGCGCCGGCGATATTGGGCGGCACGGCATTCACATTGTCGGTGACATTGCTCGGATCAGGGAACAACACGTTGGGGCCGAGAAACTCGTCTGAATCCCAGTCGAGCTGGTGCGCCGTCGAGAAGGACAGCAAGCTGCCGGACACATCGCTGACGAAGCTGAGCGGCGTCGCCCGGGCATCGCCGGCCAGGATATTGCTGCCGTGATACGTGGCCTGGCTGATGAAGGTGTTGATCTGGCCGATCAGCGCGCCGACATCGCCGCGATAGACATCCTGCTGTGCCGACGAAAGCGAGCCATCAGCGAGGTTGGCGATCTTGCCCTTGATGTCGCCGACGAGGCCGGAAATCTTGTGCGCCGCCGCCAGCGTCACCTGGCCAAGGCCGATGCCGGCCGACAGCGAGGATTGCACCGAGGCATAGGCTTTCACATTGGCGCGCACACCCTGGGCGGCCTGGAAGATCGCGGCATCGTCGCCGGCGTCGTTGACGCGGAATCCGGACGAAACCTGCTTGGCCAGGCCGTCGACGAAGGCCGAGCGGCTGCGCAGGGCCGAGAGCGCAGCAATGGCGCTGCTGTTGGTGATCAGCGAATTCATGTCCCGTCCCGTTCTGGGTCAGAAACCGACATGCAGGCAGCGGGGTGCGCCACCCACCGACGAATTCTTCCGTCGGCGGAGGGAGAATATCATGACCCCCGGTTGCATCAACCGGATTTTAGCAATTGGTTAACCATGCCTTCCGTGATGCCGGCAGGCCACCCATGGACGGTGGGGTCACGGGCGCGGCGCATCAGCCCGCGACCACCAGTCCTGCTGCTCCCACCAATGGTCGGTGTCGATGAACAGCCGGTTGTCATTGACCATGACCACCAGGCCGCTGCCGTCGCGGCGCGCCCGCCACAGGAATTCGAAATGGCGTGAGCCGGGCAGGAAATTCACCGGTGCTTCATAGGGCCCCTGCAGGTCGTCCGGACGCAGGCCGCGGGCCGCGCAGTCGCTGTCGCAGGCCTGCCGCATCACCGCTACCGCGCGGGTCCGGGCCTCGTCATGCGAGAAGGTCAGCTGCTGCAGGGCATATTCCGCCGCCAGATAGCCGAGGGCGCAGAGGATGAGCGACCGCAGCCATTTCGGCCACGGCCGCCGCACCGCGGCAAGCGCCGCGGCGGGGGTCGTCATCGCCATGGCCCGCCTCAGGGCTGCAGGATCGGCGCGGCCTCGGGCCGGCGGGCAGCTCTGGCGGTCGCAGGCGCGGAATCGCCGGCGGTGCCGATGGAGCGGCTGCCGGTTTCCGTCTGGTGCGGGATTTTGCGGGAAACGCCGGCCTGGCCGCGCAGCGAGGACAAAGCCACCAGCGCACCGGCATAGATATTGATGAATTCAGACACAGTCCGTACCCCCCGTTCTGTGGAGCCTGATTTGCCGCCTGCTGCGGCGCTGCTCCTTCTGGAGCGCGACCACCCTACAGTTGAAATGGTTAACGACTGTTTACCAACGCGCGGAAATCCGGCGGCGCTTCGTTCTGCGCCCGGCCGTCAGCGGGCCGACAACACCCGTTGCACCGCCTGCTGCCAGCCGGCATAGAGCGCGTCGCGCTGGTGGCCGGTCATCCTGGGCTCGAAGCGGCGCTCGCAGCTCCAGGCATAGGCAATCGCGTCGAGGCCGCCGTAGACCCCCACCGCCAGTCCGGCGAGGCAGGCGGCACCCAGTGCCGTGGTCTCGATCACCTTCGGCCGCTCGACCGCCACGCCAAGCATGTCGGCCAGGAACTGGCAGAACCAGTCATTCGCCACCATGCCGCCATCGACCCGCAGCGCCGTCGGCGGCGCCGCACCATCGGCCTTCATGGCGGCGGCAAGGTCGCGGGTCTGGTAGGCGACCGATTCCAGTGCGGCGCGGGCGATATGGGCGCGGCCGGCATCCAGCGTGAGGCCGAGGATGGCGCCACGCGCATCCGGGTCCCAGTAGGGCGCGCCGAGACCGACGAAGGCCGGCACCAGATAGACGCCGTGGTTCTGCGACAGCGAAGCGGCGAGCGTCGCCGTTTCGGCGGCAGAGCCGACGATGCCAAGTCCGTCGCGCAGCCATTTCACCGCGGCACCGGCGACGAAGATCGAGCCCTCCAGCGCATAGGTCGGCTTGCCGTTCAGACGGTAGGCCACGGTGGTCAGCAGGCGATGCTGCGACTGCACCGGTCGCTCGCCGATATTGACCAGCGCGAAACAGCCGGTGCCATAGGTCGATTTCACCATGCCGGGCCGGAAACAGGCCTGGCCGAAGATGGCGGCCTGCTGGTCGCCGGCAATACCGGCCACCGGGATTGCCGTGCCGAGGATTTCCGGCAGGGTGGCGCCGAATGCGCCGCTGCTGTCCTGCACCGCCGGCAACATGGCGCGCGGCACGTCGAAAATCTTCAGCAGCGTGTCGTCCCAGTCCTGCCGGTGGATGTCGAACAGCATGGTGCGCGAGGCATTGGTGGCATCGGTCGCATGCACGGCACCACCGGTCAGGCGGGACAGCAGGAAGCTGTCGATGGTGCCAAAGCACAGCTCGCCCTGCTCGGCCCGCGTCCGGGCGCCGGGCACATTGTCGAGCAGCCAGGCGATCTTGGTGGCCGAGAAATAGCTGTCGATCAGCAGGCCGGTTTTCTGCTGCACCAGGCTGCCGACGCCATCGGCGATCTTGCGCCGGCAGGTCTCCGCCGTGCGGCGATCCTGCCAGACGATGGCGCGGTGCACCGGCCGGCCGGTACTGCGCTCCCACACCACGGTGGTCTCGCGCTGGTTGGTGATGCCGATGGCGGCGATGTCGCCGCCACGCAGGCCCGCCTTGGCCACCGCCTCACGCATCACGCTCTGCACGTCGCGCCAGATCTCCTCGGCGTCATGCTCGACCCAGCCATCGGCCGGGTAATGCTGGGCCAGTTCCTTCTGGGCGATGGCCAGCGCCGCACCGGTCTCGTCGAAGACGATGGCGCGGCTCGAGGTGGTGCCCTGATCAATGGCGAGGATGTATTTCGGCATGGCGGCCTCCCGCGTCAGGCGACCCGCTTGCAGCCGTCCGGCTTCAGCACGCATTTGCTGCTGGCCGGGTATTTCTCCAGCATGCGGGCCGGCCGGATGGGCCGCTGCACCAGGTTGCCGCCGCAGTTGGGGCAACTGCCCGCCAGCACACCGGTGGCGCAGTCGCGGCAGAAGGTGCATTCGAAGGTGCAGATCATCGCCGCGCTGCTGTCGGGCGGCAGGTCGCGGTCACAGCATTCGCAGTTCGGGCGCAGCTCCAGCATGGTCAGGACCCCTTCGCGGTAGCGACGGCCTTCTTGGCGATGGCGGTAATCCCGGCCCAGTCGCCGGCCGCCACCCTGTCCTTCGGCGCCAGCCATGAGCCGCCGGCGGCGAACACGTTGGGCAGCGCCGAATAGGCGGCGAGGTTGGCTTCCGAGATACCGCCGGTCGGGCAGAATTTCACCGCCGGGAACGGCCCGCCGAAACTTTTCAGTGCCGCCATGCCGCCGGACGATTCTGCCGGGAAGAACTTCAGGCGGCTGAAGCCATGATCGAGGGCGCGCATGATCTCGCTGGCGGTCGCTACCGCCGGCACGAAGGTCAGGCCGGTATCCTTGGCGGCGGCATAGAGCGAATCGGTCGAGCCCGGCGCGATGACAAACCGCGCGCCGGCGAGCTGGGCGGCGGCGAACTGCGCCGGGTTGAGCACGGTGCCGGCACCGACGACGGCTTCGGGCACCCCCTGCGCGATGCGGCGGATGGCTTCCAGCGCGGCGGCCGAACGCAACGTGATTTCGAGAACCGGCAGGCCGCCGGCGACCAGCGCCTTCGCCAGCGGCACGGCCTGCTCGGCATCCTCGATCACCAGCACGGGAATCACCGGCGCCCCGGCAAACAGGCGATCGGTGGCAGCGGCAGTCTCGGCGATCTTGTCCGGCATGGGCCCTCCCAAGGCTTGCTTTTGCCACAGGATAGCAGCGGCCGGCGCCGGCTGGCTACCGCTCAGGCAGGATCGGGCGGACCGTCCTGCGGCACAGGACCGTAACGGTTCGGGCCGCGGGTGCCGGGGATGAAAAACAGCACCAGCCAGAAGACGATGCCGAGATAGGGGATCAGGGCAACCAATGCCAGCCAGCCGGGCCAGCCGATATCGTGACAGCGCTGTGCGATCACCGCGAGACCGAGGACTGCCACGACGATGGAAACACCCCAGTTCAGTGCCTCGAACCAGGAGCTCTCCTCGATATCGGCAGCCGCGATATGGAGATTCAGCACCTGGCCCAGCACCAGATCGACCAGGAAGTAAATGACCATCAGGGCCATGCCGAGCGCGATCAGGGCCATGTAGAAAGCAAGATAGTATTTGCGGCTGCGGCGCCGGCGCGGATCGAAGGAGGCGACAAGAGTCCGGAGCATGTGGATGGCCCTGCCTGACGACGGATCGATTCGATCCGCCATTTTTAGCAGACTGTCCGCAAAGCGTCCGCAGTGTTCTGCGGCACCACACATACTGGCGTATGAACGCCCTATTCTTTCAATCCACCCGCCTTCAGGATGAAGTCGGCGATTTCGGCGACGCCCTGTTGGGCCTTGAGGTTGGCGAAGATAAAGGGCCGCTGGCCGCGCATCTTTTTAGAGTCACGGTCCATCACCTCGAGCGAGGCGCCGACCAGCGGCGCGAGGTCGATCTTGTTGATCACCAGCAGGTCGGAGCGCGTGATGCCGGGGCCGCCCTTGCGCGGAATCTTGTCGCCGGCCGAGACGTCGATGACGTAGATGGTGATATCGGCGAGTTCCGGCGAGAAGGTTGCCGCCAGATTGTCGCCGCCGGATTCGACAAAGATGATGTCGAGGCCGGGGAATTTCTTCTGCATGTCGGCGACGGCGGCGAGATTGATCGAGGCATCCTCGCGGATCGCCGTATGCGGGCAGCCGCCGGTCTCGACCCCGGCGATGCGCAGCGGATCTAGCGCGCCGGCGCGGGTGAGGAACTCGGCATCCTCCTTGGTGTAGATGTCGTTGGTCACCACCGCTATGTTCCAGTCGTCGCGCAAATGCCGGCACAGCCGTTCGACCAGGGCCGTCTTGCCGGAGCCGACCGGGCCGCCGATACCAACGCGGAGGGGATTGGCACTCATGATCTGAACAGCCTCGTATACTGGGTTTCGTGTTGCATGGAGCAGAGGTCGACCATCGGCACCGCCGTGCCGCAACCCTCCAGCGGTGTCGCCAGCGCCTTCGTCACCGCTGCCTCGGTAACCGGCATCAGGGCGGCGAGCGCGCGCTGGCCATCGGTCTGGCCCAAGGGGATCAGCCGCACGGCCGCCGAAACGAGGTTGGCGCCGAAGGCATGCAGATAGGCCGCCAGCACGGCCTTGAGGTCGAGGCGATGCGCGGCAGCGGCCAGGCCGATGGCAATGCTCAGCGCCACGGTCGCCTCGCCACGACGGGCGGCGAAACTGTCCAGATCGGGATGCCCCCAGGCGGCGCGGGTGACCAGCAGAAAGGAGCCGCCCTGCTGGCCGCTTTCGAGCGCGGTTTCCGCCGTGCCGCGCCACGCGGCGGCGAGATCGGCAAGCCCGTCCAGCGCGGCCGGATCGCCGGCGGACTCGTAGGCGGCCTTCAGCAGCACGGCATCGACATGGCCAGCGCCGTGGAGCAGGATTTCGCCGATCCAGTCGCTGAGGTCGGCCGCGGTCTTCACGAAACCGGCCTCGACGGCATATTCGATACCGTGGCTGTAGGAAAAGGCGCCGATCGGATAGGCCGGCGAGAACCATGCCATCAGGCGATAGAGGCTGGCCGGATCAATGGTCGTGGTCATGGCCGTGATGGTGGTGATGGCCGTCGCCATGGTCGTGACTATGGTCATGCTCACCGCCCCCATGTTTGCTATCTCGGCCATAGCGCGAGCCGAGGCCATAGGGATGCGACGGGTCGTGGTTATGCTGGCCGTAGGCGCCGCCTTCCGGATCGAAGGGCGCATCGACCGCCTGCACGGCGGCCCCCAGCCCCTTCAGCATGGCGACGATGACATGGTCATCACGGATCAGGATGCGGTCGGCATGGATTTCAGCCGGCAGATGGCGGTTGCCGAGATGCCACGCCAGCCGCGCCAGCAGCTCCGGCGTCGGCGCCCGCACCTCGACCAAAGGCTCCGGCGCGGCTTTCACTTCGATATAGCCGCCGCCCTCAAGCGCAAGGCCGTCGCCATGGCGCAGCACGGTGGCTTCGGCCAGATCGAGCAGGAAGGCGCCGCCGTCATCGGCAGTCAGCCGGATGCGCCGGCGGTGGCGGTCGTGATGGGCGAGCGTGACGGTCGCCCTGCCCTCGGCGGCCGGCCAGGCGCCGGCCGGAATGACGGATGTTGCTCTCAGCATATTCCTATCCTATCCGTCATGCCCGGGCTTGTCCCGGCCATCCACGCGGCGGGATTCGTCCCGCCGATGGACGTGGATGCCCGGATCAAGTCCGGGCATGACGACTGTGGTTTGCACCGCATCCGGCGGCCATATTGGTCAGAACAGGAAATACCTTTGCGCCATGGCGAGTTCCTTGGCCGGCTCGCAGGTCAGCAGCTGGCCGTCGGCGCGCACGGTATAGGTCTCGGTATCGACCTCGATCTTCGGCATGTAGTTGTTGTGCACCATGTCCTTCTTGGTCACCGTGCGGCAGCCCTTCACCGCGACCAGGGGACGCTGCAGCCCGAACTTGGCGGCGATGCCGGCATCCAGCCCGGCCTGGCTGACGAAGGTCAGGCTCGACTGCACCATGTTGCGGCCGAAGCTGGCGAACATCGGCCGGTAATGCACCGGCTGCGGCGTCGGGATCGAGGCATTCGGATCGCCCATCGGCGCGGCGGCGATGCTGCCGCCCTTCAGGATCATATCGGGCTTGACGCCGAAGAAGGCCGGCGACCAGATCACCAGGTCGGCGAACTTGCCGGCCTCGACCGAGCCGATCTCGTGGGCCACGCCGTGGCTGAGCGCCGGATTGATGGTGTATTTCGCGACATAGCGCTTGGCGCGGACATTGTCGTTGTCGCCCGTTTCCTCGGGCAGGCGGCCGCGCTGCTTCTTCATCTTGTCGGCCGTCTGCCAGGTGCGGATGATCACCTCGCCGACGCGGCCCATGGCCTGGCTGTCCGACGACATCATCGAGAAGGCGCCGAGGTCATGCAGAATATCTTCCGCCGCAATCGTCTCGCGGCGGATGCGGCTGTCGGCAAACGCCACATCCTCCGGAATGCGCTGGTCGAGATGGTGGCAGACCATCAGCATGTCGAGATGCTCGTCGACCGTATTCACGGTATACGGCATGGTCGGATTGGTCGAGCTGGGCAGCACATTGGCAAGCCCGGCCACCTTGATGATGTCCGGCGCATGGCCACCGCCGGCGCCTTCGGTATGGAAGGCGTGGATGGTGCGATGCCTGAACGCCGCGATCGTATCCTCGACGAAGCCGCTTTCGTTCAGCGTATCGGTATGGATGGCGACCTGGATGTCATGCTGCTCGGCGACATTCAGGCAATTGTCGATGGCGGCCGGCGTGGTACCCCAGTCCTCGTGCAGCTTGAGGCCGCAGACGCCGGCGGCGACCTGCTCGATCAGCGCGTCCGGCAGCGACGCATTGCCCTTGCCGAGGAAGCCGATGTTCATCGGGAAGGCCTCGGCGGCCTGCAGCATGCGCATGATGTGGAACGGGCCCGGCGTGCAGGTGGTGGCCGAGGTGCCGGCGGCCGGGCCGGTGCCGCCGCCCATCATGGTGGTGACGCCGGAATACAGCGCCTCCTCGATCTGCTGCGGGCAGATGAAATGGATATGGGCGTCGAAGCCGCCGGCGGTGATGATCTTGCCCTCGCCAGCAATCGCCTCGGTGCCGGGGCCGATGACGATATCGACGCCGGGCTGGACATCCGGGTTGCCGGCCTTGCCGATGGCATGGATGCGGCCGTTCTTGAGCCCGATGTCGGCCTTGACGATGCCCCAGTGGTCGAGGATCAGTGCGTTGGTGATCACGGTATCGACCGCGCCCTCGGCATTGGTCATCTGGCTCTGGCCCATGCCGTCGCGGATCACCTTGCCGCCGCCGAATTTCACTTCCTCGCCGTAAAGCGGCGCGTTGGCGCTGTAACCGCTGCCGACCAGCTTCGGGTCATGGCCCGACGGCGGCTGGGCGGTGAAATCCTTCTCGACCTCGATGATGATGTCGGTATCGGCGAGACGGACCCGGTCGCCGACGGTGGGGCCGAACATGCCGGCATAGGCGGAACGCGGGATGCGGGTGACCATCTCTCTCGCCTCCTTAGCGCAGGGTGCCCATGACTTCGGCACGGAAGCCGAAGACATTGCGCCGCCCGGCATAGGCGACCAGCGAGACCTCGCGGGTCTGGCCCGGCTCGAAGCGCACGGCGGTGCCGGCGGCGATATTCAGCCGCATGCCGCGCGCCTTGTCACGATCGAAGGACAGCGCCGGGTTGGTCTCGAAGAAATGGTAATGGCTGCCGACCTGGATCGGCCGGTCGCCGGTATTGGCCACCGAAAGGGTGACGGTGGGCCGGCCGGCATTCAGCTCGATCTCGCCGGGCGCGGTGATGATTTCGCCGGGAATCATGCGGTGCCTACCTTTCCCACACGCGTCATGGCCGGGCTTGACCCGGCCATCCACGAAATGATGGTGATGCCAGGCTTGGCCCGGCGGAAAGAACCCTCGCACGTGGATGCCCGGATCAAGTCCGGGCATGACGGCTTTTTTGTGGTGTGGCGCCGTGACATGGCGCCTACCGGATCGGGTTGTGCACGGTCACCAGCTTGGTGCCGTCGGGGAAGGTCGCCTCGACCTGGATCTCGTGGATCATCTCGGCAATGCCATCCATCACCTGGGCGCGGGTCAGTACCGTGCCGCCGTCGCGCATCAGCTCGGCGACCGAGCGGCCGTCGCGGGCGCCCTCGACCACAAAGTCGGTGATCAGCGCCACCGCTTCGGGGTGATTGAGCTTCACCCCGCGCTCGAGCCGGCGGCGCGCCACATTGGCGGCCATCGCCACCAGAAGTTTGTCCTTTTCGCGGGGCGTGAGATTCATGCCGCCGGCCTCCCCGAAGCTGGAATCCGAAGTCCGAAATCAGACGGTAAGATACCTGCGGACCTCGTCGTCTTCCAGTCTGGAAGCGTCACCGGCGACGACAACCTCGCCGCGCTGGAGCAGGATGAAGCGGTCGGCGAGTTCCCGGGCGAACTCGAAATACTGTTCGACCAGCACGATCGCCATGGTGCCGCGGTTAGCGAGATCCCGGATGACCCGGCCGATATCCTTGATGATGGAGGGCTGGATGCCCTCGGTCGGTTCGTCCAGCAGCAGCAGCCGGGGACGCGTGACCAAGGCCCGCGCGATCGCCAGCTGCTGCTGCTGTCCCCCCGAAAGATCGCCTCCCCGGCGATTCCGCATTTCGTGCAGCACAGGAAACAGACCAAACACGTCTTCGTCAATCTTCTTCTGGCCGCGCGGCAGCGGCGCCATGCCGGTTTCCAGGTTTTCCATCACCGTCAGGCGGGGAAAAATCTCGCGGCCCTGGGGCACCAGGGCGATGCCGTGGCGGGCGCGCTCGTGCGGCTTCATGGCGGTGATGTCATGGCCTTCCCAGCGCACCGTGCCGCTGCGCACCCCCTGCAGGCCGACCAGGGCCCGCATCAGCGAGGTCTTGCCGACGCCGTTGCGGCCGAGCACGCAGGTGATCTTGCCGGCCTCGGCGGTCAGGCTGACATCGCGCAGCGCGTGGCTGGCGCCATAATAGAGATTGATACCTTCGACGTTCAGCATGTCAGCGCGCCCCCACTCTAGCGGCCAAGATAGACTTCGATGACCCGGGGGTCGTTCTGCACCGCCTCGACGCTGCCCTCGGCCAGCACGCTGCCTTCATGCAGCACGGTGACCCGGGCGCCGAGATCGCGGACGAATTCCATGTCGTGTTCGACCACCACCAGGGTGCGCTCGCCCTTCAGGGTCAGGATCAGCTCGGCGGTCTGCCTGGTCTCGGCATCGGTCATGCCGGCGACCGGTTCGTCCAGCAGGATCAGCTGGGTGTCCTGCACCAGCAGCATACCGATCTCGAGCCACTGCTTCTGGCCGTGGCTGAGCGCGCCGGCCAGCTCGCCGACGCGGCCGCCAAGGCCGACGGTATCAAGGGCCCAGCCGATGCGGTCGAGCGACTCGGAATCGAGTTTCGCCATCAGGGTGCGCCAGGGCCCGCGCGGCGCCTTCATGGCCAGTTCGAAATTCTCGAAGACGGAAAGATTCTCGAAAACGGTGGGCTTCTGGAACTTGCGGCCGATGCCGAGGTTGGCGATCTCGGTCTCGTCCAGCTTGGTCAGGTCGATGCGGCCGGCGAACATCACCTCGCCCTCGTCGGGCCGGGTCTTGCCGGTGACGATGTCCATCATCGTGGTCTTGCCGGCACCATTCGGACCGATGATGGTGCGCAGCTCGCCGGGCGCCACCATCAGCGACAGATTGTTGATCGCGCGGAAGCCGTCGAAGCTGACCGAGACGCCGGACAGGTAGAGTTGGGTGTCGGAGACCCGCGGCCGGTCGATCACCTCGGGCGCCAGGCCGGCGGCGCTTTCGTGCGCGTGTGCCGGCGGAACCAGCGGGCTCGGGGCAATCGGTGCTGCGTGCATGGTCGCGCTCGCCTCCCTGTTCTATTCGCCACTGCCGGGCTGGGCGGCATAGCTGCGCCGTTCGGCCCGCCAGGCCTTCCACTGGCCGATCAGCCCGACCACGCCCTTGGGGAACAGCAGGGTGCAGGCGACAAACAGCGCACCCAGCACGAACAGCCACAGTTCCGGCGCGGCGCCGGTCAGCCAGGTCTTCACCAGGTTGATCAGCACGCCGCCGAGAATGGCGCCATACAGCGTGCCGCGGCCGCCGACCGCGACCCAGATGGCGATCTCGATGGAATTGGCCGGCGAGAATTCCGATGGATTGATGATGCCGACCTGCGGCACATAGAGCGCGCCGGCGATCCCGGCGAGGATGGCCGAGAGGACGAAGGCAAACAGCTTCACCGCAGTCGGCGAATAGCCGAAGAAGCGCACCCGGCTTTCGGCGTCGCGTACCGCCTTGAGCACGCGGCCGAGCTTGGAGCCGGTGATCCAGCGGCACAGCAGGAAGCAGCCGCCCAGCATCGCCACCGAGATCACGTAAAGCCCGATGCGGGTACCGGATGCCTGGATCGGGAAACCGAGGATGTCCTTGAAATCGGTCAGGCCGTTATTGCCGCCGAAGCCCATGTCGTTGCGGAAAAAGGCCAGCAGCAGGGCGAAGGTCATCGCCTGGGTGACGATCGAAATGTAGACGCCGGTGACGCGGCTGCGGAAGGCGAACCAGCCGAGCACCAGCGCCAGCAGGCCCGGCGCCACCACCACCATCAGCAGGGCGAAGGGGAAATGCTCGAAGCCGTACCAGTACCAGGGCAGCTCCTTCCAGTTCAGGAACACCATGAAATCGGGCAGGTCGGCATTGCCGTAGACGCCGCGCGTGCCGATCTGGCGCATCAGGTACATGCCCATGGCATAACCGCCGAGCGCGAAGAAAGCACCATGGCCGAGGCTGAGGATGCCGGCATAGCCCCAGACGAGATCAAGCGCGAGCGCGAGGATCGCGTAGCAGGCGTATTTGCCGAGCAGCGGGATCAGGTAATCAGGCACCTGCGCCGCCGAACCGGTGGCCGGCAGCAGGTTGAGCAACGGCACCAGCACGATCAGCAC
This sequence comes from Ferrovibrio xuzhouensis, assembly GCF_042648965.1. NCBI lineage: Bacteria > Pseudomonadati > Pseudomonadota > Alphaproteobacteria > Rhodospirillales > Rhodospirillaceae > Ferrovibrio > Ferrovibrio xuzhouensis. Next base: position 903,797 of record NZ_JBHRYJ010000001.1, read on the forward strand.
GAAGCCGACGCCCAGGAAAGCCGCCCAGCCGCGCAACGGCAGCAGCGGCGCCGGCTTCGCGCAGGCCGCGAGTTCCTCACGCATCGGCCGACCTCCCCTTGGCTGCGAACAGGCCGCGTGGCCGTTTCTGGATGAACAGGATGATGAAGACCAGCACGACCACCTTGCCGAGCACCGCGCCGGCAACCGGCTCGAGGAGCTTGTTGACCACGCCGAGCGTCAATGCGCCGACCAGCGTGCCCATCAGGTTGCCGACGCCGCCGAACACCACCACGAGGAAGCTGTCGACGATGTAGAGCTGGCCAAGATTGGGCGAGACGTTGCCGATCTGGCTGAGCGCCACGCCGGCCATGCCGGCGATGCCGGAGCCAAGCGCGAAGGTCATGGCATCGACCCGCGCGGTCGGAATACCCATCACCGAGGCCATCGGCCGGTTCTGGGTCACCGCGCGCATATGCAGGCCGAAGCTGGTCTTGCGCAGGATCAACGTGATCAGGCCGAGCACGATGAAGCAGAAGATGATGATGTAGATGCGGTTCCAGGTCACCGCGAAACCGCCGGTCAGTTCGACGGCGCCGGTCATCCAGCCGGGATTGGCGACTTCCTTGTTCGGCGCACCGAAGATCATGCGCACGGTCTGCTGCAGCGCCAGGCTGATGCCCCAGGTCGCCAGCATGGTCTCGAGCGGACGGCCGTAGAGGAAGCGGATCACGCCGCGCTCGATGATCACGCCGATGCAGCCGGCCACCAGGAAGGCGACCGGCAGCGCCACGATCAGATAGGCGCCAAGCCAAGCCGGCGGCAGGAAGGAGCGGAAGAATTCCTGCGTCACATAGGCCGAATAGGCGCCCAGCATGATCATCTCGCCATGCGCCATGTTGATGATGCCCATCACGCCGAAGGTGATGGCGAGGCCGACCGCTGCCAGCAGCAGCACCGAGCCGAGACTGATGCCCTGCACCAGGTTTTCGGCGTAGCCAAGCAGCTTGATCTTGGTCTGCATGCTGTCGAAGGCTTTGGTGATCGCCGCCTTGACGTCGGCATCCTGCTCCTGGCCGAGCCGCGCCTGCAGCAGCGACCGCACCCGCAGGTCGGTGGAGCCGGACAGCACGCCGACCGCCAGCAGGCGCCTGGCCTTGTCCGGGTCGGTGACATCGGCTGCCGCCAGCGCTAGCGCCATGGTCTGCTTCACGCTGCGGTCGGTTTCCTTGTCCCAGGCCTTGCGCAGCAGCGCCACGGCGTCGGGCGTAATGCCATCAAGCAGTGCATTGGCGGCGCGGCGGCGCTGGCTGGCCTCATCGCTCAGCAGACCGAGGCGGCCGACCGATTCGCGCAGCGTGTTGCGCAGGTTGTTGTTGACGAAGACGACATCGAGGTCGCCCGGCGCCACGATGCCGGCCGGCTCCAGCGTGGTGGCCAGCGTCAGGCGCACGTCATTGCCGCTGGCATCGCCGATCACCAGCGCGCCATCGGCCTTGCGGATGAACAGGCGGCCGTCGGCCAGCGCGCGGAAGACCGGGATGGCACGGGGATCGGCGAGCGTGGTCAGGCGCTCGATCGCCCTGGCCTTGGCCTCGAAGTCGTCGGCCTTCAGGGCGTTCACGCCGGTGGCGAAGTCGAACGGGCCGGCATCGGTGGCGGCGGTATCGGTGCCGCTGGCGCCGAGCAGCGCCTTGCTTTCGGCATCGAGCGCGATGGGTTTCAGTTCGTCGGGGGCGGCCATCGCCTCGACATCGCCGGTCAGCGCGTTGGTGACGACATACTGGTCGCCATCCTTCTCGCCGATCACCACGGCATTATCCTCGAGACGGACGAACAGCGCGCCCCTGGCCAGCGCGGCCGCGGCGGCCTTGGCCTTCTCGTCCTGGCTGGCGGCCAGCGTTTTGATGGCAGGCTTCGGGTCATCGTAGGTCAGGCCGGTGAGCAGGTCTTCGAGCGACTCATCGGCGCCCAAGGCGCCGTGGGCGGTCAGCGGCACGGCCAGCAGGGTGGCCAGCAGGAAAATTCTCAGGACGCGTTTCATGGAGACCGAGACGACGGACACGGCGTTTACTCCTACTCCCGGATGCGCTGTTGTCTGGATTGCCGCGCTTTGTGCCGGTGGTCCGCACCCCTTCCCCGCGCCGCATTGCGGACAACACGGCGGAGGAAGGGGGCGGGTTCCATCATGGGACGGTTACGCCGGTCTTACTGGTAAGAAGCGTATTTCGGCTTCTGGCAGTTGCCGCAGACCCAGGGGAAGGTCCAGTCCGCGGTCAGCTTGGCGCTTTCCGGGATGTACTTCGACCAAGCATCGGCCTTGATCGGACCCTTGGTCTTCCAGACGATGTTGAACTGACCGTCCGGGCGGATTTCGCCGATGTAGACCGGCTTCGACAGGTGATGGTTGGTGTTCATCACGGCCGTGAAGCCCGACGGCGCCTTGACCTTCTGGCCATACATGGCCTGGCGGACGGCGTCGACGTTGGTGGTGCCGGCCTGCAGGACGGCCTGGGTCCACATCTTGAAGCCGATGTAGGTGGCTTCCATCGGATCGTTGGTCACGCGCTTCGGGTTCTTGATGTAGGCGTGCCACTGCTTGATGAAGGCGTCGTTGACCGGGTTCTTGACCGACTCGAAGTAGTTCCAGGCCGCCAGATGGCCGACCAGGTTCTTGGTGTCGATACCGGCCAGTTCTTCCTCGCCGACCGAGAAGGCGACCACCGGGATATCGGAGGCCTTGATGCCCTGGTTGGCCAGTTCCTTGTAGAACGGCACGTTGGCGTCGCCGTTGATGGTTGAGACCACGGCGGTCTTCTTGCCAGCCGAGGCGAACTTCTTGATATCCGCCACGATGGTCTGCCAGTCGGACTGACCGAACGGCGTGTAGTTGATCATGATGTCCTCGGGCTTGACGCCCTTGGACTTCAGGAAGGCTTCGAGGATCTTGTTGGTGGTGCGCGGATAGACGTAGTCGGTACCGGCCAGCACCCAGCGCTTGACGTCGCCGCCTTCCTTGCTCATCAGGTATTCGACGGCCGGGATCGCCTGCTGGTTCGGCGCGGCGCCGGTGTAGAACACGTTGTTCGAGCTTTCCTCGCCCTCATACTGGACGGGGTAGAACAGCAGGCTGTTCAGCTCTTCGAAAACCGGCAGCACCGACTTGCGCGAGACCGAGGTCCAGCAGCCGAACACCACCGAAACCTTGTCCTTGGAGATCAGTTCGCGCGCCTTTTCGGCGAATAGCGGCCAGTTGGAGGCCGGATCGACCACGACGGGTTCGACCTTCTTGCCGAGCAGACCGCCCTTCTTGTTGAGATCGTCGACCATCATCAGGACGGTGTCCTTCAGGGTGGTCTCCGAGATGGCCATGGTGCCCGACAGCGAATGCAGCACGCCCACCTTGATGGTGTCCTGCGCGCGGGCCCCCTGCGGGGCCGCGACGGCGGCCAGGCCGGCGGCGACCGTACCCATCACGGCCAGCGTCCGAACAAACTTGATCATAGTTTTCCTCTCCTGCGTCACTTGGCGGCCCCCCCATGGGCTCAGCCAGATGACAGAGGAGTGGCAAGGACCATGCCAAGCCGCCCCGGGCGGTACCGAATATGGAACGCCGTCCGCTAATCCGCTGATTCCGGGCAGGGAAAAGCGAACCCGTCCTTCGCAACTGCACAATAACCCGCGCGATTCTTGTGTATGGAAGAGAGCTACCGGAGCGGGATTTTGCTTATAATTTTGTCAATTTTGATAAAAAAACAGGCAATGCACAGTTTTTGAACAGCTTAGTGCGGCAGATCGGTTACAGGTGCCAGAGCCGGGGCATACGGTCCGGGCGTCCCAGTCCGGCGCGCAGCAGGGCCCAGAGCCGGCCAAAGTGCCGCCGCAGCCGGGCCGCATCGCCATCCAGCAGGCGGACCAGCAGCAGGTCGCCGATCACGGTGGCGCCCGCCCCCGTCATGGCCTCCTCCGTCATCATCGCGCGCAGCCGGTCGCGCAGCACCGCGGGGTCCGGCGCAACCGACAGGATAACGCCCTGAGCGACGGCGCCGGCGAAACCGGCCGGATGCGCCAGCCGCGCGGCGATCTCGCCGTCGAGCCGCAATGCATCGGCCCACAGCAGATGGCCGTCGCGGCGCAGCTCCCAGCGATCGGCCAGCAGGCCATGGCCGAAGCGCTCGCCGCGGGCGATGCGACCGAACACGGTGATGTCGCCAGCCAGCAGCCGCGCATCCGCACCATTCAGGTCGATACGGATGCGGCGGCGCAGCCGGGCGCCGTCGAACAGGATCATCTCCTGCGGCAGCCATTCGAGCCGCGCCGCATTGCCGACCGTCAGCCGCAGGTCGATGGCGGCGGCTTCGTCGGTTTCGGCCCGGTAGATCTTCTCGGCGGCCTGCGGCGTGCACAGCACGTCGCTGCCGGCGCCTGCCGTGACGGCGAGATCAAGCCGGTCGCCGCCGGTCAGCCCGCCGGAGGTGGTGATCAGGATCGCCGTGGTGGGCTCGCCGGGATCGGGCGCCGGCAGCAGGGCGCGGCAAGGGTCATGCTGGAACAGGTCGGCCAGCCGGCTGGGGCCGCCGGCCGCGACCGGAGCGGCAAAACCGAGCGCGAGCCGGCCCTGGGCGCGCTGCAGCCGCTGGGTCATCGCCGCGGTCAGTCGGGCAGGTCGGTCTGGTCGGCCAGCATCGGCAGGCCGACATCCTCGACGCCGATCAGGGCGTCGGCGGCGCGCACCGGCCAGTCGAGTTTCAGCGCCGGATCCCGCCAGTTGATGCCGCGCTGCAGGTCGGGCCGGTCTTCCGCCGATGTCTTGACCAGCAGCTCGGTGGCGGGCTCAAGGCTGCACCAGCCGAGCGCGAAACCGGGCATGGCATAGAACTGCGCGCCATCCATGTAGGAGATCGTGATGGTTGCCGACCGGCCGAAAGTCGGCGAGCCGCGCCGCACATCCACCGCCGCGACGAAGGCGCTGCCGCGCAGCACCCGCAGCAGGCGGGCCTGCTGCTGCGGTGCCAGCTGGTAATGCAGGCCCTGCACGGTGCCGCGCCGGTCGGCATAGACGATGATGTCGCGGTGGAAGCGGTCGTGAATACCGAGGTTGCCGAGCAGGCCCTCGTCATAGACGACACTGACCCAGCCGAAACTGTCCATCACCGTGGCCGGGCGCAGCAGCAGCAGGCCGGGCAGGACATGCGGGGTGGCGTCGAAGAGCTTGTCGGGCAGCATGGGCACCGGCGGGCGAAGAGGGGAACGACCCCTCTTTTGAAGGATGCCCCGGCTTAAATCAAGGCACGCCGGCCTGTTCCGGCGGCGGACCGGGTCCGCCGCCGGAAATCAAAGGTCACACCACGCCCATATTCAGACGACCGTGGCGTGGCGCTCGATGCAGATCTTCAGCACTTCGTCGGCCGGACGCCGCCACCAGTTGGCCGTCGACATGATCTCGACCTCGCAGAAGCCGTCGTAGCCGACCGCCTCGACCATGGCGCGGATCGCCGGGATGTCGATCACCCCGTCGCCCATCATGCCGCGGTCGAGCAGCAGGTCGGTGGTCGGCACCAACCAGTCGCAGATGTGAAACGCCAGCACGCGTTTGGCCGCCCGCTCGATCTGCTGCTTCAGCTGCGGGTCCCACCATACGTGATAGACGTCGACGGCCACGCCGAGATGGCGGTCGGCCGGGCCGCTGCCCAGCGCATCGCAGATGTCGAGCGCCTGGCCCAGCGTGTTCACGCAGGCGCGGTCGGCGGCATACATCGGATGCAAGGGCTCGATGGCGAGCGGCACGCCGGCCGCTTTCGCATGCTCCAGCACGGTGGCGATGCCGTCCTGGACCTGGGCCCGCGCACCGGCGAGGTCACGCGAGCCGGCCGGCATGCCGCCGACCACCAGCACGAGGCATTGGGCGTTGAGCGCCGCCGCATCGTCAATGACACGCTTGTTATCCTCAATCGCCGCCTGGCGCCCGGCCGCATCGGCGGCCGGGAACATACCGCCGCGGCACAGCCCGGTCACCGTAAGACCAACCTCACGGATATGCCGCGCGGCATTCGCGATGCCGTATTCGGCCAGCTTGTCGCGCCACGGCGAGATGCCGGTAATGCCATGCCGGGCGCAGCCCTCGATGCAGTCCTTCAGCGACCACTGCTCGCGCACCGTGGCGGTGTTCAGCGACAGCGGGCCTGGTTTGGCCCGCGGCTTTAGCGCGGTCATGCGGTAACCCCGTGCACGGCCATCACCGCCTTCATGCGTACCGCCGCCCGGTCCGGGTCGCTGAGCAGGCCGGCGGCATCGGCCAGCCGGAACAGCTCGGCCAGATGCAAAGCCGAGCGCGTACTCTGCTGCCCGCCGACCATCAGGAAATGATCCTGGTGGCCGTTGAGGTAGGCCATGAAGACGACGCCGGTCTTGTAGAAGCGGGTCGGCGCCTTGAAGATATGCCGCGACAGCGGCACGGTCGGAGCGAGAATCTCGTGGAAGGTCTTCTCGTCGCCGCGGGTCAGCGCACCAAGCGCGGCCGAAGCCGCCGGCGCGATGGCATCGAAGATACCGAGCAGCGCCTCGGAATGGCCCTGTGCGTCGCCGGCGATCAGTTCGGCATAATTGAAGTCGTCGCCGGTATACATCCGCACGCCCTTGGGCAGGCGGCGGCGCATCACGATCTCCTTGTCCTTGTCGAGCAGGGAAATCTTGATGCCGTCGACCTTGGCGGCATTGGCGGCAATCATGTCGAGGCAGACATCCATCGCCTGCATGTGGCCGCCCTTGCCCCAGTAGCCCGCGAGCGCCGGATCGAACATCTCGCCGAGCCAGTGCAGGATCACCGGCTGCTTCACGCCGGACAGAACCCGGCTGTAGACCCTGATGTAGTCGTCAGGCGATTTCGCCGCAACGACCAGCGCGCGGCTGGCCATCAGGATGATGCGGCCGCCGAGCTTCTCGATGGCTTCGCACTGTTCCTCGTAGGCGGCGATCACCTGGTCGATGGTGACATCGGGGCCCGGCGCCAGATGATCGGTGCCGGCACCGGACGCGATCACCGCGCCGGGGATGTCCTTCGCCGCATCGAGCGAATGACGGACCAGCTCCAGCGCATCCTTCCAGTCAAGGCCCATGCCGCGCTGGGCGGTATCCATCGCCTCGGCGACACCGAGGCCGAGCGACCACAAATGCCGGCGGAAGGCGACGGTGCGGTCCCAGTCGATCGCCGGCTTCAGCCAGGGGTCATGATCCGCCAGCGGATCGGCCACCACATGGACGGCGCCGAAAGCGATGCGGCTGAACGGTGGCTTTGCAGCCGGAAACGCCTTCGGCTGTTTCAGCGTGTAGGGCGCGGTCCTGCCCGGCGCCGAGGGAAGGATCAATGTGATTGTCATCGCTTCAGGCCTTCAGCTCCGGCAGGTCGATCCAGCGGCGCTCCTTCCAGCTCTTCAGGCCGGCCTCGGCGAGCTGCACGCCCTTGGCACCCTCCAGCAGGGTCCACTTGAACGGCTCGTTGTCGACCAGATGGCGGATATACATCTCCCACTGGGCGCGGAAGCCGTTCGGATAGACCTTGTTCTCGGGGACTTCCTGCCAGGTGTCGAAGAAGTTGATGCTCTGCGGCAGGTCGGGGTTCCACACCGGCTTCGGCGTGGCGACGCGGGGCTGCACGAAGCATTTGTGCAGGCCGGCGACCGCCGAACCCAGCGTGCCGTCGACATGGAAGGTGACGAGGTCGTCGCGGCGCACCCGGGTGACCCAGGAGGAATTGATCTGGGCGATCACGTCGCCTTCCAGCTCGAAGGTGGCATAGGCGGCATCGTCGGAATCGGCCTTGTAGGGCTTGCCGTTCTCGTCCCAGCGCTTCGGGATATGGGTGGCGCCGAGGCAGGAGACCGCCTTGACGTTGCCGAACAGGTTGTCGAGCACGTAGCGCCAGTGGCACAGCATGTCGAGGATGATGCCGCCGCCGTCCTTGACGCGGTAGTTCCAGCTCGGGCGTTGCGCCTGCTGCCAGTCGCCCTCGAACACCCAGTAGCCGAACTCGCCGCGCACCGAGAGGATCTTGCCGAAGAAGCCGCTGTCGATCAGCACTTTCATCTTCTCGAGGCCGGGCAAGAACAGCTTGTCCTGCACCACGCCATTCCTGACGCCGTATTTCTTCGCCGCCTTGACGAGATCCATCGCCACCGCCAGGGTCTCTGCCGTCGGCTTCTCGCAATAGATGTCCTTGCCGGCGGCCATCGCCTTCTTCAGCAGGCCGGCGCGGGCCTGGGTGGTGGCGGCATCGAAGAACAGGGTGTCGTCCTTGTTCTTCAGCGCGGCGTCGAGATCGTCGGTATAGCGCTCGATGCCATACTTGTTGGCCAGCGCCGCCACCTTGTCGAGGTTGCGACCGACCAGGATCGGGTCGGGCATCACGCGCTTGCCGTTCTTCAGCACGACGCCGCCGTCGTTGCGGATGGCGACGATCGACCGGATCAGATGCTGGTTCATGCCCATGCGGCCGGTGACGCCGTTCATGATGATACCGAGACGCTTCATGACTGAAAATGCTCCTGTTGCATTATGGTATGTCCGGCCGGGCCGGACGCGGGGAGGACGGCCGAGGCAAAGCCCGGCACGGTGAGCGAGGCGATGCTGATGCTGCCATCGCGGATTTTCAGGCGGACCTGACCGTCGCGCCGTTCATAGAGGTCGTCGTGGGCGGCGAGGAAGGCCTCCGCCTCGCCCGCCGGCGCGCCGGCAAAGCCGTTGCCGTAATGGTGGCCGTTGCGTTCGGCATGGCCGATGCCGAGGAAAGCCACCAGCGCCGAATCCTGCTGCAGCGCCAGACCGGCCTGGCAGGTCAGGTCCTCGGCGGCAATGAAATACCCGGCCGCGCCATCGGCGGCATTGCGCACCGCCGCGCGGCTGCCGTTGAGCAGCGACTTGTACAGTCCCTTGCAGGATTTCGACGATACGCCGCGATAGCCGAGCGCGATGGCCGCCGGGAAGGCATCGTAGCCGTCATCGGCCTCGTCGATGATGAAGGGCCAGCGGGTGCCGAGGTCGCCGAGCGCCGCCTGCCGGCTGGTCTCGCGCGGCATCGGCTGCTCGATGTAGAGCAGCCGGCGGCCGAGCCCGGTCAGCGCGGGATCATGGGCCAGGGCGTCGCAGATGGCGCCAAGCGCGGCGAGGTCGGCATACTGTTCGTTGGCATCGAGCGTCGCGGCATAGTCGATGCCGGCGCCGTCCAGCGCGGCGGCAATAGCGGCAAGCCGGCGGCGGTCGGTCTCCGGATCGCCACCCAGCTTCAGCTTGAAATGCCGGCAGCCGGTATCGGCGGCAATGGCTGGCAGACCGCCCGGGCCGTCCAGCGCATCGGCCATGCCGACGGTATGGCGGATCGCCAGCCGCTGCAGCGGGCGACGGCCGAAGAGAAAGCGATCGATGGCGCCGGTATCGAGGTCAGGCGCCAGCCGGGCATCCAGCCCCATCACGTTGCCGGCAAATCCGGCATAGACATCGAGATGCAGGGCGCGCAGCAGGGCATCGAGCACCGCCTTGTCGATCTCGGCCGGTCCGAAGCCGGCCGCCAGCGCCGGGATACCCTCGGCGGCACAGCGCGCCACCTGCTCGCCGATGCGACTGGCATGATGGCCAAACGCCGTGTCGCGGTCGCCACGGCCAAGATAGAGGTCGCAGGCGATCTCGAGCGAGCGGCGCAGCTCGGCCACCGTATCGGCGACATTGAGCGCCGGATTCTTGTCGAACCATTTCGGCACCATCAGCTCGGCGCTCATGCCGGTGGCGCGACCATGGCCGGCCACCTCGACCTCGGCAGTGACGAAGACCTGGTCGGCCGCCTCGACGGTGACCGCGCCAAAGCGGAACGGCTTGCGGAACCGCACCGGCCGCCCGTGCAGCGTCAGATCGCAAACCTGCAGCAGCGGCGGCATGTCGGTCAGTCGAGGCCTGGGGCGGCGTTGAAATGCTGGCGGATCTTCTGGGCCAGGGCGACGAAAACCGGGTCGGCCATGACATCGAGGGAGCGCGGCCGCGGCAGCGGCACGTCGTAGATCGCGGCGATGGTGCCGGGCCGTTCGCTCATCACCAGCACGCGGTCGGCAAGGAACACCGCCTCCGGGATCGAATGGGTGATCAGCATCACCGTCTTACGGGTCTCACGCTGGATGCGTTGCAGCTCGACATTCATCTTTTCGCGCGTCATCGCGTCGAGCGCGCCGAACGGCTCGTCCATCAGCACGATCTTGGGATCGTGCACCAGCGCCCGGCAGATCGCGGCGCGCTGCTGCATGCCACCCGACAGCTGCCAGGGGTATTTGCGCTCAAAGCCCTCAAGGCCGACCATTTTCAGCAGGTCACGGGCGCGCTGGCGGTATTCGTCGCGCGGCAGATGCTTGATCTCGACCGGCATCATCACGTTCTCAAAAACGCGCTTCCACGGCAGCAGCAAGGCACTCTGGAACACGACGCCGACACCGCTGTGCGGCCTGGTGATCGCCTTGCCGTCGACGCGGATCTCGCCGTCAGTCGGCGGCAGCAGGCCGGCAATCATCTTCAGCAGGGTCGACTTGCCACAGCCCGACGGGCCAACGACGACGAGAAACTCGCCGTCGTTGATCTGGAAGTCGAGCGGCCGCAGCGAGGGAACCTCGCCGTCCTGGGTACGGTAGGTTTTCGAGACACCGTCGATCTCGATGATCGGCCGGGCCCCGGCACTGGCTTCAGGCACGATATGCAGCGCTGGGCGCAGGGCTGGTGTAACCATGACAGCAAGGTCCTCAGGCGTTACTTCGGCAGGTAGTCGTTGGTATAGAAGGCCTTGGGATCATCCTTGGCCTTGGCGTCGAGGCCGCCGTATTCGACCATCAGGTCGACGGAGTCCTTCATGTTCTCGTCCGAGACGCGCAGCGGCCGGTTCGACTTGCCGGTCGGGTCCTTGTACAGCGGGATGGTCAGCTCGAAGCCCTCGGTCAGGGTCTCCTTCTTGCCGCCCTTCGGGTTCTCCTTGAGGATCGCGTCGGCCGCCTCGCCCGGATGCTTGGAGGCTTCCTCGATCGCCGTGGTGCTGGCGGCCAGGAAGCGGCGCACCATGTCGGTATGCCCCTTCACGGTCTCCTTGTTGGCGATGATACCCGAGCTGACCAGATGGATGCCGTAATCGGCGAACTTGATCGGATAGACATTCTTGCCGGTGGCATCCTTGATCTTCATGCTCTGGTCCATCACGTAGCCCAGCAGCAGGTCGGCCTGGCCGTTGATCACGGCATTCAGCTTGGTGGTGCCGTCGCCCGAGACGGTCTTGAAGTCGCTTTCCTTCAGGCCGGTCTTCTTGAGGAACAGCGGCCAGATCTGCGACATAGAATCGCCCGGCGTGGTGGCGACAGTCTTGCCCTTGATGTCGGCTGGCTTGCGGATGTTCTTGTCGGCAAAGCCCATCACCGACATCGGGCTGGTCTGCAGCGCGACGCCAACCGCCTCCACCGGCGCGCCCTTGACGGCGGCGCGCATCATGGTCGGCACGTCGACATAGCCAAACGTGGCGGTCTTGGCGGCCACCGCCTGGGTGGTCACCGCCGAGCCGCGGCCTTCCTGGATGTCGAGGTCGATGCCCTGCTTGGCATAGATGCCCTTTTCCTTGCCGTAATAGAACGGCGCATGCTCGCCGTAGACATACCAGTTGAGCATCAGCGTGACCTTGTCGGCCGCCACGGCAGGGGCCGGCACCGTGGCCGCGCCGGCAAGCAGGACGGCGCCGAGGCCGGCGGCGATATGTGAACGCATCATGGTTTCCTCCGTTGTGTTTTCTTTATGGTTGGACTGACTTCAGCTACCGATCACCAGGTTCTGGCGCTGGCTGGCGTGCCACGGAATCGCCAGCCGTTCGATCACATCGATAATCCAGAACAGCACCACGCCGATGAAGGCGAGGATCACGAGCGCCGCGAACATCGTCGGCAGCTCGAAATTGCCGATCGAGCGCTGCAGCACGAAACCGAGGCCGGAGTTCGAGCCGACAAATTCGCCGACCACGGCGCCGACCACCGCCAGGGTGATCGACACCTTGAGGCCGGCGAAGATCGCCGGCATGGCATGCGGCAGGCTGACCCAGCGGAAAATCTGCAGCCGGTTGGCCTCCATGGCACGCGCCATGTCCATCATGTCGGGCTCGACCGACTTGAAACCCTGCACGGCGGAAACCACCACCGGGAAAAAGCCGAGCATGAAGGCCGACAGCACCTTGGGCAGCATGTCGAAGCCGAACCACACGACAAACAGCGGCGCGATGGCGATCTTCGGCACCGACTGCGAGAAGACCAGCAGCGGGTAGACATAGGCCTCGACGGTGCGCGAGCCGGCGATCAGCATCGAGATCGGGATGCCGAAGGCGATCGACAGCAGGAAGCCCCAGACCGTCGCCGTGGTGGTCGGCACCGCTTCGGCGGCCAGCCGCGGCGCTTCCTGCCACAGGGTGATGATGACGTCCCTGGGCGTCGGGATCTGGTAGGCCGGAATGCCGAAGATGCGGATGGTGAGATCCCACATCACGATCAGCAGGGCCAGGAAGATCAGCGGCTTCAGCCACGCCGCCTGAAGCAGACGGGCCCACAACGCAGGCTTGGCGCCATTTCGCATCGGTTTCCTCCAGCGGACTCCGCCTGCGGGCGGGTCCGTTACATTTTAACTCGTTGGTTAAATTCTAGGGACGACGGCCCGACAGGGTCAAGCGCTTTCCGGCGCAAAATCCTTGTGCGGATCAGCGCTTCGGCGGCTTTTTCGCGGTCGCTTCCCGCATCGCGGGATTTTGCAGTGCATCAAGCACGAGATCGGTCATATGCGCGAGCCGCTCGGCCTTGGCCCTCTCGGCCAGCAGGTTGCGACCGAAGATCACGCCCAGCGTGGCGTTATTGGACAGATAGAAATACGAGAGGCTGGCAATCGAGATATAGAGCTGTACCGGATCGACGCCGCTGCGGAACTCACCGCTTTTCTCGCCGCGGCGCAGCACCGCACCGATCAGGGCGACGAAGGGCGAATGCATCTCCTTGACCTTGTCCGACTGCCGCAGGTAACGCGCGCCATGCAGGTTCTCGGTATTCAGCATGGCCAGGAATTCCGGGTGCTTCAGGTAATACTGCCAGGTGAAGCGGATCAGGCTGGCGATCGCCTCGGCCGGCGCCTGGGCCTCAAGGTTGAGTTCGCGTTCGGCTTCGCGGATATGCGCATAGGTGCCTTCGAGGACCGCCAGATAGAGGTCCTCCTTGTTGCCGACATGATAATAGATCATGCGCTTGTTGGCGCCGGCCGCCTTGGCGATGCGGTCGATGCGGGCGCCGCCGAGGCCGTGGCGGGAGAATTCCTGGGTCGCGGCCTCAAGGATGCGCAACCGCATCCCCTCCGGGTCGCGCTGCCAGCCGTTCGCGGTTTTCCGTTTTGCCACGCGTGTTCGTCCGCCCTGTGTCGCCAGCCCCCTTTATCGGGCCAGACGGGCAGCACCGCAAGCTGCAAGCGGAATGCCCGTTTGTTGTGGCGGGGCCTGTCGCCTGCCCCTAAAATCCAGGGGCGGCATAGAACGACCCCGCGAAAGCACCGCAATGGAAGAAATCGGATGGTTGTTGCATAAAGCGGATGGGCAGCACGAGCTGAAATTCAGCGAGCGCACTGTCATCAGCGACGCGCAGTGGGATGCCGAGATCGAACGCATCGAGATTGGCCCGGGCCTGCGCGTCTTCCTCACCGACGTGACGGCACATAGCGATATCACCGTGCAGCCACGCGACACCGAAACCGCGCCTTGGACCAGCAGCAACATCGTGGTCTCCGGCCTAGTCGATATCGAGATGCCGGACGGCCTGCGTGTTGCGGTCGGGCCCGACCAGGCCGTGCTGTTCCGGCCCTCGGCGCGCAACCCGCGCTATCACGTGAAGGCGCCGCAGCGCCTGCGGCTCGCCGGCTACGCACTGCGCGTCGACCGGGTGCAGCGCATTTTCGACGGCGCGCTGCCGCCGGCACTGGCGCCGCTGCTGGAACCGGACGTGGAGAGCAGCCGCGTCATCTGCATGCAGGCGACCCGCCGGCTGCGTTCTCTGGCCGACAGCCTGTTCTCGCCCGGCCTGAACGGTCCCCTGCGCCGGCTGTTCATGGAAGGTGTCGTGCTGCAGCTGCTGGCCTGCCAGATGGCCAGCCAGATCCGCCAGGCCCGGCTGCTGACCCGGCAGGAACGCGCGGCGGTCACGACCGCGCATCGCCTGCTGCTGCTCGACATGCGGCAACCGCCCGGCCTTGGCGAACTGGCCGCCACGGTAGGCCTCACCGAGAAGCGGCTGAACAATGCCTTTCGCAACGAGTATGGCGGCACGGTTTTCGAGGTGTTGCGCAACCACCGGCTCGAGCATGCACGGATCGCGCTGGAAGCCGGGGCGGCGCCGATCAAGCAGATCGCCTTCCGCGTCGGCTACAACCACGTCACCAATTTCATCAATGCCTTCACCGCGCGCTACGGCATGCCGCCCGGGCGCTATGCGGTGGCGGCGCCGGCCCGGCAGCGCCGCCAGCTTGGGCGCAGCACGAAAGCGACGTAAGCGCGGCCGGCCTCAGCCCAGCATCGCCGGCAGGGTGACGATCTCGACACCGGCCTTTTCCAGCCCGGCGCGGATATGGCGGGCCATCGCCACCGCACCGGCACTGTCGCCGTGTACGCAGATCGAATCGACGGCGCAGGGAATCCGCTTGCCCGACAGCGAGACGATGGCCTTTTCCTGCACCATGCGCAGCACGTTCTGCAGCGCCTGGTCGTTGTCATGCACCATGGCGTCGGGCTTGCCGCGCGGCACCAGGTTGCCGTCATCGTCGTAGTTGCGGTCGGCAAAGACCTCCTGCGCCACCGGCAGGTTGGCCTTGCGGCCGGCATCGATCATCGCCGAGCCGGCCGGGGCAAGAAAGATCAGGTCGCGCGAGACGCCGGCAATACCGCGCGCGATGGCGGCGGCGAGATCGGCGTCGACGGCCGCCTTGTTGTTGATGGCGCCATGCGGCTTGACATGGGTTACCTTGCCGCCGCGGGTGGCGGCAATGCCGATCAGCGCGCCGATCTGGTAGGCCATCAGCGCTTCGACTTCGCTGTTGCTCATGGTCATCGGCCGGCGGCCGAAGCCCTGCAGGTCGGGATAGGAGGGATGCGCGCCGATCGAGACGCCGTTCTTCACGGCCTCGTCTACGGTCTGCTGCATCACCGTCCAGTCGCCGGCATGGAAGCCGCAGGCGACATTGGCGGTGGTGACCACCGCCAGCATCGCCGCATCGTCGCCCATGGTCCAGGCGCCGAAGCTTTCACCGAGATCGCTGTTCAGGTTCACCTTAAGCTTGCTCATCGGCCTTCTCCGCTGACGGCATCGACCATGCCGCTGATCAGGTTCACAGTATATAGGGCGCCGGGGTCGAGGCGAACATCCGGTTCGGCGACGCGAATGCCGCCGATCAGGGCGCGGATGCGCGTTTCCTGCTCGCGGCGGGCGGCTTCTGCCTCGGCCACGGTCACGGTGGCAAAATTCAGGCTATCGCCGGGCTTGAGCCGGCCACAGCGCGGCAGATCGGCCGAGATCACGGTGGCGATCTTGGTATAGCCGCCGGTGGTCTGGCGGTCGGCCATCAGGATGATCGGCCGGCCGTTGCCCGGCACCTGGATGCAGCCGGTCACCAGGCCCTCCGAGGCGATGTCGGCGCCGCTGGTATGTTCGATCACTAGGCCGTCGAGGCGCAGGCCCATGCGGTCGGCCTCCTTGGTCACCGTATAGGGTTCCGACAGGAAGGTGGCGATGCCGGCCGCGGTGAAGCGATCTTCCTGCGGCCCCAGCACGACGCGGACCGGGCCGCTGCCGTAATCGAAGCTGTCGGCGAGTTCGTGTTCGTCGCCCTCTTCCGCCGTAGCATTCTTCAGCGGCAGGCGGTCGCCGGCCTGCAGCGCGCGGCCCGCAAAGCCGCCGAGCCCGGCCCGCATGTAGGTCGACAGGCTGCCGAGGAAGGGCTGCACGGCAAAGCCGCCCTGCACGGCGAGATAGGCCACCGCGCCTGCCTCGATGGCACCGATGGCCAGCCGGTCGCCGCGCTTCAGCCGCAGCGAGCGGCCGGGTCGCAGCGGCCGCGGCTCGCCGCCATCGGCCGGCTGCAGGGTCAGCTTTGCGGCACCGACGAAAGCCACGCGCACCGCCCCGGCCGCCACCGAGAGCGTCGGCCCGAGATAGCCGATTTCCAGTGCCGCCGTGTTTTCCGCATTGCCGGCCAGCGCGTTGGCGAGCCTGAGCGCCACCGGGTCCATGGCGCCGGCCACCGGCATGCCCGATGCCTGGTGGCCCCGACGGCCGAGATCCTGCAGCGAGGTCATCAGCCCCGGCGCGACGATATCGAGGAAGGCACCGCTCACGACGTCACCCGCAAAGCGGCATACTCGAAACGCCCGGCCTCGACCGCGGCCAGCATGGCTTCGTATTCGGCCAGCGAGATGGCCTGGCAGGTCATCTCGTCGCCGGCACCGAGCAGGATCGGTTCGTCGCGCGCGGCATCGAACAGCTTCAGCGGCGTGCGGCCGATCAGATGCCAGCCGCCCGGACTTTCCCACGGGTAGATTGTCGTCATCGATTCGGCGATGGCCACCGAACCCTGCGGTACCTTCAGTCGCGGTTCCTTGCGGCGCGGCAACTGCAGCGCCGCGTCCAGTCCGCCCATATAGGCAAGACCGGGCATGAAGCCGAGCATATAGACGAAATAGCGGCCACCGGCATGGCGGGCGGCCACCTCTTCCGGCGCCAGCTTGCAGCGCCCGGCGACATCAAGCAGGTCGGGAGCGACTTCGGGGGCATAGCAGACCGGCAGCTGCCAGAGCTGGCCGGCGCGGCTCTGCGCCTTCAGGTCCGGCAGCATGGCGCGCACCTGCGCCTCGAGACCGGCACGGCTTGCGATCAGCGGATCATAGGCCACCAGCAGGGCACGGAAGGACGGAATGGTCTCGACCACGCCGGGCAGGGCGGCTTCGGCGAGCGCCGCATGCAGCGCCATCACCATGGCGTTCACCTGGCGGTCGATGCCCTCGCCGAACTCGACGCTGAAGCCGGTATCGCCGAAGCTGCGGATCTGCGGGTAGCTGCCCATGCCGACTTCAATAACCGCGAAGCCGGTCAGGCCACAACAGGCAGGGCCTCGATATCATAGGCGTGACCCATCCTGCGGCCGAGCACCAGGTCTTCCAGCTCCATCTCGAAGCGGGTGCCGGAGCGGATGCCGCCGAGGGCGCCGAGCGTGCCGCCGAACATCAGGCTGCCAGGAGCAAGACTTGGCGGCAGGCCGGGCTGGTTGCTGTAGCGCTGCATCAGGTCGGCCGGGCTCCGCAGCGCCGCGACGGCGCCTTCCTGGTAGAGCACGCGCGCACCGTCGATGGTGGCCCAGGCGCGCAGGATCAGGCTGTCCCAGTGCGGCGCCACCTCGTCGTAGCGCCACAGCTGGGTACCGACAACCTTGGAGCAGAGCTGCTTGGAGAGCGCGACGCCGGCGGATTCGGCCTTGCGATCGGTATGGTCGGAGCCGAGCGTGACCCACAGGCCGTCGGCCAGGGAAACGACCACCGGCTCGACCTCGCCCGAGGTGTCCGGGCCCAGCACCTGCAGACGCGTGGTCTGGCTGAGCTGGCCGGTGCCGATGCGGTAGAACAGCGGTACGCTCGACGGACGCGGCACGCCGATGGCAGCCAGTTCCTCGATATGATGCTCGATGGCGGCGGCATCGCGGCCGGCCCAGCCGGCAACGATCAGGGTTTCGATCTCGACGGCGACGCGGTCGCGGCGGTCAGCCCAGAGGCGGTCGAAGGTCAGCACGGTGCGAATGTCCTTAGATCAAGGAGGTCAGCCAAAGGTGGCCGGCAGCCACAGTGCAATGGCCGGGAAAGCCGCCAGCAGCGCGATCAGCGCAATCATCGCCAGCACAAAGGGGATCGAGCCGGCGATCACGTCGTTCAGCGTGCCACTGGTGCGCAGCGACTGTACGACGAAGAGGTTGAGGCCGACCGGCGGGGTGATCAGCGCCATCTCGATCATGATGATGATGACGATGCCGAACCAGACCGGATCGAAACCCAGCCCGAACATCACCGGGGCGACGATCGGGATGGTGGTGATCATCATCGACAGCGTCTCCATGAAGCAGCCGAGGATCAGGTAGAACACCACGATGGCGGCCAGCATCTCCAGCTTCGACAGGCCGAGGCCGGCGATGTAGTTGGTCAGCAGCGTGGTCAGGCCGATCGCCGAGATGACGAAATTGAGGAAATAGGCGGCGATGATGATCAGCATCACCATCGCCGTGGTGCGCATGGTATTTTCCAGCACTTCCTTCATCATCGCGAACGACAGCCGGCGATAGAAGGCGGCCAGGCCAAGTGCCGCAACCACGCCGAGCGAGGCGGCTTCGGTCGGCGTCGCCAGGCCGGCATAGATCGAGCCGACCACGACGAGGAAAATGCCGAGCGGCGGGATCAGGTCGGTCAGGCTGCGCAGACGTTCCCCCCAGCTGGCCGACAGCTTCTCGCCGCCCCAGGCCGGCTTGACCAGGCAACAGACGGCGACGATCACCATGAACAGCACGGCGAGACCGACGCCGGGAATGATACCGGCCAGATACAGCTTGGGGATCGAGGTGTCGGTCAGCACCGCGTAAATGATCAGATTGATCGACGGCGGAATCAGGATGCCGAGGGTGCCGCCGGCCGCCAGAGTGCCGAGGAACAGCCGCTCGTTGTAGCCGTGCTTTTTCACCAGCGGCAGCGCCACAGTGCCCACGGTCGCCGCCGTGGCGACCGACGAGCCCGAGGTGGCGGCAAAGATCGCGCAGGCGCCGATATTGGAATGCATCAGGCCGCCGGGAATCCACGACAGCCATTTCACCATGGCATCGTACATGCGCTCGGCAACGCCGGCGCGCAGCAGGATCTCGCCCAGCAGGATGAACATCGGGATCGAGACCAGCAGGAAGTCCTTCGACGACGACCAGGCCACCTCGCCCATCGCGAGCGTCAGCGGCATCTGGGAATAGATCTTGTCGAGCAGCAGGCCGAGCGTGCCAAGCGCGCCGGCCACCGGCAGCGCCGCCGCCAGCAGGACGATCAGAAGGATCAGGGAGGTGGCGAGCATGGGGGGTCAGTCCAGGGGCTTGAGGCTGGCGGTGTGGGACGCCTCGTCGGCGGCGTCTTCCTCGATGGTGCGGGCGCCAGCCAGGCTGCGAACCTTGGGCAGGTCGCCGGTCAGCAGGGCCTGCAGGGCGCGCAGCAGCAGCGGCACCAGGGTGAAGATGAACAGGCAGTAGCCGGCGAACCACAGGCCCTGCGGAATCCACAGCGGGGTGGCAAGCGGCGTGGTGGCGCGGGCGCTGAAGGCCAGCGACGTGCTGAACACCGAACAGGCCTGCCAGGTCAGCAGGCCGAGGAACAGGGCGAGCGAGAGCAGCGCGACGATGTCGAGCACGGCGCAGAGCGCAGCCGGCAGCCGGGTGTAGAGCGCATCGACGCGGACATTGGCACGACGCAGCAGGGTGAAGCCGAGCGCCCAGGCGGTGCCGATGGCGAAGGCATAGCCCGACAGCTCGTCCGAGCCACCCATGCTGATGAGGAAAATCTTGCGCAGCAGGACATCGACCGAGACGACGAAGGCCGAGACCAGCACCAGGGTGCCGCCGAACCAGATGGCGTAGCGGGAGATGCGGTCAGCGAGGCCGAGCCAGCGGTCGAGCAGGAAGGTCATGGGGGACAATCTAGCAGAAAGTGGCGGGACCCGGCGCAAAACCGGAGCCCCGCCCAGTCACAGGAGGGAACTTTAGTTGGTCTTGGCGGTCAGGCCGACCACCTTGCCGATGCTGTCGTTGAAGGTGGCAACGCAGTCGCCCTGGCAGCGGGCCGCCCACTTCGGCAGCACGGTGTCGCTCAGCGCCTTCTTCAGCAGCGCCTTGTCGGCATCCGAGACCGGCACGACGGTCATCTTCGCCTTGGTGCCCATGGTGCAGTCTGCCTTGCCGGCGTTGCATTCATAGCCCTGCTGGGTCTCCTTGGCGGCCGCGTCCCAGATGCGGTTCTCGAGGCCGGAGATTTCCGTCTGCAGGAAGGCCTGCACCTTCGGGTCGAGCTTGGCCCAGGTCTTGCTGTTGGCGGCCAGCATGACATGGCTCCAGCCGAGCGGCAGGGCGTACATGTAGTCGGCCACCTCGTACCACTTGGCCGAATTGCCCGACAGCGTGCCGGTGATGGCGCAGTCGACCACCTTGTTCTGCAGGGCGGGGACCACCTCGCTGAAGGCGAGCGTCACGCCGGTGCCGCCGAAGGCCTCGACGAATTCAGCCAGCGTGCGGTTGCCGGTGCGCACCTTCTTGCCCTTCAGGTCGGCGAGGCTCTTGATCGGGCTGCTGCAGTACAGAACCTGGGCCGAATACGGGTAGATGCCGAGCACCTTGATGCCGAAACGCTCCTGGTAGAACTTGTCGAGCACCGGCTTGTAGGCGTCCGAGACCTTGCGGGCGGTGGCGACGTCAGGCGACAGGCCGGCGAGGTCAACCGCCTCGTTGCGGGCGTCGTCGGCGGCGACATAGCCGAGCACGGTGGAGCCGATGTCGATGACGCCAAGCCGCATCAGGCGGAAGATTTCGGCGCCCTTCAGGCCCATTTCGTTGAACGGGGTGATCTCGGCCGAGACGGCGCCCTTGGACTTCTGCTCGATCTCCTTGGTCCAGAACGGCTGCTCGTAGTCCTTGTACATGGTCAGGTTGCCCCAGCTGCCAACGACCTTGAGCTTGGTCTGCGGCATGTCCTGCGCGCCGGCATTGGCCGTCGCCAGACCGGCGACCAGTGCGCCGGCCAGCACGGCACCCTGCGCCAGCTTCTTGAGATTCATCATGATGGTACCCCTCCAGGTTGGTGAAATTTACAGAACCGCGAGCCGGCTGTTCCTCAGGTCGGTGACCAGCATGTGGCCGGGCGCGTGGGTGATGCTGAATTCGGGTTTCACGGCGGCAATCACCGACTGCGGGGTGACGCCACAGGCCCAGAAGACCGGCAGTTCGTCGTCTTTCACGACGACCGGGTCGCCGTAATCGGGCTTCATGATGTTGGCGATGCCGATCATCTCCGGCTTGCCGATATGCACCGGCGCGCCATGCACCGACGGGAAGCGCGAGGTGATCTGCACGGCGCGAATCGCATCGGCCGGCTTCAGCGGTCGCATCGACACCACCAGCGGGCCGCGGAACGGGCCGGCCGGCTGGGTCTGGATGCTGGTGCGGTACATCGGCACGTTGGTGCCGTCGTCGATATGGCGCAGCGGAATGCCGTCCTCGACCAGCGCCTCTTCAAAAGAAAACGAACAGCCGATCAGGAAGGCGACGAGATCGTCGCGCCAGACGTCTTTCAGGTCCGGCACCTCGGCGACCGGCTCACCGTTCTTCCAGACGCGGTAGAGCGGGATGTCGGTGCGGATGTCGATATCCTCGCCGAGCGTCGGCAGGCGCGGATCGCCCGGCTCGCTGGCCGCCAGCAGCGGACAGGGCTTCGGGTTGAACTGGCAGAAGCGGAAGAAATCGTCGGCCAGCGCCTTGGGCAGGATGGCGAGATTGGCCTGCACGAAACCCGGCGCGATGCCGGCGGTCTGGCCGCGATGGATGCCGTTGCGTACCGCCAGCCGCGCCTCGCGGCCGGTGGCAAAAATCCGGTTACCCTGCCGGGCGACGCCAGCATTCATTACAAACCCCATCCCCTCTGATGACGACGGGGTCATGGCATCATGTCAAAGCCGTGACTGTCCAATCGTCAGTTCGGATGGCGACCGATAAGAAATTCTTATCGCAGAATTGCCTAGCGATTGCGCAGGCGGATACGCCGTTTTGCCTCCGCCGTAGCCAGATCGCGGGCGATCTCCACCACCGCCTCGGCCATATAGCTGTCCGGCTTGACCGGATAGGTGGCGGCAAAGTTCAGATCGGGCAGATTCTGTTCAGCCCGCACAAGACGCAGGCGCTTTTCGCTCAGCTCACGACGGATCACCACCGGCGGAATGGCGCTGACCCCGATGCCGTCCAGGGTCATGCGCACGATGGTGCTGAGCGAGGCGTTGCCGTACATGCGCAACTGGGGGAAGTCGGAGCGCGTCATCATCTCGCGCACGGTGATGTAGGGCCGGGTGTTGCGCGGATAGGTGATGATCGGCCAGCGCGCCAGCACACCGAGCGGGACCGGATCGGGGCCGAGGTCGAGGTCCGGGCTCGCCACCCAGGCCAGCGGATAGCTCGACAGGGCGACGTTTTTCATGCGCGGTTCGCTGACCGGGCCGAGCAGGAAGGCGATATCGAGCTGGTGCGAAACCAGCCGTTCACGCAGCAACGGCGAGGTGTCGACCTCGATTTCCAGCGTCAGCGCCGGATAGACCGCATGCATGCGCTCGATTAGCTTGGCCAGCCAGGTATGCACGATGGTCTCGGCGACGCCGAGCCGGACCACGCCGCGCATCGCCTTTTTCTCGCGCGCCGCCTGCATCAGGTCGGCGCGCAGCTGCAGCATGCGTTCGGCATAGGGCAGCAGTTCGCCGCCCTTCGGCGTCAGCGCCACGCCGCGCGGTTCGCGGTCGAACAGCTTGACGCCGAGATCGGCCTCCAGCAGCGCGATGCGCTGCGACACCGCCGGCTGGGTGGTATTCAGCTTCTCGGCGGCGGCGCGGAAGCCGCCCAGATGGGCGACCCAGACGAAGGTTTCGAGATTGCGCAGATCGGCCACGATCGGGTCCCGGCTAATGGAAAACCGGATTTAGTATAAGGCGGGCTTATCGGTCGGGAAACCACCCGGTCTCCGCGGGCAGACGATCTGGCCAGCCGGCCGCCTGCGGATGAAACAAGTGTTTCATTTATCCACAGGAAATGAATCATTTGTTGCATCGCTGCGGGGAATCGGATTGGATGACCGGCCATGGACGCCCGCCACCTGGCCAGCCGGATCACCGCAGGGTTCGCCCAGTTGCCGCCGCAGCTGCAGGCGGCGGCCCGCTTCGTGCTGGACCACCCGGAAGATGTCGCCCTGCTGTCGATGCGCGAGCAGGCCCGCCGCGCCGGGGTGCCGCCGGTGACCATGACCCGGCTCGCCCGCCAGCTCGGCTTTGCCGATTACGCCGCCTTCCGCGACCTGCATGCCCGCGCGCTCCGCCGCCCGGCCGCCCCGGCCGGCTTCAGCGCCCGTGCCGGCCAGATGCAGCGCCGCCAGCGCGCCGGCGGCGATGCCGCGCTGACCACCGAGATCGGCCGCACCATGGCCCGCCATCTCGCCGCCTTCGGCGCCGGCGACGGCGCCGATGCCCTGCAGGCCGCCGCCCGGCTGATCGGCGGCGCCCGGCGGGTCTATTTCCTCGGCCTGCGCTCCTGCTATGCCGTGGCGTTCCAGGCGGCCTATGTCTACGGGCTGTTCCGCGAGAACGGCCTGCTGCTCGATGGCCCCGGCGATACCGGAGTCGATGCCCTGCGCCACAGCGGCAAGGGCGACGTGCTGCTGGCGATCAGCGTCGCGCCATACACCACGGCGGCCGTCGAGCGCGTGACCTATGCCGCCGGCCGTGGCGTCGACATCGTCGCCATCACCGACAGTGCCGCCTCGCCGGTTGCCGTGCCGGCCGGCGCCGCCGTACTGGTGCCGACCGAGACGCCCTCCTTCTTCCATACGGTGACGCCCGCCTTCGTCGCCGCCGAAACCCTGATCGCCCTGGTTGCCGCCCGCGGCGGCGCCCGGACGCTCAGTGCCATCCGGGACGCCGAGAGCCAGCTCGGCGCCTTTTCCGCCTACTGGTCCCCCCGCCGCAAACGAGCCTGAAGGTCATGAGCAGCCATATCCTGCATCGCCAGATCAACCACGAGTATCCGGTCGCCGTCGGCGGCCAGGGCATCTACATCGAGGATGCCACCGGCAAGCGCTATATCGACGCCTCGGGCGGCGCCGCGGTCAGCTGCCTCGGCCATGGCCATCCGGATGTCACCCGCGTGCTGCAGGAACAGGCCGGGCGCATCGCCTATGCCCATACCAGCTTTTTCACCACCGAACCGGCCGAGCAGCTCGCCGACTACCTGATCGACACGGCACCGCAGGGCATCAGCCATGTCTATTATGTCTCCGGCGGCTCGGAGGCAGTGGAAGCCGCGCTGAAGATGGCGCGGCAGTATTTCGTCGAGATCGGCCAGCCGCAGCGCAAGCATTTCATCGCCCGCCAGCAGAGCTATCACGGCAACACGGTCGGCGCGCTCAGCGTCGGCGGCAATGCCTGGCGGCGCCAGCAGTTCGCGCCGATGCTGATCGAGGCACACCACATCTCGCCCTGCTTCGAGTATCGCGGCCGCCAGCCTGACGAGACGCCGGAGGCCTATGGCCTGCGCATGGCGAACGAGCTGGAAGCCAAGATCATCGAACTGGGCACCGACAGCGTGATCGCCTTCGTCGCCGAGCCGGTGGTCGGCGCCACGCTCGGCGCGGTGACCGCGGCACCCGGCTATTTCAAACGCATCCGCGAGATCTGCGACACATACGGCGTGCTGCTGATCCTCGACGAGGTGATGTGCGGCATGGGCCGCACCGGCACCCTGCATGCCTGCGAGCAGGAGGGCATCGCCCCCGACATCATGACCATCGCCAAGGGTCTCGGCGGCGGCTACCAGCCGATCGGCGCGGCGCTGCTCAGCCAGAAGATCTTCTACGCCTTCAAAAACGGCAGCGGCTTTTTCCAGCACGGCCATACCTATCTCGGCCACCCGATGGCCTGCGCGGCAGCCATGGCGGTGCAGCAGGTGATCGTGCGCGACCACCTGCTCGACAATGTGAAGGCGATGGGCCTGCATCTCAACGACCGCCTGCACGAGCGCTTCGGCAACCATCGCCACGTCGGCGACATCCGCGGCCGCGGCCTGTTTCAGGCCATCGAGCTGGTGCGCGACCGCGCCGACAAGTCGACCTTCGATCCGGCGCAGAAGCTGAACGCCAGGGTCAAGAAAGAGGCCATGGCGCGCGGCCTGATGTGCTACCCGATGGGCGGCACCATCGACGGCAGGAACGGCGACCACGTGCTGCTGGCGCCCCCCTTCATCTGCAAACCGGCCGATATCGACATGATCGTCGAACGACTGGGTGACGCGGTCGACGCCGCACTCACGGGAGTTGCCTGATGTCCGCCGCCCCCATCCTGCCCGCCGTCATGGCGCCGGCCGTCGTCGCGGTGGCACCGAACGGCGCCCGCAAGCTGAAGGCCGACCATCCGGCCGTACCGCTGACGGCGGACGAGCTTGGCCGCTGCGCCGCCGCATGCGCCGAGGCCGGCGCCGCCATGATCCACCTGCATGTACGCCAGGCCGATGGCCGCCATTCGCTGGATGCCGGGCTTTACCACGAAGCCATCGCCGCGGTGCGCCGCGAGGCGGGACCGGAGCTGATCATCCAGGCGACCTCGGAAGCCGCCGGCGTCTATGACCGCCACCAGCAGATGGCGGCGATGCGCGCCCTGATGCCGGAAGCCTGCAGCCTGGCGATCCGCGAGATCGCGCCCGATGCGGCCGCCGAATCCGATGCCGCCGCGTTTTTCGCCGAGCTGCACAAGGCCGGCGTGATGCTGCAGTACATCCTGTACAGCGACGACGATGTCCGCCGTTTCCGCGACCTGAAGGCGCGTGGCGTGGTGCCGGGCGACAAGCATTTCGTGCTGTTCGTGCTCGGCCGCTATACCGCCGGGCAGACCTCCGAGCCGGCCGACCTGCTGCCGTTCCTGCGGCACTGGAGCGATGCCGACGGCGCCTTCGCCGTCTGCGCCTTCGGGGCGAAGGAATCGGCCTGCGCGCTGGCGGCGCTCGGCCTGCACGGCCATGCGCGGATCGGCTTCGAGAACAACATGCTGCTGGCCGATGGCCGCCGCGCCGCCGACAATGCGGCGCTGGTGCGCCAGACGGTCCAGCATGCCGGCCTGATGGGCCGCGCCATCGCCGATGCCGGGGCGGCGCGCGCCCTGCTGGCACAGCTGGTCTGAGCCGCCGCCATGCATGCATCCGGCCTGCCGCACCGCAACGACTCGCCGGACACCGCGAAATTGTATCGATACATCAATGGAATCGCCGGAAAACGCTTGACGTCCACGCGCGTCACAGTGTCCATAGCCGCAGATCGCGGTGACGGTGATCGGGGGGTTGGCGACAGGGCCTGCGGGTCCTGCCGTCGTCAGCGGAAGCCGCAGGCGGCACCGGAACAGCCGGGCCATCCTGTCGTTTCCAACGCGTCGTCACGGCGCAAAAGCAACGCCGGCCGGGGCCGGCGACGGATATCTTGAAGGAGGGATAACGACAATGATCCAGTTCACCACCAAGCGCCTGCTGAGCGGCATGCTCGGCGCCGCCCTGCTGGCGGCGATGCCCGGCACCGGCTTCGCCCAGCAGAAGTTCGTCACCATCGGTACCGGCGGCGTCACCGGCGTGTACTACGCGGCCGGCGGCGCGATCTGCCGCCTGCTCAACAAGGACCGCAAGACCACCGGCATCCGCTGCTCGGTCGAGTCGACCGGCGGTTCGTCCTACAACATCAACACCATCAAGGCCGGCGAACTCGATTTCGGCATGGCACAGTCCGACGTGCAGGCCAATGCCTATGATGGCGTGGGTCCGTTCAAGGACGGCGCCTTCAAGGATCTGCGTGCGGTCTTCTCGGTGCATCCGGAGCCGTTCACCGTGCTGGCCCGCAAGGATGCCGGCATCACCAAGTTCACCGACTTCAAGGGCAAGCGCTTCAACGTCGGCAACCCCGGTTCGGGCACCCGCAACTCGATGGAAGAGCTGCTGAGCGCCATGGGCTGGACGCTCAAGGACTTCTCGCTCGCTTCCGAACTGAAGGCCGACGAGCATGGCCCGGCGCTCTGCGACAACAAGATCGACGGTTTCTTCTATGGCGTCGGCCATCCGTCGGCCAACATCCAGGACCCGACCACCAGCTGCGGCGCGCAGCTGATCTCGCTTGAGGGCCCGGCTGTCGACAAGCTGGTCAAGGCGCATTCCTATTATGCCTACGCGACCATCCCGGGCGGCCTGTATGCCAACAACCCGAATCCGACCAAGACCTATGGCGTGCTGGCCACGCTGGTCACCTCGACCAAGGTCGACAACGAGGTGGTCTACAACCTCGTCAAGGCGGTGTTCGAGAACTTCGACGACTTCAAGAAGCTGCACCCGGCCTTCGCCAACCTCGATCCGAAGCATATGATCAAGGACGGTCTGACCGCGCCGCTGCATCCGGGCGCCGTGAAGTACTACAAGGAAAAGGGCTGGATGTAATCCGGCTGCGCATCATGGCCGGCCCGTCAATGGATGGGCCGGCCTTTTGTGTTTTTAAGAGACGTGCCTGAGACGGAAAAACGGGGGACGCGATGAGCAGCAACGAGACGACCAAGCACCCGCTGAGCCTCGAGGAACTCGAGACCCTGGTGGCCGAGGCCGATACCGGCGGCCGCAAGCCCACCGGTGTGACGGCGCGCATCCTGTTCGTCATCGCGCTGTGCTGGTCGCTGTTCCAGCTCTGGTATGCCTCGCCGCTGCCCTACATGCTCGGCGTCGGCATCATCGGCGACAATTTCGCCCGTGAAATCCATCTCGCCTTCGCGCTGTTCCTTGCCGCCGCCACCTTCCCTGCCTTCAAGAGCTCGCCGCGCGACCGTATCCCGCTGGCCGACTGGGTCATCGGCATCGCCGGCGCCTGCGCATCGCTGTATCTGCTGGTCTTCTACCGCGACCTGATCCAGCGCCCCGGCCTGCCGACCACTGCCGATATCATCATGACCGTGATCGGCGTGCTGGTGCTGCTGGAAGCCGCGCGCCGCGCCGTCGGGCCGGCGATCACCGTGATCGCCGTGATCATGATCGCCTATATGTTCGCCGGGCCGCATCTGCCGGGCCTGCTGTCGCACAAGGGCGCCAGCCTGTCGCGCGCCTCGTCGCAGATGTGGCTGACCTCGGAAGGCATCTTCGGCGTCGCGCTCGGCGTGTCGACCAACGTGGTGTTCATGTTCGTGCTGTTCGGCACCCTGCTGGAAAAGGCCGGTGCCGGCGGCTTCTTCATCCAGGTCGCCTTCTCCCTGCTCGGCAAGTATCGCGGCGGTCCGGCCAAGGCGGGCGTCGTCGCCTCGGGCCTCACCGGCATGATCTCGGGTTCGTCGATTGCCAATGTGGTGACCACCGGCACCTTCACCATCCCGCTGATGAAGCGGGTCGGCTACAGCGCCACCAAGGCCGGCGCCATCGAATGCGCCGCCGGCGTCAACGGCCAGATCATGCCGCCGGTGATGGGCGCCGCCGCCTTCCTGATCGCCGAATATGTCGGCATTCCCTATGCCGACGTGGTCAAGCATGCCTTCTTCCCGGCCCTGCTGACCTACGGCTCGCTGTTCTACATCGTTGACATCGAGGCGATGAAAATGGGCCTCAAGGGCCTGCCGGTGCGCCAGATGCGCCCCGCCACCGCCACCCTGCTGCGCACCATCATGGGCATCGCCGGCTTCATCGTGCTCTGCGGCCTGGTCTATTACGGGCTCGGCTGGATGAAGGGCGCCTTCGGCGCCGCCGCCTCGCCGATCGCCGCGGTGCTGGTCGCCGCCGCCTATGTCGGGCTGGTCGCCTTCCGCGCCAAACATCCCGACCTGCCGCTCGACGATCCGGAAAAAGGCTTCCTCGAAGTGCCGGATTTTGCCGAGACGGCGCGCACCGGCCTGCATTTCCTGCTGCCGGTCGGCGTGCTGATCTGGTGCCTGATGGTCGAGGAACTGTCGCCCGGCCTGTCGGGTTTCTGGGGCACCGCGACGCTGATGGGACTGCTGCTGACCCAGCGGCCGCTGACTGCCTTCTTCCGCGGCCAGCGCGGCCTCGGCGCCGAATGGCTGCGCGGCAGCCGCGACCTGATCGAGGGCCTGGAAGCCGCCGCCCGCAACATGACGACAGTCGGCGTCGCCACCGCCACCGCCGGCATCATCGTCGGCGTCGTGCTGCTGACCGGCGTCGGCCTGGTGATGACCGAGCTGGTCGAATTCGTCTCGAACGGCAACATCATCATCATGCTGGTGCTGACCGCGATGATCTGCATCATCCTCGGCATGGGTATGCCGACCACCGCGAGCTATGTGGTGGTTGCCACCCTGATGGCGCCGGTGATCGTCAACCTCGCCGCCCAGAACGACCTGGCTGTGCCGCTGGTCGCGGTGCATCTGTTCGTCTTCTATTTCGGCCTGATGGCCGACGTCACCCCGCCGGTCGGCCTCGCCGCCTATGCAGCGGCGGCGATCTCGGGCGCCGATCCGGTCAAGACCGGCTACCAGGGCTTCATGTACGAAATCCGCACCGGCCTGCTGCCGTTCATCTTCATCTTCAACAATGCGCTGCTGATGATCGACATTCCCGGTCCGGTCGAACTGGTCTTCGTGCTGGGCTCGTCGGTGATCGCCATGTTCAGCTTCGTGGCGGCGACCCAGCACTGGCTGCTGATCCGGAACCGCTGGTACGAGACGCTGGCCCTGCTGCTGATCTGCTTCACGCTGTTCCGCCCCGGCTTCTGGCTCGACCAGATCAGCGAGCCGTTCATCGACCAGCCGGCCGCCGACCTGATGGCGGTGGCGGACCAGACGCCGACCGGCCAGGCCCTGCGGGTGCGCATCGAGACGCAGAACCTGAACGGCGACACCATCCAGAAGCTGATCCGCATCGACATGGGCAAGGGCGCCACCGGTGCCGAACGGCTGCGCAACGCCGGCCTCAACCTGACGACGCTCGGCGACACTACCACCGTCACCAACGTGCGGCTCGGCAGTGTCGTTGCCAAGAACGGCATCGTGCCGGGCGACACGATCCTTGCTGTCACCGTGCCGGCCGACCGCCCGTCGCGCTACTGGTTCACCCTGCCCGCCTTCGCCCTGCTGGCGGCGATCGTGCTGCTGCAACGGCGGCGGCGTAAATCGGCCCCGGTGGTGGTCGCGGCATAAGGGGGCTCGCATGAAGAAGGCTGTCGTCCTCTGCTCCGGCGGCGTCGATTCGGTGACGCTGGCCTGGAAGGTGGCTGCCGCCGGCGCGCTCGACCGCCTGGTGTCGTTCGACTACGGCCAGCGCCACAGCAAGGAAATCGAGCGCGCGGCGCTGGTGGCCGAGAGGCTCGGCGCGCGCCATGACGTGGTGAACATCCGCGAGCTGGCCCGCTTCCTGACCTCCTCGGCGCTGATCGCCGGCGGCGATACCGCCGTGCCGGACGGCCATTATGCCCAGGACAACATGAAGGCCACCGTGGTGCCGAACCGCAACGCCATCATGCTGTCGATCGCATTCGGCATCGCCGCCGGGGCCAAGGCCGATGCAGTTGGCATTGCCGTGCATGCCGGCGACCACTTCATCTATCCCGACTGCCGTCCGGCCTTCGTCGAGGCCTTTCGCGCCATGCAGGACTGCGCGCTGGAAGACATGTGGGAGGTCGAACTGTACGCACCCTTCACCGGCACCGACAAGGCCGGCATCGTGCGCGAAGGCACCAGCTTAGGCGTGCCCTACGAGATCACCTGGAGCTGCTACAAGGGCGGCGAGCGGCATTGCGGCCGTTGCGGCACCTGCGTCGAGCGGCGCGAGGCCTTCCATCTGGCCAATGTGCCCGACCCGACCGACTACGAGGACCCGGACTACTGGATCGAGGCCATCGCCAGGATGAAGGCCGGCAAACCGGCCTGACCCACCTCAGGCCGGCTGGATACCGAGCCGGCGGTCGCGGTTGCGCAGCAGGCGGATCGCCGGGATCGACAGCAACACCATCCACAGCTTGCCGATGATCTGGCCCTCCAGGTAGTCGATGCTGCCGAAGGCAAGCCAGAGAAACACTACCGAATCGACGCAGAGTCCGACTGCGGCCGAGGCGACCACGGCGCGGACCAGGCCGCGGCGCTGCAGCGGTGTGTAGACGGCGAAATCGGCCAGCTCCGACAGCAGGAAGGCCACCGCCGAGGCGGTCACCAGGGCCGGCGGCGCGATCAGTGCCGACAGCGCAGTGCCGACAACGATGGCGCCCAAGGTCCACAGCTTGCCGAGCCGGCGCTGCACCAGATCGCGCAACACCAGCGCCAGGCCGATCATCAGCACGCCGCTCGGCGCGGTGATCGGCTGTCCGTGCGGGCCCGGCGCCACCGGAATCAGGCAGGGACCCTGCGGCACGCAGACCGTGCCGACATGGCCGATCAGCCAGTTGGCTACCGGCACGCAGGCCATGAAGCCGGCCAGAAAGAGATATCCTTCGAGACGCAGACGGGTCACAGGCCTCTCCGTGTCCCGGTACCGGTCAGGCCGCCGCCATGCCGGCCCAGGGCTGGGCGATCTCGGTCATGCCGATACGGGCGCCATCGGCGCCGATCAGCACCGCGCTCGGGCAGGCAAAGGTCAGCGGATAGGGGCCGCGGCCGTGCTCGATGGTCTGCGGAAACCGCGCCGCCACCGCCGTGCGGATCGCCGCATCGAGCAGGGGATCGACCGTCGGCTGGCCCGGCACGCTGACGTCGATGCGCGGCTGGTGAAAGGCGTCTTCCAGCGACAGGCGGTAATCGACCAGCAGCGACAGCAGCTGCATCACCGCCGGCATGATGCGGCGGCCGCCCGACGCGCCGATCGCCAGCCACGGCGCGTCGCCATCCAGCGCCAGCACCGGCAGCATGTTGCTGAGCGGCCGTTTGGCCGCGCCGATGGAATTGGGCCGGCCCGGCCGGGTGTCGAACCACATGATGCCGTTATTCATCAGCACGCCGCTCTCCGGCAGCATCACACGGCTGCCGAACAGCGACAGCAGGGTCTGGGTCAGCGCCACCATGTTGCCGTCGCGGTCGATGACGCAGAGATTGGTGGTGCAGCCGCCCTGGTTCTCGGTATCGCCCATGCCGGCCAGCCGCTTTTCATAGGCCTCGGTCAGCCCTTCGGCATAGGCGACGAAACTGGCCGGCCCGAGCGGACGGGCGCGGTCCAGTTTCTGCGCCACGGTCTCGAGCGCATCGCGCAAAGACGGCCCCGCCGTCAGGCCCGGGGGCAGCAGCAGCGTCTTGTCGCCATAGGTATAGCGCAGCGGGGTGCTCAGCCGGGCGCGGTAGCCGGCCAGATCAGCCGCCGCGATCTTCGAGCCGCCGGCGGCGAAATCATGCACCAGCTTTGCCGCCAGGTCGCCCTCGTAATAGTCGCGCGCGCCGGCCGCCGCCAGCCGCTGCAGGCTGGCCAGCAGGGCGGCATTCTTCAGGCGCGGCACCGGGGCACCGCCGCCGTCGGGCGCCGGCGGAAAGCCGCCCGGCAGGAACATGGCGCGCGAGGCGGGAGAACGGTTCAGGTCCTTCGCCGCGCTGGTCGCCATCAGGCTGAGGTACCAGTCGACCTCCATGCCCTCCTGCGCCAGTTCGATGGCGGGCCCCAGGCTGTGCTGCCAGCTGCGCGTGCCGAAGGTCTTGAGCGCCAGCCGCATGCCCTCGGGCTGACCGGGCACGGCGATCGACGAATAACCAAGGATATTGCGGTCTTCCAGCACGGCGGGCCAGCCGAACAGGTCGCCGCCTTTTCCTTCCGCCAACGGATAATCGGCCGGGTCGAGTGCCGCCGCGCTGACCGCGCCGAAATCCACCACATGGCCGGCCTGTTTCTTCGCATCCCACACCATCATGTAGCCGCAACCGCCGATACCGCTCATCCACGGCTCCAGCGCGCCGAGCGCAAACGCCGTTGCCACCGCGGCATCGACGGCATTGCCGCCGGTCCGCAGCACAGCAGCGCCGATATCGGCCGCCTTCTGGTTCTGCGCGGCGACCACGCCATGCGCCGAGCGCACCGCTTCCTTGGTGAAACGCAGTGACCGGCTCAAATTCTGCGACATGCGGACTGTCTCCTGGTTATGCAATCGATGCCATGCAGGCAAGCACGCTGCATAGCGAAAAGGCAATTTTCGCGCCGCCCAGAGAATCGGCAATGATTCCCTTGACCTCGGCTGTCATACCATGGTGAGCTTTCGTTAGCGGTCAAACAATTTCAAGGGGGAGTATCATGCGTCCGCGCCATTTCCGCAGTCTCGTTTCAGCTTTTGCCATCTGTGCCAGCCTTGGTCTGGTCGTCGGCCTTGCCGCCGTCGCACCGGATGCCACCGCCCAGGACGGCAAGACCGTCCTGCGCTTTGTGCCGCATGCCGGCCTGCGCATCACCGACCCGATCATGACCACCGCGTATATCTCGCGCAATCACGGCTACATGATCTACGACACGCTGTTTTCGGTGAACGACAAGTTCGAGCCGAAACCGCAGATGGTCGAGAAATACGAGGTCAGCCCCGACAAGCTGACCTATACCTTCACGCTGCGCGACGGCCTGAAGTTCCATAACGGCAAGCCGGTCACCTCGGAAGACTGCATCGCTTCGATCAAGCGCTGGGGCCAGGTCGACGGCATGGGCCTCAAGCTGATGTCCACCACCAAGGATATGGTGGCGGTCAACGACAAGACCTTCCAGATCATCCTCAAGGAGCCCTATGGCCTGGTGATCGATTCACTGGCCAAGCCCAGCTCCAACGTGCCGTTCATCATGCCGAAGGAAATGGCCGATACCCCGGCCAACAAGCCGGTGCCGGACGATATCGGCTCGGGCCCCTACCGCATGGTCAAGAGCGAGTTCCAGCCCGGCGTCAAGGTGGTCTACGAGAAGTTCGCCGACTACAAGCCACGCAGCGAGCCGGCCAACAGCCTGTCCGGCGGCAAGGTGGCCAAGGTCGACCGCGTCGAGTGGATCACCATGTCGGATGCGCAGACCGCGACCAATGCCCTGGTCAAGGGCGAGATCGACATGATCGAGCAGACCTCCTTCGACCTGCTGCCGGAACTGGAAAAGTCCAAGGATATCACGATCAAGGACCTCAACCCGGCCGGCCAGCAATACATGCTGCGGCCGAACTGGCTGCAGCCGCCGCTGGACAACGTCAAGATCCGCAAGGTGATCATGGCCGCGGTGAACCAGGAAGACTATCTGGCCGCCCAGGTCGGCAACCCGAAGTACTATAAGGTCTGCCATGCCATGTTCGGCTGCGGCACGCCGCTGGCCACCGATGCCGGGGCGCCGACCAAGCACCCCAGCATTGCCGAACTGAAGAAGATGCTGAAGGAAAGCGGCTACAAGGGCGAGAAGATCGTCATCATGGCACCGACCGACCTGCTCAGCATCGCCCAGTTGCCGCTGGTGACGGCGCCGCTGCTGCGCGAGATCGGCTTCAACGTCGACCTGCAGACGATGGACTGGCAGACGCTGGTCGGTCGCCGCGCCAAGAAGGACCCGATCGACCAGGGCGGCTGGCACATCTTCCACACTTCCTGGTACGTGGCCGACCTGCTGAACCCGATCGCCAATGCCGGCGTGCGCGGCCTCGGCTTCGGCGAAGGCGGCTGGTTCGGCTGGAGCAAGGACCCGGAGATGGAGAAGCTGCGCAACGCCTATGCCGCCGAAACCGATCCGGCCAAGCAGAAGCAGATCGCCGCCGAGGTGCAGAAACGCGCCTATGACCAGGTCTTCTTCGTCCCGCTGGGCGAAGTGCACCTGCCGAGCGCCTTCCGCAAGAACGTTTCCGGCGTGCTGTCGACGCCGGCGATGGCCCTGTGGAACATCGAAAAGAAGTAATGCTGTAACATGTATCGCGTTCGACGGATTCAATGCTTCGACTGATCTTGTCGCGTCTGGTGGCCGCCATCCCTGTGATGGGGGTGGTGGCCATCTTCGTTTTCCTGATGTTGCGGCTCAGCCCCGGCGATCCGGCGGCGATCCTGGCCGGCGACGCAGCAACCCCCGAAACCATCGCCGCGATCCGCGCCGGCCTCGGCCTCGACCAGCCGATCTGGGTGCAGTTCGTCCACTGGATCGGCGATCTGGCCCAGGGCGACCTCGGCCGCTCGGTGCTGTCCAAGCAGCCGGTGATGCATATGATCGCCGACCGCATCGAGCCCACCATCTCGCTGGCCATCGTCACCCTGATCTTCTCGGTCGTCGTCGCCGTGCCGATCGGCATCATTGCCGCCTGGAAGCAGGGCAGCTGGATCGACCGCAGCATCATGGCGCTGTCGGTCGCCGGCTTCTCGGTGCCGGTCTTCGTGCTCGGCTATATCCTGATCTACATCTTCTCGATCAAGCTGGACCTGCTGCCGGTGCAGGGCTTTGTCTCGATCCGCGAGGGGCTGTGGCCCTTCCTGCAAAACATGATCCTGCCCACCCTGGCGCTCGGCTTCATCTACATCGCACTGTTCGCCCGCATCACCCGCGCCTCGATGCTGGAGGTGCTGGGCGAAGATTACATCCGCACCGCCTATGCCAAGGGCCTGCCTGACCGCGCGGTGCTGACCCGTCACGCCCTGCGCAACGCGGCCGTGCCGATTGTCTCGGTCATCGGCATCGGTTTCGCCCTGCTGATCGGCGGCGTCGTCATCACCGAGACGGTATTCAACATCCCCGGCCTCGGCCGACTGGTGGTCGAGGCGGTGCTGGCCCGCGACTATCCGATCATCCAGGGCATTATCCTGCTATTCTCGGGCATCTATGTCCTGATCAACCTCCTCATCGATATCGCCTATGTCCTGCTCGACCCCAGGATCAGGTATTAGGGGCCGACCATGCGTGCCGCATTCCGTCATCCGCTGTTCCGTAATCCCGCCGTGCTGGCCGGCGGCGGCATCCTGCTGCTGCTGGTGCTGATGGCCATTCTTGCGCCGCTGCTGAGTCATGCCGATCCGCTGGCCATCGCGCCGCGCTTCCGTCTGAAACCGCCCTCGCCGCAGTTTCCGATGGGCAGCGACAAACTCGGCCGCGACGTGCTGACCCGGTCCTTCTACGGTGCCCGCGTCTCGCTGCTGGTCAGCATCTGCGTCGCCACCATCGCCATCTCGACCGGCCTCGTGATCGGCCTGGTCGCCGGCTATATCCGCCGCCTCGACGGTGTGATCATGCGTGTCATGGACGGCCTGATGGCGATTCCCGGCATCCTGCTCGCCATCGCGCTGGTCTCGCTGTCAGGCTCCAGCCTCTACACCGTGATCATCGCCATCGTGGTGCCGGAAATCCCGCGCGTCGCCCGCCTGGTGCGCAGCGTGGTGCTGTCGATCCGCGAGGAACCCTATGTCGAGGCGGCCGTGGGCCTCGGCACCTCGACCTACCGCATCCTGACCCAGCATATCCTGCCCAACACCATCGCGCCGCTGATCGTGCAGGGCACATACATCTGCGCCTCGGCGATCCTGACCGAGGCGATCCTCAGCTTCCTCGGCGCCGGCCTGTCGAGCGAGATCCCGACCTGGGGCAACATCATTGCCGACGGCCGCGACGTGTTCCAGCGCGCGCCCTGGATCATCCTGTTCCCCGGCGCCTTCCTCGCCGCCACCATCCTCGCCGTCAACATCCTCGGCGACGGCCTGCGCGACACGCTGGACCCGCGCATGAAAAAGCGGCTGGGGGCCTGATATCATGAGCGAATCTCTCACTAAAACTCCCGTGCTCAGCATCCGCGACCTCAGCGTCGGCCTGCCGAAGGGCGGCGACCGCGCCCATGCCGTGCGCGGCCTCAGCCTCGACGTGATGCCGGGCGAGATTGTCTGCCTGGTCGGCGAGAGCGGCTCGGGCAAGTCGGTCACGGCATCGACGGTGATGCGGCTCAGCCCGCTGCCGATCAGCAGCGGCAATATCCTGCTGGAAGGCGAGGATGTGCTGGCCGCCGGCAAGCCGCGCCTGCGCGAGCTGCGCGGCAGCCGCATGTCGATGATCTTCCAGGAGCCGATGACGGCGCTCAACCCGGTGCACCGGGTCGGCGAGCAGGTCATCGAGTTGCTGCGCGCCCATAAGTGGAAGGGCAACTGGGTCAGCCCGGAAGAGCGCGTCCAGCAGCTTTTCGCCGACGTGCACCTGCCCGATCCTGCGCGCCTGATGAATGCCTATCCGCACCAGCTGTCGGGCGGCCAGCGTCAGCGCGTGATGATCGCCATGGCGCTGGCCATGGAGCCGGCCCTGCTGATCGCCGACGAGCCGACCACGGCGCTCGACGTCACCACCCAGGCCCAGATCCTCGAACTGCTGCGCGAGCTGCAGCGCAAGCGCGGCACCGGCGTGCTGTTCATCACCCATGATTTCGGCGTCGTCGCCGATATCGCCGACCGTGTCGTCGTCATGCGCTACGGCGAGGTGGTGGAAAGCGGCGCTGCCCAGGAGGTGCTGTACAACCCGCAGCACGACTATACGAAGATGCTGATCGCCGCGGTGCCGCGCCTGACGCCGCGCGCTGCCCGGCCGCTGGCGGGGGCGCCGGTGCTGGATGCGAAAGACCTCAGCAAGCTTTATGTCTCGACCTCGATGTTCAAGGGCACCCGCGAAATTCGCGCCGTCGACGGCGTCAATCTTTCGCTCTACAAGGGCCAGACGCTCGGCATCGTTGGCGAAAGCGGTTCGGGCAAATCCACCGCGGCGCGCTGCGTCGCCCGGCTGATCGAGCCGACCGGCGGCCAGGTGCTGCTGGATGGCCACGACATCGCCGGGCTGCAGGAACGCGCCCTGCACCCCTATCGTCGCCGCATCCAGGTGGTCTTCCAGGACCCGTATCGTTCGCTCAATCCGCGCCGCACCGTGGGCGATTCGATCATCGAGGGGCCGCTGAACTACGGCACGTCACGCGCCGAAGCGCTGGAGCGCGCCCGCGGCCTACTCGATACCGTCGGCCTTGATCCCAATGCGCTCGACCGCTTTCCGCACCAGTTTTCGGGCGGCCAGCGGCAGCGCATCGCCATCGCCCGCGCGCTGGCCATGCAGCCGGAGATCCTGATCGCCGACGAAGCGGTCTCGGCGCTGGACGTCTCGGTGCAGGCCCAGGTGCTGGAACTGCTGGAGCAGATCCGCGACCGCTTCGGCATCAGCATCCTGTTCATCACCCATGACCTGCGGGTCGCCGCCCGGCTCTGCGACCGCATCATGGTGATGCAGCGCGGCAAGGTGGTGGAATTCGCCGATACCGCCACGCTGTTCGCCGATCCGCAGCATGAATACACCAAGCAGCTGTTTGCCGCCCTGCCGGGCCGGCACTGGCTGGAGGCCACGCCGGCAGCCTGATCCGGACCGGCAGCGCGGCGTAGCGCCGCAGGAGGCAGACCATGTCCGATACCCTCGACCGTCCGCTCGACAAGGCGCAGATCACTGCGGCCATATCCTCCCTGCGCGACGAGGCCATCACGCTGCTGGGCGACCTGGTGCGCCATCCATCCCTGCTCGGCGACGAACGCAGCGCCCAGGACCATATGCGCGGCGTGTTCGAAGGCATGGGGCTCAGGGTCGACGAATTCGCCATTGACGAGGCGAAGATCAAGGGTCACCCCGGCTATTCGCCCTCCATCGTCTCCTACGACGGCCGCCACAATGTGGTCGGCGTGCACGAGCCGAAGCATGGCACCCATGGCAAATCGCTGATCTGCAACGGCCATATCGACGTGGTCCCGGTCGGCGCCGAAAGCCTGTGGACCAGGGGCCCCTTCGAGCCGTGGATCGACGGCGACCGCTTCTACGGCCGGGGCGCCGGCGACATGAAGGCCGGCATCGTCGCCTACACCATGGCGCTGAAGGCCCTGCAGAAGCTGGGCTATGAGCCGGCGGCGAAAGTCGTGCTGCAGTCAGTGGTCGAGGAAGAATGCACCGGCAACGGCGCGCTGGCCTGTCTGGTCGAGGGCTATACCGCCGATGCGGCGATCATCCCGGAGCCGACGCCCGGCATCATGCAGGCGCAGATGGGCGTCATGTGGCTCGCCATCGAGATCGCCGGCAAGCCGGTGCATGCCTCAGTGGCCCATACCGGCGTCGGCGCCATCGATTTCGCCACCTACATGTTCAGTGCGCTGAAGAAGCTGGAAGCCAGGTGGAACGCGCCGGGCCACCGCCATGCCTGCTATCACGGTCACGAGCATCCGGTGAACTTCAACCTCGGCAAGATCACCGGTGGCGAATGGGCCTCCTCGGTGCCCACTGCCGCGCGCGCCGATATCCGCATCGGCTTCTATCCCGGCCGCAAGCCGGAAGATGTGCGCGCCGAGATCGAGGCAGTGCTGGCCGAGGCCTATCGCCAGCATCCGTCCAGCAACAGCCTGCGCTACAGCGTGGTCTACGAGGGCTTCCAGGCCGAGGGCTTCGCGCTCGACATGAACATGCCAGTGATCACCACCTTGTCCGACTGCTGCCGCGAGGTGCTCGGCAAGGTGCCGCCCTATACGGCGTTTACCGGCACCACCGATGCGCGCTTCTTCAACCTCTACGGCAACACCCCGGCCACCTGCTATGGCCCCCATGCCGAGAATATCCACGGCATCGACGAATGGGTGTCAATCGACAGCATGATGCAGGTCGCCACCGTGCTGGCGCTGTTCATGGTCCGCTGGTGCGGCGTGAACCGGCTCGACGACTGACCGCACCACCTTCCGGGAGGAAAAAGACATGGCGGCTCTGCACGACCTGACGGCGCATGACCTGTGGATGGGCTATCGCACCGGGCGGATCTCGCCGGTCGAGGCGACGAAGGCGGCGCTGGACCGCATCACCGCCTGGGAGCCGAAGCTGAACGCCATGTACATCACCGACGCCGCGGGCGCGCTGGCCCAGGCGAAGGCGGCGGAAAAGCGCTGGAAAGCGGGCGCGGCACTCGGGCCGCTGGACGGCGTGCCGATCACCATCAAGGACAATATCGCCACCAAGGGCTGGCCGGCGCCGGTCGGCACCGCGGCTGGCGACCTGACGCCCGGCACGGTCGATGCGCCGCCAGCGGCCCGCGTGCGCGAGGCCGGCTGTGTCATCCTCGGCAAGACCACCATGCCCGATTTCGGCATGCTGGCGTCGGGCGTCTCCAGCCTGCACGGCATCACCCGCAATCCGTGGAACACCATGCGCAACACCGCCGGCTCGTCCTCAGGGGCCGGCGCGGCGATTGCCGCCGGCTACGGCCCGCTGGCGCTCGGCACCGACATCGGCGGCTCGGTGCGCCTGCCCGCGGCCTACAACGGCATCTTCGCGTTGAAGCCGAGCCTCGGCCGCGTGCCGGTCAATCCGCCCTGGCTCGGCCGCGTGACGGGGCCGATGACCCGCACGGTGATGGATGCCGCCCTGCTGATGAACGAACTGACCCGGCCGGATGCGCGCGACTATATGTGCCTGCCCTACGAGGAGATGGATTATCCCAAGCTGCTCGACGGTGAAGTGAAGGGCAAGCGGATCGGCCTGCTGCTCGATATCGGCACCGGCCTGCCGCTGCAGCCGGCGGTGCGCGATGCCATCGAACGGGCGGCGAAACTGTTCGCCGCCGCCGGCGCCACGGTCGAACCGGTCAAGCCCTTCATCAGCCAGGCCATGGTCGACGGCCTCGATGTCGTGTTCCGCTCGCGCGCCTGGGCGGATTTCGAACAGATGACCCCGGAGCGGCAGGCGAAAGTGCTGCCCTTCATCGCCAGCTGGTGCCGCACCGCCGCCGGGCTGACCGCGGCCGATGCCATGCGCGGTATGGCCCAGCTGTTTGCGCTCCGCGAGGCGGCCGTCACCGCCACCGAGCCGTTCGATTTCCTGCTGTCGCCGACCTCGCCGATCACGGCTTACGCCGCCGAAGAAGCCTGCCCCGGCGACGATCCGGCCCAGCCGTTCGGCCATATCTGCTTCACCGCGCCGTTCAACATGTCGGAGCAGCCGGCCGCCTCGATCTGCTGCGGCTACGATGCCGGCGGCCTGCCGATCGGCCTGCAGATCATCGGCCACCGCTTCGACGATGCCGGCGTGCTGCGCATGGCGCATATCTTCGAGCAGCTCCGCCCCGCCCTGCACCCCTGGCCGCAGCCCTGATGCAGCCCTGAGCCGCGGGCCAGCCGCCCTTTGGCCGGCAAACCGCCAGTGGGGGCTGTCGACGGTCTGGACTTGTATATACAATTGAACCTATACTCCGGCATCGCCACAACGACGAGGGGACCGGACCGCGATGACCGGGTCGAAACCGAAGCCGGACGCCCATACCGGACCAACGCCGCGGTACCGGCGGGTCAAGGAATACATCGTCAAGCATATCGAGGACGGCGGCTGGCGCGCCGGCGAGCAGGTGCCCTCCGAAAGCACGCTGGTGCGCGACCTCAAGGTCAGCCGCATGACCGTCAACCGGGCGCTGCGCGAACTCAGCCAGGAAGGCCTGCTGGTCCGGGTCCAGGGTACCGGAACCTTCGTTGCCGAAAAGCGGCCGATCTTCAACCTGGTCGAACTGCGCAACATCGCCGAGGAAATCCGCGAACGCGGCCAGCGCCACACCGCCCATGTCGAGCTGCTGAAGGCCGAAAAGGCCAATGCCGAGACCGCCCGTGACCTCGGCCTGCCGCCCGGCGCCACGGTCTGGCATTCGGTCATGGTCCATGCCGCCGACGGCGTACCGCTGCAGGTGGAAGACCGCTATGTCAATCCCGATACCGCGCCGGGCTATCTCGATGCCGATTTCGAGACCGAGACGCCAAACGAATTCCTGATGCGCGCGGCGCCGGCCACCGAGGTCGAGCATATCGTCGAGGCCATCATGCCCGACACGCGCATTCGCCGGCTGCTGAAAATGACCGAGGGTGAACCCTGCCTGCGGCTGCGCCGGCGCACTTGGTCGGGGCCGCTGATCGTCTCGGCCGCGCGCCTGATCTATCCGGGCCATGCCCATCGCTTCGCCACTCGCTTTTCCTATCGCGCCGACGGCACGTCGAAGCGCTCGTTCATCTGAGTGAGGTCTACCCCCCGATGTCTGCTCCTGTGCCTGCTGCTTCCCAGTCCGATCCGCGCCGCGACAATTCCCGTGTCATCCGCAGCCCGACCGGTCCCGACCTGCATACCGAGAACTGGCAGATCGAGGCCGTCTACCGGATGATGCGCAACAACCTCGATCCGGATGTCGCCGAGAAGCCCGAGGAACTCGTGGTCTATGGCGGCATCGGCCGTGCCGCGCGCAACTGGCAGTGCTTTGACCAGATCCAGAAGGCACTGACCGGCCTGAAGGCGAACGAGACCCTGCTGGTGCAGTCGGGCAAGGCGGTCGGCGTGTTCCGCACCCATGAGGATGCGCCGCGCGTGCTGCTGGCCAACTCGAATCTCGTGCCGGAATGGGCGACCTGGGAACATTTCAACGAACTCGACCGCAAGGGCCTGATGATGTATGGCCAGATGACGGCCGGCTCGTGGATCTATATCGGCAGCCAGGGCATCGTCCAGGGCACCTACGAGACCTTCGTCGAGATGGGTCGCCAGCACTACAACGGCGACCTGAAAGGCCGCTGGATTCTCACCGCCGGCCTCGGCGGCATGGGCGGCGCCCAGACCCTGGCCGCCACCATGGCCGGCGCCTCGATCGTCGCCATCGAATGCCAGCCGTCGCGCATCGAAATGCGCATGCGCACCGGCTATGTCGACAAGCAGGCGCGCAGCCTCGACGAGGCGCTTGCCATGCTGCAGGAGGCGAAGACCGCCGGGCGGCCGGTTTCCATCGGCCTGCTCGGCAATGCCGCCGAACTGCTGCCCGAGATGGTGAAACGCGACATCCGCCCAGACGCCGTGACCGACCAGACCAGCGCCCATGACCCGCTGAACGGCTACCTGCCGGCCGGCTGGACCCTGGAGCAATGGGAACAGGCGAAACAGACCGACCCTGATCGCGTAGTCGCCGCCGCCAAGCGGTCCATGGCCGATCACGTGCGCGCCATGCTGGCCTTTCAGAAGCTGGGCATCCCCACCTTCGACTACGGCAACAACATCCGCCAGATGGCCAAGGAGGTCGGCGTCGCCGAGGCCTTCAACTTCCCGGGCTTCGTGCCGGCCTATATCCGGCCGCTGTTCTGCCGCGGCATCGGCCCGTTCCGCTGGGTGGCGCTGTCGGGTGACCCGGAAGACATCTACAAGACCGACGCCAAGGTGAAGGAGCTGATCCCCGACGATCCGCATCTGCATGCCTGGCTCGACATGGCGCGGTCGCGCATCAAGTTCCAGGGCTTGCCGGCGCGCATCTGCTGGGTCGGCCTCGGCCAGCGCCACCGGCTTGGCCTCGCCTTCAACGAGATGGTGAAAAACGGCGAGCTGAAAGGCCCGATCGTGATCGGCCGCGATCACCTCGATTCCGGCTCGGTCGCCAGCCCGAACCGCGAGACGGAAAGCATGAAGGACGGCTCGGATGCCGTCTCCGACTGGCCGCTGCTGAACGCCCTGCTGAACACCGCTTCGGGCGCCACCTGGGTGTCGCTGCACCATGGCGGCGGCGTCGGCATGGGCTTTTCGCAGCATGCCGGCGTGGTGATCGTCGCCGACGGCACCGATGCGGCGGCCAAGCGGCTGGAGCGCGTGCTGTGGAACGATCCCGCCACCGGCGTGATGCGCCATGCCGATGCCGGCTATGAGAGCGCTGTCGACTGTGCCCGCGAACAGGGACTGAACCTACCCTTCCTGCAGGACTGACCGGCCTCATTCTGGTTCCACTTGTCTTTGCCAGACTGGATATTCCAGAAGGCCAGTTCGTGTGATTACATGAGGGCTCCTTTCCGGAGTTCCCCATGTATCTACCCCCGCATTTCCGCGACGACGACATCCCCGGCATCCATGCCGCAATCCGGGCGGCCCGCCTGTGCAATCTGGTCACCGCCACCGCCGACGGCCTGATCGCCACGCCGCTGCCGATGATCCTTGACGAGACGGAAGCGCCGAACGGCGTCCTCTATGGTCATGTCGCCAGGGCCAATCCGCAATGGAAGACACCGGTCACCGGTGAAGCGATGGCGATCTTCATGGGGCCGGACGCTTATGTCTCGCCGTCCTGGTACGCCACCAAGCAGGAGACCGGCAAGGTGGTGCCGACCTGGAACTATGTGGCCGTGCATGCCTATGGCCCGGTGGAATTCTTCGAGGATGCCGACCGGTTACTCGCTCTCGTCACCCGGCTGACCCGGCTGCATGAACAGGGCCGCGACAAGCCCTGGGCGGTCAGCGACGCGCCGGAGGATTTCATCCGGGGCCAGCTGAAAGGCATCGTCGGCCTGCGGCTGCCGATCACGCGGCTCGATGCCAAGCGCAAGATGAGCCAGAACCGCAACGAAGCCGACCGCGCTGGCGTCGCCGCCGGGCTGTCTGCCAGCAGCGACCCGCGGGACCAGACGGTGGCAACACTGATCCCCCGCTGAGGGCCGCGTCAGTCCGGAGCCGGATTGTTTCACCGTGGCATCGGGCAGCATCCGGAGTATACTCGGGAGAAAAGGGTTACCTCCCGATGCTATACACCTTGAAATTGCGCCGCAGTGGCCGGCGCCTCCTGCCGACCATAGCCGGCCTGGCTGTGCTGTTCGTGGTCTGCGGCGGCGTCGTCATGCTGTTGCGTTCGGGCGGCGGGTCGGACGGCCCGTATTACACGCCCGGTGTGACACCCAGTCGCGAGGAATGCGTGCTGGCCAAAATGAAGACCTATGCCAAGGTGACCAAGCAGACGCTGACCAATATCGCCGAGGAATGCGAGCTGACGGTGCAGAGCATCGAAGGCCACGAGAAACTGCGCAGGGCCTGGGAAGCCCGCGAAGCGGCCCGCCCACCCGAACCGCTGCCGGCCGCCGAACCCGCCAAGGCCCAGCCCGAAGGCGACAAGCTGCGCCGGGTGTGGAACTGAACTAGCCGCTGCCGTCGCCACCGGCCGCCTTGTACTGCGCGTTGGCGAACTGGCTCTGCACCAGCCCGGCGAACAGGCCATCGGGGACCGCCGCGAGGTCGTCGAAACGGCCGCGCTCGACGATGCGGCCGTGGTCCAGCACCAGAATGAGATCGGCGCGCCGCACGGTGGCCAGCCGGTGTGCGATGATGAAGGTGGTCCGGCCCCGCATCA
Source organism: Ferrovibrio xuzhouensis (assembly GCF_042648965.1). Classification (NCBI taxonomy): domain Bacteria; kingdom Pseudomonadati; phylum Pseudomonadota; class Alphaproteobacteria; order Rhodospirillales; family Rhodospirillaceae; genus Ferrovibrio; species Ferrovibrio xuzhouensis. Next base: position 948,729 of record NZ_JBHRYJ010000001.1, read on the forward strand.
GTGCATCGAGTGCCTTCTGGATACGCGCCTCGGTCGCGGCATCAAGCGCCGAGGTCGCCTCATCGAGGATCAGCAGCGGCGGATTCTTCAGCAGCGCGCGGGCGATGGCGATGCGCTGGCGTTCGCCGCCGCTCAGATTCACGCCGCGCTCGCCGACCAGGGTGGCATAACCATCCGGCTGGCGCAGGATGAAGTCATGCGCCTCGGCGAGGCGCGCGGCCTGCTCGACTTCCGCATCACTCGCCTCCGGCCGGCCGATGTGGATGTTGTCGGCGATCGAGCGGCGGAACACCGCGCTGTCCTGGAACACCACGCCGATATTGCGGCGCAGGCTTTCGACCGTGACATCGCGGATATCCGTCCCGTCGATCAGGATGCGGCCCGACTGCGGGTCCCACAGCCGGCTGAGCAGGGCCATCGATGAGGATTTCCCGGAACCGGTCGGCCCGACCAGGGCCACTGTCTGGCCGGCTTCGGCGGCAAACGTCAGGTCGGTCACCGCCGGCCGGCGGCCATCGTAGGACAGCGTGACCTGCTCGAAGGCGACGGCACCGCGCAAGACCCCGGCATCGCGGGCGCCGGGCCGGTCACGCACGGCGGATTGCGTATCCAGCACGGTGAAGAATTCGCCGAGGCTGTGCATCTGGAAGAACATGCGGCTGACAAAGCCCATCGCTGCCTCGAGCCGGCCGATCAGCATGGTGGCGAAGCCCATGAAGCTGACGATCTCGCCGACCGAAGTCTGGCCCTGCAGATGCAGCCAGCTGCCCAGCACAAAAATCGCGATGATGGTGATGGTCGCGGCCATGCGGCTGAGCACGGTCATCAGCGCCCAGAGGTTCAGCACCGGATACTGCGCCTTCAGCAGGCGTTCCATCACGGCCGCAAGCTCACGCGCCTCCAGCGCCAGCCGTACGAAGCTCTGCACCAGCACGACATTGCCGAGCGCGTCGCCGGCCCGCGCCGCCAGTTCGGAATGATAGCCTTCGACCTTCGCCTGGGCGGTTTCCGTCTTCACCACCACGATGGCGCTGACCGCGGCGAAGACAACGATCAGGGCGATCAGCAGCAGGCCAAGCCGCCAGTTCAGATACAGCGACAGCGGCAGCAGGGCCAGCACGGCAACGAAGGTCGACAGATGCTCGCGGAAAAAGGCGAGCCACAGGCCGAACAGGTTGTCGGTGCCGTTCAGCATCACCTTCAGCAGGGTGCCGGAATGGGTGGCGCTGTGAAAGGCCGCCGGCAGGCTCAGCACATGTTCGAAATACAGCGCCATGGCGGCGAGCCGGCGACGATGGGCCAGCCGGTCGGCATGCAGCGCGACGAGGATGCCGGCGATAATACCGCCGAGGCCGGCCACACCCCACAGCAGCAGCAGCCGGATGGTATCCGACCAGGCGGCAGCGTTGCCGGTCCCAGTTGCAGTAACCGGTACCGACAGCACGTCGATGATGCGGCCGAACAGCAGCGGCTCGATGAAGCCGACGCCGGCCAGTGCGATATTGGCCGCCGCCAGCACCGCCGCGAGGCGCTTTTCCGGCTCGAGCAGACCGAGTACCCGGCCATAGATGCGCAGGAATTCCATGCCGGTATCATGCGCGGCGGACCGCGGCCGGGCTAGGCCTTGCCGCAGCGGCAGAATCGGCGATAGTGCCGGAACATTTCCGCCGGAGACCCGTTATGACCGCTGCCGCCCTCGCCCTTTCCGCCCGCGACCGCATCGAGGCCTGCCTCGCCCGCATCGCCGATCCGGCCGGCGAAGGCAGCCGGGCGTTTACTCGGGTCTATGCTGATACCGCCCGCGCCGCCGCCGAGGCCGCCGATGCCCGCGCCAGGCTCGGCCGCAGCCTCGGGCCGCTGGATGGCCGCATCGTGTCGGTGAAGGACCTCTTCGACATGCCGGGCGAGGTGACCACCGCCGGTTCGACGCTGCTGCGCGATGCCGCCCCGGCAACCGCCATGGCCCCGGCCATCGCCCGCCTGGCCGCCGCCGGTGCCGTGCTGGTCGGCAAGACCAACATGACCGAATTCGCCTTTTCCGGCGTCGGCATCAACCCGCATTACGGCACGCCCGGCAATCCGGCCGACCGCAGCCGCATCCCCGGCGGATCGAGTTCCGGCGGTGCCGTCTCGGTGGCCGACGGCATGGCCGAGATCGCCATCGGTTCGGATACCGGCGGCTCGACCCGCATCCCGGCGGCGCTCTGCGGCATTACCGGCTGGAAGCCGAGCCAGTATCGGGTGCCGACGGCGGGCGCCTTCCCGCTGTCCTATGCGCTCGACAGCATCGGCCCGATGGCGCGCAGCGTCACCGACTGCGCGCTGGCCGACGCCGTGATGGCCGGCGAGACGCCGCAGGCGCCGGTCGCCGCGCCGCTGGCCGGCCTGCGGCTCGGCATCCCGCGCGGCCCGCTGCTCGACGGGCTCGATCCGGTCGTGGCCGCCGCCTATGACGCGGCGCTGAAGCTGCTGGGCGGCACCGGCGTGCGGCTGACCGACGAGCCGCTCGCGTTGCTGTCCGAAGCGGCCGAGGTGAATGCCCGCGGCGGGCTGACGGCGGCCGAATCCTTTTTCATCCATCGCGCGTGGATCGACAGCAGGGCCGATGCCTTCGACCCACTGGTGCGCACCCGCATCGACCGCGGCCGCGCGATCAGCGCCGCCGACTACATCCACATGCAGCACCGCCGCCGCGACCTGATCGCCGCCATGGACCTGCGGCTCGGCGACCTCGACGCCCTGGTGCTGCCGACCACGCCGATCCCGGCACCGAAGATCGCCGATCTCGCGGCCAGCGAGCCGGCCTTCACCGCCGCCAACATCGCCCTGCTGCGCAACACCTCGGCCGGCAATTTCTTCGACCTCTGCGGCATTTCCCTGCCGCTGCCGGTGGCCGGTGGCCTGCCGGTCGGCCTGATGCTGCTGGCCCGCAATGGCCAGGACGCCCGGCTGCTGCGAATCGCGGCCGCCGTCGAAGGTTTGATTTCTGGAAAATAACAAATAATTTCAATACTATAAACTAATTGACCGAATCCGTTATGCGGTTTATCGTTCACGCTATGAACAGTTCGACCGGAAAGCCCACCTCCGACAATCAGGACGCGGCCACCATGGTCGCCCTGCTGGAAGCGATCGGCAGCGGCGACGAGCATACCCAGCGCACCCTGGCGACCCGCATGGGGGTGGCGCTCGGCCTGGCCAATGCGCTGCTCAAGCGCTGTGCCGCCAAGGGCCTCGTGAAGATCCAGAATGCCCCGGCCCGCCGCTATGCCTATTACCTGACGCCCAAGGGCTTTGCCGAGAAGAGCCGGCTGGTGGCGGAATATCTTGAAACCTCGCTGCATTTCTTTCGAGGTGCCCGTAGCCAGTATGAGGAGGCCTTCGCCGCCCTCGCTGCCCGCGGCATCCATCGCGTCGCCCTTGTCGGCAGCGGCGAGCTGGCCGAAATCGCCTTGCTCTCCGCGTCCTCTGCCGGCGTCACCGTGGTTGCCGTCATCGCGCCGGAGCGGAATATCGCCAGCTTCCATGGCCGCCCGATCGTCCCCGACCTGACGGCCGCCAGGGTCCTGAAGGCCGAAGCCGTGGCCATCGCCGACAGCCAGCAGCCGCAGACCGTCTATGACAGCCTGCGTCGCGACCTGCCGACAGACCGCATCGTGACGCCGCGCCTGCTGCATGTCACCACGACGAACCCTGCCGCCGAACGCGAGAATGCGGCATGACGACCTGGTTTGCCGTCTATACCCAGCCGCACAAGGAAGTCCTTGCCTCTCAGCACCTGCGCAACCAGGGCTTCGCCGTCTACCTGCCGCAATACCAGAAACTCTGTCGTCGGGCCGGCAAGGCGCCCGGCATCATCGCCGCGCCGCTTTTCCCACGCTATCTGTTTGCCGGCGTCGACACCGAGACCCAGCGCTGGCGTTCGGTCAACGGCACCCGGGGTGTCATCGGCTTGGTAATGTTCGGTGAGACCCCGATCCCGGTGCCAGAAGCGGTAATCGCGGAAATCCGCAGCCGCGAGGACGAAACCGGCTATATCCGGCTCAACCCGCCCGGCTTTCGGCGCGGCCAGGCGCTGCGCATCGTCGACGGCCCGATGGCCGATACCGCGGCTATTTTCGAGGAAGCGGTGGATGGCGACCGGGCCATTCTGCTGATTTCCCTGCTCGGCCGCATGGTCCGCACCCGGATGCCGCTGCGCCAGGTGGAAGCTGCCTGACGGCCCGCCCCTGACGGCTGGAAAACCCGGTCCGGGGGGCGTATAAGCCCCGCCCATGACCAGCCCCGCCCCGCAGAAACCCGCGCCCAAAGTCGGCATCGTCAGCCTCGGCTGCCCGAAGGCGCTGGTCGATTCCGAACGCATCATCACCAAGCTGCGCGCCGAGGGCTACAGCATCTCGGGCTCCTACGACGCCGCCGATGTGGTGCTGGTGAATACCTGCGGCTTCCTCGACAGTGCCAAGCAGGAATCGCTGGAGGCGATCGGCGAGGCGATGCGCGAGAACGGCCGGGTGATCGTCACCGGCTGCATGGGCGTCGAGTCCGAGAAGATCCGCGGCATGTTCCCCGACGTGCTGGCGGTGACCGGCCCGCAGCAGTATGAGGCGGTGGTCGAGGCAGTGCACGAGGCGGCGCCGCCGGTGCATGACCCCTTCGTCGATCTGGTGCCGCCACAGGGCATCCGGCTGACGCCGCGGCATTACGCCTACCTGAAGATTTCCGAAGGCTGCAACCACAGCTGCAGCTTCTGCATCATCCCGTCCATGCGCGGCAAGCTGGCCAGCCGGCAGGCCAACGACGTCCTCTACGAAGCCGAACGGCTGGTCAAGGCCGGCGTGAAGGAACTGCTGGTCATTTCGCAGGACACCTCGGCCTATGGCGTTGACCTTCGCCATGCCGAAAGCCAGTGGCGCGACCGCAAGGTGAAGGCGCGGCTGACCGAGCTCTGCGATGCCATGGGCAGCCTTGGCGCCTGGGTACGGCTGCATTACGTCTATCCCTATCCGCATGTCGACGAGGTCATTCCGCTGATGGCGGAGGGCAAGCTGCTGCCCTATCTTGACATCCCGTTCCAGCATGGCGCGCCCTCGGTACTGAAGGCGATGCGCCGCCCGGGCAACCAGGAAAAGGTGCTGGCGCGCATCCGTGCCTGGCGCGACATCTGCCCGGATCTGGCCATCCGCTCGACCTTCATCGTCGGCTTCCCGGGCGAGACCGAAACCGAGTTCCAGGCCCTGCTCGACTGGATCGATGAAGCCCAGCTCGACCGGGTCGGCTGCTTCAAATACGAGAATGTCGAAGGCGCCGCCGCCAACGATCTGCCCGGCCATGTATCTGACGAAGTCAAGCAGGAGCGCTGGGAGCGCTTCATGGCGGCCCAGCAGACAATCAGCGCCGCCCGCCTGAAGGCGAAGGTCGGCCGCACGCTCGACGTCATCATCGACGACGCGAAGCGTACCACCGCCACCGGCCGCACCTATGCCGATGCCCCGGAAATCGACGGCATCGTCAAGATAAGGAATGCCGCCGGCCTGCAGACGGGCGATATCGTCAAGGTCGCCATCGACAAGGCGACAGCCTACGATCTCAGCGGATCGGTTGTCGCCTGACTGCGGTCACTCCGCGTGGTCGTGGGCGTAGCTGATCGCCCAGTAGTCGAACAGCACGGCAAAGCCGGCCAGCAGCAGGCCGAAGGCTGCGATGCTGTCATCCTTGGCGCCGGCGGCCAGCACCAGGCCGACCAGGCCGAACACCGTCACCAGGGCGGCGAACAGCCAGAAGCTCACCAGATCTTCGATCGATTTCATTGTCTGCTCCGTTGTTGGGGCGGTTGCGCCGATGGCCGGGCACGCGCCTCGGCATCGGCATCGTCGAACAGCACGCGGCGCGCGGCGCCGTCGAGATCCTCGAACTGGCCCGACCGCAGGGCCCACAGGAAGGCCAGCATGCCGATCAGGCCGAGGCCGAGCGCGGCGGGAATCAGATACAGCAGCACGGTCATGGCCGGGCCTCCCAGGATGCAGTCGCGCCGCCGCCACGGCCCCAGTCGAGCCGCAGCGCATTGAGCACCACCACCAGCGACGAGCCCGACATGGCGGCGGCCGCGATCAGCGGGGTGACGAAGCCAGCAATCGCCAGCGGCACGGCGAGCAGATTGTAGCCGAGCGCGAAGCCGAGATTCTGCCAGACCAGGCGGCGGCTGCGCCGTGCCACGGCTAGGAACTCGCCCACCGCGCCGAGCCGGCCACCCTGGAATACCGCATCGGCGGCATTCTGCGCGATGTCGAGGCCGCTCGATGGCGACAGCGAGGCATCGGCTGCCGCCAGCGCCACCGCGTCGTTCAGCCCGTCGCCAACCATCAGCACATGCCGGCCGGCCTGCTTCAGTGTGGCGATTGCTGCCGCCTTGCCGGCCGGATCGACCTGAGCCTGCCAGTCGGTGATGCCGAGTGCACCGGCAACGGCGGCCACCGCCGCCGGCCGGTCGCCCGACAGCAGCACGATCTTCAGTCCCGTCGCCCGCAGGGCGGCCAGTGCATCCGGTGCATCGCCGCGCAGGCTGTCGCGGAAGCGCAGGCGCAGCGGGCGCTGGCCCGGCCGGGTGAACCACAATTCGCTGCAATCGTCGGCCGGACCGGCCACCGCGCCGGCGAAGCGGGCATGGCCAAGCCGCCATTCGCCCGCAGTGGTGCGCCGCCGCAGACCGGCGCCGGGCATTTCCTCGACATCGCCGGCCGGTTCGGCATCCGGGCAAGCCGCGACCAGCGCGCGGCAGAGCGGATGGCGGCTGCGCGCGGCCAGTCCCGCCGCCTCGCGCAGCACGGCCGAGTCGAGGCCATCGTCGAGCAGGCGCGGCGCGCCGAGCGTCAGCGTGCCGGTCTTGTCGAACACCACGGTATCGATGGCGGCCGCACGTTCCAGCGCGCTCGCCGATTTCAGCAGGATGCCGCGCCGCATCAGACGGCTCGAGGCGATCACCTGCACGGCCGGCACTGCCAGCGCCAGCGCGCAGGGACAGGTGATGATCAGCACGGCGGCAGCGATCAGCACGGCACCGCGCAGGTCAAGGCCGCCAACCAGCAGCCAGCCGAGGAAACTGAGCAGCGCCGTGCTGTGCACCACCGGCGCATACCAGCGCGCCACCCGGTCGGCGAGCCGCACGTAGGCGCCACGCGCCTGTTCGGCCGCTTCCATCAGGCGGGCGATCTCGCCCAGCAAGGTGCCACGACCGACCGCCGTGGCGATCACCGTCAGCGGCGCATCGAGGTTGATCATGCCGGCGAAGACGCGGGTGCCCGGCCCGGCCGGCTGCGGCAGGGTTTCGCCGCTGATCAGGCTGGCGTCGAGCGCGGACCGGCCGGTCTCGACGACGCCGTCGACCGGGATACGCTCGCCGGTCGCCACGGCCACGCGATCGCCGGCCAGCACCTTGTGGGCCGGCCGCTGGCGGATGCCGTCTGCCGTCAGCACGCTGACCGGCCGCACCGTGAAGGCGACCAGCCGCTGGGCGGCGCGACGGGCGAAGCCGCGCGCGCGCAGGTCGAGATAACGGCCGACCAGCAGGAAGAACAGCAGGGTCACGGCGGCATCGAAATAGGCATGCGGGCCCGAGCGCAGCAGCTCGGCGATGCTGACCCCGGCCGCCAGCAGCACGCCGATCGATACCGGCACATCCATGTTGGCGCGGCCATGGCGCAGGGCCGCCCAAGCAGAGCCGAAGAACGGCCGGCCGGCATAGGCGATCGCCGGCAGGGCGATCAGCCCCGAGACGGCATGGAACAGGTCGCGGGTCGCCGGACCCATCGAGCCCGACATGCCCGACCACACCGCCACCGACAGCAGCATGACATTGGCAGCCGCGAAACCCGCCACCGCCATGGCGCGCAGCAGCGCCTTTTCTTCCGCCTGCCCGGCCTGTTCGGCGGCATCGGCGGTATAGGGCAGGCACCGGTAGCCCAGCCGGTGCAGCGTGCCGGCCAGCAGGTTGACCCGTGCCGCCTCGCCCGACCAGACGATGACCAGACGCCGCGTGGTGGCCGACAGCCGGGCCTTTGCCACGCCGGGCTGGGCATGCAGCGCCTGTTCGATCAGCCACAGGCAGGCGGCGCAATGCAGCCCCTCGACCAGCAGCTCGATGCGATGGCGGCCGTCGGGCAGGGTCTCGACGAAATCGGTCCAGTCGGCCGCCTCGTCGCCTTCGGGCCGCGCCGGGCCGCCGAGCGCATCGCGCAGGCTGTAATAGCGATCAAGCCCGAGGCCGTGGATCAGCCGGCGCGCCCCGGAACAGCCGCGGCAGCAGAACCGCAGCCCGTCGTCGCCCACCGGCGCGCCCCCCAGCGGACCGCCGCAATGGTCGCAGAGCGCCGCTGCCGTCGCCGGGGCGGCGGCGGCCGGATCAGGACCGATACGGCGTTCAGCGAGGCTCATCCTGGCCTCAGGGCATGATCAGACGTTCGGCGGCCTCGAAACTGTCGCTGCCGCGCGCCGCCGTGACATAGAGGTCCCAGGCGCCGCGTTCGGGCAGGACAACCGTCGAGCGGTAGCGGCCACCGCCCACGGCGGTGAAGGCGACCTGCAGTGGCGGCAGATTCTCCACCGGGCGTTCGAGATGGCCGCTGATCACCAGGTTGTCGAGCGGCGCGCGGGCCGCATCGGTCCAGTGCAGCTCGATATCCATCGCACCGGCGTGCGCGGTCTGCGGCGCAGCCACCACCAGATACTGCCAGCCGAGCCGGCCCTGGCGGTCGATCTGCGCCTTCTCGGCATTGTACTCGAGGCCCTTCTGGTAAGGGTTCTCGACCACCAGGCCGCTGAATGTGCGCGCCGCGAAAACGATCAGGGTGGCATTGACGGCGATGATGACGCCGAAGCCGGCGACGAACAGCCAGGGAATCCAGCGGCCGCGCGGAGCGGAACTGCGAGCGATGCTGAGTGCCATCGGGGCCTCCCTGTCAGTTCGGACCGTTGAAGGTGGCGGCGTAATGTGCCAGTTCGTGGCCCCGGCCGTCCAGCAGGCGGAAGTGGAACGGCGTCGAAGCGGCCCGGATCACGCTGCGCGGTACCTTCACGAAGACCCGCACGTCGTCGACATCGTCGGCGGCCGCCTCCAGTGGCAGGCTGACCGCCGCTTCGCTGCCGTCACCGGCGTAGAACATGGCGGCCTGCGGCAGGCCGTCGAGCGCCAGGTGCAGGTCACGCACATCGCGGGTCTTGTTCAGCACTTTGACGGTATAGCCGTTGCGCAGGCTACCGTCGGACAAGGTGACATAAAGCGGCGCCCGGTCATGCAGCACGTTCATGCTCCACTGGCTGCGGGTCGCCAGCGTTACCACCATGACGGCGGCGACCAGCACCAGCAGGGCGGCATAGATGACGGTGCGCGCCCGCACCAGCTTGCGGATCGCCGGCTGCCCGCCAGCGCGACGCGCAACATTCACGTCAGAGACGAAATCGATCAGCCGCAGCGGCCGGCCGACCTTTCCCATCACCTCGTCGCAGGCATCGATGCACAGGCCGCAGCCGATGCATTCGAGTTGCAAACCGTCGCGGATATCGATGCCGGTCGGGCAGACGTTGACGCAGGCGCGGCAGTCGACGCAGTCGCCGCGTCCGTCCCAGCTGTCACCGGCCTTGTGCTTGCCGCGGGTCTCGCCGCGCCAGCCCTGATAGGTCACCGCCAGCGAATGCTCGTCCAGCATCGCAGCCTGGAAGCGCGGCCAGGGGCACATATAGGTGCAGACCTGTTCCCGGGCCCAGCCGGCCAGCAGGTAGGTGGTGCCGGTGAACAGGCCAAAGAAGAAATAAGTGCCGCCGCCGGCTTCGCCGGTAACCATCTCGCGCGTTACCGTCGGGGCATCCTGGAAATACATGATCCAGGCGCCGCCGGTCGCCGCCGCGATCGCCACCCACAGCACATGCTTGGCGGTCTTGCGCCAGACCTTGTTGAACGACAGCGGCTGCTGGTCCAGCTTCATGCGGGCGTTACGGTCACCCTCGACCCAGCGTTCGACCAGCATGAACAGGTCGGTCCATACCGTCTGCGGACAGGCATAGCCGCACCAGATGCGGCCGAACAGGGCGGTGGCGAGGAACAGCGCCACGGCGCCGAGGATCAGCAGCCCGGTGATGTAGTAGACCTCCTGCGGCCAGATCTCGATATTGAAGAAATAGCCGCGCCGCCCGGCCATATCGAGCAGCAGGGCCTGGTCGGGCGTATTCGGGCCGCGATCCCAGCGCAGCCACGGCCCGATGTAATAGGCGGCCAGGCAGGCGATCAGCACGCCCCATTTGACCGTGCGGAACCGCCCCGACACGGCACGCGGATAGACCTTGACGTGATCGGCATAAAGCGAGGGCGCGAACAGGCCGAGCGCTGCCTCGGCGCGACTCTTGGTCTCGCGGTCGGGAACCATCTGGTTCATGTCACTCACCGCCTGTCCTTCCGGCTTTGGTCCTGGCGGCGGCTATTCGCCGCCGCCGAGCGCATGCACATACAGCGCCAGCATCTTGATGGTGGCATCGTCGAGGCGTCCGCCCCAGGCCGGCATCACGCCGGCATGGGCGTAGGAAATCGTCTCGATCACCGCCTGCTTGCTGGAGCCGTAGAGCCAGATCTTGTCGGCCAGATTCGGCGCGCCGAGCTCGCGGTTGCCCTTGCCATCTTCGCCATGACAGGCGGCGCAATTCTCGGCGAACAGCTTGGCACCCTCGGCATTTGCCTTGTCGAGCCCGGACAGCGAGCGGACATGCTGGGCAACCGCCTCGATCTGCACCGGCTGCAGCATGCCGTCGGCGAGGAAACGCGGCATCTGCGACTGCCGGGTCTCGTCGTCATTCGGCGCGCGGATGCCGTGGCGGAGGGTCTGCTCGATATCGGTCAGCCGGCCGCCCCACAGCCAGTCGTCGTCGGCCAGGCTGGGATAGCCGCGGGCGCCGGTGCCGCCCGACTGGTGGCAGGGCGCGCAGTTCTCGGCGAACAGCACGCGGCCGCCGGCCTGTGCGAAACGGTTCAGCTCCGGGTCAGCCTTGACGGCGGCGATGTCCAGTTTCGCGATCTGGTCGCGATACTGCGCCTGGGCATCGGCGGCTTCCTGCAGTGTCTTTTCCACCGCGCCGCGCTGGGTATAGCCCAGCAGGCCGTCGGTATGGCTGCGGAAACCCGGGATCGCCGGATACAGGACCGACCAGACCACGGCGAACAGCACGCAGACATAGAAGACATAGAGCCACCACTTCGGCAGCGGATTGTTCAGCTCCTTGATGCCATCCCATTCATGGCCGGTGGTCTCGGCGCCGGTGATATGGTCTTTCTCGATCTTGGTCGGCATCGCCGTTCACTCCTTGTCCGCGCCATCGCGCAGCGGAATCTGTCCCTGCTGGTCCCAGTCCTTGCGCCGGCTGGGCCACATCACCCAGACGATGATCCCGGTGAACAGCAGGAAGAACCACACGGTCCACAGCGATTTCAGATGGGGATAGATTTCATGCATCATCGACATGGTGTCCTCCTCACTGCCGCAGGCTGCCGGGCTGCACCTTGTCGAATTCGACCAGGGTGCCGAGCATCTGCAGATAGGCGACCAGTGCATCCATTTCGGTGATCTGGCCGGGATTGCCATCGAAATCGCCGGTCTTGGCCTTGGCGTAGCGCTTCAGCAGCGCCTCGGTGTCGGCATCGGGCGTCGCCTGTGCCTCGACATCGGCCACGGCATCCTTCACCGCCGCATCGCTGTAAGGCACGCCGGTGACGCGCAGGGCTTTCAGGTGATCGGCGATATCCGCGTATTTCAGCGGCCGCTCGGCCAGGAAGGCATAGGGCGGCATCACCGACTCGGGCACCACGGCGCGCGGGTCCTTCAGATGCTCGACATGCCATTCGTTGGAATACTTGCCGCCAACGCGGGCGAGATCCGGCCCGGTGCGCTTGGAGCCCCACTGGAACGGATGGTCGTACATGCTCTCGGCCGCCAGGCTGTAATGGCCGTAACGCTCGACCTCGTCGCGCAGCGGGCGGATCTGCTGGCTGTGGCAGAGATAGCAGCCCTCGCGGAGATAGATGTTGCGACCGGCCAGTTCGAGCGGCGAATAGGGCCGCATGCCGTCCACCTTCTCAATGGTGCTCTCGATGGTGAACAGCGGCACGATCTCGACCAGACCGCCGATGGCGACGGTGATCAGGGTGAGGACAACGAGAAGGACGGAGTTCTTCTCGATGATTTCATGACGATAGGCCATGGGACGCGCTCCTCGCTTGCCGCTTAGCCGGCCGCCGCCGGCTGCGCGCCGGCGTGGACGATCGGCGCCTCGTCGCGGAGATCGCCGCGCGCCGTACGCCACAGGTTGTAGACCATGATCAGGGAACCGAGCAGGAAGCAGACGCCGCCGAGCGCACGGATCACATAGAAGGGGTGCATCGCCATCACGGTTTCCACGAAGGAATATTGCAGGAAACCCTGGGCATCATAGGCGCGCCACATCAGACCCTGCATGATGCCCGACACCCACATGGCGGTGATGTAGAGCAGGATGCCGATGGTGGCGATCCAGTAGTGGTAGGAGACCAGGCGGATCGAATAGAGCCGCTGGCGGTTCCACAGCACCGGCACCAGGTAGTACAGCGCGCCGAAGGTGATGAAGGCGTTCCAGCCCAGCGCGCCGGAGTGCACGTGGCCGATGGTCCAGTCTGTATAGTGGCTGAGCGCATTGACCTGGCGGATCGACATCACCGGACCTTCGAAGGTCGCCATGCCGTAGAAGGCAACCGCGGTGACCGAGAAGCGCAGCGCCGGATCGGTGCGCAGCTTGTCCCAGGCGCCCGACAGCGTCATCAGGCCGTTGATCATGCCGCCCCAGGACGGCATCCACAGCATCACCGAGAACACCATGCCGAGCGTCGCAGCCCAGTCGGGCAGCGCGGTGTAGTGAAGATGATGCGGGCCGGCCCAGATGTAGAGAAAGATCAGCGACCAGAAATGCACGATCGACAGCCGGTAGGAATAGACCGGCCGGTTGGCCTGCTTGGGGATGAAGTAGTACATCATCGCCAGGAAGCCGGCGGTCAGGAAGAAGCCGACCGCGTTATGGCCGTACCACCACTGGGTCAGCGCATCCTGCACACCGGCGAACAGCGAATAGCTCTTGGCGCCGAAGATCGACACCGGGATCGCCAGGTTGTTGACGATATGCAGCATGGCGATGGTGACGATGAAGGCGACGAAGAACCAGTTTGCCACATAGATATGCGGCTCCTCGCGCTTCATCAGTGTGCCGACGAAGACGACGAGATAGACCACCCAGACGATGGTCAGCCACAGATCGGTGTACCATTCCGGCTCGGCATATTCACGGCCCTGGGTGATGCCGGCGAGATAGCCGGTGGCGGCCAGGATGATGAACAGCTGATAGCCGAAGAACAGGAACCAGCCGGCGGCGGGGCCGCCGAACAGGCGGGCACGGCAGGTGCGCTGGACGATAAAGATCGAGGTGCCGATCAGGGCATTGCCGCCGAAGGCGAAGATCGCCGCCGAGGTGTGCAGCGGGCGCAGCCGGCCGAAGGTCGACCATTCAAAATGCATGTTGAGCAGCGGGAAGGCGAGCTCCAGCGCGATGAAGACGCCGGCGGCGAAGGCGGCGACACCCCAGAAGGTCGTGGCGATCACGAAGGCGCGGACGACATCCTCGACATAGGCGGGTCCGGCGGTGGGGCTGCCCGCATGGGATGGGGCGGCGGCGATAGCGGTCATGGAAACCTCGCTTACAGTCCGGCGAGTCGGTCCCCCCGACTCCTCACGGCTTGGCAGGCTTCCTTGTGGCCCGGCAGGGCAAAACAGGCATTGACGCAGATCAATCGCTTCTGGCCAAATCGGTGCAATAAAAGGGGAAATCGCTGCGGCGGGTTGCCGCAGGACGTACCGGCAAACCGGTATGCAGAGAAGGAGGAACACCATGGCCGAAGTGATGCCGCCACTGCCCGTCCCGTCCGGCTTCCTGGTCCATCGCGTGGCCCACGACCGCCCGTGGCACTGGCTCGCCGCCGGCTGGCATGACCTTGTCCGCGCGCCACAGGTCAGCATCGCCTATGGCCTCTGCCTGGCCCTGTTCAGTTGGGCGCTGGCCTATGGGCTGTGGTACGGCGAGCTCGGCTATCTTGTGCTGCCGATGGCGGCCGGCTTCTTCCTGATTGCACCGCTGATTGCCGTCGGGCTGTATGATACCAGCCGGCGGCTCGAGAGCGGACGCCCGGTCGACCTCGGCCTTGCCCTCATGGCCTGGCACCGGCCGGCGCAGATCGCCGTCTTCGGCATGGTGCTGCTGCTGCTGCATTTCGTCTGGGTGCGGGTCGCCCTGCTGTGGTTCGCGTTGTATTTCAGCAGCGGCACGCCGCCGCTGGATGCGATCCCCTTTTACCTGATGGAAGCCGAAAACCTGCCCTTCCTGGTGATCGGCGCCCTGATCGGCGGCGGCTTCGCGCTGGTCGCTTTCACCATCTCGGTGGTGGCCCTGCCGATGCTGCTCGACCGCGACGTCGACGTGGTTACTGCGATCATCACCAGCCTGCGCGCGGTGCGTGCCAATCCGCGGGCGATGGCGCTGTGGGCCGGGCTGATCGTGCTGTTCACCGCCGTTGGCATCGTCACCTTCTTTGCCGGGCTGGCGATCCTGTTCCCGCTGGTCGCCCATGCCACCTGGCATGCCTACAAGGAAGTCGTCGCCTAGGTTGCTACAGCGCCAGCCAGCGTACCGCCATGCCGGCGGCGACGGCGGCATTCAGCAGCAGGACGGGCACCATCCAGAGGCGCAGCGCCGCGCGGAAGCGCCGGCCCGCCACCAGGCCGAGCCAGCCGACCACGAACAGCGCCGGCACCGTGCCGGCCGCAAAAGCCGCCATGCCGGCCGCCGCCAGCGGGATGCTGCCGCCGGCCGCCGCCGCCAGCACCGCCGCATAGACCAGCCCGCAGGGCAGGAAGCCGAGCGCAACCCCGAGCAGATAGCCGCCCACTCCGACCGGATGGGCGAACAGCGGCGCCAGCAGTCGCTGCCAGCGCGCGCCGCCGGTCTGCTTGAGGATCGCGAGCCCGCGACCGGCCAGCTGTGGCCAGACCTGGCCGGCCGCCAGCAGCAGGAAGGTGACGGCGGCGAGACCGAGCGCAGCAGCCGGCAGCAGGCCACTTTCCGTCAGCGGCGCGACACCACCGACCAGCCCGGCGGCCGCCGCGCCGAGGGCCGTGTAGGTGGTCGCCCGCCCGAAATGATAGGGCAGCAGGGCCGCGCCCTGCAGCCGCGTCAGCATGGTGGTCTCCGCCAGTGGCAGGGCGGCGAGCCGCCGGCCGGCCTGTGCCAGCACGAAGGGGCCGCACATGCCGGCGCAATGGGTGACCCCACCGACCAGGCCGAGCAGGAACAGGCCCGTCGGCAGGCCGAAGGACAGCACGCTGCCCGCCGCCTCGCCGCCGGCGAGCGCGCTGCAGGCATTCAGCAGGGCATGCCAGTCGATCATGCCGCCAGACTACGGCAGGACGGCAGCGGCGCAAATGATGCTGATCAAACCCCCGTGACCATAAGCCGGACAGGTGTGACATGCGGCGGACCGCCGCAGCCACGCGGTGGGCGTATGCCGCCTGCCATGCTATAGAAAACGGATGCATTCCCACGACAGCGTCGGGCCCGCCGCTAATCCATGACAGCGGCCGTCCAGGAGGATACCGGCAAACGCCGGACTGCGGGGCTCGCGCTGGCGGCGCTCGGTATCGTCTATGGCGATATCGGCACCAGCCCGCTCTATGCCTTCCGCCAGGCACTGGCCGGCCTTGAGCCGACGCCGGACCGCGTGTTCGGCATCCTGTCGCTGATCTTCTGGTCGCTGGTCGTCGTCGTCTCGCTGAAATACCTGCTGCTGGTGATGCGGGCCGACAACCGCGGCGAGGGCGGCATCCTCGCCCTGCTCGCCCTGCTCAATCCGTGGCCCGGCAGCAAGCGGCCCGGCCGCGGCGTGCTGGTCGCGCTCGGCATCTTCGGCGCCGCGCTGCTCTATGGCGACGGCATGATCACGCCGGCCATCTCGGTGCTCAGCGCCGTCGAGGGCCTCGAGACCACGGCGCATGGCATCGGCCCCTTCGTCATCCCGATCACTTTGGTGATCCTGGTACTGCTGTTTTCCTTCCAGTCACGCGGCACCGCGCGGGTCGCCGCCCTGTTCGGGCCGGTGATGGTGGTCTGGTTCGGTATCATCGGCCTGCTGGGTGTGGTGCAGATCCTGCAACACCCCGAGGTGCTGCAGGCGCTCAGCCCGGTCTATGCGATCCGCTTCTGCCTGGATGCCGGCGGCACGGCCTTTGCCGTGCTTGGCGCCGTCTTCCTGGTGGTGACCGGCGGCGAGGCGCTCTATGCCGACATGGGCCATTTCGGCCGCACGCCGATCCGGCTGGCCTGGTTCGGCTGTGCCTTCCCCTGCCTGCTGCTGAATTACTTCGGCCAGGGCGCGTTGGTGCTGGCCGATCCGCTGCGCGCCGTCAGTCCCTTCTATCACATGGCGCCCGACTGGGCGCGTTACCCGCTGATCGCGCTGGCCACCATGGCCACCGTGATCGCCTCGCAGGCGGTGATCTCGGGTGCTTTCTCGCTGACCCGCCAGGCGATCCAGCTCGGCCGCTGCCCGCGCATGCAGATCGTGCAGACCTCGTCGGAAGAAACCGGCCAGGTCTATGTCCCCATCGTCAATACCGCGCTCGCGCTGGCCACCATCGGGCTGGTGCTCGGCTTCGGCAGCTCGGCCAATCTCGCCGCCGCCTACGGCATCGCGGTCAGCGCCACCATGGTGATCACTACACTGCTGATCTTCCGGGTGATGCGCGACCGCTGGGGCTGGTCGCTTTGGTCGGCGCTGCTCGTTGCCGGCTCCCTGCTGCTGCTCGACCTGCTGTTCCTCGGCGCCAACAGCATCAAGATCTTCGAGGGCGGCTGGTTCCCGCTGGCAGCCGGCGGTGTGATCCTGCTGCTGATGACCACCTGGTCGCGCGGCCGCGAACTGCTGCGTATCCAGCTGATGCAGAACGCGATCCGCCTCGATGCCTTCCTCGGGAAACTGAAAGAAAAGCCGCCGATCCGGGTGCCCGGCACCGCCGTCTTCCTGACTGCGACGGCACCGATGGTGCCGACCATCCTGCCGCATCACCTGGAGCACAATCAGGTGCTGCACGAGCAGGTGGTGCTGCTGACCGTGGTCACCGAGGACGTGCCGCGCGTCGGCGCCCAGGACCGCCTGACCATCGAGCCGATGGACCAGGGCTTCTGCCGGATTTTCGCCCATTACGGCTTCATGCAGACGCCCAACATCCCGGTGGCATTGCGCTTCGCCGAGGAGCTCGGGGTGAAGATCGACCTTGAGCGGGCCACCTATTACCTCGGCCGCGAGTCCGTCATCCCCTCCGACCAGGTGCCCGGCATGTCGCTGTGGCGCGAACAGCTTTTCGCCGTCCTGTCGCGCAATGCCATGGGCGCCACCACCTTCTACAACCTGCCGCCCGACCGGGTGGTGGAACTCGGCATACAGGTTGAAATCTAGATACCTCCCGGCTACAGAAATCCGCCGTTCTGCGCGCCTTCAGACGGCAGGCCGGCCTCGGGCCGGCGAAGGGTTACCAAAAACCAATTTGTCCGCCGGACCCGGACAGTGTTTCTCACCCTCACAGCTTCGGCAGCGGCCAAAAGTTAATTTGACCGTAACCAGTGCGCGTATTAAATACGACATTGTTCTAGTGGGTGGGGTCGATCCAGGTGGCCAAGTATCTCGTAACAGGCGGATGCGGATTTATCGGATCCCATCTCGTCGACGCCCTGCTGTCGCGGGGCGATTCCGTCCGGGTGCTCGACAATCTGTCGACCGGGCGCCGGGCTAATCTCGCTCCGGCTGCCGAGCTGATCGTCGCCGATGTGGCCGACCTCGCCCTGACCCATGCGGCCATGGAGGGCGTGGACGGCTGTTTCCATCTCGCCGCCATCGCCTCGGTCCAGCAATCGGTCGAACACTGGTACGACACCCATCGCGCCAACCAGGCCGGTGCCATTGCCGTCTTCGATGCCGCCCGGCAGGCCCGGGACGGCCAGCCCTGCCCGGTCGTCTATGCCTCGTCCGCCGCCGTCTATGGCGACAACCCGGCGACCCCGCTGGCCGAGACCGCCGCGACCGAGCCGCTGACTGCCTATGGCGCCGACAAGCTCGGCTGCGAAATGCATGGCCGCGTCGCCTGGCTGGTGCATCGCGTGCCGACCACCGGCCTGCGCTTCTTCAACGTCTATGGTCCGCGCCAGGACCCGGCCTCGCCCTACTCCGGGGTGATCGCGCTGTTTTCCGGCCACATCGCCGCCGGCGAGCCGCTGACCGTGTTCGGCGATGGCGAACAGGTGCGCGACTTCGTCTATGTCGGCGACGTGGTTGGCCACCTGCTGGCCGCCATGAGCCGGCAGCCGCAGCGATCCTGTGTCTACAATGTCTGCACCGGCCGGGCGACCAGCGTGCTCGAGCTCGCCGCCGCCATCGGCCGCATTGCCGGCCATCCGCCGCAGGTCAAACACGTCCCGGCACGGGCTGGCGACATTCGCCGTTCGATCGGCAATCCGGCAGCCGCCATGGCGGCGCTGGGCGTGACCGCGAAAGTCACGCTCGACGAGGGGCTGCGCCCGACATTGGCCCATGTGTTCGACGGGACGCCATGCGCCGCCTGACCGGGCTGGCCCTGCGGTTCCTTGCGGCTGTCCTCTTCCTGCTTCTGCCCGCCGCCGCCCGGGCCGCCGATTATGCGCCCTGGGTGGTGTATTACCGGGGCAGCGAGCCGGCGCGCGCTTTTTTCGACTATCGCCTGGCGGTGTTTGATGCCGACCGCCATCCGCCGCTGGCGCCGCTGCTCGACCGCGACATCTGGCTGCTTGGCTACATGAGCCTCGGCGAGATGGAATCCTGGCGGCCGGATTTCGCCGCCGTGAAGGCTTCCGGCGTGCTGCTTGACGAAAACCCGCACTGGCCGGGCAGCTATTTCGTCGACATCCGCAATCCCGCCTGGCAGAAGCGGATTCTCGACACGCTGGCACCGAGCGTCTGGACACAGGGCTTCCACGGCTTTTTCCTCGACACGCTGGACGATCCCGGCCACCTCGAACGCCTCGACCCGGTGCGCTACAAGGGCATGACCGCGGCGGCGGCAAAACTGGTGCATGAGCTGCGCCAGCGGTTCCCGACGGCGAAGATCATGCTGAACCGCGCCTTCGAGCTGCACGATGCCGTGGCGACGGACATCGACTTCGTGCTCGGCGAGAGCATCCGTGCCAACTGGTCGGCCGACCGCAATGCCTATGTCCTGACGCCGGACGCCGACTACAGGGCCTATGTCGCGAAACTGAAGGCCGTGCAGCAGCGCAATCCGAAACTGACCGTGATGACGCTGGATTACTGGTCGCCGGACGATCCCGCCGGCATCAGGAAGATCTATGCCGCCGAACGCACCGCCGGCTTCCTGCCCTATGTGGCGACGCGGGCGCTGGACCGCATCATTCCGGAACCCTGAGGGGAACCGGCATGGCACGCTTTGTCCTTCGCAGCCTGTTTGTCCTTGCCTGCCTGCTGGTCCTGCCGGCGAGACAGGCCGTGGCCGCCCCCGTGCCACGCACCATCCTGGCGCTGTATGACGGCAAGACTGAGCCGCAGCTGCGCTTCAGCAACGTGCACCAGCTGGCGGCGATGCCGCTCAACTATCTCGGCCTGACTGTCGAGTTCCACGACATCCGCAAGGGCCTGCCGGAAATCGCCGGCCGCGATGACCTGCGCGGCATCCTGATGTGGCTGACCAGCCAGCAGGTCGATGATCCGGCCGCCGTATGGACATGGCTCGACGCCGCCGCCGGCCACGGCCTGCGGCTCGGTATCCTCGGCGACCTGCCGCTGCGCGATGCCGCCGGCCATGTGCCAGATCCGGCGGCCGTCGACCGGGTGCTGGGCCGGCTCGGCGTCCACATGCAGGACCGCTGGATCGCCGATACCTATGGCAGCAAGGTGGTCAGCAGCGACCCGGCCGGCATGGCCTTCGAGCGGGCCCTGCCGGAAATCCTGCCCGCCTTCGGCATCTTCAAACCGAGCGACGATCTGGTGCAGGCCCTGCTGGTCGTGCAGGGTCCGCAGGGCAAGGCCGACGAAAGCAATCTTGCCGTGATCGGCCGGCAGGGTGGCATCGTCTCGCCCGGCTATGGCTATTTCCGCGACCCGGCCTTCCTGCGCACGCGCTGGTTCATCAACCCCTTCGGCTTCTTCTCAAGCGTCTTCGCCACCGATGCGCTGCCCAAGCCCGACGTCACCACGGTCAGCGGCCGGCGCCTGTTCCACAGCCATATCGACGGTGACGGCTGGCTGAACGAAAGCCGGGTGCCGGGCTATGCCGGCCGCCATGTCGTTTCCGCCGCAGTCATCCTGCACGAAATCGTCGACGGCTATCCCGACCTGCCGGTGACGATCGCTCCCATCGTGGCCGAACTGGATCCGGCCTGGCATGGCAGCAAGGCGGCCATGGAGCTGGCGCGCGAGATATTCGCCCGCCCCAATGTCGAGCCGGCCAGCCATACCTACAGCCATCCGTTCCAATGGGGCTTTTTCCGCAATTACGATCCGGCCAGCGAGAAGCCGTTCCGCACCATCTATGACGCACGCGGCCAGGACCGCTACCAGGGCGGCGATCCGGATGAGAAGAGCATGCAGGCCGCCCGCGCGGCCGGCCTGCATACCGGCTATCGCATCCCGCGCGCCTATGGCGACAAACCCTTCGACATCCATCAGGAGATCGGCGGCGCCATCGCCTTCCTGCAGACCCTGTCGCCGCCCGGCAAACCGGTGCGTCTGGTGCAATGGTCGGGCGACACCTCGCCGTTTCCGCTTGCCCTGAAGCTGACCCGCGAGGCCGGCGCGCTCAACATCAACGGCGGCGATTCCCGCTTTGACGCCGAATATCCGTCCTATTCGTCGGTGGCGCCGATCGGTGCGCGGGTCGGTGGCGAGATCCAGATCTATGCCGCCGGATCGAACGAGAACACCTATACCGACCTGTGGACCAACCGCTATTTCGGCTACCGCTATCTGCGCCAGACCTGGATCAACACCGGCACGCCTTTGCGCATCAAGCCGCTGAATCTCTACTACCATATCTATTCGGCCGAACGGCTCGCCTCGCTGAACGCCGTCAAAGACAACCTCGACTGGGTCCGCCAGCAGAGCGTGGCGCCGGTCAGCACCTACACCTACGCCAGTATCGCCGAGGGCTTCTTCACCACCCGGATCGAGCAGACCGGGCCGCACAGCTGGCGCATCGCCGACCACGGCGCACTCAGCACCATCCGTTTCGACGGTCCGCTGGCGGCCCTGAGCCCCGACCTGCAGACCAGCAGCGGCGTGATCGGCTGGCATCACGACGGCGGCGTGCTCTATGTCGCCATCGATCCCGACATGCCGCAGCCCGAGATCAGCCTGACCGCCACGCCCGTGCCGGTCGCGCGGCCGCGGCTGCAGGATGCGCGCTGGCGCATCCATGGTTTTGCCTGCGAGGTCGCCGGCTGCCGCATGCAGGTGCAGGGCTATGGCGATGGCAGCTTCGTCTGGCAGGTGGCACCGTCCAGCCTGTGGAAGATCACGCTTGCCGGCCCCGATGGCGCCACCGCGCAGCAGGAGGCCGCCGCGGACGCAACCGGCCGGCTCGCCTTCTCGCTTCCGCCCACTGCCACCGCCGGTGCCGCGCTGACGCTCGGGGCGCGGCCGTGAAACTGAACCTGCTGCTGGTGGTGGTGATCGCGCTGGCGGCCCTGGCGGCCAGCATCGCCGTGGTGCCACGCCGCGCCGAGCAGGCGCTGATGATGATGCGCAGCGGCAACTTCGACGGCGCCCAGACCCTGCTGGAAGAAAACATCGCCGACGGCAACCTGAAAGCCGGCACGATCCGGCCGCTGGTCGACCTCTACCTTGAAAACGGCACGCCGGAACGCGCCATCGACGCGCTGGAACTGTTTGTCGGCAAGCGTCCGGACGACCCCAAGGCGCTGCGCCTGCTGGCCGATCTGCAGCACCAGGTCGACCGCTTCGGCGACGAGGAAAAGACCCGCAAGGCGCTTTACGCCGTCACCGGCGATATCGACACTCTGCACGACTATTTCGATCTCGCCATCTTCCGCGACGATCGCACGGCGCGGCGCTGGGCGCTTACGGAACTGGTCCGCACCGGCAAGGCCGAGGCCGAAGACTATATCCAACTCGCCCGCTACCAGGGCATCGACGGCAAAGCCGACCAGGCCCTCGATACCCTCGACACTCTCGCTCGCAGCCAGCCGCGCGAAGTGGATGACGGTTTCGTCGATCTCTACACGGTCATTGCCGGCACCACCTATGCGGCGCGGCTGCAGGCCACCCTGCTCGACTGGCTGCGCAAGGGCAGCGATGCCGACAGCGACAACGTCGAAGCCGTGCTGTCGGCGATCGTTCGCCGCAACGGCAGTGCCGCCGCCCTTGCCGTCATCGCCGCCGCCGACCGTGAACCGGCGCTCGCCCGGCGCCATGCCGAAGCCTTTGCCGCCGTGGAAGCGGCCAACGGCCGCAGCGATGCCGCCCTCGCCCGCCTGACCGGCCGCGACAATACCGCGCCGCTGCCACCCAACGGCCGCCGCCTGCTGTTCGAACTGGCACTGGACGCCGGCCGCTTCGATCTCGCGGTGGCAACCTTCGATACGATGACCGACCGCCGCATCGCCGATGCCGTGGCGATTCTCGATGCCGCACCGGAGAAGCAGAAGGTCAGCTTGGCCGCCCGGCTGCGCGGCGACCTCAGCGAGGCGGCGATGGCGGCGCAGCCGCTGCTGGCGGCGCGCTTCGCACTGGCCGAGAGCAACAAGACTGCTGCGAAGAGCTGGCTTGCCCAGGTCAGGGAAGCCGGCCTCGGCTTCGAGGATCGCGTGCTGCTCGGCCAGGTGCTGCTGCAGCTCGGCGACAACAGCCGCGGCCTTGCTGTCATGGCGGCCCTGGCTGGCGATCCGCGGCTGCCGCCGGAAAATTTCAGCGATCTCGCCGAAGCCTACACGCAGCTGAAGCGCCAGGGTGAAGGCGCCGCCCTGCTGGCCGCCGTGCGCGCGAAACGGCCGCGACTGGCGCCACTCGACGCGGCCTGGGCGCGGCTTGCCGCGGCTTCCGGCGACGCCGGTGCCGTGGCCGACTGGATCAGCCAGGCCGCGCCACGGGATGCCGCGCTGCTGACCGACCTCTACTACATCGGCAGCGATGCCGCACACTGGCCGCTGGCGCTGGCCGCCGTGCAAAGGCTGTCGGCACTGCAGCCGACGCCCGATCATGCCGCATTGCAGGCGCGTGCCCTGCTGGCGCTCAACCGGCCGAAGGAGGCCCTGCCGCTGCTGGCCGGATTGCCGCCGGAAACCCCGGATGCCACCGAGCTCGCCCTCGAAGCGGCACGCCAGACCGGCGCCGACGTCGCCGCCATTGCCCTTGCCGCGCTGAACCGGCCCGGCCTGACGCCGGCCGGGCGCCACGCCATCATCGGCACGCTGACCGATTCACGACTCAGGCTTGTCGGCAACACCGCAGCCATCGCCACGGCCACCGAGCAGGATCTCGATGCCGGCAATCTTTCCGGCGACGACGCCCGGGCGCGGCTCGAACTGCTGACCCGTCTGGCACCGGCAAAGGCGCTGCCGCGCTGGCAGGCCCTGGCGGCTGCCGGAGACCCCGCCGCCGGCGATGCCACCCTCGACCTGCTGCTGAAGCTCGGCCGGCGCGACGAGGCCGTCACCCTGCTGGCCAGCCGCATGGAGCATGCGCGCGACCGCAAGCAGGCCGAGGCCGATCTCTACGCGCTGATCGACATCGGCGGCGACAAGCGCGCCCTGCCGTACCTGAAACAAGCGGCGACACGCTGGGGCGGCGACTGGCAGTCGTCCTACGAAGCCGCCCTCGAAAAGCTCGGCCGGCGCGACGAACTGATTGCCGATATCACCCGGACCGCCGGAAATGATCGCACTCCAGTGACCGAGCGCCGCGCCGCGGCCTTTCGCCTGCTCGAATTGGGCGCCAAGGCACCAGCCGAGGAGACTTTCCGCCAGCTGGCCGAACGCGAAGGACCCGATGGCGACGATACCCAGCAGCTGCTGTACCTGTGGGGCCCGCGGCCGGGCGCGGCCGGCCTCGACTGGCTGGAGCGGCGGGCGCGCGCTGCCAACGACGGCGAACAACGGCAATGGCTGCAACTGCTGCTCGACCATGGCGGCGGCGACCGGGTGGCCGCCCTGCTCGGCCATGACGACAGCATCCTGCGCCAGCCGGCCCGGCTCGACCTGCTGGTCGACTATCTGGCCGGACAGCAGAAGACCCGCGAGGCGGAAGACTGGCTGCTGCGCGCCGGCAAGGCCGCCAGGCAGGACGGTGGCCGGCTGGCCGCCCTGCTCGGCCGCGCCGAGGACCTCGGCTTGCCGCATGCCGTCGCCGGCCTGGCCCGCGATCTCGCGACCGCCGACCCGAACGACCGTGAGGCGATCCGCCGGCTGGCGCTGGCCGCCTATGGCGGCGGCCGGCGCAGCGAGGCGCTGAAACTCTATGCCCGCTATCTCGCCGGCGGCCCGGCCGACTGGCAGAGCCACTACAATTACGGCGAGCTGCTGCTGGCCGGCCAGAAACGCAGCGAAGCGGCCGACCAGTACCGCGCGGCGCTGGCGATCATCGACCGCCAGCACCGGCCGAGCGACGCCGCCGTCCGTGCCCGCCCTTTCCTGCTCGGCCGGCTCGGTCGCACCGGCGAGATGGACCGGACCATTGCCGGGCTGCTGAAGACGCGGCCCGACGATACCGGCCTGCGCACCGATCTTGCCGGCCTGCTGATTGATCTCGGCCGCCTCGACGAAGCGGAACGGATTATCAATCCTTAACCGCGATAACCGGACGGATATCATTTAGAGTAGAATTGCATGACACAGTTTACCCGACATATCGGCCGCATCATGGTCGCCACCCTGCTGCTTCTGTGTGCTGCCCTGCCCGTTGCAGCCCAGACCCCGCAGGCCGCGACGACAGGTAGCAACACTCTGATATTGAATGGGAAAACACCGCAGGCGGAACTGACCCCGGACCACCGCGAACTGCTGCTGCGCTTCCCGCAGCCGATCGACCCGGGCCTCGGCGATGCCCTGCCGCGGCTCTACCCGGACCTCGTCGACTATGTCAGTACCGGCTATGACCAGCTGCTGATCCGCGGCAAGCGGCCGCTGACCTATACCCTCACCCCCGTCGGCGATGGCAGCCGGCTGCTGCTGGCGGAAGCCCCGGCCGCTGCCGCCATCACAGGCGCCGCGCCGGGCGAAATCCCGCCGGAGCTGCAGCGTCGCCTGACCCTGGTCCGCATCGAGATCCAGCGCGGCCAGATCGGCCAGGCGACCATGGATCTCGATACGCTGACCGCCCGCTATGGCGAGCGGCCGGAAATCCTCGCCGCCCGCGCCGAACTGGCCGAAACCCGCGGCGCCTGGCGCCAGGCGGCCGACACTTTCCGCCGTGCCGGCGCGCTCGATGGCGACAACGAATTCTATGCCGATGCCGCCCGCCGCCTCGGCCAGCAGGGCGCCCCCTTCGTGCGCGCCGATACCGATGTCGCCAAGGTGAAGCATGCCGACCGCCAGGTGATCACCGTGGGCCAGGGGCAGACCGCCATCGGCAGGATGACCGATGCCGGCGCAATCGTCGAAACCCGCCGGCTCGACACCGATGCGGCGCTGAACCTGAACGGCACCAGCGCGCCCGCCCATCTCGACCGCCAGCGCGCCGAAGTCTATGTCAGCCACACTTTCGATGCCGGCGGCACCCTGCGCGGTGCCCTGCTCGGCGATTCCAAGGGCACGCCCGGCGCCGCTGTCTCCTATGCCTGGCGCGATGCCCGGCAGGAAACCAAGCTCGGCGCCACCTACCACCGCGCCTATTGGGAACTGGTGTCCGGCATCGTCAACGATGGCACCCAGGACAGCGTCGACCTGCAGCACGAGCGCCAGTTCGGCGACAGCTGGTCGGCCACGCTGGGGGTCCGCTACAACCGCTACGGCATCGACGGCGACGACGACGTCACCCGCAGCGCCGGGCTGAACGGCGGCCTGCGCAAGGCATTCACGCTCGGCGATCTCGACATGAGTGCCGGCTACGGCTTCGACGGCGAATACATCGACAGCCAGAAATCCTACCGCGCCGCCGATGGTACCCTGTTCCGGCCGCTCGATATCAGTACCCGCGAAATCCACAGCCTGGACATCTCCATGGCCGAGAACCTGACCGACTGGCTACGCATGAATCTCTATGGCGGTTACGCCTATGACCGTTACAACGAGGGCGGCCCGATCCTCGGCGGCAGCCTGGCGCTGGTCGGGCAGGAGCATTTCGAGGCCGGCCTGCGCGCCAGCCATGCCAAGGCGCTGACCCGCGGCAGCAGTGATGACGTGACCCGGGCCGGCGCCTACGCCCAGTGGCGTTTCTGAGCCCAGCGCAGGCCGCCATGGAACCGGACACCCCCGTGGATACGGCATCGCCGCCGAAGCCCCCACGCCGGATGGGCGGCTGGCGGATCACCGCGCTGCTCGAGATCGCGGTGTTCCTCGCCGGCGCGCTGCTGCTCGACCGCTATGTCTTCGCCAGCGACCGCTTCGCCAGTGTGCAGCCGCATCCCTTCTGGATCATCATCCTGCTGATGGCGGCGCAATACGGCACCGGCGAGGCCCTGCTCGCCGCCGTCGCCAGCACCGCTGCCCTCTTGATCGGCAACATTCCCGACCAGCCGATCGACCAGGACATCTACGCCTATATCCTGGAACTGGCCCGCAACCCGATCCTCTGGCTGCTGACCGTTGTGTTCATCGGCGAGATCGGCCGGCGCCACCGCAACCGCATCGCCGAACTGTCCGGCCGGCTGGTCGAAACCGAACAGCATATCGGCACGCTGGACGATGCCTACCGCAAGCTGGCGGCGGCGAAGACGCGCCTCGAAGTGCGCGTCGCCGGCCAGATGAAGACCGTCGTGTCGCTCTACCAGGCGGCCCGCGCCATCGACCGGCTGGCACCCGAGGAGGTGCTGACCGGCGTCGACCAGATCATCCGCACCATTCTCGACCCGCAGCAGTATTCCGTCTTCCTGCTGGAGGACGGCCGGCTGCAGCCACTGATCACCGAAGGCTGGGCAACGCCCGAGCAGTACGGCCGTCGCTTCGACAGTAACAGCGCGCTGTTCCGCGCCGTGATCGGCCAGCAGCGCATGCTGAATGCCTCGCAGCCGGAAGACCTCGACATCCTGGCCGACGAGGGCCTCATGGCCGGCCCGCTGCTGTCGGCAGATACCGGCGAAGTGTTCGGCATGGTCAAGGTCGAACAGATCGGCTTCCTCGACTTCAACCTTTCGACGGTGGAGAATTTCCGCGTCACCTGCGACTGGATCGCCACCGCCTATGCCCATGCCCTGCGCTTCCGCAAGGCCGAGGCCGGCTCGGCCTATGACAGCAGCCGGTCGCTGTTCGCCGCCGGCTTCCGCGAGCGGCAAACCCGCATCGTGCTCGACCTTGCCCGCCGCATCGGCTTTCCGGTCAGCGCGCTGCGGCTGTCGGTGCAGGGCGCCGAACAGCTGCCGGCCTCGCGGCGGCCGGAAATCTCGGCAGCCGTCGGCCAGGCCGTGCACGCCGCGTTGCGTGACACCGACCTTGCCTTCGAGACGCGCGCGAGCGGCTGGGATTACGATGTCGTGCTGCCGGCGACACCACACCGGCATGCCACCATCGCCGGCGACAAGCTGAAAACCGAACTGACGGCCCTGCTGGCCCGCGAGCATCCCGGCCTGCGTATCAGCATCGCCGTGCACCGCCTGTACGACCCGCCGGCCGACGACCGCCCCGGGGCACCGTGACGGAATGACGACACCTGGCCAGACCACAGCCGTCCGCGGCCGCAACGAGTGGCGGCGAACGGCCGAGATTCTGCTGCCCTGCCTGCTGACACTGGCGGCACAGACCGGCCTGCTGTGGCTGGCATTTACCGATCGCATCGGCCTGCTGCCGTTCGCCTGCTTCCATCTCGGTATCGTGCTGCTGGTGCTGGGCTGGGCCTATACCTTCCGGCGCGGCGGCCGGGTCAACCGCTTCGCCATGCTGCTGGCGGTGTCCGGCTGTTTCTTCGGGCCGCTCGGCACGCTCGGACTGGCCGTCATCACGCCGCTGCAGGTGATCCTGCGTCGCCAGGCGACGCCCTTCGAGCAATGGTATTCGGCGCTGTTCCCGGAGGAAGAGGACGACGAGGACGAAAAGCTCTACCGCATGATCGCCTCGGGCCGCAGCGCCAATCAGACGCTGAGCGGCATCGATTCGTTTACCGACGTGATGCGGTACGGCACCATCGAGCAGAAGCGCGCCGTGCTGATGCTGCTGGCCCGCCGCTTCCGGCCGGAATTCGCCCCGGCGCTGAAACTCGCCCTGCAGGATGCCAACCCGGCGATCCGCGTGCAGGCTGCAACCGCGACCGCCGAGATCGAAAGCGGCTTTACCGACCGCACCATCGCGCTGGAGGCTGCGGCGAAAGCTGCGCCGCAGGATTTCGAGCACCAGCTCGCCATGGCGCGGCATTACGATGCCTATGCCTTTTCCGGCCTGCTCGATTCCGGCCGCGAGCATGCCAGCCGCCGTTCGGCGCTGATGTATTATGGCGCCTGCCTGAAGCTGAAACCGCAGGATGCCGATATCCGCATGGCGATCAGCCGCATCCTGGTACGCGAAGGCCGCCATGCCGATGCCGTCGACTGGCTGGGCCAGCGGCTCGACCAGGACCGCAGCAGCCGCGCCATTGTCGGCTGGTATCTCGAATGCCTGTTCCATCTTGGCCGTTTCGCCGAACTGCGCGGCATCGCCGCCCGTTTCGGCGACCTGCTGCTGGATGCCGGCGACGAGGAAGATCGCCTGCAGCAGAGCGCGCGGCTGTGGCTGGACAGTGCGAAGGCGGCATCATGACCGCGCGGCAGCCGGCCGATATCTGCATGATCCTCGAGGGCACCTATCCCTATGTGGCCGGCGGCGTGTCGAGCTGGGTGCATGACGTATTGCAGACCCACGCCGACCGCAGCTTCCATCTGGTCTGCCTGCTGCCCGACCGGCAGGAGCGCAAACCGCGCTACACGGTGCCCGGCAACGTCGTCGGCATCGAGCATGTCTATCTGCAGGATATCCCGACCGGCAGCCGCTCCATGCCCGGCGACCACCGGCTGTTCCGCCGCATGGAGCACGGCATCACCGCCCTGATGGAGGCCGGCCAGCTGGAAGACCTGGCCCTGCTCGATGCGGCGCTGGCCCCGGCCCGTCGCCGGCTCGGCCGCCGGCGGCTACTCAATTCGCCGGCCGCCTGGCAGAGCGTGCTGCGCCTCTATGACCGGGAGATGCCCGAGGGCTCGTTCCTCGAGTTCTTCTGGAGCTGGCGCAGCATGATGTCGAGCCTGTTCGCCGTGCTGCTGGCCGAGATCCCGCCGGCGCGGGCCTATCACACGATCTCGACCGGCTATGCCGGCATGCTGGCGGCGCGGGCGCATATCGAGACGCGGCGCCCGGCCCTGATCACCGAACATGGCATCTACACCAACGAGCGCCGCATCGAGATCACCATGGCCAACTGGCTGCACGAGGTGAATGCCGGATCACTGACGGTGCAACGCAAGAAACGCGACCTGCGCGACCTGTGGATCGACACCTTCACCGGCTATTCCCATTGCGCCTACAGCGCCGCCTGGCGAATCATTACCCTGTATGGCGGCAACCAGGACCTGCAGCGCCGCGACGGCGCCCCGGAAGAGCGCCTGCAGGTGATCCCCAACGGCATCGACTACGACCGCTATTCCGCCGTGCCGCGCGACACCGTCGGCCAGCCGCCGACCATTGCCCTGATCGGCCGTGTGGTGCCGATCAAGGACGTGAAGACCTATATCCGCGCTGCCGCCATGCTGCGCCAGCAGATCCCCGACCTGCAGGCCCTGATCCTCGGCCCCTTCGACGAAGATCCGGGCTACGGCCAGGAATGTCGCGACCTGGTGGCCATGCTGGGCCTTGGCGAGACGGTGAAGTTCATGGGACAGGTGAAGCTCGACGACTGGCTCGGCCGCATCGATGCCATTGTGCTGACCAGTATCTCGGAGGCACAGCCGCTGGTGATCCTAGAGGCCGGTGCCGCCGGCGTGCCGACGGTGGCCACCGATGTCGGCGCCTGCCGCGAGATGATCCTCGGCCCGCCCGACGAAAGCCCGGCGCTCGGTGCCGGCGGCGCCATCACCCCGCTGGCCAATCCGCAGGCGACCGCGACCGCGCTGGCCGCCCTGCTGCGCAACCCGGAAACCCTGGCCGCCGCCTCGCGCGCCATCCAGGAGCGCGTCCGCCTGCGCTACAACAAGCGGCATCTTGACCGTATCTACGGCGATCTCTACGCCGAGGCGATCGCCCTGCCCGACGCCGCGCCGGTGCATCTGCGCACACCGAGACAACGCGGCTTCTTCGCCCGCTGGCGGCAGCAGCGCCAGCCGGGAGCGACCTGACATGGCAGGCATCGGCTTCGTCCTGCGCCGGCTGACCCGGCAGGACAATCTGGTCGGCGTCGCTGTCGGCTATGTCTATGCGGCGCTGGTCTCGTCCGGCCCCTTCCTGGTGACGGTGATCGCCATGGCGGCGGTCGGCATCCTCGGCGAGGCCGCCGGCGGCCGCCAGGCGGTCGAGACCTTCCGGCTGGTCACCATCTACAATTTCGCCCTGTCGCTGGTCTGCTGCGGCCCCTTCCTGCTGGTGATGACCCGCTATCTGGCCGACCGCATCTACGAGCAGAAGGTCGAGGAGGCACCCGGCATGCTGGTCGGTGCCACTGCCGTGGCACTCGGCCTGCAGGCGCCGATCGTCATTTGGCTGTACTTCCTGCACACCGACATGACGCTGCCCGAACGGCTGGCCAGCGCCGTGCATTACTTCCTGATCTGCGGCATCTGGCTGGTCAGCGTGTTCCTCTCGGCGCTGAAGGACTATCGCGCCATCGGGCTCAGCTTTGCCGGCGGCATGACCATCGGCCTCGGCGCCGCCTGGGCATTACTCGACAATTATGGCGCCGCCGGGCTGATCGGCGGCTTTGCCATCGGCCTCGCGGTGATCTTCTTCGCGCTCACGCTGCGGGTGATGGTCGAATATCCCTACGGCATCGTGCGGCCGTTCGCTTTCTTGCGCTATTTCCCGCGCTTCTGGCAGCTCGCCCTGTTCGGTTTCGCCTACAATCTGACCATCTGGTGCGACAAGCTGGTGCTGTGGCTGGCGCCCGATGCCGAGCGCGCCGCGGTCGGCCTGATCAGCAATCCGGCCTATGACAGCGCCATGTTCCTTGCCAACATGACCACCGTGCCGGTGCTGGCGATCTTCATCATCGCCATCGAGACGGAATTCTTCGAACGCTATCAGACCTTCTACCGCGCCATCGAGGCGCATGCGACCTGGCGCGAGATCCGCGAGAACCATGCCGCCATCATCCGCAGCCTCAATGCGGCCGGCCGCAACATCCTGCTGCTGCAGAGCGTGATTGCCGCGCTGGCCATCCTGTGCAGCCCGGCGCTGTTCGCGGCGCTCGGCATCGATGCACGACAGATCGGGATCTTCCGGCTCGGCACCATCGGCTCGCTGTTCCAGATCCTGTTCGTCTTCCTGACCATCGTGCTGGCCTATTTCGACCTGCGCCTGCGGCTGGTGCAGCTGACCCTGCTGTATCTTTGCCTCAATGGCGGATTGAGCTGGCTCAGCCTGTCCTGGGGTTTCGCCTGGTACGGCTACGGCTTTTTCCTCGCCTCGCTGATCGCTTTTCTCGCCGCGCTCGCCGTGGTGGTCCGCGAGGTCGCGCGCCTGCCGTTCCTGACCTTCGTGAAGAACAACGCCAGCATCAAATGATGCCGCGCCCACAGCCGGAAGTCGCCGGATCAGAGCAGACCGGTCAGGACCTCCCTCACCGTGACGAAGGCCTCGGCCGCCTGCAGCCCCGCCACATGGCCACGGTGCGTGGCAAGTGCGCGCACACCCTCGACCGACCGGCTGTGCGGCGCCAGGCGCATTTCCGCCCGGTAGCAGTCCAGGGCCTGCATTTTCTTTTCCAGCACGGCGGAAATATCGACAAACCGGGTCGGAACGAAAATGTCGGCACCCAGACCGCGCGGCGCCCATTCCGTCGACGACACTATTTCATAGGCATATATGCGCCCCGCCGGGTGACCCGGTAGCGGCCGGATCGCGGTGACGGCCGCGCGGAAGGCGCTGTGGTGATCGACGTGCAGGCTGCCGCCATGGGGAACATAGACAACGCTCGGCTGCAGCCGTTTGACGACATCCTCAATCGGCCGGATGATATCGATCAGTGGCAGGCTGTCGCTGCGATTTTCCGGCAGACCGGCAAAAACCGGCGCAGTGGCACCGAGAATCCCGGCCGCGGCGGGCGCCGCGATCCGCCGACCTGCATCCATGCCAGTGCCGTCGCCGAAGAGGACTAGGACATCGACGCGATCCCCTGCGGCAGCATGGCGGGCGATGACACCGCCGCAGCCAAGCACCTCATCCATCCCGTGCGGGCTGATGATCAGGACGTTCGCCATCGCCGGACGCCCTAGACTCCGTAAAACTTGTTGACCAGGTCCGCTGCATAGGCGCACTGGTCCTCGGACAGATACTGCATGTGCGGCAGCGCCAGGACCCGGTCGCACTGCCGTTCCGCGACCGGGAAATCGCCACGCTTGTAGCCGTATTTCTCGGCCGCCTTGTGCAGGTGCAGGGCCGTCCCGTAATAGACCAGCGTCTGCACGCCGTGGTCGACGAGATACTTCTGCAGGCGGTCCCGGTCGTCGCACTGGGCGATGAACATCACATACGACACCTGCTCATGCGCCTTCTCTTCCGGGATGAAGACGGGGCCGGGCTTGATGATCGACCGGTAGACATTGGCATTGCGGCGGCGCGCCTCGACAACGCCCTTGAGGCGGTCGAGGCGGAATTTGAGAACCTCTGCCGATACGACGTCCAGCCGCGAGTTCACGCCGAACATCACGCAGTTGTCGCGGCTTTCCAGCCCGTGGGTCCGGTAGAGCTTGGCCTTGCGGGCAATCTCGTCATCATCGGTCAGCAGGAACCCGCCGTCGCCGATCGCGTTCAGGTTCTTCAGCGGATGCGCCGAAACCGCCGCGCAATGCGCGAAGGTGCCGCCATGCCGGCCCTTGTAATAGGCCGCCATAGCCTGGGCGGCATCCTCGATCACCAGCAGATTGTGGCGCCGGGCAATGTCCATGATCGGATCCATGTCGGCAATCCGCCCCACCCAGTGCACCGGCATGATCGCCCTGGTTCTGGGCGTGATCTTCTTTTCGATTTCCGCCGGATCGATGGTCTGGTCGTCCAGCACGTCGGCATAAACCGGGGTGGCGCCGATGTGCGCGATCGAACCGGTCGAAGCGACGAAAGAGACCGGCGGCGTTATCACCTCGTCGTCGCGGCCGATACCCATCGCCCACATACCGATCATCAGCGCATCGGTGCCGGAATTCAGGGAAATGCAGTGTTTGGCGCCGGTATAATCGCAGACCTTCTGCTCGAACTCGAAGACCTCTTCGGTGAGGACGAGATGCCCCTTCGACAGGACCCGATCAACACAGGCGAGGATCTCCTCGCGTTCTTCCTCGTAACGCATCTGCAGGTCGATGAAGGGGACCTTGAATTCGTCAGCCATTGTTCACTTTCTTGAATAGAAATTGCGCACGGTTTCGATGACGTGATCGAGTTCGGCCACCGACAGATGCTGGTCGACCGGAAGCGTAATGACCTCGCGCGCGTGACGGTCGGTCACCGGAAAATCTCCGGCTTTGTGGCCAAGAAACCGCAGCGCATCCTGCTGATATATCGGGACGGGGTAATGGACCTTGGCTTCCACGCCATGAGCAACGAGGTATTCCAGCAGCGCGTCACGACGCTCGGCGAAGAACATGTACAACAGGTAGACGTTGCGGACCCGGGGATTGCGTGGCGGCAACCGGATGCCGGCAACGTCGCGCAGACCGGCATCGTAATACGCGGCATTTTCTGCCCGCCGCCGCACAATGTCTTCGATCTGCCGGAGAATCCATTTGCCGACCACGGCCTGCACGGAATCAAGCCGCGAGTTGTAGCCGAGGATTTCCATTTCATCGCGATTGCGCAGCCCGTGATTGCGCAGCAACCGGCATTTGCGGTCCATCTCGTCGTCGTTGGTGACGACGACGCCGGCGTCGCCCCAGACATTGATGATCTTGAGCGGATGCATCGAGAAGCCGGCCGCGACCCCGAATGTACCGGCCGGCTGGCCGTCGAGCTGCGCCATCAGGCTCTGGCAGCCGTCTTCGACGATCGCCAGCCCATGCCGTTCGGCAAAAGCCATCACCTTCGGCATATCGGTAACATCGCCGGTCAGGTGCACGGGCATGATCGCCCTGGTCCGCGACGTCAGGGCACCATCAAGCTGCGCCACATCCATGCAGAAGCTGTCGTCGCAGTCGACGAAGACCGGCCGCGCGCCGGCCTCGGCAATGGCGCCGACCGTCGCCCAGAAGGTATTCGCCGTGGTGATGACCTCGTCGCCGGGTCCGATCCCCAGTGCCTTCAGCGGTATCTTCAGAGCATCGGTGCCGGAGCCGACACCAATGGCATGACGGACGCCGACAGCCTCGGCAAACATCGCCTCGAATTCACCGACGACCTTGCCAAGCGTGAAATCGCCCGAGCGGACCAGCTCGCGCAATTCTGTGAAAATCGGCTCGGGGTCTGCATACTGCTGACCAAGCGGGGAGTATCGGACACGCATAGTCTGGCCTTGCGCTGGATGCATTGCAGGGGAGCCTCAGAAGGGGCCCTTGAAGAAAGGATCCGGAACATCGACAGGCAGATCGCCGCGCTCTTGCGCCAACTGCTCTTCGGCCGCCGCGAGCCTGTCGGCGGACAGCCCGAGCATTCCGGCGACCGTCCGGACAATGCGGATGGCATCGGGATAGACACCGGGCACCATGCCGCGTGAACTGGGGGTGGGGTGATCCGGCATGCCCAGCCGCTGCGGCGGCGCCTTCAGCAGGCCGAAGCCTTCGGTTGCGGCGCACGCGACGATCTCCGCGCCCATGCCCAGGGTGCGCCAGCCGGTATCGACGGTAACGAGGCGCCCCGTTTTCGCCAGCGAGGCCAGGATCGGCTGCATGTTGAGCGGCCGCAGGACGCGCAGGTCGATGATTTCGGCATTGACGCCGATGGCACGCAACACCTTCGAGGCCCGCAGGGCCTCCAGGGTCATGTAGGATGTGGTAACGATGGTGACGTCGCCGCCGGCCTCCACCACCTGGGGGCCATCGAGCGTCAGGCTGTAATAGCCCTCGGGGACATGGCCGGTGGCATAATGGCACCAGCGATGCTCGATGACCATGACAGGGTTGTCATCGGCGATCGCTCCCGCGATCAACCCCTTGGCGTCGGCCGGGAACGCCGGCATCACGGTCTTCACGCCCGGCATCATGGCGAACAGGGCTTCGAGGCTCTGGGAATGCTCCGGTCCCTGCCCCCAGCCGCGGCCGACGACCATGCGGATGACCAGCGGAACCTTGTGTCGGCCGCCGCTGATGTAATGCGCCTTGCCGGCATTGTTGAGGATCTGGTCGAGGGCCAGCAGGGCGAATTCCACCCGGTGGAAGCTGATGACCGGCCGCTTGCCGAGCAGGGCGGCGCCGACCGCCACCCCGGTCAGGCCGTTTTCGGACACCGGCATCTCGATCACGCGATTGCTGCCGCAGGCTTCCGCCAGCCCCCGGGTGGTACCGAAGACGGCGGCAGGATCCTGGATGCCCTCGGCAAAGAAAATCACATTGGCGTCTTTCTTGCCGCTCTCGATCAGGGCCTCCCGGACGGCCTCTGCATAGCTGATTGTGCGCATGCCGGCTGCCGGTTGCTCAGGCATAGACGAACTCTTGCGCCTGCGCGGGGACTGGAAACGGCGCCGAGCGGGCGAATTCAAATACCGCGTCGATCTCGCCCGTCAGCTCGTCGACCAGCCTCGCCTCGACAGCGGCATCGATCGCACCGGCCTGCGTCAATTGTGCACGCAGAACGGCAAGCGGGTCGCGCACCTTCCAGGCCTCGAACTCAGCCTCGGTCCGATAGCCGATGCTGTTGTCGTAATTCGGCCCGCAATGTTCGCGCCAGCGGTAGGTCGACAGCACCAGCAATGTCGGCCCCTGGCCGGCCCGCGCCCGCGCCACCGCCGCTGCCGCTGTGGCATGGACCGCCAGCGCATCATTGCCGTCAACCGCTTCGGCCGTCATCCCGAAAGCCCGGGCGCAGTCGGTCAGCGGGCGGGCGGGCTGCCGTTCGGCCAGCGGCGTGTAAACCGAATACAGGTTGTTTTCGAGCAGGAAGATGACCGGCAGCTTGCGCAGTTCGGCAAAATTCATGCTCTCGTGGAACACGCCTTCCTCGATGGCGGCATCGCCGAAACAGGCCACGGAAACGCGATCATTGCCGTCCAGCGAATCGGACAGTGCGGTGCCCACCGCCATCGGGATCGACCCGCCGACGATCGGCACGCTGGCCATCAGGCCCGCCGCCTGGTCCTGCAGATGCATGGACCCGCCGCGCCCGCCGACGCAGCCGGCGGCCTTACCGTAAATCTCCGCCATCATCGCCTTCAGGTCGCCGCCCTTGGCAAGATAGTGGGCATGACAGCGGTGCGTCGAGAACATCCGGTCATCCGGCGTCAGCGCAGCACACATGCCGACGGCAGCCGCCTCCTGCCCGATCGACAGATGCACCGGACAGCGCATCTCCTGCTCGGCATAGCGGCTGGCTATGGCCTCTTCAATAAGACGAATACGAAGAATGTCGCGAAATAAGGTCAGCGCAAAATGGCGTTCTTCGTTCGATATCAATGCCACCACCCCGTCAAATACAACCCGTTCCCGGCCCACCCGTACGCGGCTCGCAAGCGCTTTCACTGACCGGCTGCAGGCCGGTGCCCCCCGGCCCAGCGAGAGGCCCGCCAACCGCCCTGCCTCAATGATGATATTCCACAGAGATCCGAGCGCGCCGCGAATCATAACATCTTGACTTCCGGGGGCCAACGGCCGGGCCGGATGCCGGCATCGGCCAGCCCCGCCCGCCACCATTGGCCATTCCCGCCCCGATTTGTAAATTCACCATGCCTTCCAAGACATTAGCATTCCCGAGCGCCGCGGCAGTGTTCAACGGCGATCCGCGGCTCATGCGTTGTGCGGTCACAGCAGTGGGGGTATCTGTCGGCCGTGCAAAGCAAGACGTATTTTCGGAAGTCGCCCAGGCCTCCGCCAAGACCGCTCCTGATATGAGCGAATCGCTGGCCGCAGCGCTGTCCGCGTTCCACCTGATGCTGGGGGCGTGCTGCCCGCCGGAACAGTTGCAGCCATGTACGACCGGCTGATGCGAGGCAGTCCCTGCGGAAAAGCCGGGTCTGCTGGGATGCGGAACTACCGGAAAGCCGCTTCTACAAGTCGAAGCCCAACACTCCGGTCGCCGTCACCATGCTCAGGGCTATCAGTCTGCGCCGCAGCTACATGGTCGATGACCGCAGGCACGATGTCGGCTATTTCACGATCCCGGTCAACGACGACTATCCCGAACCTTCAGAAAATTTGACTGCCTTGCCGGATGTAACTTGTCGATCACTGGTCGAGGCCGCCATTATAACCTTATAACTTACTGGGCGATGGCGCCTGCCGCCGAGTGGGTTGAGCCACATCCCTCCGGGAATGGATTCGAAAGGAAACAGTTGATGCTGAACCACGGCCGCCAGGAGCCAGTGAAACCCGAGCGTGTTGCTGTTATTGGCGCCAAGGGTTTTGTCGGGCGCAGGCTGGCCAGCCTGCTGGCGGAAACCGCGATCCCCTGCCTAGCGTTGTCTAGCGCGGACATCGACCTTTCGACAACCGGCGCCGCCGACCGGCTGGCACAGCAGCTGCGGCCAACCGATGCGGTCGTGATGCTTGCCGCGCTGACCCCGGACAAGGGCCGCGGCATCGGGCCATTGGAAAGCAACATCCGCATGATGGCCGCCGTGTGCGCGGCCTGCGAAGCCGTTCCACCCGCACACCTAGTATACATCAGCTCCGACGCCGTCTACCCGATGCAGGATGGGCCGATCAGCGAAGCAACGCCAGCCGAACCGACCGACCTATATGCAACGATGCATATCACCCGCGAGCTCATGGCCAAGACGGCGGCCAAGTCGCCCGTCGCCGTGTTGCGGCCAACTCTGATCTACGGGGCAGAGGATACCCACAACTCCTATGGCCCGAACCGCCTGCGGCGCATGGCTCTGAAAGATTCCAGGGTGACGCTGTTCGGTGAAGGTGAGGAGACGCGCGACCATATTTCAGTCGATGACGTCTGCCGCCTCATCTTGCTGACCCTGCAACATCGCAGCCAGGGCCTTCTGAATCTGGCGACCGGCCATTCGATCAGCTACATGGATCTCGCGCGCAAGGTCGCAGGCTTGTTCGACACGCCGGTCGACATCATCACCACGCCCCGTCAGAACCTGGTCACCCGCCGCCATTTTGACGTCTCCGCCCTGCACCGCGCGTTTCCGGACTTCGCGTTCGAGCCGCTTGATACCGGCCTGAAGAACGCTCATCTTGGCATGATGGCAACGCAGAACTAGGCCGGGCTGCAGCTAATGCCGTTCGATGCCTTCACTTTGTGGTTTCACGTCAACCTGGATCGCCTGACGAATGCCGCCTAGCAATATGGGCGGTCAGCGCGACTGCCGTCATGGCGTCGAGGATTTCGCCGCTGAAAACCATCTCCAGCGCAGTACTAAGCGGCAGCCACGCGATCTCGATGACCTCCGCGGGATCGGGGATGAATGCGCGCTCCTGATGGATCACGCGGGCGATCATGACACTCGTCCTGTTGTCCACATTATCGAGCCCGGGGTAATAGGTCAGCAGTGGTCGGACCTCACCGATCCCGAACCCGGTTTCCTCAAGAACCTCGCGGCGCGCCGCTGCCGCCAAACTCTCCCCCGGCTCGCAGGAGCCCCCTGGAATCTCCCAGCAGGGCCGGTCGACCAGAAAACGGTACTGCCTGACCAGCAGGACTTCATCCGCGCGGAGAACCAGAACGCCAACGCGCGGCCCGAAGTCGACGATATCGTACTCTTTAGAAAAGGCGCCGAAAGACACCCGTTGGTTCCAGATCCGGACAAAGGGTGTCTGCAGTATCAGCGTCTTCGGACCTCGGAAGGGTTTCGTCATGCGATTACGTCCGGACTTGTATAGCTTGCGCGCGACGGACGCTGCGACCACCAGGCAGTCCGGCTGTCGCGTCATCAGACGCCTCCCCTGTCTTGACGGAAGGATGTGATTGTTATGGGCGCGCTTATTGACTTCCTTCAAGTAAAATCGAAACCCGTACGGGACCTCGCTGCCCGCAGGCTGAACAAGGACGAAAACCGCGAGCTGGCACTCAAGTTCGATGTCGAGTATTTCGACGGCAGCCGCGAACAGGGCTATGGCGGGTACCGTTATGACGGCCGCTGGGTGCCTGTCGCGCACCGCCTGATCGAGCACTACAATCTTCGCCCCGGCGACCGGGTACTCGACATCGGCTGCGCCAAGGGGTTCCTGGTCAAGGATCTGCGGGAAGCCCTGCCCGGCCTCGATGTCTGGGGACTGGATGTGTCTGGCTATGCGCTCCGCAATGCAGTCCCGGAAGCGCAGCCGTACCTGATCCAGGGCAGCTGCGATGCACTGCCGTTCCCGGATGCCGACTTCAAGCTGGCGATCTCGATCAACACGGCCCACAATCTCGAGCTTGACGGCTGCGCACGCGCCCTGCGCGAAATGTCGAGAGTCGCGCCCGCGCACGGGTTTGTCCAGGTCGATGCGTATCGCGACGAACGTGAGCGGCAGGTTTTTGAAGACTGGATGCTGACGGCCCGGACCTATCTCACTCCAGCGGGCTGGCGCGACCTGTTTGCAGCGACCGGTTACCGGGGCGACTATTTCTGGACCATCCTTAAAGTGGATGACGCCCTGCGGCTCTAGCCGGAGTCATGGCGAATGCCGATTTGCCTTGCCGAGAATCAATGGGCTAGCCCATACTTCCGATCCATTCGGCAGCCGGCACCCGCGTCTGTATAGGCCGATCTCCAGTGGTTTTTCGCACGCCGCAACATGCGCGCCGTTAAAGGAGTAGGAAAGTTAATGTCTTTGAAGATGATGGCTGCTCGCATTCTTGAAAGTCATCCTTTCGGATACCGGCTTGCGGTTTTCCTGCTCGATAACTTTGATTTCCTGCTGCCTCATGAAATGGATTACCATGGCTTCCCGGTGCTGGCCCGGAAAATTGATTTTCCATACAAAACCATTCTCGATCTTGGGGCCAATCGCGGCCACTCGGGCCGCGCCTTCCTGAAACTGCTGAGTGGATGGCGCGTCGTTTCATTTGAGGCCAACCCCAACCATTCGACGCGGCTCCGTCACATCAAGGAAAACAATGCCGGACGCTATGATTTTGTAATCGGCGCCGTCTCCGACAAGAATGGCGGAGAGGTGTCGTTCTATGTGCCGCGCTATGCTGCGGTCGATCTGCATAGCGCCGGCGCACTGGATGAGAAGGACGCGAGAGAGGGCGCGGGCGGGGCTTATCCCAAGCTGGCCGACAAGCTTTCCATGCAAAAAACACCACCCGCCTGCTGACGATCGACGCGCTCGGGATTGACGCCTCGATGCTGAAAATCGACATCCAGGGCGCAGAACCTGAAGCTCTCATGGGAATGGAGGCGATGGTCGCGCGATGCAGGCCGGTGTTCCTGATCGAAGTCAATATGGGCGACCCGCGCATTTTCGACATCATGACGAAGTGGGACTATCGCCCCATTACCTTCCATCCGGACTCATCCCGTTTCTCAAGCGGGGCGGCGGAGATGACCGCGCAGGCGCGGAATCAGTTCTTTGTGCCATCCGAGCTTGTGGATCGGATCCTATAGCTGCGCGACGCTCCAGACGGGCAGGATAGATACGCGCCGATCACCCCCGGAGCCCGCCGCCAGAGAGACCCGGGCTGCCCGGGTCGTTGCTCCGTAACGGCTAGGGGGAGGCGGACTGAATACTTCCCGGCGGCAGGGGGGCGACATTCAGGCTGATCAGGCCTTCGAGGCTTTGCTGGTATATCGCGTAATTTTTTATTCGCATCACGGCCATTTTAAGAGACGTGATCTGGTCAATATTGCCGCGGCCCGGGTATACGGTCAGCAGCACCGGGGGCTCGTCGGTATATTGGTGGTAACACGTTCCCGTATCGATGAACCTCTGCAGCATGGCTCGCTCCCGATCCCACGGGAATGGGAACTGCGTAAAGGCCACGGCGAAGCGCGTCTCGTCGCCAAAGGCTTCCTTCATCAGACAGTTCAACTGAGCCGTTCCATATTTCCGCTGGCGGGACAGATGCGGATAGCGCGATATGTCGACGACGAATGCGTGATGGCTGGCCACCTCGCCTGACTCACGCAATGCTCGCACCAAGCCGTTCTGGATATGCCCGTCCATGATGACGTCCGCGTATGTCGTGATGTTATGGGCAACACTCCATACCATCGCAACACAGATTGCGGTCCATTTCAGCCAGTCCCGACACAGGAACCATATGAGGAAGCCAATAAAAGCGGGCGCAGACAGGGCCAGCGTCAACTGATTCGCATCGCCAAAATCATACGGCTGCACATAGCGGTATATTGCGTTGTAGGGAAAGATCGAAAGCATGACGCCGCAGAACCCGACGATCACCGCAAAACCGTAAAACCGCACTGTCCTCTTGCTGTCCGACATAGCCGCTGCCGGATACCAGCGGAGCAGCAGAAGCAATACCGCCATGGCCGCGGACACTCCGACCATCGCCTGCCAGGACGGGCCATCGGCATTTATGGCGAAAACCGCGACCAGGGCACGGAAGGGCAAATGCAGAAGAGCGTCTTTCACGCCCTCGGCGGTGACGACGTTATAGTTCTGAAAAGCCCCGGATACGGGAAACAGGGACTTGACCCCGAAAAAATACACAAAGGGCAGCAGAACCAGATCCGGAAGCCGCCGGGTCACCGACACCGCTCCCGCAAACCAGGTCCCGATATCGAGGGGCGCGTTATCCGCGCGCAGCACCCACGCCACCCAGAGCAGCAGCATGAGGAATCCGGCCAGCACCACGAAAGAATCCGTGAAGAAGCACAGGAGGAGACAAATGTTGCCCGCGATCCTCGCCCAGATCTCGCCTCTGAACAGTCCGCGGGCGACCAACCACGCGCCAAGACAGAAGAGCAGATAATCCAGCGTGTAGTAGG
The DNA here is from genome assembly GCF_042648965.1 of Ferrovibrio xuzhouensis. NCBI lineage: Bacteria > Pseudomonadati > Pseudomonadota > Alphaproteobacteria > Rhodospirillales > Rhodospirillaceae > Ferrovibrio > Ferrovibrio xuzhouensis. Next base: position 991,186 of record NZ_JBHRYJ010000001.1, read on the forward strand.
TGGACGCCACCAGAAAACGGCTCTGGAAAACCGGGAGCACCGCAAGAAGAAGGACGATCGCGTTTCTCTCGCGCTCATCCAGAATCTTCAATTCGGCCAGGAAACACCGGATCGCCAACGCGGCCGCGGCGTAAGCTACGAAGACAAAAAGATGCGCGATATGGTCATATGCCGGAAGGGCCGCGAGCCCGGCCCACCAGTATCCGAGCAGAGGCCGTCCCGACTGATAACCGTATCCGATGCGATCAACCGCATTACGGAAGGACAGATCGTCCCAGAAAGCCGTGGGAATCAGAAATATCCAGACAAAGGACGCGGCATAGAGCAGCGCGAAGACAAATGGAAAGGCTCGGGAATCGAAGAGATGTCGCACATCCCATCCGGCCGGCGATCCTGGCGCTACACCAGTTCGCGCATTCGCACCCTTCAACGGCATGAGCCATCTCCCTGCCCGCAAACCCAAAAGGCATTCTGCGCCACTATCCGCATCGCAGAATGCCGATATCCTTGCCGCCTGTTCCGAGGCGCCGGCTCCGGATCGATGAAGGCGGCCGCATGCTCCGGGATGGACATGGACGGCATCTACTTCGATACCCCGAGGGTCCGGTAGTCGAGCCCCGCCGCTGCGGCCTCGGAGCCGCCGAGCACACGAAACGGATCAATCACGACCTTCCCTGCCATCCGCGCGGCAATTTCGGCCGGCGCGATGCCCCGATACTGGGCCCAGGGCGTCATGATCAGAAGGAGGTCGGCCCCTTCAAGCGCGTCAAGCGGCGTCTCGGCATGCTTCACCCGCGGATGATCTACCACGCTGGCCGGAACCACGGGATCATGCACTGTCAGCGGTATATCCTGGAGGCCCGCAATGGTCGCAAGCGATGGCGAGTTTTTTATGGAATGCGTATTTTCCTTATAGGCCAGACCCCAGATGGCAATCCGGCCACCGGTCCCGGCCAGCACCCTGCGGGCCTCGGCGCGGGCCCAGCCGGCACGATGGCGGCTGTTCGCGATAAAGGCGCGAATGACCCCGCTGTCCGTACCTGATCGCTCTGCAAGGTCGACGACCGTCGTCAGGTCCCGCTCCAGGTTGCCACCGGCAATGCCGAGGCCGGGCGACAGATAGGCCTTGGGGCCAATGCGTTCGTCGAGACGCAGGGCCGGGACGATCTCGCTCCAGTCCGCACCGGTGGCCTCGCTCAGTTCCGCCAGCGTATTGGCAACGCTGACCGAGGCCACCAGACAGCAATTGATCGCAATTTTTGCCAGCTCGGCACTTTCATACCGCATCACAAGCAGGGGGCAGCCAAAAGCCCCCAGCAGCGTGGCAAGCGGCAATGGAAGCGGGAATTCCGGATTCGGGCTGCCGACAATATAGCGTTCCGGGCGCAGGGCCCGTTCAACGGCGCGGCCGAACACCAGTGTCTCGACCTGATAATACAGCCTGTCGTGCGGAACGGAAGAAACGGACCGGGTGAAGCCCGGCGGGACCTGGCAGAGGATCACCATATATGCGTGCGGAGCAAGGACACCGGCAACCCGGTCAATCATCGCGCGGATTGTCGATAAATCGCTCCGCCCGGTATCATCCGTGGGAACATCAACCGAAATGTAGACGACATCACAATCAGTCAGCGCCGCAGGGTCAGCGGAAAAATGCTGGCGCGCTCCGTTCTGCCGGATCAGGTCGTCAAGTCCGGGTTCATTGACCGGCAGGCCCCCGCCCTTGAGCCGCTCCACGAGCGATGCATCCTGATCATAGCAGACGGTGCCGAATCCCCTGGAGGCCACGGCTGATGCCATAATCAGGCCCAGATGGGTCATGCCGGCAAAGCCGATCGTCGGTTTATTGGTCACGCAGATCGCTCCCCGCCCGGCCAAAAGCCCCTATCGGCGCCCGAGCCATGCCGCCACGGCAGCCACGTCGCATGCGCGCGCCGTGCATCAGGCCAACATCCCGCCAGCCAGCCGCTCCAGCGCGCCGGCAAGCCAGAGGTCGCCCGAGAGATCCGCCTCGGCGTTGCGGTGGCACAGCGCCTTGAAATGGCTGTATTCGAGAGCCCACGTAGGATCGTCCTGCACCAGAGTCTGCGCGCTCTCGGGCGGGCGGCCGCTAGGCAGCACGCGCCTGCGATGCGTAAAGACCGAAGGCCCCCATTTGCAAAGCGATTCGATATGCGCCGAGCCATTTTCCGCGAAGATGTCGCAAGTGAAATGATTGCGCCACGACAACAGGGTCATTTCCAACTCGATCCGCGGCCGCATGGACTCACATCCGATTGTCACATGATCAGCCGCCCGGTTCTCAAAGCAATGGGCCGATTTCAGGTTGAAATCGTCATCCATATCGCCGAACCAGAACCGGCATGTATCGAGCAAGTGTGACCCAAGGTCGGGCAGAACGCCGGCGCCCCGATCCCGCCACTCCGAATCCCGGACCAGACGGGCTGTCCCGTTGCCGTAAAACATGCGACAGGAATAGACATTCCCAAGCTCACCGGAATCCAGCAGCGCACGCATCCGCACGAAATGCGGCTCGAATCTATGGTTATAGGCAGTATAACAAACGACCTGCCTGCGGCGGGCTAACGCCTCCAGGCTGGCGATGTCTTCAATCTTGGGAGTCCACAGCGGCTTCTCAACCAGGACATGCTTGCCGCTCTCGATCAGGTAGGTCAGCACGCCATGTTTCGGCTCATCCGGTATGCAACACATCACTGCGTCGTAACTGGATAACGGCACATCCTCGATTGCCTTGTAATCGGCCTCGGGATTGACCGGATCAACACTGGCCACATAGTCGTCGCCGGCAAACCGCCGCCGCTTGTGGCCCTGGACCCCGAGCCCGACAACCAGAACCCTCATGGCGAGCCGCCATAGTTCATTTGATGCTCGACCCTGTCGAGCTTGGATCGCACATGACCGGGAGTGATCGGAATATTGCCATCGAACTCGCACTCGCAAGCCGCTGCGATGGATCCGAGAATCGTGGCGTGAACGTCGTTACGACTGGCAAGCATAGCCAACGTCGCGTAGGCCAGAAGGGCGTCACCTGCACCGACCGCATCGACCACCTGGTCGACGAAAGTCTCAAGGACATAAAAACTGTCGAGCGATTCATGATCAAGGCTGCGCGACGTCAGAACTCCACGCTCACCCAATTTAAGTATCAGGAGCTTACAAGCCGATGCATCATGAAGATTGGAAGCGAGCGGCCTGATACCGGAATCCTGATCACCCAGGGCGAAACGGGCCTCACGCTCGTTCGGTGTGACGAGATCGAAGCCCTTGAAATCCGTGATGTTGCCCCAGCGGCTGGCCACCTGGCTGTCCGCCACCCGGAAAACGCCGTCCGGAATGGCTTCGATGAACGCGGGGATAGTCCTGCGATTGAATATGCCATGCCGGAAATCCGCGTAAACCACCGCATCCGCCGGCACATCGCGAATACCGGCCGTCATCTCGCCGAGGACCTGATCGGAGATGGAACGATTGTCCAGCGTATCGACCTTGAGCAGGCGATAACCGCCCACGACAATCGCATTCTTGTTCACGGTAGGCCGGGTCCGGTCAACTGACGCCCTGACACTGACTCCCGCTGCCTCCAGGTCCTTTATCACCAGTTTGTGGTAATCATCGTCGCCCAGGACTGTGGAAAAGGTAACATGCGCCCCAGCCGCGCGACAGTGCTTGGCTACAACGGCGGCCCCTCCGATATAGTCGTGTCTGCTTTCAAAAAGCACCGACATAGTCGGCGTCTTCGTCTGCCCTCCGATCATCGTGCAGTTGGTGTAACTGTCGATGATTGTATCGCCAACGATATGCAGCCGGTGCCCTTCAAGTCGATCGAGCGTATCGCGCAGGTCACGGAAAGTGACGCCGTTGCTCTCCATCACTATTTGCAGCTTCTCCAACTTGAGCGATGGAAGCTGCATTTCGATCAGTTTTGACGAGGAATAGACGATGTCGCCAGGCGTAAAGATGATGTCGCCGCCGTAGGAACGGACTACCTCAACTTCCTCCGCCGTCTTCGGGCTGAAGCCGTCTGGCGCATATTCGTAGCCCTTGGCAAAGAAATCGGGCTTTATGACCTTCAGATTCTCGATTGGAGTCGGATTGGGATCGATTACCACGTAATCGACCATCTCGAATGCCGCCAGATTGAGGGCGCGCAGATCCTGGGGGACGTGTGGCCGGTGCGTGCCCTTGGTTATATGCCTGTCAGCCGTGATGCTGGCAATGAGGATCGGCGCCTTGCTCTTGGCAAAAAGCAGATGCCGGACATGGCCGGGATGAACCACATCGAATACGCCATGGCACATGATCGCTTCGCGCGAACGCGGGCGCTCGCCAAGAACGCCGGCCAGTTCCTCGGCCGTCTTGATCTTGTGCGAATAGGGTTTCCCCAGAGTTCCAGTCATTGCCTCCCCCCCTGCCGGTCAGCCCCCAGACAGCTGAACCATGATTTCGTGGCCTCAGCGATCGAGTCAGGATCCCAGAGGGGAGCATCCTTCCAGTGGTCGATATGCTGCATCATGCGCTGAACCCCCTGGCGGAAATCGACCTGCGGCTCCCATCCCAGCGCCGCGCGGATTCTGGAAATATCGGCAAAGGTACAGTCCGGTTCGCCCGGCCGCTTCGGCACGTAGACGACAGGTCCGCCCAGCAGGTCAACCAGCTCATTCACTGTCCGCGGATTGCCGGCCCCCACATTGAACCGCTCGCCGCTCAGCGGGGTTCTGGCTGCGGCGAGAAAAGCGCGGGCCACGTCGGTGACGTATATAAAATCACGCGACTGCGTTCCGTCACCGACAACCGTAAAGGGCTTGCCGGCCAGCTTCTGCTTGAAAAAAACACCAAACACCGCGCCATAAGCGCCGGTAGTCCGCACTCGCGGGCCATACGCATTGAAGATACACACGGCATTGGCCGGCAGGCCATAGACCTGTCGCCAGTGAAAAACCGCCTGCTCCCCCTGGTATTTCGAAAGGGCATAGGGGTATTGCGGATTGATCGGATGATCCTCCCGCGTCGGCGTCGCCGCCAGCCCGTAGCAGGAGGAAGAGGATGCGTATACGAACTTCTCGACCCCGGCGTGGCGGGCACATTCCAGAACACGCACGGTGCCCTGGACATTGATATCCATGTAATCCAAAGGCCGCTCGATCGACGGGACAATGTCGCCGATCCCCGCGAAATGAAAGACGTACCTGGCTCCGGAAAAGATGGGGCTGCCGGAAGGTAGGCTGCGAATATCCTGATCGAAGACCTCAAGATCAGTATTGCCGCCGTGGTGTGCCAGATTGTTCCGGTGGCCGCCGGAAAAATCGTCAACCACATGGACGCGGAATCCCTCATCCAGCAGCAAGTCCACCATATGGCTTCCAATGAAGCCGGCCCCGCCAGTGACGACGGCAAGGTCCTTCAGGCTCATGCGGCGTTCAGCCTCTTCAGGCGCCGGACATTGAAATAGAAATCGTCCGTCATGCTGTCCGGCAGAAGATTGTCGCGGAAGGCCCGACAGAGATCGCGCACGGCATCCTCGATGGAATGGCTCGGGCGGAACCCCAATTCCCGCCAGATCTTGTCCGAATTAATGTGGTAGGAACGGATGTCATCCGTCGGAGTGGTGACGATTTCGATCGGCGGCCGGCCGGGGAATTCCCGCGCAACCACCTCTTTCACCAGAAGGGCGATGTCCATGATGGACAGATTCTGGTAGCCGACATTGTAAACTCGGTCAGCGATCTTCTCGGACGGCGCCTCAAGAAATAACTGCACGGCGTCGCAATAATCCTGGACATGCAGATTTGGGCGCAGCTGCGATCCACCGAATACAGTGATCTTGTTGTTGTTGACGGCATGGTTGGTCAGAATATTGACCGACAGATCCATCCTCTGCCGCGGAGCATAACCACAGACAGTAGCCGGCCGGAAGGTCACCCCCACAAAGTTCTCGTCCGTATGTCGGCGAAGAATGGGCTCACAGAGGCCCTTGTATTTATTGTACAGGGTCAGTGGCACCAGAGGATGATCCTCGGTAACGTCCGGCTGGTCCGACACACCATAAACCGAGGAAGACGAAGCATAGATGAATCGTTTGACACTGGCACGCTTTGCCGCAAGCACCATGGGTTCAAAAGCATCATAGTTGACCGAGGTCGACAACTCGTCGTCGAGTTCGAAGCTGGCATCATTCGAAATGCATGCGAGGCTTACAAAGGCGTCGCAGCCCTTGGTCGCTGCTTCCAGCTTTTCAGCATCCCGGATATCCCCTTCGACAATCTTCAGATTTGGATTGTCCTTCGGCAGGAAATCGGAACCGAAGTACATGACGTCATAAACCGTCACCTTGTAGCCCCGGGCAAGGAGCTGCGGAACCAGAAGACTGCCGCAATAACCGGCACCGCCCGTTACCAGAACGTTTTTAAAGAGACGAACAGCAGTCATCGGTTCTCCTGTCATCCGGAAGATTTCCGGCACCTTCGGTCAACGACTAATCTCGAAACGAGAAGCACATGCATCATCAAAAAACATCTGCACGGTTTCGCGGGAATACTCATCCAGGTCCTTACCAACCAGCTTGAGTTTCCCCAGCACGTCGTTGGTTGCGGTTATGATGTGGCAACCAACGTCGTCAGCCTGGAAAATATTGAGGAGTTCGCGCGGACTGGCCCACAGAAGCTCCGCCTTCGGTCGCGCCGAAAGTTCAGCCAGACAAGCCTTCATGTGCGGCACCGGATCGACACCCGTATCGGCAACCCGGCCGGCGAAAACGGAAATGATGGCGGGCGCATCCGGCGCAAGTGCAGCCGCGACTTCGCGGACCTGCCGCACAGTCATGATAGCGGTGACATTCAGCATGATTCCGTCTGCCGACAGCTTTGCAATCAGCGGTGCGGTCGAGACTCCCCGCGTGTTCATGACTGGAATCTTCACATTCACGTTCGGACCCCACGTCGCGATAATCCGCGCCTGATTTTCCATCTCGTCGAGTTCGTCCGCGAACACCTCGAAGGAAACGGGCCGATCCGGAATAACCGCAAGAACCTGCCTGGCAAATGCCGGATAGTCGGTCACTCCGGCTTTTTTCATGAGCGTCGGATTTGTGGTAAATCCGCTGATCAGTGGATTGCCGTACATGGCCGCCATGCCCGCCAAATCCGCGCCATCCGCGAACAGTTTAACCTTCAACGTATTCTTGCTCACAGCCCCCCCCCTTTGAATCCGCCAGTATCCAGTCCACTGCCTCACCTAGAGACGACACATTTGCCGTCGGACCATCCGGCGTCGGCTCGGCCGTGTAACACAGATCCACAAACACCGTGCGACAGCCAGCCCTCGCCCCCGCCTCTATGTCGGAGGCACGATCTCCCACCATATAGCTCGCGGCCAGATCGATCCTAAGCTGATCGGCCGAACCGTGGATCAGGCCCGGTTCGGGCTTCCTGCAGGCGCACCGGTCCTCACGGGTATGACAGCAGACGGCGATCTCATCGACCGGAAGCGCTTCGCGCAAAAGCCTGTGCATCTCCTCCAACTGCCCGCGCTCCAGCAGGCCCGCCCCCACATCGGGCTGGTTGGTGACCACGACCAGACTGAACCCCGCCCGCTTCAGCCGGTCCAAGTTCCGGCGCGCTTCAGGGTATATTGCAAAGTTCTGAAGCCGCCGGGGCGCATAGCTTCTCCCGTCGCGGAACTCAGGTACTACCAAGATACCGTCGCGATCAAGGAAAACCGCTCTGTTCAGGCCAGGACCGGACACATCCTCACCACTTGGTCGCGCTTTTCTGCAACAGTGGATGGCAGACCAGCCCGTGCCAGACAACAGCCTGAAAAGCTTCGGAAAGCGGCGTTATATGGTCCGGGTTGACGCAGGGGATGACCACCGCCACATCCGCCTTGCGCGCCGTATACCCGGTGTCCCGCCCGACAACGCCGAGCACCCTAGCCCCCCGCTTCTGCGCAAGATCGATGGCGGCGATGATATTCGGACTGATGTTACGCTCCGCATCCCCGCCGCCGACCGAGAAAATCAGGATGGCGTCCTTGGCATTCAGGCGGCTCACTTCGAGCCAAGCCGAGAAAACCGTTCCCCAGCCTTCATCATTGGTCCGCGCCGTAAGTTCGGAGACATTGTCCGTCGGCGCATAGGCCTCAATCCCACAGAGCTTCCTGAAATCATTGACGGCATGGCTGCAATTGCCAGCACTGCCGCCGACCCCGATCAGAAAAAGCCGTCCTTCACGCTCCCGTAGGGTCGCCAATTCCGCAGCCAGCTTCTCAATCTTCGGGATGTCTACGGCTTCTGCGATCCGGGCCACTTCGGCAAAATATGCTGCAATATGTGACATAAGAGCTCCGACTAACGCGCATGGATGCCGCCGCTATCCTGGCCCGAACTGCCGGGGCGCTTCCCGATTTAAGACCGCCAAGGGCGCGCGGCCATACCGCAAGAATTAGGGACGAAAGAGAAACAAGGGGCTTTTATAAAGTCAAGCTACATGTTGTAGTATTATATTGTGTTCCCCGCCAGAACCTACCACAAGTCGGGTTGCAATGCCCTTCCCCAACTGGTATGGGCCGCGATAGGCGACGGGGCATGAGATGCGGTCAGAGGGGCGCGGCGGGTCTTCGCCGGGGGAATGCAACGAAAAATGCGTGCATTTGCGATTAAGTTGGCCATCGGGCTCGCCGGAGTGTGGCTTCTCGTTCACTATGGCTCGATTGACCTTGCCGCCATCCGCAGCGCCATCGTCACCCCATGGCCATTCCTGCTGGCATTCCTGTGCATTGTCCTGACCATGCCGCTTTCGGCGCTGCGGTGGCACCTCTTGCTTGTCCGCCTGGCGCTGCCCCTGTCCTACCGCAAGGTGCTGGACATTACCTTTATCAGCCAGTTCTTTCACAATTTCCTGCCGGGCTCCTACGGCGGGGATCTGGTGCGCCTGGCCATGGCTTATCGGGAAACGTCGCGCTCCATTAACACCATAGCCATGAGCATGCTGGTCGATCGTCTCAGCGGTCTGGCCGCCCTGCTGCTTCTGGGCTTCTCCGTAGAATCCTCGTTGCCTCAGGCCATTACCACGCGATTTGAATGGATCGCGGCGCTCGCCGCCGCTGCTATGGCGGCCGCATTGATCATTGCCGTGTTATGGGGCGACGCCATTGCTGCCCTCATGACCCGCCTGCCCGGCAAGGCCGGCAGAATCCTGTCCTCCATGGCGCGCGACCTGACCGGGGCAATACGCATCTACACGGCCAGCCCTATGACCGCCCTTATGGCTGTGCTTATCTCGGTCCTCCAATTCAGCTTGATCATCGGCGCGATGGTGATCGTCGGGAATGCATTGCAATTACAGTCACTTACCATACCCGGCTATGCTGTGGCCGGGGTGTGGTCGATAATTGCCAACGCCATCCCCATCACCCCGGGCGGACTTGGCATCGGAGAAGCCACCTTCGGGCATCTAGCCGCCCTGATGGTCCCAGCCGGCAGTCCGGTAGAAAGTTACGGGACGGTTTACCTTGTCATCCGACTGCTGTCTTTCACCACCGGGGCTCTCGGGCTGATCCCCTGGTTGTTTTACAGCCGCGAGAGCCGCCACCTGACCCTCAGCCTAGCCAAAATTCTCCCGCGGCGCGAACGCGGGGCACCGGAACGATGAGCGGCTTGCTTCTCGGCATCGCCATGTTCGCGGCAGGATGCGGGGCCCATGCTGCCCTGCTGCGTTTCCTGTCCTCGCGCTTCCGCCTCAAGGCCCTGCCCCTGTTGCTGCTGCTCGCCCTGTGCGGCCTTTGGTTTGTGGCATCCGCCCTTGGAACGGACTTCTCCATAGAGGATATTGCCGTGGGCACCATACTTGGCCTGAGCCTTGGCTTCGCCTATGCGCTCGTCATGGCCGCCGTCGTCAGCGACAGCCCAACTATGGCCATCATCAACCGCATCCTGAATTACGGCCCGGCCGGCATGCCCGTTGCCGATATCGCGCCATTCATCGAAACGCATCGGTTCATTGGCACAAGGCTCGACACCCTATCCGCACTCGGCGAGATTGAAATCGCCGATGCCCGCATTGCGGTGAAGGGACAGGCCATCCGTCTGCTGGCCCTCGGCGACCTGTATCGGGCGTTGCGCGGCGATATTATCGATCACACCGGGTAGCCCGCCGATGATCGCTATTATTGTCGCTGTTCTTGGGAATATCGCGGCTGTCGCTGGCGACATCGTAGCTGCGCGCCTCGGCGCCGGCCGCGTGAAATGCTACGTCCTGAGCCTGCTGACCGGCCTCGCCGCCACCTTCGTGGCAATTTGGTATCAGCAACTCGCACTGCCGGATGCGATTATTGCACTGCTCCTGTATGGAGCCTGGTGGTTTGCGTTCCTGAACCTGATCCAGTCCCTCCACTCATCCCTCCGTGTCAGACTGTTGTATGAACTGCGCGCGGCCGGGGGCAGCATGCCCATGGCTCGTCTCCAGCAGATATACAACGACGACCTAATCGTAAGGATGCGACTTGCCAGGTTGCAATCAAACGGATCGGTTGTGGAACGGACTGGCCGCCTGCACGTCAGGTCAGCTTCGCTGATGGCTGTGGTCGGCACATTCCGCCTCCTGAAAATCGCACTCTTGGGACGTCCGTCCGAATTTGGTGAGAAACCCTGAATGATCAGCTTCATCGTCTGCGCCTTCAACGAGGAAGGGCACTTAAAACCGACCGTGGAGACGATTCATCAAGCCATCGAGGAAACCGGCCTTGCCGATTACGAAATCATCTTTGTAGATGATGGCAGCAGCGACAACACCGCTTCTGAAATTGCCGAACTGGCAAGTTGCAACAAGAACATCCGGATTTTCAGAAACCCTAGGAATCTGGGTCTGGGCGTATCGATGCGCTTAGGCATTTCCAAGGCGGAAAAGCCCTCATTCATGATGGTGCCGGGCGACAATGATATGTCGCTCAGCATGATCAAGATGCTGCTTATCTGCCGCAACGAAGCAGACATCGTCATCGCCGTGCCTTTCAATAAAGAAAGGCGAACGCTGGTGCGCAATGTCATCTCCATTATTTACCAACTGATTTATCTGGTGACCTTCCGCGTCTATGCCGGATACATAACCGGCCCCGGCATATGGCCCGTTGCACTCGCCCGCTCGCTCTCCCTGAAGTCCAGCCGCTTCGGGATCATGTCAGAGCTGAATGTGAAAATGCTCTGCAGCGACAGCTCATACACTGAAATTCCGGGATACGTTCAGGCCGGCACGAAAGCGCGCAGCACCATCACGCTGCGCAATCTGAGCGAAGTCGCCGCATCCTTCATTCAACTTTTCCTGGATATCTACGTTTTTGAACGCCGCCGCTTCAGATCACGCGCACGCCGGCATCAGATAGACTTCATTAAGTACATCAAATAGATCTCTGATACGAAGCAGCGGCAAAACGGGCTACCATCTGCTACCGGGCCGCTGGGGTCTCCGCTTCGACCGTCTGCCGGCAGAAATCACGGAAAAAAGAACTCAGCCGGTGCCTCATAATTATCTTGGCTGCCTGCATGTGCGAAGCTTGGCCGGTCACCGGCATGACACCCGGAGGCTATTCGCTGTGTGGCCGCCCCTGAACATTTCAGGCAGCCTCTTGCACCGGCGCATACCGCCGCGCTTCCGGCGTGTCACCGGCACGCCGGAAGCGCGCGATCTAGGTAATTCCGAGTCTGATACAGCGTGAAACTGGCCATACAAAAAAGCCCGCCAAGCGATGACCTGGCGGGCTTTTGATTCGGTTGCGGGATCAGGGTTTGAACCTGCGGCCTTTAGGATATGAGCCCGAACCCGGGCCATTCTCCTGTACCAACCGAAAGCCGGTCCCCAAATATTTCAGCCCCTTGGCTGCAGCCTCTTGCATCGGCGCCGACCGCTTTGCATGCACAGTGGAGCAAAATTGGAGCAAGACAACAAGACAAGAGGAGTGTAGAAATCGCCCAGCCAACGCCGACGCCATAGTGCGTCCTCGTCGTCAAACTGCGACCTGCCCGACTGCGATCATATCCGAAATTGCGAGACCAGTCCGTGTAGTTCATCGGCCTGGCCGGCCATCGCCTGGGCGGATGCCGTGGTCTGTTCGACCAAAGCGCCGTTGCGCTGGGTCATTTCGTCCATGTTGGCAACGGCGCGGTTGACCTCATCAAGACTGACCGCCTGTTCCCGGCTGGCCAACGATATCTCTGCGACGATATCAGCGACCTTTTTCACCGAGACGACGATCTCATCCAGCGTGCCGCCGGCCTTCTGCACCAGATCCCCGCCATGACGGACCTTGGCATTCGAATTCTGGATCCGCTGCTTGATGTCATGCGATGCTTCGGCCGAGCGCTGCGCCAGACTGCGCACCTCCTGCGCCACCACGGCAAAACCCTTGCCGGCCTCGCCGGCGCGGGCGGCCTCGACCGAGGCATTGAGCGCCAGCAGGTTGGTCTGGAAGGCAATCTCGTCGATCAGCCCGACGATATCGGCGATCCGGCCGGCCTCGGCCTCGATTTCCACCATCGCCGATACCGTCTCGCGGACCACCGAACCGCCCATATCGGCTGTGCTGCGTGCCGCCTCGGCCAGGCGGCTGGCTCTCTCGGCACTTTCAGCATTCTGCCGCACCGTGCTGGTGATCTCCTGCATGGAGGCTGCCGCCTCCTCGAGGGCAGCGGCCTGCGCTTCTGTACGCTGCGCCAGATCCTGGCTGCCGGCCGACATTTCAGCGGCAGCATCGCGCACCAGCGTAGCGGAGGCAGCCAGGCGCCGCAGGGTCTCGGCCAACTGGCTGCTGACCTGGTTCGCATTGTCGATCAGTTGCGCGAAGACACCCTGGTAGGCTCCGTCGATGCGATAGATGAAGTCGCCGTCAGCCATCCGGCCCAGCATGACGCCAAGGTCGCCGAGCGCCTGTTCCACGGTCTCCAGAAGCTGGTTCATGTCGCTGCCCAGGCGACGCATTACGCCCTGGATGCTCTGGCTGTCGATGCGGCGGCCAAGATCGCCGGCACTGGCCGAGGCGACAATCCCGCCCACCGAGGTCTGCAGCAGATCTTCCTGCACCTTGCGCTCGGCCTCAAAGCTTGAGCGGTCGGTCTCGATCTGCACCTGCAGCCGGTCCGCTTCCTGCCCCTGCTCCTTGAAGACCTGCACGGCGCGAGCCATGTCGCCGATCTCGTCCGGGCGCTCAATGCCGGAGACCTGCGCACCCCAGTCACGCCGCGCCAGCCGACCCATAATTTCGGTGGTTGCCGCGATCGGGTCGATGACGCGGCGGCCGACATACAGCCAACCGATGATCCCGGCCGCCACCAGGCAGAGCGCCGCGATCACGGCCATGCTGGTCTGGGCAATCCGGATCGCGGCCACCGAAGCATCCGCCGAATCCACCGACTGGCTGCGCGCCTCGGCAACCAGCCGATCCACCGCGGCGAGCAGTCGGCCGGCCGCGCTGCGGCTTTCCGCCAGGGCGGCCTCGCCCTGCCGCGCGGCCGCCAGTTCCTGCAGCCGGGTCTCGAACAGGCCATCCTTGCCATCGCCGATCCCGGTGATACCGCCGACGACACCGGCGATCTCCTTGTTCGGGTTCTTGGCTTGCACGGTATCAAGGTCGCTCTGGATTTCCGAGGCGGTGTTCTGGTTGTCGCTCTGCATCAACTGGATCATTTCGGGTGCCGCTGCCTGCGCCGCAACGGCCACCACGCCAACGTAGAGGTTCACCTTGGCGGTCAGATCCAGCATCGCCTGCACATTGGCGAACTGCGTATTGACGATACTGCCGATCCATTGCTGCACATTCTGGCCCATGCCCGGCGCGACAAGGCCGAATTCGGATTTCATGTCGGAGACCGCCTGCTCCGCCGCCGGCTGGGCCAGATAGAGGAAATTGGCGTGATCGTCGGTCAGCTTGCGGGTCAGCGCCTCGCGCTTGCCGGCCAGCGCCAGCCGTTTCTGCACGGCGGCATTGATCTTCTGCATGCCCCCCGACAATTCGGCCTCGGCCGTCTCGACCTCGCCGAGCACAGCGGCAGAAGGCTGCCCGCTGCGCACCTGCTGCATAGTGGCATCGATGCGCGACAGGCGGGACTGCAACTGGCCATAGGCCGCCGCCCGGGTCTTGTCATCGACGGCATTGGCCAGCGTCGGCGCGGCGGCGGCCAGATCGGCACTCTGCGCCGCCAGCGTCAGCGCAGCCGTGACCGCCGGCATGCTGTGTTCGGTGACCATGCCGAGCGAGCCGCGCACCTGGCGGAAAAAACCGAACGAGATCAGGCTCGATGCCACCGCCATGGCAGCGACGATGCCGATGGCGAGGGACAGTTTATGGCGGATGCCGAAACGCATTCTGTGTCTCCGAAGCTCATTGCCATCTGTATGACGGCACGGCCGGAACAGCGCAGCCGGCCGTGCCTGACGATGCCGGAACCGTCATGGTTCCGGCATCGCACCAGCTCGTGTCAGTCTCCTGGCATTGCGGGGATCGCCGCAGCGCAAAGCGAGATCGTCGGGTCCCGTCGCTCGCACACTGCGCTGTATCCTGGTCGGCGGCCCGGCTTACAGGCCGAACAACCTGGCGGCAAGGCCGCCATTGATGGAAGCCCGCTCGGCATCCGTAAAGGCGGTCGCCTCGATCGTCTTCAGCGGGGTCAGGTCGCCGATCGGGAACGGCATGTCCGACCCCATCATGATGCGGCCGGCGCCGACGATATCGGCCATGTAGCGCAGGGTGCGCGGATCCTGGACGATGGCATCGTAATACAGCATCGCCAGCGCCTCATCGGGATTGCCGAGCTTATCCTTGTCGAGCTCGTAATTCCGCCGCAGGCGACCGAGCACGTAAGGCAGGGCCGCGCCACCGGTGCTGGCGACAATCTTGGCCTTGCTGTAGCGCGTCACATGCCCGGAATAGATGATGCGCGACATGGCAATCAGCGAATCGGTAATGCGGCCGACGGCATTGGCCATGCCGTAGTCGTGTACACGGTCGTCGCCGCTCTCGAATACCGGATGGATGAAGACGATGGAACCAAGTCGGTCGGCCGCTTCCCAGAACGGCTGCAGCGACGGATCGTCCAGCACGCCGCCCTTGCCTTTCGGCTGGGTGCCGATCATGGCGCCTTTCAGGCCGGCGGCATGGGCGTCCTGCAGCACCTCTGCCGCCCGCGCACCATCCTGCATCGGCACCGAGGCCAACGGCACGAAACGCGGCTGGGTTTTGGCCGTCTCGACCATATGCGCGTTGATCAGTTGCGACCAGCGCATGCCTTCCTCGCCCGGAATTTCATAGGCGAACATGTCGAGCCAGCCGCCGACCACTTGGCGTTCGATCTTCTGGCCATCCATCCACTGCAGGCGGCCGGCGAGGTCGCCGAGCGGCTTGGAGACCGGGCGGGTCGGTTTGCCGCCGGCGAAGGAGAAGGCCAGGCTGCCGCCCTCCTCGATCAGGCGTACCGACGGAAAATCCGCTGCCTTGCTGCGGATCGCCTCCAGCAGGCCCGGGGGAACCAGGTGCGCATGGCAATCGATAATCATTCGGGTTTTCTCCTGGATGTTGTCGTCACTGGTTGACGCCTGGCTCAGGCCGCGGCTTGCCGGATATGCTTGTCGAGGGCGGCGAGAAACTTCTTGGTGAGAAATTTCGACACACTGCCGAGCACCCGCTGGCCGACGCCGGCCACCAGGCCACCGACCTCGCCACTGCCCTGGTAGAGCAGCTTGGTTTCGGTATCCGAGACCGTCTGCAGCTCGAAACGGGCATTGCCGGTGCCGTGGCCGATGGTGCCGCTGCCCTGCACGGTGATGCGGCAGGTTTCTGGCTCCACCTTGTCCGACAGGGCGATGCTGCCCTTGAAGGTGCCGCCCACCGAAGCGACCTGCAGCTTGAGATTTGCCTCATAGGCATCTTCGCCGGTCTGTACCATTCCGGTACAGCCCGGAATACACAGTGCCAGAACCTCCGGATCATTCAGATAGACCCAGAGCTTCCGTCGTTCGACCGGGAAGACATGTTCGCCTGACAGTTCCAATGCCATCTTCGTTCCGTTAGGTAGGTGTGATCTTGATTACTGTACGGTGCCGGTGGCGGCCGGCGAATGCGACAGCGCTGCGATAATCTTCTCGCGGGTCGCCTCGCGCTCGGCATCCGACATTTCCGCGCGCAGAAAACATTCATAAGCAATCCGCGCCGGCCGATGGAACACCATGATGTGCCGACCGATCTGCAACGCTTCCGAAATCGAATGCGTGATGAAGATGCTGGTCTTGCCGTTTTCGCGTACCAGCGACAGGTATTCCTGACGCAGCCGTTCGGCCGTCACCTCGTCGAGCGCCGAGAATGGCTCATCGCACAGCAGGACGTCGGGGTTCACTGCGAAGGCACGCGCGATCGAGACACGCTGGCGCATGCCGCCCGACAGGGCATGCGGATAGTCGTTGGCATGAGCGGCAAGCCCCAGCCGGTCGAGCCAGTCCAGCGCTGCCCGGCGACGCTTGCTGCTGTCGACATGCAGCAATTCCAGCCCATATTCGACATTCTCGACAGCCGTGCGCCACGGCAGCAGACGGTCGTTCTGGAATACGATGCCGATCTTGCCGCGGAACCATTCGAATTCCGCGAACGGATTGTGGCCGTCGACCAGGATGGTCCCCGCCGAGGGTGCCAGCAGGCCGGACAGCAGGCCGAACATGGTGGATTTGCCGCAGCCGGTCTTGCCGAGCACGGCAACCATTTCGCCCTTGCTGACCGTGAAGCTCAGGTCGTCGACGGCCGTGAAACTATTTTCACCTTCGCCCGGCTTTCCGAATACCTTGCTGACATTCTGGAAAACGACTTCCTGGGTCTGCCCGCTCATAATGTGCGCTCCGATTGAGGCCGGTAACGCAGCAGCCAGGCTTCCAGCTGCGAGATTATGAACTGCATTACCAGCACGAAGGTGACCAGAACGAGCGTCCAGGCGATCGCCCCGGCCATGTCGAAATTCTGCTGCTGCTCCATCAAGGCGTAGCCGACACCGCCGGTAGCGCCGACCAGTTCGGCCACCACAACGACACGGGAAGCGTTGCCGATATTGACCTTCCATGCCGTCAGGATGCCCGGCACGGTGGCCGGCAGAATCATCGTGCGCAGCAGGTCGAGCCGCGAGGGGCGAAAGGACTGGCTCATCTCCATCAGATCCTTCGGGATCGAACGGATCGCATCGAGAATCTGGAAGGTGAAGGCCGGTAGCGTGGTCATCACCATGATGAAGAAAATGCGGAACTCGATGCCATGGAACCAGATGATGGCGAATACCACCCAGGACAGGGCCGGAATGCCCTGATTGAAATTCAGGATCGGGAACAGGTAGTCGTAGAACCGGTTATATTTCGCCATCAGGACGGCGATGATCGAGCCGAGGACGAAAGCTCCCGTCATGCCGGCCAAGATGCGCAGACCGGTCGCCCCGGCATTCGCAAAATCGGCCCACGTGGTGACGATCTCGACATAGATCCGTGCGATGCTGCCGAGCGGCGGAAACAGGAAGGGCGGGAAGAACCAGGATGCCACCTCCCACAACACCGCAAGGGCGATGATCGCCATGAAGGCGTGGGCCCGGCGGGAAATCCCGTGGACGAGGTTCCGGCCGGCCCTGAACTGCAGGACCGGCCTCCTTTCCGTATTTGTGCTGGCAGTCACTTTTTTCACCGTTTCGGCGCCTGATAGATCGTCGCGGTCTCAGGCATTTCCTTGAGGCGACCAGACTCGACGCCCGCCTTGTAGACGGCCTCGATTTCCTTGCGCTGATCGCTGGCCCATTTGACGTTCATGCCGAGCCGTTCTTTCTGCACGATCAGATCGGCGATCACGCCTTGCTGGCCATCCTCATCCTTCGGCACGATGATCGCCGCGGCTTCCTTCGGATGCGCCGTGATCCAGTCGGCTGCCGCCTTGTAGGATTTGTAGAGGCCGTCGACGAGCTTGGGATTCTGCTGGATCCAGTCCTGATGGGCCGCCACGCCGAGATACGGCAGGTCCGGACTGCCGGCGAACTTGGTCCATTCCTTCTTGATGTTGAGATCGATCAGGTGGATGTCCGGCGCCTTCAGCTTCAGGGTGGAATAGGCCGGTTCCCAGAGCTGGACCGCGTCGGCGCGATTGGCCAGCGCATAGCCGATCAGGCCCGGTGTCGTGGTGTTGATCGCCGAGATCTTGCTGGTATCGAGGCCCTGCCGGCTGGCCAGCCATTCAAACATGGCATAGCTGGTGGTGCCGCGTGCGGCCGCCAGTGACTTGCCCGCCAGATCGGTAATCGTCTTGATCTCCGGTTTGCGGGTGACGACCGCCGCCCAGTAGTCGAACAGGTTGAACAGGTAGCTGACCTTGACACCCTTGGTGCTGGCCAGGCCCACCGTCAGCAGCGCGGCACTGCCGCCCACCTTGAATTCACCGGAGTTGAACTGCGTGGCATAGGCATCCGGCGGGCGCTGGACGAAGTCGATGTCGAGGCCGTTGGCCTCGTCGAGCTTCTGCGCCTTGATCACCGGCGGCAGGAAGGCACCCAGCGAAGGCGGCCCGAACACCACCACCTGGACCTTGTCGGCTGCCGAAGCCGTGCCCGCAATCGAGGTCAACGCGGCGGCCGCAAGTGCCATCCGCATGCCATTCTGTATCCATGCCGTCTTTTTCATGAACCCCTCCCTCTGTGGTTTCAGGTAGTAACCGATCAGCGTTTCGCCCGGGCGATCCTGTCGCCCAGCCTGGCCATGTTGATAGGGACCTCGGTGACATTGAGGCCGAGCCCGGCGAGCGCGTCGTTGACCGCGCTGACAATGGCGGCCGGCGCGCCGAGGTAACCTGCCTCGCCAGAGCCCTTCTGCCCGAAGACGGTCAGCGGCGACGGCGTGCAATGGTCGACGATATGGATGTCGGGAATCTCATGCGACGACGGGATCAGGTAATCCATGAAGGACTGGCTGAGAAGCTGGCCGGTCCGGTCGTAGCTGAACTGCTCGAACAGCGCCGCACCGATGCCGTGCGCCACGCCGCCATACGTCATGCCATGCACGATGTCGGGGTTGATCATGGTGCCGCAATCGTGCCCGACGACGTATTCGCGCAGCTGGACATGAGCGGTCAGCGGATCGATTTCCGCCAGAATGATATGCGTCTCGAAGGAATAGCACGGATACATCTGCACCCGGCCATCCGCGGTCGGCATCTTGCCGCCGGTCGGTACCTCCCAGACGAAACTCGCCTGCAGGCCCGGCTCGATGTCTGGCGGCAACTGATGGAAGCGCCGGTGGGCGATCTGGATCAGTTGATCCCAGGTCATCTTCCGCTCCGGCGCGGCTTGCACCAAGACGTCGCCGTCGGCGTAATGGAGTTCTTCCACCGGCACGCCGAGGTTATGCGCGGCAATGCGCATCAGCGTCGTCTTGATCCTGCGGGCCGCACCAGCGGCGGCTCCACCCAGCATGATCGCCATGCGGCTGCCGACCGGGCTGTTGCTCGGCAAAGCGTTCAGCGAATCGGCATGAATGACACGGATGCCGTCGGGCTCGCGCTCCAGCACCTCGGCCACCACCGTCGAGACCATGGTCTCATGTCCCTGCCCCGAAGACGACGTTCCCATCATCGCCGTGATCGAGCCGCTGAGGTCGACCCGCAGCAGGCAGGAATCCATCCAGGTGGTGGTTTCATTCTTCGGGTTGAACAGGGGCTCGAAGGCGGAATTGCCGCCGCTCGGCTCCAGGCAGGTCGAGATGCCGATCCCCGCCAGCCGGCCCTGACCGCGCAGTTCGTCGCGCCGCCGCATCAGGCCGGGGAAGTCGATCCGGGCCAGCGCCTTGTCGACCACCGCCCCGTAATCGCCGCTGTCGTAGGTCGAGCCGCTGGGGATGGTATAGGGGAATTCGTGCGGGCCGATGAAATTGTGGCGGCGCAGCTCCATGCGGTCCATCTTGAGATGGGCCGCAATGCGGTCCATGCCCATTTCCAGCGCCATGTTGGTCGGCGCCTGGCCGAAGCCGCGCACGGCCTCCTGCGGCGTCTTGTTGGTGGTGACCGAGATCGCCTCGTATTGCACCGCGCGCGTCTTGTAGGGACCAACGATGGCCCCGACCGGCTTGCCGAGCTGCAACGGTGCGCGGCCGGCATAGGCGCCGCAATCGTCCAGCGCCCGCATGCGCATGGCCCGCACCGTGCCGTCGCCGTCGAAGGCCAGGGTGACATCGAAGATACGGTCCGGCCCATGGGCGTCGCCGCCACGCATGTTTTCCAGCCGATCCTCGATCAGGCGCACCGGCACCTTCAGCTTGCGGGCCAGATAGCCGGTCAGCACGCTGTGCTTGATGCCGCGTTTCACGCCATAGCTGCCGCCAACGTCAACATCGAAATGCACCCGTACGGCATTGCCCGGCAGCCGCAGGGCGGCAGCGAGCTGATCGGGGTATTTCGGCATCTGGATCGACGCCCAGACATCGAGCAACTGGTTGCTCTCGCTCCACTGCGCCACCACGCCGAAGGTCTCGATCGGCACGGTGGAATTACGGTTCCAGCGCGCCCGGTAGGCAATCGTGTGCTGCGCGCCGGCGAATTCCCCGTCGACATCGCCCCATACCCAGGTCTTGCGGAACAGCACATTGCTGCCGTGATCCTGGTGTACCGGCGTCGACTGCTCGGTCACGGCCACTTCCGGATCGACGACGCCTTCCATCGGTTCGTATTCGACCTCGACCAGCTCGGCGGCATCCTCGGCGACATAGCGGTCGTCGGCCACCACGGCGGCCACCCATTCCCCGACATAACGGGCGACGCCGACAGCCAGCGGATAACGCCGCACCTTCGGGATCTCGACGCCCGAATAGAGCTGGTTGGTCTGCGCCGCCAGCTCGTCGCCCGTGAGCACCGCGAGCACGCCGGGCAGCGCAAGCGCCTTGCTGGCATCGATCCTGACGATCCTGGCACTGGCATAAGGCGACGTCACCAGTCCGACATGCTTCATGCCGGGCAGGTTGACATCGGCGACATAGCGGCCGGTGCCGGTAATGAAGCGGCGGTCTTCGGTGACCCGGCGCTTTTTCGAGATGTAGCGGAACGGCTGCTTCACGGCCTGGTTCATGACTGCACCGCCTCGGCCGGCGTCTTCTGGGCCAACGTGGCCGCGGCCCGGCGCACCGCCGCAATGATCTGCTGATAGCCGGTGCAACGGCAGAGATTGCCGCTGATCGCCTCGCGGATTTCCTCATCGGTCGGATCGGTGGTCGTCTGCAGCAGCGCCTGGGCGGCGATCAGCATGCCGGGCGTGCAATAGCCGCACTGCAGCCCGTGCTCTTCCCAGAAAGCATCCTGCAGCGGGCTGAGTTGCCCGCCCTCGCCGGTCAGTCCTTCAACGGTGGTGATGCTGGCGCCATCGGCCTGCACGGCAAACATCAGGCAGGAGCGGATCGGCTGGCCGTCAAACAGTACGCTGCAGGCGCCGCAGACGCCGTGTTCGCAGCCGACATGGGTGCCGGTCAGGCCGGCCACGTCGCGCAGGAAATCGACCAGCGTCATCCGTGCGCTGACGGTGGCTTGGTATGTCTTGTTGTTGACGGTGAGTCGGATCGGATGGCGAGACATATCACTGCACCTTTGTCCCCAGGGCCTGCGCCCTGGCTTCGCGGATCGCCCGCTCCAGCATGACCCCGGCTACCCGGCGCCGGTAGTCGGCGGTCGCATGAAGGTCGGTTTCCGCCTCGACGGTCGAGATGGCGGCTTCGACCGCACGGGCAATATCGGCATCCTCGACTGCCGTGCCGACCAGAAGATCGGCGGCCTCGTCGACCCGCATCGGCGTCGCACCGGCGCCACCGATGCCGGCCGCGGCGCGCCGGCAGATACCGTCCGCGCCCATGACAAGCTGCGCCGCCGCCGAGGCCAGCGCGAAATCGCTGCGCCGCGGGCTGATTTCCTGGAAACCGCAGCCGGCGCCGCCCTCGTCGCGCCAGACCGGGATGCGGATCTCGGTCAGGCATTCGTCAGGTTCCAGCGCCGTCACCATCGGTCCGAGGAAGAACTCTTCGGCTGGAACGGCGCGATCGCCGTCCGGGCCGCGACAGGTGATCTCGGCCGACAGCGTCAGGCTGACCAAGCAGATCTCGCTGGATGGATCGGCATTGGCGACGCTGCCGCCGACCGTGCCGCGGTTGCGCGTCTGGATATGACCGACATTGCGCAATCCCTTGATCAGCAGCGGCAATGCCCTGTGCACCAGCGCACTATGCTCGGCCATGGCCTGGCGGGTGGCGCCTCCGATCACCAGCGCATCATCGTCTTCGCGGATGCCGCGCAGCTCGGCCACGTTGTTGATATCGACCAGCAGCGCCGGACGGGTCAGCCGCATCGCCAGCAGCGGCACCAGGGTCTGGCCGCCGGCCAGCACCTTGGCGTCGCCGGCGGCGGCCTTGAGCTGCTGGCAGACCTCGTCGAGCGAGGCCGGACACACATAATCGAAGTCGGCTGCCTTCATGGCTCGCCGCCTAGCGCAGGGTCGGCGAGAAATCGGTGGGACGCAGCACCATGGCGCTCTGCCCGCCGAGCAGCGGCCCGTTGACCTCGGATTCGGCCTTGATGCGTTTCCATTCGGCGTCGGCACCGAAGCCGTCCCAGGCGGCCTTGCGGGCCGGCTCATCGGGAAAGCGGGTCATGTAGACGAGCTGATCCGGCTGTTCCGGCGGCACCCAGCAGCCGACCACCTCGATTCCGTGGCGGGCGAAGAGGCGCAGGGTGTGGTCGCGAAAGCGTTCGCGAAGAGGATCAGCCCGGTTCGGGGCAGCCGTATAGATTCGGATTTCGTAGAGCATTCTCTCCGCGCTTCTCCCTTGTCCCATGACATTCCGGACCTGCCTGGGACAATCAGCGGCCCAAGGCACTCCGGTATGCATGGCTGGCGCCTGACACCAGTCCCGTGAACATTGCGCTTAGTTATTCAGCCCACTTGTATTATGTCAAATGCTTTTTGATATGTGACAATATAAAATATTGTACTATCATCGTTGCAAGGTCTGCTATCAATGCAACGTGGCAACTGCTGCTTGAATTTCCAGGCGGCGAAACAAGGAGATGGGTTTTGCTGGTTCGCGCCAATTCCGTGATGCTTGAGTGTCAGGTGGAAGGAACCCCTGGCTGTGACTGGCTCGTCTTGTCCCACTCCATCGCCACCGACCTGACCATGTGGGACGAGCAGGTCCGCGTGTTTGGCGACCGCTTTCACATACTCCGGTATGACACGCGCGGTCACGGTGGCAGTCATGCGCCACCGGCACCCTACAGTTTCGCCGATCTCGAGGCCGATGTGATCGGATTGCTGGATGCCTTCGAGATCGAACGCGCCCACTTCGTCGGTCTGTCGCTCGGCGGCATGATCGCGCTCGGCCTTGCCATCAACCATCCGGACCGCCTGCACAGCATCGCCGTCTGCGACGCGCGGCCTGATTCGCCGCCGGCGTTCCGTGCACCGTGGGATGAGCGAATCGCCGTGGCGCGCAACGAAGGCATGCCAGGCCTTGTGGCATCCACGCTGCAACGCTGGTTTCTGCCGGATACGCTTGTGACGCAACCAGGCGTAGGCGAGCATGTCGCGCGCATGATAAAAAAGACATCGGTCGATGGATTCGTCGGCTGTGCGGCGGCGCTGCAACACCTGGACTACGAGGCTGGTCTGAACCGGATTGTCACTCCCACCCTGTTGCTGGCCGGCGATGCCGACGGCCCGATCCCCGGAATCAACCTGAAGATGGCGGAGGCTATTGCCGGAGCGCGGAATGCCGTCATCCCCGGCGCCGGGCATATCTCTAACCTGGAGCAGCCCCGGCTGTTCAATGAGGCACTGGCGCAATTCCTCGATGACCTGTCGGCGCCGCTGGCGCAGCCCCGCCGCGCATGACCGGCATCGCCAGGGATGAATGGACCCCCGCCGCGCTGCGCAGCGATGGCCCGCGCTACCTCGCCATCGTCGAAGCGCTGCAGGCCGATATCGAGCGCGGCATGCTGCGACCGGGCAGCCGGCTGCTGCCGCATCGCGACCTGGCCGAGCATCTCGGCCTCAGCATCGGCACTGTCAGCAAGGCCTATGCCGAGGCCGAACGCCAGGGCCTGATCATCGGCAAGGTCGGCAAGGGCACATTCGTACGTGCCAGGGCATCCGACGCCGCCTCGCCGGATGTCGAACGCAGCCGCAATGTTCCGCTTGATCTCAACGTGCCGCCGCCCGGGCCCGAGATTGAACTGCTCGCTGCGGAATTCGCCAGCCTGCCAAACCATGCGAACTTCGCCGGTCTGTTCGATTACCTGCCGCATCAGGGCCTGCTGCGGCATCGCGAGGCAGCGGCGGCCTGGATGGGGCCGCGCTACCGGCCTGACCCGGACACGATCCAGATCTGTCACGGCGCGCAGCATGC
The DNA here is from genome assembly GCF_042648965.1 of Ferrovibrio xuzhouensis. Lineage (NCBI taxonomy): Bacteria > Pseudomonadati > Pseudomonadota > Alphaproteobacteria > Rhodospirillales > Rhodospirillaceae > Ferrovibrio > Ferrovibrio xuzhouensis. Next base: position 1,015,626 of record NZ_JBHRYJ010000001.1, read on the forward strand.
GATGTCACTCGCCTTCTCGCTGGTGGTGCGCGCCGGCGACACAGTGCTGACTGAATCGCTGACCTACTCGGGCATGAAGGCACTGGGGGCCCATCTCGGCGTCAAGCTGGTCGGCATACAGACCGACCATGAAGGGCTGATTCCCGAAGCTCTGGACGAGGCCTGCCGGCGCAGCCATGCCAGCGTGCTCTACACGATGCCGACGCTGCACAGTCCGACGGCCGCGACCATGAGCCCGGAACGCCGGGCCGCCATCGCCGAAGTGGCCCGGCGCCGCAAGCTCACCGTGATCGAGGACAATGTCTATAATTTTCTCGCCCCCGATGCGCCGCCGCCGCTGAAATCACTGATCCCCGACCAGTGTTTCTATGTCACCAGCCTGTCGAAATGCATCGCGCCCGGCCTGCGCGTCGGCTTCGTCGTCGCGCCGCCCACCTATCGCGACCGGATGATGCTGGCGATCCGCGCTACCGCCTGGATGGCCACACCAGCCATGGTGGAGATCGGCTGCCGCATGATCGAAAGCGGCCGGATCTGGCGGCTGGTCGAACAGCGCCGCAGCGAGGCCGCGGCACGACGCGCCGTCACCTATGAGTTGCTTGGTGCATATCTACCGCCGCTGCAGAGCAATGAGCCCGCCGGCTTTCACCTGTGGCTGCCGCTGCCGCTGGAATGGCCGGCGGCGCACTTCGTCGTCGCCGCCCGCCAGCGCGGCGTTGACATTGCTCCGCCCGAAGCGGTCTCGATCGATGAGGCCAGTCCGAATGGCGTGCGCATCTGCCTTGGCGGTCCCGAGGCCGAGGCAATTCTGCGCAAGGGCCTGACCGTGCTGAAGGAGATGCTGCACAACCCGTCGCCATCGACCCTCTCCTTCGTATAAGCGCCTTTCCATGGCACCTGCTTCCATGACGATTGCGTCGCTGTTCGGCGTCGAGCCGTATCTGCTCGCCTATATCCTCGCGGTCTTCCTGCTGGCCGGCATTGTCAAGGGCGTGGTCGCCTTCGGCCTGCCGCTGGTCACCATTCCGCTGTTGTCGCTGACCATGCCGGTGCCGCATGCCATCGTCCTGTCGCTGCTGCCGGTGCTGTGCTCCAACGTGGCCCAGGCCTATATGTGCCGGCGCGGGCTGCCGGCATTGCGCATCATATGGCCGCTGTTGGTCCCTCTGGTGATCACCGTGCCGATAAGCGCGCGTTATGCCACCCAGCTCGACGAGAAGACCTTGTATGCGATTGCCGGTGGCGCCATCGAGATGCTGGTGCTGACGCAACTGTTCGGTTTCCGCCCCGTCATCCAGCCGCAATACCGCCGGCCCGCCCTGTTTGTCAGCGGCATCCTTACCGGTGCCGTCGGCGGCGCGACCTCTTTTTTCGGCTTTCCGGCGATCCAGATATTCCTGACGCTGAACCTCGGCATGACCGAATTCGCACTGGCCACCAGTGTGACCTTTCTGCTGGGCAGCATTGCCCTCGGATCGACCTTTGGTACTGCCGGCCATATCAGCGGGCCGGACATTCACCTGTCGGTGCTCGCGGTCCTGCCCCTGCTGCTGGGACTGGTGGCCGGGCAACGGCTCTCCACCAGGATCTCCCCGGTGGTGTTCCGCAGGATCGCCCTGCTGATCCTGCTCGTCACCGGACTGTATTTGCTGGGTCACAGCCTCGGCGTCTGATCACCCAAAAATCTGCCGATCACATCCCCGATAGCTTTGACGATATCCATCGAGATATGCCGCGCCGGCCGCGTAACATACTGTTTTACGCATTAATTACAGACCCGTGGCGCCGCAGTTGCCCATTAGCCTACCCCTCTGCCCCACCCAATGCGGCGATCAAGCCGGCTCGGTAGATTGTGGGGAAATCGGCGACCCGGCCCTTTCTACCGCTGCGACAGAACCGTTCGCGATTCAGCTATATGCGAGTGTCAGCATATTGGCCACCAGAGCCGGTTTATCCACCCCGTCGATCATCATCGTGAACTGCCTGGTTATCATAACCCCCTCCTTCCGTGCTTCCGCATTCACAACCTGCATGCGCAGCCGTATGCGGGAATCCACCTGTACCGGGGCGGGATATCGCACACGATCGCAGCCATAGTTCAAGGCGCGGCCATGCCGCCTCACTCTAGCGATCTGAGCGGCCATGCCAGGTACCAGAGATAAAGTCAGAAGACCATGCGCGATCGTCTTACCACCCGGCAGCTCGGCGCGGGCGCGCTCTACATCGACATGATACCAGTTGTGATCGAGCGTCACCTCGGCAAAGCGGTTGATCATATCCTGCGTCACCACCAGCCACGGACCTGGTTCGAATTGGAAATCGATATATCCCGCATAATCCGCGAAAGTCTCCAGTTCGATCACGGCCAACCTCCTCTGCTCTCACCGCATCCAAAGTAGCGGCAAAAAAGAGGCCGAGGCATTGCGCCTCGGCCTGTCTATGGCCCGACCGGATAGGGCGTATCAGATCGGCCTTGTCAGGACAGAGGGATTGGGAATAAGGCTGTCCTGTTATCGATTCACGACTCGGCCCGGCCCATCACTCGGCCGGCAGCGACATAGCCCCAGTCATCTCGGCCAGATGGTCCCGTCCTACTGCGTCAAGGTAAGCATCGTGGGTGGCCGGGCTGTACACGTAAGACTCGAGATACCTGGAGAACGAGGACTGATCTGTGCTCGCTTTGACGTATTCGCGGATATGGGGCTCGTCCATATTATACAGGGGCGAGCTGCTGCACGGATGCGCGCCGAAAGGCAGCTCGACCACCGCATCGACAAAGGCTGATGGTAATTTCGTCAGGCGGTTGGACTTGCGAATGGTGTCGGTATCAACGATGCGATCCACGCTGACCACAACACGCTTTCCCGCCTGGGCCAGCAGCGGATCGAAAAAGGCGCCGCCGAAGAACTGGACATTGCCCAGGGCATCGGCCTGCTGGCCATGCAGAAGAACCAGATCTGGTTGCACAGCCGGTACTGACAGCATTCGCCGCTCGCCTGGTTTCGATTCCACCGGCCTGTAGCCGGCGGGATTGACCTTCGGCAGATCGGTTGCCATGTCGGGGACCAGCATGTAGGGCAGGTCGCAGGCACCTGCCCGCAGCCCGCCGGCAATCGCTGGCCCGTCCATCTCACGCACCTCGACCTCGCCCGTTTCCGCGGCGCGGCGGAAATTCGGCGCCAGGCCGAACTGCTCGAAGCTGATGAAGACGCAGGCTGTGCTCGCCACGACGCCGGCGCCAATCAGCATGTCAGGTGCGATGCTTCCCGGTGCCGGAGTCAGGCGCAGGTTCTTGATCCTACTGCGCAGAAGCTGACGCACCAGGGCCATGGGTTGGGAGTTGAAAATCCACCCCCCGGTGGCGATCTCCATGCCGTCCCAGACCGGGCCGATAGCTTCCGAAAGCGAACAGATCTTTGACGTGCTCATCCCAGACCTCTTACTGCAGCAGATGGCGCGAAATGATGACCCGCTGAATCTGATTGGTGCCCTCGAAGATCTGGTTGATCTTGGCGTCGCGCATCATCCGTTCGACCGGATAATCCTTCATGTAGCCGGCGCCACCGAGAATCTGCACGGCATCGGTCGTAACCTTCATCGCCACGTCGCTGGCAAAACACTTTGCCATCGACGCCATCGTTGCCAGGTTTCTGAGATCGCCATTGTCGACCTGGCGGGCACATTCATACACCAAGGACCGCGCAGCCTCGGTCTGCATGGCCATGTCGGCGATCATGAACTGCAGACCCTGGAACTGGCTGATGGAGCGCCCGAACTGCTTCCGCTCTTTGGCATAAGCGATCGCGACGTCAATCGCGCCCTGTGCCAGGCCGACCGATATTGCCCCGACCGTCGGGCGATTGAGGTCGAGGATTTTCATCGCGGCCCGGAATCCCTTGCCTTCCTCGCCAACCATATTCTCGACCGGCACCCGCATGTCATCGAAAAAAATCTCGACATTCGGGATGCCGTGGATACCCATCTTCCGCTCGTTACGGCCGACGCGAAATCCCTTCGTCTTGGTGTCGACGATGAATGCACTGATGCCATCGAATCCCTTGGCATCGGGGTCGGTACGCGCGAAAACAAGGATATAGTCGGCAACGCTGCCAAACGTGATGTAGCACTTCTGGCCATTCAGGACATAGGCGGCATTGCCATCCCTCACCGCACGGGTTTTCATCGCGCCCACATCCGATCCCGCATGCGGCTCGGTCATCGCCACCGCCGTCAGCGTGCGCCCCTTGGCGATTTCCGGCAGAAATCTCTGTCGCTGTTCTTCCGAGCCGAAATGCAGCAACGGCAGGATCATGCCGATCGAGTTGTTGCCGACCATCAGGGAAGCCGCCTCCGAGACCCGGGCGACTTCCTCCTTGGCCAGACAGACCGACGTCAGGTTGCCGCCGGGGCCGCCATACTGCTCGGGCACCCACATCTGCAGGAGCCCCATGTCGCCGAAAATCGGCACGAGTTCCTTCGGAAAACGATCAGTGTCGTCGATCTCGGCCGCAATCGGTGCGATTTCCTTCTCGGCCATCTTGCGGACGGCATCGCGGAAAAGCTGCTGGTCTTCGGTAAGGTACATGATGGCTTTACCTTTTCGTGCTTTGGCGCTTGGGCCAGGGAAACTTCGCCTGCAGGACGCCGGTGCTGTCGACCCTCTCTCGCAGAAGACGCAACTCGGCATCATCCGGCGGGCGCGTCACCGGTGGCGGTGCATCACAGACAAGGTCGAAGCCGGTATTGTCCCTGACTTCCTCCAGCGTGACCCCTTCATGCAGCGAGCGGACACGCATTCTTTTGCTCGTCGGCTCGAAATCGAATACACCCAGGGGCGTCAGTACGAGCGACGGACCGCCGTCCGGTAGGCCGCGATCTGTCCGCGAGGTTCCGCCATCAAGATGCCCCGGTCCACAAAGGAAGTCGACGCGCTCGACGAAGGCCGACCGGTCATGCCTCTGCAGCAGGATGTAGAAGCGGCGCGACAAAGCGCAAAGCGCGCTGATGCCGACCGTGCCTGGACCACGCAGACGCGGGCGACTGTGGTTCCCCACGCAGACCGTGTTGACATTGCCGTAGCGATCCGTCTGCAGGGCACCCAGAATGGCGAAATCGAAGAAGTGAATCTTCCAGTCGATGAAGTCGATCATCAGGGGCAGATCCAGCACGGCTTCGCTGGTGGCGATATTCTCGAAATCCGCCGTCGGCCGAATGACCGGCTCATCGGCATTCACCATGCCGCCCGGACCCGAGACCCACCACAATGCCGGGGCATGGCTGCGCCGTGCCAGATTGCAGGCCGCCACCTGGATATCGGAATTGGTGCCGATAATGGCCTTTTCGCCGTCCTTCAGGTCGCGGGCGAGTTGAACCGAGAGGTATTCCCCCATCGAGCACTGCATCGGACCGTTTTCCTCCTATTGATTAATGGTTCTACCATTAAAAATAATTCGCGGCCTGTCAAGCCATACTCTCGGCAGGCATCTCAGGCGAAGTCCAACCGGCCGTTGTCGACGATGACGGTGTCCCGCTCGATGGCCCGGCACTGAAAGGTCGCGCCGGCTTCATCGCGCCAGATGGACGTACGGATGGTGTCGCCGGGAAAGGCCGTGGCGGTGAACCGGACGCCAATGCTACGGACGCGCGCCGGTTCGTAGTTGCAGACCGATTTCAGCAGGGCATGCCCGGCGACGCCGAAGGTACACAGGCCATGCAGCACGGGAAGTTCGAACCCGGCACGTCGGGCAATGGCCGGGTCGGCATGCAGCGGGTTGTCGTCGCCGTTCAGCCGGTACAACAGGGCCTGCTGCCCGGTCGTCGGCAGGTCGCACTGCAGGTCCGCCGGCCGCTCCGGAATCATATGCTGCGGGGGATGCCGCCGATACGGGCCGCCGAATCCCCCGTCGTTGCGCAGGAAAGCCGATCGCTCAATGGTACAAAGCAGCGCGCCGGTTACCCGGTCCGACAGCTTCGTCTCGACGAAGATCAGTGCTCCCTTGCCTGCACCGCGATCGATCACTTCGCTGATGCGGGATTGCCCGGCGATATCGCCCTCCGTCGGCAGTGGACGGTGCAACGTTACTTTCTGCTCGCCATGGAAAATGCTCAGCAGGTCTATGCCCAGCGATGGTTCGTTCACCCAGAAGCCCGGCTGCGCGATGACGGCCGGCATCGTCGGCAGGACAACCAGGTCCCGCTCGTATACGAAACGCAGTTCCCTCTCATCCGACGGATCACGCCCCAGCCCCACGGAGAGGGCATAGAACTGCACGTCGCGCTTGCGGACCGACTGCACGACGGGCGGGAAGGACCATTCTTTCAGTTTTTCATAATTCAGGGGCATGACGGTCGCCTGATCTTCTTATTCTCATATATTTTTATTGGTCATACCATTATGGATATGAAGTAACCCGTCAAGCACGAACATGCGGGAGGAACAGCCCATGATGGAAACGGTCGGTTACATCGGTCTCGGGGCGATCGGATCGCTGATGGCCCAGCGCATCAGGCAGGCGGGCTATCCGCTGATGGTGTGGAACCGCTCGCCCGACAAATACGGCGAACTGCAACGAATGGGGGCGACCGTCGCTCCGTCGCCAGCCGAACTGGCGGCCCACTGCCCGGTGATCTGCATATGCGTCAGCGACACCGCCGCGGTCGAGCATGTCGTATTCGGCATTGATGGCATTGCCGGGACGGCCGGACCGCAGACCGTTATCGTCGATAGCTCCACGATCCATCCACGGGCGACCCGCGAGATGGCGCAGCGGCTGGAGACAGCCTGCGGGGCCACCTGGGTGGATGCCCCCGTTTCGGGCGGCCTGGTCGGCGCGCGGGCCGGCATGCTGGCGGTCTTCGCGGGCGGAGATGCCGGTAGCCTGGCGCGTGTTCGGGGCATTCTCTGCTGCTTCGGGGGGCATATCACCCATACCGGCCCCGTAGGAGCCGGGCAGACGACTAAAATCTGCAACCAGATCATCAGTGCCGGCACCGTGGCTGCCATCGCCGAAGCACTGACGCTGGCCGAGAGCGCCGGCATGACCGTCGAACAATTCCCCGCCGCCCTGGCCGGTGGCTGGGCCGATTCCCCTCTGCTGCGCCACTATGCGCCGCGCATGATTGCGGGGGAGTTCCAGGGGTCGACGAGGACCATGCTGAAGGATCTTGAGATCGCCTGTGATCTTGCCGGGGCGACGCACGAGCTGCCGGTGACTGCCCTGTTGACCGACCTGTACCGGCGCCTGATCGAGCGCGGCCATGTCAACCTCGGCATCAGCGGCATCATGCGCCTGTATACGGACGAGCCGCCGCGGCAACCATGAAGGCGCTGCTTTCCCGGTCCGCGCTAACGGCCCGAGAATTCCGGTTTCCGCTTGCCAAGGAAGGCGTTTACACCCTCGTTCTTATCGCCGGTGGAGAAGAGCAGCTGCATCGCATTGCGTTCCAGCGCCAGCCCCGCCTCCAGCGAGCAATCCAGTCCCGCCAGCACGACATCCTTGATCTGCCGTACGGCCAACGGCGGCATCGCCGCGATCGATGATGCAACGGCCAGCGCCTCGGCGTCGACGTCGTCATCCGCCACCAGGCGACTGACAGCCCCGAGCGAATAGGCCTCGGCAGCCGATAATTCAGCGCCGGTCAGCAGCAGGTCGAGCGCACGGTGTTTCCCGATCAGCCGTGGCAGTCTCTGGGTTCCCCCGGCGCCCGGCATCAGGCCGATCCGGATCTCGGGCAACGCGAAGCGCGCACCCTTTCCGGCGACGATCAGGTCGGCATGCATCGCCAGCTCCCAGCCGCCGCCGAAGGCGATCCCGCGCACCGCCGCGACAATCGGCTTGCGGCACCGGGCAATCGCGCCCCAGAGCCTTTCCGTCGCCCGCAGCATCATATCCGTGCTGCCGACATCGGCGAGTTCCCGGATGTCTGCTCCCGCAGCAAAGACCCGATCGCCGCCGGCAATGACAATGCAGCGGATTTCTGTGTCCGTCTCAGCAATAGTGAGTTCAGAAACGAGCGCCTCCCGCACTGCAACACTCAGGGCATTCCGGCTTTCCGGGCGATGAATCCGGAGCTGGACCACGCCGGAGGCCGGGTGGTCGATCAGCAGCCCGGCCTCTCTGCTTTCAACCATGCAGCGCTCCTGCTGCCCGCAGAGCAGCGATTTCGCCTGTCGTCAGGGACAGAACGCGCTTCAGAATATCCTCGCCGTTCTCGCCGAGTTCAGCCACGAAGGGCCGGGCATAGGCGCCGCCGCCGGAGAACCGAAACGGCGGATTCGGCACATAGAATTCGCCGGCGGCATCGCTCACCCGGCTGAGGCTGCCGCGCGCAGCGATATGCGGCTCTTTCATCGCCTGCCCGACCGTCAGGTATCGCGAACAGGGAATCCCCATTTCCATCAGGTAGTCCTCGCAATACTGCGCGGCATAATTGCAGGTCCACTGCTCGATCAGGACCATCAGTTCGTCCCAGTTCTGCTCGCGGGCACCGATCGTCGCGAAACGCGCGTCCTTTTTCCATTCCGGATGCCCCACCGCCTCGGCGAGCCGCTCGAAATTGTTCTGGCTCACCGGCGCGACAATGACAAAGCCATCCGCGGCATGCAGCGGCTTGTACAGGGGGCGGCGGCGGTCGGACGGAAACTGGGCTTCCTGACATTCGAACACCAGCAGGTTCAGCATGCTGTCGATCAGTGAGACGTCGATATATTGTCCGCACCCGGTCCGTGTCCGCTCCACCAGTGCCGCCTGAATGGCACCAAAGGCATAAACGCCGCCCAGAACATCAGCCATGAAAATGCCGGTCTTGGCCGGCCGGTCAATATCATCCTGGTACCGCAGATTGGCCATGTCGTATCCGCTGGCGGCGTGGATCACCGGCGCATATGCCGGCTTGCTCGCCGCCGGGCCGGTTTGCCCGAAGCCCGATATCGAGCAGTAGACGAGTCTCGGATTGATCTTTGCCAAGTTGCCGTAGTCCAGCCCCAGACGCGCCATGACACCGGGCCGGAAATTTTCCACCACAACATCCGATTCCGCGACCAGGCGGCGGACGACGGACAGGCTTTCGGGCTGTTTCAGATTGAGCGCAACGCTGCGCTTGCCGCAGTTGAGCTGACCGAAATACGTGCTATGGCCGCTGCGCAATGGCGGGCGGGTCCTGATGTGATCGCCCTCTGGCGCTTCCACCTTGATTACGTCAGCCCCTAGATCAGCCAGCAGCCGGGTGCAGGCCGGCCCTGCCATCATGATGGTAAAGTCCAGAACCCGCAGGCCCGTGAGCGGCCCGGAGGGCATCGCCTCAGCGATCGTCGCTGCAGCCATATCAGTCATGCGACGTCCCACCCGTGCTGTCGGTTGCCCCTGTCGTCTGACGCGGCATCAACTGCAGCGGCTGCGCCCCCGCCACTCGCCCGTTCGCTGGAGTCCTCTCTACCGCCGGTACACATGCTGACCGCTTTGTGTCGAGACGGGACCGGAAGGTCGGTCGTGTTCGCTGTTGCAGCACACCAGACTCCATTTTCAGACGCTTCCTCTTATTGGACCCTCCATTATAACTATTCGATATTTTTTGTAGCGTCAATGTCGGCCCCATGGCATGCTGCCGGCCGGTCGATGCAAACACCGACGTCGCAAGACCGATAAAAAAGGGAGGAAACCAGTGGCTCGCATGCCGCAACAGAGCGCGACATTGACATGTCGCGTCTTCATCACCGTCTCTGACGAATCGTAGACGCAGATGATCGCCCTGCTCCCGCAAGTGATTGTCGACGGCCTGCTGACTGGCTCCATTTACGCAATCGTGGCCATCGGTCTGACAATGGTCTTTGGTGTCATGCGCATCGTCAATTTCGCCCATGGCGACTTTCTGATGATCGGCCTCTACGTCACGTACATCTTCTCGGCATGGCTCGGAATCGAGCCTTACATCGCCGTGATAGCCATCCTGCCCCTCGTCACCCTGCTGGCTTCGCTGTCATTCCGTTTCCTGATCCGCCCGATCATCGGAACCTCGGAGCATAACCAGGTTGTTGTAACGCTTGGGATATCGCTGATCCTGCAGAATGTTGCGCTCGTGGTGTTTTCTGCCGACCTGCGGACAATCCCGTCCGCCTTTTCGAGCAGCAAGTTCTATATCGGCGATGTTATCATCCGCAGCACCGCTGCCGTTGCCTGCGTCGTCTCGATCGCCGTCTGCATCGGCCTATACCTGTTCCTTAAGAACACTGCTCTGGGCCGGTCGATCCGGGCAACAGCGGAAGACGCGGCTGCCGCGCAGCTCTGCGGCATATCATCCGAGCGGATGTACATGCTCGCCTTCTGCCTGGGCGTCGGCTCGCTCGGTCTGGTCGCTCCACTGATCGCACCGATCTACTATGTCTCGCCATCAAGTGGCGTCACCTTCACGCTGACCGCCTTTATCATCGTGGTACTCGGGTCTCTCGGGAATTTTCTGGGGGCCCTGGCCGGCGGTCTTATTATTGGCGTTGTCGAATCCATCGGCAGCCTTCTGACCAGTGGCTCCATGTCGAACATCCTGACTTACGGCCTGTTCATTTTGATCTTGCTCTTCCGTCCATCGGGTCTGTTTGGCAGGGCCCGCCTATGACCAATCTGCAGATTGCCGCGACCGCGGCAGCCCTGGCCCTTGCTGGCCTTACCGCCTCCTTCATTCCCATCTATCTGCTCCACATCCTGATCCTCATTGCCCTGTATGGCGCGCTGGCGCTCGCCTGGAACATCCTGGGCGGCATGGCAGGCCAGGTCTCGATCGGTCATTCACTGTTCGTTGGGTTCGGCGGGTATCTGTCAACCATTCTCTACCTGTCATTCGGGATAAGCCCCTGGCTTGGCATGCTGGCTGGCGCGGCCTCGGGCGCCGTGCTGGGCGCCGCGTTGGGATTTGTTATATTCCGCCGCAAACTGACTGGAATTTTCTTCGCACTTGTTACGCTGGCGGTCGCGGAGATGGCTTATTTCATCGTCAGCAACACCGATGCGCTGGGGGCGGCGAACGGATTGTCGATCCTGCCGGCCACCGGCCTTGCAATGTTCCAGTTCCACGACAAAAGGCATTATTTTTATGTTGCCCTTGGCCTGCTGACGATCACGATCCTGGTCACGATCCTGATCCGCCGCAGCCGCCTTGGCTTTCATCTGTCCGCAATCCGCGAAAACGAACGGGCCGCGGCTGCCCTCGGCATCAACGTCGATGGCGCGAAAATCATAGCGGCTGCGATCAGCAGCGGCCTGGCCGCGCCGATCGGGACCTTCTACGCACAATACGTCCTGTTCATCGACCCCGAATCCCTGTTTGGCGTCGGTTTCTCGATCGAGCCACTGACCCATGCCTTCGTCGGTGGGTTGCAATCCACCCTGGGCCCCCTCTTTGGCGCGGTCGTGCTGATTCCCCTGTCGGAAGGCCTGCGCATTATACTGGGCGGCCGCTTTTCCGGCGCCCATCTCATCATTTACGGCGTGGTGCTGATCGGCGTCATCCGACTGGCCCCGGAGGGCCTGTCCGGTGCACTCCATCAGATCCTTGCCAGATATAAGAGGGGGAACCGGGCATGACCCCCATCCTGGAAGTCGTATCGGTCAGCAAGCGATTTGGCGGCCTGCTTGCTGTCAATGACGTCAGCTTCGCGGTTGGCCAGGGTGAGATTGTTGGCCTGATCGGTCCCAATGGAGCCGGCAAGACCACGCTGTTCGAGATCGCCTCGGGGTATATCCGGCCCACATCCGGCGAAGTCAGATATCTCGGCGATCCGATTTCGCACCAGCCGACCTACCGCCTTTCAAGACTCGGGGTCGGACGCACATTCCAGATCGTCCAACCCTTCCTCGGGCTGACCGTCCTTGAGAACGTGATGACCGGTTCGCTCGGTCAATCAGGGCGGTCGCTCAATGATGCCAGGATCGCTGCCGATGCTGTACTGCAAAGGATCGGGCTGGACCACAGGGCAAATATTCTGGCTCGCAACCTGACGCTGCCGGAGAAGAAGCGGCTGGAACTTGCAAGGGCGCTTGCCACGCAACCGAAACTTCTCCTGCTCGATGAGGTCATGGCCGGCCTGACCCCGACGGAGGTGGATGGCATCCTGCCCATCCTGCACGAGATCCGCCAAAGCGGCGTCACCCTTCTGGTCGTCGAACACATCATGCGGGCGATCATGTCGCTGTCGGACCGGCTCGTTGTCATAGCGAATGGCCGGAAGATTGCCGAAGGCCGGCCGGAGGACGTTGCACGCGACGAAGCGGTTATCAGCGCTTACCTGGGGCGGAAGAAAGCATCATGACACTGCTGAGTATCACGGATCTCTCGGCCGGCTATGGAGAGGTCTCGGTTCTGCACGGGGTCACCCTGAGCGTTCCGGCCGGCAGGGTCATCGCGCTTGTCGGGGCCAATGGGGCAGGCAAATCGACGCTGCTGCGGACCATTTCTGGACAGATCCGCGCGACCTCCGGCACAATCGAATATCGCGGACAGGTGATCAACGATCTCAAGCCCGACAAGATCGTGGCCGCCGGACTGGTGCAGGTTCCAGAGGGGCGCCGGCTGTTCCCGTCCATGACCGTGCTCGAGAACCTCCTGGTCGGCGCCAGCGCCCCGGCGGCAAAGCTGGAATGTGCGGCAAGCCTCGAGAAGGTTTTCGCCATGTTCCCGAAACTGCGCGAGCGCCGCGGTCAGACAGCCGGAACCCTGTCGGGTGGCGAGCAGCAGATGGTCGCTATCGGGCGCGCGCTGATGGCAAAACCGGAGCTTCTGCTGATCGATGAAATCAGTCTCGGCCTGGCGCCCGTCGTCGTTACCGAGATTTTTGACAAGATCGCCGATCTTGCCAGCAGCGGCCTCACGATCGTCGTGGTCGAGCAGAATACTGCCCTGGCGCTCGAGGCGGCAAGTTATGCCTACGTTCTCGAACACGGGGAAATTGCCCTGCATGGGGTCGCATCCGACCTGGCGCAGGATGACAGGGTCCGGAAAGCGTATCTCGGTATCTGATAAATACAACAAAGGAGGAGCGATCATGAGAAGGACACTACTTGCCGCAACGGCACTTTTTGCGTTCAGTACGGCCAGTCATGCAGCGGAAAACATCAAGATCGGCGTGGTCTACCCGCTTACCGGGCCTTACGCCGTAGCCGGTGAAGACTGCAAACGCGGCATGGAACTGGCCAGTGAGCAGATCAATGCCGCCGGTGGCATCAAGAGCATGCACGGCGCCAAGATCGAGCTGATATTCGGCGACAGCCAATCCAAGCCGATCAACGCCGCGAGCGAAGCGGAACGCCTGATCACCCAGGAAAAGGTGGTCATGGTGGCCGGACCGGCCACGTCAGGTGAGTCGCTGCCCATGACTCAGGTGGCCGAGAAATACGGCATCCCGATGGTCAATACCCTCGCACAGAACGAGGCAATCACTGGCCGCGGCTTCAAATGGGTCTGGTCGACGACGCTGATTGACTCCGACTATTCAAACGGCCTGTTCCAGGCCCTCGACATGGTCCTGAAGCTCGATCCGAAGAAGAACAAGGTTGGCTTTATCTATCCGGGCAATGAGTACGGAAAATCACTTCTGAAGCTGGTCGAAGACGGCTTTGACAAGCGAACCGACGCCAAGCTTGTCAGCTCCGTTGAGGTCAGTGATCGGGCACAAGACTATGTTCAGCCGGTTCTGAAGCTGAAGGCCTCCGCGCCGGACGTCGTCATGGCGGTCGGGTATTTCCGGAATGGCGTCCTGCTCTCGAAAGCTCTCGACCAGCTTGACTTCCACCCGATCGTGGTTGCCACCGGCGGCATGGCCAGCGACCCCAAGCTGGTCGAACAAATCGGCCCCTTGGTGAACTGGCAGTTCGCCACCACGCCCTTCAGCGCTGACCGGCCGAAGGCAAAAGTAGTTACCGCCGCTTTCGAGAAGCGGTTCAGCATGCCGCTGACGCTGAATTCTGCGATCCCCTACCAGGGCATGATGGTGATCGCGGCTGCACTTGAAAAGGCCGGCAGCACCAAACCCGATGCCATCGCCAAGGGCCTCGGCTCGGTAGACATCAAGCCGGAGGACATGGTCGTGAGCTCGAACTTCGTGAAGTTCGATGAACATGGCCGTAATACTGGCCGGGCGACTGTGATCACCCAGTTCCAGGATGAGAAAATTGTCACCGTGTGGCCTCCCGAGAAGGCTGTCGGCAAGGCTATCCTGAAGGGCTTCGGGATCAAGTAACCTGCCTGGCTGCAGCGGTTTATTCCAACGAACCGCTGCAGCCGACTTTCAGATGTTCCTGAGTTTCTCCTGCCGCAGGATATAGCGGTGAATGCGTTTGAGATGTGCGGTGATTTCGGCAACCGCCTTCTCCTCGTCACGGGCCCGCAGATATTGCACCAGCCGCCTGCGGCTCTCGAACAGGCCTGCACTCGGGGCCGGTGCCAGGCGGGCAAGAACCTGGCGCACGATCTCCGCGGTGGAGAGCATGAGAATGCTCAAGACCTCGTTATGGGCTGCATTGGCCAGCAGGCGGTAGAAATCCACCACGGCTTCGGTCCGGCGCAGGTTCTCCTGCATCCGCTCCAGCTCCTCGGTCAGCTGAATATTGTCATCGAGGGCCCGGAAATCCGCCTCCTTCCCGCGCTGACAAGCCAGGCGGACCACGATATCGCAAATGAACAGCCGCGCTTCCGTCAGGCTTTCGAGAGAGATCCTGCCGAGCGCGACCATGTCGCGGATTGATTGCGTCAGAACTCCGGGGCTGCCGCCCTGTATGAACGCCCCGCCCTTGACGCCCTTCTGCAGCTTGACGACACCGGCGATTTCGAGGCTGCGCAATGCTTCCCGCACGGCCGTGCGGCTAACGCCGAACTGCTCGGCCAGTTCCCGTTCGGCCGGCAGCTTGTCGCCTGGGCGCAAAATGCCCGCCAGCACCTGGCCGCGGATCTGGTCGCATATGTCCTCGAATACACGCCGCGTGCGGACCGGGCCGAAAGGCGGGAGCACGAGCGTATTGGCCGTGGACGGACGTTTGGACAAAGAAAAAACCTCTCAGATTGGAAAGGGACGGCCGACGCAGCCGGAAGGCGGCCGAATCGTCATGACCGTCAGCCCCGACTTCGGCATCCCATCGCCGGATTCGCTAAACTATTACTGTAGTGGAATTATATGCCGTTCCACAGAGAAACTTTCCAATGGTGCTGACATTGGATATATGGTCGCAGACCATCAGCCACTGATATACGGATCATCCCCTTGGTAGCGCGAACCGCCCGCAAGACCCAGACGACCCGGACGAAGACCGGGGAGAAAACCACCCTCGCCTCTACGCCGGCGCCTGCGGCCGATCCCACC
Source organism: Ferrovibrio xuzhouensis (assembly GCF_042648965.1). Classification (NCBI taxonomy): domain Bacteria; kingdom Pseudomonadati; phylum Pseudomonadota; class Alphaproteobacteria; order Rhodospirillales; family Rhodospirillaceae; genus Ferrovibrio; species Ferrovibrio xuzhouensis. Next base: position 1,030,966 of record NZ_JBHRYJ010000001.1, read on the forward strand.
TTCCAGCGTGTACGGTCACGCCGTATCTTCGAGGAAATTGCCGAGCAGATCCGGGCGCAGCTCAGCGCTGGCGTCTTCAAGCCCGGAGATAAACTGCCGCCGGAACGGACCCTTGCCGATCAGTTCAAGGTCGGACGGAACGCGGTTCGCGAGGCCCTGCGGACCCTGGAGATTGCCGGCATCGTCATTCTGAAGAAGGGCGCGAAAGGCGGGGCCTTCATCCGCGAAGGCGACCCGAATGTTGTCGCGAATACCATGGGCGACCTGCTGCGGCTTGGCAGCATATCACTAGCCCAGCTCACCGAAGCCCGCCTGTGGATCCAGTCGATCAGCACACGCGTCGCCGTCGAACGCGCGACCGAGGAAGACATCGCCAAGCTCGACGCGAATGTGCAGGAAGCGGAGCGCCTCTTCCACGCCGGCGAATTCGAACGCAAGGCCCATGTGAATATTGAGTTTCACATCCTGCTCGCGCAAGCGACCCATAACCCAGTCCTCATCCCCATTGTCGCGTCGCTCATGGAGACGATGCGGCATTTCGTCAACCGGATCGGCCCGGAAAGACAGGAAGCCACCCTGCAGTCACGCCGTCGTCTGCTGAAATATATCAAGGAGCGTGACAGCGACCGCGCGGTGGCTGAAATGGAGTCCCATCTGCTCCGCCTCGAGGATCGTTATCGCGAGATCGGACGCAGCTGGGCCGGCGGCCAGGCCAATCGGCGCGGCACGAAAAAGCAGCCCTGATTCGGCAAAAATCTTGACATCTCCCGGCCCCGCACCAGAATGGTCCTACCATTTTGCCAAAAATGGCAATTCCAAACCTAATCGGCTGACGGCTGGCCTGCGTTCCCGCCCGCCGGGCCACGGGAGGGGCCGAACACATGAGCCATTCGCTCCATGCCGGGCATACCAGCCGGCCATTCGGCGACCTGCGCGTTCTCGACTTCACCTCCATGATGGCCGGCCCCTATTGCAGTCGCTGGCTGGCGGATCTGGGGGCAGAGGTCATCAAGATCGAACCACCGGAAGGCGACTACATGCGCAGCCGGCCGCCGCTACGCGCCGGCAACAGCTGCTATTTCGGCCACCTGAATGCCGGCAAGAAAAGCATTGCGCTTGACCTTAAGAATCCGGCTGCCGTGAATCTGGTGCGGGATCTGGTCAAGACCGCCGATATCCTGATCGAGAATTTCCGCCCCGGCGTCATGGACCGCCTTGGCCTGAGCTTCAGCCAGCTGCAGCCTCTGAACCCGCGGCTGATCTACTGTTCGATTTCCGGCTTCGGACAGACCGGGGAAGCCGCCAGCCGCCCGGCCTTCGCACAGATCGTCCACGCCGCCAGCGGCTTTGACCTGACCAACATGAGCTACCAGGACGGCCAGGACCGGCCGGCGAATACCGGCATCTTCATCGCCGATGTGCTGGCCGCCATATACGCCGGCTTCTCGGTCTCGGCGGCGCTGGTGCATCGCCAGAAGACCGGAACCGGTCAGCATATCGATGTGACCCTGGCAGAGAGCATGTTCAGCCTGCTCGTCTTCGAACTGCAGAACGCTCAGTTCCCCGCTTCCAGGCGACGGCCGATGTACAAGCCGTCCCGCGCGAAGGACGGTTTTGTCATCATTGCTGCCGTCAGCAACTACAATTTCGACAACCTGTTCGTCGCCATTGGCCGCCCGGAATGGAAAAACGACCCGCGTTTTTCTTCTTCCACAGCGCGCCTCGAGAACTGGGACGAACTGTTTTTCCTGATCGAAGAATGGACCATGACCCGCACGGCGGGGGAATGCGAGCGCTTCCTGAACGAGTCCGGTGTGCCCTGCTCCCGCTACCGGACGGTTTCTGAAGCCATTGATGATATGGATGCACTGAATCGCAACAGCCTGCCTTTCGTGCAGGATGCGGCCGGTACGTTCCGCGTCACGAATCTGCCGTTCAAGTTCTCGGCGGCGGAAATATCCGTCGGGTCGAACGTCCCGCCGCTCGGTGCCGACACCCATGCCGTACTGAAGGCGGCACTCGGACTCTCCGAGAGCGAAATATCGGAACTGGCGGGCGCCGGCGTTTTCGGTCCGGCCTAGAGGCCGCGGCCGGCCTACTGCAGCAGTTTTTTCGCGATCAGATTGCGCTGGATTTCCGACGATCCCTCGTATATCCGCGTGACACGGACATCGCGATACAGGCGCTCGATCACCGTGCCGGTGCAATATCCGGTGCCGCCGAATATCTGCAACCCCTTGTCGACGACGCGGCCGCCCGCCTCGCTGCAGAACAGCTTGACCATCGAGCATAATTCGACCGAAACCTTGCCTTCATCGTATCGCCAGGCCGCATCGAGCAACATCTGGCGCGCGGCATGGATATCGACGCTCATATCGGCCAGCATATGCTGGATCGCCTGAAACCCGGCAATCGGCTTGCCGAAGGCCTGCCGCTGCCTGGCAAATGATATGGCTTCTTCAAGGGCCTTAGCGCCCATGCCCACCGCATTGGCGCCGACCGTAAGCCGCCCCTCATTCAGACACTCCATGGCATAGCCGAATGCCTTGCCCTCCTCCCCCAGCAGGCTGTCTGCCGGCAGACGGCAATCGTCGAATTCCAGCTCGGCCACGCCCGGACTTGCGGTTCCCATCAGTTTGATATTGCGGGTGATGCGGAAACCCGGGGTTGCGGTGTCGACCAGAAAGGCCGACAGGCCATTCCGGATACCGGCCGCCCGGTCCGTATAGGCATAGACGGTGATGAGCTTCGCCTTGTGCGCATTGGAAATGAACATCTTCCGGCCGCTCAGAATCCATCCGTCGCCATCGCGAACGGCGCGGGTCTTGATCGCGGACACATCGGAGCCGCCATCCGCTTCCGTCAGCGCGAAGGCGACGGGGCATTCGCCGCGGATCATGGCCGGCAGCCAGTGCTGCTTCTGCGCCACACTGCCGTGTCGCACCAGCGTCTTCGATGCCGGGCCATGCAGGGCCCGCATCTCGGCCCAGAATTGCGGCGGCAGATGCGCCAGCTCGGCCTGCACGACGACCTTGGCCAGGGCGCCGAGGTTGCTGCCGCCGAATTCCTCCGGAAATGGCAGGGCGTAAAAGCCGAGGTCCAGCAATTGGCGATTGACGTCGGGATCGACCTCGCCGGTTTCGTGGAACTTCGGTTCGTACCGAAGCAGCGAGCGGACGAGATTGCTGGTCACGGACTGGATCTCGGCGATCTCCGGCGGCAAATCGAAATTCATGCGCTTCCTCCGTTGGCGCCGTGCCGCCTGCTCTCTCAGTGGCGAGGCCCGGCCTGTTTTTTGATGTCTTGCGCAGCGCGTAGGCCGCTGGCCGCGGCCGCGGGACCCACGTAGGCTTTTATTGGTTCTACCATTCTATTTTTCCGGCTGTCAATAACAGCCAGTGCCGTTACCGGATCGCGGCGCTGTCCTGCAGGCAGCGGATCTCGTCATCGCCGAATCCCCATTCCGCCAGGATCGCAGCCGTATGCTGGCCCGGTTGGGGCGGCGGTCCCTGCACAGCGCCCGGCGTGCGGCTGAATTGCGGTGCCGGGCCCGGCTGGATGATGCCGTCCACCTCGATAAAATTCCCGCGCGCCCGGATATGCGGATGGAGCGGCACCTCCTGCGGCGTCAGGACCGGCGCGAAGCAGACATCCGTGCCTTCCAGCAGATCGGACCAGTCCTGCCGGGTCCGGGTCCTGAAAATATCGGCAAAGGTCTGCTTCAACCCGGGCCAGGCCGACCGGTCATGCTGCTTCCCGATCTCGGCCTCGCCCAGCCCCAGCTTCTCGACAAGCTGCCTGTAGAAACGTGCCTCCACGGCCGCGATCGCGATATAGCGGCCATCGCTCGTCTCATAGGACGCGTACCACGGCACGCTGCCATCGAGGATATTGGTGCCGCGTCGTTCGGACCAGTAGCCACCCGCCATATAGCCGTAAACGAAGCTCATCAGCGACGAGACGCCATCGACGATGGCGGCATCGACCATCTGCCCCTTGCCCGATCGCGTCGCTTCCAGCAGGCCGCAGACCAGGCCGAAAGCCAGATACATCGCGCCGCCACCAAAATCGCCGACCAGATTGAGCGGCGGTGGCGGCGGGCTGCCTTCGGGGCCGATCGGATACAGCGCGCCGGACAGCGCGATATAATTGAGGTCGTGCCCCGCCGCCGCGGACAGCGGACCATCCTGACCCCAGCCGGTCATGCGGCCATAGACCAGCTTCGGGTTGATCGCGTGACAGACATCCGGCCCAAGGCCGAGGCGCTCCATTACGCCCGGCCTGTACCCCTCGATCAGGCCGTCCGCATGTCCGAGCAGCCTGCGAACCACCTCGACGCCGGCCGACTTCTTCAGGTCGATCACAAGGGAACGGCGCCCCCTGTTGGTAATGCTGTAGCGCGGATCGCGCCGGATGCCGAGGTCGCCGGCTTCAGGCCGGTCGATGCGGATGACCTCAGCGCCCATGTCGGCCAGCATCATGGCGCAAAACGGACCGGGCCCGATCCCGGCCATCTCGACGATCCTGTAACCGGTCAATGGTCCCATGCCGCTCTCTCCTGCCTGCCCGACCCGGACGGACGCTTTTTTCAAAGATCCAGAACGAGCCTTTGCGATCTGGCGCCGGAGCAGCAGATCATGATGCTGCCATTCCCAGCTTTCTCTTCATCCGTGAGGAACTGGTCCCTGTGGTCCGGAACACCATCGATAACAGCCGTCAAGCAGCTGCCGCAGATGCCTTCCGAACACGAGAAGCTGACGCTGACCTTGTGCTCGAGAAGGGTATCCAGGATGGTCTTGCCGGGAGTGACCGTGAGAACCTTTCCGCTGCGCCGCAACTCGACTTCGAACCCGCCATACAGGGCCGGCGCTTCCTCGGATGAGAAATGTTCCCTGTGAAAACGGCCGGCCGCATCGGCCGGCGCCGCGGTCTCGAAATCCTTCAGCATCGGCAGCGGCCCGCAGCAATAGAAATGCGTTCCCGACCCGGCAGCCGCCACGATCGCAGCAATATCCGGCCGGCCACCGCCGGCCTCCCTCGTCGCGTAAAACCTGACCGGCGACGGATTCCAGTCACCAAAAGCTTCCAGCGCACCGATGAAGGCTGCGTCCCGTCGCATCCTGGCAACATAATGCAGCTCCCACGACCGGTTCAGCCGCCGCAGTCTCGCCACCATCGCCATCAGCGGCGTGATGCCGATGCCGCCGGCGATCAGAACCGAATGCTGCGCATCCTCGCACAATCCGAAACGGTTCTCCGTGCAGTCCGCCTTCAGGGTATCGCCGATCCTGAGCACATCATGCATATAAAGAGACCCGCCTCGTCCATCGACCTCCTTCTGAACGGCGATGACATAGCGACGATCTTCGACCGGGTCGTTGAGCAGCGAATAGCTTCGCACAAGGCCGTTGCCCAGATGCAGATCGATATGGGCGCCCGCGGTAAACGGCGGCAGCGCGCCACCATCCGGGGCAGTCAGCTCGAACGCGCTGACTCGGTCCGTTTCCGGAGTGATGCCGGAAACCTTGACGATACAGGATGTAGTCGCCATGACGGGCTACCGACCCGCCCCGCCGGGCGGGACTCTACCGGCGGCGTCAAGCATCAGCGCAGCACTCCGGCGGCCCGCAACGCGTCGATCCGGCGGTCCGTGAAACCGAGTACGTCCTGAAGCATCTCGTCGGTATGTTCTCCCAGACAGGGGGCCGCCTTCGACAGGCAGGATGGCGTCTTCTCGAACCGGTAGGCCGGGCCGTTATAGTCGAGCATGCCCATTTCCCGGTGCGTCAGCGGCCAGAAATGCCGCCGGGCCCGCAGAAAGCGGTCTTCGAGAAGGTCCGATCCCTTCAGGGCCACGCCGGCCGGCACGCCGGCGGACAGCAGGGCATCCATCAGCCGGAAGGCATCCCAGTGCCCCGTGGCCTGCCCCATGGCCCGGTCCAGTTCCGCGCCCATCGGCCGCGCATCGCCGGCCGCGAGGTCGATCAGGGACTGCGGCATCGTTTTCTGCCGCAGCACCCGCAGCAGCCCGGCCCACTGCTCGTCGTTTTCCACCTCGATCGCGATCCACCTTTCGTCGCCATCGCATGGATAGACACCATGCAGAATGGACTCCGGCTTTTCCGTTCCGCGCCTTTCCTGCTCGACACCACTGATCTGGTATTCCAGCAGTTGCGGCGTCAGCAGCATGGTTGTCGTTTCGATCTGCGACAGCTCGATATACTGGCCCAGTCCGGTTTTCTCGCGATGGATCAGCGCCGCCAGCAGGGCAGCCGTGCCGAAACGCGGCGAGACGGAATCCGTATAAGCCCCCTTCGGTGCCGCCGGCGGCCGGTCGGGCCAGCCCGTCAGGCCATGCAGACCTGCCAGGGCCTGCCCCTGGGCGCCATAGCCGGGATGCCGGCTCCATGGCCCGTCGCCTCCATACAGCGACGAGCTCAGCATGATGACCCGCGGATTCATTTTCCGTACCGCCTCATAGCCGTACCCCCAGCGCTCCATGACGCCGGGCAGGAAGCTTTCGGCGACGATATCCGCCCATTCGATCAACGGCGTGACCACTTCGGATGCGCGCGCATGGGTCATGTCGACGGCAAGGCTCAGTTTCGAGCTGTTGAAATCGGCAAAAAAGCCACTGCGGTTGATTCCCGGCCGGTCACGCAGAAACGGTCCGCCCAACCGGACGCTGTCCGGATGCCGCTCCGATTCGATCTTGATGACAGTCGCGCCGTTATCGGCCAGCTGCTTCGTGATGATCGGACCTGCCGCCGCCCAGGTGAAATCGGCCACATTGAGTCCAGAAAAGATGCCTTCCGCCATAACTCAGGCTTCTCCCACGGCCGGCGCCGCCCTGACATCGCAAAGCGGCGTCTCGCTGAACTTCGCCCAGCGCGCCGGATATTCGATCCGGAGCGCACGGCCGGCATCTTCGAGCAGGTCGTAGAACCCGCGGTGGCGGGCATTCTTGTTCTGCAGGATCTGGGACACCCCAGCGACCGGCGCCAGAAGGATGCGGTCCTTCACCGCGCGCTCCATCAGCTCATCCACCGTCTTCGTCTGAATAAAGCGACCAATCACGTCGGTGACCGCGTCATAGTCGGTCTGGGGTATGGAAAACTGCTCCGGTCCGTTCCAGTCCTGTGCCATGAGAATGGCGTCGGCGGCGCCCTCTTCCCTCATCCATGCAACCAGGGCCGCATACGACTTTTCCCGTGCCGCACCGCCTCCGCCGCCGACAGGTCCGAAGAATATGTGGCCGTCGCGGCACGGCCAGACCAGCCGGGTGTAAAACCTGTTCGCGCGCTCCTTGCGGACGGCGCCACCGCGCATCTCCGTCAGGCCGAGGAGTTGCCAGGCCATTGTGGTGTTCAACAACGTCCATACGATGCATTCCTGTATGGAGATATCGACCCGCTGGCCGGTACCGGTCTTCAGCCGGTGATAATAGGCCATCAATGCGGCCGAAGCCGCCTCGGCGCCGCCCTGCATGATGGCGACGGGCACGCCGATCGGCACCGGCGGACGATCGATATCGCCGTTGAGGAAAAGATGACCGCCCATTGCCTGCAATGTCGTATCGGTCGCCACAAAGGGAATATCGCGGCCGAACGGCCATATCTCGGTCCATATGATCGACGGATTGGCCTGCCTGGCCATGGCGGCAAGCTCGTCATTCTCTGTCTTCGACAGGCGCTGATAGTCGGTCACGACGATATCCGTCGACGTCATAAGCCCGGCGAAGGCCCGACGGCCTTCCTGTGTGGCGAGGTCCAGGCACATGCTGCGCTTGCTGACATTGAATCCGAGCCAGAAATAGCTGATCCGGCCGCCGTCCGGCAGGGTGGCGCAGGGCTCGGCCATGCGTGACGCCTCGCCGCCATCCGGCTCGATCTTGATGACCTCCGCGCCGAGATCGGCAAGGATTCGCCCGGCCACGGCGCCGGCCTGATATGAGATTTCGACAGCCCTGACGCCAGCCAGAGGACCGGCCTGACCATTTCCGCCTGCACGTGTCATAACTGATATCCGAAATCCTTGCCCAGTTCGGCAGTCATGTACTGACGCCCCTCGTCGGCCCAGGATGTCTCTTTCGGCAGCTTCACCGAGATCGCCCGCACCATGAACAGATTCGGATCGGTGGCGTTTTTCGGCTTTTCCCGGCTGCTGCGATACGCGCCGACCTGCTCGAGCAGCAAACGACGCGTCATGGCAATGCCGGTATCACTCGTACACAGATGCTCCTGCGTCCGGTCATAGATCGGCGTAACGCCCGACTGGCAGGCCGCATCCTGCACCCAAAGCCCCGGCAAGCCGGAAAACCAGGTCGTCTTCTGCTTGTCGTAGTCGAAGCCGTATCCCGTCTCCATGGTGTATTTCGTCCTGTACAGGGCATACGGAATTGACGGATTGGTCGGCGCAAAGGCGTGCCGGCTGGCGTGCCCGGTCTCCCGGCCCTGATGGCCTTCGACAAATACTGTCCGCGACTTCTCGTACATGGGCTGCGCCGGGTGATAGGAAAACATCAGGCACAGCGTGTTTTCATCGTCGATGGGAACCCAGGCATGCCCGCTGAGCTCCGGATACTGCGACTGCGGCGGCACAAGGGTGAAAAACGGCAACAGGAACTGGTTGACCCGCCAATAGAAGGTCTGGTCGTCGTAAACCCGGCGCGCAGCAATACTGAGGCCGAATTCCTGGCGCAGGCATTCGAAGGCTGGACGCAGGTCGCGCTTTGCCACCCATTCGCTGATCGTGCCCTGTGCGTCGATCCGGCCATGCAGGATCGGGGCATGGGCGGAGTCGAGCTCGCCCTCGACAGCCTGCAGCCAGTTGCATTCCTGCACCCGCATCGACAACACGACGTTTTCGGCGGGAACGAGATTCCACTCCATATTCGGCAGGGGCGGCAGCATGGCGTCGGGTCCCATATAGGTCCACACCACGCCATTCCGCTCCCGACATGGATAGGCCTTGATCTTGACCTTTTCCTTCAGGCGACTCCGTTCCGGCTCCGCCGGCATGTCCACGACAGCGCCCGAAACCGAGAATTTCCAGCCATGATAAACGCAACGCAGCCCGCAATCCTCGTTCCGACCGAACACCAGGGGCGCGCCGCGATGCGGACAGGCGTGGTCAACAAGGCCGATTTTTCCATCAGTGTCGCGGAAGACGATCAGGTCTTCACCCAGCAGCCTGACGCGCTGCGGCGGACCATCGGCCTCCAGATCCTTGGACAGGAAAAACGGAATCCAATACAGGCGCATCAATTCACCCATCGGCGTCCCGGCACCAACCCGAACCAGGGTTTCGTTATCCTCTTTCGAGAGCATCGGCTTTCTCCCTGACACATAAGGTTCGGCCGGTTCCGGCCTCTACGAGGCCCGTCCTGCGGAACGGCTCAGAATGACGAATGATGAACTGTCATAGGGGCCGACCTGGATCAGGCAATTGTCGCTCGCTGCCAGTTGCCGGTCACCGGCCCGGCCGGCAACCTGCAGGTATCCCTCGCGCAGATGCCCCATGCCGTGCAGCCGGCCTTCGCCCAAACTGCCACCGAAGCTGTTGACCGGCATCTTCCCGTCTCGTTCGGCATGGCCATCGCGGAAGTATTTCCAGGCCTGATGCGACTCGCACCATCCGAAAGCCTCAATCCACTCGTAGACCATCGATGAGAATCCGTCATAAAGCTGGCAATGGCCGATGTCATCGCGCGACAGCCCGCTCATTTCGAAAACAGCATGTGGCTTCTGATGGCCGCTCCAGCCGCGGACATAAACCGGCTGGCAGCCTTCCGGCAGATACCGGGTGGTCGTCATGACAAAGGCTGCGGCACCACAGACCGGCATATCGCAGTCGAACAGGCAATGGGGGGAGGCGATCATCGGTGCCGCCATATATTCGTCGAGGTTCACCATGCGGCCTTTCCATATGGCGAGCGGATTATGCGCCGCATGCCGGCGCGACGAGGCGATCACCTCATACAGGTCGCGCCGTGTGGCACCGGACAGGGCCATGTAGCGGCGCTGCCGCGTCGCGAAGCGCGCCCCACCAGCGGAATAACCGAATGGTTTGACAAACTGGTCGTCGCCGTATGCCCTGTCGGTCTTCGCCGTCGCGTAATTCGTGTCTTTCGGATTGTACAAGGCACGCAGGCCGAGCACGTATCTGACATCGCCGGAGCGCAGGGCATGGGCGGCCGCGATGACCATGTCGGTCGGAAAGCCCCGATACAGATCCGCGCCATAGACCAGGCCGGTGATGCCCAGAAGCCTGACCGCGGGGCGGTAAGACAGCTCATCGCCGCCTTCCGCATGCAGTGCCCCGGCATTCGTTGCCCATGGCGCGCCCACATAACCGTCGATATCGTCGCGTTCGATGCCGGCGTCTTCGATGGCGGCCACCGCGGCATCGAGAGCAAAGGCTGCAATGCCGCGATCCGACCGGCGCTCGATTTCAGACGAACCGAAGCCAATCATCGCGATCACATCCCGGTCCGGCACCATGATCACAGGTTCCCGCCGGCAACCGTGTCATTGGCTGCTATGGGCCCGACGCCAGGATTCGTGCCGGCGGGTATGACCTCCGGAAAGCGACAGCCATCTACATCGTCGCCGAATACGACCTGCACATCCTGATCGATCGAAAGATCCGTCACAGCCGCAGCGCGGACAAGAGCCACCAGAACAATATCCTTCTGCTCGCTGAGCTCGACTTCGGCAATCGTGAATGGCGCAGAGAGGCCTGATATCGCATCGAGGTAGACATCGGTCCATGACCGCAGTCGGCCGTATCCCGAGACCCTTTCCCATTGCAACCGTGAACTCAGACAGACCGGGCAGCGTGGTGGCGGCGGAAAGAAATACCGACTGCAATGCGGGCAATGCGGCAGAACTAACTCTCCGCGAAAGCCGGCCTGCCAGAAGCGGCGGGTCTCCGCGGTAGGAACGGGGATAGGTCGGCTCATGGCTGACGCCTTCGATTCCGGGCAGTTTCCTCCATACGCCGCCCTGCGATCGGGGGCGGCGCGCTTGTTGACTTCATAATGGTCCAACCATTCATCTATTGCAACTTTAATTTCCACAAGACATGCTCATGGTAACCACGCCAGTTCGCCTGGAGTTTTTCCCTGCCCGCTAATCTTCCTGGTTTTTCATGCCCGCTCCGTCCTCGCCACCTGATACCGATTTGCCTGCCGTTGCCGCCGACACCGTTGAGAACGCTATTGTGGGCCGCCGCAGCGTACGGGATTTTTCCAGCCGACCAGTGCCGATGGTGCTGGTGGAGCGCATTCTGCTTGCCGCACGGCGGGCACCGAGCAGCACCAACATGCAGCCCTGGAAAGTCGATGTCGTCACCAAGGCAGCACGAGAACGCCTTGTTGCCGCCATCCTCGATACGGAAAGCCGTGCCCCCGGCATGGCGCAGGCGGAATTCGCTTACTATCCGCAGCAATGGCGCTCACCCTATGCCGAGCGACGCCGGCAGGTCGGCCTGGAACTCTACAGACGTCTTGGGATCAAAAAGGAAGATCAGGCCCGCGCTCGCCAACAATTGCTGCGTAATTACGAGTTTTTTGGCGCGCCGGTCGGTCTGATCCTGTCCATCGACCGGGATCTCGAGGCTGCATCATGGCTCGATATCGGCATGTTCATGCAAAATGTCATGATCATGGCCGCGGGCGGCGGCCCAGCCAGTTGCCCACAGCTTGCTTTTGCCAAACACCATGCCGTCATTCGGCATGGCCTAGGAATTCCCGCCGATCGAATTATCCTGTGCGGCATGGCCCTGGGCTATGAGCAGATCGACAGTCCACTTCACGCTATGGTCACAGAGCGAGCTGAACTCGATGTGTTTGTTCGATTTCATCATCAATAATAATTGGCCCGCATATAAAGCCCCATGTCGCAATACAGAGGTACTATTCGCTTCACATTGCTCCCTACAGAGGGCCGATTGTTCTTTCGTCATAGAGATGGCGATATCCCTTGCGGCGGATCCGCACCGTGTCGGTGGATCCGCGCTTCGTCAAACTGGCCATATCCTTCTTCCCTAATTGGCCGTCTGCTGGACGACCGGACCAGACAAGAGCGGCGGCATTGAGCCGCTGTCTGGCAGCAGAGGAGCAAATCTGGAGCAACGCGGCATTCGGTCGATCGGCCGACCCAACAAAAAAGCCCGCCAGGCGATCACCTGGCGGGCTTTTGATTTGGTTGCGAGAGCCGATATGCGAATCCGGCGAGAGCCGATCCCACCGCACCTCCTGGCATTGCAGAGCTCTGCGACCACCTCGGCGTGACCAGCATCGGGCAAAGCTTTTACCGGACCCGATATGTGGTTGCTGGATCTTCGCGTGTATCCTGTCCTCTGCCAGCTTGTTCATGCCTGCGCTAGAGGCGCGAAAAGTTGAACATGGTCCAGCACACTGCGTACGCCAGGTAATGTCTCCGCAAGAATCCGCAAAACCTGCTTTTAACTGTCAGAATCAACGAAGCCATGAAGTTCGACAGCCCCATCGTGGACTGACGCACTGATACAGGGTGCGTGAGCCCAGGATTCCGGGCGAAAGCGCTCGGTCAGTGCCCGCCGGATTTCGATCAGTGGCTTGACAATATCGCGCACCCTCGCGGCCGGCCCGACGGTGAAAACGTTGCTTGTCATGAATTCCTGTATCGGCATGATACTTTCCACCCATTGTAGATAGGCGCCCAGCGGCACATTGTGCGAACCAGACCGTTTGCAGAGCATATGCAGCAAGCACGTGTAGGGATTTTGCTCGGTCCGGGATGCGGCAATGTCAGGCCGTAACCCGTCTCATCGGTTCAACACGCCTTGCCGCCTTGACACAGATCAACGCCGTCCGCAGTACGGGCTGCAACAGTGCAGCAGTCGGTAAAGGCTTTGCGGCCGGGATGACGCATTGCATACGGTGGCTTGAGACCCGGCCGGCCATGCCTGCTTGTGGACAATGACCTTGCGCACGAGCCGCCCGAGCACTTTCCACCGCTGCCCCGGGCGACAGGTGGCGAGCCTTTTCCATGAGGTACCATTCGCATTTTTACTGACGACATTCTGGAGTTCGCATGGCTATAAAATCCGCGATTCAAACATGTCATTGCTTCCAAGGCGGCGCCGGCAAGACCGGTTCTGTCCCACGAACATTCATCGGATCACTCATTATTACGGTTACCCTGGCGTCGCTGCTAACGGGCTGCGCCACCCACAAGTCCGTGGCCCCGCAGGCAGGCGCCGAGCGATGCAGGGGTGAGCAGGCGTATTTCCCTGCCGGTACCTTTCCCGCCGACTATCCAGGGTCGGATCGGTCGCGGCGCAAATGGTATTCCGCTGTTCTTGCCAGGCTGAATGAACCGTCACTGTCCTGTCCCACCGGAGACTCCGCCAGCTACCGGCTGATCTGGTTGAACAGCCTCGCCAATCCGGTGGTCATCCGCATCACGCGGCAGGGCCGCAATGTTACGCTGGATGCCTTCCAGCTGTCGGGCACCGGCGCCGGCGACCCCGGTCTGCCGCTCCATCGCCTGCACAAGCAGCTTTCAGTTGTCGATTGGGGCATGCTGCAGGCTATATTGTCGCGCAGCCATTTCCGCGACCTGCCGACATCGGGGAACATGTACAGCCTGCACGGGGAGCAATGGATTGTCGAAGGCCGGGACGAAGCCGGCTATCACATCGTTGACCGATGGAGTCCACCTGCCGGATCGTATCGGGACCTCGGCGTGATCTTTTTCGACATGGCCGGCTGGCAGCGACCCTATTCCAGCAAATACTGAGCGCCGAAAATACATGAAGCACGCCCCCCGGCCGCGACGGACGGGGGGCAGCCTCAGACGCCGATTACTGCTTTTCCTGGTGAACGCCCCAGTAAAACTGCATCGGCGAGGTGATCCCCTTCAGCTTGGCGCTGAAGGCTACAGGCTCGAAGAACTGTCCGAGGACACCGAAAGCTCCGATGGCATAGAGACGCTCCTGAACCTTTACCGCGATCGCCTTCCTCTCATCGAGATTCTTGGCGCTGGCATAGGCAGTGCGCAACTGTTCGAGCTGCGGATCGTTCGGCCAGCCAAACCAGCCGGCGTTCGGGTCGCCGGAGAAGGCGATCGACAGCGGATCGGCAAGGTCGGCCGCAATCCACCAGGTGTGGAACATGCTCCAGCCACCCTCGGATACCGGTGCCCGGCTGTCGCGCCGCTCGACCAGTGTGGCCCAGTCGACATCCTGCACCTCGACGTTCATGCCAATCTTGCGCAGAAGATCCGCAGTAACCTGCGTGAAAGCAGCCATGACCGGCGCATCCACCGGATTCAGCAGAACCGCCGGACTTCCGTCATAGCCTGCCGCCCGCAGGGCCTTCTTCGCCGCCTCGATGCTGGCGGTCTTCATGACGGCATCACCGGCCTCGGTGGCCAGCGGTGTGCCACAGGGAAACACAGAGTAGCAGTTCCGCCAGTAACGGTGGTCGCCCAGCGCTGCCGTCATGTAATCGTCCTGGTTCATCGCCATCAGAACGGCGCGGCGAACCCCAGGATTGTTGAAGGGCGGCTGCAGATGGTTAAAGCGCGCCATGGCGACGTTGCCTAACGGGTCGGTGGAAGCGACAATGATGTCATCCCGGCCCTCCAGCTTCGGCAGTAGTTTTGTCGAGACTGACTCAACGTACTGAACCTTGCCATCAATCAGTGCCTGCACGGCGTCTGCCTGGTCTGGATAATAGATCCATTCCATTCTGTCGACGTCGACGACCTTGCCGCCGGCGGCCATGGATTGCTCCTCGCTGCGCGGCACGTAATTGCGATTTCGAACGTAGACCGCCTTGTTCTCGGTGCTCTGGCTCGGCTTGAAGATGAAAGGACCCGAGCCGGTGGCATCGGTGATCTTCTGCATCGGATCGGTTTCGGCAATGTGCTTCGGCATCATGAAGGGGACGTTTGCCGATATCTTCCCCAGTGCCGGCAGCACCAGGTCAGAAGGCTGCTTCAGGGTCATGCTGAAGGTCCGGGCGTCCACCGCCTTCAGGTCGGCCACGTCCAGGAACAGCTTTTGCCCCATGCCGTCGCGCTTGCTCCAGCGCTCCAGCGACGCAATACAGTCTTCCGCCGTAACGTCGGTGCCGTCCTGCCATTTCAGGCCGGGGCGCAGCGTGAAGGTCCAGATCCTGTGATCGTCGGAAACTGTCCAGGTTTCCACCATCTGGGGCTTCGGTTCGAAGTTCTCGTCCATCGCGAACAGCGTGTCATAAACGAGATAGCCATGCGTGCGGGTCACGTAGGCCGTGGTCCAGATCGGGTCCACGCTGGTTAGCTTCGCATGCGAAGCCACTCGGACCGTATCGCTGCAGGCCCCCAGCATGAGCGGTGCAAGCAGCATTGCTGCTGCCAGCACGTGTTTTCTGAATATAGAGTGCGTCATCGTCAAGATTCCCTTCGGTTGATATCAAACGGCCATGCCGCATGGCCGCTGGTGGTCGTTCCTATGCCTCGTGCGATCCGCGGCGCTTGAGCGACGTCACCAAATTGCGGCTCATGCTCCCGGCAGCACGTACAGCTGCATGCGAGCCCCGTGACGGCATATCCCAGACCGGCCAGGAATCGACACAACCCGGCAAATCACAACCAAAAGAGGAGTATGCTGTTCTGTAGGGCCCAAAGGCAATTCTGTAGCGACGGCGACATCCTTATAACGAGGCTCAAAATATCACTGCTTACCAATCAATTACGTTGACACAAATCAATGTGCGGAAATTCTGGCGACAAATATATATACACCGAGAAATTGATTTATCCACATGGGCTTGGCTCTTCAGCATAAAGGAAAGCTTGGATGTCTCTGGCATTTCGACCCGGCGCACCGGCAACTTCAAAAGAAGCAGGGCCGAAGCCACGCGCAACGGCGCTGCGCTACTACGGCGATGAATTCGTCTTCGACACGGTGTCGGGAGTGTTTTATCGCATGAGCCCCGCCGCCTGCTTCCTGCTGCATGCTCTCGACGAAGGCAAAAGCCCGCAGGATCTTCCGCCACTGCTTCAGCGTGAATATCAGCTCGATGCGAGTACTGCGGTACGCGACACTGAGCTGTTCCTGAACGACCTTGCTGCACTGGAGCCGCTGAGCCGGCTCAACGCGAAATGACTGGTGGCAGCATGATATCGGTTGCCATCACGGGCCTGCATCGAGGTGACAACCCCCAGCCGGGCGCGGCCGTCGCCGCCGGGCTGCGCCGCCGTTTCCCGGATATGCGCATTGTCGGGCTGTCCTACGATCCGTTCGAGAGCTCGCTCTACAGTCATGATCTCAGCCGGCCCGATGCCGCCTACCTGCTGCCCTATCCGGGCGCCGGGCCGGCGATGACCCTGGAGCGGTTGGACGAGATCCTCCAGCAGGAGACGCTGGACATGATCATCCCCTGCCTGGATTCGGAGATTGGCAATTTCATCTCCCTTCAGCCGGAACTGCGCAAGCGCGGAATTGCCTGTGTCCTGCCGACGCAGAAATCCCTTGATGCGCGAAGCAAAGTAAAGCTGCAGGAATTGTGCGGACGGCTCGGAATTTCCACTCCCCGCACCGCGTTTGCCGACGATCCGGCAACACTGGCGGCGCATGCCGAAAAAATCGGTTATCCGGTCTATGTGAAGGGCCGGTTCTATGAAGCGCATCTCGCCACCAACCAGGCAGAGCTGTACCAGGCGTTCGAGGACATCTTTCATGTCTGGGGTGGCCCGATCCTGGTGCAGGAATCGGTGGTCGGCGAAGAATACAATATTGTCGGCCTGGGCGACGGCCAAGGCGGCCTGACCACCTCCTGCTCGATCCGGAAGATGCTTCGCACCTCGGCGGGCAAGGGATTCGCCGGTATCGTCGTCGCGGACTCCGAGATAGACGACATGGTCGCTCGGATCATCGAGGCCCTGCGCTGGAATGGTCCGTTCGAGCTTGAATTCATAAAGATGTCGGGTAGGCCTCACGCGGTGTTCGAGATGAATCCGCGTTTTCCAGCCTGGGTCGATTTTCCATCGCAGATCGGCTGCAATTTGCCGGCCCGCCTGGTTGAAACCGTGCTGAAGATCCCCCCCCTGCCGCTCCGGCGATGCGCTCCTGGGCAGATGTTCATCCGCCATAGCATCGACATCGTTACCGACATCGCGGAGATCGCCCATATGGCGACGACCGGCGAATACCGGACCCCGGAATCTGACACTTCCCCCAAACTTGAGGCCGTAAAATGAGCCAGCTCTATCTCCAGCCCATCATTAGCGGAGAATTGGGCCGCAGCGCACCCAATGCAGCCGTCGACCGCAACCATTTCGCGCGCGGCAGCCATACGCCGGCTCTGTTCGAGATCGACGGCGTTCCCGTTCAGAAACTGACCGAAGAGTTCGGCTCGCCGCTCTTCGTGTTCTCGGAACACACTCTCCGCGGCAAGGCGCGCCGCGCACGCGAAGCCTTCAAAAGCCGTTACCCGAAGACCAGCTTCGCCTGGTCTTTCAAGACGAATTATCTCGGTGCGATCTGCCGCATCATGCGCGAAGAAGGCTGGATCGCCGAAGTGGTATCCGATTTCGAATACCAGAAGGCGCGGAAGCTCGGCTACGAGGGGAAGGACATCATCTTCAATGGCCCCCACAAGCCGAAGGCCATTCTCGAGCAGGCCCTCGCGGAGGGCGCGCTAATCCAGATCGACAACTGGGATGAACTGAACCTGATCGAAGAACTGGTCAAGAATGCCAAGCATCCCGTTTCCGTCGGGCTGCGCGTCTGGCTGGATGCCGGCATTCGCCCGGTCTGGTCGAAATTCGGCTTTTCGCTCGCAAACGGCGAGGCCGGACGCGCCGCGGAGCGGGTCATCGGCAACCCGCATCTGAACCTGCATACGCTGCATACGCATATCGGCACATATATCCTCACCCCGGAAGCCTACCGGGTGGCCACTCAGAAGCTCCTGGCCCTGCGCGACCATATCCACTCTGCCTACGACCACGTGGTCGAGTGCCTCAACCTGGGCGGCGGTTTTCCGTCATACAGCCTGCTGCATGGCATGGCCGGCCCTGCCGAACAGGTGGTACCGCCTATCGAGGCCTATGCCGACGCCATCACCGAAGTCCTCAACCGCCTCCCTGCCAAGAAGCGGCCGCTGCTGCGTCTGGAATCCGGCCGCCACATGGTCGATGAGGCCGGCTATCTGCTCAGCACGGTTGTCGCAGTGAAGGGGATGAACCGCCACGTTGTGAGTGAATCCGATATGACGGGACGCGACTACAAGGAGCAGATCGTCGTCGGTGAAGATCCGAAGATCGGCTACGTCCTGGATTCCGGCGTCAACCTTCTCTATACCGCTGCATGGTACCAGCTCTCGATCAAGCCGGCGCGTATCATCAATTCCCCGCCTATGCCGTCGCGGATCTACGGTTGCCTGTGCATGGCTATAGATGTCATCCGGGATAGCATCGACATGCCCCCCCTGAAGACGGGGGACATTCTCAGCCTGCACCCGGTCGGCGCCTACAATCTCGTTCAGTCCATGCAGTTCATTGCCTATCGCCCCGCGGCGATCCTGATCGCCGAAGACGGCACCGCCCACCTGATCCGGGCACGTGAAGTCCTTGACGATGTCGAACGTTCGGAACGGACGCCCGCCTACCTGGCGGCAAAATCATGAACAGGGGAGCGGAAACCGGATCGACGGACTGGCTGGCGATCCTGCCCACGCGCGGGCGGGTCGCCGAGAATTCACATAACTCTCCGACACCCCTGATCTCGATCCTGGGGCCGGCGCTGGGCGGGGCATTCATGATCCCGAACCCATGGATCGGCATGATCCTGTGGCTCGCGGTTTTCCAGAATCTGCGCTTTGCGGCTTTCGCGGTTCTCGGCCTGATCGTGGCCGAAAGCATCAGCCGCATGTTCCAGATCCGTGATTCCTCGCCGATAGAGGGCGGACTGAAAGCCAACGCGTTGTTGTCGGCCGTGGCAGTGGCATGGCTGACCGGACCGGTCGCTATCTCGATACAGGCGCAGGTAGGCGTGGCCGTCGTGGCCGCCGTTTCCGCCACCATCCTGACTGCAGCGGTCATGAAGGCCCTGGCCGAAATCAAGCTGCCAGCCATGGTCGTCGGCTATTGCCTGATCGCCGCGATGCTGTTCGCCATCTATCCGCACTGGACCACGCAGGCCATCAACACAATGACCTGGTGGCCGGTCCCGACCGACCTGCTCGGCTGGGTCGTGACCTTCTTCCGCACACTCGGCGCGATGCTGTTCAGCCCCACGCTCTGGGTCGGACTGGTGCTGGGAGCAGCCGTGCTACTTTGGTCCCGCATGTCCTTCCTTGCCGGCGTAATCGGCTGGACCGCCGGCATCTTCACCGCCTCCATACTGGTACAGCAGGGGGTGGTCTTCTATTGGATGCCGACCGCCTACAACTTCTTCCTCGCCGGCGCCGCCCTCGGCGCGGTCTATTTCCTGCCCGGGCCGTTCAGCCTGCTCATCGCCGCCATCGGCGGCAGTGGCGCGGCCTTCCTCGCCGTCGGCCTGCAGAACCTGTTTCCGGCTACCGCCCTCGGCTACCTGCCGATTGCTTCCGCGCTGACAACCTGGATCGGCATTTATGCATTGGAGATGGCCAGCGGCCAGACGCTCTTCCAGCGCAACCGGACCACCGAACTCTCGCCGGAAGAAGCCTGGTGGCGGAGCGCCTACTGGGCCCGTCGTTCCGGACCGTATGGCCCATTCCTCGTCGTGCCGACGCCGGGGCGGATGCGGATTTCGCAGGGTATCGACGGTGCACTGAGCCATATCGGCCTGTGGCGCCATGCTCTCGATTTCCAGAAGCCGAACCCGGCGGGCCTGTTCGATCCCGATGCCGCCGCTGATGCCGCCAGCTGGAGCGTTCCGGTCACCGCCCCGGCCGCCGGCATCGTCGAACGGATCCATAACTACATCGCCGACAATCCTCCGGGCATCTGTAACTATGCCGAAAACTGGGGCAATCATGTGGTCATCCGCCTCGACCAGGGCGGCTATGTTCTGCTTGCCCATCTGCGACAGGGCTCGGTCGCGGTCACAGCCGGCATGCGCGTCGAAATCGGCACATATCTGGGCATGACGGGAAATTCCGGCCGTTCGCCGGTGCCGCATCTGCACATGCAATATCAGGGCACCGGCAATCCGGATTCGCCGACGCTGCCCTTCCGGCTCGCCAACTTCCTGTCGGCAGCAGGTCCGGAGCAGCCGCTGCTGCGCTGGCATTCCGCGACGATACCGGGCCAGGGTGCGATCGTCGCCCCGGCGTCACTCAATCCGGCCGTCCATGCCGTTCTTTCCAGCACCTCGCCGGGATCGGCCGTCTGGAACGTCGAGATCGATGGCATAGTTCCACGCTCCTTCCGCCATAGGACTGCCTCCACGACCCGGATTTCCGTTTCGCTGGATGCCGCCGGACAGCACCTCTACCAGGGCCTGAAGGGCGGCAAGCTGGTGACTACCCAGGATGCAGATGCCTGGCGCGTCACCGAACTGCAGGCTGGCGCGGTGCCGCTGCTCAAACTGCTCGCCCTGGCTGTACCATCGATCCCCTATGCCGCAAGCGCCGGAATGATGTGGGAAGAGCCGGCCCCGGTCGTCGCCATCGGCATGGCCCGCTGGCTCGGGCTGTCGATTTCGCCCTTTCTGACCGATCCCTTCGCCGCCGTCCGCTGCCGTTGCGTGTCGGTACCAGAAGCCGCCGGACAGCCGCTGGTGATCGAGACCAATCTGGAATCCGCCTGGTCATGGCTGCCGGTCAGGCTGATCTGCCATCTCGACCGGCTGCGCGGCCCGATCCGTCTGGAGGCCGTCTTCCGCGGCGGAACAATCACGTATTCACTGTTGTCCTTTGAGCCGGGATTGCCCTACGGCTCCGCCCCGCAGTGAAGCAAAGCGGCAACACCATATTTATTTATGGAGACTCTCTACGTTAATGCTTGTTATGGAAAACAAAAACCATGGTAAGTAGTGTCTACTGTACCTTAAGGGGACTGACCAATATGACAATCGGCAAATTCCGAATCGCCGCCGCAGCCGCCTTGCTGGCCGGCGGCTGTTTCGTCAGCGCTGCAGCTCATGCCCAGGATGCTACCGTGCTTTTTACCGGTATCGATGCGCGGGACAAGAGCTACTACGGCTATGTCGGTGCCATTCATCATCTCAGCGGGAACCTGACGGACGACAGCTTCCTGCTCCGCGCGGACGGCCTCTATGGCCAGTATGACTACCAGTCGAGCGCCGTGGCCGGCGGCAAGGTCGATGGCGATGTCCGGTCGTTCGACGTGCTGGGCGGCTACCAGAAGGCGTTCGAGAGCTTCTTCCTGCGCGGCTATGCCGGCCTGGAGTTTGAAGACCACTCGCTGTCGCCCGACAATGTTTTGGACTCCAACCGTGGCAGCGATTTCGGCGTCAAGGTCATGGGCCAGTTCGAGACGGCGCTGACGCTGCCCTATTATGCCGACCTGATCGCCAGTTATGGCTCCGCCAAGGAGCGCTATTGGACCCGCCTGCGCGGCGGCTACAATTTCAGCGGCTATGTGGTCGGTCCGGAAGCCCTCGCCACCGGCAACGACGAGAGCAGCGAGCAGCGCCTCGGCGCCTTCCTGATGCTGACCAATCTCGGGCAGTTCGGCCTGACGATGTCCGGCGGCTATTCAGATACCGACGAGAACCGTGGCGGCAGCAGCGCTTACGGCACGCTGGAACTCTCGACGACATTCTGAACCGGACAGCGCGTTCTGCGCGATGCGAAAAAGAAAAAGGGGCTGCGAGGCCCCTTTTTTTGTACCCGCCAGCCGGACGCAGCTCCTTACGGGAGGAAGTCGCCCGCAACAACCGCCGTCGCATTCTGCGCCACGATGATGCGGTCTGCAGGCACGCCGCGCGGACCGTTGCGAGAATCCGGCGTCAGGTTGCCGACGAAGAAAGCCAGCATCCGCTCACGGCTGTCCTGCGTGGCCGGCTCGTCGGCGCCGATCAACTTGCCCAGATAGCGCTGCTTGATGATGTCGAGGTCGAAGGAATGCGCGGCCTCGGGATAGACGCGGACCTGCAGTGCCGCACCGCTGGCCCGCGCACCCTGGCATTCCCGTGCCGGGACCCAGTCATCCTTGCCGCCGGCAAAAATCAGCAGCGGCGAAGACAGCGAAATCCGCGATCCGACCTCGCCGCACCACGGATAGTATGCGACGACCCCGCGGAAAGTCGGCAGGCTGCTGTCCTGATACGCTTTTGCTGCCACTGCCTTGGCCACGCGAACGGCGACTGCGCCACCGTTGCTCTGGCCCATCAGGAACACATTGGCCGGCGACACAAAATTCTGCTTCTGCAGATAACGCAGGCTGTCGAAGGCATCACTGGTCCGGTAGTCCAGGGCCTTATACAGCGCAGGATCGCTGGCGCACATCTTGCCGCCGGCACGATCGCGTGGACCGAAACTGTCGACATTCAGGACAACGAAGCCGTGCTGCTGCAAATAGCGGGCATGGGTCTGCAGACCGTAACGGACGGCCGGCTGCCAGCCGCCGCAGCCATGCATCAGCACAACGGCGGGAAATTGGCCATTGCCATCGGGCCTGTAAAGCTCTGCACGCAGTTCGACCTGGGTGGGTGAATCAGGTGCACTGGCTTCAAAGTGGACCATCTCCTGCGCCGTGCCGACGGCCGGAGCAAAAATGACCATTCCTGCCAACAGGCATATGACCGAAGCGCCGGCCCTCGCCGAAGTCAGAACCCCGACTCGCATTAGTTCCTCTCCAGAGCGTTAGAGTTGGCGCCCGAAATCGTTTGATTATGATGGAAATCCAATGGCAAAAATTCAAGACCTTCCGCGAGCTGGCAGCCGGAATTTGAATGTCCAAAAACTCCTGACCCAGTTTATCTTTTCATTCTACTGGGGGCGACGTGCTCTTTGCCAACACCATTTGATAGCGAGGCGATAATACAACTGCATATCTTTCCGGGACATTGTGCGGCGACCTGTTTGATAGCGCAGCAAATCGACCGTTCGGCCGCATGTCCTGTTCAGTGATGGTGGACAGCATCCATGGCCCATATCGGCCAGGAGAAAGCCTTGGGGATCGACTTACGACAGAAGCGCGATCTCGGGATGTCAATGTGAGCTTATCCCTTGCGGCGGATCCGCACCGTGTAGGTGGATCCGCGCTTCGTCAAACTGGCCATATCCTTCTTCCCTGGTTGGCCGTCTGCTGGACGACCGGACCGGACAAGAGCGCGGCATTGAGCCGCCGTCTGGCAGCAGTGGAGCAAATCTGGAGCAACGCGGCATTCGGCCGATCGGTTGACCCAAAAAAAAGCCCGCCAGGTCATCGCCTGGCGGGCTTTTGATTTGGTTGCGGGAGCCATGTTGACTCTAAATCTCTTCATTGCAGGAGGTAGAGCCGACGACCTCCCACTGCCGTTTAGATAGACCATGATTCGCTCTTTCGGGTCAACCGTTTACACGGGGGACCGGTATGGCAGGCGTGGGGTGGGGCAAGGGTAAGCGCGAAGTCATCGCGCTCAAGGCCGAGATTCTGGCCTTGCTTGCCTCTGGGGCGACACTCAAAGAAGCCCATGACGTTCTGAAAAGCGCAGGGCGCATTACCCTGGGCTACACGGCTTTCACCATCGGCGTGAAAGCGATTCGTGGGCCGAAAGCATCAATACCTGCCACTCCGGCTCAGCCGCTGGAGGTGACCCCAGAGGTAATGGCCTGGCTGCAGAGCGTGCCGAAGATCGGCGCCGCAGCCTTGGCCCCTCAGCCCCCCGCCACCCAACAACCAGATCAGCTGGCTGATCATGCCGGCAACCAGCAGTCGCTGCCGGCCGCGGCGGCGACCGCCGCTCCAGCACAACGTCGCGTGCCTATCGGCGCCGGCGTCGAACCACCTGTGCGCAAGTACGGACACTACCAATCCGGGGAGAAAGACCATTGGGACGGCGAACCATCCAACAGCAACCAAGGAGACGACAGGAAATGAAACATGTAAATCTGATCCTGCAGGGCAAGGGAGGCGTCGGTAAGAGCTTCATCGCTTCTCTGCTGACGCAGCATTACATCGGCCGGCAGGTCACGCCGGCCTGCATCGACACCGACCCGGTAAACCAAACCTTCGCTGGGTATAAGGCTTTCACCGCCAAGCGCCTCGAGCTCATGCGGGATGGCAACATCGACCCGCGCGCCTTCGATCAGCTGATCGAAGGCATCATGACAGCGCCAGAGGATGCCGTTTTCATCGTCGACAATGGCGCAGCGACCTTCGTGCCGCTCAGCGCCTACATGTTCGAGAATGATGTGGCGGCTTTCTTGCAGCAACACGGCCTGCAGCTGGTCATTCATTCGGTCCTGACAGGCGGCCAAGCCCAGGGCGATACGATGGATGGCCTCGCCAGCTTGCTTGAGCACTTCCCCAACGTGCCTGTCGTCGTGTGGCTGAACGAATTCTTCGGTCGCGTCGAGCGCGACGGCCGGAAATTCGAGGACAGCAAGCTGTTTCGGGATCACCAGGAACAGATCCATGCGCTGATCCGTATTCCGGAACTGCGCAAGGAAACCTTCGGCGCCGATGTCGACCAGATGCTGCGCCAGAAGATTACCTTCGCAGCCGTCAAGGACGCTCCTGACTTCACCATCATGGCCCGGCAGCGCCTGGCAATGACCTGGCGCACCCTCGACGGCCAGATGGCCGCGGCAAACCTCTGACTACGAGGCGAAGATGACGATGATCGATATTCCCACCGACTTGGCCGCTGGCCTCGGCTTCACTGTCGCCAGCTGAGGCCACAATGCCAGAGGGGGATACCAAACCGACAATGCCGCCGATGGCTGGGCTGAACAGCCCGGCCACCCGGCTGTCCATAACTCAACAGCTCAATTCAGAGCTGCACCAGATGGCCCGTGAGGCGACCGGATTGCTCAGAAAAGTTCAGGTGGCTTATGGCCGCGGCTCCTGGCCGAACATCGACGCTTTTCTCGAAAAAGTGGATGGCTCCGCCGAGGCCGGGGAGGCGTCGGAATGACGACGGCGACTGATGAAACCCAGCAGGATACGGAAAGTCACGCCATCGGTCTGGCGGAAGCCCGCCGTCTCCTGAGCGAGACGCATAAGGTGACGGTCGGCGACGACGACCCGATCCTGATGGCGGTGACGCTGCACCAGGCGTTCATTGCCGATTTCGAGGGACTACTGCGTCGGCACAACGACCAGCTCGCCCTCGAGGTCGACGGCATCATGACGAAGGCCACAAATCGGGTCGCCGACAGCGCAAATGTGCTGCGCGACGATCTGTTGAACACGGCCGTCAAGAATGTGATCGCGTCTGTGGCGCACCAGGCCGAAAGCGCCGGCCTGATCAAGCACCACATGCGCAACCAGCTCAAAGCCCAAGTGATCCTCACCATCGCCAGTGTGTTGGCGGCCGGCTTTGCACTGACCGCTCTCTTTGTTGTTCTCAAGTGATCATGACTAACGGAGGCAAGCTTATGTGCAGTTCCAATACCTTTCGAGTGATGCTGGCTCTGATGGCCGTATCGCTCATCCTGACGCTCATCCCCCAGCTCGCCTGGGCTGCCGGCGATGACAGTTGGGTACAGCCTGGCACGTCCCTCATGGAGAATCTGGAAAGCGGCCTTGTTACCCTAGGCGCCGTCGTGGTCGGTATCGGCGTGATCGGTGTCGGCATCTGGGCATGCGCCTCCGGTCATCTTCGCTGGGAGCGCCTTGGCTATGTCGTCCTGGGCGGCCTTCTTATCATGGCCGGCCCGGCGATGCTTCGTGGCCTGCTCAAGCTGGCCTCGGCCTGACATGAAAGCCGAAAGCGTCGTCTTCACTGGCATGCAGCGCCCGCTCACGATGCTGGGTCTTCCACCAGCGTTGCTGATCGGCACTGCGTGCGCCGCCGGCATGGTGATGCTGCTCTTTGTGTACGTCGGCCTTTTGCCTCTAGCTCTGCCTGCCTTTATCCTGTCGTTTGCCTGGCTGTGGTGGAAGCTCTGGCGGCGTCAACAGGCCGATGGACACTTTGGCAGCGTCCTGTTCGCAGCACTTCGCTTCTGGGGTTGTAACGGCCGCTGGAGTGCGAAGCGGACGCAGCTGGTGGCCGGCATGCCATATCCCGTCCGGAAGCGGAGACAGGCTCGCCTCAGCACTGACACGACCGGCGGCCTATTCAAATCGACGGAGATCCATTGATGTGGGTCGAAGTCGTAACGACAGGCTTGGCGGCGCTGGCCGGCGGCGCCGTTGTGGTGCCTGCGGCCGAGAGCAGTCCGTTTGGCAGTGTGGGGCGGGATTGGCTCGCCGGCGAACTCGAGCTCGACCGGATAGACCCGGCGGATGGGCAGACTGTTCGCCTCAAGGATGGCGGTCTGTTTCGCGTGATCCATCTTCGTGGCGTCAGCTACGACGCGAAGATCCAGGATCAACAGGACGCCATGCTGCAGGCGCGGGCGAAATTGCAGAACCAGCTCGGCTCTCTGGGACTCACGACCTGGTATTTCGGCGTGAAGCGTCTGCGAGACATTTCATTCCAGGCGGAGTGGCCGTCGCGTGGCCTGACCGAGATCGGTGAGGCAGAGAGAAGGGCGTTCCAGTCGAGCTATTACGTCGACTGGTATCTGGTCATCGGCGGCCGGCGCCTGCAGGCCCTGGTGGAGGGTTGCAGCAAGGTCAGGGACTCCATCTCGGACTATCGACCCCGCATCGTCTCCAAAGCGGCAGAACCCGGCCAATCTTGCGAACTGACCGGCTTTCTCAATTACCTGGTCAGCGGCGAGCTTCGCGCCGATCTGCCGGCGATCTCCACCAGCCTGTCGGGCACTCTGCCCGGTGCCGACCCAGATTTCGCGCTCGATGGCGTAATCACGATGCACGTGCCGGCGAAGAAGCTCCATCGAATTATCGCCGTCAGGGAATGGCCAGAGAATGTCCGCGGTCTGATCCTGGCAGACATTCTCGCCATCCGCGGCGACCTCGAGGTGTGCCAGATTTGCGAGCCATGGGACCGGGACGGCGCTCTGCTGCAGCTCGCGCGTCGTAAGCGAGAGTTGGAGTCGGCCATCTTTGGTAACTCGGAAATGCTCGCCGAGTGCGAAGCCATGATCCAGCTCCTTACGAAGGGCGACACGACAATCTTCTACGCGCAGCTTCAAGTCGTCTGTCGTGCAGATAACGAAGCCGACCTGACCCGGCTCGTCGCCGACGTTTGCGAGGCATTGGGGCGTCGGCAGGTTGTGCATTCCGTCGAAACGCATGGCGCGGCAACAGCATGGTTTGCGCGGGTCCCGAAATTACCACGCCGGCGGGTCATCAACACCACGCAGCTGCAGCGCCCTTTGACGCTGCGCGATCAGAATATCACTGCCGTCTGGCCGCTCCATCACAGCTCGACAGGCATGCTCGAGGGACCGTTCGGGCCTCGACCGGTTCGGTTCTTCAGAACGCCGTCTGGGCAAGCCTATGCCTTCCAGTTCCACGTCTCCACCAGGCCGCAGTCCCCGGGGAACTTCTTTGTTTGCGCACCCACTGGCGCCGGCAAGTCCACTGTTGTGGACCATCTCTTTGGTGGCCTTGCCAAGTTCTCCGGGGTCAGGAGCTACCTGTTCGATTCCAAGGAAGGCTCCCGCTTCATGATTGAAAGCATGGGCGGCCTCTATATGGGTTATGACGAGCTGCAGATGAACCCGCTCGACGTTGGAGCGGACACTCCGAAGAACCGGCAACGCATCAATCATGTCCTCAGATCCATGGCTGGGGATTACGAGCGGTCTGCGGATGATGATGCCGTCTTCAACCATGCCATAGAACTGGCATTCAGGCTCGACCCGCCTGAGCGGACCTTGAACGCCATCTTTGAGTTTGCGTTCGGGCGCAAAACAGCCCTTCGTCGCGCCTTCGCGCCATGGGTGGTCGATGGCAAGGGAGTTAAAGGCATCCGCTCGCATCTGATGAACGCACCTAGCGACACGCTGGGAAGCGTTCTGGCCGCTTCTCACATGGTTGGCATCAATATGAACGAGGCACTTGACGACTCAGATATTGGCCCGCCTGTCGTCTCCCACATCTCGGCTGGCATCGGCCAGTCCGCTGCTCAGAACTCCAAAGGCTTTGGCATCTTCATCGACGAAGCCGCCAAGCTCAGCCGGAACGAGGGCTTCAAGCTCCTGATGATGGAGATGTATCGCGAGTATCGCAAACTCGACGGCCTGGTCGGGCTGGCGTTTCAAGACCCGCAGGCTCTCTTTTCCTCGGGTATTGGGGACGCCGTCCTCGAAAACACCACCACGTTTATCTTCCTTCCGAACAGCCAAGCCAGCAAGGCTGGCCTTGAGCGCTTCAATCTGAACGACGAGCAAATCGCTTTCATCCTCGGCGCCGGCGACCGCAAGGAAGGGGAACGGCGCGTGTTAATCGTCAAACGCGACGCCGCTACCGGGTTCGACGAAAGCGCCATCGTCGATGTGAGCCTGTCATTCCTGGGGGATGCGCTGCGCTATTACCGCGCCGGTACTGCTGCAAACGCGCATCTGGCCGAACTAAAGCGTCTCTGGGGGCCACTATGGCAAGAACATCTGTGAAAGGTGTGCCCAGGCGCTTAGCGGCGGCTACTGCCGCAATCCTCTATGTCGCCCTGGCAGTCGCACGGCCCGCCCAAGCTCTCGACCAGG
The DNA here is from genome assembly GCF_042648965.1 of Ferrovibrio xuzhouensis. NCBI lineage: Bacteria > Pseudomonadati > Pseudomonadota > Alphaproteobacteria > Rhodospirillales > Rhodospirillaceae > Ferrovibrio > Ferrovibrio xuzhouensis. The sequence goes on from NZ_JBHRYJ010000001.1 coordinate 1,059,665, forward strand.
TTATTGACCAGGCTGCGATCGGCAAGCTGGTCGACCAAATCAACGCCTTGAAACAGCAACTCGCGGAACTGCAGAAAGCTAATGGCCTTCTCAACGACCAGCTGAATGCTCTCGGCCGGGCCGGCCAGATATCAGTACCGATGGTCAATATGGATCGGCTGGCGAGCCGGCTTCGGCAAGACGCGCAGTGCTTGGCGCCGGACCTGCAGAAGCTCATGCCCGATGTCGAGTATGACGATGCCACTTTCGGGTCGATCTGCGCCGCCGGCGACGCCTACCGAAAGAGCCTTTGGCTCGATCCGGACAAGATCGCGAAGAAGCCTTGGGAAGACCAGGTGGCGGCGACGAACGCCATTGAGAAGCGTCGCCAGAACATGGCCGTCGACGTTGCCAGCAAGGCTATCGGCCAAGGCGATATCGATGTGAAAGAGGCGGATCGCCTTGGGCAATCGGCCGACGAGCTCGACGCGGCCGCCAAAGCGGCAGTAAGCGATAACGAGAGGCTTGCCGTTATCGCTCAGGGATCGGTGCTACATGCGCGCTCCGCAGCCCTACAGACACAGATCCTCGCTCAGCTTCTCAAGGTTCAGTCTAGCTGGTTTGCGCTCACGGCATTGCCGCCTGGCAGCACTCTGGCGAAGGGGGATGACAAGTGAGGCAACTAATTTGTCTTTGCCTTCCTCGCGTGCGTTTCTTGGCGAGCTATGAAATCTTCTTCATCCTTGACGCCACCAGCGGTACGCCAGTCTGGGAGATCGTTGCATTTATGTGTAACGAAGTTCCAGGAAGCAAGTGCGCGGCAATACTGCCCACCTTCTTCTGCGTGGTTGAAGCGAACGCGCACGACATCAGGAACCTTCACGATCTTCACGTACAAGTTTCTCCAGACGTAGATGGCCACCTGAAGGTCATGGCAAGCCATGATCTTGGCGGCATTTGGATCAGACTTCACCGCGCCCATCGCCTTGGCATGGTCGTCGTTATAGTCCTGCTTCCACGCGTCGTATGGGCCGCCCTTCGGACAATTCTTAGCGATATAGGCATCCAGCTGTACGCGAGTCCTCAGCTCGCTCCAGAACGTCTGCGCTCGCTTGACGTCGAAGAAATTGCGCGGCCCCGGGGTCTGATACCAGCCAGTTCCTGTGTTTCCAGTGTCCCACTCCGCGTGAGCTGGTGCAGCCACAAGAACAAGCAGGAGGTAAACCACTATGGACAGTGGTGAAGAAGAACACGTCTGCCATGCCTGCAAAATCGTAGCCACATACATCGATCTGTCGAACGGCTTCACGCAGGATTTAAGTGCAGCGCTGATCGGTCCCATGCAGCTTATTTACCTCGCCCTAATTGGCATCTGGATCATTTTTCAAGGATACCGACTGATCCTGATTCTCGCCACCATTATGGATGTGGCGAAGGAATTCATCTTCGTCATCATCGCCTGGTTCATGCTGACCGGTGCCGGACCAAGGCTGGTCAATATGATCTTCCTGGCTTGCCTCAAGACGATGGGCGCAGCCGCAGCCATTGCTCTCAACTCGTCCAACAAGGATCAGAATGTAGCTGCTGCAACCAACACGGTTGGTGCCGGCATGGAAGCGCTGGTTTCTGCAGCTGAGCAGGGCGTCTGGGCGATCTTCGGGACAGCAGAGGCGCTATTCAGATCGGCCGGGTGGAGCAATCCCGGCCCCATACTGTATGCCGTTCTCCTGGCCTTACCCTTCGTTCTCGTGCTGATCAGCTATTTTAGTCAGGTTGTCGTCGCGATCTTCCGCATCACGGTCCTGGCGACGCTCAGCCCTTTCATGATGTTCGGCTACGGCTTCGGCTGGGGCCGGCCAATGGCATACGCAGGTATTCGCACCATGCTGTCGGCCTTCATGGTGCTGTTCGGCGCCACCCTGGCGCTCGGCATCATGCTTTACGGCGTTACCCGCCTTGGAATCACCAAGCCTATCAGCCCAGACGAACTTCGGAACCTCACCTCCCTCAGCAACGAGACGTTTCTGCTGGCGCTGACCCTCGGCTGGATGGGCACGGCATTCATGACCGAGGCCACAGGCATAGCCAATTCCATCACGGGTTCGTCGCTCACGAATACTGCCGCTGGCATCCTTACGGCCGGCGCCGCAGGCACAGCCCTGGCGGCGGCCACCTATGCCCGCCGCGGCGCAGGCATGCTCCTAGCGCCATCCACAGCCCCTCTGCGAGCCATCGGCGCCGGATTCGGTAGAGCCACAATGGGAACGATAGCCGAGCGCAGCGAAGAACTGGTTCGCAAAGCCATGAAGCTGGACGGACCAGGCAAGAAGTAACGGCAGAAAGGAAAAATCATGTCGCAAATCGAAGAAGCCGCGGCCCAGGCCGCCGAAATCCCCGCAGCCACCGCCCCAACCCCAGCCGCGGGCGTGTCACCCCGCATGTCGTGGGTGATCCTGCGCCGCCTGGTGCTGTGGACCATCACATGGATCTGCGTCGTCGGCCTGATTCTTGTCTGGGTAACTGGCTGCACGCAGCGGAATGTCGAGTTGCCCGACAATAGCGGGGAGGGTTCGGACCTGATGCTGAAAAGCCCCTGCGCCTGCCAGCAGATAGACTTCAACAGCCGGGGCTACAAATGGGTTTCCTGACTGACCTCGCCGCCAAGTCCAAAGCGGCCCGGGCAGCGCGCCTGGCTAAGAAGCCACCAGCTCCCGAGCCCGGGCCGCATGCCGCGATCCTGGCGGCCGATCCGTACAGCTTCGCCGTCAGCCATCGCCGCCTTGCATGGATGCTTCGACTGTCGGCCGGCGGAAACGTGGCCTTGACGATTCTCTGTGTCGTCCTCGGCAACGCCATCTCCACGATGCTGCCGTTGAAGACGACCGAGATTGCCCTGGTGCGCGTCAATTCCAATGACGACAAGGTCTACCGGATTGAACCGCTGACCCAGCGGACCGACGGCTTCGATCTGGTGGTGGAAAGTGCTGCCAAGCAGTACGTGCGCGATCTTCTTGAAATCGACCCAATTACCCAGGAAATGCGGCGCCGCACTGTCATGCGGATGACCGATGCAAATTACTGGAAGAAATTCGTTCGCGAGCACAAGAGCGAAATTGAAGACGGCATCAAAAGCGGCCTTGTCCGTTCGATCACGGTGGAGTCTGCCAACCGCCTCGAGGTCAGCGGCCGTGTCTACAAATATGCCGTCGATTTTGTCCAAACCGACAATCGCAACGGCACCGTAGTCGAGCAAAAGAAGGTTCGGGCCTACCTCAACCTGACCACGCGCCCACACGAGGCGCATCCGGCCGACAAATACGAAAACGCCCTCGGCGTGACCGTTCTCGACCTCGTTCTGAAAGAAAGGGCAAATTCATGATCCGCCTGCAGCAGCTCATGGGCGCTGACCGGCCGCGCCGTCATGCCAGCATCATCCTCGCGGCCGCGGTTGCGGCAATCATGCAGCCGGGCCTCGCCATCGGGCAAACTGCCATCCAGCCGCGAACGCTCGGTGCCGCCAACCAGGCGCCACCCTTACCGGCCTCGCCACAGATCCCGGTGACGGCCGTTCCGGTGCCGGATTCGACCGTCCGGCAAGCTACGCAGCAGGCAAATGGAAACTTCACAGAGATGAAGCGCGGCGCCTTCGGCGGCCAGGTGCAGGAAGCCTGGGACAAGGCCCCGCCGACTGCCGGCACGCACCAGTCCGAACTTTGCGACAACTGCTCGTACAAGGTTCGCCTGCGGGAATTCATGGTGACTGTGATTGAGCTCCCGCGGGGCGAGAAGATTTCGGCCTATGACAACGGTGATCCGCAGTCCTTCGAGGTCAAGCAGCGCGGGGACAATCGTCTGGCCGTGAAGCCGATCGGCGGCTATGGCATTGACTCCAACCTGGTCGTCTACGGCAAATCTGGCAATATCTACCCGCTGTATCTACGAGCTGAGGGCTACAACAGCAAAAACGTCCCGGACCTGCGTTTCGTCATTGAAGGGGCCGTCCGCGTCGACAACGCCGGTGCGCTCGATGACTTTCCGGCCGGTACTGCAGGCAAGGACAGCGGCCACCCGGCCGGTGGCGATAAAACCTCGGCTGCCGGCGCCAATCCTGCTCTGTCGCTGGCGGCAATGGCCGAAGCCCGGGCAGCCGCGGGCGCTGCATCGTCGACTTCGGCACAGCCTGGCACCGCGGGCAAGGGCGATTTCGTCGCATCAAAGCCGTTCGACCCCGACAAGCTCCGGGGGTGGGGGCAGTACAAGCTCTGGGGTAACGGCGATGATCTGAAGCCGGAAACCGTGTTCCGCGACGACTATTTCACCTATGTGCGGTTTGGTGACAAGTTCAAGTCCATCGAGCTACCGACCGCCTACGTGGTGGTCGACGGCATTGACGAAGTGGTCAATACCCGCGTCCAGGGCACCACGTTCGTCATCGAGAGCACGCAGCGCCTCATCTCGCTAAAATCCGGCAAAAGCTACCTGTGCATCCAGTACGGGGGCCAGGGGTGAGCGCAATCTGCGACGTTCTTCTGGCGCTGAATCTCACCTTCGGCGGCCTCTGTACTGACAGAGGTCCGGCCGTCACGCCTGTGTTGCCGGCCGACGACAGGGACGTTTGGGCTTTCAAAGCCCAGAGACCGGAACCGCCGCCGGCGATGCCGCCGATCATCATTGAGAAGTCAGTCGCCCCAACTCCTCCTCCACCACCACCACCAGTCCCCCCGCCGCCGCCGGAGCCGCCCAAGCCAAACCCCTACCGGCTAGCTCTGCAGGTAGCCCTGGCGCAGCGCGGTCAGGCTCGTGGCCTCTGGACGGCGCCAGAATGGACGACAGGGCAGGTTCCGGACGACCAGGGCGGCGGTAAACAAGTCGCCAGCCTGGTGCCGCCTGGCTCGGTTCCGCTTGGCCTGCCGTCTCTCTCTATCCAGGAGCGCTACCTGGCTGAAGGCCGGACTTCCGGCCTGCCGGTCGACGACAGCCGGATATTCAACGCTGACCGTTATATCAGCGGCATCGTCGAGGTCGGCGTAAACAGCCAGATCAGCAGCCAGCAAGGTGGCTCAGTCATCATCCAGGTCAGCCGGGATGCCTTCGGGTATCACAACCGGAATGTCCTGGTGCCGAAAGGGTCCCGGCTGATCTGCGACTATTCCAGTCCGCGGAAGCAGGGGGAGACGCGGCTGGCGTTCAACTGCACCCGCATTCTGATGGCCGGCTACCGGGCAGAAATCCTGCAGTTGACCACCCCGGTTGCCGACGCCCAGGGCCGCGGCGGCATTACCGGCGATGTCGATAATCGGTTCTGGGAGCGGTACGGCACGGCATTCGTCCTGGCCGGTATCTCGGCCGCCGTCCGCCTGGGATCAGCCGCCGGCACCCAGACCAGCACCACCACGACCAGCACCACGACCACGGGCAGCACGACGGCGGCGATCGCCGACAAGGGCGCCCAGGAGCTCAGTCAGAAATTCGGCGAAATTTCCGCCAATGACCTCGAGCGCACCATCAACCTCGTTCCGATCATCACATTGCGGCAGGGCATGCGCGTCCAGATACGTCCGACGCAGGACTGGTACATCCGCCGCATCGAGGACGGGCCGGCGACGGCCGTTGCTGACAGCAGCAAACCCGACAAACCCAAAGGAGGGAAGTAAAATGTTGCACCGTTTGAAGCGGCTTCTTGCCGTCATTGCCTTTGTCGCCGGCGCCGCCGGCATCTCCGTGTCGCCATCAACGCCGGCCCAGACGGCCGCCGGCAGTAAGCCGACATCTACCGCTGAGGGCAGCACCGCTGACCTAGCGGAGAAAGTCGCGATCCTGACGAAGTCGCGCACGGCGGTCGATGTCCCACTGAACGAGCCGCGGGCAATTGACCTCGGCCTCGTCAACGTTCCCGGTATTGAGAAATCCCTGACCGAGGGCGTCACCGCCAAGGCCTATACCAGGTATGTGACCGTCCAGGGCCGCAACATCGGCCAGATCGTCCTCACGGGTGTGGAGAAGAATGGTCGACAGGAAACCCTCAACTCGTCGGATTTCACCGCGCAATTCGACCTGACCAAGCCTCAGCTTGATCCTGCGGCCGATGTCGTGATCAACGGCGATCGTCCGCAGCTGAAAGCTGCCCTTGAGAAGCTTGCCGCTGCTCCGGCCGAGAAAAAGGAACAGGAGCAGCCGGTCGAGGTCAAGCAAAGCGCCGGCGCTCAACAAGGCGGCCAGTCGACTCAAGGCAATGATATCGCCGCCGGGTATCAAACGCCCTCGGCGATCCAGGTTGCGCCGGCGGCCGCCGAATCCGTCCAGGTGTCGACAGATGGCTGTCCGATTCGCATTGATGTCGCTCAGCTCAAGGCGATCCAGCAGAACAAGACGATCACCAGCAAGGGCGGTGCGGTGGAGTCGGAATCCGGCTGTTCGGATTCCAGCCAGACCTTTCCGCTGCAGAAGAGCTATTCGGTCTGCACCGATAAGGTCGATTTGGACAACCGCACTGCCACGGCTCAGTACAAGTTGTTCTATATCGACGCCGGCGGCGCGACTCAGGAAATCTCGGATTGCACGCCGGACGCCGACAAGGTCTTTGCCATTGTCGAAAAATTCGACACCTGCACAGTCGCCCTAGACTACGACCAGAAAACGGCAACGCCGCGCTCGGCATTGATCTATGCAAACGACAGCAACACCGAGGTGCAGGTACGGGGGTGCGATGCCTCGGAAACAAAATCCGCCGTTCCGCTTGTCGCCACGACAGACAGTTGCTCGATCCGGCACGACTTCACTGCCGGCAAGAGCTACCAACAGGGCACCTATACCTACACGCTCGATGGCGTGACCTACCAGGCCGGTGGCTGCACCGATAATGGCACTGTCTACCCCCAGTCGAAGATCTACACGGATAGCAGCGGCGCCTATGTCTGCAATCCCGTCGTCGACCAGAACGCCAAAACCGTTGCCCTGCAGAGCCGTATCCAGATCACGGTAAACAGCCTCAGCCAATTCATCACCGACTGCACGCCGGACACCTCGACGCTCGCTGTCCAGGTGACGACGGACGGATGCAACGATCCGGCGAACTGGCTGCACGATATCTCGGCCGGCGTCTCCTATGGGCAGGAGCGCTATTTCTTCGTGGATGGCGGTCAGCGCAAGTACATCACTTCCTGCCAGAACTCGACGACGACCTATATGCAGCACGTCGAGATCACAGGCTGGCAAAACCATGACGCGCAGCTTTTCTCATATGCGCTGACTACCGTCTATATCGACACCGATTCCGGCCGGTACAACATCAAGACCAGTGAAGTTCTGCCAGGCGAAACCCAGATGCCTTACCAGCTGGTCAAAACCGTCGACCAGCCAAATGGCGCCTCAAGCTACAACGGCTGCAACGCGTATCGGGAAACGGACAAGGTCGAAGTCTACTCGCGGCCGGATGAGACCGAATACGACAAAAAGATAGGCACCGGCGCCACCGTTGGGCCGGTCGATGTCTGCGTGAAGACCTTGACCGATACTCGCAGGGTCAACTCCGGCATGTATTGGGGAGTCATCGCGTCTGGTTGCTATGGTAGTGAGAACGACATTTGCTACAAAAGATACGGCCAGTTCTGGCTGCAAGACGATGTACAGAAATTCATCGTCAAAAACACCGAGACCGGAGAAACGGTTTCGACCACATGCAACTTCATGCATGCCTGGAACTACTACTCGACCAACTCGCGGTCGACCGGCATCGAGGAAGTCTCCGGCACTATCGGTGATCCACCTCCCGGCCCGTGGCAGACCCTGTCTGTGCCGCCCTGCCCGTATTGAGAACCGGCATGGGTGCAGTGTCGACAGGCACGGATGTAATGCTGCGACGGCTGCTAGGGCCGCTGTCGCAGCATTACTCGAACGACAACACGGTCGAGATCAGAATGGTCCGGCCTGGTGTCGTCACCGCGGACCGTCGGGGTGTGGGGAAGCGACAAGAAGAAGCGCCATCCCTCACTCTTGCAGAGCTCGAGACGATCTGTAAGGGCCTGGCCAACTACCGCGGCCTGAAGTTCGATCCTGACGAGCACCCCAAGCTGTCCTGCATCTTGCCGGACGGCCACCGTTTCGAGTGTCTGGTCGGACCATCGGTGCAAACTGGAGTGTCGCTTGCGATCCGCTGCAAGCACCCGTTTACGCCGAGCTGGGAACAGATCGGCGTGTCGCCGGTCATCCGCGACTACCTAAAAGATGCCGTCGATCGAGACCTCAACATCATCGTCTCGGGTGCGACCAACACCGGCAAAACGACCCTGCTCAACATGATGCTGGAGTGGGTGCCCGCGGACTGCAGGGTCGTCGGCATCGAAGACACCCCAGAACTGAAGCTGGAACGCTTCTGGGACGGGGTGCCGTTGATCGCAGCGCGCGAGGCCGGCACTGGCGCCGGCATGCTGGACTGGCGCCAGCTCTACGACCACTTGATGCGCGCCACACCGGATCGGCCGATCTTCGGGGAAATCTCGACGCAGAACGCTTTCGCCGCCCTGGCTGTCCTGAATGCCGGCATGCCCGGCTTTATGTGCAGCATCCACGCCGACAGCCCCGAGCAGGCCATCAACCGGAAGTTCGACCAGAATATCGCCTGGTCCGGCGCCGTCATGCCGAAGGTGCCGGAATACCTATGCGAACTGGTCGACGTGGTTGTCCAGATCAAGCGCCACCGCGATGGCTGGCGCCGTATCACCGACATCTACGAGCCGAAGCGGGACAGGTATGTGCTGCGAGACAGCGCACCGGTCCTGAAATTGGCTGAGTGACGACAGGAGCACGCAATATGTTCGGACTGCGCCTTCTCTTCCTCCCGGCAATAGCCGCGTCGATGCTCGGCGCCATCCTTCTGCAGTGGCACTGGGCGGTCGGCTTCAATGCCCAGGATGGTCGCTGGTGGGGCTGGCTGCTGCAGACTGCCAAAGTAACGGGCGGCCTGCCGGACGAGCTGCTGTATCCGGTCTACTGGACCGGCATTTCGGCGTTCATCGTCGCCGCAGCTATCACGATGATCGTCAACCGGATCGGCACGCGGACTGTTTCAGGCAGCGCCGATGCTCGGAACACCCATGGATCGGCCCGATGGGCCAAGAAGTCGGACGTGCGCCGTGCTGCCCTGATGGGCAGCGTCGGCGTTGTGGTCGGCGGTTGGAAGGGCTCAATCCGCGTAAAGGTGCTTCGACATGACGGACCTGAGCATGTCATGGCCTTTGCCCCCACCCGTTCCGGCAAAGGCGTCAGCCTGGTCGTCCCGACGCTGCTGTCGTGGACAGAAAGCTGCCTGGTCCTCGACATCAAGGGCGAGAATTATGCCCTCACGGCCGGTTGGCGGACGCAGATAGGCCAGAGGGTCTTGCGCTTCGAGCCGGCCGCCCTCAGCGGGTCTGCCCGCTATAACCCCATGGCCGAGGTCCGCATCGGCTCGGATTACCAGATCGCCGACTGCCAGAACATCGCCCAGATGATCATCGATCCAGAGGGCAAGGGCCTGCAGGACTTCTGGATGAAAGCCGGCTGGGAATGGATGTCGGCCGCCATCCTGCATGTGCTGTACCGGGTTCGCCACGAAAGCGGCGGACGGCGGTCAGCCTGCCTCGCCGATGTTCACGGCTTTATGTCTCTCGGTGCCGAAGACCCTGAGAACCTTGAACTGGGCGACGGCGGCAAGGACGACGACAGCTTCAATAGCCTGCTCGATGACATGACGGTCTTCGATCATGGTGACCCCGTCGTCAACGCCGAAGTCCGCCGGGCGGCTGGCCGGATGAAAAAGCGAGCCGCGCAGGAACGCAGCGGCGTCCATTCCTCGGCCACCGTGCCGCTTGCTCTCTACTCCGACCCGATTGTGGCCCGGAACACCTCCGCCTGCGATTTCAGAATATCGGACCTCATGCAGGCCGATCAGCCGGCAAGCCTCTACATCGTCATCCCGCCGTCCGACATCAAGCGGCTGCGGCCGCTGATCCGCATTCTGCTCAACCAATTCCTGACCAGGCTAACAGCCGAGATGGATTTCGAGGGCGGCCGCAGTGTGAAGCATTACAAGCATCGCCTCTTGTTGATGCTCGATGAATTCACCTCGGTCGGCAAGTTGGAGATTTTTGAAGACTCCCTCGCCTATATGGCCGGCTACGGCCTCAAGGCGTTCATCATCGTCCAGGACCTGACGCAACTGCAGAAGTGCTACGGCAAGGAAGAGTCGATCACCAGCAACTGCCATATCCGGATCGCCTTCGCTCCGAACAAGATCGAAACCGCCCGCGTGCTGTCCGACATGTCGGGCAAGACGACGCTGATCCAGCGGAAGCGGTCGTAATCGCGTCAGCCCGGGCAGCTGAGCGGCAACGTCTCTGACAGCATCGCCGAGGTCGCCCGGCCCCTGATGACGGCGGACGAGTGCATGAGCCTGCCCGGACTGCGTGACGGCTGGTTCGGCCGGAAGAAGCCTGGCCACATGCTGATCTTCGTTGCCGGCCAGCCGCCGATCTATGGACGGCAATACCTCTATTTCCAGGACCGCGAGCTGCAGCGGCGGTCCTCGATCCCCTCCCCCACCAACGACAACCAGCAAGGAGAAGTGCGATGCGCGTGAGTGACCTAGCCGGCCCGATGGGGCCGCAACAGCAACGGTCGGCGGAAGCCGACATGGTCAGTCGGGCAGCCGCACCAGGCTGCATCGTGGCTGTCGATCCCGACACCGCTGTCCATATGGGCGCTTTTCACGACGACGCCCTCGATGCCGGGGCCGCCGAAGGCAGCCGGTTCGATGATCTGGTCGGGGAGGATGCCTGATGACCCAGGATCGCAAACCCTGGCGCGACCAGGTCGCCGAAGAAATGACCCGCCAGATCGAAGCCGGCACGGCCCCCTGGCAGAAGCCGTGGCGTGCTGGCGAGGTCATGACTGGCCCTTTCAACCCGACCAGTGGGAAGCCCTACCGGGGCATCAATCGTATCTGGCTCGATATGCAGGGCCACGAAGATCCCCGCTGGTTGACTTACGACCAGGCGACGGCCGCCGGCGCACAGGTCCGCAAGGGCGAGCGCAGCACGACCGTCGAATACTGGAAATGGACCGAGCGGCAACCAGTTCGCGACGCCGCCGGCAATGCCGTTCTCGATGACGACGGCCGGCAGGTCCACCAAGAATCTCAGCTGACCCGCCCGAAAGTATTCTATGCGCGGGTTTTCAACGCCGAACAGATCGACGGCCTGGCCCCATATAAGGCGCCCGAGCTGGATCAGAACCCGGTGGGTGCGGTCGCGGACATCTTCTACCGGCTCGATGAAACCGTGCGTGATGCCATAACCGGCAGTTTGACCCCTACGGAGCTGGGCTTCATCCATGACCAGCAGGATCGGGCGTTTTACGACCCCGTCCGCGACAACATCCACCTGCCCGAGCCGCAGCGGTTCAAGAGCGACTACGAGTATGCTGCGACCGCACTCCACGAGCTGGGGCACGCCACCGGCCACAAGAGCCGCATGGATCGCCAATTCGGCCCATTCGGGTCCGAAACATACGCCCGCGAAGAACTGCGTGCCGAGATGGCCAGCTACATCACAAGTCGGTCGTTCGGTCTGGGGCATTACCCGGAGCGTCATGCCAGCTACCTCGCGAGCTGGTTGAAGGTCATCAAGGAAGACAAAAACGCCCTGTTTCAGGCCGCCCGGGATGCCGATCGGATTGCCACGTGGATTCTAGAGCCGGAGAAGCGGCAGCAAATCGAGCTGGAAATGAAGGCCCAGCGGAAAGGGGAAGCAATGGACAAGGCCGAAGAGAAGCAGCAGCAGGAAGCAGCGTCTGACCAGAAGAAGTCGAAAATCTGGCTCAATGTTCCCTATGCCGATAAGGATGATGCCAAGGCGGCGGGCGCACGCTGGGATCGGCAACACAAGAGCTGGTATGCCCGCGAGGGAGTGGACATGGCCGCCTTCTCAAAGTGGCGCAGCGCGGCCGCACCGACAGCCGCAGACAGCCTGTCGCCGACCGAAGAATTTGCTACGTTCCTGCAGCAGCACGGCGTCATCCTCAAAGGGCGGCCGGAGATTGACGGCACCTGGCACCGAGCCCCACTCGAGGACGATAAAGCAGGCGCGAAAAGCGCATCCTACCGAGCTTTCCTTGATGGCCGACCGAACGGCCAGATCCACAACTACAAGACTGGCCAGACGCATATGTGGGTTGCCGGCGGGCCAGCGCCAACGCCAGAAGAGCTGTCTGCGCTGAAATCACAGGCAGCCGCGACTAGCGAACGCCGGCGGCAGGAACTGGAGGCGACGCATGCTGAAGTCGAAAAGCAGGCAAATGATCTTTGGGACAAGGCTCGACTACGCCCCAGTACGCCGCCGAACCGCGGCTATCTGAACAGTAAGCAGGTCGAAGCTGAAGGCTTACGGTTCGACCCAGAATTGCCGGTCATCTATGTGCCGATGCGTGACATAGACGGTCGCCTGCATTCCATCCAGATGATCAACGAAGATGACGGAACAAAGTCGTTTATGAAGGGTGGTCGCATGCAGGGGTTGATGCATGTGATTGGCGACCAGAAACTGATGGAGAAAGGTCCCCTCATTGTCTGCGAGGGGTATTCCACTGGTGGCAGCCTGTCGAAGCTCACGGGCCTGCCGGTCGTGGTCGCCTTCAACGCCGGCAATCTGGAGCTGGTGACGAAGGCCTTGCGTGAGAAATATCCGCAAGCGCGCATGGCGGTCGCAGCCGACGACGATCACAAGCTGGAGGGTAAGCCGATCGGCAATGTCGGCATGACGAAGGCAGCCGCGGCCGCGGCTGCAGTCGGGGCCGATCTGATCGTTCCGCCGCTCCGGCCGGAAGAGAAGGCCAAAGGGCTGACTGACTGGAACGATTTGTATGTCGAACGCGGAGAGTTCTTTGCCTTCGAAGCTATGCGGAAGGCGTACCCGCGTCGACCACAGCAGACTCAGAAGCTCGACCAGGAGAACAAGGGCCCAGGTTTCATTAGCCGGACCATGGGCCGCGTCAAGGAAGGAATGGGCCTTTGACGGCCCTTCCTGCCCGTCGTGTCCGGCGCCGGCCGATTTCGGCTTGGCGCCGGCGCCTGCGGGAAATCGACTGGGGGTTCTGGCTTCTTCTGGCCTCCATGGTCGCAGCAGCCAGCAGCCCCTTCGTCGCCGGTGCCGGCCTTCGCTTCGCGGTCGCCCTGCCCCTCTATTGGCTTGGCTATGAAGACCAGGCCATGAAATTTGCCCTGAACGCGCATTGGTGATCGCCATGGCGCATACGAATGATGCGGGCGGCCGCGGCCGCCATGCCCACGAGAACCAGGTGCTGCAGGTCATCGTCCTGGCCTCGCACGTATTTGATATCCCCCATCACTGGATCACAGGCCGCGATCGGCGTGCACGGCCGTTTGAAGCGCGCGCGGCGGCCATGGCGGTTGCTCGGAAGCTGACCGGCGCGAGCTATCCGGCTCTGGGGGAAATATTCGGCCGCCGCGAACATACGACGGTCATGAATGCCGTCGGCCAAGTACCGGTTTTGCGGATCAGGTCGCCACGCTTCGATCGGCGGTTCGTGAAGCTGCAGGAGCTGGCTAAGGCGGTTGCCGATCGTCCCGGCATCCTCGATGACGGCTGTGCCGGCGTTGACGCATTCAATGACCTGGTGCTGGCCCTGCTCCGGGCCAGAAACCTCGATGCATCACGCACGGCGGTCATCGTTCAAGCATTCATGCCCGACCAGCTCGCCACAGGGGATACGCCATGACCAAGGGTGCGGACCTGATCCTTTTCGCGGGGGCGCGGGACAGCGAGGCCTATATCGCTTTCGGTGCGTCCCATGCCTTCCGCACCGACCCGATCGTGATAGTGCCCTGGGAGCATTCCAGCGTCCCTGGGCGGCCGTTGGCCTGGTGGCACTGTCCGGACTGGGAGGCGCTGATGGTCAACCTCAGGCGCGTCACCTGCCCTCGGCAGCTTCAGGCCATGGTCCGCTCTGCCATCGATTCCGGCGGGCCGGCTCTGGTGGCCAGCCGGAACGCCGGTTCGGGGCCGATTCCGGGCACACCGGCCAATCCGGCGCTGCCCGGTCGGGCGGCCTGACGACAGGCGCAATACCACAAACGTGTCACGTTCCGGGATTTCCTCGAGACGACAGGGGGTTAAGAAATGACGGTCTACCTGGTTGGTGGCAAAGCCATTCGTTCCGATCACACCGATTTCGAGGCTGCACTGGCGGCCGTTTATCGGGGGAAAGACCGCCCGCGGTGTCTGTGCCGGCAGCCCGGCGTCGAGATGTACATCGCGAGGGTCCAGGGCAAGCACATCCTCAAGCGGATGCCGAATACCGGCAGCGACCATAACCCAGGGTGCGACAGCTACGAGCCACCGGCCGAACTGTCAGGCCTGGGCGAGGTGATGGGCGCCGCCATCCATGAAGACCCCGACCAAAATGTCACGGCCTTGAAGCTGGACTTCTCCCTTTCCAAGCAGCCCGGGCGGGCAGCGCCGACGCCGGGAACTGGTGAATCGGACTCGGTCCGCACGGATGGCGCCAAGCTGACCCTACGGGGCACGCTGCATTACCTGTGGGAGCAAGCCGGCTTCAATCGGTGGGCGCCAGCGATGTCCGGCAAGCGCTCCTGGGGCGTGATCCGGAAGTACATCCTGCAGGCGGCGGCAGACAAAACCGCTAAGGGCGCCGGCCTCAGCGATCTGATCTTCATCCCCGAACCGTTCTATCCCGAACGGCAGGCGGAAATCGCCCAGCGTCGCATTGCCAGGGTGATGAAGGTCACCGCGGCAAGCAATGGAGCCGCCAAGGCGACGCAAAAGCTGATGATCGTCATCGGCGAAGTGAAGGAAATCGCGCCTTCCCGCTACGGCCATAAGGTGGTGTTCAAACACCTGCCTGACTGGCATTTCATGCTGAACGAGGATCTGCACAAGCGGCTGCAGAAGCGGTTCTCGACCGAGCTGAATCTGTGGGATGCGGTCGATGGTAGCCACCTGGTGCTGTTCGGCACCTTCGGCGTCGGCGGGACCGGATTCCCCAACCTGCAGGAGCTGGCCCTGATGACGACAGCGGAGAGCTGGCTGCCCTTCGAGAGCCTGTATGAGCAGATGCTGCTCGATGCGCTGATCAACGGCCGCCGCCGATTTATGAAGGGACTGCGGTATAACTTGACCTCGTCGCGGCCGCTCGCCTCGGCCGTGCTGACCGACACACAGCATGGTCCGACTGCGCTGTACATCATTCCGCCTGGCGCCAGCGAGGACTTTACCGGCGCCATCGACCAGCTGGTGGCTGAGAGCAAGCTGACCTCATGGATCTGGTCGGCCGGCACCGGCGAGATGCCGGCATTGCCACCAGCCGGTACGAAGCTCGCCCATGCGAGCTGACCATGGCCGCCACCAACCGCAAACTGGTCAAATCGTACTTTATGCCGGCAGAGCATGCCGAGCTCGAGCGCCTGGTGCTGCAGACCGGCTTGTCTGCCTCTGAACTTGTGCGCCGCCTGTTCGTCGGCCGCGGCCCGCTGCCCTCTGTCGAGAATCATCAGGTCGTGCGCGACCTGATGAAAATCAATGCCGATCTGGCTCGCCTCGGCAACCTCCTGAAGCTGACGCTCGATGACAGCGATTTTAATCCGCCCGCCGGCGTCGACCTGCAGGGGCTGTTTCAAGATGTGCGGGAAGCCCAGCAGCTTCTCAAAGCCAAAATCGCCAATCTTTAAAATCTGCGAGGCTACCGATGATCGCCAAGCGCATCGACATTGAGCCGGAAAACGACAATTACGAGCGGCTGGCAGATTACATCGCAGCCGCGCCGGAGGAAGGCGAGAAGCTGGACGATCTGTGGATCGTCAACTGCGACGCCGGCGAGACGCTTGATGATCTTCCTCTGGCGAAAAAAGAGATCAAGGCGACACAGGCGCTCAATCAAACCGCAAAGTCGGGCAAAACCTATCATCTGATGGTCAGTTTCCGGGACGAACGCCCATCACCGGAAGCGCTGCGCGACATCGAGCGCGAGTTCGCCCAAGCCCTCGGGTTTGGCGAGCACCAGCGCATCGCCGGCACGCACATCAATACCGAGAATTTCCACCTGCATATTGCGATAAACAAAATCCATCCGGTGACGCTGAAGGTGCACATGCCCTTCCGGGACTTCAAGGTGCTGGAAAAAGTCAGCCGGGAAATGGAAAAGAAATACGCCCTGAAGCTGGATCTCGGCCGAGCCGATAAGATTGAGCCCGAGAAGCAGGCTGCCCGGGCTCGAGATAAGGAGGCCCACACCTGGGAACAGAGTTTCGATAGCTACGTCCGCGAAGAAGCGGCGGATTTGTTGGCCGCCCTCGATGCCGCCAGGGGGTGGCAAGATCTACATGCGGCCTTCGGCCGCTTCGACCTCGAGCTGCGGCTGCGCGGCAACGGCCTGGTGATCGCCAATGCTTCTGGCACCGAGATGATCAAGGCCAGCGCGCTGGACCGGAAATTCTCGAAAGCGGCCCTCGAGCACAAGCTGGGCACCTTCATTGCTCCCGGAGATGATCTCGAGCTCGAGGACGGGACGACAGAAGGACAGTCTCACGAGTTACCTGTTGACCAGGCTGCCCAACCGACCTCGGCCGTGGCCGGTGGTCAACATGGTGCTGGCGCTGGGTCCGCCCCTGACGCCTCGGGCTCCACGGCCAGGCTCGAGCCTCGCGCGACCAGGCCAGGATTTAAGGCTCGCCTGCAATTGCACCAGGCCGAAATATCCGCTGCCTTTCAATCAGCCCAGGATTGGCAGCAGCTCCATACCGAGCTGGCGCGCTATGGCATGGTCCTTCGGCCGCGGGGCAACGGCCTGACGATCGCCAACGCCAATGGCAAAGGCATGATCAAGGCCAGTGCGCTGCATCGGAATTTCTCGATGGCAGCCGTGCAGGGCCGGCTTGGACCCTTCCAGACGGCGCAGCAGGTCCAGGCAGCCGGTCGGCAGCAGCCGACAAGGTCAGGGGCTGCGCCAGCCCCCCTGCCCCGTCCGGCTCGTCCGCCTCGGCCGGTGAAGCGGTATCGTCCGCGGCCGATCACCAGGTTTCCAGGCCAGCACCGCCTCTGGCGCCAGTACATGGCGACCAAAGGCAAGCGGCGCGAATCCTTGGCCGTGAAGGCCTTCCATACCTGGAAGGAGTTCCTGCAGGCCGAGGCGCTGAACGATCCACTGGCCATGGCGATCATTGTGGCCCAGAAGAAGCTGCTGGAAGCCCTGAACCCGTTCTCCATCCTGCAGCCGCGGGGAAATATCCCTGGGGGGAGTTTCCTGCCCGCTGCAGGGCCCCGGCCCTCGATCAGCGCCGCCCGTCTGTCCCGCAGCGGCCTGCAGCCGCCCCAGGGCGCCGCAGTAGCCCAGAATCCCCCGGGACCAGGCAATCAGCAGCTCGCCGCCGGTAATAACGCCCAGGGACTCCAGAATGGGCCTCAGGGCGTCTCTTCCGGCGAACCGCTCTCTACCAGCCAGCAATCGCCATCCCCTACTCAACGGCCAAATATGGCGGCACAGGGTCTAAATCCGTCCCCCAGACAGGCAGCAGGGTGGGCCAGGCAGCCGTCAGAGGACGAACGCCAGCTCCTGACGGCCGCCGCCAAAGCGGCAGAGGGCAAGGTGCTGCCGGTCGACCGGCACTGGACCGACCAGGCGCTAGCCGCCCGGCCGGGCCTCTCCGATCATCAGCAGGCCGTTGTCCGGTCCGTTGTCGATCGGCGGCTTGGGCTTGTTGTCGACGGCGACCAGATCGAGCGCCTGCAGACCCTGGCCACGGTGCGGGACGCCTTCGCGGCGGCCGGCCTGCGGGTTGTCGGCGTCGCCACCTCCGACAATGCCTCGAAGACCTTGCAGGACGCTACGGGCATCACGAGCGGCAGTCTGCATGTCCTGGGTCGGCTGCTTGCCAAAGGTGATCTACAGTTGGGCCAGCATGACGTCCTAGTGGTTGAAGCCAACAAGATTCACGCGAAGCAGATCATCCGCCTTTTGGAAGCCGCAGCTCCGACCGGCGCCCGTGTTGTGCTGGCAGGCGACGGTAAGGGCTCAACTGGACCTGCGTGGGCTATGCGCCTCCTAGCTGGTCACCTGCAGGTCGATGGCGGCCTAGCTGTAGATGATCGCCGACGCGATGCATCAAGTACACACAGCATTGCCGAGATCGCCGAAGGTCCCGCTATTGTCATTTAGGCTTCCACATATTACAGCCGCGGAAATCAGGGGGTCACAGTATGCAGTAGCGGAAAATTCGGTTGCCAAGCAAACACCCAGCCTTGCCGGCGAGGATCTCATCCAAAAACCGGGCCTATCTTCGAATCTACGTCATTGTATTCGTGATAGAGACATGAACATACAGGGACGTTCCGATATTAGGATGTCCCTGTAGTGGCGTGCCAGTATTGCTTAATCGATCTTGGATCAGCGGTTCTCGATCTGACCAGAATCCGTCAGGCAAATTTCGTCACGAGGATGTGACATGAAGGAAACTTCTCATTCCCTAGGTCCCGCCCGTACGGGATGTGGCTGATGCGGTGAGATTCGGAATCCAGGCCGGCGTCCGACTGGCATAGTCTTCATAATGATCGCCATATGTGGTGCGGATTTCGCGCTCTTCGATTGCGGCCAGCCGGACATACATGACGACGAGAACCGGGAACATCAGCACGGTCAGAATGGTCGGCCACTGGAACAGGAAGCCCAACATGATGACGACAAAGGCCACATACTGAGGGTGCCGGATATAGGAATACGGGCCTGTTTTAGCAAGTGCTCCTGCCTTTTGAGCCGCATGGAGCACAGCCCACGATGCTGACAGAAGCAGAAAACCAAACGCGATGAGAATGCTGCTCAGGACATGCAATATACCAAAATGCGGATCGCCCTTAAGGCCTAAGGCAATCCACCAGAGGTGCCCGGCTTGATGGGAAAGCAGATCAAGGCCAGGGTAGCGACTCTGGAGCCAACCGGAGATCAGGAAGATCGTGACAGGAATACCGTACATCTCGACAAACAGGGCGATGATGAAAGCCGAGAACGCCCCGAATGTGCGCCAATCCCGTGCGGTCTTTGGTTTCGTGAAGCTCAGAGCGAACAGGATGAAGACGGCGCTGTTTGCAAAGACCAGGAACCAGAGGCCATAGGCTGATGACGTATGTTCAGTCATTATGAGCCTGCCTTTCCCGACGTCCCGTCCACCCCAGAATGATCGTGGCCGCGTTGGCCGCCCTGGTTGCCGTGATGATGGAAGAAGTGCATGAGCGGGCAGGCAAGGATGAGGAGATACGGCAAAGCGCCGAAGAAGTGTGCGCGATGCTCGGAGATCAGGAAGAACCCGGCGACGACCAGAAAGCCAATCAGGACTAGGCTGGATCTGGAGCGCCACCAAGGCGTATTTTTGTTAGCATTCATGTGAAAATCCTCAATGAGCCGTGATCGGCATTACATGCTATGCGGTTGTGTGGTGATGCCATTGGCGAGCTGCATCTCCCGCACATAGAGAATGATGTCGTCCATCTGCTGGCGGGTCATCTGTGACTGCGGCGGCATGTTGCCGAACGGCCAATGGTGCTGGCGCACGCCGTAGGCCGCAGCACGGTAGAAAGCCTCATCGGCATGGTGTCCCGGATTGTAGATGTTATGCACCAGCGGCGGGCCATTGCCGGTGCCGGCGGCATTCACACCGTGACAGGTGGCGCAATTTCCGTCGAAGGCGATCTTGCCCTGCGCTGCCTGCGCGGAGAGCCGCGGCAGCACCAAGCCCGCCTCCGATGCCGGCGTATGCTTGATCCGGAATGACTGCCAGAGGATGAAGCCCGCGCCCAACGTGACGGCGAGGATGATCGGGGTGGAAAGTCTGGGGAAGCGGATCATGGTTATTCTCCGGTCAGGCGGCAGCGGCGCCGACGGTACGGCGGGCGCGTTCCAACAGCTTAGCATTGATCGCAACAATCACTGTGCTCAGCGACATCAGCGCCGCACCCAGGGCCGGGCTCAGCAGCAGGCCCCAGGGATAGGCGAGGCCGGCCGCCAGCGGGATGGCGACGGCGTTGTAGCCGGTCGCCCAGAACAGGTTCTGGACCATCTTGGCATAGGTGGCGCGCGACAGCGCCAGGATCGCGAAGACGTCGCGGGGATCGCTGCGCACCAGCACGACATCGGCGGACTCGATGGCGACATCGGTGCCGGCGCCTATGGCGATCCCGAGATCGGATTCCACCAGGGCCGGGGCGTCGTTGACGCCATCGCCGATCATGGCGACGGTCAGGCCGCGCTGCTTCACCTCGCGGACCTTGGCCACCTTCTCGTGCGGCAGCACTTCGGCGAAATAGTCGTCAAGGCCCAGCTTGGCAGCGACTGCCCGGGCGACCGGTGCGGCATCGCCGGTGATCATCATGCATTGGATGCCCATATCCTTGAGCCGCCGGACGGCCTCGAAGGATTCCTTGCGGATGACGTCGGCCAGCGCGATGGCACCGAACGGCTGGCCGTCGAGCAGCACGTGGACGACGGTGTTGCCCTCGCCGGAAAACGGCGCCACCGCAGCCTCGTCCACGGCGATACTGTTCTGGCGCAGATAGCCGGGACTGACGACCCGGACGGTGTGTCCGTCGACGACCGCCTCGACACCCTGTCCGGTCAGGCTGCGGAATGATTCAACGGCCCGAATCTGGGCGCCACGCTCCCTGGCTCCGCGGACGATACCGCGGGCGATGGGGTGCTGAGATTGCGTTTCCAGGGCGGCGGCCCAGCTCAGGACATCCGCTTCAGGTGCGCCAGTGAAGGAAACAACCCCGGCCACGCCGAAACGACCCTCGGTGAGGGTGCCAGTCTTGTCGAACAGTACGGCGCCGAGGTTGCGGGCGCGCTCGAAGGCGGCCCGGTCACGGATCAGCAGGCCGTTCTGCGCGGTCAGCCTGGTGCTGACAGCGACCACCAGCGGAACCGCCAGCCCCAGCGCATGAGGGCAGGTGATCACCATCACCGTGACCATCCGCTCCAGTGCGAATTCGAAACTGCTGCCGAGGCCGAGCCACAGCGCCAGGGTGCCGCCGCCCGCCGACAGCGCGATATAGGTGAGCCAGAGGGCCGCCCGGTTGGCGAGATCCTGGGTGCGCGAGCGGGTGTCCTGGGCCTGCCGGACCATGTCGATGACCTGGCTGAGATAGGTCCTGTCGCCGGTCTTGTGGATGGACAGCACCACCGCGCCTTCGCCGTTGACCGAACCACCGACCGCCTCCTGCCCTTCGCCTTTCTCGACCGGGCGGGATTCGCCGGTCAGCATCGCCTCGTCGAAGCTGGACTGTCCCTTGGTGATCAGGCCGTCGATCGGCACCTTCTCGCCGGGCCGAACCAGGACGCGGTCGCCGGGCCGGAGTTCGGCGATTGCGATGTCGCTGATGCTGTCATCCGCCGACAGACGGTGCGCCGTCGCCGGCAGCAGCCGCACCAGGGCCTCCAGGGCGCCGGATGCCCCCATCACCGAGCGCATCTCGATCCAGTGGCCGAGCAGCATGATGTCGATCAGGGTGGCCAGCTCCCAGAAGAACACCTTGCCGGCCAGGCCGAAGATCACGGCGCTGGAATAGAAGAACGCCACCGCGATGGCGACGGTGATCAGGGTCATCATGCCGGGACGCCGGCTGGACAGCTCGGACAGGCAGCCTTTCAGGAATGGCCAGCCGCCATATATGAAAATCACGGCAGAAAGGGAGAACAGCACATAGCTGTCACCCGCGAAGGTTACTATGCCGTCGATGCCGAGGAATCGTCGGATCATCGGCGAAAGGGCAAGAACCGGCACGGTCAGGACCATCGAGATCCAGAAGCGGCGCCGGAAATCAGCAACCATTGCGGTATGGTCGTGGCCGGAATGGCCGTGACCGGAATGATCATGGCCAGCATAGCCATGATCATGATGCATCCTGGGATCGGGATGGGCCGGAAGGCCGTGGGAAGTGGTTGTGTCATTCATGATTGCCATCCTGATGGTATCTGGGCTTGTCGGAAATCGGTGTCGCCAATGGGGGCATCCGGCCTGGCTCCGGACATGCTGCGGCGTGACTGCGCGTCGCACCCCGGGGGCAGTCCCCCGGCCCGTTTCCTGTCGGACTCGATCATCATTTCAACTTCCGACCTCGTCCGAAGGATAGACAGGGAAGGGTTTTGTTTGTCCGGTGTAATGCTGTGGGTTCTGCCTGTAACGGTTCTGACAAACGGTCGAGCAGAAAAAGTGCATCCAGCCATTGTGGTCCTCCTGAGCTACGGCACTCTCAATGTCGATCTGTTTGCCGCACACTGGGTCGGTTGCCGTCATCCTTCGCTCGAATGCCCGCTGCAGTTCGTCAATGGAAAACCATGCCTTCGATGTGAAATCCGGCGTCGACATAGATAACATCTCCTGTAATTGCAGTTGCATAGTCGCTGGCCAACAGAAGGGCCGCGCGTCCAAGCTCCTCGGTATCAATCGTTCTCCCGAGTGGCGCCCGTCGCTCTGTCTCGTTCAGAAGTTCATCGAAATGCTCGATCCCGGATGCCGCGCGTGTCCTGACGGCACCGGCGGACAGAGCATTGACGCGGATAGCTTTATGCCCAAGTTCGTGGGCGAGATAGCGCACTGACGCCTCAAGCGCCGCCTTTACCGGCCCCATGACGTTGTAGTGGTCAACGACCTTTTCTGCGCCGTAGTAACTCAGTGTCGTCATGCTGCCGCCCCGGTCCATCAGCGGTTCGGCCAGCCTTGCCATGCGGATGAGGGAATGGCAGGAAACCAGCATGGATTCGGAGAATCCGGCAGCGGAGCAATCGGTGAGCCGGCCATGCAGATCCTCTTTGCGGGCCCAGGCAATGGAATGGAACAAGAAGTCGAGGCGCCCCCAGCGATCCCGGATTTCTGCAAACACGGCCTCAAGCTGTCCCGGTGCGGAAACATCGCACGGCGCGAAGATCGGTGCGGTCACCTCGCGGGCAAGAGGTTCAACGAAAGGCCGTGCCTTGTCGTTTAAATAGGTGATGGCCAGTTCGGCGCCCGCCATGCGAAAGTGCCGCGCCGCCGACCAAGCCAGGCTGTGCTCGTTCGCGATGCCGACAACTAGCCCCTTACGGCCGGTCAGGTCTAGAACCTCCAGCTTGGCCGGGCTTGGTGTTAGTTCGGTCATTCCGCAGCTACCTTTCTCGGGGGATTGGTACCCCCCGGTCGATGCGAGCCTGAACCAGGCATCATGGCTGGCTGCGCGATATCATTGGCTTGCGTCTTACATTCCGTCTCGGCCGCTGCGGGATCTTCGCTTACTCGGCAGCAGTTGTTCAGGAGCATTTCCCAGATCGGATTATCGTATATCCAGCTGAAGGTCCGTTCGTAGACCGCATCGCGCATTTCCCGCGCAGTCACTGCCAAGGCGGTGAAGGCATCCGCGAATTTGTGCTCCTGTGCGAGCATGGGGTGTTCATGGGGAAGCGGTGAGCGGGATGCCGCGATGGACACCGCCGAAGCAGCTACGTTACGCATCCATGGATTGAATTGTTCCGACAAGAGATAACGGCTCATACGCATTGGGTGCAGCCATTTCAACATCTCCGCCGAAAACGGCGTCGCATATGCCTGCACCCAGGGACTGATAAAAGTCCGGTATAACCCCTCATTGAACTCTGACGCTTGCCGAACGCGCATGAATGCTTCACGGGGATAGTCGGCTCTGAGGTCCTCCACGCGTCGCGACTCGAAGCGGACCTCGAACGACGGCTTATGGCAGTCGCTGTCGCCGGTCGGATTGTCGATTTTCATCTCATAGAGGCCCGGCGCTAGCCTCCCGAAATCCTCCAAGCTCTCCAGGATCGCCCGGTGTTCGAGCCGGGCGACGCCGGCCGAGACGAAAATGCCCAGATGCCCCACATGCGGGTTGGTAAGATATACGATACGTTGCCCGGCCTGCTTGAGGTCTTCTGTATCCTTGTAGGCGGCCGGAATCCAGCCGAGGGCCTGATGAGGTGGGGTGATATTATCGCCGTATGAGGCGAAGATCACGAGAGGATTCCTTATGCGCCTGAGATCGACGGAGCAACCGTCGCAAATACGCAGCAATCCCTGTTCCAGCTCGTTGCCAATGAACAAATTCTCGACAATCGCGAGTATCTCCTCGCGGCTGAGGAAGTAGAAGCCATTCCACCACCGCTCGAATTCCAGAAAGCGCTCCCGCTCGGAATCGATATTGGTGAACAGATTGGCATATTTTTCCCAGATCGCCTTCTCCGGCTTCAGATTTTCGAAATTCTCAGCCAGCCATGCTCCATCAAAGCGGCCGTTGCCAAGGTCAGCGGTCAGGTGTGTCAGCCACGCGCCGCCCAGCAAACCTCCAGCGATACGCATCGGGTTTGTGGCCGGCTCCCCGGCCCAATAGGACAGGGGTGAACCGTTGAGCACGGCAGGACCAACCAGACCCTCGCAATCGGCAGAGAGCAGGGTGACAGCCCAGCCGGCTTGACAGTTGCCGTACAGCACCGGCGGCGCTCCGGGATGGCGCCGGGCCACTTCCTCCACGAAACGCCGCAGTGCATGCAGCACGTCGCCGAGGGTCTGCCCCGGTTGTGGCTCAGGGTAAAAGATGACGAAATAGACCGGATGGCCTTCGCGCATCGCCATGCCAACTTCGGACTCACGCTTGAATCCTCCAATGCCAGGTCCATGGCCGGCGCGTGGGTCAATGATAATTACTGGCGCTTTTTTAGGATCGACACAATCGTCCCAACAGTCTTCGCCGACCTCAGTAATCCGCACCAGGGCGTAGTTTGCGGGCCGATCGAAGCAGCGTGCGTCCAGCAGTATCTCGTATTTGAAGCCCAGCAGAGGGGGAAGGCCCGCCCGCTCATGCTCCAACATGTTGCTACCGCGCTGCCGTAGTGCATCCCAGAAAAGAACCGTCCGTTCCAGACAGTCCTGCCGATACGCCATGATGTCCGGGATCGAGGCGATCGGTAGAACATTGCCGACGTCGGCTGGAGTATGGCCGCCGGCATCCGAAATGTTGCCTAGTTTCACTGACAGGAAGTCCTGGTTCGATGCAAGGTCCGTCATGACCACCTCCACCAGTGGGTGAATAGATTGAACAATGGCCCGAAGACCAACGCGACGTACCAGCCATAGCCGAAGCTCTCGGCAAGCCCGAGCAGGAAGCTCCGCCAGCTGAGCCCGTCAAATCCGGGCAAAAGTCGCAGCCAGGTCCGGTACATCACCTGCCCGGGAAATAGCAGATCGAAGCCGACGCACAGCGCATAGGTGATGGCCAGAAAGAGACCGAGGCTCATGCCAAAGACAAAGACCGGAATCCGCAGCCCCTGCATGGAGACAAATGGCGTTCCCAGCCGCGGCGGCTTCGATTGAAATTGTGTTTTAGTCATGCGCATGCTCCTCCTTCTTCTGTGGCTCCAGGGATTTGGCCCCGATATAGAGGTCTGGCGCCGCCTCGAAGCGTTCGCGGCATTCGCGCGAACAGAAATAGAAGACTCTGCCCTCATGAATCGATGGTCTGGCGGTTTCGGTGCGCACGGTCTTTCCGCATACAGGATCGGTATCGGTTTCGGGCGGCACCCAGTGAGGCTGGGCGGCGTCATGCTCGGAATCCCCGTGCCTTCCGATCTGATGTCCGTGGCCAAGCCCCATGGCATGGGAACCACAGCCGAATCTCATCATTAGAAACAGCACGACCGCCCAGATGGCAAAATACAACAAGGCTTGCATGGTGATGATCCATCCGTTTGGAGTGTCAGATCAGGTGACGATGGCAGACCGCTTCCAGAGCGGCTTCCTGCCCGGAACCGGCCTCCTCTTCACCGTCATTGCCATCTGCCGACGAGGCGATCGACAGGCAGTATGTCCGTAGCTTCTGTGTCAGTTCGGTGCAGGCCTGGACCTGGGTTGCGAGGCTTTCCAGGACGTCCCGCACCAGGTCCGACCGCGTTGCAAGTATTTCCGGCGCTTCCCGGGCGCTCAGGAAACCATGGAGCGCGTTGTGGAATCTGTCGTTCGCCTCAAACATGGCCCGGGTTTGGTTGAAGGAAGTGTCGCCGGGCCCCTTGCTCTGGTTCATCATGAGCAACTGAAGCCGTCTGGCGCGAACCCGGATATCGGTGGTATCGCCGGTGTCAGGATGCCCCCACCACGCCAATAACCCGTTCACACGTTCCAGCTCGTTCAATACATTTGATTCATGCCCGTGCATTTCAAAATCTCCCAATCAGTGTGTCTGTGGCGCACCGCGATCTGCCCGGATGGCGGGCATACCTAATGACGTTCTAGCCGGCGCCGGATTCCATGCTCTATGGCGATAAAGAGGCTCTTGCGGTCATATGGCCTGTTGCCAAGTCAATCCGCCCACACGGAAGCTTGGCGGTAATCAAGGAGACTGCTTCCCGATGACAGCTATGTAACAACCGCATCCGTCACGGAATGCGTCGCTGGCACACCGGTCGAGCAGCGGATTTCTCCGTCCCTCGCAGGTCACTCACTCGCTGATATACTTAAGAGACCTCTGCTGCATGCATGCTTTACAGCCGGCAATGCAGCGATCCAGCCAAGCGGCGATCGCTGCTTCTAGCCGAGGCGCTTGGGAGGCGGGGATTGTGGCAGCGGGTTTTCGCTGCCGCCGAGGATATCCGCAACGCGGAATTCGGAACTGCCGAAGAGGTACGGCAGTATTGGCGCTCCTGGCAGTATGGCCGGAAAGACGCATTGGGCGTGATGGACGCATTGACTGCCATTGACGGGGATTCCGTCATGGGAGAGCCCTTTGTGTGGACGTCCATCGTGATTATGGGGAACACTGGCGGCGATCTGCGACGGCGCGGCGGTCGCGGCAGAAGGCATCTCCAAGTGGCCGAACAGAGCAATTGCGAGCGCCATCAGGCTCAGAACAACCGACAGAAACGGTCGCCGTCCCGGGCAAAGCCCGTAGCGGGGGGCGGTATATGATGGTTCCGTCAGCATCTCGCGATACTCAGTCCCTACTCCGTGGAATCGGCAGTCCTGTCAGGGGTTCAGATCCTTCATCATCTGCTGCTGCTGTTGCATCTGCTGCTGCATCATCTGCTGCATCATATCCATGCGCTGCTGCATCATCCGCATCTGCGGCTGCAGGTCGACCTTTCCGCCATTCTGCTGCATCATCATGTCGGAGCTATACATCTTCTGCATGTCAGCCATCTGCTCCTGCATCATCTGCATGTGTTCACCCATCAGCTTATGGCGGTCGGCCGGCGTTTGGGCATGCTGCATCTGATCCGACATGCCTTGCATCTGCTGAAAGCGCATCTGCATCTGGTCCGGCCCGCCATGCTGGGCCGCGAAGGCAGGCGCGGCAAGAAGCGCTACGGACAAGGCCACAACGGCGAGGTATTTCCGCTTCATCGTATCCATTTTAGGGGTCTCCTGAGTTGCTTCAGATTCCCGCGGTCACCGGCAAGTACCTGGTGGGCAATAAAATAACCCAACGGGCGATCCGGAGAAGCAGGCCCCGCATTGATACGGTAACCCGCGCAACGGGGCCTTGATCTCAGTCAAGACGCAACGCCTTAATGATCGGAGCACTCAGGAGGTATGGCGGAGGCGGCCGACCACCGGGACCAGCCTTCCTCTCGCCACCGTCAGGAATAATATCTTACTTGGGAGAATAGCCGGCCTCGACAAGGGTGTGGCGGACTGCCCCGGGATCGACTTTTCCCTCGATACGCAGGGTCTTGGTCGGCAAGTCGATCTCCAGCTGCTCTATGCCGGACAGACCGGCCAGGGCGGCACGGATTGCCTTCTCACAATGACCGCAGGTCATGTCAGGAACTACAAGCTGCAGCATGGTCACTCTCCTTAGGTTGTCACATCATTCTGCAACCTTCCGATTTGGGAAGGTCAATGGCAAATGAGGTCGACTATTTTTTGTCAAGGAGTAAACAACTCCAGCAGAGTGCCGCGCGGGCACTGCATCGCCTTGTTATCTAAAGTGGGTTTCACGCTGGCGCGCCAGAAACTCGCCAAAGAGTCGCGGTTGACCGGTATGATGGCGGCCGTTCTGGTGCGCGCCCTATATAGCGAGAGCACGCGATTGGACCGGATTATTACCGGTATCTTGTAGGTATTGATAATGCGATCGGCGATAGTCACAATATCGCGTTATCGAACTCTACAATCTTTAGGTCACTCCTAACTGACCAAGGGTTCAGTCCTGCTGGCCGTAATTGTAAAAAATCTGATTCATTGGTACCGGCTTCAGCTGGAATCGTGACAGTTCCCAATTCTGGAAACGTCCGCAACAACGCCGAGCTTATTGATGGAAAACCGCGTCTCGCAACGATGTTCGGCCGGACCCTTTGGGTAGATAGCCGTCACTGGGTGTTCATCCGATACATACACGAGCAGGGCTCCGCCAAGATAATAGTTCGTTACACGGCCGGGTTCGCCTCGCGCTCGAATGACGTCGGCTTTAGTCTTGCCGATAAAATCAAGATCCGCAGCGGGAACATTCGATGCACTCGCCGCACAACCTGTCACTCCGGCCAGCAGAAAGATGCTCATGATTTTAAGGATGGTCATTGGAGCCTCCCGTACGATGATTGCTCATTCACTTCTGAAGATGTGCATGCCCTTGCTGCATGCGGCCATGGGTAAAGCGCACCACAAAGGGAATGAGACCACTTTTAGACAGATCGGCTTTGAACCCATCAAGACGAAACCATTGATGAGAGGACGCAAGGTTCAAAAAATCATTCGACTGGATCGTGATACTGTCCAACGAGGAAACCGCTTCTCCATCGGAACGGAATTCGAAGGTAGCATCGGAAAAATACGACGAACTGATTCCGAGGATCGTGATCGGCATGCCGGTATGGTTCTCGAGAATGAACATCAGGCGATAACTCCCATTCGATCCCTTTGAAATGATGGGGTCGACGATGTTCAGGCTCCCTGGATCAACCACTTCATCTGCCCTTGTAAAATTGCTCGACAGCGTCATTGCGAAGCCAATCAAGGCTGCGGCGATCCATTCCCGTCGACGCATCATACCCTTCCCTTCGTCTGCCAAGGTTGACCGCGGCCGGAGACGTTCTGTGCCCCCGACCGCTTCCATCCCGCTCCTAGCTCAGTTGGGCAAGCAGTTTCGCTGCTCTTGCCTTGGCCATAGGCGGCAATTTCTCTGCCGCCTGTTTGACCTCAGCGAGATTGACCGGGTCGCCAACAACTATGATGGCGATCATTCCTAGGCCAAAATGCGGTAAACACTTGACACCATAGACCCCAGGCGTCGTGAAAGTGACGCGCCCTTCCTTGCTGAATGGTGTCTTTATCGCTACAGCGCCAGCAGGAAGCATGCCGGTGATGGACTCGGCATTGTGTCCGCGATCGGCAGGTTCAAAGACGACAGTATCGCCCGGCTGGATACGGATAAGCGCATCCTCGAAGACAAATTTCTCTTCTTCACTCTGATTCTGCTCCTTGACGGTGATCACACTGGCATACACTGGAGTTGTTGCCGCCACCAGGGCGGCTGTCGCAATAGAAATTGCAATAGCTTTTTTCACGATCGTCTCCTTTAGAACCAGAGTCTGATGCCAACCATGAAACTCAGGTTGTCGGGCTTCTCGCCATCTTCCCTGACATACGAGGCCGTCTGGCCCAGCTGTCGTTCATAATTCACACCAATGTAGGGCGCGAATTCGCGGAAGATCTCGTAGCGAAGCCGCGCGCCGACCTCGACATTGTTTATGCCGGAACCGACCTGGCGCTCCTTGACTGACTGCAGTGCCAGATTGGTTTCGAATTTTGGCTGCAAGATCAGGCGCTGGGTGAACAACAGGTCGTAGGATGCCTTCAGGCGCGCCGAGACTTCTCCCTGGTCACTAACGAAGGATGCGGCATCGACTTCGAAGAAATACGGTGCCAGCCCCTGCAGCCCGAGCACGCCAAATGCCCGATTAGGCCATGGCTTGTAGTCGTAGCGGACACCGGCCTGGACATCGAAAAAATCGGAGACGAGGCGGCTGTAAAGGGCCTGGACTTCAGCCTTTTCAACCTTTCCGTCAACGATCCGTTCGCCTTCGGTTTTCAGCCAGAGCTTGTTGTAATCCTCGCCGATCCAGCCTTCGGCATCCCAGTTATAGGTGTCCTTCCTGTTGCTGGCCCGATATTCAAGCTGTTCCGCCTTGAACATCGCGAAGAGCTGGTCGTCCTCCGCTGCCCGCACTGCCGGAGCGTATAAGCCACCAACAAAAAGGGCCGCAGCCAAGATCGATGCCAATTTTTGGTTCTGCTTCATTGTCAATTCCTCAATTCACGGCGGCTGTTTGCGGCTCCACGATGACCTTCCGGAACATGCCGGTAGCCATGTGATAGAGCAGATGGCAGTGGAAGGCCCATTGCCCTACCGCATCGGCTGGCACATCCACGGACAGCGTGGTCCCTGGCGCGACATTCACGGTATGCTTCAGGGGATTGAACTTTCCGTTCCCGGTATCGAGTTGCATCCACATGCCGTGCAAATGCATCGGATGGCTCATCATTGTCTCGTTGACGAACTTGAACCGCACCCGCTCGCCGTAATGGAGGCGGATCGGCTTGGCTTCAGAGTATTTCTTGCCATTGATCGACCAGAAGTACCGCTCCATGTTGCCGGTCAGCTTCAACACGATCTCCCGGTCCGGGGCGCGATACTCAGCGTATGGCTTCACGGATTTGAGATCACCATAAACCAGAACTCTTTCGCCCTGAGGGGCCTGAGGCGCCAAACCGCTGCCCGGCGCATAATTGCTACCGGTTACAACGCCGTCAGTCGACGGCGACGAATCGGCTGTGCCGCCATGGTTCATTCCGGGCATTTTGGAATGATCCATCCCCGGCATGTTACTCATGTCCATTCCCGGCATCTTGGAGTGGTCCATGCCGGACATCGAGCCCTCGGAGCCGCCACCCTTCGCTGAATGGTCCATGCCGGGCATATTGCCCATGTCCATCCCTGCCATCGAGCCGTGGTCCATCGACATGCCCATGTCAGACATGGTCAACAGTGGCGGCTCTCCCATCGGCGGGATCTCGGCTTGCATTCCGTCTCGAGGTGCCAGGGTACCTCGTGCATATCCTGTCCGGGCCATCGATGCGGCAAAGATCGTGTACGCGCGATCATCTTTCGGTTGGACGATGACATCGTAGGTCTCGGCCACTGCGATACGGAATTGGTCGACCGGCACCGGCTGCACGCTGTTGCCATCAGCCTGCACCACCGTCATCTTGAGGCCGGGTATCCGGACATCGAAGTAGGTCATGGCCGAGCCGTTGATGAATCGGAGTCGGATCCGCTCCCCCGGCTCGAACAGGCCGGTCCAGTTTGCACCGGGATTCTTGCCATTCACGAGATAGGTATAGCCGCTGACATCGGCGCTGTCGGTCGGTGCCATCCTCATCTGACCCCAGGCAAGCCGGTCATCCACGGTTTTGCTGAATCCATTCTTGGCAACATCGGAGAAGAAGGTTCCGACGGTGCGCTGGTTGTAGTTGTAGTAGTCGCTCTGCTTCTTCAGGTTCGACAGGATCGTTTCCGGCTTGCTGTCCGACCAATCCGACAGCATCACCACGTATTCCCGGTCGTAGCGGAACGGTTCCCGCTTCTCCGGCTCGATGACCAGGGGGCCATAGACGCCGGCCTGCTCCTGCAGACCTGAATGGCTGTGATACCAGTAGGTACCCGATTGCTTGATCTTGAAACGGTACGTAAATGTCTCCCCCGGCTTGATGCCGGGGAAGCTGATGCCGGGAACGCCGTCCTGGGTGTATGGCAGAATGATGCCATGCCAGTGAATCGACGTGTCGACATCCATGTCGTTTTTCACATTCAGCACCACGTCTTCGCCTTCCTTGAAACGAAGAGCCGGCCCGGGCAATTGGCCGTTAACAGTCATGGCAGTTTCGGGCTTTCCAGACACATTCACTGCCGTCTTTGCAATGGTGAGGTCATAGGTGCCGGCACGGCCCGCCAGTGGCAGCAGCGCCGCGGTCAGGAATGCACCGAGGATCGATACCGTGAGAGACATCTTTCGCATGGTCTTCTCCCTTCGTGGTTTGCGCCGCATCAGTTGAATTTGAACTCGCCGACCATTCCCGACTCGTAATGACCGGGGATGTTGCAGGCGAATTGCAGTTCCGACGCCTGGGAGAAGGTCCAGACAATTTCTGCCGTCTTGCCGGGTTCGATCAGCTTGCTGTTGGGGTCGTCATGCTTCATCGGCATCGACATTTTCGAATGATCCATGTCCCCCATTTTCGAATGGTCCATCTTGGACATGTCGTGATTCATGCCGGTCGAAGTAAGCATCCCCTGCTCGACCATCATTGCCATTTCCTTCTGATGCTCGGCATGCATGGCAGGCGTGCCAATGTTGAATTCATGAAGAAGCTCACCGCCATTGCGGATGACAAAGCGAATTGTTTCGCCCTTTTTCACGGCGATCTTCGCGGGCTCGTAGAAATTGTCGCCGACGGTGATCTCGATCGTGCGATTGGCCTTGGCGGCGACGCCGGGGGTACCTATCGAGGGGCCTTTGCCATGCCCGGCATCGGCGAGAGCCGGCGCCGCAGCAGAAGTTGCGAAGGCCATCACAGCGGCAAGGACAGCCTGGGAACGGTTAGGAAAGCGG
Source organism: Ferrovibrio xuzhouensis (assembly GCF_042648965.1). NCBI lineage: Bacteria > Pseudomonadati > Pseudomonadota > Alphaproteobacteria > Rhodospirillales > Rhodospirillaceae > Ferrovibrio > Ferrovibrio xuzhouensis. Next base: position 1,092,338 of record NZ_JBHRYJ010000001.1, read on the forward strand.
ACCATGTTTGCACCTGTTGTCAGAAGTCGTGAAAGGATGAATGAGAGAGCCTGTTTTCGCTTTCGCGAGAGCCGAACGTGCCCGTGACGGGAGATAGCCAATGAGAATCCGGCATGCCGGGCGGGAAACGCATTCACCCCAGCCCATGGCGAAGGCAGGTTTCGCCAATCAGTCGGTTCGCAATATCAGGAGCAGTCGGTGTCTGGAAGATCAGCCAACATGCCCTCGGCTACAGCCGTTAAGGCCGTACGGAGGTCAGACTGCCCGACGCGGCGGGCGCAGCGGCGGATCGCCGAAAGTGGAAACGGCGATCGGAGTATTTGAGAAGCAGTATCGACCGGAAAATACGGGGACTGACAGCCCGAACTGGGTGTCAGAGAACATCATCGGCGAGCAAGCCATCTCACAACAGGTCGACCCGCCTGCAGCCCCTGAGGCGCCGCCATGCCGGCCTTCATGATGGCCCGGCAGCGAGCGCCTGTCGTGCGAGGCACCATGGTGGTCGCCAGCGTACAAATAGTCCGCGCCCGCCCCTGCGGCCTGAGGGGCCGAAGCGGTATGGCTAACGCCGAAGTGATCGGTCTTGGCAGCCATGGCCGAAGCACCAAAGCTGCCAAGACCGATCACGGTCATCAGCATCAGTCCGAGCAGGACAAATATGAGTTTAGGCTTCTTCATGACGACGATTAATATGAACACCACGCTGGCGGATTTCAATGGCGAACAGCATGCTGGAGCCGAGAAGCATGCCATATATGTCCATTTTTAACCTGTTTTATGCTTGGCAAACAGTCGTTTCGACTTACAAGCCGATAGACATGGATCGGCTAGATAGTCACCTGTGGTACACCTACCCTATTGCCGACAGAGCAGGAAATGTTCTGAGAAACCAGTAAGACAAGACCGTAAGGTCTCCGGTCAGCATCGCAACCCCCATGGCCATCATCGCCACCCCGGCGACAAGTTTGAGGAGCCGCCCGGCCCGGCTGAACTTCCTCATTCCCGATACAAGAAAGTCAGTAAACAGCGTGGCCAGCAAAAACGGGATTCCAAGGCCGAGGGAATATACAGCGAGAAGGAACATCCCTTCCGCGACAGAGGATGAAGTGGCGCCAACGGTCAAAATGGCTCCGAGTATCGGGCCGATGCAGGGCGTCCATCCGAATGCAAAAGCCAAACCGAGTATGTAGGCTGATGCCGGATGTCCCCCGGCGATCGTGGAATGCCAGCGAGCATCGCGCATCATCCAGGCCGGCCTGATCAAGCCGGTCAGAAACAGGCCGAATCCAATGACTACAACGCCGGCGACAATATTGAACTCATACCGATAGTCGTTCAGCCGTTGCCCGAGAACCGTGGCGCTGGCGCCCATCAGGACGAAGACTGTAGAGAATCCAAGCACGAAACACAGACTCAACCCCAGTGCCTGAAGGCGGCACTTCATGCCAGGGCCATCCAGAACGCTCACTGACCGGCCCGCCACATATGATACATAGCCGGGCACCAGGGGGAGCACACAAGGAGACAGGAAAGAGATGAACCCTGCGACCAGGGCGGCGGCAAGTGAGATATTCAACATAGTAGCCTTGGCCTGTTGCGGATTGGATACGCGATAAACCTCAGCGCCCGTCGCGGGCGCGTTGAACTAGAGTCCTTATGGTATCCTGGTCGGCAGCGCCGCGAATAATCTCCTTTCCAATCACAAATCCCGGCGTGCCATTGATCCGAAGGGACCTGGCGAGCGTCTCGTTGCGCCTGATTTCTGCGTCAACGCGCGGGTCATTCATGTCAGATTTCAGCTTTGCCAAATCGAGACCCATTTCAGAGGCGGCCGCGAGAACGGAAGCTTCATCGGCATGCCCCTTAAGGGACATGAGACGCAGGTGGAATTCCGCATAGCGCCCCTGCGCATTCGCAGCAAGCGCTGCCTTCGCCGCGAAAATAGAATTCGAGCCAAGGATAGGGAATTCCTTGAACACCATGCGTATGGACCCATCGGATTCCATGACGCGATCCAGAGTTTGCGCAACACTACGGCAGTATGGACAATTGTAGTCGAAGAACTCAACCATCGTCACATCGCCGGCGAGGTTACCGGAAACAGGGCTGTCCGGATTCCTGAGCAATGCATCAGCGTTTGACGCAATCATCTGTGCTGCTTCACCTTGCTCTTCCGCCATGCGGCGAGCCTCCAGTGCCTGGAGCGATTCAAGGATGATCTCCGGATTGGCCAGAAGGTAGTCACGGACCCGACTCTCAAACTCCGCCTTCGTCATCGAAGCGGGGCTGCTTTCCGCTGCTGTCGATGCCCCCATGTTGACGACCAGAAAGCTTCCGACAAGGAAGGCCATCAGCGCTACCCGTTGGATAGCCCCGAGCAGAATTGCACGGTTCAGATTCACGTTCATTTCGCCCCCTTGCTGCGACCTCGGGAATGGCCGCATTTCAGAACCATTTCTGGATCGACGACCAGAATCCCCGGTCCTCGAGCTTCGCCGGGTCCTTCACATGCGTATCGTTCGTAAGCGCGTTGATAAACAGAACCATATTGACTGGAGAAAATTTCAGACCGTGAAAGTTGGCTCGCCACTGGCCATCCCTGTCAATGATATGCGTAACAATGCCATGTACCTGGTACTGGCCATCGACCGGCGTGAAGCGATGGCCATATGCCTCTGCCAGCTTTCTGGTACTCGCTTCCAACTGATCCGTCGTTCTTGTTAGGAAATGCCAGTTCGAAGGGTCAAGACCATGGACTGAACCATACTCGACCAGCACATCCGCCGTGTCATGTTCAGGGTCAGTTGTTACTGAAATGAACTCCACAAGCCCTTTCATCGGGGTACGGTTCACCATGTCCTGAATCTCGGCAATACGCTCAGAATGAAGCGGGCATATGTCAGAGCAGTTGGCGTAGATGAAATTCAGAACAATGACTTTCCCAGAATATGAAGCCAGACTTGAACGGACACCATTTGCATCCTGCAGAAGAAAATCCGGCGCCGGCTTGTTGATGATCTGGAAGTAGGCTTCCTTCTGAGACAGGCTCCCCTCTAGCTCCTTGAGTGAATACGCGGCGGCGGAACCACCAATCAGCACAAAGCCCATGACGGTCGCACGCAGGAAGGCACCGAAAGCACTAGCCATGATCGCGTTCGTCCGAAGAATGACGCCCGCGAATCTCATACTCTTCGTTTATCAACGAAGGATTCGATCTTGTAGACCGGTCGCTGTCGCGTGGGCCCAAAAGTCGAACCGGCTCCGACTCCGGAGGAAGGACCTCAACCTTTGGAGCGACATACGGTTGACCGGAGTGGTTGTCACGGCTTTCAGTATCAGCGGACTTCCTGTGCATCATGCACAATCCGAGCGCACACATGCCGGCGCAGGGAAGCAGACTCAGAATAATCGGTGCAATTCCAATGGCTGCAAGCCAGCTCCAGTTCAATGCCAATGCAGCAGCAACAATAGTTCCGCCAGCCAGAAGCAATCCGCGGCGACCGCGGAGGTAGTAGCGCACGGCATAGATCAAATCGGAGCGGAGGGAGGTTTCAGAAGCGGAATTCAGGCGCTGGTCAGACATGGTATCAGTATCCTTCTCTGTATCTGAGGTGTATTTCCCTGGTCACAGGCATATTCGGTCACTTCCTGTATCGCTCGAAATACGAGATCATCGCCGGATCGTCCCACTGCGCCGGTCCGACAAGACGGCCGACTTCCCGTCCGGCTGCGTCGATCAGAAGGGTGGTCGGCAGACCGGTTACACCGAGTGCTCTCGAGGCCCCGCCACTGTTGTCAAGATAGGGCGTGAGGTACTGGATCTTGGCATCCCGAAAGAAAGTCTCGACCACGGACATGCCGGCCCTGTCAATCGAAAGCGCGACAACCTGAAACCCCTCCCCGCCAAGTCTGGATTGGAGCCTGTCGAGCGTTGGCATTTCCTCCCGGCAGGGTGGGCACCAGGTCGCCCATATGTTGAGGAGCACGGTCTGTCCGCGAAAATCCGACAAACTCCCTATTGAACCGTCTTTTGCGACAAATCGAACAGGGGGAAGCGGCCGGGGATCCGCATGGAGAACAAGTCCCGGAGGAACCTCCCCGGAGCGGGCGGCAGCGGATATGTCGGATATGATCGAGATCATCAGGATCAGTAGAAATTTTGATTTCATTTCAAATCCCGCACAAGATCAGGGGAACTGAAGAAAGGTCGAATAGTCGAATCAACGATCGCGCGCGTGAGCGGGCCGATCTGCTTGTGCAGAATCCGGCCTCCGGCATCGACGACATATGTTTCCGGAACACCGTAGACGCCCCATTCGATGGCGACCCGGCCGGAAATGTCGGCGCCGGTTCTGGCGTAGGGGTCTCCCATCTCCTCGAGCCAGCGCGCAGCGTCGTCGGGCGCATCCTTGTAGTTGAGACCATAGACAGGAATCGAGCCGTCGGCCGCGAGATCCAAGAGAATCGGATGCTCTTCGCGGCAGGCAACGCACCAGGAGGCGAAGACGTTGACTAGCGACACGTGACCGAACAGGTCCTTTGTGGACAGCCCGAGGGTCCTCCCTTGTACTGGCGGCAAGCTGAACTCCGGGGCGGGCTTGCCGATCAACACCGACGGGATTTCACGCGGCTTTAGCGTGAGGCCGAAGCCGAGGAGCAGTGCCAGCGCAGCAAAAACGGCGACTGGAACGACTGCCAGACGGCGCGATCTGCGCAATCCGCTTCCCGTTGAACCGGTCTTGGCCGTGGTATCCGTATGCATTGCCGTCTATCTGCCAATAAGGAACTTGATCAATGCGGCGATCGCGAGCAGCAATGCGACGATTGCCAGCCCTATCACGCCCAGAGAGACCGTTCCCATCCAGCCACAATCACCGCCGTGCATCATGGTGAACCCCCTACTCCGTTGCGTATACGATGGGCGTTCCACCGTTTTTGGGGACCGAGAATACGGTGAACGGAGCGGTCTTCTCGCCGCCCATGCCGGGCGAACCGGTCGGCATTCCCGGCAAGGTGATGCCGACAATGTCGGGGCGATCGCGTAGGAGCTTGCGCACAATATTGACAGGGACATGGCCATCCACGACGTAGCCATCAATAAGCATGGTGTGGCAGCCTTCCAGCTGCGAAGGAATTCCTGCCTTTTGGCTGATCTCGGATAGGTTATGAACAGGCTTCACGTCGACTTGGAATCCGTTCTGCCGCATGTACTCAGCATAGCCTTCGCAGCAACCACATTGCGGGTTCTTGTACAGTATGGCCGGCGTCGATTGAGCGACGGCTGTCAACGGCAGCAGAAAAACCGACGCCAGCGTTGCGATGAAATGTTTGCGATTCATTAGGTAGCTCCTTTGGTTCTAGGAAACGGGCGATCAGGTGATACGAAGGACAGTCATCAGCCCGGATTTCTGATGATCGATAACATGGCAGTGGAACATCCAGTCGCCCGGGTTATCGGCAACAAAGGCGACCTCAACGACATCTTGCGGTGCAAGGAGTACCGTATCCGCCCACTGTCGATTTGGCACATTCTCCCCGTTCCTCGAAATAACAAGAAAACTGAGGCCGTGGAGGTGCATGGGATGCCACCAGGCTGTGGCATTGCTGATGGACAGAAGATAGGCCTTATGCCGCTCCAATGTAGCAAGCGGCGGCATACCGGCTTGCCCATCGCCGGTCATGGAAGATCCATTGATCGCCCAGACGGCACTTGATGAGGCCATCCCCATCATGCCGCCCATGCCGCCCATCATTCCGCCCTGGAGGGTGATTTCGATCCGGGTTGCTGTTGCAAGTTCCGGTTCAGGAAGCGGGTTACGAGGCAGGGAAAACTGGCCGATATTGACAGGCGCCCTCTTTCTCCCGGTTGTGTCGATGCAGACGAAATCGGTCAGGTCGTAGGAAAGAGCGGGATAGAAATCGTCCCGAACCGCGTAGCGGTTTCCGGGTTTACCGCTCATTGTAAGGATCAGATCGATCCGCATGGCCGGGCCAAGCACCACCCGGCCATCGACAGGGACAAAGGGGTCACAAGGCTGTCCGTCGACAGCAATCACGATCGGATCGTACCTCGAAAAATCAAGCCGCATGATGCGGGCGAGACTCGTATTGATCAGTCGAAGACGGACGGTTTCGCCATCATGGAACGCTTCTTCTCGAGAAAAGCTGCCGTTGATGGAAACCAGACTGCCGATCCGGCCGGCCATACCGGCTTCCATGGCATTCCCGAAGCCGCCTGCTATCTGTCGCCCGTCGTCAAGGCGCCAATCCGTCAGGACCCAGAGGATATCGCGATCAACGGGTGGAGGACTATCCTCCTCCACTATCAACGCGCCTGCGAGTCCCCTTCCTTGTTGCTGCAGGGTGTTGGAATGTGGGTGATACCAGAAAGTCCCGGCATCCGGAGGGGAAAATTCGTAGACAAACTGCTCACCGCTGCGAATTGGCGGTTGCGTCAAACCCGGAACGCCGTCCATGGCATTCGGAAGCCGAATGCCATGCCAATGCACCGTGGTATCTTCATCCAGACGGTTCCGCACTGTGACCCGCAGGGGTTGTCCCTGTTTCACTCGAAGAACCGGCCCAGGCACCTGATCGCTATATGCCAACACGCCAGTCGCCGGTCCGGCGTCGGTCCAGAAGTGACGATTAGCCGCGGAAACTGTCAGCAGTATTTCCCGTGGACCGGATCTGGCTGCTTCACCTGGCGCCGATCCAGCCAATCCATACCGGACAGGCAAAGTGGACATTGCAAGCCCAGCCAGACCGGCAAAAACCTGCCGGCGACTGATGCTCGGCGCGGACCATTCGATGTCGCGACGTCTCATACACGAATCCCTCGATAACAGAAACCCAACTCAGCGGCACGCATCAGCCCTTCGGGAGACAACTGTTCCCGAATCGATCAAGGCGCGCTGATTGCAACTATCGAGAGATCAGAATCGAGGAGGGTATGGATCAGGCCGTGTGGCGTAATCCGAAAGCGGAACCACAACACGCTGATAGTGGTCTGTGCGGAAATAGCCCCGGGCAATCAGTGAGTCAGGGAGAACAGCATAGAATGCATTACACTGGGCAGAAATACTGCATGGCGCGGCTTTCACCGATCCACAATCGTCACAGCCGTCGCCTTGAGCATCGATCATACGGCTCATATTTGCGGGCGACATCGCCGCCGACGCATAGGATACCTGAATCGTCCCGCTCAGGATCAGAGCGAGGGCAAGGAGGGCGACGAATATGCGCGAGCAAAACCGCATGTTGGTGACGATAGCACCAGATATCCAGAAAGCAATATTGGAAAATGCGAGTGCATGTGGTGGATTGCCGCAGATTCCCATATGGGAAGGTTGAGGCTAGAGCTTTGGAAACAGATAAGCCGGGTGCTACAATGTTCAAATGGTGCTGCGGACCGGATTTTCTTTAGCCATCGCGATCATCAATCCGCGCTCGTCAGTTAATGTGGAGTGCCAAATGCAAAAACAGCCTTCACTTGAGTCGGAAATCCTGAGACTCCTTCATCGTGCGGATTTTGAAAGACGACCGAAAATCGTTGAGTGTCTACTTCAGGCATTAGAATCGCTGGAAACACGCGATCGCTGTCGCCCTGCTGTATCGGATGCATACAGACATCTGTGCGCGCCCCCGAAGAAACCGAACTGATAGATCCATTCGCTAATGCTCCCCGACATGAAGATGATCCAGCATAATGACGCCGTCATCCGCGTTATATTCCACGGAAAATTTCGTGATAATATAGCTGCCGGTTACAACAGCGCTCCTATCGATGATCAGGATCTTGTCATGCATGGTCTTCATTGATAGGTCGAGCAAGAGAGGAAATTCTGCCTTCTGCAACGCGGGCAGAACCGACTATTGTTTGTGGAACTGGCCGGCATCCAACGCCTACCCAGCCAACCTAGACGACCCGGCGCTGCTGCCGCACCCACCTCCTGACGAAACGAAGCATCAAGCCCCTGACGCCGTTAGAGCGATCCCCCCCTGAATTCCAACATAAATCCCGACAACGATGATCAGGACTCCGGAAAGATATGGCGCACGACGCGCCACGGCTCCGAACCAGGAGAACCGTCTGGATGCATGACGAGCACTGAGAGCCGCCGCGGAACCGACCGTCACAAGCGTCACAGCCAGTCCGATCGAGAAGCAAAGGACGAGCACAGCTCCTAGGGTGAACTGCTTGAGTTGCAGGCAAAGTAGCAGGACGGTGATGGATGCCGGGCATGGGATCAGGCCTCCCGTCAACCCGAAGATGAGGATCTGACCGGTGGTGACATTGCGATCGGAAAATCTGCGGCGGATATCATTTGCATGCGCTAACTCGTGGGCATCCTGATAGTTGCCAGACGCGACATCCAGGCCACGCATCTCCTCATGCATGTGATCGTGATCTTGGGCATGCTCTTCGATAAATGAAAGATCATAGTCATGCGCATGACTGCCATGGCCGAGACTGACGCGGACCATGAATTCGTGTGGTTGAGGGATATCGTCGAGTGACTCCAAAAAACCGCCACGATCCGCAAAGGTAAATACCTGCCGTGCGCCATCGGGACGTTCGGTCACCAGGGCGATATCTTCTGCCGCCCAGGCATGCGCGTATTCGGAGCGAACCCGCCATCTCGGCGGGACGCCATCCTCAAATATCTCAACGGCGATCACGCCGTGGCCAGTATCGATGCGACGGGTTTCGCTCCCATGCACATGCAGATGATCATTAGCATGCTCACCTGATGCCGACCTTGCCTTCTGCAAGTCCCATCGGGTCCGCAGCAGCATCCATATAGCAATTGCGATGATGATTGCTGCCGAAACCAGCTGCAAATATGGCTCGAAGCTCTGGGCGTCAATACCGCGCCAGATGTACATGCCGCCGAGCGCAATCGTCCAGACGACGACGGTATGGGAAACCGTCGCCGCCAGTCCGAGCAGCACAGCCTGCCCTACGGTGCCCCGGATAGCGACGATGAACGCCGCCATCATCGTCTTCGAATGCCCAGGCTCGAGACCGTGCAGCGCGCCCAGCAGGATCGCGCTCAGGATGAAAAGCCAAGCATGGGCCGTACCCTGCTGGAGGAGTTCGGCAAAGGACGGCATGGACGCACCTTGGGAAAGCCGGCATCGACGAGCATACTATCCCCGGGGATGGGATATAGTCAAATTCACTCTCCCGCCGGTATGGGCGTGTTTCAGACGAGAGATTCGAGGCGCCGGATCGCCTCGCTGTAATATTGATGGAAAGCTGCCGCTGGCCTGTTGTCGACTGTCTGTTCCGCATACCGCCGCAATACCGGCAACTGCGCAGCCGCGAAGGCCGACAGATCGGCGCCCGGCAGCCTCGGCAAGATCCCGGTGAATGGCAAGGCAAGTCGACCTCCGCCAGATTGCTTGCTCAGCATTTCGAGCTTGCCGACAATGCCCGCAACCGAGACGACAATGCGATCCGCATAGGCTTTCAGGATTGGGGCCTGGACAAGAAGCTTCTGCCGTTCTGAATCAAATTCTGTCCGGTCAACGATCTTGCCGCTTTCATAGACGAGCGGCGCCGACCTGGAAATGTCGCAGGTCCAGCCTGCCCGTGGCAACAGCATGTCGGCTTGGTCGTTCTCGTCCTTGTAGGCATAGAACGGCATGGCACGACAGCGGATCGGTTTGTCCGCGTGAATGGCGCAGAGCCCTTCGGCGGTCAACTCCGGGCAGGGCAGCTGCGGTGGCAGATATGCCGTCGGGACGATCAGCACCGCCACCGATTTCCGGCGCGCGACCTGCACGACCGTCCCCAATCGGGACGTCATGTCATAGGACGCATTTCCGGGCCGGACAACGGTCCAGACCATGGCAAGCGGGAAGCGATGGGCGTGCGCCAGGGCCTCATCCAGGGTCAGCGGCAACATGCCGGTGCAGCATTTGCCGCAGGCCGTACATTGAAAATGGTGCTGCATCGGCGTCGGTGGCGATGGTTATATTGTCACGGATTGGCGCCGCAGCATTTTTTGTACTTGCGACCAGATCCGCACGGGCAGACATCGTTGCGGCCAACCTTGGCGGCGCGCCTGGGGGCCGATTTTGGTGCGACCTCTCCGCCCGAACACAGCCACACACCATCTTCACGACGAAATGTCGCACGCTCGTGATGCACGCGCTGTTCTCCATGCAGCCTGAATTTTGCGGCATACTCCACCACGCCTTGCTGATCATCCACGCCGCCACCGGATACAGCGATGATGTCAAGGCCAAGCCAGCGCGCAGCCATACCTACGCTCTTTGCTTCGGCCGGATCAAATTCAGCCTTGGTCTCCTGCGTAATAGTGCGCCCTAAATAGGCTGCATCCCCTCTCGTGTAAGCCGTATAGCGAGAGCGCATCAGAGCGAGCGCCGTCGGTACTGGCCTTCCGTCAAGGTACGGGCCGCAGCAGGCCTCGAAACCAAGACCGGAGTGGCAGGGGCATTGGCTCATGTCTATGTCCCGATCTGTCTTGGTCAGGCATGCCCGTTAAAGCGACCCACATTATTCCTGAGAAATTTTCAAGAATCACAGATATTTAGTGATTTCCTTGAACTCCGCGATAGCGCTCTGCTGCTGTCGTGGCGTTGCCATCGCCGCCGCTTCCAGGCAATGGTCGATATGATCCTGGATGAGCGTTTTTTTTGCTTGGGCAATTGCCTTTTCCACGGCGTGCAGCTGCTGGGCGATGTCGATACAGGCGCGCCCTTCCTCGATCATCGCCGTCACGCTGCGCAGATGCCCTTCGGCCCGCTTCAGTCGCTTCAGGATGTCGGGGTGAGTTTCGTGCAAATGCCGCTTTGTCATGATTCGATCATATCCCCCCTGGGGGATCAGTCAAGAAACGGCCGGGCGACCGAGCACTTGATTTCATCTGGCGGCTGAGAATTGCGAACTGTTCACAATTCAACGTGATGCCAGTCCATATCGCCTTAATCCTCGGCAATATCTTCCTCCCAGCTATGGCGGCGGTATTGCACCGGCGCGCCGGCGCCGACTTGGTGCTGGAAGTGCAGCCGTCTCGCTATGCATTCCCTGAATTCCTGCGTACCGGCCGACAGGCCCTTCTGCACGCAGAATTCCTTGCGATCTGCCGCGTATTGTTCCGATGTTGCGCCACAGCCCGCAACCCCGAGTCCAGCCAATCCGATCGCCATCAATGTAAATTTCCGCATCATCTCTTCCTTCTTGTTTTGACTGATTTGATTTAATCAATGGCCGCGCGGGTCAAACCGCCGAGCCGCCTTCCTCGCCGCTGCTGATCCGCCGTGCCTGCAAAATGTCCGAGACGTAGATCTTTCCGTCGCCGCGCAGGCCGGTATGGGCCACCCGCTGGATGATGTCCGAGATCGTGGCGACCATGTCGTCTGCGCAGGCGATTTCAAGGCGCGTACGCGGCACCAGCTCGAGACCCTGGTAGATCTGCCGGTCAGGCGCGGTCAGGGCGCGACCGCGGCCGAAACCATGGATCTCCGACAGGCTGAGGCCGGTCAGGCCTTCGACATTCTGCAAAGCCAGCACCACATCGACGACAAGATGCGGCTTGATGAATGCAACGATCATTTTCATGCTTCTCTCCATTTCTTGTGCAGGCCCGTCAGCGGGAAACCCGCGCCGGACCGCCGTCATTCGCCGTTGCCAGTGGATGGCTGGCCGGGCCTTCCCGCTCCGGGATGATTGCGAACCATTTGTAGACGGCCGGCAGCACCAGCAGCGTCAGCAGCGTCGAGGAAATCAGGCCGCCGACCACCACGGTCGCCAGCGGACGCTGCACTTCCGAGCCGATGCCGCTGGCCAGCAGCAGCGGGATCAGGCCGAGGCTCGCCACGGTAGCCGTGGTCAACACCGGCCGCAGACGGGTCATCGCGCCTTCGTAGACCGCCTCATCGACCGGCCGGCCGCGCCGGATCAGGTCGTTGATATACGAGACCATCACAACGCCATTCAGCACGGCGACGCCGAACAGGGCGATGAAACCAACCGAAGCCGGCACGCTGACGAACTGGCCGGATATGGCGAGGGCGAGAATGCCGCCGATCAACGCGAACGGAACGTTCAGGATGATCAGCAGGGCATTGCGAACTGACCCGAAGGAGGCGAACAGCAGCAGGAAGATCATCACTAGGCTGATCGGCACCACGATGGACAGCGTCTTCTGGGCCCGCTGCTGGTTCTCGAACTGGCCGCCCCAGGTGACGAAATAGCCAGCCGGCAGCTGAACCTGACTGGCCACCGCCTGCTGGGCCTCGGCGACGAAGCCGCCCATGTCGCGGTCGCGGACATTGGCCTGGATCACCACGCGCCGCTGCGCCGCTTCGCGCATGATGGCCGGCGGCCCTTCGACGATGCCGATATCGGCGACCTGGGAGAGCGGAATGCGCAGCCCGTTGCTTCCGGTAATCAGCAGGTTACCGATGGCTTCGGCACTGTCTCGCGCATTCTCGGCCACCCGCAGATAGACGTCGTAGCGTTGCTGGCCCTCGATCACCTGGCTGACCGGCTCGCCGCCGACCGCGGTAGATACGATCTCCATCACGTCAGCGACATTCAGGCCATAGCGGGCCAGTGCCTCATGGTCGGCGCGCACGACCAGCTGGGCCTCGCCGCCGATCTGCTCCATCTGCACATCGGCCGCGCCGCGCACCGCCTTGATCGCCGTCTCGATCTCACGGCCCTTCTCTTCCAGGACCTTCAGATCCTCGCCGAACAGTTTGACAGCCAGCTGCGCCTTGACACCGGACAGCAGTTCGTCGACGCGGGAAGCAATCGGCTGGCCGAAATTCAGCGTGACGCCCGGATATTCCCCGAGATCCCGCTCGAAAACCTGCACCAGACCCGCCCGGTTCAATGCCGTCGTCCATTCCTTTTGATCTTTCAGCACGACGAGCAGTTCGTTATTCGAGATCGGTTCCGGGTCGCCGCCGAGTTCCGGCCGGCCGATCTGGCTGACCGCATAGGTGACTTCCGGGTATTTCATTAACTTCTTCTCCAACGCCGTGCCGATCCGTTTCGCCTCGGCCAGCGAAATGCTCGGGTTCATGGTCACCCGGATCGACATGGTGCCTTCGTTGAGTTCTGGTACGAACTCTGTGCCAAGGAATGGCAGCGTCGCCAGCGATCCGACGAGCGCCGCAAGCGCGATGACCACCACCGCGATCCGGTGACGGATCGCCCGCAGCAGCACCGGATGGTAGACCGCTTTCAGGGCACGCATCAGGCGAGTGTCCTCCTCGGAGATCCGACCCTTCAGCAGGATCGAGGCAAGGACGGGAACCACGGTCAGTGCGACGACCAGAGAGCCGAGCATGGCAAACGCGATAGTGAAGGCCATCGGGCTGAACATCTTGCCTTCGACGCCTTCCAGCGTGAATAGCGGCAGAAATACCACCACGATGATCAGCACTGCGAAGAAGACCGGCTGGCCGACCTCCTCGGCCGCGCGGCGCACTTTGTTGGACAGACTTTCCTTTTCATGCCCGTCTTCGGCGAGGTGCCGCATGATGTTCTCAATCATTACCACCGAACCGTCGACCATCATGCCGATGCCGATGGCAAGGCCGCCCAACGACTGCAGGTTTGCCGACAGCCCGAAATGCCGCATCATGATGAAGGCCACCAGCATTGACAGCGGGATCGAACAAACCACGATAAGGGCGGCGCGCGCGTTCCACAGGAAGATGAACAGCACCACCACGATCAGCACGGCCGCCTCGGCCAATGCCTTGACCACGGTAGTCACCGCCTTCTCGCCCAGCATCGACTGGTCATAGATCGGCACGATCCGCACGCCGGCCGGCAGTGATTTCTGGATGCTCTCCACCTTCTTGCGGATATCGCTCAGCACCTGGCGGGTATTGGCGCCCTTGAGCTGCAGGACCACGCCGGTCACCGCCTCGCCATCGCCATTGACACTGACGGCTCCCTGACGAATTTCCGCCCCATATTCGACGGCGGCGACATCGCGGACATAGACGGGGGTGCCGTCCACGGTCTTCAGCACGATCCGTTCGATGTCGGCTAGGCCGCGCGCGCCGCCCGAGATCAGGCCTTCGCCACGCACCACCAGCTGTTCCTGGCTGCCCTCGATGTACCAGCCGCCGGCGTTGCGGTTGTTCTTCTGGATCGCCTCGCGGATATCGTTCCAGGTCACGTCATAGGCCGTCATTCGTTCCGGGATGACGCGGACCTGGAACTGGCGGACCTCGCCGCCGTTGCTGAGTACATCGGTAATGCCGGGCACGGTGCGCAGCTGGAACTTGACCACCCAGTCGTTGATCGACCGCAATTCCATGAGCGACTTACCGGGACCTGACAGGAGATATTTGTAGACCTGTCCGAGGCCGGTCGTGATCGGCCCCATTTCCGGGGCACCGAGGCCATCGGGGATACGCTCGCGGGCGATCTGCAGGCGTTCGAGGACCAGCTGTCGGGCGAAATAGATGTCGACCTTGTCATCGAACACCACCGTCACAACGGACAGGCCGGTTTTCGAGGTCGAGCGCACTTCGGTGACGTCCGGCAGGCCGTTCATCACCGATTCGACCGGATAGGTGATCAGTTGTTCGACTTCCGCCGCTGCGAGGCCCGGCGCTTCCGTGTTAATCTGGACCTGGACATTGGTGACATCCGGGAAGGCGTCAACGTTCAGCTTCTGCATGGATGCCCAGCCATAGGCGATCAGGCCGATGGTCAGAACCGCGACCAGGAATCGTTGGTTCAGGGCAAGGTCGATGAGGCGGTTGATCATATATGTGCCGCTTTCGTGTTGCTCGGGGCCTGCGGATCAGTGGCTGTCGCCGCCGAAGCCGGATTTCTCCAGTTCGGATTTCAGCGTGAAGCCGCCCTTGGTAACGACCGCGTCACCTTCGCTGAGTCCGGTCGTCACCTCGGCCACCTGTGGATCGCGCAGACCAAGCGTCACCTCGCGCCGCTCAAACCGGCCTTCGCCAGCAGCCACAAACACGATCGCTTCGTCTTTCTGGCGCTGGATTGCCGCTGCCGGCACCACCAGGACACCGGGTTTGACTTCGGTGAATACCGTCGCTGTAACGAACATGCCCGGCTTCAACCGGCGGCCGGCATTGTCGACCTCAATTCGGATATGCTGCGTGCGGGTGCGCTCGTCCACGGTGTCACCGACCCAGTCGACAGTCCCCGTCTGCACCGCGCCACCTAATTGACGGGTCCGGATAAATGCCTGCTGGCCGACCTGTGCACGGCCGATATCCTTGATGTTGACCGTCGCCATCACCCACAGCCGCGACAGATCGGCAACGGTGAAGATCGCGCCCTCGGCGCCAACCATCTGCCCCTGCGCAATGTTCCAGTCGATGATCGCGCCGTCGATTGGTGTGGTCACGCCATAGCGTCCGCCGCCATCAAGGGCGGCCGATTTTGGATCTAAGCCGACCGCAACCAGGTTCTGCTCCGCCGTCCGCAGCAGGACATTTGCCTCGGAGTAGACCTGCCGGGCATCTTGGTAATCCTGCTCCGACGAGACCTTCCGTTTCCATAGCTGTTCTTCGCGCTGCATGCGGCTGAGCGCCAGCGGGGCTCTTTCGCGCGCGCCGAGATAGGCATTCTTCATCTCGGCCAACTCACGGCTTTCGATGACGGCAAGAGTGTCGCCGGCTTTAACGGCGCTGCCGATTGGCTTTTCGATTTTCGTGACGTAACCCGGTACGCGTGGGACGACGTAGGCCAGACGCTGGCGATTGAGCACGACTTCGCCGGTGAGATCGAGCGGAACACGAACCTCCCCCCGCCCGACCCGCGCTGTCGCGATATCGGCCAACGCGATCTGCGCCGGCGTCAGGGTGACGCTGCTGGCGGCTTCCGCGGCATGATCGCCGCCCTCAGGCTCACCGGCATGGTCAGTGGCGGCTTTTGCGGCTGCCTGCTCGGGGGCGGCGGCATTTTCGTCGCATCCCGCCAGCAGAGTCGGCACGAGTAGCGCAAGGGCAAGGTAAGTGGCAGGCCGGTTCATGGTGAATCTCCAGGCAAAAGGGGAAGGATCGGCGGCAGCGCGGCCTATTCGACCCGGCCGACCAGGGTCGTCAGGGCGATGCGGGCGAGGTGGTACTCCTCAAGGGCGGCCGCGAGCTGTTCTTCGATTTCGAACCGGGTGCGCTGTGCGTCCAGCAGATTGAGGAAATCGAACTTGCCAGTCTGATAGCCATCCCGTGCCGCCGAAAGCGCTCGGTCCGCTGCCGGCTCGACGGCGGATTTGAGCGTCTGGACCTGCTGATAGGCCGTCAACACGGCAGTGCGCGATTTCGCCAGGTCGCCGAGGATTTCCAGCCGCGCGGCCTCCTGCTCGGCTTCGGCGCGGATCAACGACTGCCGTGCTTCGAGGATGGCACCGCGGTTGCGGTCGAAGACCGGAATCGGTACCGAGACGCCGACGACGATGGCGGAACTGTCATCGTCGTTATAGCGGCGGAAGCCGGCGCGCAGGGTAGGGTCCGGCACCGCCGCCGCGGTCGCCACGGCGATGCCCGCTCGGGCACGCTCGATGGCGGCGGTGATCAGGGCGTATTTCGGGTTCACCGCCAGCGATGCTTCATCCGGGGCGATATCCGGCACCGCGCCGATTTCGTCGAGCCAGCCGGTCTGCAGCTGCAGGCTGCCCGCCGGGCGATTCAGCAGCGCGGCCAGTTCTGCAAGCGATGCCTGATAGGCGCCGCGGGCCTTTTGCGCCGCCATGCCGGCCGTCGCCCGAAGGATATCAGCGCGCTGGGTCTGGACGGCGGCTTCCTTGCCCGCCTCGACGCGTGCATCCACCGCGCTGGCGATGGTGGCCGCATTATCCTTCTGGCGGTCCGCCAGTTCGACGCGGCGGGCACTGGCAAGCACACGGATATAGGTACGAGCAATGTCGGCCCGTAAGCTCAGGGCTTCGAGATCACGCTGATGCCCGGCCTGCGTCAATCCCGCCTGGGCCTCGGAAATGCGCGCTGTGCGCTTGCCGCCGATCTCAATCCGCTGCGACAGGCCGGCGGTCCATTCCAGACTCTGGGTACCGGAATAGCTTTTGCTGCCGGCAAAATTCTCGGCATCGACAAACAGTTCGGGATTCGGCCGGACGCCGGCCTGCATCAGCGCCCCGCCGGCACCGGCTAGGCCGGCATCCGCGGCACGCAGGCGGGCGGCGTTGTCTTCGCCGATCCGCAGGGCGTCGGTCAGGCTGGTGATAACGGTCGGCGTCTGGGCCGATACGGGTGCAGCGGTCGCGGCTGCACAAAGCAGCGCAACAGAAAACAGAAAGCGCATTGTTGATCTCGCTTGGGCATGACGATACGGCCCGCATCTGCATGCGGGTTGTTCAGTTCAAGCGAAATCAAACGCGAGGAGGTTCGAGAATGCCCCATTGCGGGGCGGAATAAAGGCCGCGATCGTCCCTGGCGGCGACGCGCATCTGCCCGGCAGAACCGCCACGGAAACCGGCCGCAACGCGGGGAAATGCCTGCGCATGCTGATTGCAATGCATGTCGCAATCGCCCGGAAGCGCGGCAGACTTCTGGCTATCGGTATCGCCGTCCGTGGCTCCGCCAGCCGCCGCAACCATTTCGACGGCCATCAACCGGAAACCGGTGTCGGCGGCATGCACCGCCGTGAACAGGGCGGCAAACAGGATGGACACGGCAACGACTGCAGCGCTGATGCGCCGCCAGTCAAATTGCCTGTTTCCCTGCTTGTCCATGTTTCATGTCATCCGATGCGATGCAGCTTAACTAGCGATTTTTGCATCAAAGTCAATGCATAAGCATGTGAACCAGCGCGCTGCGGCCCAATGCCGCTGCTATGATATTACATACGCCTAAAAAATGGTTTGCTCGCCGCTTCAGTATTCCGGAATGTAGGTGCACGCTCTTGACGCAGCAACGATGCCTGTCGTCGGATGATACCTCCACACAGGCAACAATGCCCACCTGGAATCATCGCAGTATGGACGTGAGCACAGTGTCGAGAGCAAACCGTCGCACCTCACCCTTGGCGGTAGCAATATCAAATTCGATGCCCCGGATTAGGTATAACGCCAGCATTCTGACTGCGTCGTTTGTGGCGATTGCATTTTTGACATACGCGACCGGAGCCGATCGGCCCACTCCCGCGATCATGACGTGGAGCAGCTGGCGGCTGGCGCCCGCTCTTTTCCTCATACTGCTTTTGCTTGCCGCGCTTTATATCAATGGCATTCGACGACAGGGGATGAACCGGTCTGGCCTGCGCCGGGCCGGCCTATTCCTCAGCGGCCTTGCCGTAATTCTTTTTGCATTAGATTCACCGGTCAGCACAGTGGCGGATGGTCTGTTCGCCGCACATCAGCTCCAGTTTCTGCTGCTTCGTATCACGGCGCCGATGCTGCTCGCACTTTCCTGGCCCCAACAGGACTTGATCGGGGGCCTACCCGCGCCGATTCGCAAGCGCCTATCGGGGAGGGCTCCAAAATACGGCATTCCCTCGCTGATGATCGGCCTGACCTCAAATGTTGTGGTCACAGGGGCGGTTTTCATCGCTCTCATGTATGTTTGGCATGTCCCCTCTCTGCACCAGTTGGCCGTACAGAATGTCTTCGTTCATCGCATTCTGCACACCACATTCATTCTTTCCGGGATCGCTTTCTGGTTCCGCATTTTGGATCGAAAAGCGCCACGCTCGGCGATCGACATAGATGATTCAGACGGTCGCTGGACCAGCCGGTTACAGGGGTGGCGCCGGTACGGTCCGGCATATGGTGTACGGCTGATGATGCTCTGGCTGGTGATTCTGTCAAACATCCTGCTCGGCTCCTACATGGCTCTCAAGTCAGCGCCACTCTATGCGACATACGGGACTGGCACTCGCCTGCTCAGCTACAGTCCACTCGCCGATGAACAGATCGGTGGCGTGATCATCTGGATTCCGAGCAGCCTGCTATGCCTGATCGCGATACTTCTCGTTGTGCATATGTGGGGCTTGCATGAAGAGCGCCTGAATGGTGAGCGTCTTCTCAATCCCGGCTCGAACTCGGCCGCCCTGCTATACCCTACCACCGGTGCCGGACTGATCGCCCGTGCCCGGGGCAAGAATCGTGCGATGGCGGCCGGCTTCAGCCTCTTCGTACTGATGGTATTCATCACGGCCATCCTGGTTGCCATTCTTTACACAACAAAGGGTTTCGGGGTGGCCGACTGAAGCGGCATCTTGGACTTTGAAAACAAAGGGGCTGGACTATGAGCAGCGAATCCCACCACAAGCACGACCACAAATCGCATGATCATGGAGTACATGCTCATGGATCGCACGGGCATGGCCATAGCCATGCCGGCCATGCGCATGCGCCGGCCAGTTTCGGCCGCGCCTTCGCCATCGGCATCACGCTGAATGTCGCCTTCGTGGCGATCGAGGCTGCTTACGGCATTCTCGCCAATTCGATGGCCCTGCTGGCCGATGCCGGACATAACCTGTCCGACGTGCTCGGCCTGGTGATCGCCTGGATCGCCGCCATCCTATCGCGGCGGCCGCCATCCAGCCGCTATACCTACGGCCTGCGGTCCTCCTCGATCCTCGCGGCCCTGTTCAACGCGATCTTCCTGCTGCTCGCCGTCGGCGCTATCGGCTGGGAGGCGATCCAACGCCTGGCCAGCCCCGAGCCTGTGGCCGGCACCACCGTGATCGTCGTCGCCGCCATCGGCATCGCCATCAACGGCTTCACCGCCTGGCTGTTCATGGCCGGCAGCAAGGGCGACCTGAACATCCGCGGCGCCTATCTGCACATGGCGGCCGATGCCGCGGTCTCCGCCGGCGTGGTGCTCGCCGGCATCGCCATCCTGTTCACCGGCTGGCTATGGCTCGATCCGGTGGTCAGCATCGTCATCGTGCTGGTGATCGTCTGGGGCACCTGGGGCCTGCTGCGCGAAAGCGTCGCCATGTCACTCGACGCCGTGCCGTCCGGCATCTCGCTGGAGGCCGTGCAGGCCTATCTTGCAGGCATCCCCGGCGTGACCGAGGTGCATGACCTGCATATCTGGTCGATGAGCACCACTGAGGTGGCACTGACCGCGCATCTGGTGCGCCCCGGCCTGCCAGTCGATGATCGACTGATCGCCGAAACCTCTGCCGCGCTGGAGCAGCGCTTCGGCATCCACCATTCGACCATTCAGCTCGAGAGTGGCGACACGCAATGCACCTTTGCGCCGGCACATAGAGTGTAGCCACGAAGATAAACACCGAAAGGAGGCTCCCCGATCACGCCGCGGCGGTACTGGCAGCTCTCGGGCGACGCGATTTCTTCTGGGGCACCGCTTCTGTTACGCTGCGCTCTAGATTGGAAGTTCTGCCGTGACTCGACAGACAGTGGGCATGGCTGAAATCGGCCAAAGTTTCGATGATGCGGCAGGATGCGACCTGACCGTTGCCGCAAAGGGCGATCATGCGCCGCAGTTCCTGGCGCAGTGCCTGCAATTGAGCGATGCGGCGCTCTACCGCGTCGAGATGCTGCTGCGCGATCGCATCGACAGCGGCGCAGGACTGGTCCGGTTCGTCCGCCAATTGGACCAGCGTCCGAATCGCATCGAGCGAAAAGCCAAGGTCGCGTGAATGCCTGATGAACTGCAGCCGCTGCAGATGCTGTTGGGTATAACGACGCTGGTTCCCGATGGTTCGGGGCGGTAGAGGCAGAAGGCCTCCCTGCTCGTAGTGGCGGATGATTTGAACCGAGCAGCCACTTAGTTCCGCCAATTGGCCAATGGAATAATCTCTGATTTCCGTCATTTCTCCATGAGCCTCTGTGCTTGAAGCTACAATAATTGTAGAGATTATCCTGACGGCAGCTCAATCGGCAACATTGAAATCGAGGTCTTCCATGGCCCATGACCACGACCATCATGACCAAGATCATCGTCACGGCTGCGGTCACAGCCACAAAGGGGACGCCTGCTGTGCCGCAGAAGTCACATCAGCGACCTTCCCACCGCAGCGCGGCGGCCGATCCTTCAAGATTCGCGGCATGGACTGCGCCGAGGAAGTATCCATCCTGCGCAAGGCGGTAGGGCCGCTGGTCGGTGGCAATGACAATTTAATTTTCGATGTCCTGAACGGTCGCATGACCGTGGCCGAGGTGGCCCGTAGCGTTCCCGACAAGGCCATCGTCAAAGCTGTCGCCGGTACCGGTATGAGCGCTATAGCCTGGGACGAATCGGCTAAGAGTGACGACAGCGCCCATTACCGACGGCAACAAATCGTGTTCACCTCGGCAAGTGGCATCTTCCTGCTGCTTGGCATGGTCATCCACACAATCCATGCAAACGGCTTGCGAGACGCATTCCACCTGCTGGTCAACCACGCTGCCGCCCCCATGCCGTGGGCGGAAATTACAGCCTATATTGCGGCAATTCTGCTCGGGGGTCGTCTTGTCGCCAGGAAAGCCTGGTACGCCGCGCGCAGCCTGCGCCCGGACATTAATTTCTTGATGGTCGTTGCAATCATTGGCGCGGCCCTGCTCGGCGAATGGCTTGAAGCCGCGTCAGTTGCCTTCCTCTTTGCCCTGTCGCTGACGCTTGAGGCGTGGAGCGTCGGTAAGGCGCGCCGGGCCATCGCGGCCCTGTTGGACCTGGCACCATCGACAGTTCGGGTCTTGCAGCCGGACGGGTCGGAAGTTGTCACTCCCGCCCAGTCAGTCAATCCCGGTGCCCGTTTTACCGTACATGGCGGCGAACGTATTCCACTGGACGGTCGCGTCGTCGCCGGCACCAGTGCCGTCAATCAGGCACCGATCACCGGCGAGAGTGTTCCGGTAGAGAAGCAGGCAGGTTCCGAAGTTTACGCCGCCACGATCAACGGCGATGGCAGCTTGACCATCGAAGCCACCAAGGCGGCCGACCAGACCGCGCTGGCCGGCATCATCCGGATGATCGAAGAAGCACATGCGCGGCGCGCCCCATCGGAACAATGGGTCGAACGCTTCGCCCGCATTTACACGCCTGCTGTCATGGTCCTCGCTATCCTGGTCTTCGTGGCGCCGCCGCTGCTGTTCGGATCCGCTTGGGCCGACTGGTTTTATCGCGCACTGGTCCTGCTGGTGATCGCCTGCCCCTGCGCGCTCGTCATCTCGACGCCGGTTTCGGTTGTAGCGTCGCTCGCAGCGGCTGCCCGCGCCGGAACCTTGATCAAGGGTGGTGCTTATATTGAGTTGCCTGCGCATCTTAAAGTCATTGCAATGGACAAAACCGGCACCATCACACAGGGCGATCCGCAGGTGGTCGGTCTCATTCCCCTGAATGGGCATACCGAAGCCGAATTGCTGGCTCGGGCCGCCGCGCTGGAGGCTCGGTCAACACATCCTCTCGCCAAGGCAATCACCCGCTTTGCGGTAAGACAGGGAGTGAGCCCGGCTGCCGCTGAGAATGTCCAGGTTTTGAAGGGGCGGGGCCTGAGTGGCATGTTTGAAGGTGAACGGTTCTGGCTTGGATCCTATCGCTATGCGATCGAACGCGGCCAGGGTGCGCTGGAGGTAGCCGAACGGGTCGACAATTGGGTGACCGATGGCAAGACCGTGATCTTGATCGGCAATGTCCGTCACATCTGCGGGCTGATAGCAGTTGCCGATACCGTACGGCCCGATGCTCGCGAAACCATCGCGCAATTGCATGCCGCCGGTATCGGCCGTGTCGTTATGCTGACTGGCGACAACCGCGTCACGGCAGAAGCAATAGCTCGCGAGGTCGGAATCGACGAGGTCCATGCTGAGTTGCTCCCCGAAGACAAGCTGAAGATCGTCGAGCAATTGGAAACGCGTTACGGCGCCGTGGCCATGGTTGGCGATGGAGTCAACGATGCTCCTGCACTGGCCCGCGCCAGCCTCGGCATCGCCATGGGCGCCATCGGCAGCGATGCTGCCATCGAGACCGCGGATATCGCGCTGATGACCGACGATATAGCCAGACTGCCATGGCTGATCAGCCACGCTCGACGGACACTCGCGGTCATCCGACAGAACATCGTTTTCTCGCTTGCGGTGAAGGCCGTCTTCCTGGGCCTGACATTCCTCGGTGCCGCAAGCCTCTGGGGTGCTATCGCCGCTGATGTTGGGGCATCACTGCTGGTGGTTTTCAATGCACTGAGGCTGTTGCAACCGGTCGGATTATATAGCGAACGGCTGGTGCGTGTGGCCGATCATGTCGCCGTCGCCAACCTCACTCATGGTCACTGAGGCTGGCAGCGAACACAGGCGACTCCTGTGACGTCACCAAGCCACAGAGAAATGAAATACCCGACAGGAGGAAAAGAGATGCGCGTTCTATTTTTCAAAACCTTGCTGGCGCTGGCAATGGCCGGTCTTCTGGCATCGCCGGTCTATGCGGCGGATGCCGGAATCCGTGTGGAGCAGGCCTGGGCGCGCGCTTCAATTGGCACCTCCAGACCAGCAGCCGCCTTCGTTACTGTGATTAACACCAGCAATCATGCCGTGACGTTGACCGGCCTGACGAGCTCCGTAGCGGGAATGGTCGAGGTGCACGAAACCGTCAAGGACGGCACCATTATGAAAATGGCTCCCGCGGGTCCGATCGAAATTCCCGCCGGGGGCCGCCTCGAGATGGAGCCGGGCGGTTACCACATCATGCTGATGGCCCTTAAGCGGGCAGTCAAGAAAGGTGAAACACTCACTCTCGCCCTGCATTTTTCGGACGGAACCGAAATCAAAGCAGCCGCGACGGTAATGGGTCCAGGCGCTCTGGGACCGACGAAATAGCTCACCCTGCAACACCAGAGGAAAACCGAACAATCGGAGCATTTAGCTTCCTTCCAAGGAGAGCTCTCTTTAAATCGGCCTGCATTTTGACCAAGATCAAGGTCTTGGATAGCGGCCGCCCATATAAAGACATGAGACACCTTCCATGAGTCCCCGCTGGCCGCTCCTATCGTTTCCGGAGCGTATGCCGATGATAGCAGGCGGCTGGCGAAATTCAGGAGAGCCTCAAATGAACTGGAAGACCCTTGCCGCAACGGTCTTGGCTATCAACTTTCTGGCCATGCCCGCCTTCGCTGACGAGCATGGCGAACTCGATCATATGCAGACACGCCTCCAGCAGATGCAAGGCGTGTACAATCAGATGCAGCAGGCGCACTCGTCGGCCGAACGCCACAAGTTGATGGCCGAACATATGCAGATGATGCAGGACCAGATGGTTGATATGCAGAAAGCATATGCCCCGGGCATGATAATGCGACATCAAGGCAGTACAAATATCGACTTGGAATCGCGGATGCAGATGATGCAACAGCGGATGGACATGCTGCAGCAGATGATGCTGCAGCAGACGCAGCAGCAGCGCATGATGATGAAAGACCTAAAGCCTTAATTTTTTGAATAGAGATAAGGCAAGGCGCTAGAGATTCGTTGGTCGAATTTGGCCGGGGTCAGGCATCGGGCCAGTTGCGATAGCGCTCTCGGCCCGACCGTGTCTATCCACTGCCATGCCCGTGCCGGTGATGGATGTCCGGGTAATGCGGGTGCCGATGCACCGTGGCGAAATGCCGGTGGACATGCACATGCGGCTCGCCGGCCGGATCGCCCGACTCATGCACATGCTGGTGATGCGCATCATGAACATGCGCGTGTTCGTGCAACATGGCGTCATGGTGGTGTTCGTGTTCATGCCGCTCGGCGAGGTGAAGGTATAATCCGATGGCCATCAGCAGGCCGGCGAGGCCCAGTTGCAGGGAAACCGCGTCCCGAAAGATCGTCACGGCGACCACGGCACCGATGAATGGCGCTGTCGAGAAATAGGCGCCGGTGCGAGCCGATCCGAGGTGACGCAGCGCATGGATGAACAGCACAAGGCTGACGCCGTAGCCCAGGAAGCCCACGATCATGGCGACCAGCAAAGGCCCGATCGTCGGCAATGCATCTTGCCGCCACAGCAGGCCGATCAGCAGATTGACCGCGCCAGCCACCAGCCCTTTGATCATGGCGATCTGCTCGGGGTCGGACGCTGATAGCTTGCGGGTCAGGTTGTTGTCGATACCCCAGAACAGGCAGGCACTGGCAATCGCCAGGGCGCCATAGCCGGCCTGCCCCACACCGGTTTGCCATGAGAGGATGATGGCTCCCAGCAGGATGGCCGCCGCACCGATGCCGACGCGCAGATCGACATTCTCCCGATAGACCAGCCAGGCGATGGCCAGCGTCGCCAGGCCTTCGAGGTTCAGCAGAAGGGCGGCCGTCGATGCAGGCGTCCCCACCAGCCCCAGCATCAGCAGCAACGGCCCGGCCACGCCGCCGAACAGCACGATGATCGCCAGCCAGCCCAGATCGACGGCCTTCAAGGGCGCTTCGGCTGCCGGCTTGCCGCGCCAACGTGACAGCAACCGAACCATTGCCAGCCCAAATCCCGCGCCAAGATACAGCAGGCCGGCCATCAGCCAAGGCGAGATACCGCCCAGCAGCAGCTTGGCCATGGGCGTACTGACGCCGAACAGCGCAGCCGAACCGAGGGCAAAGCCGATGCCGGTATAGACCTTGGACTGTCTGGCCATGATCACATCTTGCCTGTCATGCTGCCCGTCGCATGCCGGGCTAGATGCTTCCCGGCACGCCGCGCGGTCCGAACAGGATGATGCCGGTGCCGATCAGGCAGACCGCCGCGCCGATCAGGTCCCAGCGATCCGGCACCCGACTTTCCACCATCCAGAGCCACAGCAGCGACACCGCGATATAGATCCCGCCATATGCCGCATAAGCCCGCCCCGCGGCATCGCTATCCGACAGCGTCAGCAGCCAGGCGAACAGGGCGAGCGCAACCATGCCCGGCGTCAGCCACCAAGCCGGCTTATCCAGCCGCAGCCACGCCCAGAAAGAAAAACAGCCGGCAATCTCGGCCAGCGCCGCCGCCGTGTAAACCAGATATGTCTTCATGCGATCACCCCGGACAGCATGCGGCGGCCGCGGGACGGCGGCTGATATCCTCGATGACCACGCAACCGGTTGCCGGACCATCCGCGCAATCCGTCTGGCAATCCTGCACGAAACCCAACAGGCTCTGCTCCAGTTCCTGCAACGCCCGCCGCTTTTCCCGCACGGTGTTCAGATGCGTTAGCGCCAGATCGCGAACCTCGGTGCACTTGCCGTCGGGAGCTTCGGTCAGGCCGACAAGCAGGCGTATCTGCTCGATTGAGAACCCGAAATCCCGGCAGCGCCGGATGAGGGTCAGCCGCTTGAGATCGGCATCCGAATAGGTGCGATGGCCGCTGGCCTTGCGGCTGGCTTTCGGCAACAGGCCGATTTCCTCGTAATAGCGGATGGTCGGCGCGTTGCTGTCGGTCCGCTTGGCCAGCTGGCCGATCGTCATACGTTGCAGGATGGCCACGAGATATTCCTCCAAGAATCCGCTTGATCCTCAAGTTACTTGAGGATCCATCCTCCGGCAACACGGGCACGACAGGCCCGACTGACCATCTCGAGAGGAAGACGATGAAACCTGTTCTGACGCTGCTCGGCCTTGGCGCTGCCTGCATGGCCTGCTGTCTTCCGGTGATCGCCCCTGCATTGGCCGGCCTCGGCCTGACCGGCATCGGCATTGCCGGCCTTGGCGTGGCCGCTCTCGGTTGGGCCGCGGGCCTGGCAATCGGCGTCGCCTTCCTTGCGGCCGGCATCTTATGGATGCGGCGTCGGCACGCCGCCCGCATCATGTGTTCGCAGGAGTCCCCATTATGCCGACAACCATCCGGGCGGTCACCGTGCTGCGGACCGACAACAGGCTGACTAGCGTCAGACCAGCAAGGCCGGCCCCGACGGAAAAGTCAGACCCAACCCGGCGGCATCCCAGAAGGCGCCGACCAGCGCACTGGCCGACTGGCATGGCAGACAGCCCAGTAGCCATAGACCGTGCCGTACAGCTCTGCCGGCGCGGTATCGGGCACCCGCGCCGCCAGCAGGCGCTATGGCTGGCCTTCTGCTGCGTCGGATATGCTTGATCTGCCAGTAGACAGAATCCCGTCCCGTTGAGCGCCGCAGGTGCGAATAAGCCTTCTGGCCCAATGGCCAGCAGGAGTGCGGTGGTCCCACCGCACCTATCCTGCCATCGATACGACAGGAAATGAGGGGGGGCCGCCTTTCATGAATTTTCACATGATTTCAGGGTAATTCACGAGATTTCATGACCGATGGCCGCCAAAGTCCAAACTCCTGAAATCATCTGAATACACATGAAATTTCAACAAATGATATGAAAAGATGTGAAAAGTTACCAGCACTCGCCCTTTTGTAGACAGAGTTCTTGCGAATCAGGCCCCCGCTTTAGATAATCGAGAGATTTCAAGGGGGTACAGCGTATGAAGGTGGCGGTTTACGCACGCCATTCGACCGACAAACAGGAGCATTCGACGCGGGATCAGATCGCCCGCTGCGAGGCTCACTGCAGCCGGTTGGGTTATACTGTAACGGCTGCCTTCTGTGATGAAGGCATCTCCGGCGCCAGCATGCAGAACCGACCAGGAATTCGTGGTCTGATCGAAACCGCCCTCGATGGCGGTTTCGTCAGAATCATCACCGAAGACCTGTCCCGCCTCAGTCGCGACCAGGGCGACATCGCTCATTTCTACAAAAAACTTATGTTCTTAGGCATCGGGCTGGAAACGATAGCCGAGGGCGAGATATCCGAGCTGCACATCGGCCTCAAGGGGACGATGAATGCGCTGTACCTGAAAGACCTCGCGGACAAGACCAGGCGCGGCATGATTGCCGCCGTGCTGAATGGCGCGATCCCAGGCGGCCGCACCTTCGGCTACGACATCGTGAGACGGATGAACGAGCGCGGCGAGCTGATCCCCGGCTTGCGTAAGATCAACCAAAAGGAAGCGGAGATCGTCCGCACGGTATTCGCCCGCTACCAGGCGGGCGAATCTCTGCGCCGGATCAGCGCATGGCTGAACGAGCTGGAAGTCCCCTCGCCACGCGGCTCGAAATGGCAGCCGTCGGCCTTCATCGGCACGGTTGCCCGGCAGACAGGGATCTTGCGAAATACGCTGTACAAGGGCTTGGTCACGTTCGATAGGATGGCCTATCGAAAACATCCTGAGACGGGCAAGCGGCTGTCGGTCGTGCGCCCTGAAAATGAATGGATAACGGTTCCAGCTCCTGAGCTGGCGATCGTGGATGAGGCACAGTTTGATGCCATCCAGCAATTGATCGAAGAAAGGTCAAATCGTTTCCGCCAGAAGCGCCTTATCGTCCAAGTGATGACACAACCTGAAAAGGCCGAACGTCGGAACGAGTATCAGCGCACCTGGCGAGCGCGGCAGATCAAGGCATCGAAGAAGACCAGGGAGCAACCGCTGTATCTGACATCTGGAAAACTCTGGTGCGCCAGACACGATACCGCCTTCGTGTTTCGAAGGTCTCGGCTGCATGGTTGCCCGGAAAAGGGCTGTGCCAACCAGAATCTTCCTCACGACTATCTGATGCCGCTAATTCTGGCCGAGCTGCGTAAATTCGGCCCCGATCAGGTCGACCTGTACTATCGCGAACAGGAGACCCGGCGGAATGCGCTTCTGCAGGAACTTGGCCAGCTAGAACCACAGCGTAAATCTGTGCAGCAGGAAATCCGCTCGCTTCTGACGACGATTGCCAGGCTAGAACGCGGCCCGGAAACCTTGGCTCATATTCAAGAGCGCGAGAAAGAAAGCGGCCGGCTAAAGCTTGATATTGATCGGCTGAAGGTAGAGCTCGATGCCGTCACGCGAATCTCAGACGGCCTTTCTCGTGAAATCATTCAGAACTTTCAAGCGGCCGTGTCACGACACGATGCTGACCAAGACACCACCAAGCTGCTACATGGCTGCATAGACAGGATATACATTGCGCCTGACTGGAATGAAGCCGAGCAAACCATGCAGCATCGCATCCGTATTACGTTCAACGTGCCAGAAATGGTGAAGAGCCTGCGGAACACCTCGATTGCCACTGCGGCTTGATTGCCGGCATCACGCGCCGCCCCCGAACCTTTGATGATTGACTACAAGGACGTGGAAACTGAACAAAGCGCTTGATAAATTGTGTGTCGTAGATGCGCTGCACAGGAGCTTTCACATGGTGGACTACACTGAAGAGGACTTGGAACGTTTCGCGCCGAATGATGCGCTCCTGCAGCAGCTCGGGGAAGCCGAAGCGCGCGGAGACGAAGCCGCGGTTGATGCGATTCGGCGCCAGATCATCTATCCAGCTGAAACATTGCTAGCCATCAAGGAAACGCGCGGCGCCGATTGGTTGCGCCGTAAAGGATGGCGGCTCGATGAAGCGGATCGCAAGTACGGTAAGGACTGGCTGGACAGAGATGTCGTCGCGTAACGAGAATCTGCTCGACGAATTGACGGTCCGCATGGCAGATGAACGCGCTGCCTATGTGGGTCGGGATCGAAGCCCCGCTGCTCGAGAATACCGGAAGCGGCAGGATTCGCTACTCACGACCATCCGCGCCATCGGGAAGACTGGCGATATCAATCTGATCTTTTCGGCTGAACGTGATGTTCTGCAAAACGAGATACGCCACTACGGAAATAGCTCTGGTATGCGCGGCAGCCTTAAAACTGCCCTACAAGAGATCGACCATGCTGAAAAGATGCTACCCGTGGTCAAGGACGGCGCATTGTATGCTGCAGTCGATGCGAGCCATGGCAACCCCAAGAGCAGGATCAGCGGCCTGCCTCGTGACGCCGCCCGCCAGTTCTTCTCGTCGCACAATGCCAGGCTACTAAACGCCGACAAATCACGGTTGACCGAGACCGAGAAGAAAATCGTCGATGCGCGCCGGCACAATATCCGGGTGGCATCCATGGCGTATATCAGCCTGCAGGAGAAAGCGCTGGGGATCGACTTACGACAGAAGCGCGATCTCAGGATGTCGATGTGAGCTTATAGGCTCATGCAGCCTTTGAGCCGATCACGGTGAAGTCGATATGCAAGGCGTCATAGGGAAACTGGTATTTGGCGTCGTCGACCCTTTCAACGATGCCGGTCTTGCACAACGCCGTCAGGTCGGTGTGAACGCCTTTTACGTCACGTTCGACCAGGCGGGCAATCTCGCGGACGCCGAGCGGACCGGCACCAGCCATGGCTTTCAGCAAGTCCATGCGCTTCGGGGTGAGTATCTTCCAGAAAAG